>NZ_FMDN01000008.1:65987-231516 GCF_900090245.1 Micromonospora halophytica
ACCCGGCCACCGCCAGCTACGAGATGGACATCGACACCCTCGCCGACTGGATCGCCACCCGCGGCTACTCCCACTGACCCACCACGACAAGGGCCGACCCCACCACGGGGCCGGCCCTTCGTCGTACCCGCGCGGTCCGGCGGTGGTGGGTGCGGCAGGATGGGGCCGTGGCGAGACGTCCAACCCATCGGCCCGACGACCCCAGCCGGCCGTGTCCGTGCGGCTCCGGCCTGCCGTACGCCGACTGCTGCGGCCCGGTGCACCGCGGCGAGGGCACGGCCGGTACGGCGGAGTCGCTGATGCGGTCCCGGTACACCGCGTTCGCCGTGGGTGACGCGGACTACCTGCTGCGCAGTTGGCACTCCTCGACCCGGCCGGCCCGGCTGCGGCTCGACCCGGCGCAGCAGTGGACCCGTCTGGAAATCGTGGACACCGAACGGGGCAGCCTGTTCGACAGCGAGGGCACGGTCACGTTCCGGGCCCACTACCGGGAGTCGGGCCGCCCGGGGACGCTCGACGAGCGCAGCCGCTTCGTCCGCGAGGACGGCCGCTGGGTCTACCTCGACGCCCTGCCCGACTGAGCTGGTCGACCCGACAGCCCACCGGAACGGCTCCGTCGCCGGGCCGGCCGGCCACCGTCACCGGGCAGCCCCCGAGAAGAGCGCCCGCCGTCCCCGGCCCCCGGTCGAGGCGTCAACCGTCACCGGGCCGACCCGGGCCGGACGGTCACCGCCACGGACCGCCCCGGCCGGCGCGCGTCCCGGGAGGTCAGCAGCCAGATCGCGACGATCAGGTACGGCACGGCCGCCGCCACGAAGGCGAGCGCGTTGCCGCCGGCCCCGGCGAGCAGGCCGTACCCGCCGTAGACGGCGATGATGGCGAGGTCGGTGGCCATCCCGGCGGCGGAGGTGACGGTGGCCCGGCTCGGGCCGGCGATCCGGGTCTGGAGCCGGGCGTCGGCCAGCACGGTGGCAATCTGGAATGCGCAGAAGGCGACACCGAGCAGCACGAATCCCGCCGGCTGCCGCAGCCCCGCCCCGACCGCGAGCGTCACCGCGGCGACGACCAGCAGGCCGGCGTAGCCGCGGGTGCTCAACCGTTCGGCCGGGGCGGTCAGCAGGCCGCCCAGGGTCACCCCCAGCCAGGTGAGCAGGAGCAGCAGCGGCACGGTCGACTGGGCGACGCCGGTGTCCCGGGCCAGCAGCGGCGTGTACTCGTCGAGGGCACCCCAGACGGTGGCGACCGCCGGCACCAGCAGCAGCGCGGCGCGCACCCGCCGGTCGGCCCGGGCCTCGGCCAGGCCGGCGCGCAGGCTCGCCAGCCAGCCCGGGTCGTCGCCGTCCTCCCCGGCCACGTCCGGCGGCGCGGTGTCGCGGTGCTCGGGCAGCCGGGTCGCTACGGCGGCGGCGAGCAGGCAGGCCAGCACGCTGGCCGCCCCGACGGCCGGGTAGCCGCCGACTGCCAGGACCGGGCCGGCCAGGCCGATCGAGGTGAGCGCCCCGAGCACTCCGGCGGTCTTCGCCCGACCCATGGTGCGGGCGTAGCGACCGGCGGCGTCGAGGCGGTCGAGTTCGGTGAAGACCAGCGCCTCCAGCGCGCCGGAGCCGAGCGCGCCACCGGCTCCCCAGAGGACGAAGCCGACGACGAACGCCGGGTACGACGGGGCGAGCACCCACAGGGCGTAGCCGGCGCCGGCCAGCAGCGGTGCTAGGCAGAGCAGCAGGCGGCGGGAGAACGCGTCGGCCCAGGCGCCGGAGGGCACCTCCAGCAGGATGCTGGTCGCCGACCAGATGATGAAGAGCGACGAGATCTGCCCGACGGACAGGCCGGTGTCGCTGAACAGCAGCGCGTAGAGCGGATAGAGCAGGATGAAGTCGCACAGGAAGGCGTACGCGTAGAGCGTGCCGGCCAGGCGACGGACGCGGGGATCGGGCACGCGTGCGGGGACGGTGGTCATCGGGGCCTTTCCACGGGACCGGACGGACGCGGGACGTACGCGTCGCCCGGTGGTCCGCGGCAGCGGCCCTCAGGGACGGATCAACATCGCCAGGTCATGAGCCGATGCTAGCCCGTGCCGGCGCCGGGCGAAGTCCCCTGGACACCCGAAAACGCCGGCGGGACGGCAGCCCGTGTGGGCCCCGTCCCCGCCGGCGTCCGGCGTACGGTCAGCGGCGGAACTTGTCGGCGTCCGCCGGTGGGATCACCACGGTCGCCTCGACGTCGTCGCGGGCCGGCTCGTCGGGCGTGGCCGTCGCCTGCGGCGGGACGACCGGGCTCGCCGGCCGGGTCGCCTCGGCGCCGGCGTACGGAGCGACCGGCTGGGTCAGGTCGGACCCGTCGTGGCGCGGCACCACCTGGGTGGCGTCGGCGTCGTCGGTGCGCGGCACCACCTGGGTCGCGTCGGCGTCGTCGGTGCCCCGGGAGGCCGGGTACGCGCCGAGGTGCGCCTGTACGTCCCGCTTGCCCGCCTGGTACGCCCGGGCGTGGGTGGCGATGACCTGCGACTCCTGCTCGGCGCGGGTCAGCCAGGACTCCCAGCGGTTCTGCATCGGGCGGACCAGCCCGCCGCCGACGCCGACGACCAGGATGCCGCCGACGGTGGCGAGCACCGCGATCAGCACCGGGGTGGTCACCGCGGTGGCGACGCCGATCTGGTTGAGCGCGGCGATGACGCCCAGGCCGAGGATGAACACCGAGGCGATGTTGGCCAGCACCCGGCCGTACGAGAGGCCACCGAGTGCGCTGGAGATGATGTCCTTTACCGCGGTGGCGATGGCCGCGGCGACCACCACGATGACGATCGCGACGAACGCGCGCGGCAGCCAGGCGACGACCCCGGCGAGCAGGTCGGAGATCGGGTTGGGGCCCCAGATGCCGAAGGCGAGCTGGAGGGTGACCAGCAGGACCCCGTAGTAGGCGAGCTTGGCGACGATGTCGCTGGCGTCGTACCGCGAGCGGGCCAGGGCGGTCTTGATACCGCCGCGCTCGACCGCCTTGTCGAAGTGGACCCGCTCCAGCACCTTGTCCACGATCTTCAGCACGGCCTTGGCGATCAGCCAGCCCACCACGAGGATCGCCACGAAGGCGACCGCCTTGGGTAGGAAGAGCATCACCGCACGGAAGGCGTCACCCACCGCGTCGCCGACGTTGTCTCTCATACGGACCCTCCACACGGTCGAATCGGTCGGCTGCCGACCTACCCGAACCCGCCCGTGCGGAAACGCCCGTCAGGACGCCCGGCAGGCGTAGGTCACCTCGGTGCGGGCCTGGTGGGGTGAGGGGTCCACGATGTTGACGGTGGCGGTCTCCCGGGTGGTGCCGACGCCGCTGAAGGCCCACTTGAGGGTGAGGGTGACGGTCTTCTGGCCCCAGCCGACGCGCTCGCTGAGCAACGCGCCGGGCGTGGAGCCGGAGCGCAGCCACTGGTACTCGATCACTCCGGCCCGGCCGTTGGTGCGCACGGTGGCGACGACGTCGACGGTCACGTCGCAGCTGTCCCCGGCGGGCCGGGGCACAGCGACGTTCACCTCGGTGATCTCCAAGGGGTCGAGCCGCTGCCACAGCCAGAAACCGACGACGACCACCAGCGCGACGGTGAGCAGGGCGGAGAGCACGGAGACCACCCGTCGCCACAGCGGCCGGCGGCGGGCCGGGGGCGCCGCCGTGGGCCAGGCCGGCGCGGCCGGCGGCGTCGTGGGCACGCCGGGACCGAAACGCACCTCACCGCCCGGGGGTACGCCCCGGCCGGTGGCCGTCGCACCGCCGGCCCGCCCACCGTGTGCCGTCGGCGCGGTCAGGGCGGCGGTGACGTCGGGGTACGCCGCACCGGTCCGCGCCGTCGTGTCGGCAGCTGCCCACGTGCCGTCGCCCACGCCCGGCGTCCCGGTGCCGTGCAGGTGGACCGTCCGGTCCGTACCGTGCAGGTGCACGGTCTCGTCCGCACCGCGCAGGTGGACCGTCTCGTCCACACCGCGCAGGTGGACCGTCTCGTCCACACCGCGCAGGTGGACCGTCTCGTCCACACCGCGCAGGTGGACCGTCTCGTCCACACCGCGCAGGTGCACGGTCTCGTCGGTGGGGTGGGGGTACCCGGTGGGGTGGGCCGCGCCCAGGTGCACGGTCCGGTCGACGTCGGGAAACGGCGGCGTGGCGTCCCGGCCCACCGCCGGATCGACACCACCGAAGGACACCGTCCGGTCGGCCGCGCCCAGGTGGACGGTGCCCTCGTCGGGCCCCGCCGACAGGTGCACCGTCGGCTCACCCGCCGACAGGTGGACGGTGGGCTCGCCCTGCTCGTCCGGTCTGGTCATCCGAGCCCACCTCCGGTCGGGAACTGTCGCACCCTTGCCTCCTAGCCGGGAGTGCAGTACGAGGAGAGCGACACGTACTCCGGGCCCGCCGGCGCCGAGGCGTTGCCGGCGGCGTCGACGGCGATGACCTCGACCGGGATGCGCGTGCTCGACTTCGGGGTCGCGAGCTCACCCAACGTGCCCCGGTAGGCGCCGCCGCCCACATGGGTCATCCGGACCGTGTGGGTGGTGCCCGCCAACACGTACCGGAAGGAGACCCGCAGGTCGGCGCCTGCGGTCCGGTCGTCGGAGGCGGCGGCGGTGACCGTGCTGACCTGGATGCCGTACGGACAGCCGCCGGGCTCCAGGAAGCGGGGGGCGATGTCCAGCTTGCCCACCCACGGTGCGGTGACGTCCGGCGGCGGGGGCGGGCTCGTGCTGGGCGACGGGGGCGGCGTCGTGGTCGCCGGGCGGGAGCGGGTGGGGGTCGCCGTCACCGACAGGGTCCGGGTGGGCGAGGGGCCGGCCTCGGAGGGGATCGGGGTGGGGGTCGGCGGCGGGGTCGGGCTGGGCGACACGGCGGTGATGGGCGGTGCGGCCACCGGGTCCTTCGGCGGGGCGAACGAGGTGACCGCCGACGCGCGGGGCGCGGACGTACCGTCGGCGAGGGCCAACGCCGGAGCGTGCCGGGAGGCGTAGCTGAGACCGGCCCCGCCGAGCAGCAGGGCCGCTACCAGGCCGCTGCCGAGCAGCGCGGCCCGGGCGCCACCGTGCCGCGGGAACATCCGCCCGATGCCGAGACTCGTGCTCGCCACGCTGGTGGCGCCGCCGACGCCGTCGGGGAACGGGAAGAGCGCGGCCAGCAGCGCGGCCCGCCGAGCCAGCTCGCGCAGGCCCCGCTCCTCCCAGTCCGGCCCGTACGCCGCTGCGGCGGTCTGCTCCAGTTCGGTGAGGAAGACGTACGCGGGTTGCGGCCGCTCGGCGGGGCTCTTGGCCATGCCGTACCGCAGCAGGTGGTGCACGGGCGGCGGCGCCGGGTCGGTGGGGATGGGCGCCAGGGCGTGCTGGTCGCGCAGGGTGAACAGGTCCTTGCCGTCGTACGGCGGACGGCCGGTCAGGCACTCGTAGAAGGTGGCGGTGGCGGCGTAGATGTCGCAGGCCGGGCTGGCCGGCGCTCCCGTCCACTGCTCGGGTGCCATGTACCGGGGGGTGCCGCTGACCGAGCCGCCGCCGTCGCGGCCCATCGGCACGGCGATGCCGAAGTCGGCGAGCTTGCTGCGCCCTTCGACGTCGACCAGCACGTTCTCGGGTTTGTAGTCGCGGTGCACCACGCCCCGGGCGTGGGCGGCGGCGAGGCCGGCGAGCGAGCCCTTGAGCACGCAGAGCGCCGCCTCCGGCTCGGTGGCGCCGTGGGCGCGCAGCATCTGCCGCAGCGACACGCCGTTGACCAGCTCCATCACGATCGCCGCGCCCTGCGGCGACTCGGCGTACTCGTAGAGCCGGGAGATGTGCGGATCGTCGATCTCGACGAGCAGCAGCGCCTCGTCCCGGAACGCCGTGCGGAACGACGGGTCGTCGCCGACGGAGCTGATGAGGTACTTGATGGCGACGGGTACGCCGCTCGCGTCGTGAGTGGCGAGCAGGACGCGGCCGGACGCGCCGGCGCCGAGTTGCCGCACGGGTGTGTAACCGGAGAGCTGCCAGTCGGTGGTCACGCGGCGGTCCCCCCGGTCTGCCGGAGGTGGTCAGGGATCAGGGCCACGCTGATCATTCTCGCCCCCGGGCGCAACCCGGCCATCGGCGCAACGGTTGTTTTCCGACGTACGTACAGCCGTCGTGGCCGATGGGTTCCGGACAGGGGACTTCGGATGACCTGGATCCGCCAGGAGGTGTGCCGCAACATGTGCAGCGCCAGGTCGGTCGGGGCCGGCGTCGTCCTCGGCCGGGTGGAGCGCGACGTCGGCGATGCGCTGCCGCATCGACCGGCGGCGCAGCGCCGCCAGGGCCTCGTCGACGAGCCGGCTCAGCGGGTACGACAGCTCCGCCTCGAAGCGGCGGGCGGCGGCCGCGGTGGCGGCCCACTCGGCGTCGAGGACGGGCAGCAGCGACTCGGCCTTCGTCGTGAGCCGCACGATGCGCTGCCGGGCGTCCGCGCCGGCGGTGAGGGTGACGAGTCCGTCCTTCGTCATCTGCGCCACCGTCTGGCTCGCGGCGGAGTGGGTCACGCCGGTGGCCTGGGCCAGCTCCCGGATGGATTGCGGCCCAGCGTCGGCCAGCGCCCGCACCACCGGGGTGTACCGGGGGCGGAAGCCGGGCAGGCCGAGGTCGGCGTAGACGGCGGCCACGTCGCCGTCGAGCAGCTCCAGCAGGTGGCGCAGCCGGGTGCCGAGCAGCGCGGGACCGGAGGTGGGGTCGGGCACGTACGCTAATATAATAGCGCTGTTGCATTTCTCCCGGGGAGGGTCGCCGATGGACGAGCTGTATCCGCCGATCGAGCCGTACGACCACGGCATGCTCGACGTCGGCGACGGCAACCACGTGTACTGGGAGGCCTGCGGCAACCCGGCCGGCAAACCCGCCCTGGTCGTCCACGGTGGACCGGGCTCCGGGTGCGGCACCCGGGCCCGCCGCTACTTCGACCCGGCCCGCTACCGGGTGATCCTCTTCGACCAGCGCGGCTGCGGTCGCAGCACCCCGCACGCCGCCGACCCGGCGACCGACATGGGGCACAACACCACCCACCACCTGATCGCCGACATGGAACGACTCCGCACGCACCTGGGCGTCGAGCACTGGCTGCTGTACGGCGGGTCATGGGGCTCCACCCTGATCCTGGCGTACGCCGAACGGCACCCCGAGCGGGTGTCGGAGATCGTCATCGCCGCGGTCACCAGCACCCGCCGCAGCGAGATCGACTGGCTCTACCGGGGCGTGGGCCGGTTCTTCCCGCAGCAGTGGGACCGGTTCCTCGCCGGGGGCGGTGTCGGCCCC
The DNA here is from genome assembly GCF_900090245.1 of Micromonospora halophytica. Taxonomy (GTDB): domain Bacteria; phylum Actinomycetota; class Actinomycetes; order Mycobacteriales; family Micromonosporaceae; genus Micromonospora; species Micromonospora halophytica. The sequence goes on from NZ_FMDN01000008.1 coordinate 73,268, forward strand.
GACGGCGACGTCGTCGCCGCGTACGTCCGGCTGATGGAGCACCCCGACCCGGCGGTGCGGGACCGGGCGGTCCTCGACTGGTGCGCCTGGGAGGACGCGGTGGTGTCGGCGGAGGGCGCGGGCAATCCGTACGGCGACCGGCCGTCGGCGGACCGGACTGCCCTGGTACGCATCTGCGCGCACTACTTCGCCCACGGCGCCTGGCTGGCGGAGGGTGAGCTGATCCGCGAAGCAGGCCGGTTGGCCGACATTCCCGGGGTGCTGATCCACGGCCGGCTCGACCTGGGCAGCCCGCTGGTGACCGCCTGGGAGCTGCACCGGGCCTGGCCGGGCGCGCGGTTGCACGTGGTCGAGCAGGCCGGCCACCTGGGCAACGTGGAGACCCGGCGGCACCTGCTGGCCGCCTTCGACCGGTTCGCCGCCGGCTGGCGGATGCCGCACCGGGGACGGGTCGGGGCGGACGCCTGACCGGACGGGGTTGACCGGACGGGGTTGACCGGACGGCGAACGGATCGACGCGGACCTCTAGCGCGTACGCCACCTTTGGCAATATCCTCCACGTCACGCGCGCAGTATGGAGCTCCTTTTCACATCCGTCACCAGTGCCGCCGTCGGCCGCCGAGGAGATGCCATGCACTTCGACCACCCTGAACTCGACCGCCGTACCCTGCTGCGGGCCGGTCTGGGCGCAGCCACCGTCGCGGTCGTCGGGTCCGAACTGGCCCTCCCGGCCGCCGCCCAGGCCGACCCGGGCGCGGACCTCGACTGGATCATCAGCTGCGACGAGTGGGGCGCCCGCCCACCGGCGGACCCGCTGGTGATCAGCGCGATCCCCACCAACAAGATCATCGTCCATCACATGGCGTTCCCGAACGTCACGGACTACTCCGAGGCGCAGGCGATCAAGCTGGCCCGCGACTGCCAGAACCTGCACATGGACAACAACCGCTGGTCCGACACCGGCCAGCACTTCACCATCAGCCGCGGCGGCTACGTCCTCGAAGGCCGCCACGGCAGCCTGGAGCGGCTGGCCGCCGGCGACCGGCAGATGGTCTCCGCCCACTGCCCCGGGGAGAACGGCCGCTCCATCGGCATCGAGAACGAGGGCACCTACGTCACCGACACCCCGCCGGACGCGCTGCTGGACTCCCTGGTGGACCTCTGCACCACCATCTGCCGGCAGTACGGGCTGCACGCGCACGACATCTTCGGCCACTGGGACTTCCGGACCACCCTCTGCCCCGGCGCCACGTTCTACCGCCTCTTCCCCACCGTGCGCCGGCGGGTGTTCGACAAGCTCGGCACCGACCTCGCCGACGTGCCGGCCCGCCGCTGGCCCGACCTGTGGCGTTTCGTCGGCTCCCCCGCCGTCCGGGTCGCCCAGTACCTGCTGGCGTACCGGGGTTACGCCGTCACGCCGAACAGCGCCTTCGACGCCGCCACGATCGCGGCGGTGCAGGACTGGCAGGCGCGCAACGGCATCCCCGTCGACGTCGACGCCACCCTCACCGGCCCCACCTGGGAGACCCTCGCCCCCGAGCTGGACTCCGACGCCACCGGCCTGCCGGTGGAGGCGATGCAGTTCATGCTCAACTGGAAGGGCCACGCCGAGGTCACCGTCACCGGCGAGTACGACCACGCCACGAAGAAGGCCGTGAAGGACCTCCAGCAGCTGCACGGGCTGCCGCGCACCGGCACGGTCAGCACCAGCACCTGGTGCGCCCTGGTCGGCGGCATCGTCCGCCAGTCGTTCCGCCAGCACTGAGCAGGGACGGCCACGGCGGTGGCGGGCCCTGCCGGCCCGCCACCGCCGCATGACCACCGTCCGCCGGCTCACCGGGTCAGGCGGGCCACCGCCCCTGTCTCCAGGGCGATCCACACGTCGCCGTCCGGCGCGACCACGATCCCGTGCGGCTCGCAGGCCGGCGTCGGCAGCGCGTACTCCTCGATGACGCCCTCGGCGGTGACGTGCCCGACCCGGTTGCCGCCCCACTCCGTCAACCAGCAGCCGCCGGCCGGGTCGGCGGCGATCGCGTGCGGACGGGCGGCCCGGTCGGGCAGCGGGTACTCGCGGACGGCACCGTCCACGGTGATCCGGCCGACCTGGCCGGCACCGATCTCGACGAACCAGAGCGCCCCGTCGGCGGCGCGGGTGATGCCGACCGGCGCGGCCCCGGCGGTGGGCAGCGGGTGGACGTCGACCTTCCCGTCCGGGGTGATCCGGCCGATCGCGTGGGCCTGGTTCAGGGTGAACCAGCAGGCGTCGTCCGGTCCGGCGACGATCATCGACGGCATGCCGCCGGTGACCGGCAGGTCGACGTGGGTCAGCTCGCCGTCGGTGGTGATCCGGCCGATCCGGTCGGCGGCCAGCTCGGTGAACCAGAGCGCACCGTCCGGGCCGGCCGCGATGCCGTAGGGGCCGGCGCCGGGCACGGCGTGCGAGGTGAGCGTGCCGTCGAGGGCGAGCCGGCCGATGCGGTGGTCCCGCATCCGGGTGAACCAGAGTGCGCCGTCCGGGGCGGTGGCGAGCAGAGCGGGGCCGCAGCGGGGGTCGTCCAGGTCGTGGCGGCGCACGTCCCCGTCGGCGGTGATCCGGGCGATCGCTCCGGTGTGGACCAGGGTGCACCACAGCGCGCCGTCCGGGCCGACGGTGATCGCGTACGGGCCGGCGTCGGGCCCGGCCACGGGCAGTTCGGTGATGGTGGGTGGCATGTGGACTCCCGTCAGGCGGTCGGTGCGGAGGTGAGCAGGCGGCCCGCCGCCAACGACCGGGTCGTGCCCGGCCAGCGGCGGCGCAGCCGGCGGTCGTGGCTGACCACGACCACCGCGCCCGGGTACGCCCACAGGGCGGTTTCCAGTTCCTCGACCAGGCCGAGGGAGAGGTGGTTGGTCGGCTCGTCGAGCAGCAGGACGCCGGCCGGGGCGGTGAACAGACGGGCCAGGCCGAGGCGCTGCCGCTGCCCGGTGGAGAGCCTGCCGACGGGCACGTCGAGCAGGTCGGGCGGGAAGAGCCCGAGCGACAGCAGCGCGGCCCGGTGCTGCTCGGCGTCACCGGCCCGGCCGTGCGCGTACGCGGCCAGCAGCGACTGCCCGGGACGGTCGGCGGGGACGTCCTGGGGCAGGTGGCCGACCGGAACGCGCCGCGCCACCTGGCCGGTGTCGGGGCGCAGTTCCCCGGCGAGGACCCGCAGCAGGGTGCTCTTGCCGGCGCCGTTGGGCCCGGTGAGCAGCAGCCGCTGCCCCGCCCGTACGGTCAGGTCGACCGGGTGCAGCCGGCCGGCGACGGCCACACCGACGGCGTCGAGCACGATCCCGTCCACGGGCGGGGCCGGCGGCGGGGTGAACCGCAGCGGCTGCGGCGGGGGCGGCACCGGGTCGGCCTCCAGGCGGCGCAGCCGCTGCTCGGCGTTGCGGACCCGGCTGGCCAGGGACTGCTGCACCCGCCCGCCGGCCCGGTCGTACGCCATCTTGTTGCCGTCGGTCATCGGGCGGCCCGGCGCGACCTGACGGGCGGTGGTGGCCGCGGTGCGGCGCAGCCGCTCGACCTCCTCGTGCCAGGCCCGGTGCGCCTGGGCCCAGCGTTGCCGGACGGCGGCCCGCTCGGCGAGGTACCCGGCGTAGCCGGCGCCGTGCCGGACGAGGGCGCGCCGGTCGGCGTCGACCTCGATCAGTACGGTGGCGACCCGCTCCAGGAAGACCCGGTCGTGGGAGACGACCACGGTGGTGCCGCGCCGGCTGCGCAGGTGCTCCTCCAGCCAGCCGAGCGCCGCGTCGTCGAGGTGGTTGGTGGGCTCGTCGAGCAGCAGCACCTCGGTGCCGGCGGCGAGCACCGCGGCCAGGTGCAGACGGGCCTGCTCCCCGCCGGAGAGGTCGCCGAGGCGGCGGTCCCGGTCGACGCCGGCCAGGCCGAGGCCGTGCAGGGCCCGCTCGACCCGGGCGTCGGCGTCGTAGCCGCCGCGCAGCTCGAAGGCGGTCGCCAGGTCGCCGTACTCGGTGAGCAGGCGCGGATCGGCGGACGTGAGCAGCGGCTCCAGCTCGCGTAGCCGGGCCCGCATGGCCCGCAGGTCGGCCAGGGCGGCGTCGACGGCCTGACCGACGGTCAGGTGGGGCGGCAGCGGGGCGTCCTGCGCGAGGTGGCCGACGCCGCCGTCTGCGGTGACGGTGACCGTGCCGTCGTCGGGGGTGTCGAGGCCGGCGAGCAGGCGCAGCAGTGTCGACTTGCCGGAGCCGTTCTCGCCGACCACACCGGCCCGCTCGCCGGGCGCGACCGCGCAGGTCACCGTGTCGAGCAGCCGGCGGTTGCCGTACGCCTTGGTCAGGTCGTGGACGCTGATCTGGGTGGGCATGCGACATCTCCACGGGTCGGTGGTCGGGGCGACCGCGGCAGGGCGCGGCCGTCGGGACGATCACCTCACCGGAGCATCGGCGGCCTCCTTAACGCGACAACTGTTGCTGTAGGATCGTGCCATGGACGAGTCGCCGCCGGCAACCCGCATCCCCGATCCGCCATCGCCCGGCCCTGTCCGGCGGCCCGGCGGACGCAGCGCCCAGGTACGCCGCCGGGTCCTCGACGCGGTCACCGCCCTGCTGGTCGAGCAGGGCTACGACGCGCTGACCGTCGACGCCGTCGCCGACCGGTCCGGGGTGCACCGCACCACCGTCTACCGGCGCTGGCGCGACGTCGGCGGGCTCCTCGCCGGCGTGCTCGCCGAAGCCACCGGCGAGGACTGGCGGCCCCGCGACACCGGCAGCCTCGACGGCGACCTGGTGGCGATCAACCGCGAGGTGCACGAGGCACTGACCGGCGACCCGCCACTGACCGGCGCGCTGATCGCCGCGTCGTTCCGCTCCCCGCCGGCCGCCGAGGCGCTGCGCGCCTTCTGGGCAGACCGGTACGACCGCTGCGCGGTGGTCGTCCACCGGGCGGTGGCCCGGGGCGAGGTGCCCGCCGGGACCGACGCGCGCGCCCTGCTGGTCGCGGCGACCGCGCCCGTCTACCACGAGCTGCTCCTGCTGCGCAGCGGCGCGGACGCGGCGCTCGCGCAGCGGGCGGCCCGGGCGGCGGCGCTCGCGGCGGCGGCGGGGGCCTTCGTCCCGGTGTGACCGGCGTGTACGCCCCCGCCGGGACCGCCCCCGGTGCGACGATGCGCTGGTCGACCTCGAGGAGGATGCCGTGACGTCGCAGCTCAACCCGTACCTGAACTTCGCCGGCAACGCCCGTGCGGCGATGGAGTTCTACCAGCAGGTGTTCGGCGGGGACCTGTCGCTGACCACGTTCCGCGAGTTCGGCATGGCGGACCCGACCGTCGCCGACCAGATCATGCACGGCATGCTGCGCACCGCCGCCGGCCACCTGCTGATGGCCTCGGACATGCCGCCCGGGATGGAGCTGCGCCGCGGCAACGCCAACACCATCTCCCTGAGCGGGGACGACGCCGAGGAGCTGCGCCGCTGGTGGGACCAGCTCTCCTCCGGAGGGGTGGTCAGCGTGCCGCTGGAGAAGCAGATGTGGGGCGACGAGTTCGGGCAGTGCGAGGACCGGTTCGGCACCCCGTGGATGGTCAACATCAGCCAGGCATCGAGCTGAGCGCACGGTTTGACCGACGGCGGGACCGGAAAGTGTGGCGGGATGAAGTGGACCGGTCGAGCCCTACCCGTCGTCGCCGCCGCTCTCGCGGGCCTCGCCGCCCGCGACGTCCTCCAGCGCGACCACGCGCTGCTGCGCAACTTCCCGGTCATCGGGCGGGCCCGCTACCTGTTGGAGTCGATCGGGCCGGAGCTGCGGCAGTACATCGTGGCGGGCAACAACGAGGAGCGGCCCTTCACCCGTGACCAGCGGCGCTGGATCTACGCCTCGGCCAAGCAGGAGAACAACTACTTCGGCTTCGGCACGGACAACGACATCGAGCACACCCCCGGCTATCCGATCATCAAACACCGCACGTTCGGCCGGGCGGTGCCGCCGTCGACCCCGACCGCGGGCCACGACGTACGGCTGCCGGCGGCGAAGGTGCTCGGCGGGGCGCGCGGCCGGGCCGGGGCGTTCCGGCCGGAGTCGGTGGTCAACCTCTCCGGAATGAGCTTCGGCTCGCTGTCGGGCAACGCGGTGACCGCGTTGAACAAGGGCGCGGCGCTGGCGGGCTGCCTGCAGAACACCGGCGAAGGCGGGCTGTCTCCGTACCACCGAAACGGTGGTGACCTGGTGTTCCAGCTCGGCACCGCGTACTTCGGCTGCCGGGACGACCGCGGCCGGTTCGACCTCGACAGGCTCAAGGACCTGGTGGCCGGGGCGCCGGTGCGGGCCCTGGAGGTCAAGCTCAGCCAGGGCGCGAAACCCAGCCTGGGCGGGCTGCTGCCCGCCGCGAAGGTGTCGGCGGAGATCGCGGCGACCCGGGGCATCCCCGAGGGCAGGGACTGCGTCAGCCCGTCCCGGCACGCCGAGTTCTCCGACTGCGACAGCCTGCTGGACTGGGTGGAACTGCTCGCCGCCGAGACCGGCCTGCCGGTGGGCATCAAGTCCGCCGTCGGCGACCTCGCCTTCTGGGAGGAGCTGACCACGCTGATGCGCGACACCGGGCGCGGGGTGGACTTCGTGACCGTCGACGGCGGTGAGGGCGGCACCGGGGCCGCGCCGCTGATCTTCACCGACTCGGTGTCGCTGCCGTTCCAGCAGGGCTTCGCCCGCGTCTACCGGACCTTCGCCGAGCGCGGGCTGCACGAGGACGTGGTGTTCGTGGGCGCCGGCAAGCTGGGCCTGCCGGACAACGCGGTCGTGGCGTTCGCGCTCGGCTGCGACATGGTCAACGTGGGCCGGGAGGCGATGCTGGCGATCGGCTGCATCCAGGCGCAGAAGTGCCACACCGACACCTGCCCCACCGGCGTCGCCACCCAGAACCCGTGGCTGGCCCGAGGGCTGGACCCGGCGCTGAAGTCGGTGCGCGCCGCCAACTACGTCCGTACGCTGCGGCGGGACCTGGTGAAGGTCGCCGAGGCGTGCGGGGTGGAGCACCCCGGGCTGATCGACACCGACGCCGTCGAGATCCTCGACGGTCGCACCTCGTCCACCCCACTGCGGGAGGTGTACGACTACCGCCCCGAGTGGGGGCTGCCGTCGGCCGCCGACCGGGCCGAGATCGTGGCGCTGATGACCGGGGAGGCACCGCGCGGCGGCAGCGCTCCCCCGTCGGCCACCGCCGTCGGCTGAGGCTCACTCCCTCGATCGCGCCGCCGACCGCGCGCAGATGCTCCCGGAACGTCGACGTCGGATCCTGCGCCCGCCGGGCCAGGCGCCGGGCCCGGGGCGGCCGTCACCGGCCGAAGGTGCGGGCGAGCAGGTCGGACAGGGCGGCCCAGTGCCGTTCGGTGGCCACCTCGTCGTACACCGGGGTGTCGGCCATGGTGAAACCGTGGCGCGCGCCGTCGTACCGCTCGGAGCGGTACCGCACGCCCGCCGCGTCGAGCGCCTTCTCCAGGGTCGCGATGTCGTCGGCGGTCATCGCCGGGTCGTTGTCGGCGTGGGCGAGGTACAGCTCGCCGGTGACCGCGCCGACGCCGAGGTGCGGGCTGTCCGGGGCGTCGGTGACGAGCCGCCCGGCGTGGAAGCTCGCCAGCGCGGCCAGCCGGTCGGGGTGCGCCTCGATGGCGCGCAGCGCGTTCCTGCCACCCATGCAGTACCCGACGATTACCGCCGGGCCGGGGGCGACGTCGGGCCGGGCGGCCAGGAAGTCCAGGTAGGCGGCGGTGTCCGCAGCCACCAGACCCGGGGTCAGCCCGTAGATCATGGGGGTGAGTCGGGCGAAGAGCGGGCCGTGCTGCGCCGGGTCGCCGAGCCCGGACAGGTCCACCAACGGGGCCCGGCCGGCCCGGTGGAACAGGTTCGGCACCAGCACCAGGTGCCCGTCGGCGGCGAGTCGCCCGGCCATCTCGGCCAGGCGCGGGCGCAGCCCGAACGCATCCATGAAGACCAGCACCGCCGGGAACGGTCCGTCCCCCTCCGGCCGCACCAGGTACGCGTCCGCCACGCCATCGCCCACCGGCACGTCCACCGTCGTCGTCCGCACCGCCGCGCCTCCCCCGTCGTCGTCGACCCGGACGCTACCCGGGCGACCGAAGAGACGCCGCCGGACCCGTGGGGGCCGCAGCACTTCATGGCCCGCCCGCTGGCCGCCTGGCGGCCGGCGATCCGCGGCGAGTTCGTGTCCGCGGAGCCGTTCCGCAGCCGGTAGGACCCACGTCCGGGCAGGTCAGCGTGGCGACGGTGACCAGCCATGCGAACATGTGTTCGTGTCGAACGAGGCCAGCATCCTGCACGCCGACCTGGACGCGTTCTACGCGTCGGTCGAGCAGCGCGACGACCCCCGGCTGCGCGGCCGGCCGGTCATCGTCGGCGGTGGCGTGGTGCTGGCCTGCAGCTACGAGGCGAAGGCGCGCGGGGTGCGCAGCGCGATGGGCGGCGGGCAGGCCCGCCGGCTCTGCCCGGACGCGGTGGTCGTACCGCCGAGGATGGCCGCGTACACGGCGGCGAGCCGGGCGGTGTTCGACATCTTCCGGCGGACCACCCCGCTCGTGGAGGGGCTCTCCATCGACGAGGCGTTCCTCGACGTGGGTGGTCTGCGCCGGCTGGTCGGTCCGCCGCTGGAGATCGCCGCACGGCTGCGCGGGGAGGTCAGCGAGCAGGTCGGCCTGCCGATCACCGTCGGGGTGGCCCGGACGAAGTTCCTCGCCAAGGTGGCCAGCGGGGTCGCCAAACCGGACGGACTGCTGCTGGTGCCGCCCGACGGTGAGCGGGACTTCCTGCACCCGCTGCCGGTGGAGCGGCTGTGGGGTGTCGGCCCGGTCACCGCGGCGAAGCTGCGCGAGCGCGGCATCCGTACCGTCGGGCAGGTCGCCCGCCTCGGCGAGGCGACCCTGGTCTCGCTGGTCGGCGGCGGCGCCGGCCGGCACCTGCACGCGCTGGCCCACAACCGGGATCCCCGGGCGGTGCAGGTGGGTCGGCGGCGCTCCTCGATGGGGGCGCAGCACGCCCTGGGCGGCGGTCCGAGGACCCCGGCCGACCTGGACGCGATCCTGTCCGGCCTCATCGACCGGGTGGCCCGCCGGATGCGCGCGGCCGGACGCTCCGGGCGCACCGTGGTGCTGCGGCTGCGCTTCGCCGACTACACCCGGGCCACCCGCTCGCACACCATCGGCAAGGCCACCGCACAGACCGCCGTCCTGTTGGACACGGCCCGGGCGCTGCTGCGGGCGGCGCTGCCCGAGATCGACCGTCGGGGCGTCACCCTGATCGGCGTCTCCGTCGGCAACCTCGACGATGCCCCGGTGCAGCCGGAACTGCCGTTCGCGCCGGATCCGGGCGCCGAGCTCGATGCGGCGGTCGACGCCGTACGCGACCGGTTCGGCTCCGCCGCGCTGACCCGGGCCACGCTGCTCGGCCGTGACCCCGGGCTGGAGATGCCCCGGCTGCCCGACTGAAGCGGGCTTTTCCCAGCCCTGCCCGTCGGGCATCCTTGATGGATGGGAGAGGTGCTGCCGATGCCCGGCTTCGGTGACCTGTTCACCGACACCCGGGGCGACGAGCGGACGATGCGGGTCAGCTACGGCCCGACGGGTGGCGCTGCCGGCTGTCCCGACACCCCGGGTCGCCTGAGTTCAGGCGGACCCGCCCGACGGCCGGTGGCCGGGGAGCCCGTCGAGCAGGAGCACGACGCCGTCGGTGGCGGCGACCCGGTCGCGGGAAATCTCCCGGTACTCCGGGGAGTCGGCCCACGCCTGGAAGCTCTCCCTGCTGTCGAAGGCCATGAGAACGACCTTGTCGTACGGCCACGTGCCCTCGACGACCTGCGGGGCCTCGTCGGCGGCGAGCAGCCGGCCCCGGTACTTCGCGAGGACCGGCAGGAAGGCCGCGGCGTAGCGGTCGTAGCGGTCGCGGTCGTGGACGGAGATCTGGGCGAGCGCGTAGACGGCCACCCGTCGATGCTACTTGCAGGTAACTTGATGGCGGGGGCGCGACCGGCGCCGCCGGCTCGGGCCTGAGAAAGTCGCACCGACAGCGGAAACCAGGACACGACCTGACCTGATTGACGCCTACCGTCGTCGTGGCCGGCGGCGCAGGGCCTCGGCAGGACCAGGGAGGTCGACCATGGACGTCGCGCCCGAGGGTTACCACACCGTCACCCCGTGGATCATCTCGCCAGGTGGCACCGCGAAGGTCATCGACTTCGTCGTCGACGTGTTCGACGCCGTCGAGTTGAGCCGGATGGAGGTCGACGGGCTCATCGGCCACGCCGAGGTCCGCGTCGGCGACTCCGTCGTCATGCTGTTCGACCAGCCACAGTGGCCGGCCACCCCGACCTTCCTGCGGCTGTACGTCGCCGACGACGCCGACGTGCTGGGCCGGGCGGTGGCCCGGGGTGCCACCGTCGTGACCGAACCGACCGAGCTCTTCTGGGGTGACCGGGTCAGCCGGTTCCGTGACCCGTTCGGCAACCTCTGGTGGGTGCACCAACGGGTGGCCGAGCCCACCGAGGAGGAGTTGGGCCGCCGCCTGGTCGACCCGGTCCTCGCCGCGAACATGGCGTACGTCCAGGGCGCGCTGGCCTCCCCGGACCGCTGACCGCCCCGACCTCGGGCGCACGCCTGGCACGCCTGCCGGCCGACCGGCCGAACCCGCCGGCCTGACAGGCGGCGACGGGACGCCGTGCCGGGCGCACGGCGGTTAGCATCCCGGGAATGTCGCTCACGCCGGGCCGGGTACGGCTGCTCATGCCGGTCGCGGCGGCGGTGTTCCTCGGCCTGGCCCTGACGATCCGTGCCCTCGACGACGGGGCACTGCGGCAGCACTCCGGCACCGCCCTGTACGCGTCGATGGTGTGGGCAGCGGTGCTCTTCCTCCGGCCCCCGCTGGCCCCGCTGCCGGCCGGGGCGATCGCGACGCTGTGCTGCTGGGCGGTGGAGTGCGCGCAGCTCACCGGGATCCCGGCGCAGTTGTCGGCGCACAGCCTGGCGGCCCGGCTGGCGCTGGGCGTGCAGTTCGATCCGGTGGATCTGGCCTGGTACCCGGTGGGAGTGGCGCCGCTGGTCGCACTGCACGCGCTGCTGTCCCGGCGCACGGCCGCGACGACCGCCTGAGCAGGTCCGCCCCGCCACTGCTGATCTTCCTGTCGGGCGCGGCTGCTACGGTCTCGCCGCCGTCGCCGCAGTAGGACCGGAGGTCACCGTGATCGCTTCCCACCTGTCGTCGTTCGCCGGGTCACCGGTGCTGCCGTTCACACCGGGCATGACCCTGCCGGCGGATCCGTCGGCGGTGGCCTGGCGGCTGGAGGTCGAGGACTTCGACGCCGACCCGGGGGAGTTCGCCGATCTGGTCCGGGCGCTGCGCGCCGAGGTGCCGGCCGACGCCGTACGAACGCTGGTGATCGGCGAGTGGGGCGAGGCGTACGAGCGGCCGCTGCCGGTGGACCTGCTCGTCGAGGCGGCGCGGGAGTGGACGGAGCTGCGTGCGCTCTTCCTCGCCGACCTGGTCAGCGAGCAGTGCGAGATCTCCTGGATCACCCACGGCGACGTCACCGGTCTGCTGGCGGCGTACCCGGCGCTGGAGGTGCTGCACGTGCGCGGCGCGCAGGGCCTGCGGCTGGAGCCGGTGAGGCACACCGGCCTGCGCGAGTTGCACGTCGAGTCCGGCGGGCTGCCGGGCACGGTGGTGCGGGCGGTCGGCGAGAGCGACCTGCCCGCGGTGCGGCGGCTGGAGCTGTGGCTCGGCCGCTCCGACTACGGCGGTGACACCACCGTGGACGACCTCGGCGCACTCCTGGCCGGTGACAATCTGCCGGCGCTGCGGCACCTGGCGGTCTGCAACGCCGACACCCAGGACGCCGTCGCGGCGGCGGTGGCCGGCGCCCCGGTCGTCGGACGGCTGGAGGTGCTCGACCTGTCCATGGGGGTGCTCACCGACACCGGCGCCGAGGCGCTGCTGTCCGGGCAGCCGCTGACCCACCTGCGCCGGCTCGACCTGCACCACCACTTCCTGTCGCCGCAGTGGCAGGACCGGCTCGTCGCGGCCCTGCCGGGTGTGGACGTCGACCTGTCCGACCCGCAGACCCCGGACGAGTACGACGGCCGGCAGTATCGGTTCACCGCGGTCGGGGAGTGAGCGACGATGACATTCGGATCCCACGCGCACACCTTCGCCGGCCGGCCGGTGGTCGACGTCCCCGCCGACGGCCCGCTACCCACCGTGGACGGTGAGGTCACCTGGCGGATCGCCTGCTGGGACTACCCGCCAGGCACGAAGGAGGGCGACCTGTCGGCGGAGTTCGCCGCCGCCTTCGACCGGTTCGTCGCCGCCGCCGGGCCGTCGGTGCGGTCGCTGGTCGTCGGCGCCTGGGGGTACGCGGCCTTCCACATCGCCCCGATCGCCCAGCTCTGCGCGGCGGCGTCCCGGCTGCCGGCGCTGCGCGCCCTGTTCCTCGGGGACATGACCAGCGAGGAGTGCGAGGTCTCCTGGATGCGGGTGGGTGACGTCAGCCCGCTGCTCGACGCGTACCCGCAGCTGGAGGTGCTGCGGGTACGCGGCGGCGAGGACTTCCACTTCTCCCCCGTGCGGCACGCGCGGCTGCGCGAGCTGACGGTGCAGAGCGGCGGCCTGTCCCGGGAGTTCGTCACCGCGGTGCTCGACTCCGACCTGCCCGCCCTGACCGACCTGGAGCTGTGGCTCGGCATCGACGACTACGGCGGTGACACGGGCGTCGCCGACCTCGCGCCGCTGCTGGCCGGCGAGCGGTTCCCGGCGCTGCGCCGGCTCGGGCTGCGCAACGCGGAGATCGCCGACGACCTCGCCGCCGCGCTCGCCTCGGCGCCGGTGGTACGGCGGTTGGCGCGGCTGGACCTGTCCATGGGCACCCTCGGCGACGAGGGGCTGGCCGCCCTGCTCGCCGGGCAGCCGTTGACCCACCTGCGCGAACTGGACCTGCACCACCACTTCCTGTCCGAGGAGGCGGCCGGGTCGGTGGCCGCCGCGCTGTCCGGCGTGCGGGTGGACGTGTCGGATCCGCAGGAGCCCGACGAGTACGACGGGGAGAGCTACCGGTACACGGCGGTGTCGGAGTGACATGGAACTGACCGTCGTCGGCAACCCGGCCAACCGCCGGGTGGAGCTGTTCACCCGGGCGGCGCTGGCCGCCGGGCTGCCCCGACCCACGGTGCTGCCCTGGCGGGACCTGCTGACCGGGGCGGCCCCACCACGGTCGGGAGCGCTGGTGCGGGTGGACTCGCCAGGGGAGGACCCGGAGGTGGACCGGCTGCTGCGCCGGGCCGCCGTCCCCGCCCGGCACGGCGAGCTGATCGGGCTGGCCGACGCGTACGCCGGCTTGGTGGACGGCATGACCCGCGTCGCCGCGGGCGGGGCGACCCTGCTGAACCCGCCGGAGGAGGTGGCGGCGCTCTGCGACAAGCGGCGCTGCCACGCGCTGCTGGCCTCGGCCGGCGTGCCGGTGCCCGAGGCACTGCCCCCGGTCGACGGGTACGCGCGGCTGCGGGCGCTGATGGCGGCGGCCGGCTGGGGCCGGGTGTTCGTCAAACCCGCGCACGGCTCGTCCGCCGCCGGGGTGATCGCCCTCGCCGTCGGCCCCCGGCGGGTGCAGGCGGTCACCACGATCGAGACCACGCCCGACGGGCTGTTCAACTCGCTGCGGCTGCGCCGCTACGACGACGAGGCACAGGTCGCGGCCGTCGTGGACCGGCTCGCCCCGGAGGGTCTGCACGTCGAGCGGTGGCTGCCCAAGGCGGGCCTCGGCGACCGGGTCGTCGACGTGCGGGTGGTGGTCGTCGCCGGCCGGCCCACCCATGCGGTGGTCCGTGCCGCCCGGGGGCCGCTGACGAACCTGCACCTGGGCAACGCGCGTGGTGATCTGGTCGCGCTGCGCGCGGCGGCCGGACCGGCGGCGTGGTCGGCGGCGATGGAGACCTGCGAGCGGGTCGCCGCGCGCTTCCCCGGCTGCCTGCACGTCGGCGTCGACCTGATGTTCCTCGCCGGGTGGCGCCGGCACGCCGTGGCCGAGGTCAACGCCTTCGGTGACCTGCTGCCCGGGGTGCTGTCCGACGGGCGGGACACCTACGCCGAGCAGGTCCACGCGCTGCTCACCGGCCGCTGGGACCGGTGGCGGGCGAGCGTCGGCGCGTCGGGGCGGGAGGTGGTCGCGTGCGGAGCCTGATCGGCAGCCACGACCTGCTCCTGGTCACCCTCGACACGCTGCGCCACGACGTGGCCGCCGAGCTGGCCGCGGCGGGGCGTACGCCGCAGCTGGCGCGGGCCCTGCCGGGCGGCCGGTGGGAGCGGCGGCACTCCCCCGCCAGCTTCACCTACGCCGCGCACCACGCCTTCTTCGCCGGCTTCCTGCCCACGCCGGCGCTGCCGGGCCGGCACGAGCGGCTGTACGCGGCGGCGTTCCCCGGCAGCGAGACCTCCGGCGCCGACACCTGGGTGTTCGACGCCCCGGACCTGCCGACCGCCCTGGCGAGGGAGGGCTACCACACGCTCTGCCTGGGCGGGGTGGGCTTCTTCAACCGGCGCAGCCCGCTCGGGTCGGTGCTGCCGGGCCTGTTCGCCGAGGCGCACTGGGAGCCGGAGTTCGGGGTCACCTCCCCCACCTGCCTGGACGCGCAGCTCGACCGGCTGGCCGAGGTGCTGCCCCGGGTGCCGACGCGGCAGCCGCTGTTCACCTTCCTCAACGTCGCCGCGCTGCATCAGCCGAACCGGCACCACCTGCCCGGCGCGCAGCACGACGACCGGGCCAGCCACGCCGCCGCCCTGGAGTACGTCGACGGGCGGATCGGGCGGCTGTTCGCCCTGCTCACCGGCCGGAGTCGACCGGTGTTCACGATCATCTGCTCCGACCACGGCACCGCGTACGGCGAGGACGGGCACACCGGCCACCGGATCGGCCACGACGTGGTGTGGACCGTCCCGTACGCCCACTTCACCCTGCACCCGGGAGAATGGTGACCAGCACCGACACGGGCCTCGACGGCTCCCCGTACCAGCAGTACCTGTACGCGTACCCGCACAAGACCTCGTACCGGGCGCTGCGGCCCCGGCCGCTGCTCGCCGACGTGTGGCGGGCCGAGGCGCGCGACGCGCTCTTCCTCTACCTGCACCTGCCGTTCTGCGAGATGCGCTGCGGCTTCTGCAACCTGTTCACCCGCGCCCACGCGCCGCAGGAGCAGGTCACCGCGTACCTGCGGCAGCTGCGCCGGCAGGCCGAGCAGGTCACCGACGCCCTCGGCGGCGACGTCGGGTACGCCCGGGCGGCGTTCGGCGGTGGTACCCCGACGTACCTGACGGCCGACGAGCTGACCGAGCTGTTCGACATCGCCACCACCACGGTGGGGGCCCGGCTGCCGGGCGTACCCCTGTCGGTGGAGACCTCGCCGGCCACCGCGACGCCGGACCGGCTCGCGGTGCTCGCCGCGCACGGCACGACCCGGGTGAGCATCGGCGTGCAGAGCTTCCTCGACGTCGAGGCGCACGCCGCCGGCCGCCCGCAGCGCCGGGCGGAGGTGGAGGCGGCGCTCGGCGCGATCCGCGACGCGGCGGTCCCGGTGCTCAACATCGACCTGATCTACGGCATCGACGGGCAGACCGCGCGGACCTGGCGGGCCAGTCTCGACGCGGCGCTGGCCTGGCGGCCCGAGGAGCTGTACCTGTACCCGCTGTACGTCCGTCCACTGACCGGTCTGGGCCGGCGCGCGCACGCCCGGGCCGACTGGGACGCGCAGCGGCTCGCCCTGTACCGGCAGGCCGTGGAGGTCCTCGGCGCGGCCGGGTACCGACAGGAGTCGATGCGGCAGTTCCGCCGCGCCGACGCCCCCACCCCGGACGGGCCGGACTACTGCTGCCAGGACGACGGCATGGTGGGTCTGGGCTGCGGGGCCCGCTCCTACACCACCGCCCTGCACCACTCGTTCGACTACGCGGTCGGCGTCTCCCAGGTGCGGGCGGTGCTCGACGACTACCTGGCCCGGCCCGCCGACGACTTCCGGTACGCCGAGTTCGGCTACCGGCTCGACGACACCGAGCAGCGCCGCCGCTGGCTGCTCAAGTCGCTGCTGCGTGCCGACGGCGTCGACGCCGCCGCCTACCGGGCCCGCTTCGGCAGCCGGCCCACCGACGACTTCCCCCAGCTCGGTCGGCTCGTCGACCGGGGCTGGGCGACCGACGGCGGGCTACGGCTGACCGCGGCCGGGCTGGCCCGCTCCGACGCCGTCGGCCCGTGGCTGATCTCCGCCGAGGTCCGTGACGCGATGACCGGGTACGTGCCGCGGTGAACCTGGCGATCCTCTACCGCGGGCCGCTGGCGAGCTGCAACTACGACTGCCCGTACTGCCCGTTCGCCAAACGGCAGGACCCGCCGGAACTGCTGCGCGCCGACCGCGCCGCGCTGGCGCGGTTCACGCGGTGGGTGGCGGCGACCACCGACGTACGGCTGTCGGTGCTGTTCACCCCGTGGGGTGAGGGGCTGACCCGCAGCTGGTACCGGAACGCGATGGTGTCGCTGTCGCACCTGCCGCACGTCGAGCGGGTGGTCATCCAGACCAACCTCGCCGCCCGGGTGGACTGGCTCGCCGACGCCGACCCGGGCGCGGCGGCGCTGTGGACGACGTACCACCCGGGGCAGGTCACCCGCCAGCGGTTCCTGGCCCGCTGTGCGCGCCTGTCGGAGCTGGGTGTCCGGTACTCGGTCGGGGTGGTCGGCCTGCCGGAACACCTCGACGAGGCGCGGGCACTGCGCGCGGCGCTGCCGGCGCAGGTGTACCTGTGGGTCAACGCCGCCGAGGGGCGGCGCTACGACGCCGACGAGGAGGCCACCTGGACGCGGCTGGACCCGCTGTTCGGCTGGAGCGTCCGCCCGCACCTGTCCCTCGGGCAGCCCTGCCACGCGGGCGAGACCGCCATCTCCGTGCTCGGCGACGGCACGGTGCGGCGCTGCCACTTCGACCCCGCCCCGATCGGCAACCTGTACGACGGATCGTGGCGGGCCGCCCTGAAGCCCCGGCGGTGCGGCGTCGCGGTCTGCGACTGCCACATCGGCTACGTGCATCTCAAGCCACTCGGGCTGCGCGACGTCTTCGCCGGCGGGGTGCTGGAACGCATCCCCGCCGTCTGGCCGCACCCGGGCGGGGCCGCCTCCGGGACGGCCTGACGCCCGCCCGGCGCGGCGAGGCGGCCCCGGGGCCGGCTGCCGGCACGCTCAGTGGGTGACGCGGATCGTGTCGTTGATCTGCGGGTACTCGCATCCCTCCTGGCCACACAGTTCGAAGCCGACGTTGACCAGCGTCTCGCCGTTACGGAAGATCTCGCCGTCCGCCTGGGCAGCGACCCGCCCCGTCACCTCCTGGGGCTCGCCGGTGCAGGCGACCGGCGCCCAGCCGGACCCGTACGCCACGCCGTTGCCCGACCGCTGCCTGAGGCTCAGCTCGACGCCGCCGGACATGCCGGCGGGACACGCCACGGTGATCGTGACGTCCACTGCGACGCCGCGGGCGACCAGGGTCGCGGAGGTGACGTCGACGGTGCTCGCCGCGCTCGCCGGCGTCGGCGCCAGCAGCACGAACAGTGACAGCCCGAGCAGCGCGATGGTGGTCATGATGCGGCGCACGATGGTCCTCCTCTGTGGTGCCGGTCGCCTACCTGCGCCCACCATAGACCCCTGTCAACACTTGCAGTGACCAACCGATGACAGGGGCCGGTGTTCGGACGCGCCGCGACTCCCGCGCCGCCGGTCGTTCCGGGCCCGCCGCAGGCCGGCCAGGGACGTCGACCCACGCCCTACTCGGCCAGCCAGGCGCGGATCTCGTCGCCGTGCTCGTCGAGCCGCGGCGGCGCGAGGTCGTGCCGTGGCGGGGTCCGCGAGAAGCCGATCGGGTGCCGGACACCGGGCACACCGCCCGCCGTGACCACCGGGTCGAGCCCGAGGTCGCGGGCCAGCGCGACGCCGTCGTCGACGGTGTTGATCGGGGCGCACGGCACACCGGCGGCGGTGAGGTCGGCGAACCACTCGTCGCGCCCGCGCCGCGTCAGCCGGTCGACCAGCAGCGGGCGCAGCGCGTCCCGGTTGGCCGTACGGTCCTGGTTGCGGGCGAACCGGGGGTCGTCGGCCAGTTCGGGTACGCCGAGCACCTGGCACAGCCGGCGGAACTGGCCGTCGTTGCCGGCGATGACGACGAGATCGCCGTCGGCGGTGGGCATCGGCTCGTACGGGAACAGGCTCGGATGGGCGTTGCCCATCCGGAACGGCACGCTGCCGGCGGCGACGTGGCCGCTGGTCTGGTTCGCCAGGCCGGACAGGGCCGAGGAGAGCAGGTTCACCTCGACGTGCTGGCCGACTCCGTGCAGGTCACGGTGCCGGAGGGCGGCGAGGACGCCGACGGCCGCGTGCAGGCCCGCCATCACGTCGAACACCGCCACCCCGGCCTTGTAAGGCGGACCGTCCGGGTCCCCGGTGAGGCTCATCAGGCCGGAGGCCGCCTGGACCATCAGGTCGTACCCGGGCAGGTGCGCCCCCGCACCGGCGCCGAACCCGCTGATCGACGCGTACACGACCCGAGGGTTGACGGCGGCGACGCTGTCGTGGTCGAGGCCGAACCGGCGCAGGCCGCCGGGACGGAAGTTCTGGATCATCACGTCGGCGCGGTACGCCAGGCGCCGGGCGACATCCAGGTCGTCCGGGTCGGTGAGGTCCAGCGCGATGGACCGCTTGTTGCGGTTGACACCGAGGTAGTAGGTGGAGACGCCGTCGCGCACCGGCGGCAGCCACGTCCGGGTGTCGTCCCCGCCCGGTCCCTCGACCTTGACGACGTCCGCGCCCAGGTCGGCCAGGAGCATCGTCGCGTACGGCCCGGCGAGGATCCGCGAGAAGTCGGCCACCAGGACGCCGCCGAGCGGTCCGGACCGCTGCCGATCCATCGGCACTCCCCTTCCCCGGCGGGCCGGCCGACCGTTCGGGTCGGCGAGGAACCGGTCCGGCGAGCATACGACCTGCGGGCGGGCACCCTCGACGGCACCGACGGCACACCACGAGCGCGGCGACGGTGCTGCGCTGAGCGCTCCCTCCACGCGCTACGGCACCCGGCCGGCGGACCCGGCACGGTCACGCTCTCGTCGGCGACCCGCAGGATCGTCCCGTCGACGCGCCGTCGGCGGATCGCCCGCTTGTCGGTGCCCAATATCGTGATGGCGCTGCGGTCCCGGCGGCACGTCGACGGACGGCAGGCCCCTCGAACAGCACCGAACAGGAGACCCTTGTGGAAAGCAGGAGGTACGTCGCGACGGCGGCGTCGGTCGCCGTCGCCCTCGCGGCGCTCACCGGGTGCGGCAACGACGGCGACGCGGAGCGGGAGTACGTCGACAAGCTGAGCCGGGCGGGCTACGACGCGGTGACGGTCTCCCCCGAGACCAAGACGTCCCAGCGCAAGAACCGCAAGCGCAGGAACACCGTCGCCTACGACTTCACCTGGCGGGTGAACACCGACTCGGACCCGACGACGTGCGAGGTCACCCTCGAACATCCGGCGTACAACTCGAAGTCCCTGCGCGGCGACCACTGGCACGTCGACGAGGTCAACGACGAGGACGTCGAGGGCTGGGGCGGGGACAGCCCCGATCCCGACACGGTACGGCGGCTGCTGCGCGAGCACTCCTACGACTGCTGACCCCGACCACACGTCCGGGGACCGGGCCGGGGACGGTGGGCGCCGCCACCGACAGCACCCGGGGGGCGGCGGGCCGGCGGTCGGCCCGCCCGCCGCCCACGGAACGGGTCAGCGCCGGGCGAGGATGCGCGCGTCGGCGGCGACGACCGCCGCCAGCTCGGCCGGGATCCGCTTGCCGGCCTGCCGGTCGGCGTGGCCGGCCAGCTCGGCGTACCGACCGTTGGCCAGCAGGGTGCTCAGGACGGTGAGCGTGTCCCGTTCGGCGCCGGAGGTCAGGATCACGTACCCGAGGCCGGCCGGGGTGACCGTCACGGTGAAGGTGCTGGTCGCCGACGCCCGGCCGGCCGGTCCGACGGCGTCGGCCCGCAGGGTGTGCCGGCCAGCCGGCAGGGTGGTGAGGTCCAGCGGGCGGTCGGCGTCGAACCGCTGCCCGTCGAGGGTGAGCGTGACGGTGTCGGCGTTGGTCGCGGTCACGGTGAGGATCGGGGGCCTGGGCCCGGTCCAGGATGGCGCCGTCGGCCGGTGACGCGATCGCGACGCTCGGGGTGGCGGGCGGGCGCTGCAGGTACGCGGCGTTCCAGCCGGCCAGTTCGGCGGGACGGTTGGTGATGATCCCGTCGACGTCGGCCTGCTCCAGCGACTGCCACTGGTGCGGTGAGTCGATGGTCCAGACCAGGACGGCCACGCCCGCGTCGTGCAGCTGCCGGACCACGTCGGGCCGGGCGGCCAGCGCCGCGCCACTCGGGTTGTACGCGGTCAGCCCCAGCTGCCGGGCGAGCGCGACCGGGTCGGCGTCCAGGCTGCCGCGCAGCAGCCCGAGGGGCAGCTCCGGGGCGAGGTCGCGGGTGTGGCGCAGGGCGTCGACCTCGAAGCTCTGGATGAACACCCGGCTGGTCATCCGCTCCGCGCGGATCACCTCGACGATCCGCGCGACCTCGTCGCGGGTGTGCGCCCCCTTGATCTCCAGCAGCAGGTTGCCGCCCCGGGTGCGCAGGTCGGCGAGCTGCTCCGCGAGGGTGGGCAGCTTCTCGCCGGCGTACTGCGGGGCGAACCACGAGCCGGCGTCGAGGGCCTTGAGCTGCGCGGCGGTCAGGTCCCGGATCCGGCCGACGCCGTCGGTGGTCCGGTCCACGGTGGTGTCGTGCAGCACGAACGGCACGCCGTCGCGGGACGGCTGCACGTCGTTCTCGATCCAGTCGGCGCTCGCCCGGCGGGCGACCTCCTGGGCCACCAGCGTGTTCTCCGGCGCGGCGGCGGAGGCGCCCCGGTGGGCGATCACGGTGAGCGGGCTGCCGTCGGGGCGCAGGTACCCGTTGGGCGCCAGCTCGGTGACGGTGACGTCGTCGAACGAGACGGTGGCGCCGTTGACCAGCAGGGCCTGCCCGCCGTCGGCGGAGCGGCGCAGGCTGCTGGTCCGCAGTGCCTCCCGCCCGTCGACGAACCAGCGCGCCTGACTGCCGTGCACCTCGACCGCGACCCGGACGTCCCGGCCGGTGCCCGCCGCGTACGGGGCGGATCCGGTGTTGGTGACGTTCCAGGTGTTGGCGGTGGTGCGCTCGGCGAACTCCAGCCCGTTGGCGGCGGTGGTGCCGCTGCGCATGGTGGCGATCCACCACGGGGTGGCGCCGTCGGCGGGCACGTCGAGGCCCAGCGCGGTCCAGCGGGTGGCCGAGGCCACCGATTCGAACCGGACGGTCGCCTCGAAGCGGAAGTCGTTCAGGTGCCGACCGAAGGTGATCTTGTTGCTCGCCGCGGAGCTGGTGGAGGTGCCGTACAGCCGGCCGTTCTCCACCTTCCAGGCGCCGTCGACGGCGCGCCAGCCGGCGGGCAGCGTGCCGGCGGAGAAGTCTTCGGCGACGACGGCTGCGCCAGGCTCGGCGGAAGCCGGCGGGGACGGGGTCAGCACGGCCAGCGCGCCGGCCGCCAGCGCCAGGGCGCAGAGGGCGGCGGTGAGGCGGGTCCGTGTGGCGGGAAGGGTCATGGTGCGGACCCTAGGAACGTCACCGGAACCGGTGGCCAACCGGTCGTGACGGCGACACGAACGCCGGCTCGCGATCACATGCGCGCGGACCGGGTGGGGCTCAGCAGCGGGTCGCGGGTCAGCGGGTGGACTTGCGGGCGGTGCGCCGGTTGCCGAAGGACTCCATGGTGGTGGCCTTCTTCGCGGGCGTACGGCTGGCAGTGGTCCGGGCGCGGGCGGGCGCCGCCTTCTTCGCCGGCGTCTTCGTGGCGGCGGCGGCCTTCGCGGTCGGCCTGCGGGTCGGGGCGGCCGTCGCGGCGGTGTCCTTCTTCCTGGCCACCCGCGCCGTCGTCGGGGTGGGCCTACCGCCCGGCGTCTTGGCCGCGCTCGCCCCGGTGGCCCGCTTCGTGGCGGCCGCGACCTTCTTCGCCGCGGCCTTCCGGTTCATCGGGGCCTTGCGTGCCCCGGTGGCCTTCCGGGCGCCGGTGGGCCGGCTGGCGGCCCCGGTCGTGCTCCGTCGAGCGTCGGCCATCGTCGCTCCTCCTCCGGTGTGCTTGCCGAGACCCGCACCGACGGGCGGGCGCTGTCCGGCCGGGTCGGGCCGACCGGCCCGCTCGGCGCCCGTGTCTTCCCCCGCCCCCGACGGGCAAACGTCCCGGTGCGACGGCCCACGGGCCGGGAGACCAGACACCCGGGCCGGTAACCGCCACCAGAACCGGTACGGCCACGCGCGCGTCGACAGCACCGGGGCCGGCCGCGCCGACCTCGTGCGTCGACGCGCCGGGAACACCATCTCGCGGGTCGGCGGCGACACCGTGACCGGGTCGTCGGCGTGCCGGCCGGGCGTCACGCCACCCCCCGGCCCGCGACAGCCACGGTCCGCAACGAGCGGCACGCAGGACGTGACCAACGGCCCCTGTCCGGAAGAGCCCGCGTCAGGCATGGTGGTGGCATGACCCCCCGCACGCGTGTCAGGCCGGACGCGAAGTGCCCGCTGCGCCCCGGGCAGCCGTGCACCCTGTGCCAGCTCAACGTCACCGGCCCGCAGGACTGTGGCCTGGTCCAGCTCGTGATGGAGGACGACGAGTTGCGCGAGGGCCTGCACCGCTTCCAGTTGGCCGCCCGGCAGCGCGAGGGCGTCGAGAACCCGGCCTGAGCCGGGCCGGGTCTTGGCCCCGCGCGGTGGGCCCGCCGTCGGTAGGCGGTGCGCGAGCCGCAGGCTGGTGCCGATACATACCCCCCGGGGTATGCTCGGTTCCACAGGGTCGAGGAGCAGGGCCACACGACGGATCTGCCCTCGACCGCCCTTCTCAACCCGGGAGGTCCGGTGACCGAGGTCCGGCATCACCAGGTGGTCATCGTCGGCGGCGGCACCGCCGGCATCAGCGTGGCCGCGCGGCTACGCCGCAAGGGCGTGAGGGACGTCGCCCTGATCGAGCCCAGCGACAGCCACTACTACCAGCCGCTCTGGACCCTCGTGGGAGCCGGACTGGCCCGGCCGGGCGAAACCGTACGCCCGCAGCGCAAGCTCGTCCCGAAGGGTGTGACCTGGATCCGCGACCGGGCGGTGGACGTCGACCCGGACAACCGCACCGTGTCGCTCGCCGGCGGCGACGTCGTCGGGTACAACCAACTCGTCATGGCACCCGGTCTCCAGCTCGACTTCGACGCTGTGCCCGGCCTCGCCGAGGCGGTCGGCCGCGACGGGGTGTCGAGCAACTACCGCTACGACCTCGCACCACGCACCTGGGAGTTCATCCAGAAGGTACGCGGCGGCACTGCGGTCTTCACCATGCCACCCGGCCCGATCAAGTGCGGTGGCGCCCCGCAGAAGATCGCCTACCTGGCCGCCGACTGGTGGCGCCGACAGGGGCTGCTGGACGGCATCCGGATCATCCTGGTGCTGCCCACACCGACCATCTTCAGCCAGCCGGACTGGGCCCGGAGCCTGGAGAGGGTGGCCGCCGGCTACGGCATCGAGGTCCGCTACGAGTCGCAGCTCGTCGAGGTCACCGGAAGCGACCGGCGGGCGGTGATCCGCGACAACCGCTCCGGCACCACGGAAACCATCGACTACGACCTGCTGCACGCCGTACCGCCGCAGAAGGCACCGGACTGGCTCAAGACCAGCCCGCTGGCCGACCCGGCCAGCCCGTTCGGCTACCTGGAGGCCGACCGGCACACCCTGCAGAGCCCTCGCTGGCCGGAGGTCTTCACCCTCGGTGACGTGGCGAACCTGCCCACCTCCAAGACCGGGGCGGCCATCCGCAAGCAGGCGCCGACGGTGGTGGCCAACCTGCTCGCCGCCGGTGAGCATCAGCCCCTGCCGGCCCGCTACGACGGCTACACCTCGTGCCCGCTGGTCACCGCGCACAACCGGATGCTGCTGGCCGAGTTCGACTACGAGCTGAAGCCGAGGCCGAGCTTCCCGGTCATCGACACGATGAAGCCCCGGTACGACATGTGGCTGCTCAAGCGACACGGCCTGCCGGCGATGTACTGGCACGGCATGTTGCGCGGCCTGGCCTGATTGCGCCGACGAGGTTCGGCGGATCGGCCACGCCGGCCGGCTCCAGCCGGCAGCATTCTCACCTGAGGAGAGCAGACATGAGCTATGCGATGACCATCCGGCTGTCCGCCGGGTTCGCCCCGACCGTCGAACGGGTCCGGGCCGCGCTCAAGGACCAGGGCTTCGGCGTGCTGACCGAGATCGACATGCGGGCCACACTGCACGAGAAGCTCGGCGTGGACCTGGAGGAGTACGTCATCCTGGGCGCGTGCAACCCGCCGCTGGCGCACCGCGCGATGGAGGCCGACCGCAACATCGGCCTGCTCCTGCCCTGCAACGTCGTGGTCCGCGCCGACGGGCCCGACGCCACCCTGGTGCAGGCGATGGACCCGCAGGTGATGGTGCGACTGAGCGACGCGGCCGAGCTGCGCGAGGTCGCCGACGAGGCGACCCGGCGCCTGCGCGCCGCGCTGGACACGCTGACCGGCTGAGCGACGACCGGGGCACGGGCGGGAGCCCGTGCCCCGGTCGCCGTCGTCGTGGAGCCCACCGCACACCCGGCTCCGACCGCAGGTCCCGGCGGGGCCACGCCCCACACCTCCCGGCCGGTGCGTGGCGGCCGATCAGAGCGCGACCAGCACCACGGCGAGGACGAGCAGGGAGCAGACGATCTCGATCACCCCCACCTGCGCCGGCCGGAGCCGCCGCGCCGGCAGGAGCACGGCCCGGGCCAGCAGCAGTAGGAAGACCGGGACGAGCAGCACGTCCAGCCAGGCCGCCACGACCAGCGCGAGCACGTGGAAGCCGACCGAGAGGCGCAGGTAGCCGGCGTCCCCACGCTCCCGGATCATGGTCTTGACGTACAGGACGGTGCCGACGAGGTACAGCAGCAGGGCCAGGAACGCGGGGGCCACGTCGGCGAGCGGCACCCCGGCGATGGTGGCCACGACGAAGACCAGCACGCAGCTCTGCGCCACGGAGGCGAGGTCGTTGAGCAGGGCCCGCTCCCGCCGCCGCCAGGCGTACCCGGCGTTGATCGCCAGCAGCGGGGCGTAGACCGGGGCGTACCAGAGCAGCTCCGGCCGGGCGAACAGCACGGCCGCCGCGAGCGGCGCCGTGACGAGGCCGTAGGCCCGCAGTTGTTCGGCGAACCGGCCCGGCCGGCGGGTCTTGACCGCCTGGAAGACGTAGTACGACAGCAGGTAGCCGGCCAGCCAGGCGCCCAGCAGCGGCAGGTGCGGCCAGCGCGGGCCGACCAGCACGACCCCGACGGTGTACGGCAGCAGCAGCATCGCCCAGGCGCCGTGCTGCGGCGGCAGGAAACGGCGCAGCCGGCGACGGGACCCGACCGGGCGCGTGGTCGGGACGGCGGTGGACATGGCGTCACCTCACCTCGAAGATGCCACGGGCGCCGCGTTCGGCGTCGACCATGACGTGGCTGACGAAGGGGTAGTGGCCGGGCTCCGGGAAGACCATCTCCACGAAGCCACCGGCAGCCGGACCGAGCCCGAGCACCTGGGCCCCACCGGGGTCGGCCGGCCGGTTCTCCCAGCGTCCCTCCCGGTAGACGGTGTCGAACTGGGTGCCGACGACGTGGAAGGAGCTGTCCCTGTTGGGGCCGGCGTCGAGCAGCCAGACGCGGACCCGTTCGCCGGCGCGGGCGGGCAGTGGCCGGTGGGCGTACTGGGCGACGTAGCCGTTGAAGACGACGGCGTCGGGGCGCTCCGCCTGCATCTTGGCCAGATCGCCGGGCTCGCCGTCCGGACCGAGGTACAGCTCGGACTGCACGAGGACGTACTCGCGGTCGACCCGGGGCAGGTCTGGCGGGTCGATGATGACCGCGCCGTACATGCCGTTGCCGATGTGGTGCAGCATCGGCATGGTCGAGCAGTGGTACATCCAGATCCCGGCCCGGGTGGCGGTGAAGCGGTAGGTCAGCCGCTGGCCGGGGTCGATCGGGCGCATCACCTCGTCCGGGGCGACGGCGCCGGCGTGGAAGTCGATGCCGTGGTCCACGGTGCCGTCGTTGACGAGGGTGATCTCGAAGGTGTCGCCGACCCTGCCACGCAGCACGGGGCCGGGCACGGTGCCGTCGAAGGTCCACAACCGCTGCCGTACGCCCGGCGCGACCTCCCGCTGGATCTCCTTGACGTGCAGCTCGCGCCGGTGCAGGCGGCCGGGCGGGGTGGCCGGCGCGACGGCGTCCCGCGCGACGAAGCCGTCGCCCGGGTCGGCCATCGCGTCGAGGTGCGGCGCTGCCGGGGCATGCGCGTCGGTCGGGTGGCCCGCCGCCGCCGGTCCCGCCGGCGCCGACCCCGTCGGGACGATCCGCAGGGTCATGCCGGCCTGCCGGTGGCCGGGCAGTGAGCACCAGCCCTGGATCTCGGTGCCGACCACGCCCGCGTCGAGCCGGACGGTGCCGCCCCGTGCGATCGGCGGCGTCTTAGCGCCGGAGTCGAGGACGAGGTCGTGCCGCCGGTGGTCACGGTTGGTCAGCTCGATGACCAGTCGGTCGCCCGGTGGCACGTCGATCCGGTCGGGGTGGAAGCGCATCCCGTCGGCGACCACCTCGACCGTGGTGGTGTGCCCGGTGGGCGCCACGGCGGACGCGGCGGCCGGGACCGGCGCGCCCTGCGAGACGCGCTGCGCGGCCACCCCGACGAGGACGGCGACGAGGACGAGGGCGAGACCGGCGGCGGCCCCACCGAGTGGGCGGGCGGCGGGGGTCTCGGGGTGCGCGGACACGGGTTACCTCCGGGCGGTGAGCAGGACCCGGGCGGCCGGCACGAGGAACTGCACCAGCACGACGAGGATCAGCAGCGAGGTGGTGATACGGACGAAGGGCGGGGTGGGCAGAAGAAAGACCACCAGGGCGGCGTTGGCGGTCGCCACACGTTGCGCGCCGTACCGCTCCAGCAGGGCGGTGCGACGGCGTACCGGTCCGGGTCCGCCGCCGAGCACCATGGGCAGCAGGTGGCTCAACGACCCGACGAGGACCTGCGCGACGAAGCCGACCAGCAGGGGCAGCAGCACGGTGCCGAACCGGTCGGCGGCGGTGGCGGGGTCGTCGGCGGACAGCAGCGTCGCGGCGTCCGTGCCGAGGGCGACCAGGAGCCAGACGGAGGCCGCCGCGAGCGACCAGCCGGCGAAGGCGGTCGGGGGACGGACCCGCGCGACGGCCAGCGCGGGACGCAGGACGACCAGCGCGGCGAGGGTGAACAGGGCCAGCCCGGCCGCGGCGACGACCCGCCACCAGGCGAGCACGCCGACCCCGAGCAGGGCCAGCCCGGTCACCGCCAGCGGGAGCGCGACGGTGGCGGCGCGGACCGCCCCGTCGGCCATCCGGGCGCGCAGCACGGTGGGCCAGAGGGTCAGCAGCGTGCCGAGGACGGTCAGCGTCACCCAGCCGAGCAGGTTGACGTGCGCGTGGAACAGCGCCAACCGTGGGCGGAGGGCGTCGTCGACCACCAGCATCCACGCGCCGACCGGCACGCCGGCGAGCAGGGCCACGGCCGCTGCCAGGTAGTAGTGGACGGTGACGGTGAAGCGGGCCGGCAGGGCACGCCGCAGCCGGCGGGCGAGCCCGACGAGGTGGGCGGCCACCGCGGCGAAGAGCAGGGCGGCCCCGCCCACGCCCAGCCACGGGCGGTCGGCGGTGCCGGCGACGAGGACCGCCAGCACGCCCACGTTGAGGGTGACGAGCCGGGCGGCCTGGGTACGGCGACTGTCCGGGGCGGACGCGCGCAGCACCGCCGCGGCGAAGTGGGTGCTCCACACCACGATGGCGTTGCTGGCGGCGCCGAGCAGCAGCAGGTGGATGGCCGCCCAACGCCAGGTCGGCAGGAAGGGGTGGACGAAGCCGAGCACGACGAGCGCGGCCAGGTAGGCCAGCGGCAGCGCCGCGACCCTGCGGTGCCAGTTCGCCCGCCCGGTGCCCGCCGCAGCCGGCCCGGTGACCGGGGCGGGAGCGCCGGGTCCGGCCGGGGCGGGGCCGGTGGGGACGGGTGCGGCGCCGGTCGGGGCGGGGTCGCCGAGGGTGCGGGTCATCACCGCACCGCCGCCACGACCGGCGGGACGGCCGTCGTGCGGGCCCGCCCCCGGGCCGCGCCGCGCGCGGCGGCGACGGCGCAACCGACGAAGCCGAGCACCGCGACGACGTTGCCCAGGCCGGCCCAGCGCCACACGGCCTGCACGCCGAGCGCGTCGCCCACCAGGACCCGGACCGCCAGGGTGGCGTGCAGCAGGGCCAGCGGGGCGTACAGCCAGGGTCGGTAGGGCAGCGGGCGGCGCAGCACCGCCGGCAGGATGACCGGGGCGTGCACGAAGATCATCGACATGGTGAACCCCAGGAAGACCAGGTGCAGGATGGCGTCGTAGCGCGGGCCGTCGGTCACCGGGCCGGCGCCGGCCCAGAGCACGCCGGCCAGCCCCAGCCAGACGTACCCGGTGAGCAGCCCGACCGCGACGTAGCGGGGCAGGCCGGTGGCGCGCACGGTGCGGCGGGCGACGTCGTTGACCAGCAGCCAGGCCACGACGGCGAGCAGGCCGACCCCGAACAGGTGCGCCCCGACGGCCGGCCACAGCACGGTGGCGGTGACCCCCACGGTCAGCGCGCCGAGGGCGGCGAGGAACCAGCGTTCGCCGTGCCGGGGCAGGCTGAGGTGGGCCAGTTCGAGCCGCTCCCCGGCGATGGTGGCCACCACGAAGGCGGCGAGCCAGGGCACGATCTCCGGCACGCCGAAGCCGGCGAGCCAGAGCAGGGTGGCGGCGTACCAGCCCAGCGCACCGGTGGCCTGGGCGAGCAGGGCCGGGGCCGGCTGCCGCCGCCACAGCTGCCGGTAGATCATCAGCAGCAGCACCGAGGCGGCCATGAGCAGCAGGCGGCCGGGCAGGCTCGGTCCGGTGAGCACCAGTGCCAGCCCTCCGGCGCCGGAGCAGGCGGGCGCGAGCAGAGCCCAGCGGGCGCCGAGCGCCACCGCCCGTTCCAGCGCCACCAGGGTGCCGACGAAGCCGAGCACCATCAGCGGGCCGTGCACCTGCTCCAGCGGCACGTCCGGTGCGGGCACCGGCAGGCCGAGCAGGAGCAGAGCGGCGTAGAGGCCGGCGACCAGGGCGAACGCGCCGGCGGCGAGGACGGGCAGCCGCCAGCGCACGGGGATCGACCGAGGGCTCATGCCGGCTCCCCGGTCGTCCGCGGCACGGCCAGCCGCACCACGCAGGCGTCGGGTGCGCCGAACGGCTCCAGCACGGCGCCGTTCGGCGGGGCGCCGGCGTGGTCGAGCGCACCGCGGACCACGCCGACGTGCAGCGCGCAGATCGCGTCGGGGTTGCGGTTGACCAGTTCGAGGAAGGGACAGGTGTGCAGGTGCACCTCGACGTTCCCGTCGGCCGTCTCCTGCCGGCGCGGGCTGAAGCCCAGGCCGCGCAGGACGTCGAGCAGGGTGTCGACCGGGTCCTCGCCGGGGGCGGTGGCGGCGGCGAGGTGGCGTCCCCAGTCATGGCCGGCCCGGGTGGCCTCGGCCCGGACGTCACCGGGGTTGCGGCGGGACAGGTGGTCGAGCAGCGCGGCGGCGAGCGCGCGGTACGGCGCCGGGGCGGGGGTCTCCGTCGCGGCCACCCGGTAGCGCCACGCCGGCCGGCCGGGCTGGCCGCCACTGGCCCGCGCCTTGACCAGCAGCCCGGCGTCGACCAGGCGGTCGAGGTGGGCGCGGGCGGTGGAGAGGTGCAGGCCGGTGCGCTCCCCCACCTCGGCGATCGTCATGCCGGCGCCGGCGTCGCGCACCATCTCCAGGATCGAGGCCCGGCTGGCGGTACCCAGCGCCCGGTGGCGGTGGGAGTCGATGGTCTCACCGGTAGGCCCTGTTCTCGGGGTTTCCACGTTAGATAACGTTACAACGTCGTTCACCCGCAAAACCCGGGAGGGTTCCATGTCCACCTCACGCTCCACGGCCGACCAGCAGGCCGCGCAGGCCGTCGTCCGGCACCACGCCCAGCTCGCCGCCGACCTCGACCGGCACGTTGCGGACCTGCTGGACGCGGCCGACCGGGGCGACGCCGCCGGGGCGCTCCGGCACCGCGACGAGCTGCTCGGCTGGCTCCGCGACGAGCTGCTGCCGCACGCGTCGGCCGAGGAAGGGGCGCTCTACCCCGCCGCCGGTGACCGGCCCGAGGCCGCGCTGCTGGTCCGGGGCATGCTCGACGAGCACCGGGCGATCACCGGCCTGGTCGCCGAGCTGGAGGCCGCCGACCGGCCGGTACGCCTCGCCGCCGCCGGCCGCGCCCTCGCCGCCCTCTTCGCCGTGCACCTGGCCAAGGAGAACGACCTGATCGTCCCGGTGCTGGTGGACGCGGCCGACGTCTCGCTGGCGACGTTGCTGGACGGTATGCACGATCTGCTCGGCTCCTCGGACGAATCGGGCAAGGGCGGTTGCGGCGGGGGCGGGGGCGGCTGCGGCTGCGGTGGCGATCAGGCCCCCGCCGACGCGCCGGCCCCGACGTTGAGCATCGACCCCCGGTTGGACGTCCGGCTGCTGCCGCACGGCCAGCGCCACGCGCGGGTGCTGTCGGCGCTGGACGCGCTGCCCGCCGGCGGCGCGCTGGTGCTGGTCGCCCCGCACGCCCCCCGCCCGTTGCTGGCCGAGGTCGAGGCCCGCTACGGCGGCGGCATGAGCACCGAGTGGCTGCAGGACGGACCGGACGTGTGGCAGGTCCGACTGTCCCGCCAGGCGGTCGCGGTCTGAGCATGCCGGGCGCCGGGACGGTGGGGTCAGGGCCCGCCGTCCCGGCGCACCGGGCCGTTCGGCCCTGCCCGCGGTGAAAAACGCGACGCAGGCTGGAACCGTCACCAGGAGAGGAAGACCCCCGTGTGCAACTACTGCGGCTGTCGGGAGTTCCCGCTGATCGGCCGGCTCTCCGCCGAGCACGAGGCGATCGCGAACGCCGCCGGCCGACTGCGCACGGCGGTGCACGGCGGTGCCGACGACGCCCTGGTCGCCCTCGACGACCTGCTCGCGCTGCTGATGCCGCACACCGCCACCGAGGAGGGTGGCCTCTTCGCGGAACTGCGGGCCGAGGGCAGCATGGCCGAGGCGGTGCAGCAGCTCTGCGCCGAACACGACGACATCCACGGCGTGCTCGGCGCCGTCGACCGGACCGCGCCCGACTGGCCGCCGGTGCTGGCCGCGCTCGACCGGCTGCACCGGCACATCGACAACGAGGAGCACGGGCTCTTCCCGGCCGCGGTGATCACGCTGCCGATACCGGCCTGGGACCGGATCACCCCGACGGCCGGGGCCGCCCGGTGAACCGCCCCGGGCGGTGGGTGCGGCCCGCGCCCTCCGGCGACCGCCGCCGGCTGGCCGGCCGCCGCTTCAGCGTGCCGATGAGCGGCACGCACGTCCGCCGCGTCTTCGACGAGTGGTGTCGCCGGAGCTGATCCGGCCGTCTCCCGCGCGGTCCGCGTCCGCGGACCCGACCGGGGTGGTGCCGGCACGCCGGCCTGTCCTGCCGGCCGGGCGCCCCTGCGTCGCCCGGCCCTGTCCCCGGGATCCCCATGCTCGACGACCTCCGCGCGGCCTATCGCCGTGACCCCGCCCTGCACGGCCTCCGGGCCGCCGAACTGCTGTTCTACCCCGGCCTCTGGGCGGTGTGGAGCCACCGGATCGCCCACCGCCTGCACCGCTGCGGCATCCCGCTGCTGCCCCGGGCCCTCAGCCAGCTCACCCGTCTGCTGACCGGCGTCGAGATCCACCCCGGCGCCCGCATCGGGCGGCGGCTCTTCATCGACCACGGCACGGGTGTCGTCATCGGGGAGACCGCGCGCGTCGGAGACGACGTGACCGTGTACCACCGGGTCACCCTCGGCGGCCGTGGCTGGTGGGCCGACGGCAAGGGCAGCCGGCGACACCCCACCATCGGCGACCGGGTGGTGCTCGGGGTGGGTGCCTCCGTGCTCGGCCCGGTGCGCGTCGGCGCCGACGCCCGGATCGGCGCGCACTGCCTGGTCCTGCACGACGTGCCACCCGGCGCCCGGCTACAGAGTCCCCACGCGATACCGGCGCCTCGTCCCGCCGGCCGTGTGCCCACCCTCATCCAGGAGCAGTAGATGATCGTCAAGGATGTTACCGCCCTCATCGGCCGTACCCCGCTGGTGCGGTTGGACCGGTTCGCCGACCAGGCGCCGGTGACGCTGCTGGCCAAGCTGGAGTCCGCCAACCCCGGCGGCAGCGTCAAGGACCGGCTCGCGCTCGCCGTCGTCGAGGCGGCCGAGCAGAGCGGCGAGCTGCGACCCGGTGGCGCGCTGGTCGAGGCGACCAGCGGCAACACGGGCGTCGGACTGGCCATGGTCGCCGCCGCGCGCGGCTACCGGATCACCCTCACCATGCCGGAGAGCATGAGCGTCGAACGCCGCGCCCTGCTGGCCGCGTACGGGGCGCGGATCGTGCTCACCCCGGCGGCCGAGGGCATGGCCGGCGCGGTACGCCGGGCCTGGGAGCTCGCCGACGAGCAGGGCGCCTTCCTGCCCCGGCAGTTCGACAACCCGGTCAACCCGGAGATCCACCGCCGGACGACCGCAGAGGAGATCTGGGCCGACACCGAGGGCGCGGTCGACCTGTTCGTCGCCGGGGTGGGCACGGGCGGCACGGTGACCGGCGTCGGCCAGGTGCTCAAGTCCAAGCGGCCGGACCTGCGGGTGGTGGCGGTGGAGCCGGCCGAGTCCCCGGTGCTCTCCGGCGGGCGCCCGGGCCCGCACGGCATCCAGGGCATCGGCGCGGGCTTCGTGCCCGAGGTGCTCGATCCCACCGTGTACGACGAGGTCGTCCGGGTGGACGCCGCACAGGCCCGGGAGGCGGCCCGGCGACTGGCCCGCCGCGAGGGGCTGCTCGCCGGGGTGTCCAGCGGGGCCGCCCTGCACGCCGCAGGCACGGTCGCCGCCCGGCCGGAGCACGCCGGCGCGACGATCGTGGTGGTGCTGCCCGACACCGGTGAGCGGTACCTGAGCACGCCGCTGTTCACCGAGCCGGACGGGGTCTGAGGCGGGTGCGGCGGGGGCGTGCGCCACCTCCGCCGCGCCCGCTCATCCCAGGTGTGCCGCCAGGGCGAGGAAGACCAGGCCGACCAGCGCCACCAGCGCGCCGAGGCCGATCACCAGGGCGGTGACCTGCCACGCCTGGTACGCCCCGAGCAGCGCGCCACGCAGGGTCTGGCCCATGAACGCGGTCTGCCGCAGCCGCTCCAGCCGCTCGTCGTCCCGACCGGCCGTCATGCACTCCTGGGCGATCTCCGCGTACGTGCGTCCCCCGGTGGCCTTGGCGACGTGCCCGGCGATCAGGTCGGAGTAGGCGCGGGCCTGGATGCCGGTGCGGACCGGGGCGTCGGCGTACCGGGCCAGCGGGGCGGGCAGGCCGCCGGGCGGGAAGGCGATCTTCTGGTGGGTCAGTTCCCGGGTGACGTTGTGCCGTCCGAGCAGACCCTGCGCGACCATGACGGGACCGGCGGCGAGGAGAACCACCCCGGCGGCGGTGAGCAGTACCGTGATCATGCTCATCACCCTGCTCTCCCGGCCGGCCGGCCGGGAGAGCACCAGGTCCCGAACCCGAGCGGGTCTCAGGTCACCGTCCGGGTGGTTTCTGCGGGTCGGGCACCGAGGCCGAGGCACCACCCGCCGCCACGGCCGCGCCGGCCGTGAAGTCCACCTCCTGCGGGTACGGGAAGGAGCCGGGCCGGTAGCCGCAGCCGGGCTCCTCGGCGAAGACGTCGCCGGTGGTGGCGTACGCCCGGGCCCTCGACCCGCCGCAGACGGCCCGGAACTCGCAGGCCCCGCAGCGCCCACCGAGCCGGCCCGGGTCGCGCAGCCCGGTGAACAGCGGGGAGTCACGGTAGATCTCCACCAGCGAACGCTGCCGGACGTTGCCGGCGGTCACCGGGAGGAACCCACTGGGGTGCACGTCGCCGCGGTGCGAGACGAAGACGAAGCCGTTGCCGGCGCTGACCCGCAGCGGTGGCCGGCGGGAGCGGCTGGCCCGGCCGGTCAGCCCACGCTCGTCGAGCAGCCCGCGCAGCTGCCGGTAGAGCGGGCCCAGCCCGAGCACCCGCACCGGGTCCTCGCCGCGCCGGGCCAGCACGTCGCGTTGCAGGCAGACCCGGCGGAAGTGGTGCGCCTCGGTGGTCTTGACCGGCACCGTCTCGCCGAGGTCGTACAGGGCGTTGAGGACGTCCTCGGTCTGCGCCGCGTCGAGGCCGCGCAGCGCCTGTCCCCGGCCGGTCGGCACGAGGAAGAAGACGCTCCAGAGCATGGCGCCCCGGTCGTGGACCTGCGCCGCGATGTCCGGCAGGTCGAGGACGTTGTCGCGGGTCACCGTGGTGTTGATCTGGACCCGCAGGCCCAGTTCGGTGGCGTCGCGCCAGGCCCGCAGGGTCAGGTCCCGCACCCCGGGCACGCCCCGGAAGCCGTCGTGCCCGGCGGCGGTGGCGGCGTCCAGGCTCAGCGACACCGCCCGGGCGCCGGCCGTACGCAGCCCGGCGAGTGCCGCCCGGGTGAGGGTGGGCGTCCCCGACGGGGACACCGAGACCGCCAGACCCAGCTCGGTGCCACGCCGGACCAGGGTCTCCAGGTCCGGACGCTGGAACGGGTCGCCGCCGGTGATCACGAACAGGGGGGCGGGCCGGCCGAAGGCGGCGACCTGCCCCATCAGCGCGACCGCCTCGTCGGTGTCCAGCTCGGCGGCGTCCCGGTCCGGGCGGGCGGAGGCCCGGCAGTGCAGGCAGGCCAGCGGACAGGCCTGGGTCGCCTCCCAGATGACGATGAAGGGGCGCTCACCGACGTCCTGCCGGGGCACCCGCACCGATCTTCCGGGCGCCCGCTGGGTCGCCCCCTCCTGGTGCGTCAACGCTGTCTTGGTCACACGACGGACGTTCACGGGTCACAATCACCCCGGCAAGGGTCCACGGTCACCACCACGGCGGGACCGAGGTCCCGCCGATCGCGGGTGCGGGGACAGCAAAAATACTGTTGATCTCAGGACCTTCGGCCCGGTTCGCGCAGGTAGTGCACCGGCAGACTGGCCGGGACGTCCCGCTCCGGTTGCGCTGCGGCGCAACTGCCACGAACGTGGGGCATCACGGCAAAAGCTATCGAGGGAATGAGGCGTATGTCGCGAGCGACCGAGAGTGCGGGGCGGGCGCTGCTCAAGGTGGGTGGCCTGGTGCGCCGGGCCGAGGTGTCCGCCGACGGCCGGACGCTGCACCAGATCGGCGGGCGGGAGGCCGACACCTTCTACCGGGACCGCTGGTCGTACGACAAGGTGGTGCGGTCCACGCACGGCGTGAACTGCACCGGCTCGTGCTCCTGGAAGGTGTACGTCAAGGACGGCATCATCACCTGGGAGCAGCAGCAGACCGACTACCCGAGCGTGGGACCGGACCGGCCGGAGTACGAGCCGCGCGGCTGTCCCCGGGGCGCCGCCTTCTCCTGGTACACCTACTCCCCCACCCGGGTGCGCTACCCGTACGCCCGGGGCGTGCTGGTGGACATGTACCGCGAGGCCAAGGCCCGGCTCGGGGACCCGGTGGCCGCGTGGGCGGACATCCAGGCCGACCCCGAACGGCGCCGCCGCTACCAGAAGGCGCGCGGCAAGGGCGGCCTGGTGCGGATCACCTGGGACGAGGCGCAGGAGATGATCGCCGCCGCGCACGTGCACACCATCGGCGAGCACGGCCCGGACCGGATCGCCGCCTTCTCCCCCATCCCGGCGATGTCGATGGTGTCGCACGCCGTCGGCGCACGGTTCGTCTCGCTGCTCGGCGGGTCGATGCTGTCGTTCTACGACTGGTACGCCGACCTGCCGGTGGCCTCCCCGCAGGTCTTCGGCGACCAGACCGACGTGCCCGAGTCCGGGGACTGGTGGGACGCCTCCTACCTCGTCATGTGGGGTTCCAACGTCCCGGTGACCCGTACCCCGGACGCGCACTGGATGGCCGAGGCCCGCTACCGGGGCCAGAAGGTCGTGGTGGTCAGCCCCGACTTCGCCGACAACGTGAAGTTCGCCGACGAGTGGATGCCCGCCCAGCCGGGCACCGACGGCGCCCTCGCCATGGCGATGGGGCACGTCATCCTCAGGGAGTTCTTCGTCGAGCGGCGCACCCCGCACTTCGTCGACTACGTCCGCCGGTTCACCGACCTGCCCTTCCTGGTGACGCTGGAGCCGGGCGCGGACGGGGCGTACCGGCCGGGCAAGTTCCTCACCGCCGAGGACCTGGGCGAGTCCGGCAAGGAGGCGGCCTTCAAGACCGTCCTGTGGGACTCGGCCACCGACGCCGCCGCCGTGCCGCGCGGCAGCCTCGGGCACCGGTGGGGCGAGCAGGCCGGGCAGTGGAACCTCGACCTGGGCGACCTGGAGCCGGCGCTGACCTGCCTCGGCGCGGGCGACGCGGTGCAGGTGGAGCTGCCCCGCTTCGACACCGACACGCCGCAGGTGCTGCGCCGGGGCGTGCCCACCCGCACGGTGGCCGGTCAGCTCGTCACCAGCGTGTTCGACCTGCTGCTGGCCCAGTACGGGGTGGCGCGCGAGGGCCTGCCCGGACAGTGGCCGGCCGGGTACGACGACGTCGAGGTGCCGTACACCCCGGCGTGGCAGGAGCCGATCACCGGCGTGCCGGCGGCCCAGGTGGCCCGGGTGGCCCGGGAGTTCGCCGACAACGCCGAGCGCTCCGGCGGCCGTTCGATGATCCTGCTCGGCGCCGGCACCAACCACTGGTTCCACTCCGACGCCACCTACCGGGCGATCCTCGCGCTGGTCACCCTGACCGGCTGCCAGGGGGTCAACGGCGGCGGCTGGGCGCACTACGTCGGGCAGGAGAAGTGCCGCCCGGTGACCGGCTGGCAGCAGCTCGCCTTCGGCCTGGACTGGGTCCGCCCGCCGCGTCAGATGATCGGCACCGCCTTCTGGTACGTCCACACCGACCAGTGGCGCTACGACACCTACTCCGCCGACGTGGTCTCCTCCCCCACCGGCTCGGGCGCCTTCGCCGGCAAGCACACCATGGACCTGCTGGCCCAGTCGGCACGGTCGGGCTGGATGCCGTCGATGCCGACCTTCGACCGCAGCCCGCTCGACCTGGCCGACGAGGCCCTCGCGGCGTCCCCGGACAACCCGGGTGGCTGGGTCGCCGAGCAGCTCGGTCAGGGGCGGGTGAAGTTCGCCTGCACCGACCCGGACGCGCCGCAGAACTGGCCGCGGGTGCTCACCGTGTGGCGGGCCAACCTGCTCGGCTCGTCGGCCAAGGGCAACGAGTACTTCCTGCGGCACCTGCTCGGCACCGACGCCAACCTGCGCGCCGACGAGGCGCCGGAGGAGCTGCGGCCAAAGGACGTGACCTGGCGGGACGAGGCCCCCGAGGGCAAGCTCGACCTGCTGCTGAGCCTCGACTTCCGGATGACCTCCACGACGCTCTTCTCCGACATCGTGCTGCCGGCCGCCACCTGGTACGAGAAGCACGACCTGAGCAGCACCGACATGCACCCGTTCGTGCACGCGTTCACCCCGGCGATCGACCCGCCCTGGCAGACGCGGACCGACTTCCAGGCGTTCCACGGCATCGCCCGGGCGTTCTCCGCGCTGGCGGCGACCCACCTCGGCGTCCGCAAGGACCTCGTGGCGGCGCCGCTGCTGCACGACACGCCCGACGCGATGGCGACCCCGCACGGCCGGGTCGTCGACTGGGCGGCCACCGGGGAGACACCGGTGCCGGGGCGCACCATGCCGAAGCTGGTCGTGGTCGAGCGGGACTACGGGGCGGTCGCCGACAAGCTGGCCGCGCTCGGCCCGCTGATGGACAGCCTCGGCACCAGCGGCAAGGGCGTCTCCGTGGACGTCCGGCCGGAGGTGGAGTACCTGCGCCGCAAGAACGGCGAGGTGCGCGGCGGGGCCGCCGACGGCCGGCCGTCGCTGGCGAAGGACGTGCACGCCTGCGAGGCGATCCTCGCGCTGTCCGGGACCACCAACGGCCGGGTCGCCACCGCCGGCTTCCACGACGTGGAGAAGCGCACCGGGGTACGCCTGGCAGACCTGGCCGCCGAGCACGAGGGCAAGCAGATCACCTTCGCCGACACCCAGGCACGTCCGGTGCCGGTGATCACCAGCCCGGAGTGGTCGGGCAGCGAGCACGGCGGGCGGCGCTACTCGCCGTTCACCATCAACACCGAGCGGCTCAAGCCCTGGCACACGCTGACCGGGCGGCAGCACTTCTTCCTCGACCATGACTGGATGCACGAGGCCGGCGAGGCGCTGCCGATCTTCCGGCCGCCGTTGGACATGCACAAGCTCTTCGGCGAGCCGCGGCTGGGCCGCAA
Organism: Micromonospora halophytica; assembly: GCF_900090245.1. GTDB lineage: Bacteria > Actinomycetota > Actinomycetes > Mycobacteriales > Micromonosporaceae > Micromonospora > Micromonospora halophytica. The sequence continues at coordinate 111,791 of NZ_FMDN01000008.1, forward strand.
CGGGGAACTGGAGATCACCGTCCGGTACCTCACCCCGCACTCGAAGTGGTCGATCCACTCCGAGTACCAGGACAACCTGCTGATGCTGACGTTGTCCCGGGGCGGCCCGACGATGTGGATGAGCGAGGCGGACGCGGCGAAGATCGGCGTACGGGACAACGACTGGATCGAGGCGGTCAACCGCAACGGCGTCGTGGTCTGCCGGGCCGTGGTCACCCACAAGATGCCCGAGGGCACCGTCTACATGTACCACGCCCAGGAACGGGTGATCGACGTGCCGAAGGCCGAGGTCAACGGCCGGCGCGGCGGTATCCACAACTCGTTGACCCGGCTGCTGGTCAAGCCCACCCACCTGATCGGCGGGTACGCGCAGCTGTCGTTCGCCTTCAACTACCTCGGCCCCACCGGCAACCAGCGCGACGAGGTCACCGTGATCCGCCGCCGCTCCCAGGAGGTGCAGTACTGATGCGGGTCATGGCACAGATGTCCATGGTGATGAACCTCGACAAGTGCATCGGCTGCCACACCTGCTCGGTGACCTGCAAGCAGGCGTGGACCAACCGGTCCGGCGTCGAGTACGTCTGGTTCAACAACGTGGAGACCCGCCCCGGGCAGGGCTACCCGCGCACGTACGAGAACCAGGAACGCTGGCAGGGCGGCTGGACGCGGACCCGCTCCGGCCGGCTCAAGCCGCGCTCCGGCGGACGGTTGAAGAAGATGTTCAGCATCTTCGCCAACCCGAAGCTGCCGTCGATGCAGGACTACTACGAGCCGTGGACCTACGACTACGAGCACCTGATCAACGCGCCGGCCGGTGACGACATTCCGGTGGCCCGACCGAAGTCCCTGCTCACCGGCGAGGACATGAAGGTCACCTGGAGTGCCAACTGGGACGACTCGCTGGCCGGCGGCAACGAGATCGCCGCCGGTGATCCGGTGCTGGCGAAGGTCTCCGACCAGGTCAAGCAGGAGTTCGAGAAGACGTTCATGTTCTTCCTGCCGCGGATCTGCGAGCACTGCCTCAACCCGTCCTGCGCGGCCGCCTGCCCGTCCGGGGCGATCTACAAGCGGGCCGAGGACGGCATCGTGCTGGTCGACCAGGACCGGTGCCGGGGCTGGCGGATGTGCGTCACCGGCTGCCCGTACAAGAAGGTGTACTTCAACCACCGCACCGGCAAGGCCGAGAAGTGCACCTTCTGCTTCCCGCGCATCGAGATCGGCCAGCCCACCATCTGCTCCGAGACCTGCGTCGGGCGGCTGCGCTACCTCGGGCTGATGCTCTACGACGCCGACCGGGTCGCCGAGGCCGCCGCGGTGCGCGACGAGCACGACCTGTACGACGCGCAGCGCTCGGTCTTCCTCGACCCGCACGACCCCGCGGTGGTCGCCGCCGCCCGCGAGGCCGGCATCCCCGACGACTGGATCGAGGCGGCCCAGCGCTCCCCGGTCTGGGATCTGATCATGAAGTACGAGGTGGCGCTGCCCCTGCATCCGGAGTACCGGACCATGCCGATGGTCTGGTACATCCCGCCGCTGTCACCGGTGGCCGACGTGCTGCGCGAGACCGGTCACGACGCGGAGGAGGCCGGTAACCTCTTCGGCGCCATCGACGCGCTACGCATCCCGGTGGACTACCTGGCCGAGCTGTTCACCGCCGGCGACCCGGCGCCGGTGCGCGGGGTGCTGAACCGGCTCGCCGCGATGCGCTCCTACCAGCGCCGGATCAACCTCGGTGAGGCCGCCGACGAGTCGATCGCCGCCGCGGTCGGCATGACCGGCGCGCAGATGGACGAGATGTACCGGCTGCTCGCCATCGCCAAGTACGAGCAGCGTTACGTCATCCCCGCCGCGCACGCGGAAGACGCCCACCGGTTGGAGAAGATCGCCACCGAGTGCAGCCTCGACTACGAGGGCGGGCCCGGCATGGGCGGCGGTGGCCCGTACGGCCAGGGGCCCTTCGGGGAGTCGTCCGGCACCCCGGTTCCGGTGCAGGTGGAGACCTTCCACATGCAGCGCAACCGGCAGACCACCGACGCCTTCACCGACCCGGGTGACGAGCCACGTCGGGTCAACCTGCTCAACTGGGACGGCAAGAGCACCCCGAAGGGTCTCTTCCCGCCCCGGCGCACGGAGCCCGAACACACCGACGGGAGCAAGCCGTGAACCAGCCGACCTGGCGGGCGGTGGCCGCCCGTGCCGCGTCCCTGCTGCTGCGCTACCCCGACGAGGAGGTCCTCGCGGCGCTGCCGACCGTGCGGGCCGCGCTCGACGGCCTGCCGGCCGAGGTGGCCGCGCCGCTGCGCGATGTGGTCACCCACCGGGAGACGACCGCGCCGGTCGACCTGCGGGCCGCCTACGTGCAGTTGTTCGACTTCCGGCGCCGTTGCTGCCTGCACCTGACCTACTACACCTGCGGCGACACCCGACGGCGGGGGGAGGCGCTGGTCGGCTTCTCGGCCTCGTACAAGGAGGCGGGCCTGGAGGTCGTCGACGGCGAGCTGCCCGACTTCCTGCCCGCGGTGCTCGACCTGGCCGCCGTCGCCGACGGCGGGTGGCGGCTGCTGCGCGACAACCGGGTCGGTTTGGACCTGCTGGTCGAGGCGCTGGGTCGGGAGCGGTCGCCGTACCGGCAGGCCGTCGCGGCCGTGCGCGAGATGCTGCCCGCCGCGCGGCCGGCCGACCTGGCCGCCGCCGCCCGCCTGGCCCGCACCGGCCCCCCGGTCGAGCAGGTCGGCCTGGAACCCTTCGGACTCGTCGACACCACGGGAGGCCGCCGATGAACACGCTGCTGTGGGTGATCTACCCCTACCTGTCGTTGGTGATCCTCGTCGGAGGACTCGTCTGGCGCTACCGGTACGACAAGTTCGGCTGGACCACCCGGTCCTCGCAGCTCTACGAGAGCACCATCCTGCGCTGGGGCAGCCCGCTGTTCCACTTCGGGGTGCTGATGGTCCTGATCGGTCACGTCGGCGGTCTGCTGATCCCGAAGGCGTGGACCGAGGCGGTCGGGATCACCGAGCACACGTACCACCTGATGGCCGTCTTCATCGGCACCGTGGCCGGCTTCTGCACCCTGATCGGAATGGGCCTGCTCATCGCCCGGCGGCGGCTGACCGGGCCGGTCTTCGCTGCCACCACCCGCAACGACAAGGCCATGTACCTGGTGCTCGCCGCAGTGATCGTGCTCGGTCTCTGGTCCACCGTCCGCGCCAACGTGACCGGGCCCGGCTACGACTACCGGGAGACGATCTCCCCGTGGTTCCGGTCGCTGTTCTACTTCAGTCCGGATCCGCAGCTCATGGCGGACGTCCCGGTGGGCTTCCAGATCCACGTCGTGGCGGCCTTCGCGCTCTTCGCCTTCTGGCCGTTCACCCGGCTCGTGCACGCCTTCAGCGCACCGGTCGGCTACCTCACCCGCCCCTACGTGGTCTACCGCAGCCGGGGCGACCAGCCCGGGCTCGGACGGACCCGGCCCGGCTGGGAGGGCCCGCCGCGACTGCCCTCCTCGCGCGGGGATCGGACCCGCTCCCGACGGTGACCACCGCACGGCGACGCGAGCACCGTGCCCCACGACGGGGGCACGGTGCTCGGGTTGACCCGCCCACCTGCGGTGACCGTCGTCACGGCCGGTGGCAGGTGACACGTCGAGGTGCCCGCCGACGCGGGACTTCCGGCCCTGACCGGAGCTGATCAACGGGGCGAGGCTCGTAGCGGTAAAGCGGAATCCGCAACTCCCCATAGGGCCGATCCGGCCCAGGCACGACGAACCAACGGAGGGCAGCGATGGCCAACGGCCGCGACAGACAGGCCGGGGACACCACCCCCACACCGGGCGGCAGCCCCGGAACCTCGACGCCCGAGCGGTCGGGCGCCACGCTCCAGCTGGTCCTGGCGACGCTCGGCTTCCTGGTGAACTTCTGGGCATGGGCCCTGCTCGGCCCGCTCGGCCCCGGCATCAAGGAGCGCCTCGACCTCAGCTTCGCCGCGCAGTCCCTGCTGGTGGCCGTACCGGTGGTGGTCGGTTCGCTGGGACGCATCCCGGTCGGCGCGCTGACCGACCGGTACGGAGCACGCGTGGTGTTCCCCCTGGTCACTATCGCCACGATCGTGCCGGTGCTGACCCTGACCGCGGTCTCCTCGTACGCCGCGCTGATCGTCGCCGGGTTCTTCCTCGGCATCGGCGGCACCGCCTTCGCCGTCGGCGTGCCGCTGGTCTCCGGCTGGTACCCACCCGCGCGGCGCGGCTTCGCCATCGGCGTGTTCGGCATCGGCATGGGCGGCACGGCGATCGCCAACTTCACCACCGTCCGGCTCGCCGACACCTACGGCGAGCGGGCGCCGTTCCTGCTCGTCGCCGCGATCCTCGCCGTATACGCGGTCCTGTCGTTCCTGCTGCTGCGCGATGCGCCGGGGCGGGTCCGGCCGGCCGGGTCGGCCTGGCAGCGGCTCAGCAAGGTCGGCCGGCTGACCGTCACCTGGCAGCTGTGCTTCCTGTACGCGGTGGGCTTCGGCGGGTTCGTGGCGTTCAGCGTGTACCTGCCCGCCTACCTGCGCACCACCTACGAGCTCAGCGCCAACGACGCCGCGATGCGTACCGCCGGGTTCGTGGTCCTCGCCGTACTCGCCCGCCCGGTGGGCGGCTGGCTCTCCGACCGGTTCCACCCGGTGCCGGTGCTGGTGTGGTGCTTCGCCGGGGTGGCCGGCTTCGCGGTGGTCCAGGCCTTCGAGCCCACCCTCATGCCGGTGGCGACCGTCGCGCTGCTCGGCATGGCGCTGCTGCTCGGCGCGGCCAGCGGCGCGGTGTTCGCCCTCGTCGGCAAGGTCGCCCCCGCCGACCAGGTGGGTGCGGTCACCGGCCTGGTCGGCGCCGCCGGCGGCCTCGGCGGATTCGTCCCGCCGCTGATCATGGGCTGGGTGTACGGGTCGCAGGGCTCGTACGCCATCGGCCTGATGCTGCTCTCCGACGTGGCGCTGGCCGCCGCGGTGTTCACCGCGGTGAAGATGGGCGGCCTCGCCCGGCGCGCGGCCTGACCGGACCGGCGCCCCGGGCCGGGGCGGTGCCGGTCACGCGGCCCGGCGGAGTCCTCCGCCGGGCCGTTCGCCGTCCCGGTGCCTCCGGTCAGCCGGGGGCCTTGCGGCTGAGGTGCTCCCAGGCGCGGTACTCCTCGACCCGGGCGGCCTCCATCTGCTGCACGATGTCGTAGGAGCGGTCGCCGACGATCAGGCGCAGCGGCGGGTCGGGCAGGTCCACCAGTTCCATGAGGACCGGCGCGGCGGTGCGGGGATCGGGCCCGGCGTCGTCGCCCCACATCTCGGCCAGCCTCGCCCGCAGCGGCGCGTACGCCGGGTCCGGCTCGGTCATCGTGGTGCCCAGGGTGTACAGCCCGGTGTCGTACCCGCCGGGCTGCACGATGGTCACCTTGATGCCGAAGGGCGCCAGCTCCATGGCCACCGACTGGCTGAGCGCGTCGAGCGCGGCCTTTCCGGCGACGTACACGCCGACCGAGGCGACTCCTGCCCCGCTGCCCATCGAGGTGACCTGGAGGATCCGTCCGCCGCCCTGCGCCCGCAGGTGGGGCACGACCGCCCGGGTCACCCAGACCGCGCCGAAGAAGTTGACGTCGAAGTGTGCCCTGATCTGCTCCTCGGTGGCCTCCTCCAGCATGCCGAGCAGCAGGCCACCGGCGTTGTTGACCACGACGTCCAGCCGGCCGAGGGTGGCCGCCGCCCGGTCCACCGTCCGGGTGACGGCGGCGGAGTCGGACACGTCCAGCGGCAGGCACAGCAGCCGGTCCGGATACCGCGCGGCCAGCTCCCGCAGCGGCTCGACGTGGCGTGCCACGGCCGCGACCCGGTCCCCCGCGGCCAGCGCCGCCGCGGTGAACGCTCGGCCCAGTCCACGCGACGCCCCGGTGATGAACCACACGCGTCCGGTCGTCATCGCACCCTCCCCCGATCAAGCGAGACGATACGGTTCGTCTCGTGGTATGCCACAGTCTGCCAGCATCAGGGGACGGCTTGTCAAGACGAGACGTACCGTCTCGTTGATCCGCTATGCTCGCCGCATGTCCCCCGAGGTGAAGACCCCCGATCCCGCCCGGCGCAGCGAGCGCTCCCGCCAGGCGATCCTCCAGGCCACCCGGGAACTGGTCTCCGAGGTGGGCTACGCCAAGCTGTCCATCGAGGCGATCGCGGCCCGGGCGGGGGTCGGCAAGCAGACGATCTACCGGTGGTGGCGCTCCAAGGGGGCGGTGGTCTTCGACTCGTTCCTGGCGCTGAGCGAGGGCGCGGACGGGATGGCGCTGCCCGACACGGGCGACATCGAGACCGACCTCAAGGCGGTGCTGCGGGCGACCGTCGCCGAGTTCGCCGACCCCGCGTTCGAGGCGCCGATCAGGGCGCTCAACCTGGAGATCGCCGGCGATCCCGAACTGGCCGCCCAGTACCGGGAGAAGTTGGCGGGGCCGGTCGACGAGGCCAAGAAGGAGCGGCTGCGCAGCGCGCAGCGGGCCGGGCAGATCGCCGCCGACGCGGATCTGGACCTCGCGCTCGAACTGCTCTACGCCCCCCTCTACCAGCGGTGGCTGCTGCGCTCGGGCCCTCTCACCGCCGAGTACGCCGACGCCCTGGTCGGCCACGCGCTGCGGGCGCTGCGCCCCTGATCCCGGCCGCGAGCCGCCGCCGCCCGGCCGGGTGACGGTCGATGGATCGCGCCCGGATCGTCCCTCCCGTCACCGCGACCGGGCGGGCAGCCCGGCGGCCATCTCCGCCGGCACCCCTGCGTCCGCAGCGGTGGACCGTTCACCAACCTCGGCGCGCGGCCTCAGCAGACCGGCATCGCCGGGTCAGGCCGGTGGTCGAGGTTTCGTGTCCGGGGCGGGCGACCCGGATGCCGTCCCGGGACCGCCCGCCGACCCGGGGCCGGTCCCACCCGGTGCCGGGCGGGTACTCGGCGTCGACGACGGCCAGGCACCGGCTCCGGCCCGACCACCCGCAGCGTGCGGCGGGGCGCCCGGGCAGCGTCACCGACCGGTGTGGCTCAGCGGGTCCGGTAGTGCGCGTAGATCAGTCCGCTGTCGAAGGCCCGCTGCTCGACCAGTTGCAGATCGAGGCGTACGCCGTCGGGGAAGAACCGCTTGCCGCCGCCGACCACGCTCGTGGTGATGAACAGGTGGTACTCGTCCACCAGGCCGGCCACGATCGCCTGGGCCGCGAGGTTCGGGCCGTCGACGGTGAGGTCGTGATCGGACTCGGCCTTGAGCCTGCGCACCGCGTCCGGGTCGAAGGTCCGCTCGATCCTGGTCTTCGCGCTGGACACCGACTCCAGCGTCGTGGAGTACACGACCTTCTCCGCGGCCTGCCAGTCGCGGGCGTACTGCAGGATGTACGGCGGCAGGTCGGGCTCGGTGTGCGCGGTCTCCCAGAAGACCATCGTCTCGTACATCCGTCGGCCGTAGAGGTACGTGCCGACGGGGCGGAAGAGATCGTTGATGAAGGTGTGCACCTCCGGATCCTCGGCGGCCCCGGTGCCCAGGTCGCCCTCCGCCGCCTCGGCGTAGCCGTCGAGCGAGGTGATCATCGAGTAGATGAGCTTTGCCATGCGTCCCCTCCGGGTACGAGTGCGTCAGACCGCCAGCGGTCCTGCAGGCTTTGACCTCCGCACGACCCGAAACTCATCGATCGGCCGACCGGCCGGTCCCGTCGCCCGTCGGCTCCCGGACGAAGCGCACCTCGCGTTCCCGTCCCGCCCACAACGATCTCATCGCCGCCAGTGTCCCCGACGGCGCCGCCCACGAACAGGCACCACCGGCAGGCGCCGGGGATGCGGGAACGGACAGGTGGGCGGCGTACGATCCAGCCCCGTGCACACGACTGCGCATCGCCGCCGGCTGCTGTCGACGGCCATGGTGCTGATCCTGCTGACGACCGCCTGTCAGGTGGAGCCGGCCGCCGACACTCCCCGCTGGGCCGGGCCGGGTGCGGCCCCGCTCACGCCGGCCGGCGCGAGCGCCGCGCCCACCGTCGCGTCACCGAAGGCCTCACCGGCCGACTGCCCCGATCCCCGGCCGGCACCGAGGTCCGCCAGCTCGCTGGACCCGACCGCCGCGTCGTACCTCGGCCGCGACGGCGACGACATCGCCACCGCAGTGGACGTCTCGAACTCCTGCGAGCTGGTCGTCGGTGGACGGATCACCGGCCTGACCGGCGGCACCACGACCACCCTCGGCCGGGGTGGGGCGGGCGCCGTGGTGCGCCTCGACGGCGCGGGACGTCGGGTGCTCGGCATCACCCGGCTCGCCGGCGCCGTGGAAGACCTCGAGGTCCGCCGCGACGGCGGCGAGATCGCGGTCGCCACCGACCGGGGAGTATGGCTGCTCGACGCGCGGGCCGGCACCGCCCGCTGGCAGCGCGGCAAGAGCGCGAGCCGCGTCGCGGTCGGAGCCGCCGGCACGGTCGCCGCGCTCTCCGGCACGACCGTCACCGTGTACGACCTGAAGGGCGCGACGCTGGCCACCATCCTGCCGCAGGGGCGCACGGTCAGCGACGTCGCTGTCGACGACCGCAGCGGCCTGGTCTTCGTCAGCGGGTTCCGGCAGGTGCAGTCCGGCCCGTGCGTGCCGGTGCAGATCGCCTACGTGCACGCGTACGACCGGCGCGGCAAGATGCGCTGGCGCGCGTACGACCATCCGGCCGACCGGCTCGGTGACCTGTGCGCGGACAGCCGGGCCGACCGGGTGGCGATGGGCCGCGACGGCAAGCTCTACCTGGCCGGGGAAACCGCCGGCGGCAACAGCATCTTCGCCCGCTCCGCCGCCGATGCGACCCGGCCCGCGCCGAACGTCGTGATCGACAAGTTCACCCAGGCGTCCAACACGTCCAACGCGCACTACACCTACCTCGCCCGCCTCGACCCGGCCAGCGGACGCCACCTCGCCGGGCAGGTGGTGATCAGCCGGATCGACAGCAAGGGCGACAAGGGCAACACCATCAAGCCGTACGCGATCACCGCCGACGAGTCGGGTCGGGTCTACGCGGGCGGGGTGTCGGCGTACCAGATCGCCGAACGGTCCCGGATCACCCTCGGCGGCCGCCGCCTCGCCCCGTACGCCGGTGGTGACGCGTGGGTGCTGGTGCTCTCCGCGGACCTGAGACGGCGTACCTCCTGGGTGGTCTTCACCGACGGCGGCTCCGGCGCGGTCCGCGGCGTGGCCGCCTCATCCGGGGTGGCCGCCGCCGTGGCGAAGGTCGACAAAGGTCCGTTCCACCGCACCCGGGCCGTGCAGTCCGACGCGGGCGGCGGCTACCTCGCCGTCTGGCCGGGACTGCCCTGATCCCCCACCGGACCGACGACACACGGCGCCATCACGGCGAGTGCGGAGGCGTGGCCTTCTGCGGATAGATCGTCTCGTGGCGGGCCAGCATGGCGACGAACTCGCTGATCTTCCGCTCGCGGGTCTGCGCCCGTTTGACGGCGTTGAGGCGGTGGATGAGGGCGAACCGGTTGGTCTTGGTGAGCACGTCGAACATGGCCTGGGCGGCGGGGGCGGCGGCGACGGCGGCGAGGAGGTCGGCCGGGACCTCCGCTTCCGAGGGTGGGGCGTAGGCGGCCGCCCACCGTCCGTCCGCCTTCGCGGCTTCCACCGCGGCCCGGCCGGAGGGCATCATCCGCCCCTGCGCCTCCAGCCGGGCCACGTGGGCGACGTTGCGTTGTGACCAGGAACTGCGGGGCCGGCGTGGGGTGAACCGGATCCAGGAGGTCTCCTGATCCCGTTTACGGGCCTGCCCGTCGATCCAGCCGAAGCACAGCCCCTCGTCGACCGCCTGCTGCCAGGTCAGCGTGGTGACCGTGCCGCCCTTTCTGCTCAGGGCGAGCCAGACGCCGGGCGACGTGGCGTGGTGGGCCGACAACCACGCGCGCAGCGCCTCGGCGTCCGCGACGATCAACTCATCCAGTTCGGCACTCGCCATGTCGGCAGGCTATCGCTGGGTGGTGACGGAAACCGACGCTCCATCCCCTGAGCCACTCACCACCTGCCCTGCGTCGTTCCGGGGCCCGACGCCCCGGGCTCTCAGCCGATCAGCTTCCACGGCTCCGGGATGCGCGCGGCCAGCCGGGGTTTACGGTCGGCCCACCAGCGGACGGAGCGGGCCAGCACCACGCCCGGGTCCTCGACCTGCCGGGTCGGTTCGAACGGCTTGCCGAGGCTGGTGTAGCTCTCGAACATCCCGAGGAGCTGCACCACCTGCAACTGGACCGGGGACAGGTGCTGCTCGGCCAGGGGAAGGAAGAAGCGGTGCCACCGCCGGGTGGCGATGAACGGCGGTGCCTCGATCGGAGAGATTCCCCGCTCCGCGCGCCACTGGTTGACCGTCGTGCAGACGATACCGAGCAGGTCCGCGAGGCGCAGGCACTCCGTCCCCCCGGCGATCACCTCCGTCCGCTGTTCGGTAGGGGGCGCGCCGAGCGCCGCCGCGACGATCACCTCGGCGACCTGATCCACCGGGGCCAGCTCGGCGTAGCCGTCCGGGTCACCGACGACTGCGGCGGCCAGCCCCGACACCAGCGTCTGCATCAGGGTGTACGGGCCGGTGAACTTGCCGATCGCCCCGTCTGCGCGGGACCCGATGATCAGTGGGGGACGCACCAAGGTCAGTGGTCCGCGATGACCGTGACGGACCAACGTCTCGCACTCCGCCTTGGACCACTCGTACCCGTTACGGTAGCGGCCGAATTCGGAGGGTACGGGGTGCTCGTCCGGCTCCGCCCCGTCGGCGTACGCGGTGGAGACGTGCACCAGGTGGGTCCGCTCGCCGACCAGGTCGAGTACGGCCTCCAGAGGTCGTACGTTCGCCGCGACCGCCTCCGCGCGGCTCATGCTCCAGCGGGTCGACGCGGCGGTGTGCACCACGACGTCCCAGGGCCCCCGCGCCGCAGCCGGCGGCGGCTCGGTCCCCAGGGTCCAGGCCACGTCACCCGGCCCGCCCGGGCGGCGGGTCACCCGGGTCAGCTCCACGCCCCGCGCCTCGAGCTCCCGGGCTACCTCCTGGCCCACCACACCGGTCGACCCGGTGATCAGCACCCGCATGTCAGCGTCCCTCCCCGTCGGCGGCCGGCGCGAAGACCAGCGACACGTTATGCCCGCCGAAGGCGAACGAGTTGGACAGCGCCGGCTTCGGTGTGATCAACCGTGGCCCGCCTGAGACGACGTCGATCAGCTCGGTGGTCTCGTCCCCGCGGACGAAGTTGGCCACCGGCGGCACCGCCCCGGACACGGCCGACAGGAGCGTCACCACCGCCTCCACCGCGCCGGCCGCCCCCAGCGAGTGCCCCAGCACCCCCTTCGACGCGGTGACCGGCGGGCCGTCGGAGCCGAAGCAGTCCACGATCGCCAGTGCCTCGGCGAGGTCGTTGTGCGGGGTGGACGTCCCGTGCGCGTTGACGTGGCCCACCTGTGGCGGGGTGAGGCCGGCGTCGGTCAGCGCCCGGCGCATGCAGTTCGCCGCGACCGCCCCGTCCGGCCGGGGGGCCACGATGTGGTGGGCATCGGAGTTCGCGCCGTACCCCAGCAACTCGCCCAGGATCTCCGCACCCCGGGACCGGGCGTGCGTCCAGTTCTCCAGTACCAGGAAAGCCGCGCCCTCCCCCATCACGAACCCGTCCCGGGCGGCGTCGAACGGACGGGAGGCCGCCTCCGGGGCGTCGTTACGTTCGGACATCGCCCGCATCCTGGCAAACGAGGAGACGGCCACCGGCGAGATCGGGGCCTCGCTTCCGCCGGCGACCACCACGGCGAGTTCACCGCAGCGGATCTTCTGCATCGCCTCGCCGATCGCCGCCGCGCCGCTGGCGCACGCCAACACGTAGGTGAGGGCGGGGCCGCGCGCCCCGATCCGGATCGCCACCCGGGCCGCCGCCGCGTTCGCCATCATCCGGGGCACCGTGTACGCGGGAACCCTGGTCGGCCTGTCGCCGTATTCGCCCACCAGCTCCTCGGCGGCGACCAGGCCACCCGCGCCGACACCGACGCTGACCCCGACCTGCTCGGGGTCGGGCAACGGTTTCAGCCCGGCCGCGGCGACCGCGTCCGTCGCGGCGGCCACCGCCAGGTACGTCGTACGGTCGAGCTGGCGCAGCTCGCGGAGCGTGACGTACGGGGTGTGGTCGAACTCGGGAACCCGGCAGGCGAAGGTCACGGCCAGGTCGTGCGCGACGAATGCGGGTACGGTGGCGGCGGTGGACCGCCCCTCGGCCAGCCGGTCGATCAGCTCCTTGACGTCGTTGCCGGCCGGGGTCCTGACCCCGACGCCGGTGACCGCGACCCGGATCCGCCCGGTCACGGCCGCTCCCGGAGACGTTCGTGGAGCAGGTCGATGGCGTTCCCGATGTTCTCCATCCCGAGTAGGTCCTCGGCGGCCAACCGGGTGTTCAGGGAGTTCTCCAGCCGGGCACCGATCTCCATCAGCTCCAGGCTGTCCACGCCGTACGTCTGCCGCAGGTCGGTGCTCTCGTCGATCTCCTCGACCGGCACACCCAGCACACCCGCGACGCGTTCGCGGACGACCTCCGCCAGCTCAGCTCGCTGCATGGTCCTTGCCTTTCTCGTCGTCCCGCGTCAACAGACCAGGCGCCGCCTCATCAAGATCCAGGAAGCCGGGAAGGCCGAGCGCCCTGCGGGCCAGGTACTGGCGGGTGGCGGCCGGCGTCGGCGGGTGGAAACGGATGGCCTGCGCGTCCCGCCAGAGCCGTTCCAGCGGCAGCGACCGGGCGTACGACGCACCGCCGCACGCCTCGGCGAGCGTCTCCACCAGAGCCGGGACGACCCGGACCGCCTGCTGCTTGACGGCGAGCGCAGTGGCCACCAGCCGTTCCGGGGCCGCACCGGAATCCATCCGACGGGCCACGTCGGCGCAGGCCGCCTCCAGACTCAACAGGTCCGCCACCGGATCCCCCAGAGTCGCCTGATAGCTCGGGAGTTGTGCCCGGCTCTGCCCGAGGTGGGCGATCCGCAGCCTGTGCAGCAGTCCGCCGGCATGACGCACGGCGCTGCGGGCCAGCCCGAGGTAACAGGAGGTGGCGGTCAACGCGAACCAGATCACCCCGGCGGCGAAGACGTCGTCCTCCTCGGAGCCGGCGGGGGCCTGGTAGAAGACCAGTTCCTTGGGGATGAAGCACTCATCGAGAACCAGGGTGTCGGAGGCCGAGCCACGCATCCCCAGGGCATCCCAGTCCCGCACCACCGACAGGCCCGGCGCTGTGCTGGGCAGGAGCGCCACCAGCACCTGGGAGGGCGTGGTCGCCGTCTGCACCTGAAGGCAGATCAGATCCGCCTCGCCTGCCAGCGAGCACGGGCGCTTGCGGCCGGAGACTCGCCATCCACCCGCCACGGACTCGGCGCGCATCGTCGAACGGGTGGTGGAGCCGCCGAGGTTCGGCTCGGCGAAGGCCGATGCGAGGAAGCGGTTCTGGGTGGCGATCGCCTCCATCAACAGCCACGAGGTGTCGCCCCGGCGGCGCCAGTGCTCCACCATCAGACCGACCGAGAACAGGTGCATGTTCACGGCGACCGCCAGTGCGGGGTCGGCCGCCCCGAGGGCACGTTGCAGGGCACAGCAGCGCAGCAAGTCGGCGCCGCCGCCGAGGAACTTCTCCGGAACCGCCAGGCCCGGCCAGTTCAGTGACCGGAGCAGGTTCAGCGACCGGAGCGCGGGCCGGCCCGTCCGGTCCGCCTCCTCCGCCCCGGCGGCAACCTCGGCGAGCGCGTCGGCGGGCAGGTCGGCGGAGACGTCCGGCCACCCGTCGTCACCGTGGTCGAAAAGTCCGCTCACGATCCCACCCGAGCGGTACGCACGGCGTCGCGGGCGTGACGGACCGCGCCGTCGAGGGCGTCGAGCGCCTGCGTCACCTCGGCGTCGGTGGTGACGATAGGGGGCAGCAGCCGCAGGGTCTCGGGGCGACTCAGACAGTGCGAGACCAGCAGGCCCCGCTCGATCAACCCGAACGAGACCTCCCCCGCGTGTTCCGCGCTGGCGAAGTCCACGCCCCAGATCAGCCCCCGGCCACGCACCTCACTCACCACGTCGGGGTGGCGGGCGCGCAACTCGGCCAAGCCACCGGCCAGGGTCGCGGAGATCCGGATCCCGTCATCGGCGTGCGCCTCGATCGCGCGCAGCGCCGCCGGGACCGCCGCCATGCCGAGCGGCTGCGCACCGAAGGTCGCGCTGTGCCGGAAGGCGTCCTCTATCAGCGGCCGGTAGAGGCGTTCGGCGCAGACGGCCGCCGAAACCGGCACCACTCCGCCGCCGAGCGGCTTGCCGAGCAGCACCGCGTCCACCGGCAGGCCGAGGTCCAGGGCGATCGACGGGACCCCGCCCCTGCGTAGGCCGACCTGGATCTCGTCCGAGATCACCATGGCTCCGGCCGCGTGTGCGTCCGCCGTCCACCGGACCAGGACGGCGGGGTCGAGCGGCAGCACCCCGTTCTCGCCCTGCACCGGTTCGAAGATCACGGCAGCGAGGTCACCGGCGGCAGCGATCCGGCGTACCGCATCGAGGTCGGCCGGGTCGGCGTGCGCGGCACCGCCGAGCAGTGCCTCCAGCCCGGTCCGGAACCTCGGATGCCAGGTGAGCGCCAGCGCCCCCATGGTCTTGCCGTGGTACGCGCCGCGCACCGCCAGCACCGTCCGCCGGCCGGTGGCCAGCCGGGCGAGTTTGACGGCGACCTCCACCGCGTCCGCGCCGTTGGTGCCGAAGTAGACCCGGGGCAGTACCCCGCCCAGGTACCGCACCACCTCCTCGGCCGCAACCGCGGCGACCGGGTTCCCCAACGCCCGGGTGGAGACCGGCATGGTCGTCAACTGCTCGGCCACCGCCGCCACCACCGCCGGGTTGCGGTGGCCGAGGAGGGTGACCGCGTACGACCCGAAGTCCAGCGCCCGTCGACCGTCGGAGAGCCGGACCACACACCCCTCGGCGGCCACCTCCACCGCGCCCCGGCCGGCGAATCGTCCGGCCAGCGCCATGGCGGGCGACATGTGCGCCCGCAGCCGGCGGAAGGTCTCCCGGGCGAGCTGCTGCGCCGGTGCGCCGCCGGCACGCGGGTCGCTCACGACGGGCCCTCAGCGGAGGCGCTGGTGCGGGCCCGATCCCCGAGGTGCTCCAGGATGGCCCGCGAGTTGTCCTCCAACGCCCGGGCCGCCACCGGATTGAGCATCTCGCTCATCATCGGGATGCCGATGTCGAACTCCACGTGAAGCTCCGCGGTGGTGCCCCGCGCGTCGGTGCTGACCTGCCAGTGTCCGGTGAAGTAGGCGAGGTCACCGTCGAGCTGGCGGAACTCGATGCGGCGACGATCATGGTCGATGAACTCCTCCTCCTCCCACTCCAGTTCGGAGCCCTTGAGCAGTACCGACCACCGGCTCACCCGTCGGTCGCCAGTCCACTCGATGATGCTGATCTCGCGGACCTCGGCCATATAGCTCGAGTACGACTCGCTGTCGAGCAGGGCGCTCCACACGTCGCCGGGATCCGCGTCACTGGTGTGGCTCGTCGTCACTGTCGGCATGTTTCCTCCGTCGTCGGTGCTCAGATCCCCCACTGGTCCCAGTCCATCGGGCCCAGGCCGTGCTCGGTGCGGAGCTTCTCCAGCGCTCCCGCGATGCCCACTGTCGGGAAGAAACCCGCCGCGGTCCGGAGCACCGGGATGTCCAGGGGCAGCAACGCGCGCAGCCGTTCGTCCTGTTCGCGTACCACCTGGCGGGCTGCCTCCGCCTCGGCCAGGGTCGCCCCGGGTGGTGGTGGAAGCTGTCGCAGCGCCCGCGCGGCCGACGACTCGGCCAGGGCCAGGTGCACGTGGTGTTCGACGTGCGTGGGCCGTCCCAGGTATCCGGCTCCGACCTGCTCGCAGTAGACGATCGCGCGCAGCGCCACGGCGCAGGACTCCACGCAGGCCGGGTGGTTGCCGGCGGCCAGCGCCGCGTCGATGTCGGTCAGTGCGGTCTGGACCGCCATGGCGTACTGCCAGGCCATGCCGGCGCCGTGGGTGAGCAGCCAGGTGAGATCAGTGCCTCCGGTGCGGGCGTCAGTCATGCAGCACCTTCCGTAGTGCGTCGCCGGAGACCTCCAGCGTGAGTTCGCCGTTGCGGATGGCGTGCAGGAGCCGCGACGCCGGCACCTGCCCGGCGAGGTCGGTTACGCTCCCCTCGCCGGTCAGGGCGTCGGCGACCAGCCGACTGTGTCGGGTCAACGCGTAGTCCGTCCGCCCGAGGCGGATGCGCCGCCGCTGCGGCTCGGTCCGCACGACGGTGAGCTCCCACGGGTCCCAGTCGGCAAGACCGACGTCGGCGACGAGTTCCACCAGGTCGGCCTCGCTGCCACAGGTGTGGTGGGACCGGCTGAACGCCGGGCCGAAGCCGAGCCGGTCGGCTCGGTCGGGTAGCCACTTCTCGCTGGTGAGCACGTCCCCCCGGGCCCGGCACCGCAGCTCCAGCACCTCCCGGCCGGTCCTCCCCCACAGGTAGCGGGCGGCGTCGTCGTCGGCCCCGGTTGCCAGCCGGGCCACGGCCCAGAGCTGGAGCACCTGGTCGAGTGAGGCGCGGACCAGGACGGCACGCACCGCCTCGGCACCCGTCGGGTCGAAGATCGGCCCCTGGTCGGGGTCCAACGGCAGCGCATTCAGCCACCGGGCTGCGGTGCGGCGGGTGCGCCGGCCGGGGGCGGGAGCGAGGCTGACCGGCCCGATCGGCAGTTTCCGGACCGGGTACGCGAGCGCACCGGCGACCATGGCGGCCGGCATGTCCTCCGGGTAGTGCTCGATGTCGATGGGAGTCTGGCCGGCGAAGAACAGGAATGCCGGGCTGGGTCTGTCGATCCCGGGCACCAGGAGGTGGATGTCCACGTCGCTGCCCTGGTTGCCGAGCCCGCCGGCCAGCGACCCCACCAGGTATGCCGGGCCGGCGGCCAACACGCTGCCGCCCAACTCGAGAACCCGGGCGAGGGTGAGTCCGACGACGCCGAGCGCCTCCTCGACGCTGCTCCGATCGGTCATGACCACGACACCTTCCTCTGATCCGGTCTGAGCATGACGAGGGCGAGGAGAGCGAAGGCGGTGGCGAAGGCGGCCAGGACGGCCAGTTCGGCCGCGACGTCACCGAGGCCGGCCCCACCGGAGATGACCTCCTGGAGCCCACTGACCGCCCAGTACGACGGGGTGGCCGGGGCGAACGGGGCGGCCCACGAGGGCAGCAGTTCCCGTGGCACGAGCGCCCCGCCCAGGCCGGCCATCACCAGCGCCAGAACGTTCGCGGCCGAGGTCATCTGCACCACGGTCCGGCAGGCGGCGAAGCCGAGCAAGCCGAGCGCGACCAGGCACACGGCGAAGACGCCGACGACCAGGGCCAGGGCGACGAGCGACCCGCGAATCCGCAGGCCGAAGAGGACCCGGCCGGCGGCGAGCAGGATGGTGAACTGGGCGACCAGGAGGCCGAGCGGGACGGCAGCCTTACTGAGCACCAGCACCGGAACACCGACCGCCGTGGCCCGTAGCCGGTTCCAGGTGTTCCAGCCATGGTCTCGGAAGAAGACCATGCCGACGTGCGCGACGAGAAACATCGAGAACATCACCGACAGGCCGGGTACGGCCTGCTCCGCCCCGGTGAGCGGGCCCGGGCCCGGCACCGATCCGGCGAGCGTCATCGCGTCCCGGTAGGTGGGCAGTAGGAACGCCATCAACACCAGGGGCATCACGGTGAGGATGAGCTGCGGCACGAGGTCGCGGCGCTGGAGCCGCCATTCGTGGGCGACGAGCACGCCGGCGGTGACGAGGTCACGACGCATCGGCGACCGCCTCCGCAGGACTGGACGGACGCCCGTCTGCCGGTCCTGCGCTCGCCACGACATGGTCGAAGACCTCGTCGAGGGTGGACCGCCGGACCTCGACACCGGCGAGGCGGCCGAGGTCGGCGCCGAGCCCCTGGAGGACGGCGGGAAGGTCGTCCGGCCCGATGACCTGCCGGGAGACCGTACGGGTTTCGCCGTCGTCGCCGAGCAACCGAAGATCGACGACCGTGCTGCCGTGCCGGTCGATCAACTCGGCCACCGCTCCCCGGGTCGCGACCCTCCCCCGCGCGAGCAGGACGATGTCGGCGTCGAGCGCCTCGACCTCGGGCAGGTAGTGCGTGGAGTAGCAGATGGCGGTGCCGGCGGCGGCGAGGTCGCGGACGTGGCCGAGCACGGCACGACGGGTCGCCGGATCAACGCCGACAGTGGGTTCGTCGAGCAGCAGCAGGGACGGTCGCGCCACGGTTGCCATCGCGCAGTGCACCCGACGACGCTCGCCACCGGAGAGGGTCCGGACCGGACGATCGGCCACCTCGTCGAGGAGGAGCGCGGAGAGGGTCGCGGCGACCGCCTCGGCCCGCCGGCGCCGGCCGACGCCGCAGATCGCCGCCCAGTCGTTGACGTTCTGCCGGGCGGTCAGGGTGGGAAAGACAGCGATCTCCTGCTCGGCGTAGCCGACCTGGGCACGCGCCCGCTTCGGGTGACGGGTGACGTCCAGGCCACCGACAGTGACCGTGCCGGCGCCCGGCCGGACCGCCCCGACCACGGCGTTCATCAGGGTGGTCTTGCCGGCCCCATTAGGGCCGAGCAGGCCCAGCACCTGACCGGGGACAACGGTCAGCGAAACGTCTCGAAGCGCGGGGCGGCGGCCGTACGAGATCGAGAGACCGTCGATTCTGAGCACGGTCCTCCTTACCTTCGTCCAGTTGGCCTGACGACTCCGTGAAGGGTGACGGCAGCCTGTTTGCCGTCGTTCGTATTGCCCCTGTCGTCGCATTGGCGAGCCGGCTCAATTGCTGGTCACGCTGTTTTCCACAACGTCAGTGATTTCGCATGCCCGCGACTCGGGGTAGTGGGGGACTCTAACATGGACCGTCTATGTGTTCATTCATACTTTCGTACCCCGAGCGGGTCGTCGACGAAGAGGCACCCATCAGCGACTCAGCGGGTCTGACCTGCTGAAACCTTGACGAGGAACCCCGTGTTGGCAGCCGACCCACAGCACCACAGTGGACAACAAGGGCCACCCCTAACCCGCGAACCCGGGCCCGACCGGCTAGTACTTCTGGGGGTCGCCAATAGGGGTTCCCAATGCCGGCGGCCGGGTGTTACCGTCTCGGTCACTTTGCTCCGACCCGCCGGGCGAAGGCAGGCAAAGGCCCAGTTCCGCACATTGCGGCGCACCCCTCATCGGCACTCACATGCGCCCTTGACTCAGGCCGCCCTCTGGCTCTGTAATGCCTCCGCGAAACTCGAACGGATGAAATGGCGCGACCCCGCGTCCAGCAGACCCGACACGAAGCGAGGATCAATGACCGCCGACAATGCGCAAGCGGCTCCGACGCAGCTCTTTGACTTCGGGCTCGACTACATCCGGGTGCATTTCGGCAGCAACACCGCCCTGTACACGCAGCAGATGACACACAACGTGTACCGGCAGAACCCCGCCACCATGGTCGACCACATCCTCGGCTGCCTCGATCTCACGGGCCGGGAGGCGGTGCTCGACCTCGGCTGCGGCAACGGCTTCATCCTGCGCGACGTGGCGAGCCGGCTGCGCTTCGGCGGTCGGGTCGTGGCGGTGGACATCTCCCCCGCGATGCTGGAGCTGGCGAAGCGGAATGTGACCATCTCGTGGGCGCCGCTGGAGTTCATCGAGGGGCGGGCGGAGGACCTGTCCCGGTATCCGGACGGCACGTTCGACCGCGTCATGGCCAACTTCATCTTCCACTACATCGAGGACCCCGACCTGGTCTGCGGCGAGATCGCCCGGCTGGTGAAGCCCGGCGGGCACGCCATCGTGACGATCGAGGCCCGACACTCGATGCCGGAGATGTACCAGATGCACTTCGACGCGATGGAGAAGGTCGGGTTCCCCGCCGAGTTCATCGCGCGCCTGCCCCGCGCCCGGCGCGGCAAGATGGTGCTCGACAACGCGCAGGAGATCCTGTCCCGGCACTTCAGCGCCGTCGAGGAGCGGCCGTACGTCGACGCGCTGCGGTTCGAGTCCGCCGAGCCCTACATGACGTTCTACGCCACCGGGCACAAGTTCTGCGGCGCCAGGGCGATGGCCGGAGACGACTACCCGGAGTCCATGTTCGACCAGCTTCACGCGGAAGTCGAGGCCAAGGTCAAGGCACGTATCGCCGACGTCGGCTACTTCGAACTCAGCAAGCAGAACTCCGTGTTCGTCTGCTCCTGAGGAACGGGGACACCCGATGACCGCCGATTTCCTGGCCCCGCTGCGGGTCGCTCTGTTCGGCCTTCCCGGGGCCGGTAAGTCGACCGGCGCGGGCCTGCTCCGCGAGGCCCTGGCCGGGATGGGGCGCAACGTCGCCGTCGTGAAGACCGCCGCGCCGCTCTACGACGTGCAGGAACACTTCTACGGCCGGGCGGGGAGCGCACTGACCCCCGGTCAACAGGACGGCGCCTTGCTCAACTTCCTGGGCGCGCACTTCCGGCGGGCCGTACCTGGGTTCCTGCTGTCGGATTTCGCCGAGCGCTGCGGCACCGCGTTACTGGCGGGAGCGGACACTCTGCTCTGTGACGACGCCAGGCCGGTCGACCTGCCCGGCCTGGCGGAGCAGGGCTTCCGGATCGTCCGGATCACCGCGCCGGACGCGCTGCGCCGCGTACGGAAGTCCGGCCGCGGAGACCGCATCGCCGGGCAGGACGACCACCCCACCGAAGCGGGCGGCGAAGCGGTGGTCGCGGACTTCGAGATCGACAACGCGGGCACCGTCGACGACCTGCGGGGCCGGCTGGCCGACCTGGCCGACAAGCTGGCCGCGGAAAGCCTCGGGGGGAACCTCGGCGAAGGGCGCGACCAGTGGTTGGGCGGGCTCGTCGCCCGGGCCCGCGCCACCATATCCGCCCGGTACGTCGAGAACCGTCACCAGATCGGCGCGGTGCTCGTGGCCGGCGACGGTCGCGTCTTCACCGGCATCCACCTGGAGGCGATGGTCGGGCGGGCCTCGATCTGCGCCGAAGCGGTGGCGTTGGGCCGGGCCTGCGAGGCGGGCGCGACAGACCTGCGCATCGTGCTCGCCGTTCGGCATCCGAAGCCGTCGGAGCCGCACCGCGAGATCAAGCTGGTGCCGCCGTGCGGGCTCTGCCGGGAACTGCTCCTCGACTACGGTCCGGACATCCAGGTGGTCGTCGGCTCCGGTGACGACCACGAACTCGTCCGACTCGCCGACATGCTGCCGCACAAGTACGTCGGCACCAAGTGGGCGAATGTCAGAAGCAACGAGCGCACCGCGGGGACTGGTGACTGAATGGACACGTTCCGGGCCTTCATCGAGGCGGAGTTCCCCGACGCCGAGGTCAGCGAGCTGAGCGACTCCAACAATCTCGTGTACCGGGTGGCGACTCCCGGGCGGGTGGCCGTCATCAAACACGTGACCGACTCCGACATCCCGCTGGCCTACCTCGCCGCGGCCAACGACCGGCTCGCCGGGCTGGTGCCGGTGCAGCGGATCCTGCGGGTCTGGGAGGTCCGTGACGGGGCCCCGTTCGACGCCGTGCTCTCCGAATACCTGCCAGGTCGGGACCTCGCCTCGGTGCTCGCCGACGGGCAGGGCGTGCCGCCCACGCCGGACCTGGTCGGCCAGCTGTGCGCGTTCGCCCTTGCCTGCCGGGAACTGCCGGAGATGTACGACGGCTTCGGCCTGTACAAGCGAGAGCCGGTGCTGCTCGGCACCCACCGGGAGTTCGTCGAGCACTACGCCAACCGCTACTGGAGCAGGGTCCGCCCCTTCTACGACGGGACGAAGGCCGGCGCGGCTGTCGACGACTGGCTCACCGGCGGCTTCGCGGCGGCGGCCGCACGCAACCCCGCCCCGTTCCGGACCGTGGCGATCGACGCCAACCTGAAGAACTTCGTCGTGACGCCGGACGGCCGGCTGGTGGTGCTCAACGTCCCGATCGCCGGGCGGTCCACCCCGGCGCAGGCGGTCGGCGCGATCAGCGCCCATCTGCGCAACCGCCCGCAGCATGCGCCGTTCCTGGCCGCGGCGAGCCGGACCGTGTGCCCGGACGACGCCGAGCTGGTGCCCCACTTCGAACTCTGGGCACTGCTCGGCATCCTGTCGTTCTACGCGGTGCGGGAACCGCAGCGGCAGCACGAGTGGCGCAACTGGGGATCACCCGTCACTCTCGACGAGGACTTCCGGGCCCTGGTGGAGAGCAACCTCGCGACACTGGTGGGTCGATGATCCTCACCGGTTCCGCGATCACCGAGGCCGTCACGCGGGGCGACATCGTCGTTGACCCCTTCGACGAGGCCCGGGTCAACCCGAACAGCTACAACTACCGGCTGGGACCGGAGATCTACCGGGTCCGTTCCGGGCACGAGGACGGGGGCGGGCCGCAGCGGGAACGGCTGGAACCGACCAACGGCCGGTTCCTGCTGCGCAAGGGCTGGTTCTACCTCGGTCACACGCTGGAGCGGATCGGCAGCACCCGGTACGTCACCTCGCTGATCGGCCGCAGCTCGGTCGGCCGGCTGGGGCTGTTCGTGCAGCTCTCGGCGGACCTCGGACACTGCGGCGCGGTGCACCGCTGGACGCTCGAACTGCTACCCGCGCTGGACATCTACGTCTACCCCGGGCAGATCATCGGGCAGGTCTCCTTCTGGTCCGTCACCGGGGACGTCCTGCCCTACCAGGGCTGGTACGGGCAGCACGACCACCCGATGCCGTCGAAGCTGCACGTGGACGTGCGGGACCAGGTAGAGATACGGGGGTTGCGGTGATCCTCACGGGCCACGAGATCCGTCGTCAGGTCGAGGACGGTCACATCACGGTGACACCGTTCGACCCCGGGTGCCTCAACCCGAACAGCATCGACCTGTCGCTGGACGACACCATCCTGCGCTACCGGGATCCGATCATCGACCCCCGAGTGGAGCCGCAGGTCACCGAGCACAAGATCCCCGAGGAGGGGCTGCTGCTGGAACCGATGAGCTTCTGCCTCGGCTCCTCCCGGGAGATCGTCGGCAGCACCCGCTACGTGCCGATGGTGCACGCCAAGTCGAGCACCGCCCGCGCCGGCCTCTTCGTTCACGTGACCGCAGACCTGATCGACATCGGATCGATCGGGACCATCACCTTTCAGCTCTTCTCGACGCTGGCCCTGCGGGTCTACCCGGGGATGCGGATCGCTCAGATGAGCTTCTGGAAGCCGCAGGGGGAGATCACCCTCTACTCCGGCAAGTACCAGGGCTCGGCCGGCCCGCGCAAATCCATGATCTTCCGCGACCGGCACTGGGAGACGCTGCCGCTGTGAGTAACTCCCTCCGGGTACGGGCACGGGCACATACCGGCGCGGTCGGGTTGACCGCTCCGGCGGACGACCTGACCGGCCTCACCCCTCTGCTTCGCCCCTTCGTCGACCTCACCGCTGACGACGAGGCGGCATCGTGCCGGCCGTCGGTCCGGGTGGCCCGGGAGGTGCCGAGCGGGCCCGGGTGGCGAAGGGTCGTCGCGGTCTCCGCGTACGAGCCGGACCGGGTGCTCTGGGTCCACGACGACCGGCAGGCGATCACCGTGGTCGGGCAGGCGGGTGACTGGCGAGTCCAGCACCTGCTGCGCTCCGTCCGGCACCTGCTGCGGTGGCAGGCGTACGCCGCCGGTGACCTGCTGCTGCACGGTGGGCTGGTGACCGTTGGCGGACGCGGGATCGGCTTCGTCGGCGGCAAGCGGTCCGGCAAGACGTCGAGCATCCTCAGCGCGTTGCTGGCCGGCGGGGCAGCCTTCATCTCCAACGACGACCTGACCGTCGTCGAGGGGCCCGAATCCGGCCTGTTGGGCTACGGCTCACCCCGCACCGTCAACATCCGTACCGACTCGCTCCTGGCGCTTGCCCACTCGTACCCGGTGCTGGCCAATCTCGTCGCCGACGCCCGCCACCCGACCAACGCCTTCGAGGGACGGCACCGCACCGTCGAGTCGATCAATGCCGGCTCCGACCGCCTGCCCGGCTCCCTCTGGGTACGCGTCGCGGAGCTGGCGACGACCATCGGCGTCGACCTACGGGCCACCGCCCCCGTCGATGTCCTGGTCTTTCCCACCTTCACCGATCACGGCGGGCCGGAGCTGAGCCGGCTGGGCCGGGAAGCCGCAGCCGGCATCCTCGCCGAGCACGTCGAACGGCAGGGCACCAGGTACGACCCGTTCCTCGCCGACTGGTTCCCCCACACCGACGTGGCCCGGCGTGCCCGGCTGATCGACCGGCTCCTGGACACCGTGCCCTGCTACCGACTCAGGCAGGACATGCGGCGGTTGCCCGAGGCGACCGCGGTCCTCCTTCAGGAGATCGACGCGAGGGCCGTACCGGAATGACCAGCCCCACCGGCCCACTGGCTGCCGCCCTGGTCACCCACCCCGACGGTTGGGTCCTCCCGGCGCCCGACGGCGCGAACGGCTGGTCGCTGCCCACCGCCGTGCCCACGGCCGGGGAGACACCGCGCCAGGCCGCGACCCGGGCGGTCGGCGACGCCGTGGGCCTCACGCCCCGGCTCGGCGGCCCGCTCCTGCACGACGTGGTCGGAGCAGGGCTGACGGCCCACTGCTGATCTCCAGCAGACGACCACAGCAACAGCCGGCGGCCTCCAGCGCACGAAGGCAGAGAACGAAGACCGGTAGCTCATCGGCCTGCGGAGACGGGCGGAACGTCGGGTCAGGAAGCTGTGCCCGGTGGCCCACCGAGCTCACCGGGCAGCCGGCACGCCGCTCCCTCGGCGGACCGTCGGTGCAGGGCCTCGATGCGTCCGACATGCACGGCCACCGGCAAAGCCGTACGTTTCCGACCGCCACGTCCACCTCCTCGGCGTGGGCCCGAACGTCGCCCGGCGCAGCAGGTACGTCACCGCTTCGCGCTGCGTCACGTGCACCGGCGGTAGGGCAGCAGTGTTCGACGACGGTGGGGTGGGACGTGGATCGCGTCCGGGTCCGCCCTTGCGTCCGGACCGGCGGACCGGTATACATTCATCAACTTAATAGTTAAGTTTGTTAAAAGTTGGAGGTGGGCGCGTTGCGCACACGGACCTACCAGTGGCTCGGCAGCGCCGTCGTGGGCCTGCTGGCCGCGGCGACGGCGCTGGTCGCGGCCCCCGCCGCACACTCCGCCGTCGTCGACGACGAGGCGTGCCGGCCCGACGGGCTGTACCGCACCCCGGGCGTGGCGGTGCCGTACTGCTCCGTCTACGACACCGACGGCCGGGAGAAACTGGGCAACGACCACTCCCGGCGGGTCATCGGCTACTTCACCAGCTGGCGCACCGGCCGCAACGGCGCACCGGCCTACCTGGCGCACCAGATCCCGTGGGACAAGATCACCCACGTCAACTACGCGTTCGCCCACGTCGACGCCGCCAACAAGATCTCCGTGGGCGACCCGCAGGCGGCGAACAACCCGGCCACCAACATGACCTGGCCGGGCGTGGCCGGCGCGGAGATGGACCCGCAGTACGCCTACACCGGACACTTCAACCTGCTCAACAAGTACAAGAAGCGGCACCCGAACGTCCGTACGCTGATCAGCGTCGGTGGATGGGCCGAGACCGGCGGCTACTTCGCCGACGACGGCACCCGGGTCGACGCCGGCGGCTTCTACCGGATGACCACGACCGGCAGCAACACGGTCAACACCGCCGGCATCACCACCTTCGCCGACTCCGTGGTCACCTTCCTGCGCACCTACGGCCTCGACGGCGTGGACATCGACTACGAGTACCCCACCTCGAACAACAAGGCCGGCAACCCGCTGGACTTCGCCCAGGCCGACGCCAAGCGCGCCGGGCTCAACGCCTCCTACCAGGTGCTGATGCGGACACTGCGGGAGAAGCTCGACGCGGCCGCCGCCACGGACGGCAAGCACTACCTGCTCACCGTGGCCGCCCCCGCCTCCGGCTGGCTGCTGCGCGGGATGGAGTCGCACCAGGCGTTGCAGTACCTCGACTACGTCAACATCATGTCGTACGACCTGCACGGCTCCTGGAACCACTTCGTCGGCCCCAACGCCGCCCTGTACGACAACGGCGACGACGCCGAACTCGCCGCCGGCGGGGTGTACGGGGCGTACGGCAACATCGGCTACCTCAACACCGACTGGGCATACCACTACTTCCGCGGGGCCATGCCCAGCGGGCGGATCAACATCGGCGTGCCCTACTACACGCGCGGCTGGCAGGGGGTCACCGGCGGCACCAACGGGCTGTGGGGCCGCGCCGCCCTGCCGGATCAGACCAAGTGCCCGCCCGGCACCGGCGCCTCGATCGGCTCCACCACCCCGTGCGGCAACGGCGCGGTCGGCATCGACAACCTGTGGCACGACCTGGACGACGCCAGCAGGGAGGTGCCGGCCGGCGCGAACCCGATGTGGCACGCCAAGAACCTGGAGCAGGGCATCACCGGCGACTACCTGTCCGCGTACGGGCTGACCCCGGCCACGGACCCGGCCGACCGGATCGCCGGCAGCTACACCCGCCACTACTCCTCGGCGCTGGTCGCACCGTGGCTGTGGAACGCCCAGAAGAACGTCTTCCTGTCCACCGAGGACGAACAGTCCCTCGGCGCGAAGGCGGACTACGTGGTGGACAAGGGCATCGGCGGGGTGATGATCTGGGAACTCGCCGGCGACTACGGCTACGACTCCGCCAAGGGCCAGTACGGCATCGGCAGCACCCTGACCAGCCTGCTGCACGACAAGTTCACCACCGCCCCCGCGTACGGGGCGCGGCGCGCCACCACCACCCTGCCCACCCGGACGATCGCCGTGAGCGCGTCGATGGGCGGCTTCGCCCTCGGCGACAGCAACTACCCGATCAACCCGGAGCTGCGGCTGACCAACAACAGCGGCAGCCCGATCCCGGCCGGTGCGCAGCTGGAGTTCGACTACCCGACCACCACGCCGACGCTCACCCAGCAGTCCGGCTGGGCGCTGACCACGGTCTCCACCGGGCACACCGGCAGCAACGTCGGTGGGCTCAAGGGCGTGCACCACCGGGTACGCCTCACCGTACCGGCCGCCATCGCCCCCGGGTCGTACGCCGAGGTGACGCTGAACTACCAGTTGCCGATCTCCGGCCCGGCCAACTTCACGCTCGCCTTCGGCGGCCAGACGTACGCGCTGGCCAGCGACTTCGCCCGCGGTGGCGTGGCGGTGACCCCGAGCCCGAGCACCTCCGGCTCGCCGGGTGGCGGCAGCTGCACCGCGCCCGCCTGGGCGGCCGGCACCGCCTACTCGGGCGGGGCGCGGGTCTCGTACGCCGGGCACACCTGGAGCGCGAAGTGGTGGACGCAGGGTGAGACGCCCGGCAGCGCCGCCGTCTGGGCCGACGAGGGCGTCTGCGCCGCGCCGTCGCCGACCGCCTCCCCGACCAGCTCGCCGACCGCCTCCCCCACGGTCAGCCCCTCGCCGACCGGTGGGGCGTGCACCGCGCCGGCCTGGTCGGCGGGCACCGCGTACTCCGGCGGGGCGGTGGTCTCGCACGACGGCCACCGGTGGACGGCACGCTGGTGGACCCAGGGCGACGTGCCGGGGGCCAACAGCCAGAACGTCTGGACCGACAACGGGCCCTGCTGAACGCCTCGGGGTGGGCGCCGCGGCGACGGCGCCCGCCCCGACGAGCCGCCGCCGCGGTGTCACGGCATGACGAGGCCGCCGTCGACGGGAATGGTCGCTCCGGTCACGTACGACGAGGCGTCGCTGGCCAGCCAGACCAGCGTGGCGGCGAGTTCCTCGTGCTCGCCGAGGCGGCCGGCCGGGGCCAGCGACTTGACCATCTCGAAGGTGCCCGGCTCCAGCTGGTCGCTCATCTCGGAGGCGAAGAAACCGGGGGCGATGCAGTTGACCCGGATGCCCTTGCGGCCGGTCCACTGGGCGGCCAGGTCGCGGGTCAGGCCGATGACGCCAGCCTTGCTGGAGGCGTATGCGGCCTGCGGGATGCCGCCGGGGCGCAGGCCGATGACGCTGGAGATGTTGACGATGGCGCCGCCGCCGGTGGCCGCCCGGGCGAACGCCTGGGCCATCCAGTAGCTGCCCATCAGGTTGACGTCGACGACGGAGCGGAACTGCTCCGGGGTCTCCCGGGTGGCGGGCACGGCCGTGCCGACCCCGGCGTTGTTGACCAGCACGTCCACCCGCCCGAAATGCTCGATCGCGGTGGCGATCAGCGCTTCGCAGTCCTCGGGCCGGCTCACGTCGGTGGCGCGGGCGGCGTACCGGCGGCCGGCTGCCTCGACCAGCGCGCCGGTCTGTGGCAGTCGCTCGACGCGGCGGGCGCCGAGCACGACGTCTGCGCCGGCCTCGGCGAGCGCGCGGGCGAACGACACGCCCAGGCCGGAGGAGGCGCCGGTCACCACGGCGACCTTCCCGTCGAGCCGGAACCGGTCCATCACGCTCACCCTGGTGCTCCTCACGGTCTTTGTGCCTCTGGACGTCATACCGACCAGCCGGTATGTTCAGCGTCCGGCGACGGTAGCGAGCCGCCGACACGCGCGTCAATGGGGAGACAGCCATGGACTTCGAACCGACCGCCCGGGCCACCGAGCACCTGAAGCGGCTCCAGGAGTTCATGGACGAGCACATCTACCCGGCCGAGGCGGTCTACGCGGCCCAGCGCGCCGAACTCGCGGCGGCCGGCAACCGCCACCACCTGCCCGCCGTGGTCGAGAACCTCAAGGCCGAGGCCCGCCGCCGAGGGCTGTGGAACCTCTTCCTGCCCGACGTCTCCGGCCTGACGAACCTGGAGTACGCCCCCCTCGCCGAGCTGATGGGCCGCTCCATCGAGCTCGCCCCCGAGGCCACCAACTGCGCGGCGCCGGACACCGGCAACATGGAGATCCTGCACATGTTCGGCACCGCCGAGCACCAGGAACGCTGGCTGCGTCCGCTGCTCGACGGCGAGATCCGCTCCGCCTTCGCGATGACCGAGCCGGACGTCGCCTCCAGCGACGCCACCAACATCTCGACCCGCATCGAACGCGACGGCGACTCGTACGTGATCAACGGCCGCAAGTGGTGGACCACCGGCATCGCCGACCCCCGCTGCCAGATCATGGTCGTGATGGGCAAGACCGACCCGTCCGCCGAGAAACACCGGCAGCAGTCGATGATCCTGGTGCCGGTCGACACCCCCGGCGTGCAGGTGGTGCGCTCGCTGCCCGTCTTCGGCTACCACGACCAGCACGGCCACGGCGAGGTCGTCTTCACCGACGTCCGGGTGCCCGCGTCGCACCTGCTCGGCGAGGAGGGCAGCGGCTTCGCCCTCGCCCAGGCCCGGCTCGGCCCCGGCCGCATCCACCACTGCATGCGCGCCATCGGCCTGGCCGAACGCGCGCTGAGCCTGCTCGTGCAACGCGCCACCACCCGGGTCGCCTTCGGTCAGGAACTCGCCCGACAGGGCGTGGTCCAGCAGCAGATCGCCGAGTCGCGGATGGCCATCGAGCAGGCCCGGCTGCTCACCCTCAAGGCCGCCTGGATGATCGACCGGTACGGCGCGAAGAACGCCCGCACCGAGATCGCCGCCATCAAGGTCATCGCTCCCCGGGTGGCCCTAGAGGTGCTCGACCGGGCGATCCAGGTGCACGGCGGCGCCGGCGTCTCCGACGACTTCCCGCTCGCGGCGATGTACGCCGGCGCCCGCACCCTGCGCATCGCCGACGGACCGGACGAGGTGCACGTGCGCGACGTGGCCCGCCGCGAGATCCGCCGGCAACTGGAGTCGCGGTGACCGCAGCGGGCACCGAGCCGCTCACCCGGCGGCGGGCGCCGCGCGGGTCGGCCCGGCGCAACATCGTCGCGGCGGCCACCGAGCTGTTCGCCCGGCGCGGCTACGAGGCGACCAGCGTCCAGGAGATCGTCGCGGCGGCAGCGGTCACCAAGGGCGCCCTCTACCACTGGTTCGGCTCGAAGTCGGAGCTGCTGACCAGCATCTACCGGGAGCTGCTCGCGGAGCAGACCGCGCGGCTGCGCGAGATCGCCGACGGCCCGGGACCGGTCGGGGAACGGCTGCGCGCCGCCGCCGCGGACGTCGTCGAGCACACCGCCGCGCACGTCGACGAGCTGACCGTCTGGGCCCGCTCGGCGCACCTGATCGACGGGGAGCACGCCGACGCCACCCGCCGGGAGCGCCGCCGCTACCACGACCTGTTCCGCGACCTGGTGCTCGAAGGGCAGCGCGCCGGCGCGGTTCGCACCGACGTCTCCGCAACAGTGATCACCCACACCTTCCTCAGCGCCCTGGGCAACACGCACACCTGGTTCCACCCGGACGGGCCACTGACCTTCACCGAGGTCGGCCACCAGCTCGTCGCGCTGTTCGTCGGCGGCCTGCGACCGCCCGAAGAGTCCTCCTCCCCCACGCCCGCCGGCACGGCGGGTGACCGGTCCCGGTCGACCGCATGAGCCAGGAGCCGACCGCCGGCCCCGTCCGGGCCGACCTGGGCGAGGTCCTCCGGCGGCAGGCCGGGTTACGCGACGAAGCCCGCGCCGAGGCGACGGCGAAGCGGCACGCGGCGGGCCGGCGCACCGTACGGGAGAACCTCGCGGACCTGGTCGACGACGGCACCTGGCTGGAGTACGGCGGCCTGGCGGTGGCCGCCCAGCGTTCCCGCCGGCCACTCGCCGACCTCGCCGAGGCGACTCCCGCCGACGGCGTCGTCGTCGGCGTCGGCCGGGTCGCCGGCACGCCCATCGGCGCGGTGGCGTACGACTACACCGTCCTCGCCGGCACCCAGGGCGTCACCGGTCACCGCAAGACCGACCGCCTGCTCGACGTCGCCGCACGCGAGGGACTGCCGGTCGTCGTCCTCGCCGAGGGCGGTGGGGGCCGGCCCAGCGACACCGACCACCCGACCGTGGCGGGCCTGGAGCTGACGACCTTCGCGTCGCTGGCCGGACTGCCGTCGCTGCGGATCGGGATCGCGGCCGGCTGGTGCTTCGCCGGGAACGCGGCACTGCTGGGCATGTGCGACGTCACCGTCGGCGTCACGGGCGCCAGCATCGGCATGGGCGGACCGGCCATGGTGGAGGCGGCCGGGCTCGGCGTCGTCGCCCCGCAGGACGTCGGCCCGCTCGACGTGCACCTGGCCAGTGGCGCCGTCGACCTGCACGCGGCCGACGACGCCGACGCGGTACGCCTGGCCCGCACCGTGCTCGGCCTGGCCACCGGCGAACCGACCGAGGGACGGCACGCCGACCAGCGGCAGCTGCGCGACGTCCTGCCGGAGAACCGACGCCGCGCCTACGACGTCCGAACCGTCCTGCGCCTGCTGTTCGACCTCGACTCCGTGTTGGAGCTGCGGGAGCGGCACGGTCGGTCCCTGGTGACCGCCCTGGCCCGGCTCGCCGGTCGTCCGGTGGGCGTGATCGCCAACAACCCGCTGCATCGGGCCGGGGCCATCGACGCCACCGCCGCCGGCAAGGCCACCCGGTTCCTGCGGCTGTGCGAGCGGATGAACCTGCCCGTGGTCAGCCTCTGCGACACCCCGGGCATCATGGTCGGCCCGGACGCCGAGCGGACCGGGCTGGTCCGCGCGGTGGGCGACCTGTTCGCCGCCGGCGCGTCGCTGCGTACCCCGCTGGTGACCGTCGTGCTGCGCAAGGCGTACGGGCTCGGCGCCATGGCGATGGCCGGCGGCAGCTTCCACACCACCCGCCTCACCCTCGCCTGGCCGACCGGTGAGGTCGGCGCGATGGGCCTGGAAGGCGCGGTGCGCCTGGCGCACCGCCGGGAACTGGCCGCCATCGCCGACGACGCCGAGCGCGAACGCCGGTACGACGAACTGGTCGCCCTCGCCTACGAGCGCGGGCGGGCGCTGTCGGCCGCGGCGAGCTTCGAGCTCGACGACGTCATCGACCCGGCGCAGACCCGGGACCGGCTGCTCGCCGCGCTCTGCTGAGTCGCCGTCACCGGGGTGGGCGGCCGCGCGGCCCGCCTGCCGGGTGTTCCGCGCCGCCGGTTGCTCAACGACGGGTGCCGGACGACGTGGGGACGCTCACCCGCACCCGCTCGTCCTCAGGGCGGCTGTCGATGTCGTCGAGCTGCTCGCAGATGATCCGCCGCAGGTCGTCGTAGTCGCGGAAGTAGTAGTCGTTGAACAGCGTGTAGCCGGTCCACATCAGGTTGGCGCAGACCCGCGCCGGCACCCGGCCCGTCGCGGCGCCCATGCCCACCAGTGCCACCGACCGGATGCTGCCCGGCTCCTTCTCGTTCTGCACGTGGACGGCCTGGAACGCGGCGGCGCACGCCAGCGCCACGTTCAACGTCTCGCTGACGTTCTGCGCCGACTGCTCCATCGTCGGCGCAGAGATCAGGAAACTCGGGTTGGTCGCCCCGGACGGCACGCAGACGGCGCTGCCCACCGGCAGCGATCCGCCGAACTGGTCGCGGATCGCCCGCTGGACGCGCAGCTGGATCCCCGCCCCGAGGTGCCGCTTGACGACCGCGTCGACGCCGCCGTCCATCCGGCCACGGGAGTTGGTCGGGCTGACCCAGGCGTCAGCCTGCCGGGTGAGGATCGAACCCTTGTGGATCTCGACCTCCGGGGTGTCGGCGAACGCCGCCCGCCACGCCTGCACGACCCGCGCGTTGACGTCGGTCAGCACGACCTTGAGCTGCGGCTTCTCCCGATCGATGATCATGGCTCACTCCGGTGGTGGGATGGGGTGTCTCCGACGTGGATCACGCTATCGACCCCCACCGACATCTCCGCGCACGGCGGCGGTTGCCCTGGTCGTGGCAGCCGGCGTCGCCGCGCCACGGTCGTGCGCGCACGCCGCTGCGGACCGTCCACGGCGTGCCTGTCACCCCCGCGCGGCACAATGCCTCCGCCTTGATCATCCGTGCCGGCACCGGCACGGCGCCCCCCCTGCAGGAGTCCACGTTGAGCGACACCGACGCCGCCGCCTCGCCCGACCCGAACGACCCACTGGCCCTCGCCGAACTCTTCACCGGCGGAGGCGAGGCGTGGCTGCCGCTGCTGCGCCCGGTCATCGAGGCGCAGCCGGCTGCGGCCACGTTCATCGGCCCGGGCCGCAGCCCGAAGGTCGTGCCCGTACGGGAACTGACCTTCCAGGCGCTCAAGCCCAACCCGCCGCACAAGTGGAAGGTTGTCGTCTTCGGCCAGAACCCGTACCCGCGCACCGAGAGCGCCACGGGCATCGCCATGTTCGACAACACGTTCCACGACTGGGCCGACAGCCAGTTCGGCCGGGTGGTCACCATCCGCTGCATCATCAAGGCGGCGGCGATGTGGAAGCACGGCATCCCCAAGAAGACGCCGATCGGCGACATCCGTGCCCTCCTGCGCGAGCACGACACCGTGCCGCCACCGGAGTGGTTCCAGGCGATGCTCACGCAGGGCGTGCTGCTGCTGAACGCGGCCCTGACCGCGAGCAGCGACGGCGCGATGGCCACCGACCGGCACACCGCGTTCTGGCGA
Source organism: Micromonospora halophytica (assembly GCF_900090245.1). Taxonomy (GTDB): domain Bacteria; phylum Actinomycetota; class Actinomycetes; order Mycobacteriales; family Micromonosporaceae; genus Micromonospora; species Micromonospora halophytica. Next base: position 145,294 of record NZ_FMDN01000008.1, read on the forward strand.
CCGGTCGTCGAGACGATCGTCGAGGAGATCCTGAAGGCCAAGCAGCACGCCGAGGACGAGCAGGACCGGGGCGTCGTGTTCGCGTGGTGGGGCGCGCACGCCCGTGCCCTGAAGAGCGTCGTGCTGCGGCTCCAGAAGAAGTACCCCGCGGTGGAGGTCCGGCACATCGACCACCCCAACCCGGCGGCACAGGGCGACATCTTCTGCGATGGAGAACCCTTCGCCGCGGTGAACGAGGCGCTCCGGACGCTCGGGGCCGACGAGATCGACTGGCTTCCCGGCAAGGGCTGGAGCACGGCGACGGCACAGGCCGACGGCACGGGCGCGGGCGAGGCCGACCGGATGGGGGCGTTCATCGCCGCCACGATGGAGCTGCACAAGCTCTACCTGGAACGGCTCGCCGGCGTCAAGGACGAGGGTCTCGTCCTGCCCGCGATCACCGGCGTCCTCGACACCCCGCTCATGGACTTCCGTGCGGCCGTGGACCCGGTGGTCAGGCTGCTGCCGGGGCTCGAGCGACACGTGCAGCAGTCGCACCGGTTCGGCGGAGAGCAGGCGGGCGACGCCGCGCACGGCCTCTCCGCCGACGAGGTAGCGGCACTGCACCTGTACACCTGCGAGTCGGCGTTCTACCGGCGGATCAACGCCACCCTGCGCGACCCGGACCGCAGCCGGATCGTGCCGTACCTGCCGTACCTGCGGCTGTTGTTCGCAGCCGTGTCGCGGCTCCCGGCCCGCACCGAGCCGCTGTGGCGCGGGGTGTCGCTGGACCTGCGGGCGCAGTACCCGCTGGGCCAGACCGTGACGTGGTGGGGTGTGTCCTCGTGCACGTCGAAGCTCGGCGTCGCGCAGGCGTTCCTCGGCCGCCGCGGCAGGCGCACGCTGTTCGAGGTGCTACCCGCGCGGGCGGTGGGGATCCGGAGGTTCTCCGCGTTCACCGGCGAGGAGGAGTTCATCCTCGCCCCCGGCACGCAGCTCACGGTGACCGACGTGAAGGCGGAGCGCAGCGGCCTGTGCACCGTGAAGCTGACCGAACTGCCCGAGCAGCGCCTCGTGACGTGAACGGATGCCGCGGGCGGGGATCCTGGCCGCCCGGCCCGTGCGGGATCCGCGCCCGGACGACCCGGTCACCGCGATCGCCCGGGGCACCACCACCGCCGGCAGCTCCCGGACCGGCTGCCCTGGTCCTGCGGCAGCACCGCCGCTCAGTCGCGCGAGGTGAGGGGGCGGGCGGCGAGGACCAGCAGCGCGGCGACGGTCCAGGCGGCCAGCACGGCGAGGTGGGCCCAGGCGAACCCGGCACCGTCCAGCCCGGGGCGGGTCGCCGCCAGCAGCGCCGCGCTGAGATGCCGCAGCGGGAACAGGTCACCGATCAGCGCCAGCCAGCCGGGCAGCGCGGCGTCGCCCACCGGGAAGACGTCGGAGACGAAGCTGAGCGGCAGCAGCGTCCCGAGGGTGATCGCGGTGACGGACCTCGCCGAGCGCAGGGCCGCCACCAGCGCCAGGCCGAGCGCGGCGAAGCAGAGCACCCCGAGCAGCAGCGCGAGCGCCGCCGCCGGCAGCCGGCCGGCGTCGAGTCGTACGTCGAGCAGGGCCACCGCGACCGCGCCGAGCAGGACCGCCGTCGCCACCGAGACGACCAGCACGGAGGCGAGCCGGCCGGTGAGGTACCAGCGCTGCGGCAACGGGGTGCCGGCCAGCCGTTTCAGCACCCCGTTCGCACGGGCCGCCACCACCTGTTCGGGCAGGTTGACCCACCCGGTGACGGCGACGGCGTAGGCGGCCATGCCGGGCAGGAGGTACTGGGCCAGGGTGAGGCCGCGCACCTCGCCGTCGCCGAAGACGCTCGGGAAGAGCACGAGCAGCAGCACCGGGAAGACGACCGCGAAGAAGACCGACAGCAGGTCGTGGCGTAGCCCGCTCAGGGCGTACCCGAGTTGCCCGGTGACCAGCGTGGCCGGTGACGGGCGCGCGGCGCGCTGCGGCGCGGAGAGGCGCAGGTCCGGCATCGCGGCGGCGCCCGGCGCAGCCCGGCCCGCCTGCCGCGCGCCGCGCGGCTGCCAGCCGAAGCGCAGCCGGGCGACCAGCGCGCCGACCACGGTCCACGCCGCGAGCACGCCGAGGTGCCCGAAGGACAGGCCGGTCCCGGCCCCCGGGGTGAACGTCTCGGCCATGGCCTGGGCGAAGTGCTTCAGCGGTAGCACCGACCCGGCGAGGTCGAGCCAGCGGGGCAGGTCCGCGCCGACGATGAAGACGTCGGAGACGAAGGCCAGCGGGATCAGCAGCCCCTGGGTGAGGGTCTGCGCGGCGAGCACGGTGCGGGTCAGGGCGGCGACGGCCAGGCCGAGCGCCGCGAAGCAGGCGGTGCCGAGGACGAAGGTGAGCAGCAGCGCCGGGGTCTTCGACCAGACCGGCGCGACGCCGTACCCGACGACGCCGACTGCGGTGAGCAGCCCCAGCGCCGCCACGGAGAGCGCCAGTGCGGCGGCGGTACGGGCGGTGAGCACCGCCCACGCCGGTACGGGCGTGCCGCGCAGGCGCAGCAGGACGCCCTCTTCCCGCAGCGTCGCCAGGTCCACCGCGAGCAGGCAGAACGCCGCCTGCGCCGCGCCGAACACCGCGAACGGGCTGACCAGGTACTGCGCGACCGGCACCCCGTCGCCGGTGTCGGGGTTGCCGACGATGGCCAGCACGACCGCCAGGAAGCTCAGCGGGAAGACGAGGATGAAGAAGGTCGACATGGGTCGGCGCAGGTGCCCACGCAGGGCCTGCCCGGTCAGCCGCCACACCGGATGACCGGTGCTCGCCCGGGTGGCCGGCGCGGGCCTGGTACGCGGCAGGTCAACGATCATGGTCGGCCTCCTCCGGGTCGGGTTCGCCGGTGAGGGTCAGATAGACGTCCTCCAGGGTGGGCGGGGCCAGGCTCAGCCCGGGCAGGTCCAGCCGCCGGGTGCGGGCCCATTCCGTGAGCCGGTACGTGTCCGCCAGCGGGTCGTGGGTGCGTACCCGCAACGCGCCGTCGGCGTGGCTGACCTCGCCGGTCAGGACAGGCAGATCGGTGGCCACCACGGCCGGCAGCCGGAACGTGATCAGGCTGGGCAGCTGCACGGTGTCGCGCAGCTGGTCGGGGCTGCCGACGGTGACCAGCCGGCCGGCGCGCAGGATCGCCACCCGGTCGGCGAGCCGTTCGGCCTCCTCGAGGTAGTGGGTGGTGAGCAGGATCGTCGTGCCGAGGTGGCGCAGCCGGGCGATCAGCTCCCAGGCACGGTGCCGGGCGGCCGGGTCGAAGCCGGTCGTCGGCTCGTCGAGGAAGAGCAGGTCGGGCGCTCCGGCGAGGCCGAGGGCCAGGTCGAGGCGGCGGCGTTGCCCGCCGGAGAGCGCCTTGACCCGGGTGTCGCGCTTGTCGGCGAGCCCGACCAGCGCGATCAGCTCGTCGGTGTCGTGCCGGCGGGGGTAGAGCGAGGACTGCAATCGGACGAGTTCGCGCACGGTGAACTCCTCCTCGAACCCAGCGGACTGCAGCACGATCCCGATCCGCTCCCGGTAGGCCCGGCCGCCGGTGGCCGGGTCGAAGCCCAGCACCCGCACCTCCCCGCCGTCGCGACGGCGGTAGCCCTCGAGGATCTCGACGGTGGTGGTCTTTCCGGCCCCGTTCGGCCCGAGCAGGGCGAAGACTTCGCCCTCGTCGACGGTGAAGCTGACGTCGTCCACCGCCCGGACGGCTCCGTAGCCCCGGGTCAGGTGACGGACCTCGATCGCCCTCATGGTTCCACCGTGGCACCGGGCCCGGCTTGCGGACAGTGCCGATAGGCCCGTGGGAGACGTGCCGGTGGCCGGGACGTGCGGATCTCGACGGAGCCGGGTGGGAGGCATGCGTCCGGGTGCCTCGGGTACTTGCCGGGCATGGCGCGGTACACGAAGCCCGAGCTCAGGGAGCAACTGAAGGAAGAGATCAAGGCTTCCGACCGGGGCGGCAGGCAGGGACAGTGGTCGGCACGCAAGTCGCAGCTGCTCACCCAGGAGTACAAGCGGCGTGGTGGGGGCTTCGAGGGGCCGAAGGACGAGCGGCAGAAGTCCCTGCAGCGCTGGGGCGAGGAGGACTGGCAGACCAGTCAGGGCGACCCGCGGGCCCGGCACGGGGGCGAGACGGGTCGTTACCTGCCCAAGCAGGCATGGCAGGAGCTCTCCCCCGAACAGCGGCGCGCGACCGACGCAAAGAAGCGGAGGGCGTCGAGGTCCGGCCGGCAGTACGTGGCCAACACCGGGCCGGCCATACGTGCGCGCCGCGACGCCACGACGGCCGTACGGCTGTCGGAGCTGCCGGTCACCGAGGCGACGAAACTGGTCCGCGACCTCGACACGCGTCAGCTCAAGGCGGCGCTGCGGCACGAACGCGAGGGCAAGGCCCGCAAGACGCTCCTCCGGCGGCTGGAGTCGGAGCTCGACCGACGCTGACCGACCCTCGATTCCCGGGTGTGAGCACCCCTAGACAAACGAACTGTGCTTCGTGAATAATGGATCGCAGTTCGAGGGGGAGTACCCGCCACCGGACGCGCCGGCCGTCAGTACGGACCCACCCGGGTCCCGGCCGCGCGGGCCGCCGCACCGGCGGTCCGGGGAGACCTTCGACCAGCACGCCGGCGTGCGCGCCGGCCCGGTCGAAGGGAACACGATGTCCTCGATGTCCGTACCGTGGTGGGCCTGGCTGGCCCTGACCGCCGCGATCGCCGCGATGCTGGCGATCGACCTGTTCCTGCACCGCGACAACCACGTCATCGGCTTCCGCGAGGCCGCCACCTGGTCGGCGATCTGGATCGCCGCCGGCCTTGCCTTCGGCGTCGTGCTCTGGCTGTGGCAGGGCGACGAGGCCGCGGGCGCCTACTACGCCGGCTACCTCATCGAGAAGGCGCTCTCCGTCGACAACGTCTTCGTCTTCGCGCTCGTCTTCACCTACTTCGCGGTGCCCGCCGCCTTCCAGCACAAGGTGCTCTTCTGGGGCGTCATCGGCGCCCTGGCCTTCCGGCTGGTGTTCATCTTCGTCGGTGCCGGGCTGCTCGAGGCGTTCTTCTGGACCGCGTACGTCTTCGGTGCCTTCCTCATCTGGACCGGCTGGAAGATGGCCTTCCAGCACGACGCGGAGATGCACCCCGACCGCAACCTCGTGGTCCGCCTCGTCCGCCGCGTCGTCCCCACCGACGCCCGCTACCACGGTGACAAGTTCTTCACCCGCATCGACGGCAGACGCGTCGCGACCCTGCTGTTCGTCGTGCTCATCGCCGTCGAGGCCACCGACCTGATCTTCGCCGTCGACTCCGTCGCCGCGATCCTCGCGATCACCACCAGCACCTTCATCGTCTGGACCGCCAACGCCTTCGCCGTCCTCGGCCTGCGCAGCCTCTACTTCTGCCTCGCCGGCCTGCTGCGCCGCTTCGTGCACCTGCACTACGGACTGGCGTTCCTGCTCGCCTTCGCCGGCGTGAAACTGATCCTCTCCGAGACCCCGGTGGGCAAGCTGCCCATCCCGCTCACCCTCGGCGTCATCGTCGCCACCCTGGCCGTCTCGATCGGGTGGAGCCTGGCGGCCACCCGCGGCACGCCGACGCGTTCCACCGTCCGCACGCCGACCGACAGGTGACCGACCACCGGCCCATCAACTCCAACCCTGACCGGTCCAGCCCGCGGAGACCCACGGCGGCGCATATCCGGTGAACAGGGCCAGCGCGGCGGCGATGGTGGCCACGAGCAGGCCGATGACACCGCCGCGACCCAAGCACCTCGTCCGCTCGCGGCGGGTGAGCAGCCAGGTCAGCGTGGCGGTGACGGGCAGGAGCAGCCACCCGGCGGCGGCGTGGTGAAAGGTCCACTCCCCCGGCGAGTCCCGGCCGGTCCACATCGCGTTCGCGGCGGTCAGGCCCCACACCGTGTGGAGGCCGAACACCACGACGGCGCCGGCGGCGAGCTGCACGCCTTCTGACCTGCTCATCACGTCGTACTCCGGGGGTGTGGCGGCCTTGGCGCCGGGACGGGTGTCAGCAGGCTGGCGGCGATCCAGACGCCGGACCACAGCACCGCCCACGCCACCATCACCCTCCCAGGTCGGTCGGACGCCCGGCCGCAGCGCCGGTGGTGCCGTGCCGGGCCCCGGGACGGCTGCCGCGCGCCGCGGGTCAGTGGCCGCGGTAGAGGGCGTCGATGTCGGCAGCGTACCGGGCGGCGACGACGGTGCGCCTGATCTTCAGGGTGGGGGTGAGTTCCCCGGCCTCCTCGGTGAAGTCCTCGGGCAGGATGCGGAACGTCTTGATCTGCTCCGCCGTGGACACCGCCCGGTTGGCGTGGTCGATCGCGACCTGCACCTCGGCGCGCAGTGGTGGGCTGTCCCGCAGGTCGGCCACCGAGGCGTCCGGCCGGTGGCGGACGCGCCAGCGCGACCACGCCTGCGCGTCGATGGTGACCAGCGCCGCCGGGTAGGGGCGACCGTCGCCGACGACCATGCACTGGCTGACCAGCGGATGAGCGCGCACGGCCTCCTCGATCGGGGCGGGGACGACGTTCTTGCCCGTCGCGGTCACGATGATCTCCTTCTTCCGGCCGGTGATACGCAGCCAGCCGCCGTCGTCCCAGCTGCCCAGGTCACCGGTGTGGAACCAGCCGTCGACGGTGAACGCCTCCCGGGTGGCGTCCGGGTTGTTCCAGTAGCCGGGAAAGACCACGTCGCCCCGGGCGAGGATCTCCCCGTCGTCGGCGATGCGGATCTCCACGCCGGGCAGGGGACGTCCGACGGTGCCGATTCGCTGGGCCGTCGGCAGGTTCGCCGTCAACGCCGGCGACGTCTCCGTCAGCCCGTACCCTTCCAGGACGGTGATCCCGACGCCCCGGTAGAAGTGCCCCAGCTGTTCGGCGAGCGGCGCACCGCCGACGATCGCCGTCCGGCACCGTCCGCCCAACGCCGCCCGGATCTTCCGGTACGCCAGCAGATCGAACGCGGCGCGGGCGAGCCGGAGCGGCACACCGGGGCGGCCGGGGGTGTCGAGCGCGCGGCTGTAGCGCACCGCCACCCGCTCGGCCAGGGCGAACAACCGACCGCGGTGCGCGTCGACGGCCGTGTCCCGCGCCCGGTTGTACATCCTCTCGAAGACCCGCGGCACCGCCAGGATGAACGTCGGCCGGTGGGTGCGCAGCTGCTGGAGGACGCTGGTCATGTCGCCGCTGTGCACCATGGTGGCGCGGGTCTGCACCGTGCCCACCTGGATCAGCCGGGCGAACGCGTGCGCCAGTGGCAGGAACAGCACCGTCGACGCTCCCGGGTACAGGATCTGCGGCAGGACGCCGACCGCGGCGGTGACGTCGCAGTGGATGTTGCGATGGGTCAGCACGCAGCCCTTTGGCCGCCCGGTCGTACCGCTGGTGTAGACGATCGTCGCCACGTCGCCGCCGCTGACCCGCGCGCGGCGGGCGTCGACCTGCGCGGCGTCGACGGCGCGACCACGCCCGGCGAGGGCGATCAGGTCACCGGCGTCGATCTGCCAGATGTCGCGCAGCGTCGGCACGCCGGACCGCATGGCGTCGACGGTCTCGGCCTGGCGCGGTTGTTCGACCACGCAGCCCACGGCACCGGAGTCGGCCAGGATCCAACCGATCTGCTCGACGCTGGCGGTGTCGTAGATCGGCACGGTCACCGCGCCGATCGCCCACAGGGCGTAGTCGACGAGGGTCCACTCGTAGCGGGTACGGCTGAGCAGGGCGACCCGGTCGCCGTGCCCCACCCCTGCGGCGAGGAACCCGCGGGCCAGGATCTGGACGTCGTCGCGGAACTGCTCGCAGGTCACCGGCAACGCGCCGCGCGCCGGCCGACGCGCGGGCCACGCCCGGGACACCGGCGTCGGGCGGACGAACTGCACCGCCCCGGGGTCCTCCCGGGCGTTGATCCACACCTGCTCGGCCAGCCCAGGTGTCACGGCTCCGACGGGTACGGGTGCCGCTGCCACGTCCTGCATGATCCTCCCCCTCGCCGTCCGACGGGCGCAGGCGGGGACCGCCGGGTACGGGTCTGCCCCCATCGTGGCGACCTGACGCGGTCCGGCTGCCGGAAATGGCGAAAGTGCCCCGGCGGGGCCCGGCGACCGGTAGGGCCGCAGCGGGCACGACCGCGATCGCCACCGGCGACCGGACCAACCCTGGCGTCAGATTCCTTCAGCCCAACGTGCCGCAGTGAAGGGTATCGACATCGACGGGCACCTCGATATAACCTGCCGCCATCGCAGTACGTCGATCCCTTCGCCTCACCTCGTTGAAGGAGCACCATGGCCACTCCACGTCCCGTCCGCCTGCGCCGCCGAGGAGTGCTCGGCATCCCCGCGCTGGTGACCGCCGCCGCGCTGGCCGTCGCCGTCAAGCCCGCCCCGGCCGCCGCCGCGCCGAAGGTCGAGTGCCTCGCCGACCTGCTCGGAGCGTCCTGATGGCCACCATCCCCTGGCTGGTGGACGTGCTGCGGGGCGCGGGTGTCCAGGTCGTCGTGGAGGGTGACTGGCTCAACCGGATGCGCCCCGGCTCGTTCGACCCGATCGGTGTGCTGTGGCACCACACCGCGGCCACCTCCAGCGCCACCAACCCGCACCCGGCGTTGAACATCTGCATCAACGGCCGCTCCGACCTGCCCGGTCCGCTCTGCCAGGCCCTCGTCGACTACCACGGGGTCTTCCACGTCATCTCCGCCGGCCGGTGCAACCACGCCGGGACCAGCGGCGGCAGCGGGCCCATCCCGGCCGGCGACGGCAACACCCTGATGATCGGGTGGGAGATCGACTACAACGGCGTCAACCAGGAGATGACCGCCGCCCAGTACAACGCGTCGATCGCCGCCACCGCCGCCGTGCTCACCCGCCTCGGCCGGGACGCCAGCCACGCCAGAGGGCACCGGGAAACGAGCACCACCGGCAAGATCGACCCGTCCTTCATCGACCTCAACGTGATGCGCGCCGACGTGGCCGCGAAGATGTCCGGCGGCACGGCCTGGAGCGCGGTGGTCGACAACGCCACCGCCGGCCGGTTCACCGCCAGCGGCAACTGGGGGGTCTCGTCGTTCTCCGGCCAGCGGTACGGAGGCGACTACCGTTACGCCAAGCCGGTCGCCGCCAGCGACGCCGCCTGGTACCGGTTCAACGTCCCGGCCACCGCCAACTACCGGGTCGACGCCTGGTGGCCGGCGAACTCCGGCTACAACAGCTCCACCCCGTACATCGTGGCCACCACCACCGGCAACCGCACCGTCTACGCCGACCAGCGGGTCAACGGCGGGCAGTGGCGCAGCCTCGGCACGTTCACCCTGCCGGCGGGGGACGCCAACCGGGTGGCGGTGAGCCGGTGGAGTTCCGGCAGCGGGCTCATCATCGCCGACGCCGTCCGCCTCACCCGGGTCTGAACGGCCTCTGCGCCGTCCGCGAAGGGGCATGGCCCGGGGCCATGCCCCTTCGGCGGCCAGAGCACGCATGGCAGGAACGTCCAGGGCGAGGTCGGGTCAGTGTGCGGGCCGACCTGAAGCCTGAGCTGTCCCGTCCCGTCGGACCTCTCCTCGACCACCCCACGGATTTGTCACGGAACTGACACAGGTCCGCGTGGCCATCGCCAACCGAGGTCCGGATTCTGGATGCCGAATCGGAGCAGGCCACCGGTGACCGGTGTGCCCGCACCCGCAGGCAGGACCGTCGCCGTCTCGTCGCCGCCCTGGCGGTGGCGAAGGCGGCCGACGGATCCACCCCGCTGCGGCGGTCCGGGCGCGCTCGACCGCGTCCGTCCCGACCGTCGTCGACGCCGTCCGTCGGTCCGTCGACGCCGGCTCCGATCCTGGTCGTCCCGATCACTGAGGAGCCCTCGTGTACATGCCGTGGTCACACCCCGACGGATACTGGTCCGCGAGTTTCGACCAGCCCGAACCGGACAGCCACGACCTGCGCATCGAGGCGCTGGTCGCGCAGCGGCTGAGCATTGACTGGACGACCCGGCGACAGCAGATCACCGTGTCGGTGCAGAACCGGGTCGCCATCCTCGCCGGCCTGGTGTACGGCGAAGAGGCACGCCGGGTCGCCGCGGAACTGGCCTGGGACGTGCCGGGTGTCTTCGACGTCTGCAACATGCTCCGGATCGCCGACCGGCGGCGCGGCCGACGGTGACCCGCCGTCGGCCCGGCCGACGGAGGCAGGGGGCGGGCCGCGCGGCGCCGGCGGCTCGGCTCCGTCGGATGCCCGTGACGTCCGTCGGCCGGCGCCGCCCTGCGGGCACGTGCACCTGCCGGCCCGTCAGTACCGGTCGTCCAGGATCCTCTTCATCTGCGTGATCTCCTCCTCCTGGGACTTCACGATCTGGCCACACAGTTCCACGATCTCCGGATCGGTGATGTCCGACTCCTGGCACACCAGCACGGCCCGGGAGTGGTGCGGAATCATCGACTTCAGGAATCCCTCGTTGCCCACCAGCGGCTCGGTGCGGACGGCGGCGAATCCGCCGAGGAACAAGGCGGCGAATCCGATGTACAGCACGAGGTTCAGGCGCTTGTTCGTGAACATGCCGCGCATGACGAGCATCATGATGATCCCCATCGTCGCCACCATGATCACCGACATGTAGAAGTTGCTGAGGTTGAGGTAGAAGTCCCCGATGCGGCGGATCTGCGACAGGGTGAGGACGAACATCACGGCCAGGCTCACGGTCATGACGACGCCGAACCGCACGTAGTTCTTCATGGATTCCTCCAGTCCGCGACTGCGTCGCACACGGTGGTCGGTCGAAAAACCAGCAGGGCAAGAGCCAGATTCTTCCCCGTGGTGCCCGCAGCGGTACCGGTTACACACTCAGGCTGCCGCCGGTCCACCGGGACTACGGCAGCCAGCCGACCAGGTCCCCGTGCCCCTGGCTGCGGGCCGCCGGTTTTCCCTGATCCACCGGGGGGTACGTCGTTGGGGTCCGCGACCGAGCGGCATGCGGCCCCGCCGGCGGACGCCGTGACCGGCCACGGAGGAGGGGGGCGACGTGCGGCTGCTGGGAGGACGCTACCGGCTGGTGGAGCCGGTGGGCCGAGGCGGCATGGCGGTCGTCTGGCGCGCCGAGGACGAACTGCTGCACCGGACGGTCGCGGTGAAGCTGCTGGCTCCGCAGTTGGCCAGCGACCGGCGCTCCCGCGAGCTGATCCGCGCCGAGGCGTCCGCCGCGGCACAGCTCAACCATCCCCACATCGCCAACGTGTACGACTACGGTGAGGCGCGACTGCACGGCTACCGGCGGGTCCCGTACCTGGTGATGGAGTTCGTCCACGGCGAGACGCTCGCCGCCAGGCTGCACGGCGGTGGGGCGATGGACTGGCGCGACGCCGTTCGGGTCTGCGCGGACGTGGCGGCAGCGCTCACCGCGGCGCACGCCGCGGATCTGGTGCACCGGGACGTCAAGCCCGGCAACGTGCTGTTGGCCCCGGCCGGCGTGAAGCTCGTGGACCTCGGGATCGCTCTGGGTGTCGGCCAACGCTCCGTCGGCGAGCACGGCGAGGTACTGGGCACCCCCCGGTACATGGCCCCTGAGCAGGCGCGCGGCGACGCGGCCGTACCCGCCAGCGACGTGTACGCACTCGGCCTGCTGCTGCACGAATGCCTCGTGGGCGTGCCACTACGGCAGGGCGACAGTGTGGTCGAGCTACTCGCCCCGGGTCACGCCGCACCGGTGGCCGGTGTACCAGGCCTGCCGGAGGCCGTCGGCGGGCTCTGCGGACGATGCCTGGCGCCGGATCCCGCGGACCGACCCACCAGCGCCCAGGTCTGGAAGCTGCTGTCGGAGGTGGTGGGGACCCGGCCAGCGATCCCCGTCGGACCAGCGGCCGGCCTGGATGCCGCGTCCGGTCCCGTCCCCGCCACCCGGCCTGCCGTACCGTCGGGTCGAATCCCCAGGTCGGGCGCGGTTCGCGCCACGCGACCGGCGTCGAGCGGTCGGCTGCCACGGCGGCGCGGCGCGGCCCGGCGCGGCCTGCTGCTGGCGGCCGTGCCGTCCACGGCCCTGGCGGCGGTACTCGCGGCACAACTGCCCGGGCTCACCTCCACGGACGACGCCGCCGAGGGTGCGGGGGCCGGGTCGGACGCGTCGTCCTCCGGGTGCACCGCGCGGTACACCTCCCACCGGGCCTCCGACGGCACGTTCACCGCCGACCTGACCGTCACGCATGCCGGCGCAGCCAGGTCCGAGAATCGGACACTGTCGTTCGCACTGCCCGCCGGCCAACGGCTCACCGGCGGCACCGAGGGCGTTCACCTGCTCCGACGAGTGCGTAACGTGACGGTCCGGGTCGACGGTCCCGCGGGTCCCGACGGTACGACGACGGTCGGCCTGTGGGGCACCTACGACGACTCCACCCGGGGCGAGCCGACCGGTTTCGCGGTCAACGGCGTCCCGTGCCGCCGGGCATCCACGTCGATCACCTCCACGACGGTCGCGACACCGTCCGTCCGGCCCAGCAGGACGACCCCCGGTGCAGGCGGTGGGCAGGACGAGGAAACCACCGCAAGCGCACGGCCCACGGACCCGACGGCCGGCGGCAGCAGCACCCCTGCGAGCCCCGATCGGACACCCACCACCGGGCCGCCGACCGGCGCTCCCACCTCCCCGGGTGTACCGGGCGTCTCACCCCGGCCGACCACCGGGGCTCCCTCCCCGACACAGAGCCCGTCCCCGGCACAGAGCCCGTCCCCGCCGGACGCCCCTGGTCCGGTCGAATCGACGCAGCCGGACACCCCGGCCACCCCGACGGCGTCCACCGGCGAGAGCCCGGCCGGCACCGCCCAGCCGAGCACGGATCCATCACCCGGCGACGGCGGATGACCGGCGGTCCGGCCGTCCCGCCGGAACGGGACCGGGCACCGGGTCGACGCTCGGGCGTGCGGGAACGGCGGTCCGGGCGCCGGCACCATGTCGCCTCCGGCCGGTCCGCCCCGCCGGCGGCGCCGAAGGTGTACGCCGGGACGGCTCGGGGATTACGGGCGGGTGAGCAGGACCCAGACCCGATCCTCTCGCCTGGCGTCGGTGCGAGGCAGCTTCTGGCTGGTCCCGGCGGTGTTCGCGGTGAGCGCGGTGGTCCTGGCCGTCGGGCTGTCGGTGCTGGAGTTGCGGCTGGCACTGCCGATCGGTGGCATCCTGCCCAGCGGCCCGGCGGGCGCCCGTTCGCTGCTCTCCTCGATCATCACGGCGATGATCTCGTTCACCGCCCTGGTCTTCTCCATCACGGTGGTCGCCCTGCAACTGGCCAGCAGCCAGTACTCGCCGCGGGTGCTGCGTACCTTCCTGCAGGACCGGGTCATCCAGATCACGCTGGGCACGTTCGTGGCGACGTTCCTGTTCGCCATGGTGGTGCTCGCCGCCCTGCCCGACCGGGCCGCGGGACGTCTGCCCGAGCTGTCGCTCGCCGCGTCGATGGCGCTGGTGCTGTGCAGCACCGCCGTCTTCATCTACTACCTGCACCACATCACCACCGTGATGCGGGTGTCGCACATCATCGCGGCGATCGGCGTCCAGACCCGGCGCTGCCTGGACGCCGACCGGTCGGGCGACGAGGGCGACGAGGGCGACGGCGAGCCGGAGCACGCCGGCCAGATCTGCCAGGTGATCGGCGCGCTCGGGCCCGGAATGATCGTCGACGTCGACGTCGACCTACTGGCCGAGATCGCCCGACGTCACCGCTGCGCCATCTCAGTGGTACCGGTTCCGGGGGATTTCGTCGCCGAGGGCGCCCCGCTGCTGCACGTCCACCCGGTCGGTGACCAGCCGCCGGCGCCACTGGATCCGGGCGACACCGTGCAGGGTGTCAGCATCAGCGTGGAACGCACCCCCGGTCAGGACATCGGATTCGGTCTGCGACAACTCGCCGACATCGCCGAGCGAGCCCTGTCACCGGGGATCAACGACGTCACCACCGCCGAACGGGCCGTGCGGGAGGCACACGACCTGCTCCGCCGGCTGGCGGTCCGACCGCGGCTGCCCCGGGTCGTCCACGACGACGACGGCACCGTCCGCGCCGTCGCCCGCCGGCAGAGCTTCGACAGCCTCCTCGCCGTCGCGGTGGACGACGTCGCGTACGCCGGCCGCGACCAGCCGAGGATCACCCGGGCCCTCGTCGAAATGCTGCGGGACCTCACGACGGTGGCCCTGCCCGAACACCTGCCGGCGGTGCGCCGACGGCTGGCGGAGATGACGCCGTGACGCTCCCCCGGCGCGACGGCCACCCGGCCCGCCGGTGCCGTCGCCGCCCCGCCGGCTAGCGGCCGACGGGGGTGACGGTCGGGGCGGACGGCACCGGGGCCTGCACGGGCGGGGTGTCGTCGACCACCGTCCGGTCGAGGCTGACCTGCGCCCGACCGGTGCCGCCGACGCGGATGTCGTCGTACGCCTGGAGCCTGTGGTCGGGGCCGAGGTAGAACACCGACAGGGCCAGCGGCATCGGTTCTTCACCCTCGAGCCCACGCAGCCCCGCGCCGCCGGTGGAGCCCTGCACCGCCAGCCGGGTGGCCACCTCCCCGGCGGACGGCAGCACGGTCACCTCCCGGCGGTGTGTGTGCCCGGCCAGGACGAGCGGCGCGACACCGTTGAGCGGCGCCGCGGACGCCGGGTCGTGCACCAGCGCGACGTCCACCGACACGTCCAGGGACCGGATCGTCGTGGCGAGCCGCTCTCCCGCGCCCTCGACCGTCATCGCCGGTTCCTCCCAGGGCCCCGCCTCCGACTCCTGTTTGTCGGGGGTGAAGCGGGGATCACCGACACCGGCGATCGTCACACCACGGACCACCGCGACCGAGTCGTCCAACACGATCGCGTTCGGTTGGCTCGCCACCGCCGCCGCCGTACGGGGTGAGTCGTGGTTGCCACGAACGTAGACGTAGGGCACCTTCAACTGGCCGATCATCGAGACGTACGACGACTCGGGCTCGCTGCCCCAGTCGGTGATGTCTCCGGTGTCGATCACGAAGTCGATGTCGTACTGCTCGACCAGAGTCTTGATCACCGGCCAGGCGGCGGGGTTGAGATGCAGGTCCGACACGTGCAGCACGCGGGTGGTGTCCGGCGCGGCCTCGTAGATCGGCAGGCTCGACACGGTGGCGTAGAGCTTGCCGACATTGCCGACCAGCCGCTGCAGTTGCTCCGCGTAACGGGTGTAGTCGTCGGCGATGCGCTGTGCGTCACCGATCAACGCCGGGGCATTGACCAGCAGTCCCTCGTAGCGGGGCTCGGCCAGCGCCTGCGGCCGTACCGTCAGGGCCGCCGTGCCGAGGGTGCCGCCGGTGACCAGCAGGGCGAGCCCGCCCGACCAGGCGACCCGGCGCACGGAGCGGAAGGTCAGGGCCGCGAGCAGCATCGACGCGAGGACCGAGACGCCGAGCGTACGGAGCCCGAGGCGGACCAGGGCGTCGCGGATGTCCTGCGGCGCGGTGTCGCCTGCCCGGGTGAGACCGGAGGGGTCGTTGATCAGGGCCTCGGTCCGTCGCTGGTCCAGCGATTCGAGGCGGACGGTGAGCCGCGCGGGACCCTCGTGGCTGTCGAGGTACAGCGAGCCGAGCGGCGGGACGGCGACCTCGGTGCCACCGTCCATCGACGGGGACAGCTGGAACGCGACCTGCAGCGGCCCGACGTCCCCGGTTCCCCGCGCGGCGAGGAGCGTGCCGATCATGACGCCGACGGCGGTGACGACCAGCACCGCCGCTCCGCTCAGGACCCGGCGGGGCCAGGACGACCGTACGAGCCGGGCCGGCCAGGCGGCCCACCGTCGGAGACGGTCGACGACGGCGCGACGGTACGGCGACGGCGCACCGGAGGCAGGAATCACGGGCCGGGGTCCGATCTGTGGGCGGTGCGGGGACGAGGGCGGTCAGGACGCAGCGTCGGCCGGGCCGTCGTCGATGCCGCCGAGCAGACCGAGCAGACCGGCGGCGAAGAGCTGCCGTCGGACGAAGGGCGCGAGATTCTCCAGGTTGAACATGCCGCCACCCACACCGACGGCTCGCTGACAGGCCACCAGCGTGCCCATCCCGGAGGAGTCGATGAAGGCCAGCTCGCCGAGGTCGAGGACCACCTGTCGTACGGAGTCGGAGGTCAACGCCGCGAGGACGGCGTCGTGCACCAGGCCGGAGGTGTCGACGTCCATCTCCCCGCGCAGCCGGATCCGAACCACGGGACCGGCGTGGACGGTCTCCGTCGTCAGGCTCAACGGCCACCCCCGTCCACCGATACCTGCATGCGTGCAATGAGTTCCCGGGCGCCAGGCTACCTGGTGCAGGGCGTACCGGCCAGGGTCGCCGGGTGGTCGCACGCCCCTCGTCAGGCGTCGGGGACCGCCGGCAGGCGCTCGGCCAGCAGGAGGGCGATGTCGTCGTGGGGCGCACCGCCCACATGCCGGTGCACGGCGGTCCAGACGGCGACGAGGCATTCGTGCACCGTCGGCTCGGCCAGACAGGTCCCGAGCGCGGACATCGGGAAGAACCGCCCGGCGCCGTCGCGCGCCTCGACCATGCCGTCGGTGTGCAGCAACAGCCGGTCGCCCACCTCCCACCGATCCACCGCCCCCGGCCGGCGGACCCCGCCGAGCCCGAGTGGGCGGTCCGGCGGCGACGGACCGAGTTCGGCCAGGTCTCCGGTACGACGCCGCAGGATCGGAGCCGGGTGACCGCAGTTGACGATACGGATCCCGGCGTCGTGCAGCTCGACCAGGACAGCGGTGACGAACGTCGCGACGTGCGCGGGGGACGACTCCCGGCCGACCAGTCCGTCCAGGTCACGCGCCACCTGGACGAGGTCCGACCGGATGATCGCCGACTGCCGGAACGCCCCGGTGACCGCCGCGGCCAGCCGCACCGCGGCCAGTCCGTTGCCGCGGACGTCACCGACGATGAGCCGTAGTCGACCCCGGTCGGCGACCGCCTCGTACAGGTCTCCACCGACGCCGGCCCCTTCCTGGGCGGAGACGTAGCGGGCGGCGAGCGCGACCCCGGCCGCCTGCCGGGGCATCTCGCGCAGGATCGCCGCCTGGGTGACCCGGGCGATCTCCGTCATTCGACGCAGCCGTTCCTCGCGGGCGGTGCGGGCGCGCGCGACGTACACCGCCATCAGGCTGACCGTGATCACCACAGCCACCCGCAGCAGGTGGTCGAGGCTGCCGAGCAGACCGTTGGGCAGGCCGGCGGCCACCGCCGCGGTGCTCGCGGCGGCCGACACCAGCGCGGTGCGGCGCGGGGCGTCCACGGCGGCGGCGAACAGTGGCGCCAGGGTCAGGAACCCGATGAGCACGGCGTGCGTACCGGCGACGACGTCGACCGCCAGGACCAGCACGATGAAACCCATGGCCAACGGCAGGCCGAGCCAGCGGTGCCAGCTGCCGGAAGGACCGCCGCCGGCGAGTGGGTGGCCGGGTGCCGGCCGGGGATCAACGGGAGGAGGCCGCACGGCTCTGCTGGTCCGGCTCGTTCCCGATCCCCGTCACCCGAGGCTCGAGCTGCTGACGCAGCGCGGCGATCTCCGCACGGAGGACCGCCACGTCGTCGACCGTCGCCGTGGCCGGCCGCCCTGCGTCGGAGACCCGCTCCACGATCCAGGTCGCCAGCGAACCGGTGACGAAACCGATCAGTCCGATACCGCCGATCATGAGCGCCAGGGCCACGAACCGGCCGGTGGCGGTGACCGGGTAATGGTCCCCGTAGCCGACCGTGGTGATGGTGACCGCCGACCACCAGAGCGCATCGTCGAAGGAGGAGATGTTCGCGTCGACGGAGGAGCGCTCGGCGTCGAGCACGGCCAGCGCCGACACCAACACCAGGAGCAGGGTGGTGGCACCCACGTAGACAGCGAGCCGGCCCCGGGCCCAGGTCTCCGTCCTGCGGTTGAGGGTCAGCACCACGGTGACCAGACGCAGGGCACGCAGCGGACGCAGTACGGGCAGCACCAGCACGGTGAGGTCGAACAGGTGGCTCCGGAGGAAGCGGCGCCGGTCCGTGGTCAGCTTCAGGCGTGCCAGGAGGTCCACCCAGAACAGCAGCCAGATGACGACCGCCGTCACCTCGCAGGCGAGTCGCCACGGCGCGGGCAGGTCGGGCCGGAGGATCGGCGCCGCGTAGACGGCCAGGAAGAGGATCGACAGGATCGTCAGGGGAAGCGCCGACAGGCGTTCCCACCTCGCCGCCCGGTCCACGGGCCGGGTCTCGTCCACGGTCTGGATGAAGGGTTCCACCTGAACGCCTTTACATGTATCCGTGCAATCATTTTCGGATGGCACTGTACGTGGACGGCAGCACCCCGTCGACTCCCGACCACGAAGATCTGGTCGACGGGCTGTCCGCGCTGAGCCGTACGCTCGTGGGGATCACCGCCCGGACCCTCGCCGCGCTGGACGCGGAGGTCACCCTTTCGCAGTACCGGACGCTGGTCGTCCTGGCCTCGCACAGCCCGATACGCACGGTGGACCTGGCGGCCCGGTTGGGCGTCCACCCGTCGACCGCGACCAGGACCTGCGACCGCCTGGTACGCCGGGAGCTGGTCGCACGCCACCACCGGCCAGTGGACCGGCGGGTCGCCTGGTTGACGCTGACCGAGGCGGGCAAGACGCTGGTGGGTGACGTCCTGCGGCGTCGGACCGACGAGATCCGACGCCTCCTGCTGCTCGCCGACGGAAGCCGGCCACACACCCCGGCCGAGTTGATCGAGGCGCTGGTGATCGCTGCCGGGGAGCCCACGGAGGAGCAGTGGTGGCGGCGTTGGGAGCGGTGCACGGCCCGCCCCTGACGCCGGACCGGACCTCGTCCGGGTCCCCGACCCGGCATCAACGGTCCAGCCGGTCACCGTCCCTCACCCCGGTCGGTCACCGGCAGCGAGTTCACCACCGACGCAGGTTGGTCGAGCCGGACACGGACCTGTTCCGCCTCACCGTGACCGATCGCGACCAGGATGTCGTGGGCGTCTCGCCACGCCGCCCGGGCGGCCGGCTCGTCGCCCCCGTCGAGGTACGCCTCACCGAGGTGGGTGAGCACCGACGCCTCCCAGTACCGGTGCCCCAGCTCCCGGTAGATGGCCAGCGACCGCTGGTGACAGGTGATCGCCTCGTCGTGGTCGCCGAGATGGCGCCGGGCATAGCCGATGCTGTCCCAGGCCGCCGCCTGCCCCGCCCGGTCGCCCACCGCACCGAGCACCGCGAGGGCCTCGGTGCAGTGCCGCAGGGTGTGTTCGTGCTCGCCGAGCCGGGCGTGGCACCAGCCCACCCCGTTGAGCGCCCGCCCCTCCCCCGGCCGGTCGCCGGCGCGACGGAACAGGTCGAGTGCCCGCCGGGCGTGCTCCAGCGCCCGGCGTGGGTGGTCCTGCTGCTCGGCCAGCAGGGACAGGTTCAGCTCGACGACGGCCTGGCCGAGCAGCTCGCCCGTCTCCTGGTAGATCCCCTGGGCCTGCTCGTAGTGGTCGTACGCCTCGTCGGGGTGGTCCAGCCGGACGCAGGCGCGGGCCAGGCAGCGGTGGGCGTCCGCCTGCCGGCCCGGGTCGCCGGTCGTACGCGCGGCGGACAGGGCGAGTTGCTGGGTGCGCTGCCAGTCCGCCCAGTAGGCGCGGGTGTCGAAGAACGTGCTGAACGTCCAGGCGAGCTGCCAGGTGCGCTCGGGCAGACCGGCCCGGTGCGCCTCGGCGACCATGGCGACGAGCCCGGCCCGTTCCCGGGTGAACCAGGCGAGGGCGGCCTCCGCGCTGTTGACGGGCTCCACGGTCACGTCGGGCGACGGCGGTGGCAGGGCGAGCGGCTTGCGCACCGGGTTCAGCAACCGCTCGGCCTGGCAGGCGGTGTGCAGGTAGTGGTCGAGCAGCCGGCGCAGCGCGGCGGCCCGGTCGGCCGGGTCGCCCTCGTCGAGGCGCTCGGCGGCGTACTCGCGAAGCAGGTCGTGGAACCGGAACCGCCCGGGCCGGTGCTCGGCGAGCAGGTTCACCGAGACGAGGTCGGCCAGCAGTTGCCGGGCCCGGGCCACCGGCAGGCCGGCGAGGCTGGCCACGGCCGGGAGTCCGACATCGGGGCCGGGGTGGGCCGCCAGCAGGCTGAACAGCCGGGTGGCCGGCTCGTGGAGCAGGTGATGCGACCACGACAGCGTCGTGCGGACGTCGACGGTGCTGTCCGGCGCCAGAGCGTCCAGCCGTCGGGTGCGGCGCAGGTCGGCGGCGAGGCGCGGCAGCGGGACGTCCGGCTCGATCGCGGCGCGGGCGGCGACGACGGCCAACGCCAGCGGCAGCCCGACGCAGGACGCGACGATCTCGTCCACCGCCTCCGCCGCCCGGGTGCGGGTCGCGCCCAGCCGCCCGGCGAGCAGCTCACGGGCCTCGGTCGGCGACATCAGCGTCAGCGGCAGCGGTTCGGCGGCCTCCTTGGTGACCAGCCCGTACATCTGGTCCCGGCTGGTCACCACGGTCAGCGCGCCGGCGGAGCCGGGCAGCAGCGGCCGGACCTGGTCGGCGTCGCGGGCATTGTCCAGGACGAGCAGGACCCGGCGACCGGCCAGGATGCTGCGGTAGAGGCCGGCCTGCGCCTGGACCGTCCGGGGCATCCGGTGCGGTGGCACGCCGAGCGCGTCGAGCAGGCCGCGCAGCGCCTCGGCGGGGCCGGTCCGGGCCCGCTCGGGGCCGAAACCCCGCAGGTCGACGTAGAGCTGCCCGTCGGGGAAACGGTCGGCGACGCGGTGCGCCCAGTGCACGGCCAGGGCCGTCTTGCCCACCCCGGCGGGACCGGTCACCACGACGGTCACCGGCACCCTGGCCGCACCGGTGGCACGGTGCAGCAGGGCGCCGAGGCGGTCGAGGTGCGGGGCCCGCCCGGCGAACGCGGGGATGTCCGCCGGCAGCTGTCGGGGCACGGCGCGGTCGGGCGCCGGCTCCGGGACGGGCGGCGGACCCGCCGCTGAGGCGCCGCCGTCCGGGCCCGCCGTCCGCCCGTCGCCCCGGTCGAGTACGACATGCCGCAGCTCACGCAGCGCCGGGCCGGGCTCGATGCCGAGTTCGGACCCGAGGCGGCGGCGGGCGGTGTCGTAGACGCCGAGCGCGGCGGCCACGTCGCCGCCCGCGTGGTGCGCCCGCATCAGCAGCTCGTAGGTGGGCTCCCGCAGCGGGTCACGGAGAAGCAGCGCACGCGCCAGGTCCACGGCCTGGTCGGCCCGACCCGACCGGAGCAGCGCCTCGGCCTGGCAGTGCGCCGCCCGCTGGTGTTCCTGCTCCACCCCGAGCACCCAGGCGTCGAGCAGCTCACCGGTCGGCACGTCCGCCAGCGGTCGGCCCCGCCACAGGTCGATCGCCTGCCGGCACTGCCGCCCGGCCGCGATCGCGTCGCCGTCGTCGAGAAGCGCCCGGCCGCCTCGTGCCAGGTCCCGGAACTGCCGCAGGTCGTACGCCTGATCGTCGAGGGTGAGCAGGTATCCCCCGCCGGCCTTGCGCACCTGGGGGGCGTCGTCGTACCCGGCCAGCAGCCGGCGCAGGTTCGCCACGTACATCCGGGCGTTGGCCAGCGCGGAGCGCGGCGGCCGCTCACCCCACAGCTCCGCGATCAACTCCTCGATCGACACCACGGTGCCCGCCCGGGCAATCAGCAGCGCCAGGGTGGTTCGCTGCTTGGGGGAACCGATGGCAAGGCGGCCGTCCCGTTCGCCGAGCTCCAACGGCCCGAGCACCGCTACCCGCACCGCACCCCCATCCCGCAGCGGACACGCACCTCGGTGTCACTGAGAGTGCAGTTTAGGTAGGGCCTGCGACAGGCGACCAACCATGATCAGCGGTGCCGGAGGATGAGACCGCGGCGGGCCGTGCGTCCTCGCGCGCTCGACACCGAACGGGCGCCGTCCCGGCACCGCACCGGTCACTTGCGGGACTTCAGGATCCTGATGAACTCCCGCATCCATGGTGGATTGGCCGTCCAGGCCGGCGCGGACACCTGGAGACCGTCGACCAGCACCTCGGTGTCGACGTACTCCGCACCGGCGGCTCTGACGTCGGGCGCGAGGGCCGGGTAGGCCGTCGCACGCCGGCCTTCGAGTGCCCCTGCGGCGGCCAGGATGAGCGGCCCGTGGCAGAGGTGGGCGATCGGCTTGTCCGCCTCGACGAAATGCCGGACGATCCGCAGGCACTCCTCGTTGTTGCGGAGATACTCGGGGGCACGGCCACCGGGCACGACCAGTGCGAGGTAGTCCGCGGGGTTCACGTCCTCGAACGCCAGGTCCGCCGGGAAGGCGTATCCGGGCTTCTCGGCGTACGTGTCGAAGCCCTCGACGAACTCGTGGATGACGAACTGGAGCTTCTTGGCGGCCGGTGCGGCGATGTGAACGTCGTACCCCTCCTCGATCAACCGCTGATAGGGGTAGAGGACCTCCAGCGACTCCGCCGCGTCGCCGGTGATCAGTAGCAGTTTCTCCATGGTCGCCCCGTCCCCTTACTGGTCTGCCGCCGGCCCGCCCGCCGACGACGGCGGTCCACCGGGCCCCGAGCCTGAAACCGATGATATCGATCATCCAGGCCGAAAATGGGCATTTCGTGCGATGATGGCAGGCGATCGGCGGGACCGGCGGAGGTCAGCCTCGGGCACCGCCGACGCGAGCGACGAACGGGGAGCCGATGTCAGCCTCGATCGAGGAGTTCCTGGGCGAACTGGCCGACTGCCCGTACCTGCAACGGCTCGCCAGGGTCGACGGCACGGTCCGGCTCGATCTCACCGAGGACGGGCAGATCCACCACTGGCACATCACCATCACCTCCGGCAAGATCACCCTCTCCCGGGAGAACCGCCCGGCGGACTGCGTCCTGCACGGCGACAAGGCGTTGCTGGACGCCGCCGCCCGGGGCGAGCGGAATCTCACCACGGCCTGGCTGACCCGCAATCTCGTCCTCGAGGGCCGGGTGGAACTGTTCCGACTGCTGGAGCGGCTGTTTCCCGGCCCACCGGCCGCCCGCAACCCGCGCGACCTGGTGCTGCCGCCGCCGGGAGGGCAGTCGTGAGTGACCTGGTACGCATCCTGGACGGCAACTCCTTCGTCGTCACCGACCGGCGCGGAGACTTCAGCGCCTCGCCGACCTTCCCGACCGGGCTCTTCTCCTGGGACACCCGGTTCCTGTCGAAATGGCGGCTGACCATCAACGGCAGGTCGCTCTACTCCCTGTCCCTGGATGACCTCCAGTACTACCAGGCCCGGTTCTTCCTCGCCCCGGCGAGCGCCACCCACGACTTCGACTCGACCATGTCGATCATTCGACAGCAGACGATCAACGACGAGTTCGAAGACCAGTTGACCATCATCAGCCACGGCGACGAGCCCGTCGATCTCGTCGTACGGCTGGACGTGGCCAGCGACTTCGCGGACATCTTCGAGATCCGGCACCAGACGAAGAAGAAGGGCGGCTACACCTCCCGGATCGAGAACGGCAGTCTGTTCCTCGGGTACCAGCGGGAGGACTTCCACCGCGAAGTGATGATCAGCTGCGACCTGGGCAGCGAAATCGACCCGGGAAACTGCCGAAGCGAAGTCGATCTCGACGGGTTGACCGCCACCGGACGGCTCGAGCCGAAGAAGATGTGGGTGCTGAAGCTGCGGGCGGCGATGCTCGGTCCGGGACGCCGTACCGTACGGGCCAGCCTGGGTGGCACCCCCCGACGTAGACCGTCCCTCGCCGAGGACCTGGAGCTGTGGTTCGACAACGCCCCGCGGTTGGAGACGGACCACGAGTCGCTGGCCGGGACGTACCGGCGCAGCATCGCCGACCTGGCCGCGCTGCGCTACACCCCGCTGGTCTCCGCCGGGCTGAGCGTGCCGGCCGCCGGTCTGCCCTGGTTCATGACCATCTTCGGCCGGGACAGCATCATCACCAGCTTTCAGGCGCTCCCCTTCGCCCCGCAGCTCGCCGCGGCCACCATCTACACCCTCTCCATCCCGCAGGGCAGCCGACTGGACGACTTCCGGGACGAGGAGCCGGGGAAGGTCCTGCACGAGTTCCGCTACGGCGAGAGCGCCGCGTTCGAGGAGCAACCACACACCCCGTACTACGGCTCGGCGGACGCCACCCCGCTCTACGTGGTGCTGATGGACGAGTACGAGCGGTGGACCGGGGACGCGGCCATGGTGCACCGGTTCGAGCGGGAGGCGCGAGCCGCCCTGGACTGGATCGACACGTACGGCGACGCGATGGGCAACGGCTACATCTGGTACCAGCGACGCAGCGCCCCGCGGGGGTTGCAGAACCAGTGCTGGAAGGATTCGGACGACGGAATCTGCTACCGGGACGGGCGGCTTCCCGGCTTCCCCCGGGCCACCTGTGAACTCCAGGGTTACGCCTACGACGCCAAGATCCGTGGCGCGCGACTCGCCCGGGAGTTCTGGGGCGACCCGGCGTACGCCGAGCGGCTGGAACGAGAGGCGGCCGACCTCAAGCAACGCTTCAATCGGGACTTCTGGATAGAGCGGCACGGCTACTACGCCCTCGCCCTCGATACGAACGGCGACCAGGTGGACGCGCTGGCGTCGAACATCGGCCACCTGCTGTGGAGCGGCATCGTCGACGAGTCCCGCGCCGACCAGGTCGCGCGGCACCTGATGAGCCCGGAACTCTTCTCCGGCTGGGGAGTACGCACCCTCGCCACCGATCAGGCCCGGTACAACCCGATCGGCTACCACATCGGCACGGTGTGGCCGTTCGACAACAGCCTGATCGCCTGGGGGCTGCGCCGCTACGGCTTCGACCGGGAGTCCGCCCGGATCGCCATCGCGGTCATCGAGGCGGCCGGCTACTTCGCCGGTCGACTGCCCGAGGCGTTCGGCGGCTACGAGCGCGACCTGACCCGCTACCCCGTGGAGTACCCCACCGCGTGCAGCCCACAGGCATGGTCCGCCGGGGCCACCCTCCTGCTGCTGCGGGCGATGCTCGGGCTGGAACCGGTCGGCGACCAACTGGTCAGCCGCCCCAGCCTGCCGGACGGGTTCGACCGGCTGGTGCTGCGCAACGTCCCTGGCCGCTGGGGCCGCAAGGACGTGTCGGCCTGAGCTGCCGAACCGCACCCTGGGTCGCGACGGCGCCGCTCAACGTGCGGCGGCGTCGGTGCAGATCGCCTGAAGTCGTGCCCGGCACTCGGCGACGAACTCCGGATAGGTGCGCCAGTAGTAGGAGACCCCGCTGACGCCCACCGCGATCGCCCACGCGCGGGCGCGCGCCCAGGTCACGTCATCAAGGCTCAGGCTGTTCCAGTATGCCTGCCGTGCCTGCGGCGGCAGGTCCCAGACCGTGGCGTGCTCGGCGTCGGGAAGGCCGACCGAGAGGCCCCCGAAGTCGATGACCGCGTGGAGCCTGCCGTCCCGCGCCAGGAGGTTGGTGGGCTTGAGATCGCCGTGCAGCCACACCTGCGGTCCGGAAGGTTCCGGCAGGGCCAGCGCGGCTCGCCACAACCGGTCCAGCTTCTCCACGTCGAGCTGCGAACCCACGATGGCGCGGCAGTCGTCGAGACAGCGGCCGACCCACTCGTCGCAGGCCCGCAGGCTGCCCCCGCGGTACCAGCTGAGGTCGTCCGCGCGAGTCGCTCCCATCAGGTCGACGGTGTGCAGCTGCCGCACGAACTCCGCCAGGTCGGCGCCGAGGGCCGCCCAGTCCTGGACGGTTTCCGGGGTGACGTCGGCACCGTCGATCCAGCGGTGCACCGACCAGACGAGCGGGAAGGCCGTGGTGGGTGTGCCGGCGTGGACGGGCTCGGGGACGGGCCACGACAGCAGCGGCGCCAGGCGGGGCAGCCACTGCTGCTCCTTGCGTACGGACCGCGACGTGCCCGCGGTCCGTGGAAGCCGTACGAGCAGGTCGTCGCCCAGCCGGTACATCCTGTTGTCGGTGCCCGCGCCCGCCGGGGACAGCGGCAGGTCGGCCCACTGTGGGCGCTGCGCCCGCAGCAGTGACCTGACCATTGCCTCGTCGATCGGGACCTCGTCCTGGTGAAGCGTCACCCCGGAAGTCTCGACACCGGGGGGCCGCAGGGCCAGTCAATTCCTGGCGTTGCCGACCAGGCACCCGACCGCATGGCGCCACGTGTCGAGCCTGGTCCGCGGCCGGGACGCCGTCGCCGCGTGCCTGGACGTGATGCGCGTGCACGCCCCGCCCGCCTGGCTGTCACGATCCCGGACAGTGGCCGTCCGGTGGAAGCGCTCGTGGAGCACGCCGAAGGGCGACGGCAACCTGCACGGTTGGGGTGGCCGGTTGTCGGGTTGACCGGGGATCGGCCAACGGGCGTCACCCGTGTGGCATGACGACATGAGTGGAGACCTCTTCGCCAAGGTTCGCGCGTACGAGTCGTACGCCTTCCGACAGGAGTTGGAGGCGCAGCACCTACTCCCCTACTTCCGGGTGGCGGAAGGGCCACCGACGGCGGTGACCATGATGGGCGGCGCCCCGCGGGTGAACCTCGGCTCCAGCAACTACCTCGGCCTGTCCGGGGACTCCCGGCTGACCTCCGCCGCCCACCAGGCCGCCCTGCGGTACGGCACGTCGGTCAACGGCTCCCGGTTGATGAACGGCACCACCGAACTGCACCTGCGGGTGGAGGAAGCGGTGGCGAACTGGTTCGGCGAGGAGGACGCGCTGGTCTTCGGCACCGGCTACACCACCAACCTGGGGGTGATCAGCGCGCTGGTCGGCGACGGGGACGTCGTCCTCTGCGACGCCGCCGACCACGGGTCCATCGTGGATGGAGCGCGGTTGGCCCGCGGACGGCTGCTGGCGTTCCGGCACAATCGGATGGACCGGTTGGAGACGCTGCTGCGCCGGGCCAGCAGCACGGACGCGGGCATCCTGGTCGCGGTCGACACGGTCTACTCCATGCAGGGCGACCTCTCCGACATCGTGGCCGTGACGGGCCTGTCCCGCCGGTACGGTGCCCGGCTGCTCGTGGACGAGGCGCACGCGGTGGGGGTGCTCGGCCCGGACGGACAGGGCGTCGCGGCGCTCGCCCGGCTCGCCGACGGGGTGGACCTGCGCATGGGCACCTTCTCCAAGGCGCTCGGCGGTAGTGGCGGCTTCGTCACCGGGCCGGCTGACGTGATCGACTTCCTACGGGTGCAGGCGCGCGCGTTCATGTTCACCGCGGCGGCCCCGGCCAGCGGGCTCGGCGCCGCGCTGGCCGGCATCGAGATCGCGCGATCCGCCGAGGGCGAGGAACGCCGCGAACGCCTGGCGACGAACACGGCACGGCTGCGGGTCGCGTTGACCGAGCTGGACTTCGACGTGGCACCGGCGCCGGTGTGGGAGAACGGGATCGAGGTGCAGACCCCCATCCTGCGGGTGCCCGCGCCGGACGACGTGACCGCCGCCCGGATGTGGCGGTTCCTCTACGACCACGGTGTCTACGTCAACGTCGCGCTCTACCCGGCGGTGCCCCGGGGCCAGGCCCAGCTACGGCTGTGCGTGATGGCCACGCACACCGCGGAACACCTGGAGCGGGTCGTCGACGCATTCACCGTGCTGGCCCGCAAGCTCACCGTCCGGCCGGCGGCGGACCTGGTGGCCGGGTGAGGGGGCGCCGGCCGGCCGGCGAGGACCGGCCGGCCGGCGCCCCGCGCAGGTCAGGAGCGGACGAACTCGCCCGTGCCGGCCACCTGCAACAGCAGGTCGTTGCTCTGCGGCGTGCCGATGGTGACCCGCACGCCCTCACCGGGAAAGCCGTGCACCAGCAGGCCCTGGGCCGCACAGGCGGCGGCGAACCCGGCGCTCCGCTCGCCGAGCGGCAGCCAGACGAAGTTCCCCTCGCTCGGCGGGACGGGCATCCCGGCGGCGACCAGCGCGCGGGTGACCCGCTCCCGCTCGGCGGCGAGTGCCCGACGACGGGCCGCGTATTCCGGCTCGGCGGCCAGCGCGGCGATCGCCGCGGCCTGCGCCACCTCGGGCACCAGGAACGGCATCGTCACCGCCCGCAGCCCGGCGACGGGTCCGGGGTGCCCGATCGCGTACCCGACGCGCAGGCCGGCCAGTCCGTACGACTTGGAGAAGCTGCGCAGCACCACCAGGTTGGGGTGCCGGGGCAGGCTGGCCAGGCCGTCCGCAGTCGCCGGGTCGGTGGCGAAGTCCCGGTAGACCTCGTCGAGGACGACGAAGACCCGCCGAGGCACCCGGTCGAGGAAACGGTCCAGGTCGGCCTGGCCGATGGCGGTGCCGGTCGGGTTGTTCGGACTGCACAGGAAGATCAGCTTGGTTCTCCGGCGCACCGCCTTCGCCATCGCGTCCAGGTCGTGATGATGGCCGCGCAGCGGGACCCGCCGCACCGGCACGCCCATTCCCTCGGCGATGAGCGGGTACCCCTCGAAGGAGCGCCACGCGAAGAGGGCCTCCCCGCGCCGCCGACCTCGGGCCACCAGGTGCAGCATCTGCTGGATCAGGCCGGCGCCGCCCGCGCCGACCGCGACGTGGTCGACCGGTACGCCGTGGTGCGCGGCGATCGCCTCGGCCAGCGCGGTCGGGTATGCCTCCGGGTACCGGTTGATCCGGGTGGACGCCGCAGCGACGGCGTCGAGGACCGCGCGCGGCGGCGGGTACGGGCTCTCATTGGCCGCCGCCCGGTGGATCTGCTCATCGGACATCTCGCCTCCTCGGCCCGACGCTATGCCGGCCCGTGGACACGGGAAGCGGCCGTACGGCGCGGCCACGAGGGCGGGACAGGGCTGCCCGGTCGGGCAGTCCGGTCGGTGCGTCGCCCTTCGGCTGGTGGGGGCCGGCCGGCCGTGGCAGCGTCGCTGGCTCGGGGCGGGTCTCGGCCCCACCGTCCTCCGACGACGACAGGAGCACCCGTGGTCACCTCGCCGGCGCGAACCGCGCCGTCCCGCACCGCCGTCCTGGTGGTGGTCTGCCTGGCCCTGTTCATGGCGCTGCTGGACAGCACCGCGATCAGCCTCACCCTGCCCGCCATGCGCGCCGACCTCGACGCCGACCTGACCGGGCTGGTGTGGATCGCCGACGGTTACGTCCTGGTCTTCGCCGCGCTGCTGCTCACCTCGGGCAGCCTCGGCGACCGGATCGGGCGCGCGCCGATGTTCCTCGCCGGGCTGGCGACCTTCACGGCCGGCTCGGCGGTCTGCGCCGCCGCGCCGACGGTGGAGGCGCTGGTGGCCGGCCGGGTCGTACAGGGAATCGGGGCGGCCCTGGTCACCCCGCAGACGCTGGCGATCCTGACGCACACCTTCCCGACGCCCCGGGAGCGGGCGCGCGCCTTCGGAATCTGGTCGGGGGTGTCGGCCTTGGCGCTGCTGCTCGGTCCGGTGCTCGGCGGCCTGCTCGCAGCCCACTTCGGGTGGCGTTCGGTGTTCCTGGTCAACCTGCCGGTGGGCGCGCTGGCGCTGGTGCTGGGTGCCCGTGTGCTGCTCGGCCGGGACGGCACCGCCCGCCCCGACGGCCCGCTGCGCCGGGTGGTCGACCTGCCCGGTCAGGCCCTGGCCGTGTTGTGGCTCGGCACGCTCACCTACGCCCTGGTGGAGGGGAGCCGGTACGGCTGGAGCTCGCCGACGATCATCGGCCTGCTCGCCGTCTCCGTGATGGCGCTGGTCGCGCTGCTGGCCGTGGAGCGTCGCTCGACGCATCCGATGCTGCACCTGGAGCTGTTCCGGTCGGCCACGTTCTCCGCCAGCACCCTGGTGATCGGCCTCCTCGCGTTCGGCATGTACGCCTCGTTCTTCCTGGTCAGCCTCTTCCTCCAGCAGGCCCAGGGGTACACCGCGGCGCAGGCCGGGGTGCGCTTCCTCCCGGCGATGACGGCGGTGATGCTGACCTCCCCGCTGGCCGGGCTGCTGGCCGGCCGGGTGGGCGCCCGGGTGCCGGTGTGCGGCGGCGCACTGCTCACCGGCGTCGCGCTGCTGCTACTGGCCCGGGTGGACACCGCGGATCCGTACCAGGGGTGGTGGCCGCTGCTGGTGCTCTTCGGCGCCGGCATCGGCCTGGTCATCCCGCCGGTCAACAGCGCGCTGATGGGCAGCGTCCGGCCCGAGCGGGCGGGCCTGGCGTCGGCCACCGGGGAGGCCGGGCAGCAGATCGGCGCGTTGATCGGCATCGCGGTCCTGGGTGCGCTGGTCACCGACGGCTTCCGCCGGGTGGTGGCGGACGGGGCCGGGGCGGCCGGCCTGTCCCGGGACGACTCCGCCGAACTGGCCCGGCGGCTCTTCGCCGAGGACGGCGACGTGAGCACCACAGGTGATCCGGTGGTGGCGGCGCTGGTGGACCGGGCGCTGACGACGGGGATCCAGTGGGGGCTGACGGCGGCCGGGATCGCGGCCCTGGTCGCGGCCCTGGTCGCGGTGCTGATCCGCGAGCCCCGCAGCCCGACCGGGGCCGGTGCCGACGCGGGCGGGCGGGCGGCTGCGGCCGTCCGGTAGCCGCTGCCGGCGACACTCCGGGGCCGCGGCGTCGGGCGCGGTCGGGCGGTGCCGGCCGTCCGGCGCGAGGATCACGGTCTCGTCGCGGCCGGGGCGTCCGCCGTCCGGGCCCCCGTGCGGACGACCCCCCTTCCCCGGTGAGGAAGGGGGGTCGCGACGACCCACTGATGAGGACGGTCTGCTGCGGTCAGGAGAGGGCCCGGTCGGGGGCGGACGCGGTCAACTCCGGGGGCCGCTGCACCTCACGCCACATCTTCGGCGCGCTGGACGCGACCACCACCTTGGCGATCCGGCCGACCACCCAGCGCAGCACCGGGTTGCGGACCGGCTTGAACCGGTTGACCCGCAGCACCCGCTCGCGGATCCAGTGCACCCGCTCCCGGCGGCGGCGCTCGTACTCGCGCAGCCCGCCGGGCACGTCGGCGGCGGTGGCCAGACAGTCGGCCAGCACCACCCCGTCCTCGATGGCCATGCAGGCGCCCTGGCCGAGGTCGGTGGGAAGGGCGTGGGCGGCGTCGCCCAGCAGAGTCACCGGTCCCTCGCCCCACCGGTCGAGCCACTCGTGGTAGTAGACGTCGATCCGGCTCACCGTCTCCGGTGCGGTGGCGCCGACGAACTGGGGGGCGGGCCCGCCGAGCACGTCGGCGATCTCCCGGGCCCGTGCCGGGATGCCCTGCGGGTCCTCCGTGCCGGGGGTGCGTTCGCAGGAGAGCGTCCAGACCACCCGCTCGCCGCCGATCAGCCAGGCCCCGCCCCCGTAACGACTGTCCGGGTCGGAGAAGAGGTGCACGGTGCCCCGGTTCAGCCCACACGTGCCGGGGGCGATGCCGCGGTACGTGGACCGTCCGGTGTAGACCACCGGCAGGCGGCCGTGCAGTTGCTGCAGGATCGTGGAGCGGATGCCGTCCGCCCCGATCAGGGCGGCGCCGGTGACGGTGCCGCCGTCGGCGAGTGTCAGCACGACCCCGTCGCCGACGATCTCGTAGCCGGTGGCCCGCTGCCCGTACCCGATCGTCACGCCCCGCTCCAGGCAGGCGTCGCGGAGCAGGCCGATCAGGTCCCCCCGGCCGATGCCGACCGTCGGCATGCAGCCGGGCCAGATGCTCTCCGCGGTGTTCATGCGGAACATCACCCGCCCCGACGAGTTGCGGCTCTCGGAGCCGGTCATCGTCTCGGCCCTGGCCAGCAGCCGCTCCCCCAGCCCGAGGGTACGCAGGGAGGTGGTGGCGTTGCTCCAGATGGTGTGCCCGAAACCGGCGTTGCCGATGATCTCGTCCAGCTCGCGGCGCTCGTACACCTGCACGGGGAAGCCGTGCCGGGCCAGCGCGAGCGCGGCGGTGAGGCCGCCGACGCCGGCACCGGTGATCAGGATGGGACGGCTCAGGTCCATGGGGTCGTTCCTCCGGCTCTCAGCGGCGGGTCATCAGCAGCATCACGGTGCGCGGACGGGTGGGCAGGTACTCCAGGTCGAACGCGTCACCGAAGAGTTCCTTCTCCTCCCCCGGGGCGATCATCGGCGCCATCTTCGCGCCGCCGGAGAGCTGGCTCTTGTCGCCCTGGAAGCACCAGAGCAGCACCTTGCCCCCGGGGCGGCTGAGCCGGTGGATGGTCCGAGCCACCGCCTGCCGCTGCTCCCCCTCGAGGTCGTTCAGCGCGCCGAAGTCGCAGATCAGGTCGTACGCGTCGGCGAGGCCGGGCACGGGGCCGGCGGTGAGGTCGGCCCGGACGAAGGTGCAGCGGTCGTCGACCCGGGCGGCCCGCGCGCGGGCGCGGGCCGCGCGCACCGCCACCGGGGAGAAGTCCACCCCCACCACCGGGCCGAAGCCCTTGCCGGCCAGGTAGACGGCCTCCGCCCCGGTGCCGCAGCCCAGGTCCAGGGCGCGGGGCAGCTCGGCGGGGGTCAGCCGGCCGGACTCCACGAGCTCGGTGAGCTGTGGCCGCACCTCCTTGTCCCAGGGGGCCAGGTTGAACCGGTAGAGCGTGTTGTAGAACCAGGGGCGCAGCCGCATCAGGAGGTCCTTCCGTTCTCCGCCGCGCCCGTCCAGGCCGGCTCCAGGTCCGCGGCGATCCCCTTCAGCAGGGCCGCCGGGTCGTCGTTGAGGAAGAAGTGCTGCCCGGGCAGGACCCGCACCTCGCACCAGCCGGAGGTCAGCGCCGACCAGTCCGGCAGCGAGTCCGGCGGTGCCTCCGGGTCGCCCGCGCCGCCGTAGACGGTCAGCGGGCAGCTGATCCGGGGGCCGGGACGCCACCGGTAGGTGTCGGCGGCCTCGAAGTCGGCGCGCAGGACCGGGATCACCAGGTCCAGCAGTTCGTCGTGGGCGAGCACCTCCTCCGGGGTGCCGGCCAGCTCGCGCAGCCGTTGCTTGAACGCCGCGTCCGGCAGCCGGTAGTCGTACTGGCCGGGAGGCTGGGGCAGCTGCGGAGCCCGGTGACCGGAGACGAACAGGTGCGTCGCCGGCCGGCCGTGCAGGTGCTCCAGCCGCCGGGTCAGCTCGTACGCGACCAGCGCGCCGAGGCTGTGGCCGAAGACGGCGTACGGGCGGTCGATGCGGTCCAGCAGTGTGCCGATGACGTCGGCGGCGATCGCCGGCACGTCGGTCAGCGGCGTCTCGACGATCCGGGCGCCCCGGCCGGCCAGCTCCACCGGCACCACCTCGACGGTGTCGGGCAGGTCCCGCTGCCACCGCCCGTAGACACGCATCGCGGAACCGCCGGCGTACGGCAGGCAGAACAGCAGGGTCCTGGCCACCGGTCAGCCCTCCGCCGGGGCGGGCGCCCGGTCATGGGTGGCGGCGATGGTACGGAACTGCATGTTGGAGGTCCCCTCGTAGATCTTGCCGACCTTGGCGTCCCGGTAGAACTTCTCCACCCCGTGCTCGGGGACGAAGCCGTTGGCGCCGAGCGTCTCCACGGCCAGCGCGGCGGCCCGCTCGGCGACCTCCGAGGCGACGTACTTGGCCATGGCGGTGGCGCGCAGGCGCTGGGCGGGTGAACCGCCGTGCTGGAGCAGTCGGGTGGTGTCGTAGAGCAGCGCGCGGGCGGCCTGGAGTTCGGCGGCGACGCGGGCCAGTGGGAACGCCACCCCCTGGTACGTGGCGATCGGCTGGCCGAACTGCCGACGGTGGTTCGCGTAACCGGTCGCGGCGTCGAGCACCCCTTGGGCCAGCCCGACCAGCTGCGCGGCGATGCCGACCTTGCCGACGTTGAGGGTCTCCACGGCCAGCAGCTCCCCCGCGCCGGGGCGGCCGAGCACGTCCCGGCGTCCGACGCGCACCCCTTCGAAGGTGACGTCGCAGGTGGAACTGGCCCGGATGCCCATCTTGGCCACCGGCGGCCCGACGGTCAGCCCGGGAGTGTCCCGGTCGACCAGGAACGCGGTGAGCCCGGCGTCGGCGAGCCGGGCGAAGACCACGAACAACCCGGCCTCGGCGGCGCTGCTGATCCAGCGTTTCGCCCCGTCCAGAACGTACCCCCCGCCGTCGGCGACGGCGCTGGTCCGGCCGCCGAAGGCGTCGCTGCCGGCGTCCGGCTCGCTGATCGCATACGCGCCCACGGTGCCGTTGGCCAGCCGGGGCAGGTGCCGGCGGCGGGCGTCGCCGTCGCCGTGGTGCAGCAGGGCGCTGGCCACCAGGGCGTTCTGCACGTCGACCAGGACGGCGACGGCCGGGTCGACCCGGGCGATCTCCTCGATGGCGAGCACCACCGCGAACAGGTCCCGGCCGCCGCCGCCGTACACCTCGGGGATCTCCACCCCCATCAGGCCGGCGGTGAAGAGTTCCTCGACCAGCGCGGGGTCGATCCGGGCGGCCTCGTCCATCGCCCGTACCCGGGACGCGACCGCCCGGGCGGCGAACCCGGCGACCGTGTCGCGCCAGGTCCGGTCCTCCGGCGGCAGCCAGGTGACCGGGGGCGGCACCTTCAGGGCGGGTTCGGTCATCGTACGGCTCCCTCCGGGTCGGCGTCCGGCACGGACCGGCCGGCGGCGGGCCGGCGGCTGGTCACGGCGGTCAGGAAGGCGGCCAGGTCGTCGCGGCCCAGCCCGGCGAGGGGGAAGTCGCTGGGGTCCACCGTGACGGCGTCGGGCCGGGCGCAGTGCGCGGCGAGCCCGGTCAGCGCGTCGGCCAGCGCGTCGGCCAGCGCGTCCAGGGTGGCCACGTCGGCCTCCCCGGCGGCGGGGGCGTACACCTCGACCAGCAGTGCCCCGCCGGCGAGGTGGCCGGTGACCACGAGCCGGTGTCCAGGGCCGTCGTGGGCCCGGGGCGCGATGGCCGGCTCCTCGGCCGTGCCGTCGAGGTCGCCGAGGTGCCGCAGCAGCAGCTGAGCCGGCCGGGCACCGGACACCGGTGTGGCCGCCCGGTGCCGGCGCTTCACCGTCGGCACCAGCTCGGCCAGGTCGTCGGTCAACGCCAGGCGCACCGGCACGACGGTGGCGTACGGGCCGACGGCGCCGGTGGCGTCGAGCTCGGCAACGCCGTCGGCACGCAGGTCGCGTTCGACGTCCACCACCGCCCGGCGGGCGCCGGTGGCGTGCAGCGCGGCGGCCAGCGCCGCCAGCACCACCTCGTCGGCGGTCAGCCGGTACGTCCGGGATGCCGCGTCCAGCAGCGCCGACGCCCGCTCCGCCGGTACGGTCACGGTCCGCCGGCAGCCGTCGCCAGGTCCGGCCGGGCCGGACGGCAGCGACAGCACGTCCTCGACCGACGTCGCCCCGGAGTCGGTCTCGTCCACCGGCTCCGACCCGTCCGGCGCGGTCTCCCCGGCGGCCCGCTCGGCCCAGCGGGCCAGCGGCACCGGCGGCGCGGCCGGCTGCGGGTCGCCGCCGGCCGCGACCGCGACCAGGGCGCGCCGCAGGTCGGCGCAGAGCGTCGGCCAGGAGCGGGCGTCGACCGCCAGGTCGGCCACCAGCCACA
This sequence comes from Micromonospora halophytica, assembly GCF_900090245.1. GTDB lineage: Bacteria > Actinomycetota > Actinomycetes > Mycobacteriales > Micromonosporaceae > Micromonospora > Micromonospora halophytica. Next base: position 180,599 of record NZ_FMDN01000008.1, read on the forward strand.
CCAGCCGGCGCTCTCCGTCGCCGAGGTCGAACAGGGCGGCCCGGGTCAGCGGCCCGTCGACCGGGTCCAGCTCGGCGCGGATGTCGGCGACCATCTGGGTACGGGCGGCGTCCCGCCGGGCCGCCGGCAGCGGCGCCAGGTCGATCAGCGGCACGTACGGCTCGTCCTCGACGCCGACGCGCTGCCGCCAGCCGTCCGGGTCGGCAACCAGCCGCACCCGCAGTGCGGGGTGCGCGGCGACCAGGGCCCCCAGCACCCGGCTCGCCGCGTCGGAGTCCAGTCCGGCGGCCACCGGCACGTCGAGCACCTGCACGCCGAGCGGGCGGGCCGGCCCGTCCGGGCCGACCAGGGTCCGCTGCCACGGGGTGAGCGGGAAGCCGGCGTCGGCGCCGGCCCGGCCGCCGGGCGATCGGGCGTCGGCCACCGCCGCCAGTTCGGCCACCACCTGGTGGGCGAAAAGGTCGGCGGGGGTGAGTTCGAGGCCCTCGGCGGCGGCCCGGCTGACGATCTGGATGCCGGTGATCGAGTCGCCGCCCACGGCGAAGAAGTTGTCGAACGGGCCCACCTCGGGCTGGTTGAGCACCTCACCGATGAGCCGGGCCAGCAGCAGGGCGGTCGGGGTGGCCTCGCCGGTCGGCCTCGCCTCGCCGGCCGACCGGGCAGGGTCGGGCAGGGCCGCCCGGTCCACCTTCCCGTTGACCGACAGCGGCAGCCGGTCGAGGGTCAGCAGCGCCTGCGGCACCATGTACGACGGCAGGGCGCTCGCCGCCTCCGCCCGGACCTCCTCGACGAGGGCGTCGCGGTCGGCCGCAGGGTCGGCGGGCACCAGGTAGGCGACGAGCCGGCGGTGGTGCCGGTCGCCGGGGGCGGCGGCGACGGCCGCGGCGACCCCGGGGTGGCGGCCCAGGACCGCCTCGATCTCGCCCAGCTCGATCCGGTAGCCGCCGATCTTGACCTGGAAGTCCTCCCGGCCGAGGAACTCGATGGTGCCGTCGGGTCGCCACCGGCCCAGGTCGCCGGTGCGGTAGAGGCGCTCCCCGGTCGCCGGACGGGTGACGAAGCGACCTGCGGTGCGTTCCTCGTCCCGCCAGTACCCGTCGGCCAGACCGACGCCGCCGATGAACAGCTCGCCGGTCACCCAGACCGGGCACTCCTGCCACCGGTCGTTGAGCACATGGAAGCTCTGGTTGCGCATCGCCCGGCCGTACGGAATGGACTCCCAGGACGGGTCGACCTCGCGGATCTCGTGGCAGATCGACCAGATCGACGCCTCGGTGGCGCCGCCGAGGCTGACCGGCAGGCAGGCCGGGGCCAGCTCCCGCAACCGCTCCGGCAGGTCCACCGGGATCCAGTCGCCGGACATCAGGAACAGCCGGACCGCCGCCAGCGCGTCCGCCGGGCCGTGGCCGGCGACGTGGTCGGCGAGCATCTGGGCCAGCGCCGGCACCGAGTTCCAGACGGTGACCCGGTGAGCGGTGACCAGGTCCACCCAGTGGCCGGGGTCGCGGTTGCTGCCGTGCCGGGGCAGCACCAGTCGACCACCCGCGCCGAGCAGCCCGAACACGTCGTAGACGGAGAGGTCGAAGCTGAGCGAGGAGAGGCCGAGGGCGGCGTCGTCCGGGCCGATCGACCAGCGTTCGGTGACGTCGTCGACGGTGTTGCGGGCCGCCCGGTGCCGGATCATCACGCCCTTCGGCGTGCCGGTCGAGCCGGAGGTGAAGATGACGTACGCGAGGTCGTCGGGGTCGGCGGCCGGCAGTGGCTCGTCGTGCCCGGCCGGCGCTTCGGCGGTCAGGTCGACGGTCAGCTCGGTGACCCCGTCCGGCCAGGTGCGACGCGGGCCGTCCACCCGGGACAGCACCGCCCGGCAGCGGCCGAAGGTGACCAGGTGGTCCTGCCGCTCGGCGGGCAGGTCCGGGTCCACCGGCAGGTACGCGGCACCGGCCAGGAGCACCCCGAGCGCGGCGGCGACCTGCGCGGCGGACTTGTCCACCGCCACGGCGACCAGCTCGTTGCGTTCCACGCCGAGGGCGCGCAGCCGGTGGGCGACGGCGTGGGCGTGCCGGGACAACTCGCCGTAACTGACCACCACCCCGTCGGCGTCGATGACGGCCGGGCGGTCGGGCTCGCGGCGGGCCCAGCCCAGCAGCGGGTCGTGCAGCAGCCCGGCGGCGGGCGGCCCGGCGGTGTCGTTCGCCGCCGCCACCAGCTCGCGTTGGGCACTCGGACGCAGGTCCCCCGGGTCCTCCCGCCACGCGGACTCGCCTTCGGCGAGGGCGGTGGTGAGCCGGCTGAACGCGGCGAAGACCGCGTCGAGCACCCCGTCGGGGAAGAGTTGGCGCACCCCGTGCCAGCTCATCCGGACCCCGTCGGCGGTTTCCAGCAGGGCGAAGTCCAGCCACACCTGCGGGGTCTGGGCGACCTCGTGGACCATGTCCCCGAGCCAGCCGAACCAGGTCTCGTCGCCCGGCTCGCTCTCCTGCACGACGGTGCTGGTGAAGACGACCGGCGTCACCGCGCCGGCTGCACCGCCGCGGGCCCGGGCCATCTCGCGCAGCACCTCGACCCCGCTGACGTACCGGTGTTCCAGGTCCTGCCAGCTCTGCTCCTGCAGGTGCCGGGCCAGCCGTTCCACACTGCCGGCCGCGGCCAGGTCGACCGGGAGCAGGTCGAACGAGGCGAACTCGCCGACCAGGTCACCGACGTGCGGGTGCACCGGCAGCCGGTTGGTGACGGTGACGTTGACGGTGAAGCGACCCGACCGGCACCAGGCTCCCAGCGCGTAGGCGTACACGGCGAGCAGCACCGACGAGGGGGTCAGGCCGTACCCGCCGGCCCGTTCGGTGATCCGCCGCCAGGTGTCCCGGTCCAGCTTGAGGTCGAAGGAGACCGGCTCCGGCCGGGTGACCGCGGCCGGGGCGACGGCCAGCGGCAGGTCCGGCCGCGGTGGCAGCTCGGCGATCCGCTGCCGCCAGTAGTCCAGCGAGCGGCGGTGCAGCGGGCTGCCGCGCAGTTCCTCGGTGGCCAGCACGTAGTCGCGGTAGGACAGGTCGAGCGGGGCGAGGTCGCCGACGCCCTGGTGGATGCGCCGCCAGTCCCGGGACAGCAGCCGGATGCTGCCGATGTCCGCGATCATGAGGTCGAAGCCGAGGTGCAGCCGGGTCCGCCCGCCGGGCAGCAGGGTGGCCCGGACGTCCCACAGCGGCCACACGTCCACCGGCCGCATCTGGTGCGACAGCGTCTCGCGCAACTCGGCGAGGCTCCGTTCGACCGCGTCTGCGGGACGGTCGCGCAGATCCGTGACCTCGATGACGTACGGGCCGGGGTCGGGCAGGATGCGCTGGCGGCCGTCCTCGCCGATCACCGCCCGGAGCATGCCGTGCCGGCGGACGACCTCCTGCCAGCTCGCGGTGAGCCGGTCCAGGTCCACCTCACCGGTCTCCACCTCCCAGTAGACGTGGGCGGCGACGTTGCCGCCCTCCACGCTGCCGAGCCGGCCCAGCCACTGCGCCTGCTGGATCTCGGCGAGCGGGAACGGCTCGTGCGCCTGGTCCGGGGCGGGAACAGCCGGCGGCAGGCCGGGGTCCGGCTCGTCGATGCCGGTGTCGGCGGCCCGGCCGGCGGCGACCAGGGCGGCCACCCCGGCCACGGTCGGCGCGGCGAGCATCTCGCGCAGCCCGATGCGGATGCCGAACGCCTCGTTGACCCGGGCGACGACGCGGGTGGCGAGCAGCGAGTGCCCGCCCAGTTCGACGAAGTTGTCGTCCACCCCGATCGGCGCCGCGCCGAGCAGGTCCTGCCAGATCGCGGCGACGAGGCGTTCCCGGTCGTCGCGGGGGGCGACGTAGGCGGTCTGCACGTTGGGCCGCCCGTCCAGACCGGCGCTCGGGTCGGCGGCCGGGTCCGCTCCGCCGCCGTGCAGCCCGGCGAGGTCCAGGGCCGTGGCCTGGCCGCCCGGGGAGATCCAGTAGCGGCGGCGCTGGAACGGATACCCGGGCAGGGACACCCGGCGGCGCGGACCGTCGGCGGCGAGGTCGACGTCGACGCCGGCCGCCCAGAGCCGGCCGAGCAGGGTCGGCCCGGGATGCGTGCCGGCCGGCACGTCGCCCGGGGCCGGCATGCTGGCCAGCACGGTGGCGTCCCGGCTGACCTGCCGGGCCAGGGTGCCCAGGGTCCTGCCGGGGCCGACCTCCAGCAGCACCGCGTCGGGGCCGGCGACCAGCGCGACCGAGGCGCCGAAGCGCACGGTGTCCCGGACGTGCCCGGCCCAGTACGCCGGGTCGGTGGCCTCCCGGTCGGTGATCCACTCACCGGTGCGGTTGGCGACGAACGGCAGCTTCGGCGGGGCGAGCCGGATACCGGCCAGTTCGGCGGTGAAGGGGTCGCGAACCGGGTCCATCATCGCCGAGTGGAAGGCGTGCGAGGTGTGCAGCCGCCGGTGCGACACGCCGCGCTCGGCGAGCACCCGCTGCAGCGCGGCGACGTCGTCGTCCGGACCGGAGACCACACACAGCTCGGGGGCGTTCGCGGCGGCGAGGGAGAGCGCCGGGGTGAGCAGGGGGCGCACCTCGTCCTCACCGAGGGCCACCGAGAGCATCGCGCCGGGCGGCATCGCCGCCATCAGCCGGCCCCGGGCGGCGACCAGTCGGGCCGCGTCGGACCGGTCCAGGACGCCGGCCAGGCAGGCGGCGGTGAGCTCGCCGACGCTGTGCCCGATCATCGCGTCCGGGGTGATGCCGTGCGCGGCCAGCAGCGCGGCGGTGGCGTACTCGACGGCGAACAGGGCCGGTTGGGCCAGGTCGGTGGACTCCAGCCGGCGGGCCGCCTCGGCCGGGTCGACGTCGTCGGCGGGGTGCAGCACGGTGCGCAGGTCCAGGCCGAGGTGCGGTTCCAGGTCGGCGGCGACCGCGTCGAGCGCGTCACGGTAGGCCGGTTCGGTGGCGTACAGCTCGGCGCCCATGCCCGGGTACTGGCTGCCCTGGCCGGGGAAGAGGAAGACCAGCCGGGGCCGGTCGACGGCGGTGCCGGTGACCGTCCGGGTCGGGTCGGCCAGCGCGACGGCCGCGTCGGCGGCGTCGGTGGCGACCACCGTACGGCGGTACCGGGCCGGGCCCCGGCCGCGGTGCAGGGTCCAGGCGACGTCGGCCAGCGGCGGGGCGTCCGGCGCGGCGAGGGCCGCGGTGAGCTGCGCGGCGGCCTCGTCCAGCGCCTCGGGCGTACGCGCGGACAGCGTGATCACCTGGGTGGCGCGGGCCGGCGGCGGCAGCGGGGCGGGCGTGGGCGCCTCCTCGACGACGACGTGGGCGTTGGTGCCGCCCATGCCGAAGGAGCTGACCCCGATCCGGCGAGGCACGTCGCTGGCCGTCCACTCACGCAGTTCGGTGTTGACCCGAAACGGCGAGCTGTCGAAGTCGATCTCCGGGTTGGGCTTGTCGTAGTGCAGGCTGGGCACCAGTTCCCGGTGCTTGAGCTGGAGCACCGCCTTGATCAGGCCGGTCACCCCGGCGGCGGTGTCCAGGTGGCCCACGTTGGACTTCACCGACGCCAGGGCGATCCCGCCGCGCCGGCGCATCCGGGGGGCGAAGACCTTGTTCAGCGCGGTCACCTCGATCGGGTCACCGAGCGGGGTGCCGGTGCCGTGCGCCTCGATCGCGGTGACGGTGGCCGGGTCGACCCCGGCGATGCCGAGGGCGGTGGCCACGGCCCTGGCCTGCCCGTCCACGCCCGGGGCGGTGTAGCCGACCTTCGCCGAACCGTCGTTGGTGACCGCGCTGCCCCGGATCACCGCCTCGACGTGGTCGCCGTCGGCGAGGGCGTCCTCCAGCCGCTTGAGCACCACCACGCCGACGCCGCTGCCGAAGACGGTGCCGGTGGCGGCGGCGTCGAACGGCCGGCAGTGCCCGTCCCGGGAGAAGATCAGCCCTTCCTGCCAGAGGTAGCCGCTGGGCTGGGGCAGCCGGATCGCCGCGCCGCCGGCCAGCGCGACGTCGCACTCCCCCTCCAGCAGGGCCTGGGCGGCGACGTGCACCGCGACCAGCGACGACGAGCAGGCGGTCTGCACGGCCACCGCCGGCCCGCCCAGGCCCAGCTTGAAGCTGACCCGGTTGGGCAGGTAGTCCTTGTCGTTGGTGACCAACAGTTCCAGCGTCTCGCCGATCGTGCCGGCGACCCGACCGGCCAGCACGTTGCCGAGCAGGTACGTGGACAGGGCGCTGCCGGCGTACACGCCGACGGTGGCGTCGACGGCGCCGGGGGCGTACCCGGCGTCCTCCAGGGCGTGCCAGGCGCACTCCAGGAACAGCCGCTGCTGCGGGTCGATCAGCGCCGCCTCGCGGGCGTGGTAGCCGAAGAACGCGGCGTCGAAGTCCTCGATCCCGGTCAGGACGGAGGCGGCCCGCACGTAGCTCGGGTCGGCCAGCGTCTCCTCGGCGATCCCCCCGGCGCGCAGGGTGTCGGTGTCCCAGAAGGTGATGGACTCGACGCCGTCGCGCAGGTTGCGCCAGAAGGTGGCCACGTCGGGGGCGCCGGGGAACCGGCCGGCCATGCCGACGATCGCGATGTCGCCGCTCACCCCGCTCATCGGGCCGCCTCCGCGGGCCGGCCGGCGCGCCGGCCGCGGCGGGCCGCGGCCCGGCTGAACGCCTCGTCGACGGCGTCGCCGGCGGTCCCGCCACCGCCGTCGAGCCCGGCGGCGAGCCGCCGGATCGTCGGATGCTCGAACATGTGCATCAGGGGGAAGGTGCGCTCCAGCGCGGCGCAGAGCTCCCGGTAGATCTTCACGATGGTCACCGAGTCCGCGCCGAGGTCGAAGAAGCGGTCGTCGACGCCGATCCGGTCGACACCGAGGACCCTCCGGAACACCTCGGTCGCGGTCCGCTCCACCTCCGACGTCGGCGCGACGTACGCGGCGGTGCCGGTGCCGCCGGTCTCGGCGGAGCCGGCGAGCCGCTCCAGGGCGGCCCGGTCGACCTTGCCCCGAGCCGACAGCGGCAGCCGGTCCAGGGTGACCACGGTGCCCGGGACCATGTAGTGCGGCAGGGTCGCCGCGGCGTGCGCGCGCAGCCGGTCGGCGAGGGTGCCGCCCCCGGCCGGGCGGGGCGCCGGGTCGAGCACCCCGCCGAGCAGGCTGTGCAGCACCCGGTCGTCGTCGTCGAGGGCGAGCAGGTCCCGCACGGCGTGCTCGTCGGCGATCAGGCCCAGCTGGCAGAGCCCGAGCTGGAGCCCGGGGGCGCTCTCGTCGAGCAGCTGGCTCATCTCACCGGCCTCCAGCAGGCAGAAGTGCAGCGCCCGGGTGCCGTAGAGCGGTTCGATCGCGGACATCCGGCCGACCAGGAAGATCTGGAAGGCGCTGCCGTCGTAGGTGGGCTGGTTGGTGGAGACGTGCGCGCCACGGTCCAGGTCGACGTCCGGGCGGACCGGGACGAGTCGGTGGGCCACCGGATCGTGGTAGTAGCTGCCGCCGGCGAGCCCGTCCACCCGGCCGGGGCGCACGTGCACGTACGTCTGGACCGGGTAGAGCGCGCCGGCCGAGGCGTAGCGGTACTTCGGCAGCACCTCCCCGTCCCGGCTGCGCAGGTTCTCCAACAGCCGGGCCAGGTCGGTCAGCGGTACCGGCCGGTCGGCGAAGACCCGTCGGCTGGCCCGCCGGGCCCATACCTCCTCGGCCCGGTTGTCGTCCAGGGTGGACGGCAGGTCGACGGGGGTGCCGGTGAGGTCGGTGCGCAGCCCCCTGCGGGCCAGGGTGAACTCGGTCCGGCGTACCGGGTCGGCCTCCACGTCGCCGAGGACCTTCTTCTCGGCGACCTTCGGGTCCAGGTCGGTGCCCGCCGGGCCGGCGGCACCGCCCGTTCCGTCGGGCACGACGAAGGCGACCAGGCGGCGGCGGTGCCGGTCCGGGCCGGCGGCGAGCACGGCGGCCTGGCGCACCTGCGGATGCCGGGTGAGAGTGGCCTCGATCTCGCCGAGCTCGATGCGGAATCCGCCGATCTTCACCTGGTGGTCGGTGCGGCCGAGGATCTGCAGTGTCCCGTCGGGCAGCCACCGGCCCAGGTCACCGGAGCGGTACAGCCGTTCCCCGGTCTCCGGGTGCGTGACGAACGACGTGGCGGTCAGGTCCGGGTCGCGCCAGTAGCCGTCGGCCAGGCCGGCGCCGCCGATGAACATCTCCCCCGGCACCCCGACCGGGCAGGGTTGCATCCGGTCGTTGAGCACATGGATGCGGTGGTTGGCCAGCGGTCGGCCGTACGGGATGGACTCCCAGTCCGGGTCCACGTTCTCCACGTCGTACGCGACGCACCAGATGGCCGTCTCGGTGGGGCCGCCGGAGGCGACGAAGCGGACGTCCGGAGCGAGCGCCCGGACCCGCTCCGGCAGGTCCACCGGGATCCAGTCGCCGGAGAGCCACATCAGCCGCAGGCTGGCCAGCCCCGGGTGCCCGCCGTCCGGTTCGGCCTGCTCGACCAGCATCCGGGCCAGTGCGGGCACGGAGTTCCAGCAGGTGACCCCGTGGGTGGCCATCAGCTCCAGCCAGCGGCCCGGGTCGCGTGCGGCGGCCGGTTCGGGCAGCACCAGCGTCGCCCCGGCGCCGAGGACGCCGAAGACGTCCCACACCGACAGGTCGAAGCTCAACGCGGACAGGCCCAGGGCGACGTCGTCGGGGCCGAGACCGCAGCGTTCCCGCACCTGGGCGACGGTGGCCAGGGTGGCCCGGTGGGAGAGCATCACCCCCTTCGGCGTGCCGGTGGAGCCGGAGGTGAAGAGCACGTACGCCAGGTCCTCCGGCCGCTGCGCCGGCTCCAGCTCGGCGGCCTCGCCCGCCGGGTCGGCGGTGGCGTCGACCGGCACCACCCGGATGCCGTCCGGCCAGTCGTCGCGGTCCGGGCCACCGGCGCGCACCAGCACGGTGCTCACCTCGGCGCGGCGCAGCTGGTGGTCCTGCCGGGCGGGCGGCAGGTCCGGGTCGATCGGCAGGTACGCCCCGCCGGCCAGCTGCACGCCGAGGGCGGCGACGAGCTGGGCGGCGCTCTTGTCCGCGGCGACCGCGACGAGCTGGTTGGGGCGTACCCCGTCGGCGCGCAGCGCCCGGCCCAGCGCGCTGGCCCGCCGCCAGAGCTGCCCGTAGCTCAGGGTCGCGTCGGCACCGACCACGGCGGTGCGCTCGGGGTGGGCGGCGGCCTGCCGGCCGATGGCGGTGAAGAGCAGCTCGTCGGGGATCTCGACGGTGGCGGTGTTGGCGTCGGCGACCAGTTGCCGCTGGGCGGCCGGCAGCGCGTCCAGCGCGCCGGGCGCCCACGCCTCGTCGCCGGCGGCGAGCCGCTCCAGCAGGTCGGTGTAGGCGTGGAAGAGGTCGTCGAGCATGGCGTCGGGGAAGAGGTCCTCGACCACGTCCCAGTGGTACGACAGCGCGCCGTGGTCCTCGTAGACCTGGTGGTCGAAGAGCACCTGCGGGGTCTGCGAGATCACCGAGACGGTCTCGCCGAGCCAGGCGGCGCCGAGCGCGCCCTGCGCGCCCTCCTGGTCCCGGCCCTGTTCCCGGGCGCTGGCGAAGACCACCGTGGCGAAGGTGCCGGGGCGTACGCCGCGCTGCCGGCTGAGTTCGCGCATGACCTCGACGCCGGAGAAGTAGCGGTGCTCCAGGTCCTGCCAGAGCTGCCGTTGGATCCGCTCGGCCAGCCCGCCGAGGCCGTCGCGGGGGGTGACGTCGATCTCCAGCAGGGTGACCGCGGTGAAGTCGCCGATCACGTCGTCGATGCGCGGGTGCAGCGGCATCCGGTTGAACAGCGGCACGTTGACGGTGAACCGTCCGGTCCGGCTCCACCGGCCGAGAACCTCGGCGAACGCGGCGAGCTGCACCACCGACGGGGTGACGCCACGCCGGGCGGCCCGGGCCCGCAGCCGCGCCCAGCGGTCGGCGTCGAGCAGGTGCGAGCGGCGCCGCCGGCGCCGCCGGTCCGCCCCGGAGACCAGCGGCAGCTCCGGGCCGGGCGGCAGGTCCGGGATGCGGGCCAGCCAGTAGTCCCGGGAACGCCGGTACGCCTCGGAGCCGGTGACCTGGTCCAGGGCGAGCACGTAGTCGCGGAAGGAGACCGGCAGCGGGTCCTGGTGGGCGTGCGGGTGGGCGTAGTGGTCGCCCCACTCCAGGAAGAACAGCCGCACGCTGGCCACGTCGGCCACCAGCAGGTCGAGGCTGACGTGCACCCGGGTGGTACCGCCGGGCAGCCGGCTGGCCCGGACCTCGAACATCGGCCAGTGGTCCATCGGCAGCACCTGGTGGCTCAGCTCGTCGCGGGTCTTGGCGAGCTGAGCATCCCGTTCCGCCGGGTCCGCGTCGGACAGGTCGGCCAGGGCGATGTCGATCGGGGGCACCTGGTCGGCGGGGAGGATCTGCTGGGTGCCGTCGCTGCGGACCACCGCGCGCAGCATCTCCTGCCGGGCGACGAGCTGGTTCAGGGCGCGGGTCAGCCGGTCCACGTCGAGTTCGGTGGCGTCGATCTCGACGTAGATGTGGATGGAGACCTCGCCGAGGTCGTAGCCGGCGCTGCGGCCGACGAAGTAGGCGTACTGCTGTTCGGTGAGCGGGAACGGTTCGTGCCGGTGCTCGGGGTCGGCGACGACCGGCCGCCAGGCGATGTCCCGGCCGCCCGGGGCGGCGTCGAGCTGCCCGGTGACCAGGTCGGCCAGGCCGGTCACCGTGCCACGCATGAACTCGGCGATGGGGATGCCGACACCCAGGTCACGTTCCAGGTCGCGACGCAGTTCGATGGCGCGCAGCGACTCCAGGCCGAGGCCGGCCAGCGGCAGGTCGGTGGCGACCCGGTCGGCGGTGGTGCCGAGCAGGGTGGCGAGCCGGCGACGCAGCTCGGCGACGAGCACCGGGGTTCGCAGCGTCTCGTCGAGGGCGAGGAGCATGTCCCGCATCGGGGCGGCGACCGGTGCCGGGCCGGCCGGGGCGTCGGCGGCGGGCCGGCCGCCCCGGGCCAGGGGCTGAAGTTCCCCGGCCAGGTAGCGGTCGCGGCAGGCGCCGCGCTGTACCTTGCCGCTGACCGTCTTCGCGACGCCCTCCGGGCCGACCAGCACCACCTCGTGCACCTCGACCTCGTGCTCGTTGGTGACGGCGGCGCGCAGCCGGGCGACCAGGTCGTCGGGGTCGACGCCGGTGGTGTCGGCGATGGACTGCACCACGACCAGGCGTTCCTCCCCGTCGGTGTCGACCGCGAACGCCGCCGCGGGTGCCCCGGCCAGTGCCGGGTGGACCCGCTCGCAGGTCATCTCGACGTCCTGCGGGTAGAGGTTGCGGCCCCGGATGATGATCATTTCCTTGAGCCGGCCGCAGAGCACCAGGTCGTCCTCGTGCCGGAAGCCCAGGTCACCGGTACGCAGGAACGGGCCCGTGCCGTCGGCCAGCCGGGCGCCGAAGGTCTCCTCGGTCAGCTCGGGACGCTGCCAGTAGCCCTGGCAGACGACCGGGCCGCGGACCCACAGTTCACCGACCCGGTCGTTCGCGCAGACCGTACGGGTGGCCGGGTCGACGACCAGGATCTCGCTGTGCGGCCCGGCCGGACCGACACCGACCAGGGTGAGGCTGCGGTCGTCGCCGTCGACGGGCACCACCCGGCCCTGTTCCAGCTCGGCGGCGTCCACCCGGAGCACCAGCGGCTCCGGGTCGGCGTGCCGGCCGGTGAGGAAGAGCATCGCCTCGGTCATCCCGAAGCCGGGCGCCATCGTCTCGGGCCGAAAGCCGTAGCGGCGGAACTCCTCGGTGAACCGGGCGATGGTCGCGGCGCGGACCCGCTCGGCGGCGTTGAACGTGGTGTGCCAGCCGGACAGGTCCAGGCCGGCCCGGCGCTGCGCGGGGACCTGGGCCAGGCAGCGCTCGAAGGCGAAGTTCGGCGCGCAGCCGAAGACCGGGCCGGGGGTGTCGGAGATGGCCCGCAGCCAGCGCAGCGGGTCGGCGACGAAGTCCTCCGGGGTGAGGAAGACCGCCCGGCCACCGAGGTACTGGGCCAGCAGCAGGTGCCCGGCCACCCCCAGCGCGTGGTACGGGGATATCCAGCTGACCACGTTCGCCCCGGCCGGCAGCCCGGCCAGCGTCACCGTCTGGTCGATCTGGTGCAGCAGGTTGCGGTGGCTGACCATGACGCCCTTCGGCGCGCCGGTGGAGCCGGACGTGTACTGCAGCAGCGCCAGGTCGTCCCCGGTCAGCTCCGGCGGGCTCCAGCCGTCGGCGGTGGCCTCGTCGATCCGGTCCACGGCGAGCCACGGCACGTCGGGGCCGAGCCGTCCGCGCAGCTCGGTGAGGCGGTCGGCCAGTTCGGCGGTGGTCACCACCACGCTGACCTCGGCGTTGCCGGCGATCTGCACGGCCCGCTCGGTGCGCGGGTCGCCGGCGCCGTCGACGGGGGGTGGGCAGGCCACGGCGACGCCGCCGGCGTACATCACTCCGGTGAGGCCGACCAGGAAGTCCAGGCCCGGAGCGAGCAGCACCAGCACCCGTCCGGCCGGGCCCAGGTGCGGGGCGAGGGCGGCCGCGAGGGCCGCTGAGCGTCGGTCGTACGCGCTGCGGGTGAGTTCCCGGGCGACACCGCGCCCGTCGGAGGTGTCGGTGCCGGCGGGGTAGGTCAGCTGCGCGAAGGCGACCGCCCCCGGATCCGACGCGGCGTTGGCGCGGAGGATGTCGATCAGGGTGGTCGCCTGGATGCCGCCGTCGAAGGCAAGGTCGGTCATGCGCGCTCCTGGCTGGAAGTCGGTCGGTCCGGCGCGGTCGGTGCCCCGGCGCCCGTCGGCGCGGCGGCGGTGGGCACGCCGCGCCGGAGGACTGGTGATCTCGCGGGGTTCTCCCACCGTGCCAACGGCGGCGCTGCCGAACGGCCCTCCAACGGACCGTCCGCCCGGGCACCCTCCGTCCCGCCCGCACCTCCCACCCCCGCCGGGGTACCCGGTCGGGCACCCCGGGCCGAGCCGGGGAAGGGCCCCGATCAACGCCTGGGTAGATCAACGGTCCGGTGGACGAACCCACTGCGCCGGCACGACGGGGGCACGCGGCAGCGCCCGGACGCGATGAAAGGGCCCGAGCTGTGCCCGCAGGCGCCAGCCCGGGCCATTCCTTCTCAGGAGGCGACAGCGGCCGGTTGGACGGTCAGCTCGGGAGGCTGCTGCATCCGCTGCCACATGCCCTTCTCGGCCACGGCGAGGTAGAGGCGGGTGAGCTTGCCCATCGCCCAGCGGGCCACCGCGGTACGCGGCTCGGCGGCGGTGGCGACCTGCACGGACTGCTGGCGTACCCACTTCACCCGGTCCCGGCGGCGGCGCTCGTAGTCGCGCAGCGCGGCGGCGACGCCGGCCGGGGTGCCGAGGTCACCGGCGGCCAGGGCGTCGGCGAGCACGACGCCGTCCTCGACCGCCTGGCAGGCACCCTGACCGAGGTCGTTGGGCATCGCGTGGGCGGCGTCCCCGACCAGGGTGACCGCCCCGTCGCCCCAGGTCTCGTGCCATTCGTGGTACCAGATGTCGGTCCGGATGATCGCCTCGGTGGGGGTCCGGGTGACCCGGTCGCGCAGCACCGGCGGCAGCACCCGGGCCAGCCGGACGGCGTGCTCGCGCTCCCCACCGGGCTGCTCGCGCTCCCCGGCCGGGGCGTGCCAGGACAGCGTCCACGCGGCCCGGTCCCCGCCGATCGGGTAGACGCCACCGCCGACCCGGGTGGCCTCGTCGTGGAAGAGCAGCGGCACCTCCGGGACCAGGCCCTGCGTGCCGGCGCACACCCCACGGTAGGTGCTACGTCCGAGGTAGATCGCGGGCACGTCGCCGCGCAGCTGGCGGAGCACGGTGGAGCGGACCCCGTCCGCGCCGACCAGCGCCGTCCCGGTCACCGCGTCACCGTCGGCCTGCACCTCGACGCCGTCGGCGGTCTGCCGGTAGCCGGTGACCCGACGGCCGTGGTGCACCGGCACGCCCCGTTCGGCGCAGGCGGCCAGCAGGATGTCCGCCAGGTCCATCCGCCCGATGGACAACGACGGCAGCGCGTCCGGCCGGATGTACGGGTGGGTGCGCATGGCGAACCGCATCCGCTCCCGGGAGTCGAAGTTACGGATCTCCACCACCCGCTCGGCGGCGGCCAGCAGCCGACCCCCGAGCCCCAGCCAGCCCAGCGGGGTGGAGGCGTTGCTCCACAGCGTCAACCCGCTGCCCGGTGCGGTACGGATCTCCTCGGCGGTGCGACGTTCGTACACCTCGACCGGGAGGCCGTGACGGGCCAGGGCGAGCGCGGTGGTCAGGCCGCCCACCCCCGCCCCGGCGACGACGATCGGCCTACGCGGAACCATCGGTGCTCCCTTCGTCCGGGTGTCTCGGGCCGCTCTCCGGCGTGTCGGCGCTCGCGCCGGGCGGCGGTGGCAGGAACCCGTCAGCGACCAGCGCGTCGAGGTAGCGGCCGAGCAGTGCGGTGTCGACCCGGGGCGGTGGCAGCAGGTCGCCGGTCAGCTCCCGGGTGTTGCGGTCGTCGAAGGTGGGCTCGCCGGCACCGGTGACCCGTCCCTCGGCCAACGGCGCGTACATGGCGAGCACCGGACCGAGCTGGTCGTCGCCGGCACGGGCGGCGGCACCGACGGCGTCGTACCAGTCGGCGAGCGGCACCCGGCGAACCGGCCAGCCCTTCTCGGCGAGGGCGTCGGCCAGCAGCACCAGCGGCACCTTGGTGTCGAGGGCGAAGTGGAAGGTCCGGCCCAGCGCCTCCGGGCGTCGGGCCAGCGCCGTGATCGCGGCGGCGAGGTGGTCGACCGGCACCAGGTCGGTGGCGAGCCCGGTGTCGGGGACCGCTCCGGTGGCCACACAGGCCCGGATCACCTGGCAGACCAGGTCGTCGGCGCGCCAGGTGCCGGTGCGGGTGTCCCCGGCGATGCGGCCCGGCCGGTGGACGGTGACCGGGACGCCCCGGGCCCGCGCCAGCGCCACCACCTGCTCGGCGACCCACTTGCTGTGGTTGTAGCCGGTGTCGGTGGCCGGCGGCGGAACGTCCGGCAGCTCGTCCTCGCGCAGCACCGCGGTGGCGGGGTCGGCGCCGGTCGCGGCGAGCCCACCGAAGACCGACATGGTGGAGACGTAGTGCACCGGCACCGGCCGGTCCAGGGTGGCCAGGCGCAGGATCTCCACCGTGCCGGCCACGTTGCCGTCGCGGAGCATCGCGTACGGGCGCAGGAAGTGCACCACCGCGCCGCAGTGGTAGATCTCGTCCACCTCGCGGGCCAGCGCGGCGAACCGGTCCGGGGTGAGGCCGAGGCGGGGCGCGGCGAGGTCACCGGGGAGGGCCCGGACCCGGTCCGTCCACTCCTCGCGCCAGCAGCGGTAGCGGCGCAGCTGCGCCACGAGTCGGCGGTGCGCGTCCGCCTCGTCGCCACCCCGCACCAGACAGAGCACGGTGGTCCCGGCCTCGGCGAGCTGCCGCAGCAGGTACGCCCCGAGGAACCCGGTGGCACCGGTGAGCAGCACGGTGCCGGGCCGCTCGGTGGACCGGGGCGCGCCGACCGGCCGGACATCGTCGGGCAGCGCCACGTCGGCGCGCAGCGCTGCCGCGTGCTGCTCCTCGGCGGCGGCCACGTCGATGCTGCCCTGCTCGTCGAGCAGGTCGGCGAGCGCCCCGATCCGGGAGTGTTCGAACAGCACCCGCACAGGCAGGTCGACGCCCCAGAGCCGCCGGATGGTGGCGTGCAGTCGGGCCGCGAGCAGCGAGTGCCCGCCGAGGGCGAAGAAGTCGTCGTCCAGGCCCACCCGTTCCACGCCGAGAGCCTCGGCGACCAGCCGGGTGAGCCGGTGCTCGCTCGGGGTGCGCGGTGGCACGTACCCGGTCTCGTCGACCGGTCCGGCCGGGGCCGGCAGCGCCCGACGGTCCACCTTGCCGTTCGGGGTGAGCGGCAGGGCGGGCAGCGCCACCACGGCGGCCGGCACCATGTACTGCGGCAGCCGCTCGGCGACCGCGGCGCGGGCGGCGCGGACCAGGTCGTCGTCGGGGGCGTCCGTGGCGGGGACGACGTAGCCGACCAGCCGCTTGTCCCCCGGGCGGTCCTCCCGGACCACCACCACCGCCTCGGCCACCCCCGGGGCGCCGCGCAGCGCCGCCGCGATCTCGCCCAGCTCGATCCGGAAGCCGCGCAGCTTGACCTGGTCGTCGAGCCGGCCGAGGAACTCCAGGTTGCCGTCCGGCAGGTAGCGGACCAGGTCGCCGGTGCGGTACAGCCGCTCCCCGGTGGCCGGATGGGTGATGAAGGCCGCCTCGGTCAGCTCCGGCCGGTGCAGGTAGCCGCGGGCCAGCCCCGCCCCGCCGATGTACAGCTCACCGGGGACGCCGATCGGGCGGGGGTGGAGCCGCTCGTCGAGCACCCGCAGGACGGTGTTGACCACGGGACGGCCGATCGGCGGGTGCCCGCCACCGACGATCTCGTCGGTGACCGTGGCGTAGACGGTGGCCTCGGTCGGGCCGTACCCGATCAGGAAGCGTTTGCGGCCGCCCCACCGCTCGGCGACCTCGGCGGGACAGTCCTCCCCGCCGGAGCCCAGCACCTCCACCGTGGGCAGGTGCTCCGGGTCGAGGTGGGCCAGCAGCGACGGCGGCATGAAGGTGAAGGTGACCCGCTGCCGGCTGATCAGGCCGACGATCTCCACCCCACCGGCCAGGTCCTGCGCGGCGGGCACCACCAGCGGCACCCCGCCGAGCAGGGAGAGCACCATCTCGAAGACGGAGACGTCGAAACTGAACGGGGCGAACTGGAGCACCCGGCTCTCGGAGTGCAACCCGACCAGGTAGCGGGTCAGCCAGAGGTTCGTCACCGACCGGTGGGTCACCGCCACCCCCTTCGGGGTGCCGGTGGAGCCCGAGGTGTAGATGACGTAGGCCAGGTCGTCGGGGCCGCTGCGGCGGGGCAGGTCGGTGTCGGGCAGCGTGGCCAGGTCGGGGGCGTCCACCGCGACCACGGTGGCGGTGGCGCCGGTCGGCCCGTCGACGCGGGCGGACCGGGTGAGCAGCACGGGCGCGCCCGAGTCGGAGAGCATGAACGCCACCCGGTCGGCCGGGTAGCCGGGGTCGATCGGCACGTACGCGCCGCCGGCCTTGAGCACGGCGAGCACCGCGACGACCATCTCCACGGAGCGCTCCACGAGCACCCCGACCAGCACGTCCGCCCCGACACCCAGCTCGACCAACCGGTGCGCGAGCCGGTTGGCCCGGGCGTTCAGCTCGGCGTACGTGACCGTCTCGGCGCCGAAGAGCACGGCGGGCCGGTCCGGGTTGGCGGCGACCTGGCGGGCGAACAGCTGCGGCCAGGTGGCGTCCGGCAGCTCCCGCACCGGGCCCCGCCCCCACGACTCCAGTTGGGCGGCCTCCTCGGCGGGCAGGTCCGGCAGCGCGGTGACCTGCCGCTGCGGGTCCTGGGCGAACTCGGCCAGCAGCATGCTCAGGTGGGCCAGCATCCGGTCCACGGTCGCCGGGGCGAACAGGTCGACGTCGTACTCGGCGAGCAGCCGCCAGCCTCCGTCGTCGGTGGGGATCAGGGTCACGGTGAGGTCGGTCTTGGCGGTGCCCGGGTCGAACGGCAGCGGCTCGGCGCGCACCCCGGCGAACTCCCGGTCGCCGGAAGCGACCCGTTCCACCAGCGCGAAACCGACCTGGGCCAGCGGGGTACGGGACAGGTCGCGAGCCTGGCCGAGTCGCTCCACCAGCACGTCGAACGGCGCTTCCGCGCGGGCGTACGCGGCCAGGCAGGTCTGCCGGACCCGGCCGATCAGCTCACCTACTCCCGGCTCGCCGGCCAGGTCGGCGCGGAGCACCAGGGTGTTGGCGAAGAAGCCGACCAGATCCTCGGTGTCCGGCCGGTCCCGCCCCGACACCGGTACGGCGACACCGAAGTCGGTCTGCCCGGCGTACCGGGAGAGCATGAGCTGGTAGGCGGCGAGCGCCACCATGAACGGGGTGGCGTCGTGGCGGCGCCCCACCTCGGTCAGCCGGTCGACGAGCCCCGCCGGCACCTCGGCCGCCCGCTGGCCGCCCCGGTGGCGGCGGGTGGCCGGGCGGACCCGGTCGGTCGGCAGGTCCAGCACCGGCAGCCCGGCCAGCCGGTCGGTCCACCAGCGCAGGTCCTCGTCGAGGCCGCCCCGCTCCAGCCGGTCGCGTTGCCACGCCGCCACGTCGGCGTAGCGCAGCTGCGGGACCGGCAGGTCGACGGCGTTCCCGGCGACGCGGGCCCGGTACGCGGCGACCAGGTCCCGGACGATCACCTGGGTGGACCACTGGTCACCGACCGCGTGGTGCAGGGCCAGCAGCAGGTGGTGCTCGTCGTCGGCGACCCGGACCAGGGTCGTGCGGACCAGTGGCGCCTCGGCGAGGTCGAACGGCGCGGTGAGCCGGTCCCGGGTGAGCGCGGCGAGCGCGGCCGGGTCACCGCTCAGGTCGACCCGCTGCACCGGCACGTCCAGTCCGGGGTGGATCCGCTGGGCGGGTTCGCCGTCCACGGTGGCGAAACTGGTCCGCAGCGCCTCGTGCCGGGCGACCACGTCGGCGAACGCGGCCTGCAGCGCCGCCGGGTCCAGCGGACCGCGTAGCCGTACCGCGCTGCCGATGACGTACGCCCCGGCGCTGTCCGGGTCGAGCTGGTGCAGCAGCCAGAGCCGGCGCTGCGCCGGGGAGGCGGGCAGCAGCCCGTCGCGAGGCGTCGCGGCCGGCACGGGTTCGGCGCTCGGGCCGCCGAGCCGGTGACGGAGCCGCTCGGCGAGCCCGGCGATGGTCGGCTGGTCGAACAGGTCCCGCACCCCGGCGTCGACGTGCAGGGCGGTCCGGGCGCGGCTCATCGCCCGGGTCGCCAGCAGCGAGTGCCCGCCGAGATCGAAGAAGTCGTCGTGCACGCCGACGGTGTCGACGTCGAGCACCTGCCGCCAGATCTCCGTCAGGGTGGCCTCCACCTGGTCGCGGGGGGCGACGTGGCCCGCCTCGTCGGCACCGCGCCGGGGCCGGGGCAGGGCGCGCAGGTCGAGCTTGCCGTTGCCGGTGCGGGGCAGCGCGTCGAGCAGGGTGAGGCTGGCCGGCACCAGGTACTCGGGGAGGAACCGGCGGGCGTGCGCACGCAGGTCACCCGGCGACGGGGCGGCGCCGGGGCGGGGCACCACGTAGCCGGCGAGTTCGGTGTCGTCGGCGCGGCCGGCCCGGGCCACCACCACCGCGTCGGCGACGTCGGGGTGCTCCCGGAGCACCGCCTGCACCTCACCCGGCTCGACCCGGAAGCCGCGGATCTTCACCTGCGAGTCGGCGCGGCCGAGGAAGTCCAGTGTGCCGTCGGGCAGCCAGCGGGCCAGGTCGCCGGTGCGGTAGAGCCGGCCGCCGGGGCCGGCGTACGGGCTGGCGACGAAACGTTCGGCGGTCAGCTCGGGCCGGCCGGCATAGCCGAGGGAGACGCCCGGGCCGCCGATGGCGACCTCGCCCGGCGCGCCGAGCGGCACCGGCTGCCCGTCCGGGTCGAGCAGCACGATCCGCAGGTCGGGCAGGGGTCGACCGACCCGGTGCCGGCCGGGTTCGGCCAGCTCGGTGGCGCGGACCCGGTGGAAGGTGGCGTGCACGGTGGTCTCCGTGGTGCCGTACATGTTGATCAGCTCGGGGTGGTCGTCGCCGTACCGGTCGAACCAGCCGGTCAGCGCCGGCACGTCGAGGGCCTCCCCGGCGAAGACCACGTAGCGCAGCGCGGTCAACCGGTCCGGCGCGGCGGCGTCGGCGGCGGCGAGCTGGCGAAACGCGGTGGGGGTCTGGCTGAGGACGGTGACCCGGTGCCGGGCCAGCAGCGCCCGCAGTTCGGCGGGCTCGCGGGCGGCCAGGTAGGGCACCATCACCACCCGGGCGCCGGTGAGCCACGCCCCCCACATCTCGAAGACCGACACGTCGAAGGCGACCGAGTGGAACACGCTCCACACGTCGTCGGCTCGGAACGCGAAGCGGGTGGCCGCAGCGGTGACCAGCCGGGCCACGTTGCGGTGGGTGACCATCACCCCCTTCGGGCGTCCGGTGGAACCGGAGGTGTAGATCAGGTACGCGAGGTCGTCCGGCCCGGCGGATTCGTCCGCCGTCGGTTGCGGCGCGGCCGGCTCGCCGGTCGGGGCGAGGACGGGGCCGGTGAAGCCGGGCGGCGGCACCGCCGCGACCAGCGCCCGCACTCCGGCGTCGTCGAGGACGTAGCTCATCCGGGCGGGCGGCCAGCCGGGGTCCAGCGGCACGTAGGCGGCACCGGCGTCCAGCACGCCGAGCACCGCGACGAGCAGGTCGAGGTTGCGGTCGAGGTGGATGCCGACCCGGTCGCCGCGGCGGACCCCGGCAGCCCGCAGCCGCTGGGCCAGGCCGGCTGCCCGGGCCAGCAGCTCGGCGTAGCTGAGCCGGTCGTCGCCGCATTCGGCGGCCACCGCGTCGGGCGTACGGGTGGCCTGCTCGCGGAACGACGCCATGAGGCCGGGACGGTCGGGCTGCGGGTGTTGCCGCACCCATTCGTCGAGCAGCAGCCGGCGCTCGTCGTCGGTGAGCGGGGCGAGGCCGCGTACCGGGCGGTCCGGGTCGCCGGCCAGCTCGGTGAGGAGCAGGCGGAACTGGTCGGCCATCCGGTCCACGGTGGCGGCGTCGAAGAGCTCGGTGTCGTACTCGACGCGCAGCCGCAGGTCACCGCTGTCGGGGTCGGGGACCAGCATGATCGACAGGTCGAACTGGGTGGTGCCGGGGCGCAGGTCGACGGGGGTCACCTCGACCGGGCCCATCGACCGGGCGGCCGGCGGGGTGTTCTGTGCCGCGAACAGCACGGTGAACAGCGGGGTCTGGGCCCGGTCGCGGGCCGGACGCAGCTCTTCGACGAGCTGGTCGAAGGGGACATCGGCGTGCGCGTACGCGTCCAGGCAGGCGGCGCGCACCCGGTCGAGCAGCTCACCGACGGTCGGGGTGCCGTCGAGGTCGGCGCGGAGCACCAGGTTGTTGACGAAGAACCCGACGAGGCCCTCCAGCTCCGTGCGGGAGCGGCCGGCGACCGGCGAGCCGACCGCGAAGTCCCGCTGCCCGCTGTAGCGGGCGAGCATCAGCTGGCAGGCGGCCAGGCCCACCATGAACGGCGTGGCGGAGCGGCGCCGGGCGGCCTCGGTGACCCGGGCGACCAGGTCGGCGGGAATCCGGTGCCAGCACAGCTCACCGCGCCAGGCGCGGGTGGCGGGGCGGGGCCGGTCGGTCGGCAGCTCCAGGGCCGGCAGCCCGGCGAGCCGCTGCCGCCAGTACGCCAGCTGCGCGGCCGCCTCCGGGCCGGTCGTCCACTGCCGTTGCCAGGCCGCGTAGTCGCCGTACTGGATCGGCAGGGCGGCCGGGGCGGCGCTGTCCGCGCCGGCGGTGTACGCGGCGACCAGGTCACGGGCCAGGACCTGCACCGACCAGCGGTCGCAGATCGCATGGTGCAGCGCCAGGTGCAGCACGTGGTGCGCGGCGTCGACCCGGATCAGGGTGGCCCGCAGCAGCGGCGCGGTCCGCAGGTCGAACGGGACGCCGGAGAGCGCGGTGAGGGTCTCGTCGAGCCGGCCGGGGTCGGCCAGCTCGACCACCTCCAGCGGCACGGTGAGGGCGGGCGCGATGACCTGCACCGGTTCCCCGTCGGTCTCGTGCAGCGAGGTGCGCAGCGTCTCGTGCCGGGCCACCACGGCGTTCAGTGCGGCGTGCAGCGCCTCGCGGTCCAGTGGCCCGGTCAACCGCACCGCGCCGTCGACCGTGTACGCCCCCGCGCCGCCGGAATCGAGCTGGGCGAGGAACCAGAGCCGACGCTGGCCGGAGGAGGCGGGCAGCACGTACCGGCCGGCGAGGTCACCGCCGACCTGCGGCATCCGGAACTGCGCGGGGATCGGCGGCGCGGTGGCGTCCCCGACCGGCGTGGCGCCCACCGGCGCGGCGGCGGGCGTGGCCTGCGGCAGGGCGGCGGCCAGGCCGGCCACCGTCGGGGTGGCGAAGACGGCTCGGACCGGCAGGTCCACCGTCAGGGCGTCGCGGATACGGGCGACCACCCGGGTGGCGAGCAGGGAGTGCCCGCCGAGGGCGAAGAAGTCGTCGTCTCGGCCGACCCGGTCCAGGCCGAGCACGTCGGCGAAGATCGCGGCGAGGCGTTGCTCGGCCGTCCCGCGGGGCGCGGCGTACGCGCCGACGTCCGGGCGCATCCCGTCCGGGGCGGGCAGCTTCGCCCGGTCGACCTTGTTGCGGTTGGCGGTCAGCGGCAGCGCGTCGAGCAGCACCAACGCCGACGGCACCATGTAGTCGGGCAGCCGTTCGCGGCAGGCGGCGTGCAGCGCGGCGACGAGCGCGGCGCGGTCGACGTCGTCCGGGTGGTGCAGGTCGGCGTAACCGACGAGCCGCTGGTCGCCCGGGGTGTCCTCGCGGACCACCACCACCGCGTCGCGTACCCGCGGGTCGGCGCGCAGCACCGACTCGATCTCGCCCAGCTCGATGCGGTGGCCGCGGACCTTCACCTGGAAGTCGATGCGGCCCAGGAACTCCAGCGTGCCATCGCCCCGCCAGCGCACCAGGTCCCCGGTCCGGTACACCCGGGCACCCGGTGCCTCCGGGTGGGCGACGAACTTCACGGCGGTCAGTTCCTCGCGTCGCCAGTACCCGGCCGCCACGCCCGCGCCGCCGATCCACAGCTCGCCCGGCACACCCACCGGCACCCGGCGGCCGGCGTCGTCGACCACCAGCAGCTCGGTGTTCGCCACCGGCCCGCCCAGCGGCAGGGGGTCCTCCCCACCGCCGACCCGGTGCACCGTCGACCACACCGTCGTCTCGGTGGGCCCGTAGAGGTGCCAGACGCCGGCGCCGGCGGCGTGCAGCCAGTGGGCCAGGTCGGCGGGGACCCGCTCCGCCCCGGCCAGGGCGGTGAACCCGGCCGGTGGCCGCCAGCCGGCCTGCTGGAGCAGCCGCCAGGTGGTCGGGGTGCCCTGGAGGTAGGTGACCCGGCTGCGGCGCAGCCGGTCCGCCAGCCGCTCGCCGTCGACGACGGTGGCGTGCGGGATCATCTCGATCCGCGCGCCGACCAGCAGCGGCAGGTAGACGTCGAGGACCGGCATGTCGCAGGCGAGGGTGTTGGCCGCGCCGACCACGTCGGTGCCGGCCAGGCCGGGCTCGCGGATCATGCTGAGCAGGAAGTTCACCACCGGCCGGTGCGGCAGCGCCACGCCCTTCGGGTGGCCGGTGGAGCCGGAGGTGTAGATCAGGTACGCCAGGTCGTCGGGGCCGGGCCCGTCGGGCAGCGGATCGGTCGGGCGCGCGGCGATCGCCGTGCGGTCGGCGTCCAACCGGACCACCGCGACCGACTCGGGCAGCTCGGGCAGCAGGTGGACCAGGTCGGCCTGGGTGAGCACCGCCGAGGCGCCGGAGTCGGTGAGGATGAACGCCACCCGGTCCGCCGGGAAGGCCACGTCGACGGGGACGTAGGCGGCCCCGGCGCGGAGCACGCCGAGCAGCGCGACCAGCACGTCGCAGCCACGCTCGGTGAACAGCGCCACCCGGTCGCCACGGGTCACGCCGAGGGCGCGCAGGTGCTGGGCGAGCTGGTGGGCCCGGAGGTCGAGTTCCGCGTACGTCAGCGACCCGGCCTCGTCGGCGACCGCGATCCGGTCGGCGAACGCCGGGAACCGGGCGGTGACGTACCGGTCGAGGCTGGTCGCCGGCACCGGCGGCCGGACCCCGGTACCCCAGGTGGTGAGGCGGGCCCGTTCCTCGGCGGGCAGCGCCGGCAGCGCGGAGAGCCGGCGGTCGACGTCGGCGGTGAGGGCGTCGAGGACCAACCGGTAGTGGGCGAGCAGCCGGTCCACCGTCGCGGCGTCGAAGATGTCGGTGTTGTACTCGGCGACCACCTGCTGGGCGGTGGTGTCGGGGCCGGCGGGGAAGACGGTGAGGGTCAGGTCGTACTTGGCGGCGCTGTCCGGGGCGCGCAGCGGTGTGCCGGTCACGTCGCCGAGGCGCAGCGACGGGGCCGGCAGCGGCGCGGCGATGAACATCACCTGGAACAGCGGGCTGTGCGCGAGGTCGCGGTCCGGGCGCAGCCGTTCCACCAGCCGCTCGAACGGCACGTCGGCGTTGGCGTAGGCGTCCAGGCAGGTGTCACGGACCCGGTCCAGCAGCTCCCCCACCGTCGGGTCGCCGGTGAGGTCGGTCCGCAGCACCAGGTTGTTGGTGAAGTAGCCGATCAACGGCTCCAGCTCGGGACGGTACCGGCCGGAGACCGGGGAGCCGACCGGCACGTCGAGGGTGCGCGCGTACCGGGACAGGGTGAGCGCGTAGCCCGCGAGCAGGGCCATGAACAGCGTGCCGCCGCGCCCGGCGGCGAGGGCGGTGAGGTCGGCGACGAGGCCCGCCGGGAGCTGCGCGGTCCGGGTGGCGCCACGGTAGGTCTGCACCGCCGGGCGGGGCCGGTCGGTGGGCAGGTCCAGCACCGGCAGGTCGGCGAGGTGGCGTCGCCAGTGTTCGAGCTGGCGACGTTCGGCGGGGCCGCCGGCCCAGCGCTGCTGGGCGACGGCGTAGTCGCCGTACTGGACCGGCAGGTCGGGCAGCGCCGGTTGCGCGCCGGCCGCCAGCGCGGTGTACGCGGCGGAGAGCTCGGTGGTCAGCGCCTCCACGGCCAGCCGGTCGCCGACCGCGTGGTGCAGGGTGACCAGCAGCGCGGCGTCGTCGTCGCCGAGGGTGGCCAGGACCACCCGCAGCAACGGCGGGGTGGTCAGGTCGAACGGGCGGGTGGCGGTGTCGTGGAGCAGGTCGGCCAGAGCGGCGTCGCGGTCCACGGCCCCGGTCAGGTCCACCTCGGACAGCGGGGTCGGCACGTACGGGTGGATCACCTGCTCCGGTTCGCCGTCCACCGCCGCGAACCCGGTGCGCAGCGTCTCGTGCCGGCGGACCACCAGGGCGAGCGCGGCGCGCAGCGCATCGGTGTCGAGCCGGCCGCGCAGCCGCAGCCCGCCGTGCAGGTGGTACGCGGCGGCGGTGTCCGGCTCGAACTGGGCGAGGAACCACACCCGGCGTTGCTGGAAGGAGGCGGGCAGCCGGACCGGGCCGTCGGCGTCGGACGGTCGGGGTGCCGGGGTGAGCTGCGGGGAGCCGGGCGGGCCGGCCAGGTCGAGCACACCGGCGAGGCGGGCGACGGTGGGTTGGGCGAAGACCGCGCGGACCGGCACCTCGACGTCCAGGTCGGCGGCGATCCGCCCGACCAGTGCGGTGGCGAGCAGGGAGTGCCCGCCGAGGGCGAAGAAGTCGTCGTCGCGGCCGACCCGGTCCAGGCCGAGCACGTCGGCGAAGATCTTCGCGAGTCGTTCCTCCACGGCACCGCGCGGCGGCGCGTATCGTCCGGCACGCTGCGCGGGATCGGGGGCGGGCAGGGCCCGCCGGTCGACCTTGCCGTTCGCGGTGAGCGGCAGCGCCGGCAGCGCCACGAAGGTCGCCGGGACCATGTAGCCGGGCAGCCGGGCAACGCAGGCGTCGCGCAGCGCGTCGGGCTCGGCGTCACCCACGTGGTACGCCACCAGCCGCTGGTCGCCGGGGGTGTCCTCACGTACCACCACCACCGCGTCGCGCACCCGCGGGTCGTCGCGCAGCACCGACTCGATCTCCCCGGGCTCGATCCGGTGCCCCCGCACCTTCACCTGGAAGTCCAGCCGGCCCAGGAACTCCAGCCGGCCGTCGGGCCGCCAGCGGACCACGTCCCCGGTCCGGTACACCCGGGCGCCCGGCGTCTCCGGGTGCGGCACGAACCGTTCCCGGGTCAGCTCGTCGCGCTGCCAGTACCCGGCCGCCACGCCCGCGCCGCCGATCCACAGCTCCCCCGGCACCCCGAGCGGGGTCCGGCGGCCCGCCCGGTCGACCACCAGCAGTTCGGTGTTGGCCACCGGCGATCCCAGCGGCACCGGGTCCTCCGCGCCCGACACCCGGTGCACGACCGACCACACCGTGGTCTCCGTCGGCCCGTACAGGTTCCACACGGCGGCGCCCGTGTCGGTCAGGGCGCGGGCCAGGTCGGGCGGGAACGCCTCGCCGCCGCACCAGACGGCGAAACCGGGGCCGGGGCGCCAGCCGGCGGCCAGCAGCAGCCGCCAGGTGGCCGGGGTGGCCTGCACGACGGTCGCCCCGGCCTCGGCGAGGTGGGCGGCGAGTCGGGGCCCGTCGGCGCCGACGGCGCGAGGCACCACGTCGACCCGGCCGCCGACGAGCAGCGGGCCGAGCAGTTCCAGTGCGGCGATGTCGAACGAGAGCGTGGTGACCGCGGCCAGCACGGTGTCCGCGTCGAGGCCGGGGCGCTCGGCGAGGGTGGTCAGCAGGTTGACCAAGGCTCGGTGCGGCACCGCGACGCCCTTGGGCGTTCCGGTGGAGCCGGAGGTGTGGATGACGTACGCCAGGTCGTCCGGTCCGGGCCGCGCCGGCCAGTCGGCGGCGTCCGGCAGGTCGCCGTCGAGGCGCAGCACCGGCGGGCCGTCGGGAAGGGCGGCGGCGGTCGTCGCGTCGGCGAGCACCAGTGCGGCGTCGCCGTCGGCGAGCACGAAGCGCAGCCGCTCGGCGGGCAGCGCCGGGTCCACCGGCAGGTACGCCGCCCCGGCGCCGAGGACACCGAGCAGCGCCGCCGGCAGGTCGACGTCCCGGTCCACGGCCACGCCGACGAGCTGCCCGGGGCGTACCCCGGCGGCGTGCAGGGCCGCGGCGATCCGCTGGGCGCGACGGACCAGGTCGGCGTAGCCGAGCCGGCCGGAGACGCCGGTCACCGCGGTGCGCTCGGGGTGCGCGGCGGCCCGGGCCGCGACCAGGTCGGGCAGGGTGTCGGCGGGCAGCTCCCGCTGCCGTCCGCGCCCCCGGTCGACGAGCAGCTTGCGCTCGGCGTCGGTGAGCAGCGGCAGCGCGGACAGTGGCCGGCGCGGGTCGGTGACCGCCGCGTCGAGCACCTGGCACAGATGAGCCAGCAGCCGCCGGGCGGTGTCCGGGTCGAACAGCGCCGTGTTGTGCTCGACGGTGACGGTCAGGGCACCGTCGGCGCGGGGCACGCAGGTGACGAAGAGGTCGAACTTGGCGGTCCCCGGGTCGACCCGGAACAGCTCGGCGGTGAACCCGGTGGCGGTGAGCGCGGGCAGTGGCACGTTGCCGAAGACGAACATCACCTGGAACAGCGGGCTGCGAGCCAGGTCCCGCTCCGGACGCACCCGCTCCACCACCCGTTCGAACGGCACGTCGGCGTGGGCGTAGGCGTCCAGGCAGGTGCCACGGACCCGGTCGAGCAGCTCGGTGAAGCCCGGGTCGGCGCTCGCGTCGATGCGCAGCACCAGGTTGTTGACGAAGAAGCCGACCAGGTGTTCCAGTTCGGGCGCGCGGCGCCCGGCGACGGGGGTGCCGACGGCGAGGTCGTCCTGGCCGCAGTGCCGGGCCAGCACCGCGGCGAAGCCGGTCAGCACGGTCATGAACAGGGTGGCCTGATGGTCGCGGCCCAGCCGTTCCAGGTCGGCGACCAGCTCGGCGGGAAGGACCGTCTCGACGGTGCCGCCGTCGAAGGTCTGGGTGCTCGGCCGGGGGTGGTCGGTGGGCAGCTCCAGCGGCGGCAGGCCGGCCAGTCGCCGCTGCCAGTGGTCGAGTTGCCCGGCCTCCTCGTCGCCGCCGACCCACTGGCGTTGCCAGGCGGCGAAGTCGCCGTACTGCACCGGCAGTTCGGGCAGCGCCGGTGGCGCCCCGGCCAGGGCGGCGTCGTAGCAGGCCAGCAGTTCCCGGACGAAGACCGCGCCGGACCACTGGTCGTACACGGCGTGGTGGAACGCCACGACGAGCACCTGGTCGGCCGGGCCGAGGCGGTAGAGCACCACCCGGAACAGCGGTGGGCGGGTCAGGTCGAACGGGCGGCGCAGCAGTTCGCGGATCTCCGTGGCCAGGGCGGCGTGCACGGTGGCGGTGTCCGCGCCGGTGGGGACCCGGCCGGTGGCGTCGACCTGCTCCACTTCGACGGTCAGCTCGGTGGTGACGGCCTGCACGGGTTCGCCGTCGACGAGGATCAGCCCGGTGCGCAGGGTCTCGTGCCGGCGGACCATGGCGGCCACCGCCGCGCGGAGGGCGTCCACGTCCAGTTCCCCGGTGACGCGCAGCGCCCCGTGCTCGGTGTACGACGCGGCGCTGCCGGGTTCGAGCAGGTCCAGGAACCAGAGTCGGCGCTGCCCGTACGACGCCGGCAGCAGGTACGCCTCCCGGGTGCTGACCGGGTTGTCATCGACGCTCACGCGGACACTCCTCGCTGTGGTGGCACGGACGGTGCGGGCCCGCGCGTCGGCCGGGACGCGCGGGCCGTCGGGGTCAGACCCGCTGGGCCAGCCGGGGCTGGCGGGTGATCACCGGCGCGGCGGCGCCCGGGCGCTGCGCCAGGTCGTCGATCGCGGTGGCCAGCCGCTCCAGGACGGGGTGGTCGAAGACCGCGCGGACGGGTACCTCCACGCCGAGGCTGCCGCGCAGCTTGAAAGCGACCCGGGTGGCGAGCAGGGAGTGTCCGCCGAGGGCGAAGAAGTCGTCGTGCACCCCGGCCTTCTCCACGCCGAGCATCTCCCGCCACGCCGCGGCCACCGCCTCCTCGGTGGGGGTGCGCGGTGCCACGTACTCCCGGTCGAGGTCGGGGCGGGCCCCGTCGAAGCCGGGCAGCGCGGCCCGGTCGGTCTTGCCGTTCGGGGTGAGCGGGAACCGGTCCAGGGTGACGAGGTGGGCGGGGACCATGTACTCCGGCAGCAGGGCGCGCAGCCCGGCGGTCACCTCGGTGTCCAGCACGGTCGCCCCGTCCGCCGGCACCAGGTAGGCCACCAGGCGGGTGTCCCCGGCGATGTCGCGGGGCAGCACCACGGCGTCGGCGATCTCCGGCCGCTCCCGCAGCACCGCCTCGATCTCGCCCGGTTCGACGCGGAAGCCGCGGATCTTGACCTGCTGGTCGGCGCGGCCGAGGAACTCCAGCTCGCCGTCGTCGGTCCACCGGGCCAGGTCGCCGGAGCGGTACATGCGCTGTTCGCCCTCGCCGGCGTACGGGTCGGGCAGGAAACGGGCGGCGGTCAGCTCGAGCAGGTTCCGGTAGCCGAGGGCGACTCCGGCGCCGGCGACGTGGATCTCGCCCCGCATGCCCGGGGGCACCGGCATGCCGCGCTCGTCGAGCAGGTAGACCCGCAGGTCGGGCAGGGGTCGGCCGATGTTGCTGCGGACCGGGCCGGTGAGGTCGGCCCGGGTGATCCGCCGGTAGGTGGAGTGCACGGTGGTTTCGGTGATGCCGTACATGTTGACCAGGTGGGGCTGCTCGTCGCCGTACCGGTCGATCCAGGGGGTGAGGGCCGGAATGTCCAGGTACTCCCCGGCGAAGATCACGTAGCGCAGCGGCAGCCGGGGCGCGTCCTCGGCCAGGGCAAGGGGCATGAACTGGCGGAACGCCGACGGAGTCTGGCTGAACACGGTGACCCGCTCGGCGGCGAGCAGGGTCAGCAGCGCCTCCGGGTCGCGTACCGACTCGTGGGGCACGACCACGAGCCGGGCGCCGGTGGCGAACGCGCCCCACATCTCGAACACCGACACGTCGAAGGCGTACGAGTGGAACATGCTCCACACGTCGTCGCCGGTCAGCTCCATCCGGGTGCCCGCCCCGGCCACCAGCCGGGCCACGTTGGCGTGGCTGACCAGCACCCCCTTCGGGTGGCCGGTGGAGCCGGAGGTGTAGATCAGGTAGGCGACGTCGTTCGGGGCGGGGCCGTCCGGCGGAGGGACGGCCGGGTGGGCCGCGATGGCATCGG
This sequence comes from Micromonospora halophytica, assembly GCF_900090245.1. Taxonomy (GTDB): domain Bacteria; phylum Actinomycetota; class Actinomycetes; order Mycobacteriales; family Micromonosporaceae; genus Micromonospora; species Micromonospora halophytica. The sequence goes on from NZ_FMDN01000008.1 coordinate 210,401, forward strand.
CCTCGGCGTCCAGGTCGACCACCCGGCCGGCGAACTCGGGTACGACGTCGGCCGCCGCCCGGTGGGTCACCAGCACGCTCGCGCCGGCGTCGGCGAGGATCCAGCGCATCCGTTCGGCCGGGTGGCCCAGGTCCAGCGGCACGTACGCGGCCCCGGCGGTGAGCACCCCCAGCACCCCGACAACGGTCTCCAGCGACCGGTGCAGGCACAACCCGACCCGGTCGCCGGGGCGTACCCCGGCTGCGCGCAGGTGGTGGGCGAGCCGGTTGGCCTGCGCGGCGAGTTCGGCGTAGCTGAGCCGCTGTCCGGCGCAGACCACCGCGGTGGCGTCCGGCGTGGCGGTGGCCGAACGGGCGAACAGCTCGGGCAGCGCGGCGACCGGCTGCTCCTCGGTGGTGTTCCAGTCCAGCAGGACCTGGCGCCACTGCTCGGTGGGCATGATGTCCATGTCGCCCAGCCGCAGGCCCGGGTAGAGGGTCATGTTGGTCAGGGTCGTGGTGAACTGGTCGACCAGCCGGCGCACCGCGGTCTCGGTGAACCGGGTCCGGTCGTAGACCAGGCGGGGCACCGGCATGGCCTCCCCCGGCATGACGATCATCGTGATCGGGAAGTGCGGACGGCCGTCGTAGGTGGACTCCGTCAGCTGCACGCCGTGCAGTCCGAGGTCGGGCACGGGCACGTTCTCGAAGGCCAGGTCCAGCTCGAAGAGGGGGCGGTTGCCCGGCAGGTCGGCCAGCCGGCGCAGGTCGGTCAGGGAGATGTCGGCGTGCTCGCGGGCCCGCGCCATGTCGGTCTGCAACTCGCGCAGCCAGTCGATGAGCGGGGCGTCGTCGCGGACCCGGGCGCGCACCGGCATGGTGGCCAGCATCGGCCCCATGATGCGTTCGCTGCCGGCCAGGGTCGCCGGGCGCTGGGTGCCGGTGGAGCCGGCGAGGACGTCGGCGCGGCCCAGGTAACGGCTGAGCACGAGCATCCAGGCGCCCTGCATGACGGTGTTGAGGGTGAGGCCGTGTTCGCGGGCGAAGGTGGTCAGCGCGGGGATCTGCTCCAGTAGCTGCGGCGTCGGCAGCACGGCGTGGGTGGGTTCGTCCGTCGGCACCGTCTCCGTCGGGCCCGGGCCCAGCTCCAGGGTGTCGGGGGCGGTGTAGCCGGCGAGGTGTTCCCGCCAGAACGTCTCCGTCGCCGACCTGTCCTGCTGGGACCACCAGGACAGGTACGCCCGGTACGGGCGGGCCGGCGGCAGGTCGGGGGTGCCGCCGGTGGCGTACGCGTTGTAGAGGGTGGTCAGCTCGGCGAAGGCCAGGCCGAACGACCAGCCGTCCATGAGCAGGTGGGAGAAGCTCCAGAAGAACTCCCACTCCTGGTCGGCGAAGCGGATCAGCCGCCCGCGCATCAGCGGGGCGGTGGCGTAGTCGAAGCCGGTCATCCGGTCGTCGTGGGCGAACCGGGCGTACCGGTCGCGCTGCTCGGCGGGGTCGGCGTCGCGCCAGTCCAGCACCTCGATCGGGAACGTGACGTCGCGGTGCACCACCTGCAGGGCCTTGTCGATGCCCTCCCAGTGGAAGCTGGTACGCAGCACCGCGTGCCGGTTGACGATGCTCTGCCAGGCGGCCTGGTACGCGGCGACGTCCAGCGGGCCGCGCATGCGCATGGTGACCTGTTCCAGGTAGATGCCGCTGCCCGGCGAGTACAGGTTGTGGAACAGCAGCCCCTCCTGGATGGGGGACAGCTCGTACACGTCCTCGATGCCCTCGAGCTCCATCACTTTCTCCTCCCGGGCCGGGGCGTGCCGGCTCGCGTGTGGTCGGGCAGGTGGGGTCGGTCCCGCCGGGAGGCGGGGTCGGCGAGCAGCGCCCGCACCGCCGCGACGGGATCCGGGTGACGCCGCGGGTCGGTCGGTTCGCGCTCGGGGCGCGGCGGCAGGACGGACAGCGCCGGCAGGTCCGGGGTGGCGTGGCGCAGCAGCGCGGTCAAGGTGCTGCCGGGTCCCACCTCCACCGCCACGTCCCGGTCGGCGAGCTGCCCGGCCGCCTCGGCGAAGCGGACGGGTCGCCCCGGCAGGCGCAGCCAGTGCTCCCGGTCGACCGCCTCGTCGGCGCTGACGGGGCGGCCGCTGACCGTGCTGAGCCACCGGATCCGCGGCGGGCGGGGCGTGGTCACGGGCAGCGCCGCGACGACCGGCCCGAGCCGGGACGGCACGTCGTCGGGGTACGCCGCCACCGGCGCCGCCGGCCGGTGGCAGGTCACGTACAGCTGGGCGAGGGTGCGTTCCCACCGCCGCAGCTCCGGCCCGGGGCCGGCGACCACGCAGGACTCCGGCGTGTCCACGGCGACCAGCCGGACCTCGGGCGGCAACTGCCGGGTCACGTCGACGGCGGGCAGTCCCACCGTCATCGTCGCGGCCGGTGGCAGATCGGCGCTGAGCCGGCCGTACGCGGTCGCCAGGTGCAGCGCGTCGGCGGGGTCGAGGACCCCGGCCACGCAGGCGGCGGTGACCTCGCCGACGCCGTAACCGAGCACGGTGTCGGGGTTCAGCCCGGCGGCGACGAGCAGCCGGGTCAGCGCGTATTCCAGGACGAACAGCGCCGGGGCGGCGCAGTCCGGTGGCACGGCCCGGCCGGGCGGGCCGAGCAGCGCCGCGCGGACCCGGTCGCCGAGGGGTCCGGGCAGCGCGGCGAGCGCGGCGTCGACCTCGACGCGAACCGCCGGTTCGGCGTCGTACACGGCTCGGCCCATGCCGGCGGCCACGGCGGCCGGCCCGGGATACAGGAAGACCAGCCGGGGCCGGCGGGGAGTGGTCGGGGTGCCGTGGAGTGCCACACCGCCGGCCGGTCCGGGCCGGTCCACCTGCGTGGTGGGCCGCGGCGTCTCAGTCATCAGGTCCCCTCTCCGCCGTGCCCGCGCCGGTCGGGGCGGATGCCGTCGGCTGCGGCGCTGTCGCCGCGATATCGCCCGTGGGTCACGTTGCCGTCCGGTACGCGGCCCGGCCGCCCTCGGACGGAGACTCCGCCCGGGCACGTCCCGGCGGGGCCTGCCGGCGGTGCCCGAACGGCTACCCGGCGGGCGCGCGAAAGTCCACCCGGCGGCGGGTGCCGTGCGGACGGACCGGGCGGCCACGGTGACGGTCACAGCCGGGTCCGCATCTCCCACAGCTCCGGGAAGAACCGTTCGTCGCGTCGGGACCGGAGATACTCGACGCCGGTGGAGCCGCCGGTGCCCGGCCGGTGGCCGATCAGCCGCTCCACCGCCAGGGCGTGGCGGGACCGCCACAGCGCCCACGCCTCGTCGTGGTCGAGCAGCGCCTCGGCGACGGCGAGCAGGTCACGGTGGACGCAGCCGTCGCGCAGCAGCCGGACCGGATCGTCCACGTCCCGGCGGCGCAGCACCGCCCGGAAGGCGTCACCGAGGCTCGGCTCGCGCAGCCGGCGCTCCAGCCGGACGGCGTCGGCGCTGCCTGGGGCGGCCACCCCGGTGTGTCCCCGGTGCCGCAGCCCGGACAGGTACTCGATCTCCCGGTAGCGGATGGACTGGAATCCGCTCGCGGTGCCCAGGTGGGGACGCAGGCCCGCGAAGCCGGCCGGGGTGAGGGTGGTGAGGGTGTCGAGCTGGGTCACCAGCAGCCGGTCCACCGCGACCACCCGGCGGAGCCGGTGCAGCGCGTCGGGCAGGGAGCCGGCGAGGAGCGCGGCGCGGGCGGCGACCAACTCGTGCACGATCAGCTCGAACCAGACCTCGAAGGCCTGGTGCACCAGCACGAAGAACCGCCCGTCCGGGTGGTCCGGCACCGGTTCGGTCGCCGCCATCAGAGCGTCCAGGTGCAGGAAGGAGCCGTAGTCGACGGTCGCCGGGGCGGGCACGACCCCCCTCGGCTCCGCGCGCTGGTCCTGGTGGAGGGTCATCGCCGCGAACCGCCTCTCCGTCCCGGTCGGCGGCGTGGGCCGCCGCCGACGCCCGGCCGTGAATCTCGCACCGCCGCGGGGCGGCGGACAGCCACCAACGCCCACGACGATCGGGCCACGCCGCCCGCCCGGGTCGACCGGCCCGATCGGGCCGGGTCAGCGGTAGACCCGACGCACCCGCGGTCCGAGCCGGGTGAGCAGTTCGTTGGGGATGGTGCCGACGGCCTCGGCCAGTTCGACGAGGGTCGGCTCGCCCCCGGTGCCGGGTCCGAAGAGGACCACCGGGTCACCGGCGAGCACGGGCGCGTCGGGCACGTCGAGCACGAACTGGTCCATGCAGACCCGCCCACTGATCCGTCGCCGCCGTCCGGCGAGCAGGACCTCCGCCCGGTTCCCGGCGGCGCGCGGCACGCCGTCGGCGTATCCGGCGGCCACCAGGGCGAGGGTGGTCTCCCGGGTGGTGACGTACTCGTGGCCGTAGGAGACCGGGGTGCCGGCCGCCACCTGGCGGGCCAGCATGACCGGGGCGCGCAGGGTCATCGCGGGAACCAGGTCCACCGGGGACGGTCCGGGCAGCGGGTTGACACCGTAGATCGCGATGCCGGGGCGGACCAGGTCGTACGCGGCCGCCGGTACGGACAGCGCCGCGGCCGAGTTCGCCAGGTGGCGCAGTCGGGGGGTGATCCCGTGGGCGGCGGCCACCTCGAGCGCCTCGGCGAACAGCGCCACCTGCCGGTCGGTGGACGGATGCCCCGGCTGGTCGGCGTTGGCCAGGTGGCTCCACACGCCGACGACGTCCAGCTCGTCCCCGGCGGACTTCCCGGCGGCGAGCACCAGCTCCGGCCAACGGGCCGGGGTGGCGCCGGCCCGGGCGCAGCCGGTGTCGACCTTGAGGTGCACCCGGGCCGCCCGTCCGGTCCGGCGGGCGGCGGCCAGCAGCTCGTCGAGCACCCAGCGGTCGGAGACGGACACGTCGACGCCGGCCCGGACGGCCGGGGCGAGGTCCTCGCCAGGCCGGGGCAGCCAGCACAGCACCGGGGCGGTGATCCCGGCGGCCCGCAACGCCAGCGCCTCCGGCAGGTACGCCGTGCCGAGCCAGGTCGCGCCACCGGCGAGGGCCGCCCGGGCGACGGGGACCAGACCGTGGCCGTACCCGTCGGCCTTGACGACCGCCATCACCTCCGCGGCGCGCAGCCGGCGCAGCGCGGAGACGTTGTGCCCGATGGCCGCAAGATCGATCTCCGCTTCACACCCGACCATGCCGCGACTGTCACCCGGGGTTTGGTGCGACGCAGTACCTGATCGGACCGTCCGGTGTGGCGCTCCGCGCGGCCGGTGGCGGCACCGGCGGGCGACCGCGCCCGGACGGGGTCGGCACGAACCGGTACCTCGACCGGGCCTGGTCGGGTACTCCGACCGCCACGGCCGACCGGCGGCGACGAAGTGGGTCCCTCTTCCGGGCGTTCGCCGCGACCGGGACGGACATAGCGTCCGGGACGCGGCGGCCCGTCCGCAGTGGAACGGGACGCCGACAGGTATCCGCGTGTGGCAGACCGGTGGGAGCGTGCGATGGACGAACAACAGGCGGTGGAACTGGTCACCCGGTTGGTGGCCCGGGGCCGGGGGGTGGACGCCCGGGCCCTGAGCCCCGCGACGAACCTGGTGGAGGACCTGGGTTTCGACTCCCTGGACGCCTCGGAGCTGCTCGCGGCCGTGCACACCGAGACCGGCACCCACCTTCCCATGTCCGACCTGTCCGACCTGCGCACGATCGGGGACATCGGGCGTGCGCTGACCCATCAGGAGGCCACCCCGTGATCACTGCCACCGGCCGACACATCGACCCCGAGGATCCGGTGTGGATGCTCAACCAGTACCGCGCCGCGGAGGTGCACGGCGCGGGCGCCATCATGCGGATGGCCCGGCTCGCCGACACGGCTCGGCTGCGCAGCGACCTGTCGCGGCACCTGCGCGACGAGGCGGTGCACGCCTGGCTGTGGACCCGCGCCATCGAGGACTTCGGCGGTGAGGTGGTGGAGGTGGCGCAGCCCTACCAGGCGCGTCTGTCCGCGCACTTCGGCATCCCCAGGACGCTGACCGACATGCTGGCGCTGACCCTGGTGTCGGAGCAGCGCGGCCTGTCCGAGTACGAGCTGCACGTCGGACAGGAGGACCTGCCGCAGGCGGTCCGGCGTCCGCTGCGCGCCATCATCCGCGACGAGGCCTGGCACGTCTCCTACATCCAGGAGGCGCTGCTCGAACGCGCCCGGGAGGACCGGCGGGTCCACGACATCATCGAGCGGGCCCAGGAGGCCGACGTGCGGGCCGTGGCCGAACTGGAGGCCGAGGCGGCGACCGCCTGACGCCAGGTCGTGCCGGCTGCGCCCGCCGCGGCGGGCGCAGCCGACGTCCCGGCCGGCGCCCCGCACCGGGCGGCCGGCCGACCCGCCGTAGCCCTCGACGACGATTGGCGACCCCATGACCGAGCTCGACCTCTCCCCCACCCCCACCATCACCTGGCCCGACAGCTACGCCACCGAACCGGGCCTGAGCCTCGAAGAGATCGTCCGGCCGTACGGGTCGTCGACGGTGGTCAGCTTCCTCGCCGCCGACGGCACCCGTGACTCGGCCAGCTACGACCTGCTGGCCCGGCGGATCGCCACCGCCGCCCACCGGCTGCGGGCCGCCGGTCTGCGTCCGGGTGACCCGGTGGCGGTCACCCTCACCAACGACCTGCCGACGGTGACCGCCGCGCTGGGGGTCTGGGCCGCCGGCGGCACCCTGGTCTCGCTACCGCCGCCGCCCCGGCGCAACCGGGAGGGGTACGCGGAGCGGTTCGGCGCGGTGCTCGACGCCATGGAGTGCCGGTTGCACCTCACCGAGGCGCCCGACGCGGCGCCGCTGACCGCCCGCGTCCGTCCCCTGCCGATCGCCGCCCTGCAGGGTGAGGAGCGGGTCGGTGATCCGGAGCCGGCCATTCCCCGTACGGCGCTGGTGCAGTTCACCTCGGGCAGCATCGGCACGCCCAAGGGGGTCGCGGTCCGCGGCGACGCCTTCGCCGGACACGTCAAGATGATCAGCCGCTGCTTCGACCTCGAACCCGGCCGGGACACGGTGGCCACCTGGTTGCCGCTGTACCACGACCTCGGCTTCGTGTGCTTCTTCGGCTCGGCGCTCTACGCCCGGACCAACCAGACGCACCTCGACCCGAAGGCGTTCGTGCTGGACCCGAGCCGCTGGCTGACGCTGCTCGCCGAGGAGCGGGCCACGGTCAGCGGCGCACCGAACTTCGGGTTTCGGCTCGCCTCGCGGGTGCCGTACCCCGAAGGGTTGGACCTGTCGGCGATGCGTTGCTGCCTGAACGCCGCCGAGCGGGTGGTCTGGTCGGACCTGCTCGACTTCCACAAGGTGGCCGGCCCGCTCGGGTTCCGGTGGGAGGCCGTCATGCCCGCGTACGGGCTGGCGGAGGGAACGGTCGGCGTGTCCTGCACGGTGCGCGGCCGTGGCCCGATGCTCGGGCCCGACGGGCACGTCTCGCTCGGCCCGCCGCTGCCCGGCAACCGGTACACCGTCTCCGCCGGGCCGGCCCCGGGCAGCCTGCTGCTCGACTCCGACTGGCTCTTCGAGGGCTACTGGACGGCCGACGGCTTCCAGCGGCGGGAGGCAGGGCTGTTCGACACCGACGACGCGGCCTTCGTGCACGACGGCGAGCTGTTCGTGGTCGGCCGCCGCGCCGACGTGGCCTCCGTCTCCGGCCACAACGTGTTCGCCGAGGACGTCGAGGCGGTGGCGCTCACCTCGGGCGGCCCGGAGCTGCTGGGCTGCGCGGCCTTCAAGCACCGGTCCGAGGGTGGCGAGCGCTTCGGACTGGTGCTGGAGATCTCCCCGCGCGCGCGGGAGGCCGCCCCGGAGTTGGCCCGCGCGGCGCGTCGGGCGGTCAGCGAGACGCTCGGCACCCGGGTGGCGCCGCTCCTGGTGGTGCAGCGGGGAGCGATTCCCCGTACCACGTCCGGCAAACCGCGCCGGGCGGCGCTGCGGGAAGCGGTGCTCGGCGGTGAGCTGCCGCCGCGTCGGGTCCTGGCCACGCTGGCCTGAACCGGACCGAGGGGGTGGGGCGCGGCCGGGCGCCCCACCCCCTCGGCGCTCACAGCCGGGGGGTGTCGGCGGCGGTCAGCAGGTCCAGCTCCGCGTCGAAGCGGGGGTCGGCCCGGAACAGCCGGCCGGCCAGCAGTTCGGTGAGCACCTCGTCGGCGCCGCCACCGATGCGAGCCAGCCGCACGTCGCGCCACCAGCCCTCCAGCGGGAAGTTCGTGGTGTAGCCGCGGGCCCCGAAGACCTGGAGGCAGTCGTCGGTCACCCGCTCCACCGTGTCGCAGACGACCAGCTTGAGTGCGGCCACCTCGTGGGCGAATCCCTCCCCGGCGACCGCCCGGGCGCCGGTGTCGCGCAAGGCGGCGGCGGCCACGCCGAGTCGGGCGTGGGCGTGGGCCAGTCGGTGCCGCACCGCCTGCTTGTCCAGCAGCGGCTTTCCCTCGATCATCCGGCGGCGGGCGTACGCGGCGGCGAGGCCCAGCGCCATCCGGCCGGCGGTGAGCAGCTGCGCGCAGATGGAGAGCCGCTCGAACTGCAGCAGCCGGCTGGCGTACGCCAGACCCATGCCGGGCGCGCCGAGCAGCGCCTGCGGGCCGAGCGGGGTGTCGAGGCTGACCTCGCCCACATCGCACGAGCGCAGGCCGGCGGTGGCGAAGAAGCCCTCTATGCGTACGCCGGGCGCGTCCAGCGGCACCAGGAACAGGGCGAGGTCGCGGGGGCCGCTGCCGGCGACCCGGGCCACGGCCAGCAGGTGCGTCGCGGCGCCCAGGTTCGACACGTAGCGTTTGCGGCCGACCAGGTGCCAGCCGTCGGGCTGCGGGGTTGCGGTGGTGCGCAGACCCGACAGGTCCGACCCGCCGTGCGGCTCGGTCGCCCCGAAGCAGCCGACGGCCCGCCCGTCGAGCGCGTCGTCGAGCAGCGCCTGCTGGGTGGAGCCGGCGGCCAGCCAGCGCAACGCCCCGATGAAGACCTCGCTGTGCCCCATCGCGGCGAGCGCCAGCCCGCTGTCGAACTCGCTCAGTTCCTCCGCCATGGCGATCAGCCGCGGCACGCCCGGCGCGGCGCCGGGCAGCCACCGGTCCCGGAACACCCCGTGCTCGGCCAGGGTGGGAAACACCTCCCGGGGGAGGTGCCCGGCTACCGCCCAGTCCCGCGGGTCGGGGCCGATGGCGGTGAGCGCGGCACGCACCGAGTCCCGGTACTTCCGCTCGGTCGCGGTCACCGGCGAGCTCATCCCACCAGCTCCCGCCACTCCGGGTGAGCGGTGTCACGCCCGGTCGTGAGGTCGGCGTAGGCCGTGGCGATCCGCTGGGTCACCGGGCCCACCTTGCCGCTGCCGACCGGGCGCCCGTCCACGCTGAGCACGGGGACGATCCCGGCGGCCGTGCCGGTGAGGAAGCACTCGTCGGCGTGGTACAGGTCGGTGCGGACCAGGACGTCGGCGCGGACCGGTACGCCGGTCTCCGCGGCGAGGGTGAGGACGGTGTCGCGGACCACGCCCTCCAGGGCGCCCGAGGCGAGGTGCGGGGTGCGCAGTTCCCCGTCACGCACCACGAAGAGGTTGTGCGCCCAGCCGTCGGTGACGTGCCCCTCGGTGTTGAGCAGGATCGCCTCGTCGTACCCGCTGGTCAGGGCCTCCATCTGGGCGAGGTAGGAGTTGAGGTACTGGCCGGTGGCCTTCGCCGCGGGCGGCAGGACGTGCGAGGGCATCCGCTGGAAGCTCGCCACCTTGGCCTTCACGCCGTGCTCCTTGGTGCCGCCGGCGAGCGGCCCGTCGGTCGAGGCGAGCACCGCCACCCGGTACGGCGCGGTGAGCGGGCTCGGTCCGGGGCCGAGGAAGACGATCGGCCGCAGGTACGCGTCGGTGAGCCCGTTGGCGCGGACCACCGCCCGACACGCCTCGGCGAGGTCGTCCACGCTGTAGGGCAGTCGGACCAGGTAGGTGCCGGCGGACCGGGCGAGCCGTCGCAGGTGGTCGGTGAGCCGGAAGATGGCGGGCCCCTGGGGGGTGCCGTGGCAGCGGACCCCCTCGAAGAATCCGATTCCGTAGTGCAGGCCGTGTGCGCTGACGTGCACCTGCGCGTCGTCCCAGTCGACCAGGGAACCGTCCAGCCACACCCTGGCATCGGTCATCACGCTCTCCCTCCGTTGCCCCACTGCTGCTGCTCCGGCGCGGACACGATGCGACGGCGCAGGTTCACCACGGCAGGATCCGGAGGAGCAGCGCGCTCCTCGGCCAGCAGGCCGTGGTTCAGGGCGACGGTGACCGCGACCGTCCGGTTCGGACAGTTGAGCTTGGCCAGGACGTTGCCGACGTGCCGCTTCGCGCCGTGCTCGGAGATGCCGAGCCGACGGGCGATCTGCTTGTTGCTGAGCCCTTCGGCGAGCAGCTTAAGGGCCTGCCGCTCACGGGGCGTGAGCATGAAAGGCGGGTCCGACCGGGGCTTGCCAGCGGTACGCAGCTCGTCGAGAATGCGCCGCGCCAGCGAGCCGGGGATGGGCATCTCGCCGTGCCGCAGCTTGCGCAGGCTGTCGGCGAGGATCGCCCGGTTCAGCCCTGGCTCGAGCAGGAACCCGTCCACGGGCAGGGCCGCGACCTCGGGCAGCAGCGCGTCCTCGGTCCGGCGCAGCAGGAACAGCGTCGACGTGCCGGCACGGGCGGCGGCGGCGAGCATCGCGTCCGTGCCCTGCGCCGACCCGTCCACCGCGACGATCAGGATCTGGTACCTCCCCGTCTCCAGCAGCCGGGTCGTGGCGTGGGGCTCGCCGCCCGCGTGCACGGCCCTCACCATCGGCAGGTCAGCCAGCATCTGGCTGAGACCGCAGCGGGTCAACTCGTTGTCGATGGCTACCAGGACCGCGACGTCGGCCGCCTGCGGTCGCGCCTCGCTCACCTCGTGCATCCTTCTCCTCCCCCGGGCCGGTGTGGCCCCTTCACGCACCTGGCATGCGGCATCGGCGGCCGGGGGCCCGGCCGCGTTTCGCCGACACTGCCAAGTGGGAACACGACTGACCGAACAGACATGGACAGATATCCGTCCGCGTCAATCATTTCAGCGAATGCTAACGGCGATCGGCCGTTCGCACCAGAAAAGTGAAATGGAACTGGGGGTGGCTCTGCGACGGCTCGGTGGGACCGGTCTCGCTTAGCGACTTTCGCCACGGAGCCAGGCGTGCAAGCATGCGTTGGGCCGACGAACTCCGCGACGAGGCGGGCGATGATGACCGTTCTGCGCACAGCAGGTGCATTAGCATCGATGGCGATCGCGATCGGGGTCGGCTGGGCCGCGACCTTCGGCGCCGCGCGCCTCACCACCCGCCCGGCGGCCTTTCTCACCGCCGGCCTGTTGGGCTACGCGCTCGCGCTGGCGCCGGCCGTCTGGTGGCTCACCCGCCGCCCTGCCGGCGAGCCGTCCGGACGGCTGCGCGTCACGGCCGCCGCCGTGGCGGCGGCCGTGGTGCTCGTCCCGGCGGCGTGGGCCGCCCTGCGCCCCGCGCACCCCGACGTCCCGGCCGCGCCGGCCGGTACCCGCTTCTGGACGCTGCCGGACGGCAGCCGGATCGCCGTGCTGCGGGTGCCCGCGCGTCCTCGGGCGACCGCCGATCCGGTGGTGTTCCTGCACGGGGGCCCCGGCGTAGCCGACATGGACCACGACGCTCCGGTGCTGGCCCGGCTGGCCGACAGCGGCCGTGACGTCTGGCTCTACGACCAGGTCGGGGCGGGGCGGTCCAGCCGCCTGGCCGACCCGCGCGGGTACTCGCTGGAGCGGGACGTGGCGGACCTGGAGCAGGTCCGTCGCCTGATCGGCGCGCCTCGGCTGGCGCTGATCGGCCATTCCTACGGCGCCACGCTGGCCGCCACCTACCTGGCCCGCCACCCCGAGCGCGTCTCCCGGGTGGTCTTCTCCTCGCCAGGGCGGCTGGTGCCCGAGGTGGGAGACGTGAGCGGCACCGGCATGGTGGGGCGACTGGACCCCCGGCAGCGGCTGGCGGTGTTCGGCACCCTCCTGCGACCTCGGGCGATGTTGACCTACAGCCTGGTCAAGGCCGACCCCCGGGCAGCGCACGCGCTCTCCGGCGACGACGAGATGGACAGCCGGTTCGTCACCCTCCACCGGCAGTCGGCACCCGGCCTGGTGTGCCCGGGCAGCCCGGCGCCGCCCACTGCGCTCCGACCCGGCTTCTACGCCAACCAGGTGCCGCTGAGCAGCACCCGCGCGGCTCCGGACATCCGCCCCGCCCTGAGTCGGGTGCGCGTACCGGCCCTGGTCCTCAAGGGAGGCTGCGACTACCTGCCCTGGTCGTTCGCGGTCGACTACCGGCGGAGCGTCCCGGGCAGCCGGTTGCTCTACTTCGACGACAGCGGCCACCAGCTCCACCTGGAGCGGCCGGACCGGTTCGTGACCGTCGTGCACGCGTTCCTGGCCGACAGCCCGCCCCCCTGGCCGACCTGGTCGGGCACCGAGCCGCCCGCCGGCTATCGCGGGGCCCGCTGACCGGTTTCGCACATCGACGGGGTCGCGACCCGGCGGCCTGCCGCAAGCACCCTGGAGGCCGCTGAGCAGGGAGGTATTTAACGTGGAAAATTGTGCTAGCTTCGGTACTGCTCAGCCGCGGGGCACCCGGGTCACTGCGCGGTTTCCTCATGCTGCGCCGACCCATTCACGGCGCGTTACCGGAAGAGACAAGAATCTTTACCGTCCGTTAAGGCAAGACCCGCTTTAATGGCCATCCGCCCCGCCCCGGCAACAATACGCTCGGCTCACCGAATTCTTGAGTCGGCAACTATTGCAGTCGTGCCCGAGCGATCAACAGCGCTGATGTCCCACCGCCCACGGTCGGTACGGACGGCGACACCTCGCGGTGGCGCGGCCCGCGTCCGGCAGGTCAGGCCGGGCGACCGTAGGCGCGAGGGCCGTGTCCGTCGCCCGCTGGCCGGTCCTACCCGCGGCCGTCAGGGGAGCCGGACGACCTGGCCGGCGTAGAGCAGCCCGGCGCCGAAGCCGAGCAGCAGGGCCAACCCCCCGCCCACCTCCGGTACCCGGGCCACCAGCCGGTCCATCGCCAGCGGCACGGAGGCTCCGGCGGTGTTGCCCAGCTCCACCACGTCCCGCGCCACCACCACGGACGGCGGCAGCGCGAGCGCCTCCACCAGCGCGTCCGTGATCCGGTCGTTCGCCTGGTGCGGAATGAACGCGGCGAGCTCGGCGACCTCCACCCCCGCCGCCGCCAGTGCCGACCGGGCCACCCCCTGCATCTGCGTGACCGCCCAGCGGAAGACCGCCGGACCCTGCAGGCGCAGGAAGGGGAAACCCGCGTGACGGTCCTCCCGCAGCGCCGACCATGATCGCGGCTGGGCGATGGCGTCGCCCCGGCCGCTGTCGGATCCCCAGACCACCGGCGAGATGCCCGACACCCGCGACGGTGCCACCACCACCGCGCCGGCGCCGTCGCCGAAGAGAAAGGCCGACGACCGGTCGTGCGGATCCACGATGTCGCTCATCCGCTCGGCCCCGACCACCAGGACGTGCTCGGCGGAACGGGAGGCCACCAGGTCCCGCGCCACGCCGAGGGCGTAGCAGAAGCCTGCGCAGCCGGCGTTCAGGTCGAAGGCGGCCGCCACGTCCGCCCCCGGGCCGAGCAGCTGCGCGATCCGGGTGGACAGCGCCGGAGCCTGACTCAGGTGGCTCATCGTCGTGGCGATGACGCAGTCGACCCGCTCCACCGGCAGGCCGGCGGCCGCGAGCGCCTTCGTGCCCGCCGCGTACCCCATCACCGCCAGGCTCTCCTCCGGCCCGGCGAAGCGTCGCTGCCGGATGCCGGACCGCCGCACGATCCACTCGTCCGTCGAATCGATCCCGGCGCACACCTCCTGGTTGCTGACCACCCGCTCGGGCAGGTAGCCACCGACACCGACGATCGACGCATGCCGCACGGTCTGCCTCGACACCTCCATCAGCCCCTCCCTGCCCGCGGTCGGCGCGGCGCCCGGCCGCGGGCGTCGAGCGCAGCCTGTCCCGCCGCGGGCACGGCGGCGATACCCGCCCGTGTGGCCCGTCCGAGTCGGCGCCACCGCGACGATCGGAGTGCCCGTTCGCGCCCCCGTGCGGCCACCCCGGCGGTACCCGTCCTCCGCGACGGACGTCCCCTTCGACCGGCTCGGCCGCGGCGGACCGGTCGGACAATCCGATCGATCCCCGCGCCGCGTCCCCGCCTCCGGTAGAGCTGGAGGTGAGGAGGCGGCCCATGAGCGACGACCATCCGCGGTACCTGGCGAAGGAACTGGACGCCAACGACCCGCTGGCGCATCTGCGTGACCGATTCTTCGTCGCCGACGACGACCTCATCTACCTCGACGGCAACTCCCTGGGGCGGCTTCCTGCGGCGACCCCTGCGCACCTCGACCGGGTGATCCGTCACGGCTGGGGGGACCGACTCGTCCGCTCCTGGACGAGCTGGATCGACTGGAGCCGCCGCATCGGCGACCGGCTCGCCGCCACGGCGCTCGGCGCCCGGGAGGGCGAGGTGGCCGTCTCGGACTCCACCTCCGTCAACCTCTACAAACTGGCCAGCGCGGCGCTCGACGCCGCCCCGGCAGGTCGGCGCACGGTCCTCGTCGACGCCGAGGACTTCCCCACCGACCGCTACGTCCTGCAGGGTCTGACCGACGCCCGCGGAATGACGCTGCGGGCTATGCCCTCCGACCTGGACCACGGGCTTCAGCCGGGCGAGCTACGGGCGGCCCTGGACGGCGACATCGCGCTGGTGCTGCTCTCCGCGGTGAACTACCGCTCCGGGGCGCTGCTCGACATGGCGACGGTCAACACCGCCGCCCGGGAGGCCGGGACGGTGGTGCTGTGGGATCTGTCGCACGCGGTGGGGGCGATCCCGGTCGACCTGGACGGCACCGGGACCGACCTGGCGGTCGGCTGCACCTACAAGTACCTCAACGGCGGTCCGGGCGCGCCCGCCTTCCTCTACGTACGCCGGGAGCTGCAACACCGGCTCCGCCAACCCATCCAGGGCTGGTTCGGCCAGCGCGACCAGTTCCGGATGGCCGCGGACTACGATCCCGCCCCCGACGTCGACCGCTTCCTGGTGGGCACCCCGCCCATCCTCGCGCTGGCCGCCCTCGACCCCGCCCTGGACGTGCTCGACGAGGCCGGGGTCGACCGGGTACGGGAGAAGGGGCAACGCCTCGGCCAACTGATCATCGAGCTGACCGACGCCTGGCTCACACCGCACGGCTTCCGGGTTGCCTCCCCCCGCGACCCGCGACGGCGCGGCAGCCACGTCAGCCTGCACCACCCGGAGGCACTACGCATCTCCCGCGCCCTGGCGACGCAGGGCCGGGTGGTCGGCGACTTCCGCACCCCGGACCGGCTCCGGCTCGGCCCCGCACCCCTCTACACCCGCTTCGTCGACGTCTGGGACGCGATGGACCGGCTGCGCGACATCGCGGAACGACGCGCCTGGGAGCAGGTGGCCGACGAGCCCTGCCGGGTCACCTGAGCTGCCGCTCAGCACCCCGGCAGCCGGTCGGTGGCCAGGCCGAGCGGCTCACCCGGTCGTGCCACGCGAGTTGGCCCAGCTCAGGAAACGCGACCGGGCGGCGTGCGGGTTGTCAGCCGTCGGCCCGGCCCGGCCGGATGACGGTGAAGACGGCCCCGGCCGGATCGGCGAGCGCGCAGACCCGGCCGGTAACCACGTCCCGTGGTGCTACCAGAAGTCGCCCGCCCTGCCGTTGGGCCCGCTCGGCGACGTCGTCCGGGTCCGCCACGGCGAGGTAGACCATCCAGCCGGCGGGTAGCAGGGTGTCCAGCGGCGGGGGCGTCTTGAGACGGCCGGCGACGGGCGCACCACCGTTGGTGAGCAGGGCGTACGAGTCGTCGGGGGCGCCGGGCGGCACGGCGGCGCGCAGATCCAGGGCATCGGCGTGGAACCGGTCGGCCCCGGCCGGATCGTTGGTCATGTACTCGTACCAGCAGGGCCGGCCGGGGCCGGGGAACACCGCGGTCAGGCCGGTACGCAGCCGGAAGCTCCCACCGAGCGGGTCGTGCACCTCGTCGCCGGTCAGGCGGGCTCCGGCCCGGCTGGCCGCAGCCTGGACGGCCGTCGCGTCGGCGGCGCCGAAGACGGCCCACCAGCGGGCCGGGGCGGGGCCGGCGCGCAGCTCGGCGGCGGGAACGCCGTTCATGGACGCGGTGAAGCCGTCGGCGGTGGCGGTGTAGGTCCAGCCGAGCAGGTCGTTGTAGAAGGTGCGGGCGGCGTCGAGATCGCTCGTGACGAGTTCGGCGCCGGCGGGGATCGGTGATGTGCGGGGTGCGTTCACCTGATTCTCCTAACCGGACGGCTGATCAGGATTCAGGATGCCCTATGACGTTCGCGACGGCGCTGTTGCCCTGCCACTCGTCGGGGCCCCGACGCAGCAGCTCGTCCAGGGGGATCGGCCGGCCGAGGTGGTAGCCCTGTCCGGCGTCGACACCCAGCGCCCGCAGCGCCGGCACCAGCGCGGCGTGCTCGACCGACTCGGCGACCGTGCGCATGCCCAGACCGTGCGCGGCGCGGACGACCGCGTCGATGAGCACGGGGTCGGCGCCGCCATGGTCGGCCTGGCGCACGAAGTCACCCGCGATCTTGACGGTGCTGAAGGGCAGGTGCTTGAGGTAGGCGAACGATCCGAAGCCGGCGCCGAAGTCGTCCAGACTCAGCCGGCAGCCGGCGTCGCGCAGGGTGCTGGCGAGGTGCCGCACCGCGGCGACGTTGGTGATCGCCGCGGTCTCGGTGATCTCCAGACCCAACCGGCTCGCCTCGATCCCGGCGGCGCGCAGCGTCCGCGCCACCCAGTCCCCGAAGCCCGGCGACTCGAGGGAGCGGGCGGAGATGTTGATGTCGAAGCGCATCCGTGCCGTCATGGCCACCGGGTGGGCCAGCGCCGTCGTGGCGGTGGCCACCACCCACCGGTCGAGTTCGCCGATCAGGTCGTCGCGTTCCACCGGCGGTAGGAACTCGGCCGGCGACAGGGTGGGTTCCTCGCCGTCGCGCAGCCGGATGAGCAGCTCGTGACTGACCACGTCCCCGGTGGAGAGGTCGACGATCGGCTGGGCGTCGAGACGCATCCGGTTCTCGTCGAGGGCCTTGCGAACCCGGGTCACGACGCTGACGCGCTGCACGACGTGCCGGTACTGCTCCGGCAGGTAGAGCCGGGCACGGTTGCGCCCGGCGTTCTTCGCCTCGTACAGGGCGAGGTCGGCGTGGGCGAGCATCGTGTCGCGGGTGTCGCCGGGTTCCAGCGAGGCGGCCCCGATGCTCAAGGTCACCCTCAGCCCGGTGCCGGCCAACGGTACGGGAGTGCGGACGGTGGCGTTGCACAGCGTCTCGGCGATGGCGAGGGCGTCTTCGGCGTGCGCCCCGGGCAGGACGACGGCGAACTCGTCGCCCCCCAACCGGCCCAGCACCGTTGCGGGTGGCAGCTCGCGCAGCAGCAGCCGGGCCAGGACGCGCAGCACGTCGTCGCCCACCGCGTGCCCGTGCACGTCGTTGATGTCCTTGAAGTTGTCTATGTCGATCAGCAGCAGCGCGCCGGGCCTCTCCCGCCGCTCGGCGAGCAGGTCGTCGAGGCGGGCCAGCAGGGCACGCCGGTTCGGCAGATCGGTCAACGGGTCACGCTCGGCCAGCCGGGTCAACTCGTCCTGGATGCGCCGCATCGCGGTGATGTCGTGGGCGGTGCCCAGGACGCGCACCGGCGCGCCGGTGGGGTCGGTGAAGACCTCGCCGTAGCACTCGAAGACGCGCAACGTCGCGCGGTCGGCGAGGTACATCCGATGCGTGTAGGAGAACGACCCGCCGGTGCGCAACGCCGTCTCGAGGGTCTGCTCGATCATGGCGACGTCGTCCGGATACAGCATCTGCCGGTACGATTCGTAGTCGAGGTTCGTGCCGGGTGGCAGACCGAACATCTGCAGCAGCACGTCGCTCCAGACGACCGCGCCGGTCAGCACGTCCCACTCCCAGGTGCCCACCTTCGCGAGCTGCTCGATGTGGGCCAGCCGCCACCGGTAGTTGCGCCCTCGATCGCGCTCCTGGCGTTCGGCGCTGACGTCGCGCAGCTCGTACAGCCGCACCGGCTGCCCCTCGTGCTCCACGCCGTGGCACCGCACCTGCAGCCACATGGTCGCCCCGTCGGACCCTCTGACGGGTAGCTCCACAGCGGACTCGCCGGGCTCGACCTGCCCCAGCGGCAACTCCCCCAGCCCGACGCCCAACCGGCGACCCGCCAGGTTGCACCAGAGACACCGACCATCGGGGGCGAGTATCGCCAGGGCGGTGGAGGCGGTGTCCGCCGCGAGTGCCGGCAAGGTGCTCACCTGGGGCCACCACTTCCTTCGCCGATCAGGGCGCAGCACGACGACCACCGACGGACGGTCATCCTGGCGCGACGGGGAGTCTACCGACCGATCCCGCCGATCCGCTCGATGCACCCGCACGACATGGTTCAGAACCACTGCCGTACGACCACCGCCGCGCCGCCGCCGTTGTCGCCGAGGTTGTTGTCGTTGAAGGTGAAGACCAACTGCGGCGCCGGATCGCCATTGCTGGAGAACAACATGCAGTCGCTGTCGGTGCCGACCGGGAACCAGGAGCTGGACCCGTACATCCGGCTGGTCTTCTTCACCCACATCGCGCCCCCGGTGACCCGGGCGATGAGCGCGTACCGGGGGGCACCGGGCGCCGGCCATCCGCCGGCGACGGGCGCGGCCGGTAGCTCGCCGGCGATGCTCTTGGTGGTGCCCCACGCGTCGATCCGGACGCTGCCCTGCGCCTTCACCCTGAAGGCGTCCCCGTGGATGATGTTGATGGGCGACGTCCACGTCGTCTGCCGGTTCCCCGGCGCGAACCAGGCGGCGGGGTCCTGGTGCTGCGCAGTGGTCGAGTCGTAGCAGCCGTCCAGGGCGGTGTCGGCCGCCGCCGGACCAGCTGGCAGCAACGTGACCGTGAGCGTCACGACGAGCGCGGCGACGGCTGAGATGATGGTGCTGACCCGCATGGCGACTCCTGTCGCAGAGCCCGCCGACGGCAGTGGCGGGTGGTGGCGCCCAGTGTGTCCGACCCCGACAAGTAGCGTCCGACAGCCGGATCACCGTCCCGGACGACTCCGGGGCGGTCCCGTACGCCTCCAGATCCCCGATGTCACGGTGTGGTCAGGGCGAACCGGTGCACCGTCACCGCGCCGCCCAGTGACTGAGTGGCGTAGTTGAAGATGCCGAACCGATATCCCATGAAGAACTGCCAGGCGTGGTTGAGGGTCAACGCGTTGCCCAGCGGTGTGAAGGTGACCCCGTCGGTGCTGTACGAGAATCTTGCCTGCCGACCCGAGCCAGGTCGGATGTCGGCGTTGGCCCGCAACCAGATCCGCCCGCCGGACACCGGCGCGCTGGCGATCTCGGTTCCGGTGCCGGTGGTGTTCCAGTTGTCGGTGCCCATGGTCAGGCCATTGGTCATGACCACGCGGGTGGCACCGTTGTCCCGTCTGACGCCGATCCACGCTGACGTGTCGCGCAGCATCGCGAGCCCGGCCCGGTCACCGTCGCGCATCGTGGAGTAGTCCAACTCGATGGTTCCGGTCGAGGTCGGCCCCTGGATGCGGTGGGTCAGTGTGTTGCGGGCCCGGTAGAGGTCGTTGGTGACCGACGCGGTCTGCAGGCGCAGGCCGTTGTTCACCGACCACCGGCTGTTGTCCGGGTTGTGGTTCCATTCGTACTGGACGCCGAGGGTGGTGCCCGGGAAGGTGTCGGTGCCGGTGAGCGGCTTGACCGGACGCGGCGGCAGCGGGTTGGGGTAGTTGACGCCCCAGGAGCCGTCGACCGTCTGCACCTGCGGCCAGCCGTCACTGGTCCAGCTGATCGGTGCCAGCGTCGGCATCCGACCGCCCGGGTACGCGTCGGTGAAGGCCATGTAGTACCAGGCCCCGTTCTGGGTCTGCACCAGTCCGCCCTGGTGCGGCACCCCGCCGCCGGAGATCGGACCCGGCAGGTTGAGCAGCACCTGCCGCTGCTCGTACGGACCGAACGGGCCGTTGGTGGACTTGAGCACGTACTGGCCGTTGGCGGGGCGGGTGAGCCAGATGTAGTAGGCGCCGTCGCGCTTGTAGAACCGGGCGCCCTCCAGCGTGCCGATGCTCGACGGCGTCTGGTAAACCTGCTGGGCCCGCACCTGGGTACGCCCGTCGGCGGACAGCTGGGCCACGCTGATCGTGCCGTTTCCGTACGCGACGTACATGGTGTCGTTGTCGTCGATCAGCATCCCGGCGTCGTAGTAGCAGTTGGGGATGGTGGCGTGCCGGCTCCAGGTGCTGTCGACGGCCGACGCGGTGTAGATGTGCGTCTGGGCGAAGTCGATGCAGCCGGCCCAGTAGAAGGTCCGGTTGCTCGGCCGGTAGTTCAGTGTCGAGGCCCAGATCCCGTCCACGTACGCATGGCTGCCGTTGGCCATGTCGTACTTCGATCCGAAGTCCAGCCTGGGCACGGAGTGACCGGCGAATTCCCAGTTCACCAGGTCCCACGACCGCAGTACGGGGGCACCGGGCGAGTAGTGCATGGTGGAGGCGGACAGGTAGTAGACGTCGCCGACCCGGATGATGTCGACGTCGGCGAAGTCCTGCCGGACGACCGGGTTGGTGAAGGTGCCGCCAGGCGTGCCGGTGTCGCCGACGCGGACGAGTTGCCACTGCTGGTGGCTGCCGTTGAAGTCGTCGTACTGCACGATGTTGCCGCCGTCTGCGGTCGAGGCGTTCTGCACCTCCACCGCCTTGTCGGAGTTCCGGTTGATCAGCCGCACGTACCCACCGGCCGAGTCCGCCAGCCGGAACTGCTGGTTGGTCCCGTTGTGATCGGCCCACTGGACGATGGCGGCGCCGTCGGCGGTGGAGAAGTTGTAGACGTCGAGGACCTTGCCGGAGTGCCGCGACTTGATCCGGTAGTAGCCGCCGCCGGAGTCGACGAACTGCCACTGCTGCCAGTTGCCGTTGTTGCGTGACCACTGGGTGATCCGCGCCCCGTCGTTCGTGGCCAGGTTGTACACGTCGAGCGCCTTGCCGCTGTTCCGGTTCACCAGCACGTACCAGGC
>NZ_FMDN01000001.1:0-36155 GCF_900090245.1 Micromonospora halophytica
TGGCAGCGGGGGCGCGCTGCTGCGGTCGTACAGAGAATGTAACCACCGGCGGCCCGCCACCATTCCGCCACCACGGTGCCGCCGGTCACGGGACGGCCGCACAGGTCGGGCATGAATCAGACCCCCGGCACCACCACGCCAGCCAGCTGAACCGGACACACGACGCAGACATCTCACCGCGCCCACGAGTTCGGGTGCAGTTGTCGTCGCCAGGGCAGCAACAAACGCACCACACCCGTCACACGTCCGCCTGATGACCCGAGGCCGGCACCCCGGCCCGCGTACCCGAAACCGGCGAAACGGACGCCGCGCACACGGGCGGCGGCCGACCACGACGCGGTGTGGCCCGACCGTGACCGGCGCAGGGATCAAGCCTGACCGCCCGGAGCCGGGCACGGTCGGGCCACACCGCCCCAAGACGCAGCCGGCACCCCGGCCGCAGCCGGCACCCCCGACCAGAGCCGCGCCACACCGCCCGAACCACACCAGAGGTGGAAGACAAGCCCGGGGGCCACCCCCACCATCCCCGCGCTGCGATCATCACTCCGTGCACGTCAAGCATCCCCGCATCCCGCTCGCCGCCGGCGCGACCGCGCTCGTCGCCGTCGTCGCCCTGCTCCTCGCCCCGACCCCCCTGCGCAGCCAGCTGGAAGCGACCGTCCTCGACCCGCCGGCCACCGCCCCGACCGTCGCCCCACCGCCCGCCGCCACCACGCCGAGCAGCACCGCTGCGGGGGTGGACCCGGCGGGTAGGGGGGCGGACCGGACGCGCGACGACGCACGCCTGCCGGGCACGACGGAGCCGGGCACCCTCCCGCCGGTCGTCGACCACGGGCCGCGCACGGGCGGGAAGGTGGCGCTCACCTTCGACGCGGACATGACCGACGCGATGCGCCGCCAGTTGCGTGGCCCGAACCCGCCGTCGTACGCCAACCTGGCCATCGTGGAGCTGCTCGAACGGCAGCGGGTGCCGGCGACCTTCTTCCTCACCGGCAAGTGGGTACGGGAGTATCCGGAACTGACCCGGCGACTCGCCGCCAACCCCCGGTTCGAGCTGGCCAACCACACCTACGGGCACGACGCGTTCACGTCGGACTGCTACCACCTGGCGCCGCTGCCCCGGCGCGAGATGACCGCCGACGTGGCGCGCACCTTCGACGTGATCGCCCCGTACGGCGGGCGGCAGACCCGGTACTTCCGCTTTCCGGGGCTCTGCCACGACCGGGCGGCGCTGGCCGAACTGGCACCGCTCGGGCTGACCGTGGTGGACGGTGACGTGGTCAGCGGCGACCCCTTCGCCCGGTACTGGCAGCCGATCGTGCGCGCGGTCCTGAGCCAGGTCCGGCCCGGCTCGGTGATCATCCTGCATGTGACCGAGGCGAACGCGCCGATGACCGACGAGGCGCTGCCGCACATCCTGGCCGGGCTGGCCGAGCGAGGGCTGGAGCCGGCCCCGCTCTCCGAGGTGCTGGGCGAACCCACCCGGGTTGCGCCGCGATCCTAGCCTGCGGTCATGACGTACGAGCCGACCACGGCGCCGAAGAGCAACCGCCGCACGCTGCGGATCGTCCTGATCGTCGTCGGCATCGTGCTGGCGCTCTGCTGCGTCGGCGGCGCGGTCGGCGGCTTCTTCGTCTACGGAGCGGTGAAGGAGACGGTCGGGCCGGTCAGCGAGGCGACGACCACCTACCTGGACGCCGTCCGGACAGGCAACCACCAGCAGGCGTACGACCAGCTCTGCCGGCAGAGGCGGGAGCAGACATCGCTGGCGGAGTTCACCCGGCAGCAGGAGGCCCAGCCGCGGGTGATCGGCTACGAGGTCGGCGGCGTGAACGTCAACAACACCAACGGCCGGGTCCGGGGCAGTGCGACGGTACGGCTGACCACCGAGTCCGGCAGTACGAGCACCCAGGTGTTCACCCTGGTCAAGGAGGACGGCGCCTGGCGCGTCTGCGGGTGACGCCGGGCGGAATCGGCCCGACAAACTCTCCCAAATGCCTACTATCGGAGCAGAGCCGATAGGGAGGGTCGTCATGACCGCAGCGATGGAGATGCCCCGCGTCCAGGAATGCGCTGTCGCGTCCTGCGCCTACAACCACACCAACGACTGCCACGCGTTCGCCATCACGATCGGCAGCAGCGACCACGCGCACTGCCACACGTTCATCGAGATGCCGGTGCGTGGCGGGATCGGGCAGGCGATCGCCCAGGTCGGCGCCTGCCAGCGGGCCGACTGCCGGCACAACGCGGAACTGGAGTGCCACGCGCCGGCGATCAGCGTCGGCCCGTCGATGGACATGGCCGACTGCATGACGTACCAGAGCCGCTGAGGGTCGCATCGGGCAGAGGGCCCGCCGGCCCCGGGGACGCGGGGCCGGCGGGTCGCTCAGCCGGCCAGTCCGTTGGCCTCCCGGATCACGGTGACCAACTCGTCGATGATCCCGGTCAACGCGAAGTCCTTCGGGGTGAAGACCCGGGCCACCCCGGCGGCCCGCAGCGCGTCGGCGTCCCCGGCCGGGATGATGCCGCCGACCACCACCGGCAGGTCGCCCCGCCCGGCGGCGCGCAGCCCGTCCAGCACCGCCGGCACGGCGGCAAGGTGCGAGCCGGAAAGCACCGAGAGGCCGACCAGGTCCACGTCCTCCTCGACGGCGGCGGCCACGATCTGCCCGGCGGTCAGCCGGATGCCCTGGTAGACCACCTCGAAGCCGGCGTCGCGGGCGCGTACCGCGATCTGCTCGGCTCCGTTGGAGTGCCCGTCCAGGCCTGGCTTGCCGACCAGCAGCCGCAGCCGGCCGCTGCCCAGCTCCCGGGCGGTGGCGGCGACCCGCTCCCGGACCGCGCCCAGGGTGGCGTCGCCACCGACCCCGGCCGCACCGGCCAGCCCGGTCGGTGCCCGGTACTCGCCGAAGACCTGGCGCAGCGCGCCGGCCCACTCGCCGGTGGTCACCCCGGCCCGCACGCACTCCAGCGTCGCCGGCATCAGGTTCGTCGTGGTCGCGGCGTCCGCGCGGAGCCGGGCCAGCGCGGCGTCCACCGCCGCCGCGTCCCGACCGGCCCGCCACTCGCGTACGGAGGCGGTCGCGGCCGCCTCGACGGCGGGGTCGACCTGTTCGACGGCCTCGGCGCCGGCCGCGGTCAGCGGCGACGGCTCGGTCTCGGTGAACCGGTTGACGCCGACCACCACGTCGGTGCCCGCCTCGATCCGGCGACGCCGGTCGGCGAGCGAGGCGACCAGCGCGCTCTTGAGGTAGCCGGTCTCCACGGCGGCGACCACGCCACCCATCTCCAGCACCTTCTCCAGCTCGATCCGCGCCCCGGTGACGATCCCGTCGACCAGCGTGGTCATCACCTTCGAACCCTCGAAGAGGTCCGGATACTCCAGCAGGTCCGACTCGTACGCGAGCACCTGCTGCATCCGCAGCGACCACTGCTGGTCCCACGGGCGGGGCAGACCGAGCGCCTCGTTCCAGGCGGGGAGCTGCACGGCGCGGGCCCGGGCGTCCCGGGAGAAGGTGACGCCGAGCATCTCCAGCACGATGCGCTGGATGTTGTTCTCCGGCTGGGCCTCGGTCAGGCCGAGCGAGTTGACCTGGACGCCATAGCGGAACCGGCGCTGCTTCGGGTTCTCGACCCCGTAGCGCTCGCGGGTGATCTCGTCCCAGAGCGCGCCGAAGGCACGCATCTTGGCGATCTCCTCGACGAAACGCACCCCGGCGTTGACGAAGAACGAGATCCGCGCGACGACGTCGCCCATCCGCTCGGCGGGCACCTGGCCGGAGTCGCGCACGGCGTCGAGCACGGCGACCGCGGTGGCCAGGGCGAAGCCGACCTCCTGCACCGGCGTCGCGCCGGCCTCCTGAAGGTGGTAGGAGCAGATGTTGACCGGGTTCCACTTCGGCATCTCGCCCAGGGTGTACGCGATGACGTCGGCGGTGAGCCGCAGCGACGCCGCCGGCGGGAAGATGTACGTCCCCCGGGACAGGTACTCCTTGATGATGTCGTTCTGGGTGGTGCCCGCGCAGCGGGACAGCTCGGCGCCCTGTTCGGCGGCGACCGTGCCGTAGAGCCCGAGCAGCCACATCGCCGGCGCGTTGATGGTCATGGAGGTGTTCATCTCGGCGAGCGGGATGCCGTCGAAGAGGGCCCGCATGTCGCCGAGGTGCGCCACCGGCACGCCGACCCGGCCGACCTCGCCGGAGGCGAGCTCGTGGTCCGGGTCGTACCCGGTCTGGGTGGGCAGGTCGAAGGCGACCGAGAGCCCGGTCTGTCCCTTGGCCAGGTTGCGGCGGAAGAGCGCGTTGGTGGCCGCGGCCGAGGAGTGGCCGGCGTAGGTGCGCATCACCCAGGGGCGGTCGCGTTCGGGCAGCCGGCCGGGGAGAGCCTTCTCATCCATGGCCGGAGTTTAAGTTACCGTTCAGTAAAATGGGCTGTGGAAAACCACACAGGTCCATGGCGCGGGTCACCGGGTACGCGAGGCGCGACATGGCCGACACCACCACACCCCCGGCAGCCGGTCGGACCCGACGGGTCGCACACTTGACGTCATGGATGACCAGCTCGCGATCTCCGTACGGGGACTGCGCAAGGCGTACGGCGACAACGTCGCGGTGGCGGGAGTGGATCTCGACGTCCACCGGGGCGAGGTGTTCGCCCTGCTCGGCCCGAACGGCGCGGGAAAGACCACGACGGTGGAGATCCTGGAGGGCTACCGGCAGCGCGACGCCGGCGAGGTGCGGGTGCTCGGCAGCGACCCGGCCGACCCGGACGCCCACCACCGCTCCCGGGTCGGCATCGTGCTCCAGGGCACCGGCGAGTTCGACGAACTGACCGTCGCCGAGGTGGTCCGGCACTTCTCCGGCTTCTACGCCGACGCCGACGACCCGGACAAGGTCATCGAGCGGGTCGGGCTGGCCGGCAAGGCGACCGCCCGTACCCACACCCTCTCCGGCGGGCAGAAGCGCCGGCTCGACGTGGCGCTGGGCATCATCGGCCGCCCCGAGCTGCTCTTCCTCGACGAGCCGACCACCGGCTTCGACCCGGAGGCCCGGCGCGAGTTCTGGGAGCTGATCCGCGACCTGGCCGCCGCCGGCACCACCATCGTGCTCACCACGCACTACCTGGACGAGGCGGAGGCCCTCGCCGACCGGGTCGGGGTGATCGCCGCCGGCCGGCTGGTCGAGGTGGCCCCGCCGGACCGGCTCGGCAACCGGCAGGAGGCGCTGGCGACGGTCTCCTGGCGTACCCCGGACGGAACGCCGGAGACCGCGCAGAGCGCGACGCCGACGGCGCTGGTGGCGGAGCTGGCGGCGCGCTTCGGCGGTGAGGTCCCCGGGCTCACGGTGACCCGGCCGACCCTGGAAGACGTCTACCTGGAGATGATCGGACACTGATGACCACCACCACGAAGCCCTCGGCCCCGGTCGCCGCCGGCCACGCCCGACGGCTGGGCGGAGGCGCCCTCGCCCTGCGGCAGGGCCGGCTGGAGATCACCCAGTTCCTGCGCAGCCGGGAGTCCGTCGTCTTCACGATGGGCTTCCCGGTCATCATGATCCTGATCTTCGCGGCGATCTTCAACGACGAGATCGCCCCCGGGGTCAGCTACACCCAGTACTTCATCACCGGCATGATCGCGACCGGCCTGATGACGGTGAGCTTCCAGAACCTCGGCATCTGGATCCCGATCGAGCGGGACCGGGGAGTGCTCAAGCGTTACCGGGGCACCCCGATGCCGAAGTGGGTCTGGTTCGCCGGCAAGGTGCTCATGGTGGTGGCGATCGGTGTCGCCGAGACCGCGCTGCTGCTCGCCGTCTCGGTGGCCCTGTTCGACCTCGACCTGCCCGGCACCGCCGGCAGGTGGCTCACCTTCGGCTGGGTCTCCGTGCTCGGCGTGACCGCCTGCACCCTCTGCGGCATCGCCATCTCGTCGCTGGCCCGCACCGCCCGCAGCGGCTCCGCCGTGGTGACGCCGGTGGCGCTGGTGCTCCAGTTCATCTCCGGCGTGTTCTTCGTCTTCACCAGCCTGCCGAGCTGGATGCAGCAGGTCGCGGCGCTGTTCCCGCTGAAGTGGATGTGCCAGGGGCTGCGGGCGGTCTTCCTGCCCGAGAGTTTCGGCGCCCGGGAGCCGGGCGGCTCGTTCGAGCTGGGCCGGGTCGCCCTGGTACTCGCCCTGTGGTGCGTGATCGGCCTGGTGCTCTGCATGACCACCTTCCGGTGGACCACCAAGCGCGACGGCTGAGCCGACGCACGGGAACGGGGCCGGACGCTGTCGCGCCCGGCCCCGTTCCGCATCACTTTGATCCACTCCGGTGCGGCGATGTCGCGGCATCACCGGCACTCCGGCACCACCATTTCGCCGACACGGAGTCGATCACACTCAGTACTGGTAGAAGCCCTTGCCGGTCTTGCGGCCCAGGTCGCCGGCGGTGGCCATGCGCTGGAGCAGCTCCGGCGGGAAGAACTTGCCGTCGGCGGTGTCGGTCCAGATGTTGCGAGTGGCGTTGAGCAGCACGTCCACGCCGGTCAGGTCGACCGTGGCCAGCGGGCCCATGGCGTGGCCGAAACCGAGCCTGCACGCGGTGTCCAGGTCCTCGGCGGAGACCACGCCGGACTCGACCAGCGCGACCGCCTCCATGGCGAGGGCGCAGATCAGCCGGGTGGTGACGAAGCCGGCGATGTCCCGGTTGACCACCACGACGGTCTTGCCGATCCCCTCGGCGAACGCCTTCGCCGTCGCGATCGTCTCGTCGCTGGTCTTGTAGCCGCGCACCAGCTCGCAGAGCTTCATCATCGGCACCGGCGAGAAGAAGTGGGTGCCGACGACCGCCTCCGGGCGCTCGGTGACCGTGGCGATCTGGGTGACCGGGATCGCCGAGGTGTTGGTGGCGAGCACCGCGTCGGACTTGCAGATCTTGTCCAGCGCGCGGAACACCTCGTGCTTGATCTCGATCTTCTCAAAGACCGCCTCGACGACGATGTCCGCGTCGGCCGCCGCCTCCAGGTCGGTGGTGGTGCTGATCCGCCCCAGCGTGGCGTCGACCTCGGACGGGTCGATCTTCCCCTTCTCGGCGAACTTCTCCAGCGACTTCCGGATGCCGTCGACGCCCCGCCGGGTGGCCGCGTCGTCCAGGTCCCGCAGCGTCACCTGCCAGCCCGCCTGCGCCGCCACCTGGGCGATACCCGAACCCATCAGCCCGGCACCGACGACCGCGAGTCGACCCGCCATCTGCTTCTCCCTCGCTGCGATTGAGTGTCTGACTGCACCCTAATGGGCGAGCCTGAACGAGGGCTAAGGCACCGGCGGCACCGTGCGGGGCCCGGTCCGGGGCGGTGGGCCGGGCAGCTCAGATGGTCAGGTCCGGGGCCTGCGGGACGGTACCCCGTTCGACCTCCACGCCGAGCGCCCGCAGGTCGGCCGCGAAGTCCGGGTAGCCCCGATCGACGTGGTGCACGTGGGACACCTCGGTGACTCCGTCCGCGCAGAGCCCGGCGATGATCAGCCCCGCGCCGGCCCGGATGTCGGTGGCCCGCACCGGCGCACCGGAGAGGCGATCGCGCCCCCGGACCACCGCGTGGTGGCCGTCGGTCTTGATGTCCGCGCCGAGGCGCATCATCTCGTTGGCGAACATGAACCGGCCGTCGAAGATGTTCTCGGTGATCAGCGACGCGCCGTCGCTCACCGAGGCCAGCCCGATCGCCATCGGCAGCAGGTCGGTGGCGAAGCCCGGGTACGGCAGGGTCACCACGTCCACGGCCGCGGGACGGTCGTCGGCGCGTATCCGGAAGGCGTCGCCCCGGGTCTCCACCAGCGCGCCGGCCGAGACCAGCTTGTCCAGCGCCACCTCCAGGAACACCGGGTCGATGCCGGTGACCGTGACGTCCCCCCGGGTCATCGCCGCGCCGAACGCCCACGTCCCGGCGACGATCCGGTCCCCCACCGTGGCGTGCCGCACCGGGTGCAGCTCGGGCACCCCGACGATGCGCAGCATCGAACTGCCGGCGCCGGAGATCCGCGCGCCCATCTGGTTGAGCATGGTGCAGATGTCGACGATCTCCGGCTCCCGGGCGGCGTTGTCGATGACCGTCACGCCCCGGGCCAGCACCGCCGCCATCACCAGGTTCTCGGTGGCCCCGACGCTCGGGAAGTCCAGCACGATCTCCGCGCCGTGCAGCCCCTGCGGGGCGGCGGCGATGACGAAGCCGTGCTCGCCGGAGATGTCCGCGCCCATCCGGGCCAGCCCGGCGATGTGCATGTCCAGGCCCCGGGAGCCGATCGCGTCGCCGCCGGGGTGGGCAACCCGGACGTAGCCCCGGCGGGCCAGCAGCGGGCCGAGCACGCAGATCGACGCGCGCAGCCGCCGGACCAGGTCGTAGTCGGCCTCGGTGCCCGGCCGCTCCGGCACGTCGATGACGACCGAACGGGACCGGGCCGTGCCGCCGCCCGCCACCATCGGGTCGACCGGGTCGTCCGCCTCGAACCGCACCTCGCAGCCGAGGCGGCGCAGCACCTCGCCCATGATCGCGATGTCGGTGATCCGGGGGACGTTGGTGATCACGGTACGCCCCGGGGCCAGCAGCGCCGCCGCCATCAGCTTCAACGCCGAGTTCTTCGCGCCCACCACGTGCACCGTGCCGGCCAGCCGGGCGTCGCCGGCCACCCGGATGACGTCGACGTCGTTGACCGCCGGGTCACCGGCGTCGCCCGGCCCCACCCCGGCGGGCCACCCGGCGGCCGGATCCGGCCGCGCGGGGATCGTCAGTTCCGGTATCCGTAGGCTGTGCGTCATGGCCGTCCACCTCACGCGCATCTACACCAAGGCCGGCGACGCCGGCATGACCAGGCTGAGCAACAACGAGCAGGTGCCGAAGACCGATCCGCGCATCGCCGCGTACGCGGATGTCGACGAGTGCAACGCCGCGATCGGCGTGGCGCTCGCGCTGGGACAGCTCGACGACGAGCTGCGGGTGGTGCTGAGCTCGATCCAGAACGACATGTTCGACGTGGGCGCCGACCTGGCCAACCCCGTCGAGCCCGAACCGAAGTACCCGCCGCTGCGGGTCACCGAGGAGTACGTCGAGCGTCTTGAGGGCTGGTGCGACGAGTACAACGCGCGCCTTGGCAAGCTCGACTCCTTCATCCTCCCCGGCGGCACCGCTGGCGCGGCGCTGCTGCACGTGGCACGGACGATCGCCCGGCGCGCCGAGCGGGCGGCCTGGGCACTGGTCGCTCACGATCCGGATCGCACCAGCTCCCTTCCGGCAAAGTATCTCAACCGCCTCTCCGATCTGCTGTTCATCCTGTCAAGAACGGCAAATCCGGGCGGAGATGTGCTATGGGTGCCGGGCGGCAAGCGCTGAGCGTCGGCGCGCTGCACCACGTCGAGCTCCGGGTACCCGATCTCGACACCGCCACCACGAGCTGGGGCTGGCTCCTCGGCGAGCTGGGCTGGACCCGGCTCTTCCCCGACCGCCACCCGCACGCCGGCGGCCCCGGCACCTACGCCGGCCACCCCACCGACAACCAGGGCTACGAGGTAGGGCTCCCCCGAGGCGTAACGGCACGAGGGTCGAGAGGCGCCTGGACGACCTGGCGGGCGGCGTGAAGAGTTTCGGGGAGCCCACTCGCGGAGGGATCATGCCTGACCGGCCCGCAGCGAGAGGGCTCCCCGGAAACCCCGACGGTGAGCAGGAGGCGGCTCAGGCAGCCGGCCAGTCCTGGGGGGCCAGACGCGGCGAGGCCGCCCCGGGCGGGGCGGCCTCGAGCCAGGAGAGGAACCCGGTGACCGTGGAGCGCGCCATGGCGATCTCGACGGGCGCGTGCTGACTGGTACAGCGGAGGATCACCCAGTCGGCGGGCATGGAGAGGCGTTCCTGCCCCTCGGGCAGCCGGCGCCGCTCCACGATCAACTCCTTGCGGGAGAGCACCCGCTTGGGCCGGATCGCGAAGCTGAACAGCCGGTACCACCGGAGCTCGTCGCCGACGAAGCGGCCGAAGCCGGGAGACCAGCCGCGACCGTCGAGGACCGTGGTGACCCGTACGCCGAGCCGGATGATGCCCCCGCTACGGGTGACCACCGCCCGACGGACGAAAAGGATCAGGATTGCGGCGAGAACGACCGCGATGCCGATTCCGATCCCTTCCACGATCTCCATCGGCGGGTCGGCTCAGCGGGCCGGGGTGGCCGGGGTGGCGCTCTCGGCGAGGACGGTGACACCCTCACCGGTCACCGACAGGAAGCCGCCGGCGATGTCGTAGGCGACCTGCTCCCCGCCGGCCTGCTTGATGCGGACCTGGCTGGGCTCCGCGAGCTGGCCGAGCAGGGGCGCGTGCCCCGGCAGCACACCGAGCTCACCCTCGGTCGTCCGGGCGACGACCATCTCGGCCTCGCCGGACCAGACCTTCTCCTCGACGGCTACGAGGTCGACGTGAAGCTGCTGTGCCACGCTGTCTCCTTGCTGCGGCGACGGATTGTCGAAAGTCTAGTCCCGCCGCCGCGGGCGACCCAACGCGGGTGGCGAGACCTGCGCCACCCGCGGCGGCGACACGCGGGCGCGGGTGGGCGTGACGGTCACTTGTTCCGGTTACGGAACTCCGGGTGCTCCAGCAGGAAGGCGTCGAGCTGCTCGTTCTTCAGAGCGGTGAAGAAGTCCTCGGCGGCGGGCAGCAGCCGCTCCCCCCGGTACGCCGAACCGGTGCCGATCCCCTCCCCCGGCAGCTTGATCAGCTCGACGTTCTCCGCCCGGACGCCCTTGAGGGCGATGGCGAAGTCGACGACGCTGTTGCCCCGGCCGTTGAAGGTCAGCGACTGGCCGGCGGCCCGGACCACCCGGTCCAGCTTGATCGGGTTGGTCACCACGTCGGCGCTGAACGCCTGCTTGACCATCGCCTTGACGAACTGCTGCTGGTGGCGCTGGCGACCGTAGTCGCCGTCCGGGACGCCGTTCTTCGGGTAGCGCTGCCGGACGTAGTCCAGCGCCTGCCAACCGCTCAGGTGCTGGGTGCCCTTCTTGTACTCCGCCTGCGGCCCGATGTAGCCCTCGCCGTACGGGTTGCCCTTGCGGTGCTTCCCGTCCGGCTGGCGGTGCTCGGACTTCACGTCCCGCTCGATGTACATGTCGACGCCGCCCATCGCGTCGACGATCTTCTGGAAGCCGGTGAAATTGATGATCGCGCCGGCGTCGAAGCGCTCGATTCCGGTCACCTTCTGCACCGTCCTGGCGAGCAGCTCGAAGCCCTGCGCGGCGCTCGGGTTCTGCCCCTGCACGATGCTGCCGTGCGACATCGCCCCGTTGAGCTTGCCGCTGCCGCCCTGGTACCCCGCCTTGTCGAACTTCGGGATATCCACGTAGAGATCACGCGGCATGGAGAAGAGGTACGCCCGGTCCATCGACTCCGGCACATTCAGCACCATGATCGAGTCGGCCAGCGGTGGAGTCTCCGGCTTGCGCGGGTCGACCCCGACCAGCAGGATGTTCAGTGGGCCCTTGACGTCGCTCTTGCGCTCCTGCGCCCCGGCCGCCTGGTCACCGAAGAGATCGGCCTTGCCGACCGCGCCCTCGTACCGGGCCAGCAACGCCTCGGAGCCGACCAGCACGGCACCGCTGAGCAGCATGAGCACGGCCCCGAAGAGGGTGCACACGCGGGCCCACCGCGGCACGCCCACCCACACGGACGGCCTGCCGCCGCCCTTGCCGGCCTTACCCACGGGCATCTCCATTCGTCGTCACGCCCACGACTTGAGAAGACGGGCGGACGGGGCCGAAACGTTGCACGGGATCGACGTCCGTTCGGGGACGCCGTGCTCGAAACGGTACCGCGCCGAAGTGGGAATCGCTTACCCGGGAACCGGACGCCGGACGCGAACAGCGACGGAACGGCCAAGGGCCACCCCGGCGCTGCCGGGGTGGCCCTTGCGGGTGTGGTGGAGGTCTCAGCCCTCCGCCATCAGCTCCTTCGCCTTCTTCTCCAGGTCGTCCAGACCACCGCACATGAAGAACGCCTGCTCGGGGAAGTGGTCGTACTCGCCCTCGCTGATCTTCCGGAACGCCTCGATGGTCTCCTTGATCGGAACCGTGGAGCCCGGCACACCGGTGAACTGCTCGGCGGCGTAGGTGTTCTGCGACAGGAAGCGCTCGATCCGCCGGGCCCGGCCGACGGTGAGCTTGTCCTCCTCGGAGAGCTCCTCGATACCCAGGATGGCGATGATGTCCTGCAGGTCCTTGTACTTCTGCAGGATCCGCTTCACCTCGGTGGCGACCGCGAAGTGCTCGGCGCCGACGAACTCCGGGGCGAGGATCCGGGACGAGGACGCCAGCGGGTCCACGGCCGGGTAGATGCCCTTGTCGGAGATCGACCGCTCCAGGTTGGTGGTCGCGTCCAGGTGGGCGAACGTGGTGGCCGGCGCCGGGTCGGTGTAGTCGTCGGCGGGCACGTAGATCGCCTGCATCGAGGTGATGGCCTGACCCCGGACGGAGGTGATCCGCTCCTGGAGCTCGCCCATCTCGTCGGCCAGGGTCGGCTGGTAACCCACGGCGCTCGGCATCCGGCCGAGCAGGGTGGAGACCTCGGAACCGGCCTGCGTGAAGCGGAAGATGTTGTCGATGAAGAGCAGCACCTCCTGCTTCTTCACGTCGCGGAAGTACTCCGCCATGGTCAGCGCGGAGAGGGCGACCCGCAGCCGGGTGCCCGGCGGCTCGTCCATCTGGCCGTAGACCAGCGCGGTCTTGTCGATGACGCCGGACTCGGTCATCTCGGCGATGAGGTCGTTGCCCTCACGGGTCCGCTCACCCACACCGGCGAAGACCGAGGTACCACCGAAGTTCCGGGCCACCCGGGTGATCATCTCCTGGATGAGCACCGTCTTGCCCACGCCCGCGCCGCCGAACAGGCCGATCTTGCCGCCCTTGACGTACGGGGCGAGCAGGTCGATGACCTTGATGCCGGTCTCCAGCATCTCGGTCTTCGGCTCCAGGTCCGCGAAGGCCGGGGCCTTGCGGTGGATCTGCCAGTGGTCGTCCGGGTTGAGCGTCTCGCCCTCGGTGAGGTTGAGGCACTCGCCGATCGCGTTGAACACGTGGCCCTTGACCGCGTCGCCCACCGGCACCTTGATCGGCGAGCCGGTGTCGCGCACCTCGGTGCCACGGACCAGGCCGTCGGTCGGCTGCATCGAGATGGCGCGGACCATGTTGTCACCCAGGTGCTGGGCGACCTCCAGGGTCAGCGTCTTCTCGCCGCCGGACAGCGTCACGTCGACGTGCAGGGCGTTGAACAGGGCCGGCATGGCGTCGCGCGGGAACTCGGCGTCGACGACCGGGCCGATGACCCGGACCACGCGACCCGTGGCCGTCTTGGTCTCGGCTGGTCCCCCAGCCGCAGTCGATACAGTCATCACACTTCACTTCCCGACGCGGCCAGCGCGTTCGCGCCGCCGACGATCTCGCTGATCTCCTGGGTGATCCCGGCCTGGCGGGCCGAGTTCATCTCACGCGTGTACTTCTCGATCATCTCTTCGGCGTTGTCGGTGGCGCTCTTCATCGCCCGTCTCCGGGCCGCCGACTCGCTCGCCGCCGACTCCAACAACGCCGCGTAGATCCGCGTGTTGATGTACCTCGGCAGCAGCGCGTCGAGCAGCGCCTCCGCCTCCGGCTCGAACTCGTACGCCGGCAGCACGCCCTCGGACCGCGGACGGTCCTCGACCTGCATCGGGCCGATGATCCTCGTGACCGGGTTCTGGGTCATCAGGGACTTGAACTCGGTGTAGACGATGTGCAGCTCGTCGATGCCGAGCACCCCGTCCGCCCCGGCGCTGCCGTCCTCGTCGTCCGCGCCGGCGGTGAACGCCTTGATCAGCGTCTCGCCCACCTCGCGCGCGGCCTCGAAGGTCGGCTGCTCCGAGAAGCCCGTCCAGTTCGCCGCCATCTCCCGGTCACGGAACCGGTAGAACGAGACGCCCTTACGCCCGATCACGTAGAGCACCGGCTCCTTGCCGTCGGCCTTGAGCCGGGCGATCAGCGACTCGGCCGTCCTGATCGCGTTGGAGCTGTAACCGCCGGCCAGACCCCGGTCGGAGGTGACCAGCAGGACTCCCGCCCGCCGCACCCGCTCGCGCGGGGTGAGCAGCGGGTGGTCGATCCGGGCGTTCGAGGCCAGCGCCGTGAGCACGCCGGTGATGGCCTGGGCGTACGGCAGTGACGCCTCCACCCGGGCCTGGGCCTTGGCGATGCGGCTCGTCGCCACGAGCTCCATCGCCTTGGTGATCTTCTTCATCCCCTTCGCCGAGCGGATCCGTTGACGAAGAACGCGTACCTGGGCCGCCATGAGTCAGCCCTACTGCTTCTCGGTGTCGGCCGCGTACCGAAACACCGTCTCGCGGCTCTCCTCGCCCTCCAGCGGCTTGGCCGGCGGCTCGTTGATCCGCCGCTCGTCCTCCTTGCCCAGGAAGAGCTGCTTGAAGTCGGCGATGGCCGAGTCGAGCGAGCCGATGATGTCGTCGCCCCACTTGTTGTCGGCGATGGCCGCCAGGACGCCCTCGTGCTTGTGGCGCAGGTACTGGAGGAACTCCGACTCGAAGCGGCGCACCTCGCCGACCGGGATGTCGTCCAGCTTGCCCTCGACGCCGGCCCAGACGGAGACGACCTGCTCCTGCACCGGGTACGGCGAGTAGTTCGGCTGCTTGAGCAGCTCGACCAGGCGGGAGCCGCGCTCCAGCTGGGCCCGGGAGGCCCGGTCCAGGTCGGAGGCGAAGGCGGCGAACGCCTCCAGCTCGCGGTACTGGGCCAGGTTCAGCCGCAGCGAGCCGGCGACCTTCCTCATCGGCTTCACCTGCGCGGCGCCACCGACCCGGGAGACCGAGGTGCCGACGTTGATGGCCGGCCGGACGCCCTGGTTGAACAGATCGGTCTCCAGGAAGATCTGGCCGTCGATGATGGAGATGACGTTGGTCGGGATGAAGGCCGAGATGTCGTTGGCCTTCGTCTCGATGATCGGCAGACCGGTCATCGAGCCGCCGCCCATCTCGTCGGAGAGCTTGGCGCAGCGCTCCAGCAGGCGGGAGTGCAGGTAGAAGACGTCACCCGGGTACGCCTCGCGGCCCGGCGGGCGACGCAGCAGAAGGGACACGGCGCGGTACGCCTCGGCCTGCTTGCTCAGGTCGTCGAAGACGATCAGGACGTGCTTGCCGCCGTACATCCAGTGCTGCCCGATGGACGAGCCGGTGTACGGGGCGAGGTACTTGAAGCCGGCCGGGTCGGAGGCCGGGGAGGCGACGATGGTGGTGTACTCCATCGCGCCCGCCTCCTCCAGGACGCCCTTGATCGAGGCGATCGTGGAGGCCTTCTGGCCGATGGCGACGTAGATGCAGCGGACCTGCTTCTTCGGGTCGCCGGAGCGCCAGTTGTCCCGCTGGTTGAGGATGGTGTCCAGGGCGACCGTGGTCTTGCCGGTCTTCCGGTCACCGATGATCAGCTGACGCTGGCCACGGCCGATCGGGGTCATGGCGTCGACGGCCTTGATACCGGTCTGCAGCGGCTCGTCGACCGACTGCCGGGCCATCACGTTCGGGGCCTGGAGCTCCAGCTCGCGGAAACCCTCGTTGGCGATGTCGCCGAGCCCGTCGATCGGCTGGCCGAGCGCGTTGACCACGCGGCCGAGGAAGGCGTCGCCGACCGGCACGGAGAGCACCCGGCCGGTGCGCTTGACGCGCTGCCCCTCCTCCAGCTTGGCGGAGTCACCGAGAACGACGACACCGATCTCCCGGACGTCGAGGTTCAACGCCACGCCGAGCGTGCCGTCCTCGAACTCCAGGAGCTCGTTGGTCATGGTCGAGGGCAGGCCCTCGACGTGGGCGATGCCGTCGCCGGTGTCGGCGACGGTGCCGACCTCCTCGCGGGAGACGTCGGACGAGTAAGAGGAGACGTAGCGCTCCAGGGCGCCGCGGATCTCCTCCGTCGAGATGGTCAGCTCGGCCATCCTCTGCTTCCTTAAGTATCAGGGGCCCGGGATACCTAGTACCGACCGGTCCGAATGGCGTCGATCAAAGGGCTGCGAGGACGCTGGTCAGCGCTTCGCGAGCGCGTTGCGGGTCTCGTTGAGGCGGCGCAGGACGGTGCCGTCGTACAGGTCGGAACCGACCCGCACGCTCACCCCACCGAGCACCTCCGGGTCCACCGTCTGCTTGACGGAAACCTCTCGACCGTACATCTCGGAGAGGCGGACACCGAGGCGTCGCTCCTCCTCGTCGGTCAGCGGGGAGGCCACGGTCACGTACGCGACCTGCCGGTCCCGCCGGTCGGCGGCCAGCTCGACCAGTCGGGTGAGCGCCCCGGTGAAGGAGCGTCCCCCGAACCCGCCGAGGGCGACCCCGACGAGGTAGCCGGTGACCGGACGGGCCTTGCCGGCGAGCAGCTGGTCGACCAGGGTGGCCCGCTGCGC
The DNA here is from genome assembly GCF_900090245.1 of Micromonospora halophytica. GTDB lineage: Bacteria > Actinomycetota > Actinomycetes > Mycobacteriales > Micromonosporaceae > Micromonospora > Micromonospora halophytica. The sequence continues at coordinate 16,430 of NZ_FMDN01000001.1, forward strand.
GGGCGGGGCCATCGGGTCGGAGAGCGCGTTGGACAGCTCCGGGGAACCGGAGACGACCTGCCCGAAGCGGAACAGCTCGTCCTCGACCTCACCGAGCTCACCGGCGCTGTCGGCGCTGGCGAGCAGCGCCTCCACACCGAGCCGCTCGGCACCGTCCAGCAGCTCCGTGGGCGCCGACCAGCGGCCGGAGACCAGCGTCGCGATCAGGTCGAGCGCGTCCGCGCCGATCCGGCCGCGCAGCATGTCACCGAGCAGGCCGGACCGGTCCGCGCCGGAACGGGCCGGGTCCGACAGGGCCCGGCGCAGCCGCGACTCGCGCCGCAGCAGGCCCGCGACGGAGAGGATGTCGTCGGCGGTGGAGGCCACCGCCGACGGCTCCGCACCACGGACGTACGCGTCGAGGCGCTCGGCCGCGACCTTGTACGACTCCCGGCTGGCGGCCTGCATCAGCGGGCCCCCGCGCTCTCGAGGCCGCTCAGGAACCGGTCGACGGTGCCCTTGCGACGTGCCTCGTCGGCGAGCGACTCACCGACGATCTTGCTGGCCAGGTCCACCGCGAGCGTGCCGACCTCGGTACGCAGCTCGCGGACGATGGTGGCCCGCTCGGCGACGAGCTGGTCCTTGCCGGCCGCGATGATCCGGTCGGACTCCTCCCGCGCCTTGGCGAGGATGTCCTGACGGATGCCCTCGGCGTCGGCCCGGGCGTCGTCCCGGATCCGGGCGGCCTCGCTGCGCACCTCGGCCAGCTGGGCACGGTACTGCTCCAGCAGCTGGTTCGCCTCGGCCTGGGCCGCCTCGGCGCGCTTGAGGCCACCCTCGATCGCGTCGACCCGCGCCTGGTACATCGCCTCCATGCGGGGCATGACGAACTTCAGCAGGACGAAGCAGAGCAGGGCGAAGGCGATCGTCCCGATGACGAGCTCCTGCCAGATCGGCAGGATCGGGTTGTGCTCGACGCCCTCTGCGGCGATGAACATGTCAGACCTCCGGGTCGGGAGAGTGCTCTCGTCAGACTGCGAAGGCGAGCACCAGGCCGAAGAGCGCGAGCGCCTCGACCAGGGCGAAGCCGAGGACCAGCCAGGTGCGGTTGTAGCCGGCGGACTCAGGCTGGCGGGCGCTCGACTGGATGTAGGCCGCGAAGACCAGGGCGACACCGATACCGGGGCCGATGGCGGCGAGGCCGTAGCCGATGGTGTTGACGCTGCCCTCGATAGCGGCAAGAACAGTCATTGCGGGTATTCCTCCTGTTCGACACGTGAGTTCTCACGCGTACGCGGGTCGGTACCAGAAGCTTGGTCGGGCCGGGTGGCCCGCCGAGCCCGATCAGTGCTCGTCGGCGAGCGAACTTCCGATGTAGTTCGCGCTCAGCGTGACGAAGACGTAGGCCTGCAGCACGGCGACCAGCACCTCGAAGAAGGCCATCACGATCGCCATCAGGAAGGAGAAGACCGAGGTCACCTGGATGAACAGGCTGCTCGAGTTGAGCATCACGAAGCCGCCGACGGTGAAGACCAGCAGGAGCAGGTGGCCGGCGAACAGGTTGGCGAAGAGCCGGAGGGCCAGGGTGACCGGGCGGACGATGAACGTCTGCAGGAACTCGATCGGGACCAGCAGGATGTGCATGGGCCACGGCACACCCGGGATGATCAGGCTCATCTTGAGGTACTTGCCGAGGCCGTGCTTGCGGGCGCCGATGTAGAGGTACATCACGTAGGAGATCGCCGCGAGCACGATCGGGAAGGCGATGTGCGAGTTGGGCGAGATCTGCAGGCCGGGGACGATGCTGAAGAGGTTGGTCAGCACGATGAAGCTGAACAGCACCGTGAAGTAGGGCGCGAAGCGGATGCCCGTGTTGCCCATCTGCTCCCGGGCGATGTTGTCCCGGACCAGGCCGTAGATCGACTCCGCGTACCACTGGGTCTTACCGGGCACCAGCTTGGGGTTCCGGTAGGCGACCATGAAGAAGATGATCAGGAGCGCGACCGCGAGCCAGACCATGATGCCGAACTTGGTGACCCAGGGGCCAGCCACCTCCGGCGGATAGAAATCTCCGACGCTGGGGGGCCAGGGAAGCTCCTGGGCGACGACCAGCTGTCCGCTCACCGTGTCATCCTCCGCACTCGACAGACCCGCGCGTGCTGGCACTCAAGCACTGAGCCTCTTCATGATCAGGTAGATCGCTCCGGCTGCGCCGAACATCATGCCGACGGCCACCCCGATACCAGTGGGCAGGTCCAACAGGCGCTCCACCAGCCATCCGAGGAAACCCCACACGACGATGCCGCCGAGCAGGTAACCCAGGACGGCGCCCGCCACACCCTCGGACGAGTGGTCGTCGGGTTTGCGGGTGGGGGGGTCGTCGGCCATGACGTGGCGAACAATATCAGCCGGCCGGTGCGGGAGTGTGCGGCACCCCCCACACTGGGCACGGGTGCGGGCTGCGCTGCGGAGGCGTCGATCGTGGCCCAGATTACTCCCGCGCCGGCCGCCGGCACAGCCCGACGTACCGGACGCGAACCCGACAGCACGCTCAGTCGTCGGAGCGCCGGTGCGTGGGCAGCGGCGAGCGCAGCGCCCAGGTCAGGTGCGCCCCGGTCCAGACCACCACGGCGGCGATGATGGCCACCCCCATGTCGGACAGTCCGGCCCAGCCGGTGGTCGCCACGGCCGCCATCACCACGCCGAGCAGCACGATCTTCGTGGCGTAGGTGACCAGCCCGACCGACATGATCAGCCGGGGGTTGACCGCGTCCGCCCAGGCGACCGAGACACCGGAGACCAGGTAGCTGACGACCACCAGCGCGATGCCGGCGGCCACCCCGGCCGCTCCGGTGGCCCCCCGCAGCACCGCCGCGGCCGGGACCGCCACCAGCGCGAGCGCCGCGCAGGCCAGCAGCGGCAGTCGCAGGTACGGCAGCCGGGCCCGGATGGCGCCGGGCTGCCCCGCGCGCGGCGCGCTCATCGGGGGTACGCCGGGAAGGCGGCGACCAGCTCGGCGACCTCGCCGGCGATCCCGGCGAGTGTGTCGGCGCCCCCGGGGGCCGACGGGTCGGTGCGGACCGCGCGGGCGATCAGCGCGGCGACCTGCCGCATCTGCCCCTCCCGCATGCCCTGGGTGGTGACGCTCGGGGCGCCGACCCGGATGCCGGAGGCGACCATCGGCTTCTGCGGGTCGTACGGGACGGCGTTCTTGTTCAGGGTGATGGTCGCGGCGTCACAGCGGGCCTCGGCCTCCGCCCCGGTCACCCCGGTCTCCCGCAGGTCGACCAGGGCCAGGTGGGTGTCGGTGCCGCCGGAGACCGGCCGCATCCCCTCGGCGGCCAGCCCGGCGGCGAGCGCCTGCGCGTTGGCGACCACCTGGGCGGCGTACGCGCGGAACTCCGGCTGCGCGGCCTCGCGCAGCGCGACGGCCTTGGCCGCGACGGCGTGCATCAGCGGGCCGCCCTGGGTGAACGGGAAGACCGCCTTGTCGATCCGCCGGGCCAGCGACTCCCGGCAGAGGATCATGCCGCCGCGTGGGCCGCGCAGCACCTTGTGGGTGGTGAGGCAGACCACGTCGGCGTGCGGCACGGGCGACGGGATCGCCTTCCCGGCGACCAGGCCGATGAAGTGCGCGGCGTCCACCATCAGGTACGCCCCGACCTCGTCGGCGATCTCCCGGAACCGGGCGAAGTCGATCAGGCGCGGATACGCGGTGGCGCCGCAGATGATCATCTTCGGGCGATGGGCCCGGGCGAGATCCCGCACCTCGTCGTAGTCGATCAGCTCGGTGTCCGGCCGGACGGTGTAGCCGACGGTGTGGAACCACTTGCCGGAGAAGTTCACCCGGCTGCCGTGGGTGAGGTGCCCGCCGTGCGGCAGGTCCATCGCCAGCACGGTGTCCCCCGGCTGCACCAGCGCGGCGTACGCGGCCAGGTTCGCGCTGGCCCCGGAGTGCGGCTGGAGGTTGGCGTGCTCGGCCTCGAAGAGCTCCTTCGCCCGGGCGATGCCGATCTCCTCGGCCCGGTCCACCTCGGCGCAGCCACCGTAGTAGCGCCGGCCCGGATAGCCCTCGGCGTACTTGTTGGTGAGGGTGGAGCCGAGCGCCGCGAGCACCGCCGGGGAGGTGAGGTTCTCGCTGGCGATCAGTTGCAGGCCGCCACGCAGCCGGTCCAGCTCACCGAGCACCACCCCGGCGATCTCCGGGTCGACGGTGCTGAGCTGCTGGAAATCCGGCCCCCAGAAGGTGTCCCTCGCGTTCTCCACAGCGAAGGAGTCTATGGGGCCGCACACTGGAAGCCGTGAGATGCCTCGTCACCGGAGCCACGGGTTACATCGGCGGGCGGCTGGCGCCCCGGCTGCTCGCCGAGGGGCACGAGGTGCGCTGCCTGGCCCGCAAGGCCGGCCGGCTGCGGGACGTGCCGTGGGCGGCGCGGGCCGAGATCACCGAGGGCGACCTACGGAAACCGGAGACGCTGCCGGCCGCCTTCGCCGGCGTCGACGTCGCGTACTACCTGGTGCACTCGCTCGGGCAGGCCGGCTTCGAGGCCGCCGACCGGGAGGCGGCGACCAACTTCGCCGAGGCCGCCGCCGCAGCCGGCGTACGCCGGATCGTCTACCTGGGCGGGCCCGAACCGAAGCAGGACGGCGAACTCCCCTCGCCGCACCTGCGCTCCCGCGCCGAGGTCGGCCGGATCCTGCTGGACAGCGGCGTGCCCACGGTGGTGCTGCGGGCCGCGGTGATCATCGGATCGGGCTCGGCCTCGTTCGAGATGCTGCGCTACCTGACCGAACGGCTGCCCGCCATGGTCACCCCGCGCTGGGTACGCAACCGGATCCAGCCGATCGCGGTCCGGGACGTGCTGCGCTATCTGGTCGCCTGCGCCACCCTGCCGCCGGAGGTGGACCGGGCCTTCGACATCGGCGGCCCGGACGTGCTCACCTTCCAGGAGATGATGCAGCGCTACGCCCGGGTCGCCGGACTGCGCCGCCGGATCATCCTGCCGGTGCGGCCGTTGACCCCGTCGCTCTCCTCGCACTGGGTCGGGCTGATCACGCCGGTGCCGAACAGCATCGCCCGACCGCTGGTGGAGAGCCTGGTCCACGAGGCGGTGGCGGGCGAACACGACATCGCCCGCTGGATCCCCGACCCACCCGACGGGCTGACCGGCTTCGACCAGGCCGTCGCGCTGGCGCTGGCGAAGGTGCGTGACGCCGAGGTGGAGACCCGCTGGTCCACCGCCAGCGGCCCGGACGCGCCGGCCGAGCCGCTGCCCAGCGACCCGCAGTGGTCCGGGGGCACGGCCTACACCGACGTCCGGGAACGGACGGTGGCGGCCCCGCGCGACGCGCTCTGGCGGGTCGTCGAGGGCGTCGGCGGCGAGCACGGCTGGTACTCCTTCCCGCTCGCCTGGTCGGTACGGGGCTGGCTGGACCGGCTGGTCGGCGGGGTGGGTCTGCGCCGGGGCCGACGCGACCCGCACCACCTCCAGGTCGGTGAGGCGCTGGACTTCTGGCGGGTCGAGGAGATCGTCCCGGGCGAGTTGCTGCGACTGCGCGCCGAGATGCGCCTGCCGGGCCGGGCCTGGCTGGAGATGCGCGCCGAGCCCACCGGGGACGGGAACAGCCGCTACGTCCAGCGCGCCGTCTTCCTCCCCCGCGGCCTCGCCGGTCACCTCTACTGGGGTGCGGTGGTCCCGTTCCACGCCATCGTCTTCGGCGGCATGGCCCGCAACATCGCCCGGGGCGCCGAACAGTCGTCCTGACCACCGTGGCCCGCGTCCGGCTCGCAGCGGTGGGTCAGTTGCCGTCCCGGGGGCCGGCCAGGCGGTAGGCGACGGCCTCGCTGGGCGGGACGAAGTCGCGTACCGGCTGGTCGCGCAGGGAGTGGTCGAGGAGCTGGCCGATCGCCGCGACCATCCGGCTCTGGACCGTCCGGCCGACCGGATCACGCGGGTCGTCGGGGTTGGCGGCGATCTGGGCGACCGCGAGTTGCGGGGTGAAGGCCACCACCGACGTCGTCTCGTTCCGCTCCGAGGTGCCGGTCTTGCCGGCCACCGGCCGGCCCAGCGCCCGGCGCATCCGCTCCGCCGTCCCGCCGTCGCAGCGGCCGTACATGGACTGGTCGCCGACCGGACAGCGGGCCGCGTCCGCCGCCGCCCGGGCCACGTCCGTGGCGACGACCTGCCGGCAGTCCGGACGTCCGGCGGCCACCTCCTGCCCGGCACTGTCGGTGATCGACACGACCGGCAGCGGGGCGCACCAGGTTCCCTCGGCCGCCACCGTGGCGTACGCGTTGGCCAGGTCGAGCGGGGTGGTGGAGGAGACGCCGAGGGTGAACGCGCCCCAGTCCCGCGCGCCGTTGCGGGCCAGTTCGGCGTCGCCGTCGGCGCGGAACGCGATGCCCAGCCGCTGGGCCATCTCCACCACCTTGTCCGCCCCGACCCGCTCGATCAGCCAGGCGAAGTAGGTGTTCACGGAGCGGCCGAAGGCGGTCCACATGCTGTGGTAGCCGTCCATGTACGACGGGGAGGCGTTGACCGGGCACCACCGGCCGCCGCAGCTCGCCCGCCCCTCGTCGGCCGGGAAGCGGGTGAGGATCCGGCTCGGGGCGTGGAAGCCGGTCTCCAGCGGCAGCCCCGACTCCAGCGCGGCCAGCAGGGTGAACAGTTTGAACGTCGACCCGGCCTGGTAGCCGGAGATGCCGTTGCCGCCGCCGACGAGCTGGTTGACCGTGTTCGGGTGGTTCTTCCACCCTCGCGGGTTCTCGGCCACGCTGTAGTTCCGGTTGACCGCCATGGCCAGCACCCGGCCGGTGCCGGGCTGGACCACCGCCGTGGGCACCGCGTGCCGCTCGTCGCGGTCGTAGATGCCGAGCACCTGCCGCATGGCGGCCTGCTGCACGTCGGGGTCGAGCGAGGAGACGATCCGGAAACCGCCCCGGCGCAGGGTGTCCTGCCGCTCCGGCACCGACCCGCCGAAGGCCGGCTGGGCACTCCACCACTGGGTGAACCAGTCGCAGAAGAACCCCCAGTCGTTCTGCTCCTCCGGCACCGCGGTGCAGTCGTTCGGGGTCTCGCTGGGCCGCAGCGCCAGCGGAGCCTCCTTCGCCTGCGCCGCCTCGGCAGGCGGCACCTGCTGCAGTTCCACCAACCGGTCCAGCACGTACGCCCGGCGGCCGAGCGCCGCGTCGGCGTCGCCGTTGATCGGGTCGTCGGTGTTCGGCGAGCGGACCAGTCCGGCCAGCAGGGCCGCCTGGGCGAGCGTGAGCTGAGCGGGCGGGATGGAGAAGTACCGCTTGCTGGCGGCGGCGATCCCGTACGCCCCGGCGCCGAAGTAGGCGATGTTGAGGTAGCGCTTGAGGATCTCGTCCTTGCTCAGCTCCCGCTCCAACGCGAGGGCGTACCGCATCTCCCGGATCTTGCGGGCGGCGGTGATCTCGGTGGCCGCCTCGCGCTGCTCCCTGGTCAGCCGGGGGTCGCCCGCCAGCACGTTGCGCACGTACTGCATGGTCAGCGTGGAGGCGCCCTGCCGGGTGACGCCGTCGCGCCGGTTGTTGGTGAAGGCCCGGACCACGCCCCGGACGTCCACCCCCTTGTGCTGGTGGAACCGGGCGTCCTCGGCGGCCACGATGGCCTGCCGCATCACCGGCGCCACCTTGTCCAGCGGCACGTGCACCCGGTCCTCGGTGTAGAAGGACGTGATCAGGGTCCGGCCGTCGTTGGCGTACAGGTTCGACCGCTGGACCGTCGGCGGCTTGCGCAGGCTCTCCGGCAGTTCGGAGTAGGGCAGGGCGAACGCGCCGAAGCCGATCCCGAACACCAGCGCGGCCGGAAGGGCCGCCACCGCCAGCACCAGCCCGGCGAGCACGCCGGCGATCAACACGGTGAACAACTTGTCGAGATGGGCCCGGTTCATCAGCTCTCCCCGCAGGAGCCGGCAGGACCCGTCCAGAATGACCCGCTACGCCCCTTCCGCCCTCACGTTTCCGCAGATCCGGAGGAAATTCGCGAGCGGGACACGGCGCGCAGAGCCGGACACGCCGCCGCCCGTCACCCGGGAGGGTGTCGACGGCTCCGGCCACCGGGTGCCGGCGCGGCGCCGCCGGGCCGACGACGCCGGCCGCCGGTCAGGGCAGCAGCGCCGTCGTGAGCGGGTGGACCGTCTCCTCGATCTCGTCGGCGACCCGGCCGAAGCACTGGTCGCCGCGCCCCCACGGGTCGTCCAGGTCGTCCGAGTGCAACGGGGACGCCCCCTCCCGAGCCGCGTCGGCGGCCGCCACCAGCGCCACGCCCCGGGCGTACACGACGTCGGGGGTGGACTGCGCCGGTGGCAGGGCGACGACGTCGACCAGCCCGAGCAGCCGGCCGAACTCACCGAGCACGAAGGTGCGCGAGGCGGCGTCCGGACGCAGCGCCACCACGTACTCCTGCTGGTCGGCCGTGGCGGTGAGGACGAGGTCGGCGGCGTCGATCAGGTCCGAACGGAGCTTGCGGGCGGCGAAGCCCTCGACCTCGCCGCCTCGGGCGAGCACCTGGCGGGCCGCCGGCGGGTTCATCCCCTCACCGGCGTGCCAGCCACCGGTGCCCGCGCTGTGGCTGTGCAGCAGCTCGTCCGAGCGGGTCGGATCGACGCCGAGCCGGTCCAGCCGCTGGCGGACGGCCAGCACCAGCAACCGCTCGGCCATCGGGGACCGGCAGATGTTGCCCATGCAGACGTGCAGGACGGTGAACGGCGGCACTCAGGCCCCCTGCTCGTCGAGGAGGTCCGGGACGACGTCCCGCAGCTTGTCCAGACCGATCGCGCCGAGGCGCAGCACCCGCGGCACCTCGCCGGTGAGGTCGACGATGGTGCTCGGCACCGGGTCCGGGCAGGGCCCGGCCTCCAGGTACGCGCGGACCTGGTACCCGAGCTGGTCGCGCGCCTCCTCGGCGGTGAGCGCGGCCGGCTGGCCGGTCTTGTTGGCCGACGCGACCGCCATCGGGCCGGTCTCCCGCAGCACCTCCAGCGCGACCGGGTGCAGCGGCATCCGGACCGCCACCGTGCCGCTGGCGTCGCCCAGGTCCCAGGCCAGGCTCGGGGAGTGCTCCACCACGATGGTCAGCGCCCCCGGCCAGAACGCCTCGACCAGGTCGCGGGCCGCGCGGGGCAGCGAGAAGACCAGGCCGTCGAGGGTGTGTCGGGAGCCGATCAGCACCGGCGGCGCCTGCCGGGAGCCGCCCTTGGCGTCGGCCAGGGCCTTGACCGCGTACGGGGTGAAGGCGTCCGCCCCGATCCCGTAGACCGTGTCCGTCGGCAGGACGACCAGCTCGCCGTTCTTGACCGCCTCGACGGCAGCGGCGATGCCGCGGTCCCGGTCGGCGGGCGACCGACAGTCGTAGAGCATCACGAGGAGCCAGTCTGCCACGCCGGGGCGGTGTCGGGGCGGGGGCCGTCCGCCCGGCGGGACGCGGTGGCGAACCGGGCCCGGCCGGCCAGGTCCCGGTGCTCCTCGACCTCGACGTACCGGCCGTCGGCGGCGAGCAGCGCCGGCACCGCCGCGCCGTGCGTGTCGTCGTGCTCGACGCCCAGCCCACCACCGGGGCGCAGCAGCTCGGCAGCGCGCGACAGCACCGGACGGATCACGTCCAGTCCGTCCGCCCCGCCGAAGACCGCCTCGTCCGGGTCGTGCCCGGCCACCTCCGGCGGTACGGCCACCGCGCGCGGCACGTACGGCGGGTTGCAGAGCAGCACGTCGACCCGGCCCACCAGGGCGGCCAGCAGCTGCGGATCGGTGACGTCGGCGGCGACCACCTCGACCGGCCGGTCCCCCGCGGCCGTCCGCTCGGCGGCGTTGCGCCGCAGCCACTCCAGCGCGGCCGACGAGCGCTCCACGGCCACCACCCGTGCCGCCGGCACCTCCTGGGCCACCGCCAGGGCGATCGCGCCGGAGCCGCTGCACAGATCGACCACCAGCGGGTCGGGTCGGCTGCGGGCCCGGGCGATCCCCCAGCCGGCGAGCAGTTCGGTCTCCGGGCGGGGCGTGAACACCCCCGGCCCGACGGCCAGCTCCAGGTGCCGGAAGCCGGCCCGGCCGGTGAGGTGCTGCAACGGCTCCCGGTCGGCCCGCCGGGCCACCAGCGCCTCGAACCGGTCCCGCTGGCCGGGGTCGAAGCCGTCGGCGAGCGCCAGCCGCCCCCGGGGCACGTCCAGCACGTACGCCGCGAGCTGTTCGGCCTCCGCCCGGGCCGAGGCGACCCCGGCGGCGGCGAGGGTACGGGCGGCGCGGGCCACGGCCAGCGAAGGCCGCTCGCGTTCTGTCCCTTCGGAGGGGTGGCGCGGCAGGGAGGTCACGACATAATCATGAAGCGTCGCGGCCCCCACCACGAGCGGGTGCGTCCCGACGCACACCGACAGGGAGGTTGGCAGGTGGCGTGGCTCGACCGGGTCGACGACCAGGTTGACGCTCTCCAACGCTCCCGGGCGTTGCAGGAGGCGAGCCGCTCGGCCGAGGCGTGCGGCCTGCTCGACCGGGTGCTGCGCACCACCGACGATCCGCACGCCCGGGCCGACGCCTTGATCCAGCGGCTCTGCGCACTGATCAATCTCGGCCGCACGGCGGAGTTCACCCGGGCCATCGAGGAGGCCTCCGACGCCGTCCGCGACCTGCCCGAGCCGTACCTGCACGGGCACCTCAACGCGCTGGCCGCGCTGGCCGCACACCACCAGGGCGCGCTGGACCGCTGCGTCACCCACCTGGTCCGGGCCGCCCGGGCGCTGGGCGCGGCCGAGGAGGAGGACCGGGACACCGCCTGGGGCTGGCACGACCTGGCGATGGCGTACTCCTACCTCAGCTTCCACGGGTACGCGCTCGGCGCGATCGAGCGGGCCCGGCAGCACGGGCTGACCGCCGGGCTCCCCGAGGAGGTCTTCGCCGCGCCGGGCATCCGGCTGCGCAACGCTGTCGCCCTCGACCACAACGGCGACAGCGACGGCTGCCTGCGGGTGCTCCGGGACATCGCCATCGACCTGGCCCGATTCGTCCGCGACGGCCGCGGCGACCGGCTGCGCCCCAGCAGCCTGGCCGCGTACGGCTACGCGGCGGCCCGCCGCGCCGCCCTCGGCGACCCGGTGGAGAGCGGCACGGAGGCCGACCCGGTCCGGCAGCTCGGCCACGGCGGGGACAGCGCCCGGGCCCGGGACATGCGCCAGCTCGGGCAGATCTGCCTGGCCATCGCCGACGGCCGGCCGATCGAGGCGATCACCCGCCTGGACACCGCCCGGGTCTCCAACGAGACGCTCGGGGCGGCCGAGCCGTCCCGGTTGCGCAGCATCGCCTTCGCCCGGGCGGGTGACCACGCGGCCGCGCACCGGGCCGACCGGATGGCGTTCCGCCTCGCCGCCCAGCGCAACGACCGGCTGCGGGACGTCTACATCGACGGCATCGCGGCCCGGATCGACCACGAGGAGATGCGCCGGGAGGCCGCCCGGTACGAGGGCGAGGCGCTCACCGATCCGCTGACCGGCCTGCCCAACCGGCGTCGGCTGGAGCGCTACGTCGCCTCCGTGACGGCTCGGGGCGAGCGGGTGGTGATCGGCGTCTGCGACCTGGACGGCTTCAAGGCGGTCAACACCCGCCACGGCCACCACTCCGGCGACCTGGTCCTGCAACGGATCGCCGGGGTGATCAACCGGGTGATGCGCCGGGGCGACTTCGTGGCCCGCTACGGCGGGGACGAGTTCGTGGTGGTGCTGTCGGGGGCCGGGATGACCGAGGCCGCCGAGGTGGCCCGCCGGATCGACGCGGCGGTGCGCACCGAGGACTGGGAGTCACTGGTGCCCGGCACCCCGGTCGGGGTGAGCATCGGCTTCGCCGAGGTCGACGGCGGCAACGGTGCCGCGCGGGACGCGCTCGGCGCGGCCTTCGAGATCGCCGACCAGGAGATGCTGCGCGCCAAGCAGCGCCCCCACGCCTCCTGATCCCGGAGGCCGGGTCAGGTCAGCGGCGGGTGAGTTCGGTGCCGCCGGCCAGCCGGGCGGCGCGGTCGGCCTCGCCCAGGGCGTCGAGGACGCCGTCCAGGTCACCGGCGAGAGCCAGGTCCAGGTTGTACGCCGTGTAGCCGATGCGGTGGTCGGTGATCCGGTTCTGCGGGAAGTTGTAGGTGCGGATCCGCTCCGAGCGGTCCACCGTACGCACCTGCGCCTTGCGGGCGTCGGAGGCGGCGGCGTCGGCCTGCTCCTGGGCCACGGCGAGCAGTCGGGCGCGCAGGATGCGCATCGCCTGCTCGCGGTTCTGCAACTGGGACTTCTCGTTCTGGCAGGAGACCACGACACCGGTCGGCAGGTGGGTGATCCGGACCGCGGAGTCGGTCGTGTTGACCGACTGCCCGCCCGGACCCGACGAGCGGAACACGTCGATCCGCAGGTCGTTCGGGTCGATGGTGACGTCGACGTCCTCCGCCTCGGGAAGCACGAGCACGCCGGCGGCGCTGGTGTGGATCCGCCCCTGCGACTCGGTGACCGGCACGCGCTGCACCCGGTGCACGCCGCCCTCCCACTTCAGCCGGGACCAGACCCCGTTGCCGCCCTCGGGCACACCCTTGGTCTTGATGGCCAGCGAGACGTCCTTGACCCCGCCCAGGTCGGAGTCCTGCGCGTCGATGACCTCGGTGAGCCAGCCGCGGCGCTCGGCGTACCGGGTGTACATCCGCAGCAGGTCACCGGCGAAGAGGGCGGACTCCTCGCCGCCCTCGCCCGCCTTGATCTCGATGATCACGTCCTTGGCGTCGTGCGGGTCGCGGGGAATGAGCAGCTCGGCCAGGCGCTCCTCCAGCGCCGGCAGGACGGCCGCGATCGAGTCGACCTCGGCGGCGAAGGACGGGTCCTCGGCGGCCAGCTCCTTCGCCGCGGCCAGGTCGGCGCGGGCCTGCTCCAGCTCACCGGCCGCCTTGTGCAGCGGGACCAGTTCCGCGTACCGGCGACCGACCCGGCGGGCGGTGCCCTGGTCGGCGTGGATGGCCGGGTCGGCCAGCCGCTTCTCCAACTCCGCGTACTCGTCGAGGAGGGCGGCCAGACGCTCGCTGCTCATGCGGGGATGCTCCTTCGACGATCGGACGGCTGGGCCGGCTGCTGGTCGGACGACCAGAAAGGGGGCGGAACGGACGAACGCCCGCGCCCGGCACGGAGCCGGACACGGGCGTCGTCGCTGAAGCTACTTGGCCTTCTTCGCCTGAACCTTGGCGTACTTCTGCTGGAACTTGGCGACCCGACCGGCGGTGTCGAGGACGCGCTGCTTACCGGTGTAGAACGGGTGGCAGGCGCTGCAGGTCTCGACGTGGATGGCGCCGCCCTTGGCGGTGCTGCGGGTCGTGAAGGTGTTACCGCAGGAGCAGGAGACCTCGGTGGTCACGTACTCCGGGTGGATGTTGGGCTTCATGTCGCCTCGGTCCTCTCGTCGGTGGTCGCCGGGTCGCCGCTGATCTCCCCGTCGCCTGGTGCGCGACGGACTCGGGCGTGAACCGGAACCGGTGGCCGATTGACCAGTGTGCCATGGGCGTGAGCCGACCCGTCAGGCGGGCCGCACGATCGGTCCGCACACGCCAACGCCCGGCGCACCTCCCGCATTCCCACCGCCCGGGGCAGCATTCACGCCGGCGGCGTACGGTGGGACCGTGTCCGATTCGTCCCTGAACCGGAGGGCGACGGGCAGGACGCCCCGTCTGGTCGCCACCCGAGGGCTGCCCGCCTCCGGCAAGACCACCTTCGCCCGTACGCTCCAACCGGCCGTGGTCCGGGTCAACCGGGACGACCTGCGCCGGATGTTGCACGGCGAACGGCTCTTCACCCAACGCGCCGAGTACCAGGTGACGCTCGTCCAGCGGGCCCAGGTGGAGGCCCTGCTGCGCTCCGGCGCCAGCGTCTGCGTGGACGACACCAACCTGCGCTCGCGCAGCCTGCGCGAGTGGGCCGACCTGGCCGCCCGCCACGGCGCGGAGTTCGAGGTGCACGACTTCACCGACGTGCCCCTGGACGAGTGCCTACGCCGCGACGCCGCGCGGGCCGAGGGCGACCGGGTCGGCGAGGCAGCCATCCGCCGGCTGCACGAGCGCTACCTGGCCCACCGCCCGCTGCCGCTGCCGGTGCCCACGGCCCGCACCGGACGGCCCGGCGCGGTGGACGCCGCCCCGGCCGCGCCGCCGGAGGTCGTGCTGGTCGACATCGACGGCACGGTGGCGTTGGCGGTCACCCGCAGCCCGTACGACATGACCCGGGTGGGCGAGGACGAACCCAACGAGGCGGTGATCGCGGCGGTCCGGGCGATGCACGCCGCCGGGTACGGGGTGGTCTTCTGCTCTGGCCGGGACGCCTCCGCCCGGGAGGACACCGTGGCCTGGCTGGCCCGACACGTCCGGGTGCCGTACCTCGGGCTGCACCTGCGCGCGGTGGGCGACCACCGCAAGGACGCCGTGGTGAAACAGGAGATCTACGAGCGCGAGGTGCGTGACCGGTACCGGGTGGCCGGCGTCTTCGACGACCGGCTGCAGGTGGTGCGGATGTGGCGGTCACTGGGGTTGACCGTCTTCCAGGTCGCCGAGGGCGACTTCTGAGCGGTGAGCCGACGGGCTCACCCCGTCGGCTCACCCGGGCGACCCGGGCGCGCGTCGCACCCGCGCGCCCGGAGCCACCCCTCAGGCGGCGGGAGCCTCCCCCGGGTCCACCGCCGTCAACGCGACCGTCGCCTCGGCACGTACGCCGTTGACGGTCACCGCCAGTACCACCGACGCGCCGGGCCGCAGCGCGGTCAACTCCCCGGTCGCCGGGTCGAAGCGCGCCACATGCCACGGCTTCACCCCGGCCGCCGGTCCGACGTGCACGGAGGGTGAGCCGGACCAGTCCGCGCTCACCGGCGCCGCCACCGGCACGGCACGACCACCGGGCTGGGTCAGCGTCGCCGTCACCCGGGCCGGCGTGCCCACCGCGACGGTGGCCGGGGCGGTCACCGCCAGCCGGTCGACGTGCGCGTGGAACTCGACCGCGACCCAGCGCGGCCCCTCGGCGAGCGGGTCGCGCCGGGCCCGGTCGGCCTCGGCCGGGGTGACCGGGTCGACGCCGACCTCCGTCCAGCCGGTGAAGCCACCGAGCTGCGCCGGAGTGGACGGGTTCTTGCCGGCGTTGCCGTTGACCACGTACGGCACCCCGTCGACCCGGTCGGCGTGGAAGGTGCCGACGTGCCCGCCGACGAAGAGCGCCCCCTTGCCGGTGCGGTGCTGGAAGTCGGCGAGCCACTGCTCCACCAGCGCCGCCTCCTTGCGGTCGGTGAGCTGGCTGGCCTTCGCCGGGCTGGGGTCGCGCGGCGGGTGGTGGTGCAGCACCACGACCGAACCGACCGCCTTGTCCCCGGCGGCGGAGTCGAGCGCCTCACGCAGCATCCGCACCTGGTCGAAGCCGCCGCCGCGCAGCGAGCCGGTGGCCGAGCTCAGCGTGACGAACCGGGTGCCCCGGTGGTCGAAGACCCGGGACGTGTCGCCGAAGACGGCCCGGAAGTTGTCGATCGGGGCGCCCATGATCTCGTGGTTGCCGGGGACGTAGTACCACGGCACCGCGCCGCCCAGTTCCTCGTCCAGCAACCGCTTCGCCAGCGCGAAGCCCGCCGGGTACGCGGTGTCGACGAAGTCGCCGGCGATCACCAGGAAGTCGGGGTCCGCCGCGCGGACCTCGCGGAGCGTACGGCGGGCCTGGGCGACCAGGTCGCTGTCCGGGTCGGCGGCGACGAACTGGGCGTCGGAGAGCACCGCGAAGCGCCAGGACGCGCCGTCCACGGTGCCGTCGCGCAGCACCACCCGGTCGGTGCGGGCCGGCTCGGCGGGTACGTCCACGGTGGGCGGCACCTTCGCCACCAGGTCGTCGACGATCACCTCGCTGGTGTACTGCGCGTCCGGCCGCGTCTCCGCCACGTAGAACCGGCGCACCCGCACCGGGTACTGCACCCCGGCCGGGACGGCGAACTCGACGTACCGCCAGCCGGACCAGGTGACCAGTGGGCCACGCAGGACGTGCTGGGTGTCCTGCGCGTCGTGCAGGTGCAGGCTGGGCCACTCCCCGGTGCCGTTGCCGTGGATCCACATGCCGAACGCCTGCGGCTGGCCGGGCACCTCGACCCAGGCCGGCGGGTCGGCGTACGCGGCCCGGGTGCCGGTCGAGCGGCTGAAGTCGTACGACATCCGCAGCCCGGTGCCGGTGCGCCCGGGGGCGGGGGCGACCGAGCCGGCGGCCCGGGCCTGGCTGAACCGCCAGGAGGCTGCGTCGTCGAAGCCGGCCACCGGCACGTCGGTCAGCCCGACGGTGACCGGCAGGACCGTGGTGTGGCCGCCGACCCGGGCGGTGACCAGGGCGGAACCGGTGTCGGTGAGCGCCTTGACCGACAGGTTGCCGTCGGCGGTGGGGGTGACCTCCAGCAGCTCACGGTCGTACTCCAGGGCCAGGTCGGCCGGCTCGACCGGGGCGGTGTTCCCCTCCGCGTCGTAGCCGACGACGCCGAACAGGCCGGTGTGCCCGGACCGGTTCAGGCCCAGCCGGTCCACGGTGGAGTCGATCCGCGCCAGCGGGCCGAGCACGGTCAGGTCCAGGGTGCCGCTGGCGGCGTCCCGCCAGGCGGTGACGGTGCTCCGGCCGGGGGCGCCGGCGGAGAAGACGCCGTCACGGACCGTGCCGTGCACCGCCGGGTTCGCCCGCCACCGGGGCGCGCCGGCCGCCGGGCCGTACGTCTCGTCGTGGCCGGCGGCGGTGAGCCGGCGGGTGAGGCCGGGGAAGACCCGGTCGGGTCGGCCACCCCGGACCGGGGCGACCCCGGGCGCGGCGGTCGGGTCGCTCGCGGTCTCCAGCCAGTACCCGGTGAGCCGGCCGCTGCCCGGCGGGGCGTAGACGGCCAGGCCGTTGGGCACGGCCCGTTCGACGCCGTCGGAGGGGCTGTTCTCCACCTGCACGGCGGCCGCGCCGGGCTCCCGGGCGAGCAGGGTGGACGAACCGCCACCGTCCAGGTTGAGCGCGTGGTGTGCGCCGAGTTCGGCCATCATCCGGCCCATCTCGGTCTGCGTGACGCCCCGGCTGTCCACCTGCCGGCCGTCCACGGTGAGCAGGATCATCCGCCGGCCGTCGACGGAGAAACCGACCGCGGTGCGCGGGGCCAGGGTCGGGTCGACGACGGACTGCACCACCCCGTCGCGGACCAGCACGTTGCCGCCACCGACCGCGGCGTGCAGCGTGCCGCCGTCGGAGGGCTTCGGCTGCCAGGTCAGGTCGACCGGGTCGCCGGGGCGCAGCGCGGCCAGCGCGTCGGCGCCGGCGTCCCGGCCGAGCAGCACGGTGCTGCCGGCCGGAATCAGGCCGTCGCCCGCCACGCCGCTCACCGAGGCGACCCGGCCGTCGCGGACGACCACCTCGGCCACCCGGGCCGCCCCGGCCACCGCACGCGTCCGGGGGTACGACCCCCAGAGCGCGGTGAACACGCCGACGCCGCCCGCCTGCACCATGTTGTTGAACTGGGTCAGCCGCAACGGCCCGGCGGGCAGCGTGGCGGTGCCGTCGAAGTGCACCTGCACCACCCGGCCGAGGCCGTCGGCGGTGATCGCGGCGGCGTTGTGGTGCCCGGCGACCGGCGACTGGACCAGCTCACCGCCCTGGATGCCGACGCCCTGCGCCGCGCCGGAGTTGTTGATGTCGAAGAAGTCGCCGTTGACCGCGGCCACCGCCCGGGACCGGTCCACCGCGCCGCGCAGCGGCTCGGCCTTCGCCACCGCGCCGGAGTTGACGTAGTCGACCCGCAGCCCGCCGGTGAGGTCGGCGGTGAGCGCGTCGGCACGCAACCAGCCGGTCGCGTCGTACCGGTCGAAGGAGGTGAGGTGCAGTCCCGGCGCGACCGGCCGGGTGGTCTTCGCGGTCTCCAGGCCCCCGGCCGGCTCGACGCCGGTGGTCGTCGCGGTCGCGGCGGTGCCGGCGGCCGGGTCGCGGGCCAGCGTGACGGAACCGGCGGGGTGCGACGAGGCGCGGGGGGCGTCCTCGACGGCGGTTCCGCCGCCGGGGTCGGGTGCCCCCGCGCCGGCCGGTACGGGCCCGGCCAGGCTGATCAGTGGCGTCAGCAGCAGGACGCCGGTGAGGCGGGCGGTTCGACTGCGGGTGGGCATGGACGACAGTCAACCCGAAGACGAACAGGAGTTTCAATACCTCACGCTGAACTGAAGGAAAACTTCAGACCGCCCCGGGCCGTGGCCGCCCAGCGTCACCACGTACGGCGCTGACCTGCCGCCGGGCCCTCTACCCAGAAGGGCACGACCGGTGACCGGTCGTGCCCTTCCGTCGTCTCGGCCCGGGCTACTCGCCCGGCGTCGACTTCGCGATCTGCATCAGGAACTCGATGTTGGTACGGGACTGCTTGAGCCGGTCCAGCAGGAGGTCGAGCGCCGCCTGCGAGTCCAGCGAGTGCAGCACCTTGCGGAGCTTGTGCACGATGGCCAGCTCCTCCGGCGCGAGCAGGATCTCCTCCTTGCGCGTGCCGGACGGGTGGATGTCGATGGCCGGGAAGGTCCGCTTGTCGGCGATCTTCCGGTCCAGCTTCAGCTCCGCGTTGCCGGTGCCCTTGAACTCCTCGAAGATGACCGTGTCCGCCATCGACCCGGTCTCCACCAACGCGGTGGCGAGGATGGTCAGCGAACCGCCGTTCTCGATGTTGCGGGCCGCACCCAGGAAGCGCTTCGGCGGGTACAGCGCGGTGGAGTCGATACCACCCGACATGATCCGACCGCTGGCCGGCGCCGCCAGGTTGTACGACCGCCCGAGCCGGGTCACCGAGTCGAGCAGCACGACGACGTCGTGCCCCAGCTCGACCAGGCGCTTGGCCCGCTCGATCGCCAGCTCCGCCACCGTGGTGTGGTCCTGCGGCGGACGGTCGAACGTGGCCGCGATGACCTCGCCCTTCACCGACCGCTGCATGTCGGTGACCTCTTCGGGCCGCTCGTCCACCAGCACCACCATCAGGTGGCACTCCGGGTTGTTGTGCGTGATCGCGTTCGCGATCGCCTGGAGCACCATGGTCTTACCGGCCTTCGGCGGCGACACGATCAGCGCGCGCTGCCCCTTGCCGATCGGCATGACCAGGTCGATCACCCGGGTGGTGAGGATGTGCGGCTCGGTCTCCAGCCGCAGCCGCTCCTGCGGGTACAGCGGGGTGAGCTTGTAGAACTCGGGACGACGCTTGGCCTCGTCCGGCTCCATGCCGTTGATGGTGTCCAGCCGGACCAGCGGGTTGTACTTGTCCCGCCGCTGCTCACCGTCGCGGGCGGCACGCACCGCACCGGTGATCGCGTCACCACGGCGCAGGCCGTACTTCTTGATCTGCGACATGGAGACGTACACGTCGTTCGGGCCGGCCAGGTAGCCGGTGGTCCGGACGAAGGCGTAGTTGTCGAGCACGTCGATGATGCCGGCCACCGGGACGAGCACGTCGTCCTCGCCGACCTGCGGCTCCCGGCCGCCGCCGTCGTTGCCGCCCTCGGCCCGCTCGCCGCGGCCCCGCCGACGGTCACGGAAACGGCTGCGCCGGCCACGCCGACCACCGCCCTCGCCGTCCTCGTCGGAGTCGTCGGGGCGCGGTGACCGGTCGCCACCGCGGTCGTTGCGGTCGCCCCGGTCGTTGCGGTCACCACGCTCGGCCCGCTCGTTGCGGTCGCCGCCACGCTCGGCCCGATCGCCACGCTCGGCCCGGTCACCACGGTCG
>NZ_FMDN01000001.1:36240-567466 GCF_900090245.1 Micromonospora halophytica
CCACGCTCGGCCCGGTCACCACGGTCGGCGCGCTCGCCACGCTCGGCCCGGTCACCACGCTCGGCCCGCTCGCCACGCTCGGCCCGGTCGGCCGTCTCGGGGGCGGCCTCCTCGGTCCGGGTCTCGGCGGCACGGGTCTCGGCTGCGGCAGCTCGGCTGCGGCGGGTGCGGGTACGCCCCTCGGGCTCGGCGGCAGCCGGAGCGGCCGGCGCCTGCTCAGCAGGTCGCTCCGGGGTCTCCCGTACCTCGGCGTGGACCTCTTCACGGACCGGAACGGTCGCGGCCGCGACCCCGGCCCGCGGTCGAGGGGTGCCGGTGGCGGCGGCGCCACCCTGCTGCCGCTCGGTGATCGCGCTGATCAGCTCGCCCTTGCGCATGCGAGCCGTACCGGAGATGCCGAGCGACGCGGCCAGGCTCTGGAGCTCCGGCAGCAGCATCGCCGACAGGCCGGTACCGCTGCGCCGACGACGGGCAGGGGCGGCAGTGGTGGCATCGCCAGCGACGTTGGAAACATCCGACGTCACGTCGGTGGTGTCGCTCAATGGATTCCTTCCCTCGATAGGCCGGGACTGCCCGGAGTCGACAAGCTCAGGTGGCCGGGCGGCCTCGGTGCACCCGCCTCGCATGGACGCGTCGCGGGAGTCTGTGGCACAGCAGCCGGGCGGTCTCCCGACTCACCAACCTCGGTGAGCAGGTCTCGCCGTCTGCGGCGACCTGTGGAAACTGCGGTGCGGCGTGGGCCTTTGGCAGGGGTGACGGGCTGACCGCCGAGAGCTTCGGGGGTGCGCCGACCCGCAGGGAGATCGCATGCGTCGCGGCTGTGCTGAGTCTAGAGCGTAATCAACTCTTCCGACCTGCGGCAACAGGGCCCCGCTCGGCGTGTCCCAGTCTACCCCGCGCGACGGTCGCACCGCTCGCCTCTATCGCCAACCGCCAGACCTGCCATTCTGTTCCCGGCGCGAAGTCGGCGGGCGGTTCGGTCAGGGCCAGCACGGTCGGCCCCGCCCCACTGACCACGGCCGCCACACCCGCCGCACGCAGGGCCGCGACCAGGGCCGCCGTCTGCGGCATGCCGGGGGCGCGATAATCCTGGTGCAGCCGGTCGACAGTGGCCGGCAGCAGCAGCGCCGGCGCGGCGGTCAGGGCGTGCACCAGCAGGGCGGCCCGGCCGGCGTTCACCGCGGCGTCGGCGTGCGGGACGGTGGGCGGGAGCGCCGCCCGCGCCGTCTCGGTGAGACCGTGCTCGGCCGGGACGAAGACGGTGGGCCGGATCCCCTCGGCGACGGGCAGCGAGACCGCGCCGGCCCCGGACGGCTCCGTCCAGGCGATCGTGAAACCGCCCAGCAGGCAGGGGGCCACGTTGTCCGGATGGCCCTCGATCTCGGCCGCCAGCCGCAGCGCCCCGGCGTCGTCGAGCCGCTCGACGCCGTCGGTCACCAACGCCCGGGCCAGCAGCACCCCGGCCACGATCGCCGCCGAGGAGGAACCCAGCCCGCGCGCCTGCGGGATCCGGTTGACGCACTCCAGCGCCAGCCCGGCCGGTTGCCCGCCGAGCACGTCGAAGGTACGGCGCATCGACCGGGCCACCAGGTGCCGGTCGTCCCCCGGCAGCTCACCGGCGCCCTCGCCGCGCACCACCACGCGTACGCCCCCGGAGGTCACCTCCGCCGCCACGTCGTCGTGCAGCCCGAGGGCGAGACCGAGGGCGTCGAAGCCCGGCCCGAGGTTGGCGCTGGTGGCGGGAACCCGGACCCGGACCGGCCCGGCGGCGAAAGTCAACGGCACCGGCTCATGCTAGGGCCCCGGGCCGCCGTCGCGGAGCGTCGCCCGGACCGTGGGACTTGATCGTCACGGCTAGCCTGGCCCCCGACATCGGCAGGCGGAGGCGGCATGCAGCGGTACGGTTTCTCGATCCTGACTCTCCTCATGGAGTTGCCCACCGTCGCGGTGCTCGTGACCGCCCTGGTGCTGGCCGCGACCCGCCGTGACCGGCTGCCGCGCCGGGCCCGGGTGCTGTTGTCGTACGGCACGCTCGTGCTGCTGGGGGCCGGGCTGGTCTCCCTGCTCTGGAGCCTCGCCTTTCCGCATGTGGTCGGCACCGACTGGATGCGCGAGGACGGCTACCAGCGAATCAGAATGATCAGCTACCTGGTGACCGCGGTGACCTCGGTGGGTTACCCGATCGGTATCGGGCTGCTGGTCGGCGCGGTGTTCGCCGGTCGCAGGCCCACCGCCGCGCCCGCCAACCCCTGGGGCTCATGGACCCCGTCGGCGTCCGCCGCGGTGCCCTCCGCCACGCCGGGCGCGGCCGGCCCCACGCCGCCCACCACCCAGTGGGGCGCCACCGACCTGCCGTCGCCCGCCCCTGACCGGGACTGACGCCGCCGGATCAGGTCGTCGCCGTCGGCTGCGGTTCGACGGTCGGCTCGGAGAGCGAGAGACGGCGGGTGGCGATCCGCCAGCCCACCGCGTACACCAGGGTCACCAGGCCGCAGCCGGCCAGCACCACCCGCTCGTCGACCACGTCCACCACCGAGGCGACCACGAGCTGGCTGACCGAGATGGCCAGCGTCGCCAGCATCATGTCGGTGGCGAAGACCCGGCCACGCAGCCGGTCCGGCACCTCGCCCTGGAGGGCGAAGTTGGAGAGCACCCAGTTGCTGCCACCACCGAAGTGGGCGACGAAGACCAGCAGCAGCACCAGTGGGAACCAGCCGGCCACCGAAGCGCCCAGGTAGGACAGGCCGTACAGGGACATCGACACCGCCAGGCCGGGCAGCAGCCAGGCCCGGTTGGTGAGTACCCGACGCATCAGGATCGGCCCGACCAGCGCCCCCGCGCCCCGGGCGGCGAAGAGCAGGCCGGTGCCGACGGAACCCGCCCCGTACACGGCGGCGAGCAGCGGGAAGACGGTGAGCACGCCGTTGCCCAGGCCGACCGCCGACTTCACCGTGACCAGCGCGAGCACCCGGGGGCGGTGCCCGATGTGACCGAGGGCCTCCCGGATCGCCGCCCAGGTGCGCGGCATCGGCCGGTCGGCCTCGCGGGATGCCTGCAACGGCCGGCGGATCAACGCGGCCAGGCCCGCCGCCAGCGCCAGGCCGACCGCGGCCACCCAGAAGCTGGTGTACGGCCCGGTGGCCGCGCTGAGCACGCCGCCGAGCGAGGCGCCGACCACGGTCATCGTGCCCCATGCCGAGCCGGCGACCGCGTTGCCGGCGGCCAGTTCCTCCGGATCGAGCACATTGGGCAGGGCGGCCTGGGCGGCGGGCGAGTAGAACGCCTTGGCGACCGCCATCACGGCGATGCCCGCCATCGCCAGCCAGGCGGTGCCGGCGTCGCGGACGCCGAGCAGGAGCAGCACGCCGGCCAGGGCGGCCAGGTTCGCCGCCATCATGATCTTCTTGCGGTCGAAGCGGTCCGCGATCGTGCCCGTGTACGGCAGCAGCAGCGCCACGACACCGGTGTCCAGAGCCAGCACGAGGGCGCCCCAGACGCCGCTGCCGGTCAACTCGGGCAGCAGCACGAGCAGCGGCACCATGACGAACCAGTCGGCCCCGAAGACCACCAGCTCGGCCAGGAAGAGGTTGCGGAAGTCCCGGTTACGGGTCAGGACCGAGAGGGTGGAGGACACGTGCCGAAACCCTACCCCGCCGGTCACCGCTCGACCCTCCTGCTCGAGCAGCGGCCGACGGTGCGGTCCCGCTCGCGCAGCCCGTGGACGCGCTGTCCGGCCGCCGGACGCACGCGCCCCCGGCCGGTCGTACCGGTCCGGGGGCGCGTCACGGCGCTCGGGGCTACTCCGTCGGGGGCAGCGGCGACTTGCGGCTCTTCGGCAGGCGCAGCACCTCGAACTGGTCGGTGCCGTCCACCAGCGCCGCCGAGGGCGTCGGCCGGGCCGGGGGCGGCGCGTCCGGCGCACCGTCGGCGGCGCCGGCACCCACCGGGACCGGGACCGCGGCGGGGGCCTCGACCCCGGCGGTGGCCTGCGGACCCGGCGCCGACCCGCCGGAGCGCCCGGCGCGGCGCTCCCGCAGCGACTCCTTGGTCCGCTCCACCATCGTGTAGAGCGTCGGCACCAGGACCAGGGTCAGCAGCGTGGAGCTGAGCAGACCGCCGATCACCACCACCGCGAGCGGCTGGGAGATGAACCCGCCCTGACCGGTCAGCCCGAGGGCCATCGGCAACAGCGCGAAGATGGTGGCGATCGCGGTCATCAGGATCGGCCGCAGCCGACGCCGGCCGCCCTCGACCACCGCCTCGGTCACGCCCATCCCCTGCGCCCGGTACTGGTTGACCAGGTCGAGCAGCACGATCGCGTTGGTCACCACGATGCCGACCAGCATCAGCACACCGATCAGCGCCGGCACGCCGAGCGGGGTGCCGGTGGCCAGCAGCAGGCCGATCGCGCCGGTCGCGGCGAACGGGATGGAGATCAGCAGGATCAGCGCCTGGGTGATGCTGCGGAAGGTCGCCACCATGATCAGGAAGACGATGGCGATCGCCGCGAGCACGGCCAGCCCCAGGTCGGCGAAGGCCTCCTGCTGGTCGGCGCTGGCGCCGCCGACGGTGACGGTCGCGCCCGGCACGTCGATCGCGTCCAGCCGCTTCTTCAGCTCGTCGGTGGTCGCGCCGAGGTTCGAGCCGGTGGCCGAGCCGGTCACCGAGACGCTGCGCGCACCGTCGATCCGGGTGACCTGCTGCGGCCCGGTGCCCTCGGTGACATCGGCGACGGCGTCCAGCGTGACCGGGCCGACCCGCAGCGCACGCAGCTGCTCCACGGTCAGCGGCGGGGTGGCCGCCGTACGCAGGACCACGTCCTGCTGACCACCGTCGAGCGTCACCTGCCCGAGCGGGGTGCCCCGGTACGCCTGGGCCACGAGCTGCCCGACCGCCGCCTCGCTCAACCCGGCCTGGGCCGCGGCGAGCCGGTCGACCACCACGTCGACCCGCGGCACCCGAGTCGCCAGGCTGGACTGCACGTCATCGACGCCGGGCGTGCCCTCCATCGCCGCGCGGGCGGCGTCGGCGGCCCGGGTCAGCGTCTCCTGGTCGGCGGCCTGGACGACCACCTCCAGCTTGTCGCCCTGCCCCTGCCCGAAGGTCAGCTCACCGACCTGGTCGCCGAGGGGTGCGAACTGCTTCCGGAGGACCTCCTTCATCTCCTTGGCGTCGGTGCCGTCGCCCAGCGCCAGCGACCAGCGGGCGAGGTTGTTGCCGCTGTCGCCCTCCCACGGCCGGTCGCTGCCGCCCACCGTCACCTGGTACGTCTCGACGCCGTCGGTGCGGGCCAGCACCTCCTCGACCGTGCGGGCGGCCTGGTCGGTGGCGGCCAGACCGGCGCCGGCCGGCAGCTCCTGGGTCATGGTGAGGGTGTCCTGGCCGGAGTCGTCGAGGAAGTTCGTCTCCAGCTGCCGGGAGAGGCCGAAGGTGCCGAGCAGCACCAGCAGCCCCACCGCCACGGTGATCCAGCGGGTCGCCCGGGACCGGATGGCGAACCCGATCGCCGGCAGGTACGCCCGCTGCAACGGGCTGCGCAGCTCCTTGGCCTCGGCGACCCGGCGCACCTCGGCGTCGTCCGCGCCGGTGCGGGGCTTCAGGAACCAGTACGCCAGCACCGGGATCACGGTCAGCGAGACCAGCAGCGACGCGAGCAGGGCCACCGTCACGGTGATCGCGAAGGGCGCGAAGAGCTGCCCGACGAAGCCACCCACCAGCGCGATCGGCGCGAACACGGCGACCGTGGTGAGGGTGGACGCGGTCACCGCGCCGGCCACCTCGCGGACCGCGGTGACGATCGCGTCCCGCTTCGGCTCGCCGTACTCCAGGTGGCGTTTGATGTTCTCCAGCACCACGATCGAGTCGTCGACCACCCGGCCGACCGCGATGGTGAGCGCGCCGAGGGTGAGCAGGTTGAGCGAGTAGTCGCCGATCCAGAGCGCGATCAGCGCCACCACCACCGACAGCGGGATGGAGACCGCGGTGACCACCGTGGAGCGCACCGACAGCAGGAAGACCAGGATCACCACCACGGCCATCACCAGGCCGAGCAGGCCCTCGGTGGTGAGGCTCTCGATCGACTTCTCCACGAAAGGGGCCTGGTCGAAGACGACGGTCAGCTCGGTGCCCGACTCGGCACGCAGGTCGGCCAGCCGGTCGCGGATCTCGTGGGAGATGCGGACCGCGTTGCCGTCCAGGGTGGCGGTGACCTCGACGCCGATGCTCTCCTTGCCGTTGGTCCGGGTGATCGCGTTGGCCGGGGCGGTCTGCTGTTCCACCGTCGCCACGTCGCCGAGGCGGACCGGGGGCGCCTTCGGCGCGGTCGGGGTCAGCACGATGCCGCGCAGCTCGTCCAGGGTGGTGACCGGGGCGCCGACCTGCACCGGGAGGGCCCGGGTGCCGTCGGTGACCGCCCCGGCGGGGACCGAGACGCCGTTGGTCTTGAGCGCCGTGCCGATCGCGGTGGGAGCGAGCCGGGCGGCGGCGAACTTCGCCGGGTCCGGGGTGATCGTCACGACCTGGTCGCGGGTCCCGGTCACGGCGACCGTGCGGACGCCGTCGATCCCCTCCAACTCGGGTACGACGGTGGCGCGCAGCTTCTCCGCCAGCGCCTGCTCGTCGCCGCCGCCGCTCGCGGCGAGCACCACCGCCGGCAGGTCGTCCGTGCTGCCGGTCAGCACCTGCGGGTCGACGCCCTCGGGCAGCTGTGCCTGGATCCGGCCCAGCGCGGTCTGCATCTTGTTGGCCGCGTCGTCGGTGTCGGTGCCGAAGGTGAACTCGACGGCGACCGTGGCCGAGCCCTCACGCGAGGTGGAGGTGACCTTCTCCAGCCCGGGCAGGCCCCGGAGGCTGTTCTCGATCGGCTCGGTGACCTGGGACTCGACGATCTCGGGGCCGGCACCGGGGTAGACGGCGACGACGAACGCCCCCGGGAACTCCAGGGACGGCAGGAGCTGCTGCTTGAGCGAGGGCACCGCGAACGCCCCGAACAGCGCGGTGACCACCGCGATCAGGGCGACGAGACCCCGGTTGGCGAGACTGGATCTGGCGAGCAACGACATCGGCGTGACTCACTCCTGGGAAGGCGACGACGAGTACGCAAAGTCTGCCCGACCGCCACTCCCCCACCCGCCCCCACCCCCGTACCCACCCTCCCACCCCATCCCACCACCCCATCCCGCCACCCCATCCCCCCTCAGGCGCCGTCGATCATGAAGTTACTGCCCCCGGAAAGCGCGCTCCGAGGCAGTAACTTCATGATCAACCCTCAGGCGGGGGTGGGGGTGGGGGTGGGGGGTCAGGTCAGGTCTAGGGAGCGGGCGGCGGCGAGGGGGTCGTTGGCGATGGTTATCGGGGAGGGAGCCGTGGAGATGGCCCACTCCGGGTCCTTGAGGCCGTGACCGGTGACCGTGCAGACGACCGTGGAGCCGGCCGGGATCCGGCCCGCCGCGCCCTGCTGGAGCAGGCCGGCGACGCTCGCCGCGCTGCCCAGCTCGACGAAGACCCCCACCTCACGGGCGAGCAGCCGGTACGCCGACAGGATCTCGCGGTCGGTGACCGCCGCGATCAGCCCCTGCGAGGCGTCCCGGGCGTCGACCGCCTTCGTCCAGCTGGCCGGGTTGCCGATCCGGATCGCGGTGGCGATGGTGGACGGCTCCGGCACCACCTGGCCGGTGACGATCGGGGCCGCCCCGGCGGCCTGGAAGCCGTACATCCTCGGGGCCCGGGTGGCGTTGCCCGCCGCCAAATCCTCCGAGTAGCCCATCCAGTAGGCGGAGACGTTGCCGGCGTTGCCGACCGGCAGGCAGTGGATGTCCGGGGCGTCGCCGAGCGCCTCGACGATCTCGAAGGCGGCGGTCTTCTGCCCGTGCAGCCGGTCCGGGTTGACGGAGTTGACCAGGGCCACCGGGTAGTCCTGGGCGAGCTTCGAGGCGAGCGCGAGGCAGTCGTCGAAGTTGCCCTGCACCTGGAGCAGTTTCGCGCCGTGCACCAGCGCCTGGGCCAGCTTGCCCAGCGCGATCTTGCCCTGCGGCACCAGCACCGCGCAGGTGATCCCGGCGCGGGCCGCGTACGCCGCGGCGGAGGCGCTGGTGTTGCCGGTGGACGCGCAGATGATCGCCTTGTCACCCGCCTCGACCGCCTTGGAGACCGCGACCGTCATGCCCCGGTCCTTGAACGAGCCGGTCGGGTTGGCTCCCTCGACCTTCAGCCAGACGTCGGCGCCGAGCCGGGCCGAGAGCACCGGCGCGGGCAGCAGCGGGGTGTTCCCCTCGTGCAGGGTGACGACGGGAGTCGCGTCGGTGACCGGCAGCCGGTCCCGGTACGTCTCGATCAGACCCCGCCACATGTCGCTCTCCTCGCCTTCGTCGCCCCGGGTCACGCCGGGCCCCTTCCCAGAGTGGACCAGCCGCCCGGACCGGCCGACGGCACACCCGCCCGTAACCACCAGGCGAGACGCCGTGCTACGCGCCGCCCTCGACCCGCAGCACGCTGGCCACCGACCGGACGATCTCCAGCCCGCGCAGCTCCCGCACGGTGGCGGCGAGCGCGGCGTCCGGGGCGACGTGGGTGACGATGACCAGCTCGGCGTCGGAGCCCCGACCGGCCGGGCCGCCGCCCGCCGGCCCCTGCCGGACGGTGGCGATGGAGACCTCGTGCCGGGCGAAGACCCCGGCCACCGCCTCCAGCACACCGGGACGGTCGGCCACGTCGAGGCTGATGTGGTAGCGGGTCAGCGCCTCCCCCATCGGCCGCACCGCCAGGTCGGCGTACGCGGACTCGCTGGCCGCGCGCGCCCCGGCGAGCCGGTTACGGGCCACCGCCACCACGTCGCCGAGCACCGCGCTGGCGGTCGGCGCGCCACCGGCGCCCCGACCGTAGAACATGAGCTGCCCGGCCGCCTCGGCCTCGACGAAGACCGCGTTGAACGCGTCGGAGACGCTGGCCAGGGGGTGGGTGAGCGGGATCATCGCCGGGTGCACCCGGACGCCGACGGTCTCCCGGCCCTCGGCGTCGGCGCCCCGGGCGGCGATGCAGAGCAGCTTGATGGTGCAGCCCATCGCCTTGGCGCTGGCCACATCCGCGGCGGTCACCTCGGTGATGCCCTCGCGGTGCACGTCGGCGGCGGTGACCCGGGTGTGGAAGGCGAGCGAGGCGAGGATGGCGGCCTTGGCGGCGGCGTCGAAGCCCTCGACGTCGGCCGTCGGGTCGGCCTCGGCGTACCCCAGCTCGGTGGCCTCCTCCAGCGCCTCGGCGAAGCCGGCGCCGGTGGCGTCCATGGCGGAGAGGATGAAGTTGGTGGTGCCGTTGACGATGCCGGTGACCCGGTTGATCCGGTCTCCGTGCAGCGACTCGCGCAGCGGACGCAGCAGCGGGATCGCCCCGGCCACGCTGGCCTCGTAGTAGAGGTCGGCGCCGCCCTCGGCGGCCGCGTCGTGCAGGGACGCGCCGTCCTCGGCGAGCAGCGCCTTGTTGGCGGTGACCACGCTCTTGCCGGCCCGCAGCGCCTCGACCAGCCAGCTCCGGGCCGGCTCGATGCCACCGACCACCTCGACCACGACGTCCACGTCCTCGCGCTTGATCAGCCCGAGCGGGTCGGTGGTGAAGAGCGCCGGGTCCACCGGCAGGTCGCCGCGGTCGCGCCCGACCCGGCGTACGGCGATGCCGGCGATCTCCAGCGGAGCGCCGATCCGGGCCGCGAGGTCGGCCGACTGCTCGTGCAGCAGCCGGACCACCTCGCTGCCCACGGTCCCGCAGCCGAGCAGCGCCAAACGCACAGGTGACGTCATCCCACATCCAAAGCGAGCAGGTCCTCTTCGGTTTCCCGCCGGACGATCAGCCGGGCCGCGCCCTCGCGCACCGCGACCACCGGGGGCCGGGGCACATGGTTGTAGTTGCTGGCCATGCTGCGGCAGTAGGCGCCCGTGCCGGGCACCGCCACAAGATCTCCGGGCTGCACGTCGGCGGGCAGGAATTCATCCTTCACCACGATGTCCCCGGACTCACAGTGCTTTCCCACCACGCGGGCGAGCCGCGGCTGGGCCGCCGAGGCCCGGTTGGCCACCGTCGCCGAGTACGAGGCGTCGTAGAGGGCGGTGCGGATGTTGTCGCTCATCCCCCCGTCCACGCTGACATAGGCACGACGGCCGTCGGCCGCATCACCGCCAGCGCCGATCGGCACGGACTTGACGGTGCCCACCTCGTACAGGGTGAAGACCGCGGGGCCGACGATGGCCCGGCCCGGCTCGATCGACAGGTGCGGCACGGCCAGCCGCTCGCTGGCACACTCCGAGTCGACGATCTTGCGCAGCCGCTTGGCCAGGTCCTGCGGGCTGGCCGGGTCGTCCTGCGTGGTGTACGCGATGCCGAATCCGCCGCCGAGGTCCAGCTCGGGCAGCTCCACCCCGCGCGCGTCGCGGATCTGCGCCTGCAGGGCGAGCACCCGGCGGGCGGAGACCTCGAAACCACTGGCGTCGAAGATCTGCGAGCCGATGTGCGAGTGCAGGCCGCGCAGGTCGAGCACGCCCTCGTCGAGGATCTTGAAAGCCGCCGCCGCGGCGGCCCCGCCCGCGAGGGAGAAACCGAACTTCTGGTCCTCGTGGGCGGTGGCGATGAACTCGTGGGTGTGCGCCTCGACGCCGACGGTGACCCGGATCAGCACGCCGGGGCGTACCCCGCGCTCGCGGGCGAGCGCGGTGAGCCGGTCGATCTCGGTGAACGAGTCGAGGATGATCCGCCCCACCCCGGCGTCCAGCGCCCGGGTCAGCTCCGCCACGGACTTGTTGTTGCCGTGGAAGCCGATCCGCTCGGGCGGCATCCCGGCAGAGAGCGCGGTGGCCAGCTCACCGCCGGTGCAGACGTCGAGGTGCAGGCCCTCCTCGGCGATCATCCGGACCACCGCGCGGCAGAGGAACGCCTTGCCGGCGTAGTAGACGTCCACGTCGCTGAAGGCGTCGCGGAAGTCGCGGCAGCGCGAGCGCAGGTCGTCCTCGTCGAGCACGTACACCGGGGTGCCGAACTCGGCGGCGATGTCGCGGACACCGAGGCCGGCGACGGTGAGCGCGCCGTCCGCGGCACGCGCGACGTTGCGCGGCCACAGCTGCGGCACCAGGGCGTTGACGTCGGCCGGGGGACGCAGCCACGCCGGCCCCCGGTGGCCGATGTCGCCGTGCAGGGCGCCTGCCTCGTGCGCGCGCATCAGCTGTCTCCGCTTCGCGACTGCGGGGCTCGCAAGCTCACTCCTCGGGCTCGCACGAGGTCACATCCTCTCCGGGGCGGAGACGCCGAGCAGCCGCAGGCCGTTGGCGATGACCACCCGGGTCGCGTCGTTGAGCCAGAGCCGGGCACGGTGCAGATCGGTGACCTCCTCCTCGCCGCGCGGCAGGATCCGGCAGTTGTCGTAGAACCGGTGGTACGCCCCGGCCAGGTCCTCCAGGTAGCGGGCCACCCGGTGCGGGCCCCGCAGCTCGGCCGCCGTGGCCACCACGTCGGGGAACTCGGCGAGCGCCTTGAGCAGCTCGTTCTCCTTCTCGTGCCCGAGCAGCTCGGCCCGGAAGTGCGCGCCGTCGCCCCGGTTCAGCCCGATCTCGGCGGCGTTGCGGCCGACGCTGGCGGTACGGGCCGCCACGTACTGCACGTAGTAGACCGGGTTGTCGCGGGTCGCCCTGGTCCACAGCTCGACGTCGATGTCGATCGGGGAGTCGCTGGAGTAGCGGGCCAGCGCGTACCGGGAGGCGTCCACGCCGATCGCGTCGACCAGGTCCTCCAGGGTGACCACGGTGCCGGCCCGCTTGCTCATCCGCACCGGGGCACCGTCGCGGACCAAGTTGACCAGCTGGCCGATGAGGATCTCCAGGTTGCGCTCCGGGTCGTCGCCGAAGCAGGCGGCCATCGCCTTCATCCGGCCGATGTAGCCGTGGTGGTCGGCGCCCAGCATGATCACGACCCGCTCGAAGCCGCGCTCGCGCTTGTCGAGGTAGTAGGCGCAGTCGGCGGCGAAGTAGGTCCACTCGCCGTTGGACTTGCGCAGCACCCGGTCCTTGTCGTCGCCGAAGTCGGTGGTGCGCAGCCAGGTCGCGCCCTCGGACTCGAAGACGTGGCCCTGCTCCCGCAGCCGGTTGAGGGCGAGGTCCAGCTCACCCCGGTCGTGCAGGTCCTTCTCGTTGAAGTACGTGTCGAACTCGACCCCGAAGCCGGCCAGCGAGGCCTTGATCTCGGCGAACATCAGCGCGACGCCCTCGACCCGGAAGACCTCCTGGGCCGCGGCGTCGGCCAGCTCCAGCACGTCGGGGCGGGTCCGCCGGACCGCCTCGGCGATCTCCGCGATGTACGCCCCGCCGTACCCGTCCTCGGGGGCGGGCTCGCCCTTGGCGGCGGCCAGCAGCGACCGGGCGAACCGGTCGATCTGGGAGCCGGCGTCGTTGAAGTAGTACTCCGTGCCGACCTGCGCGCCGGTGGCCCGCAGCAGCCGGCTGAGCGCGTCGCCGACGGCGGCCCAGCGGACCCCGCCGATGTGCACCGGGCCGGTCGGGTTGGCCGAGACGAACTCCAGGTTGATCTTCAGGCCGGCGAGCCGGTCGCTGCGGCCGTACTCCTCGCCGGCCTCGACGATCACCCGGGCGAGCTGGCCGGCGGCGGCCGCGTCGAGCCGGATGTTCAGGAAGCCGGGGCCGGCGATCTCCACCGACTTGACCCCGGCGGCCCGGCCGAGCTGCTCGGCCAGCGCGCTGGCCAGCTCGCGTGGCGGCACCCCCACCTTCTTGCTGAGCTGAAGCGCCAGCGTCGAGGCGTAGTCCCCGTGCTCGGGATTGCGCGGTCGCTCGACCGCGGTCTTCGCCGGGAGCGCGGCGGGGTCCAGCCCTCGCTCGGTGAAGACGGCGTGGGCTGCGGAGAGGACGACCTCGGCGAGTTCTGCGGGAGTCACCGAACCATGCTAGCGGGGGTAGACTCGGTCCCCGCGGCGGCGACCCAGCATGTGAACCCGGCCCGCCAGATCCCCTGACCGACCGACCTGACGAGGCACGATGAGCATCAGCACCCCGGGCGGCCCGGAGCGCCGCCCGACCGTGGTCAGCACCGGCAAGAAGCCGGCGGCAGGCCGGCCCGCGTCCGGCGCCAAGCCGGGGGCCGGCAAGTCGACGGGCACTCCCCGCCAGACGGCGGGCGGCAAGGGCCCCCGCAAGCCGATCACCCCGGTGAAGGTGAGCCAGGGCCGCTCCTGGGGCCCGATCGCGCTCTTCGTCGCCGTCGGCGTGCTCGCCGTGGCGATCGTCGGTGTGGCCGCCTGGGCGACCTTCCAGGGTTCCAAGCCGTGGGAGAAGCGGGCCGCCGGCATCGCCGGCGTCGTCGACTTCCGGGCGAAGGACGCCAAAATGGTCCAGGGCGGCCAGCACCAGCAGGGCCCGGTGAAGTACGACATCAACCCGCCGGTGGCCGGCGCCCACAACGCGGCCTGGCAGAACTGCATGGGTGACGTCTATGACGCCCCGATCGCCAGCGAGCACGCGGTGCACAGCCTGGAGCACGGCGCGGTCTGGATCACCTACCGCCCCGACCTGCCCGCCGACCAGGTGGCGAAGCTGCGCGAGAAGGTCCAGGGCAAGGAGAAGCTGATGCTCAGCCCGTTCGAGGGGCTGGACAAGCCGATCTCGCTGCAGGCCTGGGGTTACCAGCTCAAGGTCGACAACGCCGACGACGGCCGGATCGACGAGTTCATCAAGACGCTGCGGGTGAACGCCTCCGTCGAGGGCCCGAACGCCCTCTGCAGCCGTGGCATCACCGCCACCGGCACCACGCCGCGCGACGACCTCGGCAACCAGATGCCCGGCCAGCCCCAGTAAGGGATGACGATGACTGCACCCACGACGACGGAGGAGACCCCGGTCCCCGATCCCGGTGACCGGCGGCCGACCCGCCGCTTCGGCACCCTGGCGCTCGCGGCCGCCGTCGTGGTCGGCCTCCTGCTCGGGTACGCGGGCGGCCTGCTCACGCCGACGTTCACCCGCCCGGGTGACACCTCGGCGGAGGCGGGCTTCGCCCGGGACATGACCAGCCACCACGCCCAGGCCGTGGAAATGGGGCTGATCGCCTTCCAGCAGGGCACCGACTCCGAGGTACGCCAGGTCGGCGTCGACATCGCCACCGGCCAGCAGGGTGAGATCGGCACCATGCAGACCTGGCTGCGCTCCTGGGGGCTGGACCCGACCGGCTCCGAGCCGGCGATGGCCTGGATGCCGGACGGCAAGGCCGGCGTGCAGAACGGGCTGATGCCGGGCATGGCCACCCCGGACGAGATGGCGAAGCTGCGCGCCGCCCAGGGCACGGAGCTGGACCGGCTCTTCCTGCAGATGATGATCAAGCATCATCTGGGTGGGATCCACATGATCCAGGGCATCCTCGACGCCGGCGGCGAGGACGACGTGCTCAAGGTCGCCCAGACGATGAAGAACACCCAGCAGACCGACCTGGTCAACCTCCAGAACGCCCTCAAGCGCCTGGGCGGCTGACCGAGCCCTGCTGCACCACGAGGCCCGCGTACCGCTCCGGCGGACGCGGGCCTCGCCGCGTTCGGTGCGACCGAAGTCCGTTTAGCACTATCTGACCCATTGCGCTGGTTGGAGACTTTTCTACCCACATATCGTGACCAGTAGCGATTCGGGCTCGTTGCGCAGGACGTGGGGGTTGCACTGAGAGACGCGCGGCGTTCGGTCACCAGCTGGTGCCGACGCCACACCATCGGCGGTGACGGAGCGGTGGCAGCCGTCCGTCGCGGACACCGGCAGGGCGAGCCCGGAACGCTCAGCCGCGAACAGGAACTCGAACTGATCGACGTCCTGCGGGGCGTCCACCCCGACGCGTTCGGGCTGGACGAGGAGCTCTGGACGC
The DNA here is from genome assembly GCF_900090245.1 of Micromonospora halophytica. Lineage (GTDB taxonomy): Bacteria > Actinomycetota > Actinomycetes > Mycobacteriales > Micromonosporaceae > Micromonospora > Micromonospora halophytica. The sequence goes on from NZ_FMDN01000001.1 coordinate 51,124, forward strand.
GACAGAGCCTCACCACGCTGATCCAACGCCAGTTCGACCTGGCGATGGACGCCGGCACGGTCGGGGCGTACCTGCGGGCCTGGGGACTGGGTCCGCGGGAACCACGGGAGCGGGCCTGCGGGCTCTGTGTGGGCGCGGTCGAGCGCTGGGTACGCAGCGACTACCCGGCGATCACCCGGGCCGCCCAGGAACATTCCGCGGAGGTCTACTGGATCGGCCGGGTACGCCTGCGTGGCACCATGCCGGCCGCCGACGTGATCTCCGCGGTCTCCTCGCGGGGCCGGGTGCGGTTCATGGTGACCACGCCGAGCGTGGACCCGCCGCTCCCCCGCGAGTTCGTGCTGCGGCTCAGCGGCGCCGACGAGCGCACCGTGCACCTGATCGTCGACGGCTCGTGGCCCAAGAACGAGTGGCCCCGCCGGCTGCCCCGACGCATCGTCCTGCACCCGCTCCCCAGCTGCGGCCGCACCCTCCTCGCCGCCTGATACCCACCCCATCGGCCCCGGTGATCATGACGTTGGCCGCACTGGTGGCGATCCACCCCGCCGCCACCGTCATGATCACCGCAGGTCGTCGCGGGGGCGGGTGACACGGGTGGGCGTCGGGAGATACCGATTGGGTGATCGGGGAAGGGGTTTGCTACTCTTTCCGGGTCGCTGAGCCCCCGTAGCTCAGGGGATAGAGCACCGCCCTCCGGAGGCGGGGGCGCAGGTTCGAATCCTGCCGGGGGCACAGACACGAGAAGCCCGGGCCATCGGCCCGGGCTTCTCCGCATTCCCGACGGGTTCGGGAATGCGGAGAAGCCCGAAGAGGGCGCGGCCCGTTCCCCGACCGGCTGAACCGTCCCGCGATCCACCGCGGTCGCGGCGAACGGCGCTCCCGGCGGGCCGAAGAGTGCGAGCCCGGCGCGGCGCGAGCCGACGAGGCGCGGCGGGCGCCACCGTCACGCGCCGGATCAGCCGGCCTCGCGCCGGGCCCGGGCCCGGCGCTTCCCCTCGTGCATGGCCTGCACCCGGGCCACCGGGATGGCCCGGCCCTCGGTGACCAGGTCGGCCGGGAGTCGCTGCGGCGCCGGCATCGCCGCCGCCCACGGATCGCGGTCGGCCACCAGAGCGGGAACGGTCCGCACGGTGAAGTCGGCGGGGGTGACCGCGTCGAGGTCGTCCCAGGTCACCGGGAAGGAGACCGGCAGGCCGGGCCGCACCCGGGGGCTGTACGCGGCGACCACGGTCGCCCCGCCGGCCCGGGTCGGGTCGACGAAGACCCGGCCGCCCCGGTCCTCGCGGATGAAAGCGGTGGTGGCCAGCGCCGGGTCGAGCCGTTCGGTGTGCACGGCGAGCGCCCGGGTCGCGGCGGCCGCCTCCTCGGCGGTGGTCTCTCCGACCACGGGTACGAAGACGTGCAGCCCCTTCGCGCCGCTGGTCTTCACCGCCCCGGCCAGGCCCACGTCGGCCAGCGCCTGCCGGACCAACGCGGCCGTCCGGACGACCGGGCCGAACGCGTCCCCCTCCGGCGGGTCGAGATCGAGCACCAGGTGGGTGGGGTGCTCCGGCCGCGCCATCGTGGACAGCGTCGGGTGGTACTCGATCGCCCGCTGGTTGGCGAACCAGAGCAGGGTGCGCCGGTCGTCGCAGAGCGCGTACCACACCTGCCGGTGCGACGCCTCCGCCCACACCGAGGTGCGGCGCACCCACTCCGGCGTGTACTTCGGCAGGTTCTTCTGCATGAACGGGTCCTGACCGCGCAGCAGCCGGATCACCGACAGCGGCCGGTCGGCCAGCCCGGGCAGGATCCGCTCCCGGACCGCGTCCAGGTAGTCGACCAGGTCGCGCTTGGTGACGTCACCGCCGGCGAGCAGCGGCTGGTCCAGATTGGTCAGCCCGACCCCGTCCCGGGTCTCGTCCGCGTCCCCCATCCGACCACCCTCCCGGCCGGGCCGTCCCGCCGCAAGCCGGCGCGGCGGTCAACCGGGGAACGGGTCTTCGCCGGCGGCCAGCGCGGTCAGCATCGCGCCGACCCGGGCCCGGGCGGCGGCGTACACGCCGGAGCCGAGGCTGATCCGGGCCACCCCGAGCCGGGCCAGCTCGGCGACGGTCGGCGTACCGGGGCGGAGCAGCACGTTCACCGGGCCGCCGACCGCCGCCACGAACCGGCCGACCAGCGCCGGGTCGGCCAGCAGGATCGGGTAGACGCAGTCCGCGCCGGCCTCCCGGTACCGGCGGGCCCGGCGGACCGCCTCGTCGAGTCCGCCGGCACCGTGCAGGAAGACGTCGACCCGGGCGTTGACCACCAGGGCCTCCCCGGCCGCCGCGCGCACGGCCGCGAGCAGGTCGGCCTGCTCGTCCACGTCGCACATCCGCCCGGTACGCGGGTCGGAGTCCTCCAGGTTGAGTCCGGCCGCCCCGGTGGCGAGCACCCGCTCGACCAGCTCGGTCGGGCGCAGCCCGTACCCCCGTTCCAGGTCGGCGGTGACCGGGACCGCGACGGCCCGCACCACCCGGGCCACCGCGTCGAGCACCTCCCCCACCGGCGTGGCCTCGCCGTCGGCGTGGCCCAGCGACTCGGCCACGGCGGCGCTGCTGGTGGCGACGGCGGGGAAGCCGGCGGCGGTCACGGCGCGGGCCGAGCCGGCGTCCCAGGCGTTCGGCAGGAGCAGCGGATCACCCGGGCGGTGCAGGGCGCGCAGGGCGGCGGTGCGGGTCGGCGTCATGGCCCGATTCTCAGCTGGTGACCGGTCCACCCCTAAGCTCCAATCCCGTGCCGATGGACTGGGCCGGTTTCGGCGTCGACCTGCACCTGGAGCTGGACGCCACCGGCGGGCGCCGGGCCGGCCTGGAACGTGCCCTGCGGGCGGCGATCCGGGACGGCCGGCTGCCGCCGTCGACCCGGCTGCCCGCGACCCGCGCGCTCGCCGCCGAGCTGGGCCTGGCCCGAGGCACGGTGAGCGCCGCCTACGACCAGCTCGTCGCCGAGGGCTGGCTGGTGGCCCGGGTCGGCTCCGGCACCGAGGTGAGCCCGCTGCGGCAGGCCCCGCCGCCCTCCCCCGCCCGGCCGGCGGGCCCCGCCACGCCCCGGTACGACCTGCGGCCCGGCAGCCCCGACGTGGGGGCCTTCCCGGTCACCGCCTGGTTGCGGGCGACCCGCCGGGCGCTGGCCGTCGCGCCGGCCACCGCCTACGGGTACGGCGACCCGCGCGGACGGCCCGAGCTGCGCACCGCGCTCGCCGGCTATCTGGGCCGGGCCCGTGGCGTGCTCGCCGACCCTGAGCGGATCGTGGTCACCACCGGGTACGCGCAGGCGCTGGTCCTGCTCACCACCGTGCTCCGCCGGACCGGCCCGCCGGTGCTGGCGATGGAGGACCCGGGACTGCCCTTCCACCGGGAGGTGGTCCGCCGCCAGGGCGGCCGGGTGCTGCCGCTGCCGGTGGACGACCGGGGCGCGCGGGCCGACCTGCTCGGCGTCGGCGCGTTGGCGGACGTCGCCGCCGCCGTGGTCACCCCGGCGCACCAGTACCCGACCGGGGTGACCCTGCACCCGTCCCGCCGACACGCGCTGACGGGCTGGGCACGCGACGCCGACGCCCTGGTGGTGGAGGACGACTACGACGGCGAGTTCCGCTACGACCGGCAGCCGGTCGGCGCGGTGCAGGGCATGGCCCCGGAGCAGGTCGCCTACGTCGGCACCGCGGCCAAGACCCTGGGGCCGGGGCTGCGGCTGGCCTGGCTGGTGCTGCCGGCCCGGCTGGTCGAGCCGGTGGTGGAGGCCAAACGGCACCTGGACGTGCAGACCGAGGTGGTCGGGCAGCTCGCCCTCGCCGACCTGATCACCACCCACGGGTACGACCGGCAGGTCCGGACCGTCCGCCGCCGCTACCGGCAGCGTCGCGACCTGCTGCTGGAGCGCCTGGGCGGGTGGGCGGCCGTGGGTGGGGTCTCCGCCGGGCTGCACGCCACCGTGGCGTTGCCGCCGGACGGGCCGGCCGAGGTGGAGGTACTGGCCGAGGCGAGCGCCCGAGGGCTGGCGCTGGCCGGCCTGGACGCGCACCGGCACCATCCCGGCGACGGCCCGCCCGGGTTGGTCGTCGGGTACGCCACCGCACCGGCGCACCGGTACCGGGCCGCCCTGGACGTGCTCGCCGACGTGCTGCGTACCACCGGCGGCCGGGGCTGACCGCGACCCCGGCAGCCGCGCGGCGGCCCTCGGCACCGGATGGCGATCAGCGCGGCGCGTGCGGCGTTCGACCGGCAGCACGCCGCAGGTGACGACTGAGCGTCGTGTGGCGAAGGCCACGCGATCGCTCTGACCGATCGGTCAGGATCTGACCGATCGGTCAGGCATGCTGGTGGGCATGGCTCGCGTGACCCCGCAGACGCACGGCGACATCCTGGCCGCCGCGGCACGGCGGTTCGCGGTGACCGGCTACAAGGGCACCTCGTTGCAGGACATCGCCCGGGAGGTCGGCTGCTCCAAGGCCGCGGTGCTCTACCACTTCGCCAACAAGGAGGCCCTGCTCGCCGAGCTGATGGCGAAGCCGCTCGACGTGCTGCGTCAGCTCGACGAACAGCTCGCCACCCTCGACGGGGCGGACGCCCAACGGGCCGGCGCGGAGGGCTTCGTCGACCTCGCGGTGCGCTTCCGCCGCGAGATCGCCCTGCTCCGCGGCGAGTTCCCCGAACTGCTGGCGCAGCCGGCATTCGCGCACGTCCAGCGGATCTCCGAACGGCTGATCGACGCGCTCACCGGGCACACCGACCGGCTGGAGGCACGGATCGCGGCCCTGGTGCTGCTCGCCGGCATCTCCGAGGCGTGCGCCGAGTTCGTGGACGTGCCCGACGACGAACTGCGTCCCGCCCTGCTGGCCATCGCCCGACGGACGCTGGCCCCGCTGGACCCGCCACCACCACTCGACCCACCCGTCAACGATTGAGGACAAGGATCTGATGGCGACCCTGCTGTACCGGCTCGGCCGGGCCTCGTTGCGCCGCCGGCGACTCGTCGTCGCCGCCTGGCTCGTCGTACTCGTCGGCCTCGGCCTCGCCGCGGCGACGCTGAAGGGCCCGACGGCGAGCAACTTCACCATGCCCGGCACCGAATCGCAGCAGGCGCTCGACCTGCTCGCCGAGCGGTTCCCGGCGGCCAGCGGCGCCACCGGCACCATCGCGGTCAAGGCCCCCGCGGACGGTCAACTCGGCACGCCCGAGGGGCAGGCCGTCGTCCGGCAGGTCGTCCAGGAGGCCGCCACGCTGCCCGGCGTGGTCGGTGCCGTCGACCCGTTCCAGGTCCAGGCGATCTCCCCCAACGGCCGGTACGCCCTGATCCAGGTGCAGTTCGCCGAGGGCGCGGACGCGGTGACCGACGACCAGCGCGAGGCGTACGAGAAGATCGGCGCGCAGGCCGAGACACAGGGCTGGCAGATCGCGCCCGGCGGTGAGGTGCTCAACGCCGAGCCCGAGGTCGGCTCCACCGAGGCGCTGGGTGTGCTGGTCGCCGCGATCGTCCTCGTCATCACCTTCGGCTCGCTGGTCGCCGCCGGCATGACCATGCTCAACGCGCTGATCGGCGTCGGCGTCGGCATGGCCGGCCTGTTCGCCCTCAGCGGCGCCGTCGAACTGACCAGCACCGCGCCGATCCTGGCCCTGATGCTCGGCCTGGCGGTCGGCATCGACTACTCGCTCTTCATCACCTCCCGGCACCGGCAGAACCTGCTCGACGGGCTGGAGCCGGACGAGGCGGTCGGCCGGGCCGTGGGCACCGCCGGTTCCGCAGTGGTCTTCGCCGGCGCCACCGTGGTCATCGCGCTGGCCGGCCTGGCCGTGGTCAACATCCCGTTCCTCACCGTGATGGGTCTCGCCGCGGCCGGCACGGTCACCGTCGCGGTGCTGGTCGCCATCACCCTCGCCCCGGCGCTGCTCGGCTTCGCCGGCCGTCGGGTGCTCCCCCGCAAGCTGCGCGGGCGCGAGGCGGTCGAGTCCGACGCCACCGGCTCGGAGGACCGCTCCGGCTTCGGCTTCCGCTGGGCGCACTGGGTGACGAAGCTGCGCATCCCGGTCATCCTGGTCGGCGTGCTCGGCCTCGGCCTGCTCGCGCTGCCCGCCCAGGACATGCGGCTGGCCCTGCCGGACGCCGCCACCGCGCCGGAGGGCACCCCGGCACGGGTCAGCAACGACGTGGTCCGGGAGGGCTTCGGCCCGGGCTTCACCGGCCGGCTCGCGGTCGTCGTCACCTCCGACTCGCCGCAGACCACCCAGGCCGCCGTGCCGCAGGTGACCGCGCTGATCCAGCGTACGGAGAACGTGCTGGCCGTGGCCCCGCCGCAGGTCGACCCGTCGGGCCGTACCGCCCTGCTCGGAGTCATCCCGAAGACCGGGCCGACCGACGCGGCCACCGAGACGCTGGTCAACGACATCCGGGCGGAGGTCGGCTCGATCGGCGGCGCGCAAGTGCTGCTCACCGGGGTCACCGCGATCGGCATCGACGTCTCCGAGAAGCTCTCCGACGCGCTGCCGATCTACCTGCTGCTCGTGGTCGGCCTGTCGATCCTGCTGCTGATGCTGGTGTTCCGCTCGATCCTGGTGCCGGTCAAGGCGGCGCTGGGCTTCCTGCTCACCGTGGCCGCCACCTTCGGCATCACCGTCTGGGTGTTCCAGCAGGGCAACCTGGCCGAACTGGTCGGGCTGGACACCCCCGGCCCGCTGATCAGCTTCCTGCCGATCCTGCTCATCGGCATCCTGTTCGGCCTGGCCATGGACTACGAGGTCTTCCTGGTCTCCCGGATGCGGGAGGACTTCGTGCACGGCGACACCGCCCACCAGGCCACCATCAACGGGATGGGCCACGGTGCGCGGGTGGTCACCGCCGCCGCGCTGATCATGATCTCGGTCTTCGGCGGCTTCGTCTTCCTCGACGACCCGGTCATCAAGTCGATGGGCTTCGCGCTGGCCATCGGCGTCGCCATCGACGCGTTCGTGGTCCGGATGACCATCGTCCCGGCGGTGATGTCGCTGCTCAACAACTCCGCCTGGTGGCTGCCGCGCTGGCTGGACAGGGCCCTGCCGAACGTGGACGTCGAGGGCGAAGGGCTGCGGGCCCACCTCGACCGGGAACCCGCGAACGTCTGACCGACGCGTGACAGGGCCTCCGCCGCACCGGCGGAGGCCCTGTTCGTCGTCCTAGACACCCGCCGGGTAGGTCTCCATCTCGCCCAACGCGGTCAGGGCGGGCAGCGGGTGCAGCGCCGTGGTCTCGTCGCACCAGATGAACGCGTCGTACCGGTCGGCCAGCCGGGTCGGCACATAGTTGCCCCAGGATTCGAAGCTCGGGTCGTAGACCACCCCGATGGCACGGTGGTCGAGCGGGCCGGTGGCCCACTCCGGCTGGTCGCCGCCGCCGAGGACGAGCACCGCCCGCTCCGGCATCAGCTCGTGCAGCCGCCGCTCCAGCGAACCCTCCCGGGCCGGTGGCACCACCATCGCCTCCGCCGGAGAGCCCCAGCGCGGCGCGGCGATCACCGTGCCCCGGTAGCTGCCGAAGCCGACCAGCGCGACCGCGTCGGGGCCCAGCCGCTCCCGGGCCAGCTGGCCGATGTTGACCATGCCGTCGTCAGTCATGTCGGTGGCCCGGGCGTCGCCGACGTGGGTGTTGTGCGCCCACACGATGCCCCGGGAGCCCGGGCCGTAGTGCTCCAGCAGCCGGTCCAGGGTGTCGGCCATGTGGATGTCCCGGACGTTCCACGACTCCGGGCCGCCGTGCACCATCGCCCGGTAGTAGCGCTCCGCGCCGGCCACCACCTGCGCGTTCTGCCAGGCCGCGAAGGCCGCCGGGCCGTCCGACACGGCGTGTTCGCGGGTACGCGCCAGCAGACGCACCACCTCCTCCTCGCACCGGGCGGAGACGAACCGGCTCGCGGCGCCGTACTCCTCGACCCGCTTGCCGTACGGCTCGAAGCACCGGTAGGCGTCCTGGGCTGCCTCCAGCGAGCGCGGATCCTCCTCGCCCAGGTAGTCGAAGATGGCCTGCATGGACTCCCAGAGGCTGTAGACGTCCAGCCCGTGGAAGCCGGCACGCCCACCCTCCGGACGCTCGACGTTCCACGCCTTCAGCCAGCGGCAGAAGCGGTCCACCTCGGCGTTGGCCCACATCCAGGTGGGCCAACGCTCGAACCGTTCCAGCGCGGCGCGCGGGTCCGCCGCCCCGCCGGGCGTGCCGGTCACCGACCGGTTCACCCGGTCGCAGTCCGGCCAGTCCCCCTCCACCGCGACGAACGAGAAGCCCTGCTCGGCGATGAGCCGCCGGGTGAGCTGCTCACGCAGCCGGTAGTAGTCGTAGCTGCCGTGGGTGGCCTCGCCGATCATCACCACCCGGGCGCCCCGGACACGCGCCAGCAACGGGTCGAAGTCGCTCGGCGCGCCGAGCCGCTGAACCAGCATGCGAGCGGCTACCCCGGCGGCCCGGCGGGCAAACGCGCCGCCCCGGCGGGCCATCCGTCGCGGGGGCGGCGTGTGTGGGGCGGGCTGAGCGGGTAGCCGGGCGGCATGACCGTCACCGGGGTGCAGTTGCAGGAATACCTGGCCGGGCTCGACTACCCGGTCTCCCGCGAGGACCTGGTCCGGTGGGCCCAGGAGAACGGGGCCAGCACGGAACTCCTCCAGATGCTCCGGGCCCTGCCCGCGGAGCAGTTCAACGACCCGGCGGAGCTGCACGAGTCGCTCGCCACGCTCGCCTGAGGCCGTCCGGTCACCGGCGGTGTCGCCGCGGGTCGTCCGGCCCGGCCCTCCGTCCGCTCCTGCTGCCGGCACGGTGGTCATTCGGCGCGGACACCGGATCGGACGGGTACGGGTCGGCGGCGTGCAGCAGGCGGAACAGCACCAGCCACTGCTCCGGCCAGACCAGCCCGACCGGTGTCGCCGGGTCGAGCCGGGCGGCCCGCAGCGCCCCGTCCACCCGGGCGCGCCGATGGGCCGTCCGCAGTGAGGCCGCCAGTGAGCCGCCGGCGCCGCCGAAGCCCAGCTCCACCATCCTCCGGTACGCCGGCAGCGCCGCCGGGGGCAGCAACGGTTCGGCCCGGCGCTCGACGCGCAGGATGCCGCCGTCCACCCCCGGCACCGGGCGGAACACGGTCCGGGGTACCCGCCCGGCCAGCCGCCAGTGGTGCTCCGGCCAGGTGAGGACGGTCAGCCGGCTCCACCGGCCGTGGTCGCCGCTGCGCTTGCGGGCGTACTCCAGTTGGGTGAGCAGGGTCGCCGCTCGCAGGCCGGGCGCGGCCAGGCACCAGCGGACCACCGCCGCAGTCAGTGACCACGGGATGTTCCCGACGACGTGGAACGTCTCGTCGGGCGGGACGGTGGTGAGGAAGTCCGCCTGCCGGTGGGTGGTCCGGGGCAGCTGCGCGCAGACGGCGGCGAGCTCCGGCGCGACGGTCGGGTCCACCTCGTAGGCGACCAGCCGGCCGCAGCGGGCGGCGAGCGGGCGGGTCAGTTGACCGCGTCCGGCCCCCACCTCCAGCACGAGGTCGTCGGGGGACAGTCGGGCCGCCCGGACCAGCCGTGCGACGGCGGCCGGGTCGGCGAGGAAGTTCTGGGACAGCACGCGACGGGACCGGTCGCGTGCGGTGGTACGGGTTCGGCGGGGCGCCACGGGATCGTCCTGTCTGTCGCCGGTCGGCGACGGTCCGGACAGGCGGCGCGCGGGCGGGCCTGTCCGAGCGGATCGGGACTCGGACGACCCTGGAGATCGGCGTGGGGACGCGGGCGCGCGGCGGCGGCCGCCGGGTCGCGTCGGCGGGTGCAGAGCGCTCTGCACCCGGCTACGCGACGGTCCGCCCCGGTCGAGGACCAGCCCGACGGCGAGGCTCGGCAGGAGGCGGACGGCGGCACCGGGTCGGTGCACGGCGCACCGGCCGGCCCGGTGGCCGGCGGCGGTGCGCGTGGGTCAGGTCAGGCGCGGTGGGCGTCCCGGCCGGCCAGGGCCGGACGCCGGACTCGCGGACGGGAAACCTGGAGGAGGCCCCGCGCGGCCGGCGCGACGGCCACCTCGATCAGGGCATGCGTGAACATGGCGGCCAGCGTAGCGACCGGCCGTCGTGTCGGCGACGGATTTCCCCGGGCCTTCAGAGTTCGAGGGTGCGGCCGGCACGGCGGGCGGCCTCGGCGGCGGCCAGGATCTCCACCACCTCCCGGCCGAAGCGCACGTCACAGCGATGGTCCCGGGTGCCGGCGTCGATCTCCTCGACGAGCTGGTCGATCGCCGTGCCGAAGGCGGTCAGCGCGCTGCCGTCGCCCGGCGGGACCGTCTCGATGCCGTTCTCCCCGAAGAAGACGACGTCGCGGGTCATCGCCTCGCGCGGCGAGTCCAGGGTGAGCGAGAGCGCGCTGGTCGCGCCGCCGTCGTGGGTGAGCAACAGGTGCACCAGGCCGCCCGGCCCGTCCATCGCGGCGACCCGGGTCACCCGGCCGAGCACCGGCAGGATGATCGACAGCGCGTGCGGGCCGATGTCCCACAGGGCGCCGTGCTCCCGCCGCCACTGCGAGTCGCCGTACGGGTTGCCGGGCTGGTAGATGGAGGCGAACATGGTCGCCCGCGCGTGCTGCCAGCCCCCCGCCGCGGCGGTCGACGCGAGGAAGCCCGTGACGTTCGGGTGGAAGCGCTGGGTGAAGAAGACCACCGAGGCGACCCCCGACTGCTGCGCGGCGGCGACCACCCGGTCGGCGTCGGCGAGGTTGAGCGCGAGCGGCTTGTCCAGCAGCAGGTGGCGGCCGGCGGTGGCGGCGCGTACCGCGATGTCGGCCTGCACGTCCGGCGGGAGCGCCACGGCCACCACGTCGCACGCGTCGAGCAGCGCGTCGACATCGTCGTACGCCGGCACGCCGTGCCGGTCGGCGAGCGCGGCGGCCCGCTCCGGGTTGCGCCCCCAGACCCCGACGAGGTCGGCACGCGGGTGCGCGTCGATCGCCGCGGCGTGCGTCTCCGCCGCCCAGTGGCCGGTGCCGAACAAGCCGAACCGCAGCACGAGGTACCCCCGGGTGTCGTCCTCCGCCGCGGCGGCACCGCGGCCGTGATCCACGCTAGTCGCCGGCCCGCCCCGGCGCAGCCGACGTGGCCGGGACGCACCGACCGGCCGACGGCGAGTACTACGACGGTTAGTAGGCTGTGCCGGTGACCGAGACCGGGACCGGATGCCCCCGATGACCAGCGCAGCCTCAGCCGGAGCGCCGGTGGACGGGATCCTCGCGACGGCAACGATCGTGCTGTCGCTCGTACTCGCGCTCTGGAGCCTGGTGGCGGCGGTGCGCCACCGCGCGCCGGACCGCCTCCAGTTCGTCGGCCTCGCGGTCCTGGAGGTCGCGCTGCTCGCGCTGGCCGTGGTGGCGCTGGTCGCGCTCGGTGGCGGCGAGCGGCCGGGCGAGCCCGGCGCGTTCTTCGGCTACCTGGTGACGCTGGTCTGCCTGCCGCCGCTGGCCTGGGTGCTGGCGAAGATGGAACCGACCCGCTGGGGCTCGGCGATCGTCTGCGCGGTCTGCCTGGTGCTGCCGGTGGTCGTGGTCCGGCTCCAGCAGACCTGGGAGGTCGCCGGTGGCTGACACCGGCACCTCGGCGCCGACGACCAACTCCGGGCCGGGGCGGCTGCTGATCGCGGTCTACATCCTGTTCGCGATCGCCGCGACCTCGCGGGCCGCGCTCCAACTCGCCACGAGGTTCGACGAGGCGCCGGTGGCGTACCTGCTCTCCGCGCTCGCGGCGCTGATCTACATCGTGGCCGCCGTGGGGCTGGCCCGGGCCGGGCACGCCGGCCGCCGGGTCGCGCTCGCCTGCTGCTCGGTGGAGCTGGTCGGGGTGCTCGGCGTCGGCGTGCTCAGCCTGGCCGACCCCGAACTCTTTCCGGACGAGACGGTCTGGTCGGGCTTCGGCAGCGGGTACGGCTACATCCCGCTGGTGCTGCCGGTGCTGGGCCTGCTCTGGCTCTGGCGCACCCGCCACACCACCCGCTGACCCTCCCCGTCCACCCGCCGCCCCGCACCCGAGCCGGACCCCCGCACGCCGGCTCGTCCGGTCCGGCGTCCGCGCAGTTTCACGGAAAGAGTGGCCATGGAACGCGGAATGGCCACTCTTTCCGGGAAAGAGCGGCCATTCGCGGCACGCGACGCCCCGCGTACGCGCGGCACGCGTGGGGCGGGGCGGGGTCAGTCCTTGGGGCCGCCGGCGACGTAGATGACCTGGCCGGACACGAAGGACGCCCCCTCGCTGGCCAGGAACGAGATGGTGTGCGCGACGTCCTCGGGGCGGCCGGGGCGACGCACCGGGATCTCCGAGGCGGCGTGCTGCTGGAGCGCGTCGAAGTCGACCTTCATCCGGGCGGCGGTGGCGGCGGTCATGTCGGTGACGATGAAGCCCGGCGCGACCGCGTTGACCGTGACGCCGAACGGGCCCAGCTCGATGGCGAGGGTCTTGGTGAAGCCCTGCAGGCCGGCCTTGGCGGCGGAGTAGTTCGCCTGACCCCGGTTGCCCAGCGCGGAGGTGCTGGAGAGGTTGACGATCCGGCCCCACTTCCGCTCGACCATGTGCTTCTGCGCGGCCTGGCTGAACAGGAACGCGCCCCGCAGGTGCACGCCCATGACCGTGTCCCAGTCGCCGTCGGTCATCTTGAACAGCAGGTTGTCGCGGAGCACACCGGCGTTGTTGACCAGCACGGTCGGTGCCCCCAGCTCGGTGGCGACCCGCGCCACGGCGGCCTCCACCTGGGCCCGGTCCGAGACGTCGGCACCGACGCCCAGGGCGCGACCGCCCGCGGCGACGATCGCGTCCACCGTCTCCTTGGTCGCCGACTCCTCGATGTCGACCACGGCGACGGCCATGCCGTCGGCGGCCAGCCGGCGGGCGGTGGCCGCGCCGATGCCGCGCGCGGCTCCCGTCACGATGGCGACGCGGGGCTCCTCCGACATGATTACCTCCCGGTAACTTGGGCTCGATCGAAGGAGCTTAACCCAGCGGTACGCCGGCCGGCCCCGGCCTCAGAACGCGGCTCCCCGGCACAGCCGGATCCAGCGGTAGCCGTAGCCGGCCAGCTTGAGGCTGTCGAGCTTGCCCACCTCGCCGTAGCCCCGGTCGGTGAGGACGTCGATCGGCAGGTCCGCCTCCGGGGCGAGCGAGCTCAGGTCGACCTCGACGTCCTCGGTGCCGAGGTTGTGCAGGAAGATCATGGTGCCGGTGGGCCCGTCGGCCCGGTGCGCCAGCACCCCCGGCGGCATCGGCACGTCGATGTGGGTGGTGGAGCCCGAACCGATCTCCGGGGCCTCCCGCAGCGTACCGATCATCCGCTCGAACCAGGCCAGCAGCGACTTCGGGTCACTGCGCTGGGCGGTCACGTTGACCTTCTGGTAGCTGAAGTCACCCTTGTCGATCACCGGGCGGACCAGCTTCTCCGGCTCCGCCGTGGAGAACCCCGCGTTCTCCTTGTACGACCACTGCATCGGCGTACGGATGGCGTGCCGGCCGGGCAGCGACAGGTCCTCGCCCATGCCGATCTCCTCGCCGTAGCGCAGCACCGGCGTGCCGCGCAGCGAGAACTGGAGCGCGTACGCCAGCTCGACGCGCCGGCGGTCGTTGCCGAGCATCGGGGCGAGCCGGCGGCGGATGCCCCGGTCGTAGATCCGCATCTCCTCGTCGGGGCCGAACTCGGCGTACACCTGGTTGCGCTGCTCGGCGGTGAGCCGGGAGAGGTCGATCTCGTCGTGGTTGCGCAGGAAGGTGGCCCACTGGCCGCCGGTGGGCAGCGTCGGGGTGTCCCGCAGCGCCTCGATCACCGGCTCCGGGTCCTGCCGGGCCAGGGCCAGCATGAGCCGCCCGTTGAGCATGAAGTCGAAGAGCATGTGGAGGCGGTTGCCGGAGCCGGATCCGTCACCGAAGAAGGTGGGGAGCTGGTCGGGCTCCACGTTGGCCTCGGCGAGCAGGACGGCGTCGCCGCGGCGCCACTGCACGTGCTGGCGCAGCTCGGTGAGGAACTCGAAGTCCTTGGGCGAGTTCGGGTTGCCCGGCTCGGTCAGCTCGATGATGAACGGCACCGCGTCCATCCGGAAGCCGGAGACGCCGAGCTGGAGCCAGAACGAGACGATCTTCTTGACCTCCTCGCGGACCTTCGGGTTCGCCATGTTGAGGTCGGGTTGGTACCGGTAGAACCGATGGTAGTACCAGGCCTTGGCGGTCCGGTCGTAGCTCCACGTCTCGTGCTGTTCGCCGGGGAAGACCATGCCCTGGTGTCGGTCGTCCGGCTCGTGGTCGGACCAGACGTACCAGTCCCGGTAGGGCGAGTCGGGCGAGGAGCGGGCGGACTGGAACCAGGGGTGCTCGTCCGAGGTGTGGTTGACCACCAGGTCGATGATCACGCGGATGCCCCGGTTCTGCGCCTGGTGCAGCAGCTCGGCGAAGTCGCCGAGGGTGCCGAAGCGGGGGTCGACGTTGTAGAAGTCGGTGACGTCGTAGCCGTCGTCGCGGTTGGGCGACGGGTGGATCGGGTGCAGCCAGAGGCAGGTCACCCCCAGCCGGGCCAGGTAGTCGAGCCGGCCGATCAGCCCACGGATGTCACCCACCCCGTCGCCGTCGGAGTCCGCGTACGTGTCGATGTCGAGGCAGTAGACGACCGCCTCGGAATACCACCTGTCACCCATGCCGACCTTATGTCTCCGATCGGCCGCCCCGGCAAACGTGAAGACCCGCCGGCCCGATCGCCGGCTGACGGCGGGGCCGGCCGACCGCGCCCTGCCGCCGGAGGGCTGAGCACGCCGATCGGTGGGCGCGGTCACCGCGAGGTGTGGCCGAGGGCTGCGGGGGTACCACCTTCCGATCCCCGGCAGCACCTGCGGAAGGACGCCCATGGCGCATGCCCAGAACGTCGACCCGAACCAGTTCAGCGGGGTGACCGGGTGGGTGGCCGGGGTCATCGACTCGCTCGGCGCGTTCGGGGTGGCCTTCCTGGTGGCCCTGGAGAGCATCATCCCGCCCATCCCCAGCGAGATCGTGCTGGCGATGGCCGGCTACCTGGCCAGCGAGGGCCGGTTCAACCTCGTGCTGATCGTGCTTGCCGCGACGGCCGGCTCGCTGGCCGGGGCGCTGGTGCTCTACTGGGTCGGTGCCGCCCTCGGGGAGGATCGGCTCAAGCACTGGCTGGACCGGCTGCCCCTGGTCGACCTGGACGACCTGGAGAAGGCCGACCGCTGGTTCGAGCGGTACGGCCGCTGGGCGGTGCTGATCGGCCGGGTGGTGCCGGTGGTCCGCAGCCTGGTGTCGGTCCCGGCCGGGGCGAACCGGATGCCGACGGGTGAGTTCGTCCTGCTCACCACGCTGGGCAGTGGGGTGTGGAACTCGCTGATCGTCGGGTTGGGCTACGCGCTCGGCTCACGCTGGGAGGACGTGGACCGGTACAGCAGCTGGTTCAACTACGCGATCTTCGTGGTCTTCGCCTTCATGATCGCCAGTTGGGCGGTGAAGAAGGTGCGTCGACGGCGGGCCCGGCGGGAGTCGGTGCCCACCGGCCGCTGATCCGGACATGGCCTCGGCCGGGCCGCCACCGACGGTGACGACCCGGCCGACGGTCGGTCCGGTCAGGGCAGGGTGGCCAGGTGCGGCTTGACCGTGCGGGCGAAGCCGTTGCCGTTGCTGACGTCCCAGTTCACCGACCAGGTCATCGCGCCCCGGATGCCGGGGTAGGTGCGCGGCGGCCGGAAGCTGCCGCAGTTGGTGCCACGCGCCAGGCAGTCCAGCGCGGCGTTCACCACGCTCGGTGCGACGATGCCGCCGCCGGCCGCGCCCGGCCCGGCGGGCAGGCCCAGGCCGACCTGGTCCGGCCGCAGGCCGTTCTCCAGCTGGATGCAGGCGAGCGCGACGATGAAGTTCACCGTCCCCTGCGGGTACGCGGCGTTCTGGTCGCAGCCGAGCATCGCCCCGGAGTTGTAGAACTGCGTGTTGACCACGGTGAGGATGTCCCGGATGTCCAGCGCGAGCTTGAAGTAGCCGGCGGCCGGGTTCTGCATGTCGATGGTCTGCGGGGCCATCGCGATGATCAGGCCCGGGCCCACCTTCGCCCGCAGGGCGCGCAGGGCCTGGGCCATGTACGTCGGGTTCAGGCCGTTCTCCAGGTCGATGTCGACGCCGTCGAAGCCGTACCGCTGGATCAGCGCGTGCACGGTGTCGGCGAAGGCGGTGGCCGAGGCGGCGTCGTTGACCGCGACCCGGCCGGCCTCGCCGCCGACGGAGAGGATCACCTTCTTGCCCCGCGACCGCAGGGTCTGCACGTCGGCGGTGAACTGCGCGTCGGTGTAGCCGCCGAGGGAGGCGGCCAGCCCCGGGTCGACGGCGAAGGTGACGGCGCCCGGGGTGGTGGTGGCCTCGCCGAAGGCGACCGCCACGATGTCGTACTCGCCGGGCACGTCGCGCAGCCGAAGTTCGACGGCGGGGTTGTCGAAGTTGTGCCAGTAGCCGGTGAGCAGGTGCCGGGGCAGGTCGTCGGTGGGCGGGGGCGGGGTGGTGGTCGGTGGTGGCGTGGTCGGCGACGGTGACGGGCCGGTGGGGGTCGGTGTGGGGGTGGTGGGCGTCGGGGACGGGTCGGTCCCGTCGCCGCAGGGAGCGCCGTTGAGCAGGCAGTTGGCGGGTACGCCGGAGCCGCTGGCGAGGAAACCGAAGGAGACCTGGGCGCCGGGGGCGATGGTGCCGTTCCAGGACCGGTTGGTGAAGGTGTGCCGCTGGCCGTTGCTGGTCAGCAGGGCGTCCCAGTAGGTGCCGAGGGTGGTCCCGGCGGGCAGTTCGAAGGAGAGGGTCCAGCCGGTGACGGTGCTGGTCCCGCCGTTGGTGATGGTGTACCTCCCCTCCCAGCCGCTGCCCCAGTCGGACGTCCTGGTGAAGGTGGCGGTGGGTCCCGCCGCGTACGCGGGCAGCGCGGTCCAGACCGCGCCGACGGTCGCCGCGAGCACGGTGACCAGGGAGATGACCAGTGAGCGGGAACGCGTCATGCGACCCTCCGGGGAAAGATGAAGATCCATGGTTGTCGACGCTGGCGCCCTATTATTAAGATTGTTAACTATTTCTGTCCAGAGGTTCTCCGGGCCCCGCCCGCAGTTGTCGACGAACGCCGACGTGCGGTGGCCGGGGACGGCGCAGCACCACCTGCTCCAGCACGGTCCACGCGGTGGTGGTGACCAGATAGAGCACCGCCGCCAGCGGCACCACCAGCGCCACCGGCACCACCCCGTACGGCAGCAGCGGGACCAGCCGGCCCAGGACGGCCGCCCCGGGGCCCTCGGTCGGCGTGCCGGCCACCGTCCCGGTCGCGGCCAGGGCCCGCTTCGCCCGCCGGGACAGCGACCAGGCCGACCCGAGCAGCACCACCAGCAGCCCGCCGAAGACCACCACCACCGGCCCGGAGAGCCCGTCGCCGAGGTGCCAGCCCAACGGCACCCCGGCCAACGTCTCGTCGAGCAGCCCGACGCTGCCGTCGCCGGTGACGAAGAGGCGGTACATGACCAGGAAGAACGGGGCCTGGAGCAGGGCCGGCAGGCAACCCGCCAGCGGGGACGCGCCCGCCCGCCGGTAGAGCGCGAACAACTCCTGCTGGAGCTTCGCCGGGTCGTCGGCGTACCGCTGCTGGAGCCGGCGGACCTCGGGGGCGAGCGCCGCGCGACGCCGCTCCCCGCGGACCTGGGCGAGGGTGAGCGGCGAGATCAGCAGGCGGACGGCGACGGTGAACAGGACGATGGCGGCGGCCGTGGCGGCCCCGCCGGTCAGCGGTGCGAGCACGCCGGCGAGCCAGGTGACGGCGGCGCCGGCGGCGCCCACCGCGTCGTGCACGGGAGAGAAGGCGAGCATGAGACCCCTCGGTGGCGATTCCGGACGTCCCAGCGCGACGGTCGGCGGCAGCTCGTGCGGGACGGCTGCCGAGATCGCCTGCGGGACGGATGGCGACGGAACCGGTCGGGCGGCGGCGCGGGCTCAGCCCGCGGCCGGACGCCACCCGACCGAGAGGACGCGACCCGGTGCCCGGGGCCGGGGCCGCCCCGCCGCGTCCGGGTCGACCTGGCGCGGCACCCGGCGACGCCGGGCCCGCTCCCGCAGGCCGGCGGCCCACCGGCCACCGCGCGACGCGCCGCCGCCGAGCCGGGGCCGGGCCGCGACCAGCGCCGCGAGCAGCAGCGCGGCCACCAGGGCAGCGCCGGCCAGGAACTCGGCCGGACGGTCCGCGAGCAGCGTCAGCGCAGTGAGCGCGTACACCCACCGCCCCGTCACCGCCACCAGCAGACCCGGCACAGGCCCAGCCTAGGACCCGGCGTCCACCGATCGGCCGGATCGCGACACGCCACCGACGCGCCACAGCCGAGTTTCCCGCAGTCGCCACCGTGGGTAACCGGAACCCGACCGACACGGACGGCCCGTGATCGGCGGGAACGGACGGTGGTGGCAATGACCAGCCAGGTGGCGGAGGCGACGCCGACGACCCCGGAGGGCACCGACCTGCTGACCGTCGGCGTCGAGGAGGAGTTCCTGCTCGTCGACCCGCACACCGGCGCCGCGGTGCCCGCCGTCGACCTGGTCATGGAGCAGGTGCCGCCGGAACTGCGCGGCCAGGTGGAACGGGAGTTCCAGACCAGCCAGATCGAGATCGGCAGCCCGCCCGGGCTGGAGCTGAGCTCCATCCGGCACTCCCTCGGGGTGCTGCGCGCCGCGCTGGCCGACGCCGCCGAGCGGGCCGGCGTACGGCTGCTCGCCATCGGCACCGGTCCGGTGGACGGCCCCGTCCCACCGGTGGTCGACAAGCCCCGCTTCGACCGGATGATCGAGCGGTTCCGGCTGCTCGTGCCCGGCCCCGGCAACAACGGCATGCACGTGCACGTCGGGGTCCCCGACCCGGAGACCGGCGTGCAGGTGCTCAACCACGTCCGTTCCTGGCTGCCGGTGCTGCACGCGGTGACCACCAACTCCCCCTTCGCCCGGGGCGAGGACACCGGCTACGCGAGCTGGCGCTCGGTCGAGTGGGAGCACTGGCCGTCGGTCGCTCCCACCCCGTTCCTGGCGTCCCACGAGCACTACGAGCGGCTGATCCGACAGCTCGTCGCCAGTGGCGTGATGCTCGACGAGGGGATGCTCTACTGGTACGCCCGGCTGTCGGCGAAGTACCCGACGGTGGAGTTGCGCATCGGCGACGTCTGCCCGTCGGTCGACGACGCGGTGCTGGTCGCGGCCCTGGTCCGGGCCCTGGTGGCGACCGCCCTGACGGACATCGCCGAGGGGCGGCCGGCCGTCAACTCCGACCACCACCTGCTGGTCGCCGCGCACTGGCGGGCAGCCCACGACGGGTTGGAGGGCGACGGCGTCGACCTCGGCAACGGCGAGCTGCGCCCCGCCTGGGAGCTGCTGGACCGGCTCGTCGACCGGATCCGCCCGGCCCTGGAGGAGCACGGCGACCTCGCCGAGGTCACCGACCTGCTCGGCGGGTTGCGCCGGCACGGCAGCGGGGCCGCCCGGCAGCGGGCCGTCTTCGCCCGGTCCGGCCGGCTGGAGGACGTGGTGGCCGACGTGGCGCGGCAGACCCGTGGCTGATCCTTCCGTGGAAGACTGGGCACCGTGGCGCAACGGCTGATCGTGATCGGTGGGGACGCCGCCGGGATGGCGGCGGCCTCGCAGGCCCGTCGTCGCCGGGGTCGCGACGACCTGGAGATCGTCGCCTTCGAGCGGGGGCACTTCACGTCGTACTCGGCGTGCGGCATCCCGTACTGGATCAGCGGCGTGGTCGAGGAGCGCGACGAGCTGATCGCCCGCGCCCCGGAGACCTTCCGCACCGACTACGACATCGACGTGCGGCTGCGCACCGAGGTCACCGGCATCGACCTCGACCGCCACGAGGTCCTCGCCCGGGACCTGGACCGCGGCGGCGAGGTACGCGAGCGGTTCGACACCCTGATGTACGCCGCCGGCGCCGTCCCGGTCCGCCCCGCCTGGGCCGACGGCGACGTCGCCGGGGTCTTCGGCATGCAGACCCTCGACGACGGCGCGGCGCTGCGCGAGTGGCTGGACGCCGAGCCGAAACCCAGCCGCGCGGTGGTGGTCGGCGGCGGCTACATCGGGGTGGAGATGGCCGAGTCGCTGATCAAGCGCGGGCTCTCCGTCACCCTGGTGGAGCAGGCCGAGCAGCCGATGTCGACCGTCGACCCGGACATGGCGACACTGGCCGTCGACGCCATGCGCGAGGTCGGCATCGACGTCCGTACCGGGGTGGAGGTGACCGGGGTCGACGAGCGCGACGGCCGGGTGTCCGCGGTCGTCACCGCCGACGGGTCGCTGCCGGCGGACGTCGTGGTCCTGGGCCTCGGGGTACGCCCCAACGCCGCGCTCGCCGAGGCCGCCGGCCTGCCACTCGGCCCCACCGGCGGGATCCGGGTGGACTGGCGGATGCGGGTGGTCGGGGTGCCGGACGTCTGGGCGGCCGGCGACTGCGTGGAGACGCTGCACCTGGTCAGCGGGCTCCCGGTGCACGTCCCGCTCGGCACCCACGCCAACAAGCAGGGCCGGGTCGCCGGGATCAACATCGGCGGCGGGTACGCCACCTTCCCCGGCGTGATCGGCACCGCCGTGACCAAGGTCTGCGACCTGGAGGTGGGGCGGACCGGTCTGCGCGAGCGGGACGCCGCCGCCTCCGGCTTCGAGTTCGTCTCGGTGATCACCGAGTCCACCAACCGGGCCGGGTACTACCCGGGCGCCCGGCCGATGACGATCAAGCTGATCGCCGAGCGCCCCACCGGCCGGCTGCTCGGCGCGCAGATCGTCGGCCGTGCCGAGGCGGCCAAGCGGATCGACGCCCTGGCCGTGGCGCTGTGGAACGGCATGACGGTGGACGAGATGACCGCCCTCGACCTCGGCTACGCCCCGCCGTACGCGCCGGTCTGGGACCCGGTGCTGATCGCCGCCCGCAAAGCGGTCGACGCCCTCGCCCGCTGAGGGTCTTCACCGCTTCACCGCCTTCGACGTCCGCCGCCGACCGGACGAGGTGGCCGGGCAACTCCGTGCCGCGCTGACCGCCGCCGGCTGGCGGCCCTGAGGTCGTGGCGGAACCACAACCCGGCCCACGGACAGGTGGTCGTTCGTCCAGGATGGTCGGATGGAGATTCCCGACCAGTTGTCGTGGGTGCGCAGGGTGCCGGCCGGGCGGGAGTGGCTGGCGGTGCTGCCCGAATGGCGTGACGAGTGCGCGCGGCGTTGGTCGCTGCGGCTCGGCCCGCCCTTCCCGTACGCCTTCGCGTCGCTGGCGATGCCCGCCGAACTGCCCGACGGCACGCCCGCCGTGCTGAAGCTCCAGTACCCCGACCAGGACAGTCTGCACGAGCCGGACGCGTTGGACGCCTGGGCCGGCGACGCGGCGGTACGCCTGCTCGCCCACGACCCGCACCGCCGGGCGCTGCTGGTCGAGCGGTGCCGCCCCGGCACCCCGCTGTACGACCTGCCACCGGACGAGGCGCTGGACGTGGTCGCCGGGCTGCTGCCCCGGCTGTGGCGTCCGGCGGGTGCCCCGTTCACCCCGCTCGCCGAGGAGGCGGCCGGCTGGATGGCACGGCTGCCGGAGAAGTGGCAGCGGGCCGGCCGGCCGTACGAGCGTCGGCTGCTGGACGCGGCGCTGGGCCGGCTCGCCGACCTGGCCGGCACCCAGGGCGAGCAAGTGCTGGTCAACCAGGACCTGCACGCCGGCAACGTGCTGCGGGCCGGCCGGGAGCCGTGGCTGGTGATCGACCCGAAGCCGCTGGCCGGCGAGCGGGAGTTCGCGGTGGCGCCGATCGTGCGCGGTCCCGAGCTGGGGCACTCGCCGGAGGCGGTGCACCGCCGGCTGGACCGGATCACCGGGGCGCTGGGGCTGGACCGGGAGCGGGTGCTCGGTTGGACGATCGGCCAGACGCTGGCCTGGAGCCTGGGCGGGGACACGTTCTTCCCGAACCAGGTCGAGGTGGTCCGCTGGCTGGTCGACGGTGCGTGACGCCGGGCCCGGTCAGCCGGCCTGGCAGGTGGGGCACCAGTAGAGGTTGCGCCCGGCCAGCCCGCCCCGGCTGACCGCCGACCCGCAGACGTGGCAGGGCGCGCCGGGGCGGCGGTAGACGTACACCTCGCCGCCGTGCCGGTCGACGCGGGCCGGGCGGCCCATCGCCTCCGGCAGGTGGGCGTCGCGGACCGTGTCGATCCGCCCGTGGGCGACGGCCCGCGTCATCAGCTCGACCAGGTCGGCCCAGAGGGCGTCCCAGCCGGCCCGGGTCAGCGCTCGGCCGGGCAGCGTCGGCGGCAGTCCGGCCCGGAACAGTGCCTCGGTGACGAAGATCAGCCCGGTGCCGGCCACCACCGACTGGTCCAGCAGCAGCGCGGCGAGCGGGGTGCCGCTGCGGCGGATCCGCGCGTACGCCCGCTCCGGGTCGGCGTCGGCGCGCAGCGGGTCCGGGCCGAGCCGGCCGCGCAGCGCCGCCACCTCGGGCGGGGTGAGCAGTTCGCAGGCGGTGGGACCGCGCAGGTCGAGCCAGTGCCGGTCGCTGGTCAGCCGCAGCCGCACCTGCCCGACCGGCTCCGGTGGCTCGCCGTCGCCGTCGGTGAACCGGCCGTAGAGGCCGAGGTGCACGTGCAGGGTGGTGGAGTCGGCGTAGTGGTGCAGCAGGTGCTTGCCGTACGCCTCGCAGGTGTCGAGGACGGTGCCGGAGAGCCGGGCGGCGCCGTCGGTGAACCGACCCTGCGGGCTGACGGCGATGACCTTGTCGCCGGCGAACAGCTCGGCGTGCCGGGCCGCCAGGCGGTGGATGGTGTGTCCCTCTGGCACCGGTCCACGGTAGCCGGGCCGGCGGCCCGTCCCCACGACGAGTGTGGTCGATCGCCGCGCCGGGTACATCCCCACCGTTACCGCGTGGCTGCCACCGATCCTTCCGAGGCCTCCACGCACGGACAAGGAGGTGTTGTGGTGAACATTCCCTCGCTCTCGCGGCGGCGCTCCCAGCCGACGCAGGACACCGACGGCGACGGGCGGATCGACGAACGCGACGGGCAGCCGGTGGTGACCGGCCGGGACGCCGACGCGGCGACGTACCGCAGCAGCACGTCGGCCACCGACAGCGAGCGCGACGCCGACGCGGCACGCCGGGCCGCCGACCGTGGCGCGCCGGACCGCCCGGCGCCCGCACGCCCCACGGACGCGCCGCCCCCGCGCGGACCGTCCGGCCGGGTGGCGCCGATCGACGACGAAACCCGACGGACCCCGCTGGCCGACCCCACGGCGGAGCGGACCGTGGACCTGGACCGGGCCGGCGTGCCGGACCGGGAGGAGACCCGGGTGGTCGCCGGCCCGAAGCCCCGGGCCAGCCTGCTGGCCACCCTCGGGCTGATCGTCTCGGTGGCCGGGGCGCTCTTCGTGCTCACCGGCACCCTCGCCGGGTACGGCATCGCGCTCGGCGCGGTAGGGGCGGTCCTGGCCGTCCTCGGTCTGCTGGCCACCCGGCGGCGGCACGTGGCCGGCAAGACCGACGCGCTGATCGGCATGCTGGTCGGCCTCGCCGCCGTGGTGCTCGGCGTCGTCGCGTTGACCGGACAGTTCGACTGGCCGACCACCGACGGCGACTGGGTGGCCCGGCTCCGGGAGTGGCTCGACTCACAGTTTGTGGATCGCCTCTGACGGGCACTGTCCCGCTCGCCGGTGGGATGCCGGCGACGCCCGAGGGATCTGGTGGTTCACCAGCGGGCACATCCTCTTCCGGGGGCGGCGTTCGCGCCGCCCCCGAAGCCTGTCCGGACCACCCGGTGACGCCTCCCGGGGCGGTCACGTCCGCCGGACCACCCGGGGCGCTGGCGCCCGGAGCGAACGCCGGCACAACGATCCGTCGGCCGAGGCTGCTCAGACGCAACGTTTCGACGGCCTACGCAAGCCTCGGCGGTGGATGTCGTCGGCGGGTGCCGCATACCGTTGACCAACGGCGCCAGCCCGTGGGCCACGGTGGCCGGGCGCGCCCGACCCCAGGAGCAGGACATGACGATGGACGCCACCAGCCAGCGCTTCCTGATGTGCCGGCCGACGTACTTCGCCGTCGACTACGCGATCAACCCGTGGATGGACCCGACCGCGCCGGTCGACGCCGGCCTCGCCATCCGGCAGTGGGAACAGCTGCGCCAGACCTACCTCGACCTGGGCCACTCGGTCGAGCTGATCGACCCGGTCGCCGGGCTGCCGGACATGGTCTTCGCCGCCAACGGCGGCACGGTGATCGACGGCAAGGCGATGGCCGTGCAGTTCCGTGACCCGCAGCGCGCCGACGAGGCCCCCGCGTACCGCGACTGGTTCGAGGCCGCCGGCTTCGAGCTGTACGACCCGAAGCACGTCAACGAGGGTGAGGGCGACGTCCTGCTGGCCGGCGACCACCTGCTCGCCGGCACCGGGTTCCGCACCGCGCACGCCTCGCACGCCCAGTTGCAGGAGGTCTTCGGCTACCCGGTGATCACCATGCAGCTGGTGGACCCGCGCTTCTACCACCTGGACACCGCACTGACCGTGCTCGACGAGCGGACCGTGGCGTACCTGCCGGAGGCGTTCTCCCCCGGCAGCCAGGCCGTGCTGCGCCGGCTCTTCCCCGACGCGGTGCACGCCACCATGGCCGACGCGGAGGTGCTGGGCCTGAACGCGGTCAGCGACGGCCGGCACGTGGTGCTGCCCGCGCAGGCCACCGACCTGGCCGCGAAGCTGCGCGACCGGGGTTACGAGACCATCGGGATCGACCTGTCCGAGCTGCGCAAGGCCGGCGGCGGACCGAAGTGCTGCACGTTGCGACTCCGTCAGGGAAAGGCGAGCAAGTGATCGAGGACATGCTGCGGACTCCGGCCGCGGTACGGGACGCGGAGCGCCACACCGCGCACAACTACCACCCGCTGCCGGTGGTGATCTCCTCCGCGGAGGGTGCCTGGCTGACCGATGTGGACGGCCGCCGCTACCTGGACTGTCTCGCCGGCTACTCGGCCCTCAACTTCGGCCACCGGCACCCGACGCTGATCCGGGCCGCGCACGAGCAGCTCGACCGGCTGACCCTCACCAGCCGGGCGTTCATCCACGACCAGTTCGCCGACTTCTGCCGGGAGCTCGCCGAGCTGTGCGGCAAGGAGCTGGTGCTGCCGATGAACACCGGCGCCGAGGCGGTGGAGACCGGCATCAAGGTCGCCCGCAAGTGGGGCTACCAGGTCAAGGGCGTCGCCCCGGGCCAGGCCAACATCGTGGTGGCCGAGGGCAACTTCCACGGCCGTACGACCACCATCGTCAGCTTCTCCACCGACGAGGACGCGCGCGCCGACTTCGGGCCGTACACCCCGGGCTTCACGATCGTCCCCTACGGCGACCTGGCCGCGCTGGCCGCCGCGATCGACGAGAACACCGTGGCCGTGCTGCTGGAGCCGATCCAGGGCGAGCAGGGTGTCGTGGTGCCGCCCGAGGGCTACCTGCCGGGCGTACGCCGGGTCTGCACCGAGCGGAACGTGCTGTTCATCGCCGACGAGATCCAGTCCGGCCTGGGCCGGACCGGCGCCACCTTCGCCTGCGAGCACGAGGGCGTCGTGCCGGACATGTACCTGCTGGGCAAGGCGCTCGGTGGCGGCATCGTGCCGGTCTCGGCGGTCGCCGCGAACACCGACGTGCTCGGGGTGCTGAAGCCGGGCCAGCACGGCTCGACCTTCGGCGGCAACCCGCTGTCCTGCGCGGTCGCCACCGAGGTGGTCCGGCTGCTGGCCACCGGCGAGTTCCAGCACCGCTCCGCCGAGCTGGGCGCCCGGCTGCACGCCGGCCTCCAGTCGCTGGTCGGCAAGGGCCTGGTCGCCGTCCGGGGCCGGGGCCTCTGGGCCGGCCTGGACATCGACCCGGCGCTGATGACCGGGCGTCAGGCCTGCGAGCGGCTCATGGAGCGGGGCGTCCTCGCCAAGGACACCCACGGCTCCACCATCCGGCTGGCCCCGCCGCTGGTGATCACCGAGGAGGAGATCGACCACACGGTGGCCCAGCTCGCCGCCGTGCTGGCCGGCTGACCTCCGTACGCCGAGGCGGGCGCCGGGACCCTCGGTCCGGCGCCCGTCGCGCTCTCCGCCGCTCCCCCGAACGCGACGACGACGTCGGCCCGTCGCGCGGCCCACCGCCTGACCGCCTCGGGTCGGCAGCGGGACTGTCAGGGGCGGGGCAGGCGCATCGCCATGGTGGGGGCCTCGGCCATCACCGAGGTGGGGGTGAACGGGGCGCCGGTGGGCAGCTCGTCGGCCCGGCCGACCTGGACGCCGGGGTAGAGCTCCACCATGTCGGCCCCGGCGAGCACCCGGGACTGCTTGGGCGCGAGCGCGATCCGCTCCGACTCGGTCATCGAGCCGTTGGGACGGATGCCCGAGCCGTTGGTGCTCACGTCGGTCACGATCACCTCGCCGACCCGCAGTTCGAGCCGGATGTGGTTACGGCTGATCCAGCGGCGTGCCTCGTCGTTGAGCCACTGGCCGAGCATGATCCCGCCGCTGCCCTCGGGCGCCCGGCCGACCATCACCGGCTGTTCCTCGGTCAGCACGAACCGGCGGCGGATCAGCCCGCCGATGCGTACCGCGAGCACCTCGCTGCGCGGGCGCGGGCCGGCATCGGAGAGCCGGGTGCCGTGCCGGGGGCAGGTCGGCGCCCCGTTGCGCAGCGACGGTGGCGGCTGACCGGCCGGGGCCCGTTCCACCCGGGCCAGGTCGGCGAAGGCGCCGCCGCCCCCGCCGCCGCCGAAGAGCGCGCAGCCCGGCTCGGGGCAACGCCACTGCCGGGCGAGCAGCTTCTCGCCGACCGGCGACCGGTCCCCGGCGACCGGCTTCGGCCCGCCGCCGACGTGGGCGACGAAGACCGGCCCACCCGCGCCGGGCACCGAGGCGAGCACTCGGCCCGGCTGCTCCACCAGCCAGGGGAAGCGGCCGCGCAGGCCGTCGAAGCGGACCCGGGTGAGTACCGGCAGGCCGAGCAGGTCGGCGACCTCCAGCATCCGGTCGCCCGGATTGTCCAGCACCTCGACCAGCCCGTCGTCGGCCCAGCGCCGGACGACCATGCGCTCGTTGGAGGTGAGGTCGGCGTCGGAGAGCAGGGCCCGGTGCACCACGGCGTAGACCGGGACGCTGTCCTCCTCCAACTGTCGGGACAGGGCGTCGATGACCATGCCCAGCCGCAGCAGGCTGGCCGGCCGGCCACCGTCGAGGTCCTGGTAGCGGATCACCTCGGCGAGGTCCAGGACGGCCCGGGCCAGGGAGGGGTCGGTGCAGACCCGCCCCTCGATGGCGTCCAGCACCTTGCTGATCTCGAATCTCATCGGACGCTCCGGACGATGTCGTCGATGTGACGCGCCAACTCCACGTCACGGTGGGTGACCCCACCGGCGGAGTGGGTGACGCAACGGAAGGTCAGGGTCCGCCACCGGATGTCGATGTCGGGATGGTGGTCGAGCCGCTCGGCGACCACCGCCACCCGGTCGACCACGGCGATGGCGTCGGGGAAGCTGCCCAGCTGCACGGTACGGCCGATCCCGGTCGGGTCGCCCGACCACTCCGTCAGCCCGCCCAACTCTTCTCGCACCGCCTCCGCGGTGAGCAGGTCCGCCATGCCCCGAACCCTACCGGGAGCCCGCGCGGGCGGCCGGAGGCGTCGGCCGCCACCACCACCTGCGTACGCAGCGTGAGCATCCGTCACGGAAGGCGACGCGCGGACGGCGCGGGTACACCCACTGTCGCGCCTCACCGTTACGCTGACCGACGGCCCGGCCGGGGCAGGCGCATCGTGTCCCCCCGGCCCACCCTTCACGAGGAGACACTCCACGATGAACACTCGACGGCTGGCGACCACGGGGGTCGCGCTCGTCGCCGCGCTGGGTCTGCTGACCGGCTGCGGCAACCAGACCGGAGCGGACGCTCCAGCCGGCAACGGAAGCGCCACCGGCGTCGCCCCGAGCAGCAGCGCCCCGGCGGACCCGCTCGGCGAACTGACCGCCGCCGCGCTCAAGCTCAACGAGGACAGCGTCCGGGCCACCATCACCTCGTCGGCGCTCAAGGGCGGCGGCCTGATGGACCCGCGGACGAAGTCCATGGACATGACCATGGACATGGGCGCCCAGGGCAAGGTCCGGATGATCACCATCGGCGGCGACGCCTGGATGAAGATCAGCGGCATGTCCGGCGCGCCGAAGCAGTGGCTGCACCTGGACGCCACCCGGCTCGGCGCCGGCGGCCAGATGAACCTGATGCCGGACGGCGACCCGGGCGGCGCCAAGCAGATGATCAAGGGGGTGACCGAGGTGGAGAAGACCGGCGAGCACAGCTTCGCCGGCACGCTGGACTACTCCAAGGCCAAGCCCGACGACAAGAGCATCCAGGCGCTCGGCGCCAAGGCCGAGGCGGTCCCCTTCACCGCGAAGACCGACGACCAGGGCCGGCTGGTCGAACTGGTCGTCGACACCACAGTCCTGCACCCGGCGGCGGGCAAGCTGACCACCACCTACACCGACTTCGGCGCCCCGGTGCAGCCGGAGAAGCCGGCGGCGAGCCAGACCATCGAAGCTCCGGAGGCGCTGATCAAGGCGTTCGGAGGCTGACCCCCGCATGACCCACGGACGGGGCGGCACCGATCGGTGCCGCCCCGTCGCGCGTGCCGCCCCCGTCGCGCGTGCCCGCTCCGGGGTCGTGCCCCGCGGGAGGATCAGCTCATCCGCCCGATCGCCGCCCGCAGTCGGGCGAGGTCGCGGCGACGCCGCTCGTAGGTGGCGGCCAGGGCGATCAACGCCAGCCCGCCGACGGCCAGGAAGATCCACCAGGGCAGCCGGTCCCAGCCCCGGACCAGCTCGTGCAGGGCGAGCAGGGTCAGGGTGGACCCGCCGAGCACCACCGGGGCCTGCCAGCGGCGGGTGGCCCCGGCGAGGACCACACCCAGCGCGGCGACCCCGAGCAGCAACCGCCGCCACGGCTGGGGATCCGGGGCGACCAGCACCGACACCAGGCCGGGCAGCAGCCCCGCGGCGAGCCCCGGGCCGAGCGCGAGCCAGCTGTTCAGCCCCGGCCGGGTACGCAGCGCCACCAGGCCCGCGACGAGCGCCAGCCCGGCCGCCGGCAGGGTGTACGCCTCCAGCAGCACCACCCCACCGGCCGCGAGCAGCAGCCAGGCGCCGAGCAGTTCACTGATCCCGGCGATGCCCGCGAAGGCCCACCGCCCGGCGGTGGACTCGCCCCGGCGGATCACCCGCAACGCCACCGCCACGCCCCACAGCACGCAGATCGCGGCGGCGTGCCGCAGCGCCGGCATGCCGAACAGCAGCGCCACCAGCGCCACCGCCTGGGCCGCCGCCTCCATCGCCCGACCGGCCAGAGCCGCCCGCCGGCCCAGCGGCGGGGCGAGGAACAGCACCACCGCCGCCACCGCCAGCACGGTGAACCCGGCGGTACGCAGGGGCAGCCCGGCGGCGAGCGGCGCGGTCACCGCGAAGCCGATGGCGGCGGCGACCGCCACGAGAACGCCCAGCACCCGTACGCCGGGCCGCCGCCCCACGGCAGCGACCACCACCGCGGCGACCACGAGCAGGGCCAGCCCGGCGAGGGTGCCGGCCCGGGTGGCGAGCAGCCCGGCCAGCCCCGAGACGGTCCAGAGCACCCCGACCGGCAACAGGACCAGGCCGCGCGGGAGACCCGCACCCGGCCGGCCCGCGGAGGCGGCCGAACCCGCCGGGACCGGTGAGCCGGCCGAACCCGCCGGGACCGGTGAGCCGGCCGAACCCGCCGGGACCGGTGAGCCGGCCGGTCGCGGTGCGGCCGGAGTCGACGAGGTCAACGAGACGACCAGCAGCGCGGCGACTCCGGTGAGGAACACCGCCGCCGGCACGATCGGCCAGGGCGCGCCGAGCGCCACCAGCGCCAGCGGGAGCGCGGCCGCCCCGAAGGCGGCGCCGGCCAGCAGCCGGGTGGCCCGGTCGGCGTCGGCCCGTCGGGTGAGGACCTGAACGGCGGCGGCCAGCACCAGCAAGGCCGCCAGCGCGGTCCACGCGCCCGGCAGCGGCTCGGCCGAGGGCACGCCGGACCAGGGCCGTGCCGGCCCGTCGTACGGGGTGAAGACCGCCTCCACCGTCGCGGGCAGGACGGCCAGCCCGGCGACCACGGCCAGCGCGGCGGCGACCACCCGGCCCGCCATCGACACGTCGGTGCCCCGGTCGACGGCGACCAGCAGCAGCGCGGCCGACGCCGCGTAGAGCGCCAGCGGTTCGGCCGGTACGACCAACGGCGACAGCGCGAGCACACCGAGCGTCGCGGCGGTGGCGGTCGAGGCGTACCCGTCGAGGTCCGGCCGGTGGCGGCGGAGCGCGACGAGCACGACGAGGGTCAGCGCGGCGGCGGCGAACCCGCCCCGGGCCGACCATTCGGGGGCGGCTCCGGCGGCGACGAGCGCGACGACCGCCTGGGCCGGTACGGCGAGCAGCGCCGCGACCAGCGCGACCCCGCCGACGACGTGCTGCGCCGGGCTGCCCCGGCGGGACAGGGCCGCCGCGGTGAACCCGGCGAGCAGCACGACACCGAGCGCGGCGAGCGTCCCGGACCGGGCAGCCAGGGCGACGAGCAGCCCGTGCCCGGCCAGGGTGGCGGCGGCCAGCGAGCCGACCAGCACGGTCGGGGTCCGGCGGCCCGGCCGCAGGACGACGGCCAGGAGCACCACCGCGAGGGTCAGGTCCACGGCGACGGTCGCCGCCCACGGCGTGGCGGCGACGGCCGGCAGCGCGAACCCGGTCACCGGCACGCCGAGCAGCACGGTCACCGGGCGGGCCGTTCGGGGCAGCAGCAGCACGAACACGGCGACGGTGAGCAGGACGGCGACCGGGAGCTGCCAACCCCAGTCCGGCGTCGGGCCGGGCTGCGCGCCCCGCCACGGCGGTTGCGAACGGGCCACCGCGCCGGCGGCGAACAGGAGGGTGGCGAGCACGCCGACCTGGGCGAGACCACCGGTGACGAGCAGCGCGCCGACCCGGGGACCGGAGCGCACGCCGGCCGGGAGCGCCCGCACCGCGCCGGCCAGCGCGGTGGTCACCAGGGCGGCCGCCACCAGCAGCAGGCCCGGGCGCAGTTCGGCGACCGGACGCAGCAGCGCGGTGGCCAGCACCGGCACCAGCAGCCCCGCCGCGATCCGGCGGAGCATCCGCTCCCCGGAGGCCCCCGCCCCACCGAGCACGACCAGCGCCACCAGCAGCATCGGCGCGCCGGCGAGCAGGGGCTGTCCGGCGGCCCGTCCCCAGGCGAGCGGCACGAGGGCACAGCCCGCGGCGAGCAGTGTGGCGGCGCCGAAGCCGAGCCAGGCGAGCACCCGTCCGGCCAGGACGGCGCCCGGCACGCGCGGTGCGGCGACCGGCCCCCCGCCGGCCGCCGACCCCCCGCTCCGCGTCCCCACGGCGGTGGCCGGCGCGCCCACGCCGACCACCGCCGTCCCCCCGGACGCCCCGGCCGCCGACGCCGTGGCGACGGGTACGGCCGGGTACCGGCGGCGCAGCGCGACCACCACCACGAGGTCGAGCAACGCCACCCCGAGCAGGACCAGGGTCCACCCGCCGGCGTCCGGCCGGGCCTCGGCCGCGGCCAGCGGCAGCACCGGCTGCGCGACGAGCAGCGCCGCGAACCACGGCACCGTCAGCCGGCTGAGCCGGGCGTACCCGGCGGCGACCGCCGCGCTGGCCCCCCCGACCAGCGCGGCGTACCGGGTGCCCGGCCAGCCGGCCGCGCCGAACAGGTCGACCGCCCAGGCGGCGTACCCGTCGAGGACCACCAGCAGCAGTCCCACCGCGGCGAAGGTCTCCGCCGTGCCGCGCAGCCCTCGCCGGGCCGCGACCAGCGGCACGGCCAGCGCGAGAACGGTGAACGCGGCCAGGATCAGGGCCCGGCCGGCGACCCCCACCGCCGCCCAGGCGACGGCGGTGAAGACCACGGCGGCGGTGCCGAGCAGCACTCCACCGAGGACGAACAGCACCCCCTGCACCGTCCGGGTCGACGTCTCCGGCCGCCCGGGCGTCGCCGGCACCGGCCGCGGCGGGACCGGGACGGCCGGCCCTCCGCCGACCCCCGCCGGCGCCGGCCGGACCGCCGGCGCCTGCCGGGGCACCTCCGCACGGACCCGGGCCGCCAGCTCCGCCCGCCGGCTGCGCGCCGCTTCGTACCGGCCGGAGACCTCCCGGTACGCCTCGCGCGTCCGGTCCACCTCCCGGGCCAGCACGGCGATCTCCCGGTCCAGCCGGATCACCTCTGCCGCGGGCGGGTACGGCGGCCGGCCGCAACCGGAGCACCCGCGAGCGAGGTCGGCGGGCGCCCCGCAGGCGGGGCAGGGGTAGGCGCTGTTCTCCACCCGGCCATCCTCACGGCCCAGGTGGGATTCCCGACAGAGTGCGCGTACCTAGACGTGGGTGTTCTCGCGCACCCAGGCCGCGTACGCCGGGTCGCACTCCACCCGGCTCACCAGGATCTCCGGCACGTCGTACGGGTGGTCGGCGCGGATCCGGTCGACCAGCTCGCTCACCCGGTCGGGGACGGTCTTGAACTGCACCGACCACTCGGTGGCGGTCTCCACCTCGCCGCGCCACCGGTAGGTGCTGTCGACCTGGCCGCCGACCTGGGCGCAGGCGGCCAGCCGGTCGGCGACCGATGCGGCCGCCAGCCCGTCCGCCACCGGGCGCGCGTCCACCACCGTCGTCACCACGCAGATCTGCTCCACCAGCGCACCCTACGCAACGTCGTCGGCGTCGGAGCTGACGTCCACCCCGTCGCGGTTGGTGGCGATCCACGCGTCGATCCGACCCCACCAGTCGAAGAGCCAGTCGATGCGTTCCTGCTGCCCGGCCGGGATCTCCTCCGGCGGCACCGACCAGAACCGCATCACGATCCGTTTGTCCATCGGCAGCTCGCGCCAGACGTCCGTGACAGTGAGCATCTGGTCCAGTCCGGTGTGCGCCACGAAGATCACCCCGGCGTCCGGGGACGCCTCCAGCGCGGCGAGCAGTCCGCCGGGCTGCGGGGCGAGCACGTGCTGCATCCGTTCGGCGCGCAGGGCCATCCGTTCCAGGCCCAGCGCGCGCAGTCGGGCGATGGCCCGTAGCCGGCGGTGCGGGGTGAAGTTGCCGCCCTCCGGGAAGATCACGAACGCGTCGTCGTCGTCCAGGTCGGTGGCGAGGTGGCCGATCTGCCGCACCGCCGAGTCACGGCCGTCCGCGCCGGGTGCGATGAACCGGTTCGGCAGCCGGTTGAGCAGCACGTCGATCGCCGGGTCCCACTGGAGGCTCTCCTTGAGCACGATCCGCGGCTCGCGCTGGAACCAGTTGACCAGGGCGTGGATCAGGATGAACGAGTCCCCGGGCCCGGCGTGCCGGCAGAGCACCAGCTCGGGGCGGCCGGGCAGGGCGGTGTCCGGGTCGGTGCCGACCACGTCGATGCGCAGTCGCAGCGTCCACCGGGCCTGCCAGAAGAGCACCTGGAGGAACCGGCCGGCGAGCACGTAGTGGGCGCGCTGGAAGGCCGGCGAGCGCTTGCGCGCCCCGAAGCCCGAGGCCAGCCAGAGCCCGAAGAGCGCGATCAGCGCCGCCGCGTCCCAGACCAGGTAGACGGCGCCGATCCAGAGCAGCCGCAGCGGCCGCAGCCGGCCCGGGACGAACGGCGAGACGGCCAGGCCGAGCAGCGCCCAGACCGGCACCGTGGTGACCATCAGCACCGCGAGCAGCACCACGCCGGGGGCGAGCAGCAGCCGGCGGACCCACCGGGGTGGCAGCGGCATCAGCGGTCCAGCGTGGCCAGGTAGTGCCGGGAGGCGGTGTAGGCGCGGCTGATCCGCCGGCCCACCGCCGCCATGTCCCGGTACGCCCACGGGCTGTCGTCCCGGGGCTCCAGCCCGCCGGTCGGCAGCACGTGCACCTCCACCCCGTCCGGCAGCGCCGCCATCTCCCGGGCGAACCGGTGCCGCCGGGCGATCTCGAACGCGACCTGGGCGATCTCCCAGGGCCGCCGGGGCGGGGTCAGCTCCCGCTCGATCCGACCCACCTGGAGTACGAAGATCCGCTCCGCGCCGACCGCGACCGCCTCGCCGATCGGGATGGAGTTGACGATCCCACCGTCGACGTAGTGCTGCCCGTCGATCTGCGCCGGCGGCAGCAGTCCCGGCACCGAGGCGGAGGCGAGCACGGCCGGCACCAACGGTCCCTCGTGGAACCAGTGCTCGGCGGCCCGCTCGATGTTCGCGGCGCAGCACCGGAACGGCACCTTCAGGTCGGCGAAGGTGGTCTCCGGGCCCAACTCCCCCTCCAGCAGCTTGCGCAGCGGCCGGGGCGAGTGCAGGTGGGTACGGGCGGCGAAGCGACGCAGCTGGCGGGCCACCGAGTCGCCGTACACCTCGCTCGCCTCGGGCGAGGCCCAGAGCCGGACCAGCCGGTCGGTCACCGCCTCGGTCGGGTCGGCGGCGACCAGTGCGCCGTTGACCGCGCCGATCGAGGTGCCGAGCACGACGTCGGGACGGATCCGGGCGCGGAACAGGGCACGCAGCATGCCCACCTCGACCGCGCCGAGCACTCCCCCGCCACCGAGCACGAACGCCACCGGACCGCCACCCATGTCGCCCATCCTGGCACGCGCGCGCCGCTCCCCCCGCCGCAGACGCTGGTCGTCGCGCCGGGCACACCGCTCGGCGCGGAGGGTCACCGGGAAAGGGACGACCGTTGACACGGCGGACACCTTCCCGCAACCTGATACCGCCCCCACCCCGAGGCAGGTGCGATCACTGATGGCAGCGCTGCAACCCGGCCGGTTGCTGGCCCGCCGATACCGACTCATCGACCAGATCGGGGCCGGTGGGATGTCGGTCATCTGGCGCGCCCGCGACGAGGTCCTGGACCGGGTCGTCGCGGTCAAGGTCCTGGCCCCCTCACTGGCCGCCGACGCCCGCTTCCGTGACATGGTGCGCGAGGAGGCCCGCTCGGCCGCCCAGCTCGTGCACCCGCACGTCACCGCCGTACACGACTACGGCGAGACGCTGGCCCCGGACGGCGAGATCACCTCCTTCGTGGTGATGGAGCTGCTCAACGGGGAGGAGCTGGAGAACCGGCTCAGCGAGGGGCCGCTGCCCTGGCCGGAGGCGGTCGAGGTGGGCGCGCAGGTGGCCGAGGCGCTCGCCGCCGCGCACCGGCTCGGCATCGTGCACCGGGACATCACCCCCGCCAACGTGATGATGACCAGGGTCGGCGCCAAGGTGCTGGACTTCGGCATCGCCACCCAGGTCGGCGCCCCGGACGAGGACGAGGACGGCGGCACCTTCGGCACCCCGGCGTACGTCGCGCCGGAGCGGCTGGACGGGTCGCCGGCCCAACCGGCCACCGACGTCTACTCCCTGGGCGTGCTGCTCTACGAGACGCTCACCGGGCAGGTGCCGTACCCGGCGGACACCTGGGAGGAACTGGGCACGGCGTTGCAGTCCGACGAGGCGCTCTCGCTGGACGGCGTACCGGGGTTGCCGCCGGCGGTGGCGCGTACCTGTCTGCGCTGCCTGGCCCGTGACCCGCGGGACCGGCCCACCGCTCACCAGGTGGCCGCGGCGCTGCGCGACCAGATGCTGCCCGGCGACCCGCAGGCGGCCACGATGCTCTCGCCGACGGTGACCCTGCCCGCGCTCGCCACCGCGCCGGAGGCCGCCGAGCCGGCCCCGGCCGCCCGGCCGGGGACCCGCCGGCCGCTCGTGGTGGTCGGCGCGCTGGCGCTGGTCGTCGCGGCCGCGGTGCTGATCGCCCCCACCCTGACGCCCCGCTCGCCGGCGCCGCCGGTGGACGCGTTGCCGACCACCACGCCGGCCCCCGAGCTGCCGGTCGTCCCGGACGACGAGGTCACCGTGCCGTCGGCGGGCCCGACCACCACGGCGACCAGCACGTCGCCACCGCCCCGGCCGCGGCCCGCACCGGACGGCGGACAGGGCGCGGGCGGGCTCACCGAGGCCGCCGAACGGTTGCGCACCCTGATCGACGACGGGGTACGCAACGGTGACATCCGCGGCGACGTCGGCGTCGACCTGCGCAACGTGCTGGCCAACCTGACCCGGGAGGCGGCCGACGGTCGCTCCGACCTCGCCGAACCGGTGGCCCAGTTCCGGGAGAAGGTCACCCGGCGGGTGCAGGAGGGCGCCATCACCCCGGCGTTCGCCCGGCACCTCGACGCCGCCATCGTGGGTCTCGACACCAGCCAGGGCTGAACCCGGCCAGGTCAGCGGGCGGCGATCGGCGCCGGCTCCCGGACCACCGTCGTCCTGCCGAGGGCGAAGCGCCGGTACACGTCCTCGTAGCCGGCGGCCATCCGCTCGGTCGAGAAGTTCTCCACCGCGTGCGCGACGCAGGCCGCCGGGTCGAGCCGGTCCACCTCGCGCAGCGCCGCCGGCAGTTCGTCCGCGCGGTCCCGCACCAGCCCGGTCACCCGCTCCACCACCAGCTCCGGTACCGCACCGCGGCGCAGCGCCACCACCGGCGTGCCGGTCGCCATGGCCTCCACCATGACCATGCCGAACGGCTCCTCCCACTGGATCGGCATGATCAGGCAGCGGGCGTCGACCAGCAGCCGCAGGGCCGCCGCCCGGTCGGCGTTCATCACCACGGTGACGTCGGAGTCCAGCATGGGCTCGACGACCTCGGCGTAGTAGCGCCGCTCGGCGGGTTCGTTGCACTTGCCGGCCAGGGTCAGCGGCAGCCCCGCCGCCCGGCAGGCACGGATGGCGAGGTCCGGGCCCTTGTCCGGGCTGAACCGGGCGAGCCAGAGCACCGGCCCGCGGCCGGGGGCGCGCTTGCGCGGCAGGTCCGTGGCGTCCATCGCGTTGTGCACCGTCCCCACCCAGGGCAGGCTCGGGTTCGCCCGCCGCTGCGCGTGGGAGATGGCCACCAGCCCGACGCCGTGGTCCGTGTCGCTGAGCACCGTGCCGTACTCCCCCACCGGGTTGCCGTGCACCGTCGCGACCGTCGGCACCGCCCGCCGGCCGGCGACCAGCGGGCCGATCGTGGTGTGGTCGTGCACGACGTCGAAGTCCGCCGGTGTCACGAGATGGTTCACCCGGGCCAGGTGGGCCAGCTCGGGCAGTGACTCGCCGAGCCGGTCGTACTGCAGTTCGGGGACGGTCGAGACGAAGTCGGCGGCGGTGCCGTGCTGCCGTCCCGCGCCGAA
The DNA here is from genome assembly GCF_900090245.1 of Micromonospora halophytica. Classification (GTDB taxonomy): domain Bacteria; phylum Actinomycetota; class Actinomycetes; order Mycobacteriales; family Micromonosporaceae; genus Micromonospora; species Micromonospora halophytica. Next base: position 88,339 of record NZ_FMDN01000001.1, read on the forward strand.
GAGGGTCACCGCGTGCCCCCGCCGGACCAGGGTGTCCACCAGCCCGTGCACCACCTGCTCCAGCCCTCCGTAGCCGGGGGGCGGCACCGACAGCCACGGCGGCACCACCATCGCGATCCGCAGCGGCCCCGCGGGCGGGCTTTCCGACGGACGGTGGGTCACGGCCACAGGTCCTCCCCGTTGGTCCCCGGTGAGCGCGATCGGCGGCGATTTCCCCCTGCGGGCGGGGTCAAACGGTACGACGGGACGCTCATCCGGTGACGACGAGCCGGTCGTCCACGGCCCGCACCCCCGGGGCCGACCAGGCGACCCGCTCCGCCTCGTCCCGCTCCCACCAGGAGCGCACCTCGCCGTGCAGCACCACGGTGCCACCGGCCAGCTCCACGGTGACCGCCTCGGTGCCGGTACGGCGGCGCAGGGCCCGGCGCAGGTCCGCGGCGGTCTGCTCGGCGCTCGGCGGGGCCGGCGGCACCACCTCGACCAGGTTGGTCACCCCGCGTACGCCGCGCAGGCGACGCAGTTCCTGCTCGGCGGTACGCCGCTGGTAGCCGAACTCCACCTCGCCGCGCAGCATCAGCCAGCCGTCGGCCACCGTCACGTCCAGGCGCTCGGCGGGCACGAAGCTGTCCCACTCCAGCGCTCGGACGGCGGCGAGGGCCAGTTCGGCGTCGTCCTGGCCGTCCAGCCCGGGCAGGCGCACCTCGACGTCGTCGGCGACCGCCCGCACGCCCCGTACCCGGTGCGCGCAGCGCTGGGCCGCCCACTTGCGGGCGTAGCTGTCCACCCGGCCGGTCAACGTCACCACGCCGTCGGCGACGACGACCCCGATCTCGTGCGGCTGCGCCTGGGGATCCCAGGCCAGCTCGTCGAGGACGTCGCGCTGGATGTCCTGGTCGGTGCGGACGGCCGCTGCCGTGCCCATGGCGTCCCCCTCCGTACGTTCGGTTCCCGGCCAGGATGCCGGCGCGGAGGGTGAGCCCGGGTCACCCGCACCGGGTGACCCGGGGGCACGAAAATGGCGGCGGGCGGTGGAGCCAACCCCCTTGGCTCCACCGCCCGCCGCCCGTGGAGGAGGCAGGTCTGTCTCTATGACGTCTCGGCGAGCGTGACGGTTGCCGTCGCCTCGGATCCGTTTCGCTGGTAGGTCACCTCGACCCGGTCGCCGACCTTGCCGGCCTGCACCGCGCCCACCAGGTCGTTGGAGTCGTTGACCACCTTGTCGCCGAACTTCGTGATCACGTCACCCCGCTGGAGGCCGGCCTTCTCGGCCGCGCTGCCCGGCACGACCGCCGAGACCAGGGCGCCGCCGTTCTCGGCCGGGGTGACGCTGACGCCGAGGGACGGGTGGCTGACCTTCTCGCCGCGCTGGAGCTTCCCGGCGACATCCTTGGCCTTGTTGCTCGGGATGGCGAAGCCGACACCGATGTTGCCGCTGCTGCCCTGCCCGGCGGTGGCGATGGCGGTGTTGATGCCGATCACCTCGCCCCGGGTGTTGACCAGCGCGCCGCCCGAGTTGCCGGGGTTGATCGGGGCGTCGGTCTGGAGCAGTCCGGAGATCGAACTGGCACCCTGCCGCGGGTCCTGCTGCTGGCCGTTCCCGCCGGCCTGGATGGTGCGGTCCCGAGCGCTGAGGATGCCGGCGGTGACCGAGCCCTGCAGGCCGAGCGGGCTGCCCAGGGCGAGCACCTGGTCGCCGACCTGCATGGCGTCACTGTCGCCGAACTTCGCGGCCTTCAGGTCGCTGACGCCGCTGGCCTTGAGCACCGCGAGGTCGGTCTTCGGGTCGGTGCCGACGATCTTCGCCTGCGCGGTCTTCCCGTTGGCGAAGATCACCCGGACGGCGTCGCCGGACGCGGAGGCGACCACGTGGTTGTTGGTGAGCACGAAGCCGTCCGCGCTGAGGATCACGCCGGAGCCCTCACCGCTGTCGGTGGTGATCGAGACCACGCTGTCCTGCACGGCGGCGGCGATCTTGGGCAGGTCCGCGCTGTTGATCACCGGGGCGGCCGAGTAGGTGCGGGTGATCCCGCCGGAGTTGCCGTCCACCGCGAGCACGAGCGCGCCGCCGGCCACGCCCGAGCCGAGCATCAGGGCGAAGACCGCGACACCGGCACCGACGAACTTGGCCACCTTCGAGGGGCGGGGCGGGGCCGCCCACGGCGGTACCGGCTGCCCGGGGTGCTGCGGCGGGACCGGACCGCCCGGGTGCCCGCCCGTCCAGCCGGACGGGGCGTAGCCGGGCTGGTAGCCGGCGGCCGGATACGAGCCGGGCTGGTACGACGAGGCGGGCTGGTAGCCGCCCTGCGCCCTCGCCGGGTACGGCGCGGCCGAGGACTGCCCGTACGGCGCCGCCGAGGACTGCCCGTACGGCACGGCCGAAGACTGCCCGTACGGCGCCGCCGAGGGCTGCCCGTACGGCGCGGCCGGGGACTGCCCGCCGCCGGACGGCGGGTACGGCGCGGACGGGGCGGACGGGGTGCCCACCGGCTCCCCCGCGGTGCCGGCGGGGCGGTCGGTCGGGAGGCTCCCGGTCGGGTCCGACTGCCCGGGCTCGACGCGGGACGGCTCGGCGGTGGGGTGCGACGGCTCGGCGTCGGAGGCGGCCGGCCGCCGCTGCGGGTCGGTCTCGAACTCGTTCATTGCTCCACCTTCTCCCCTCGCACTGTCACCAGCCTGGAATGAACCTGGACGTTTTCTGAAAGTCACTCCGCTTCACTCTCCGCGCCCGGCAGCAGCGGCAGCCTGACCCGGAAGGTCGCCCCGCCGCCCGGCGTCGTACCCACCTCGACCGTTCCGTGGTGCGCGGCGACCAGCGCGGCGACGATGGCCAGCCCCAGCCCGGTGCTGGTGATGCCGCTCGCCCGGCGGGTCCGGGCGGCGTCGGCACGGTAGAACCGCTCGAAGACCCGTTCGGCCTGCTCGGGGGTGAGGCCGGGGCCGGTGTCGGCCACCTCCACCACGGCCAGGTTTCCCGGCTCGCTGCGCAGCCGCAGCGTCACCGCAGCCTCCGACGGGGTGTGGGTGAGCGCGTTGGTCATCAGGTTGCCGATCACCTGCCGCAGCCGGGCGTCGTCCCCGTACACCACCAGCGGACCCGAACCGGGCTCGATGTCCAGCTCGATCCGGCGGTCCGGGGCGACCACCCGGGCGGCCTGCACGGCATCCGAGGCGAGCACCGGCAACTCCACCGGGGCCAGCGAGAGCGGCCGCTCCCGGTCCAGCCGGGCGAGCAGCAGCAGGTCCTCCACGAGCAGCCCCATCCGGGCCGCCTCGTCCTCGATCCGGCGCAGCAGGTCGGCGGTCTGCTCCGGCGTGCGGGCGGCGCCCTGCCGGTACAGCTCGGCGAAGCCGCGAATGGTGGTCAGCGGGGTGCGCAGCTCGTGCGAGGCGTCCGCGACGAACTGCCGCATCCGTTCCTCCGAGCGTCGGGCCCGCGCCTCGGACGCCTGCGCGGCGTGCGCGGCGTCGCGGGCGCCGGCCTCGGCCGACCGGGCCGCCGCCTCGGACGCCGCCCGGGCGGTGAAGGCGGCCTCGATCTGGGTCAGCATCGCGTTCAACGCGCGGGACAACCGCCCCAGCTCGGACGTGGCGCAGGGCTGCCCGTCCTCCGGGTCGGGCACCCGTCGGGTCAGATCACCCCCGGCGATCGCGGCGGCGGTGCGCTCGATCTCCACCAGTGGCTTCAGGCTGGTCCGGACGATGGCCGCGCCGATCGAGGCGAGCAGGACCAGCACCGCGCCACCGACCAGGAGGTCTATCCAGACCAGCCGCTTCACCGCCAGGTCGACGTCGGTGAGGTGCTGCCCGACCGCCAGCACCCGACCGTCGGGCAGGTCCCGGTAGAGCATCCGCCAGCGGTCCCGCCCGTCCTCCGAGCGGACGTCGAACGGCTCGCGCCTCTCCTCCCGGAAGCCGGCCAGGTCGCCCGGCACGGGCGGCAGGTCGTCCAGCTCCAGGTTCGGGTCGTAGGCAATGATCTTGGTCTGTCGTTCGTTGGCGAGCGCCACCACGTAGTCGGTGGGCAGGGTGGCCGAGCGGGCGCTGCCGTTCTCCAGCGCCGGCAGCACCCTGCTCAGGTAGTCGCTGGCGCCCTGGAGTTCGCCGTCGACCTGCGCGACCAGGTAGTTGCGCAGGAAGAACGTGGTCAGCGAGCTGATCACCAGCAGCGCGGCGGCGACCAGCGCCAGCACCGAGGCGACCAGCTTGACCCGGAGCGGGACGCTGCGGAGCCGACCCTTCGCGTCGTCGAGGACGCTCACGCCGCCGGCTTGCGTAGCACGTAGCCCACCCCGCGCAGGGTGTGGATCAGCCGGGGCTGGGTGTTGTCCACCTTGCGGCGCAGGTAGGAGATGTAGGACTCGACGATGTTGTCGTCACCACGGAAGTCGTAGTTCCAGACGTGGTCCAGGATCTGCGCCTTGGAGAGCACCCGGTTGGCGTTGAGCATCAGGTAGCGCAGCAGTTTGAACTCGGTCGGCGAGAGCTGGACCCGCTGGCCGGCGCGGTGCACCTCGTGGGTCTCCTCGTCCAGCTCCAGGTCGGCGAAGGTGAGCCGGGAGGGGGCCTGCTCGCCGGTGGCCGTACGCCGGAGCACCGCCCGGATCCGCGCGGTGAGTTCCTCCAGGCTGAACGGCTTGGTGACGTAGTCGTCGCCGCCCAGGGTGAGGCCGCGGATCTTGTCGTCGGTGGCGTCCCGCGCGGTCAGGAAGACCACCGGGGTACGCGTGCCGCCCTCGCGGAGCATCCGGATGACCTCGAAGCCGTCGAGGTCGGGCAGCATCACGTCGAGGACCACCAGGTCGGGGCGGTGCTCCTTCGCGGTGCTCAGCGCCGCGCTGCCGCTGGTGGCCGTCGCCACGTCGAAACCGGCGAAGCGCAGGCTGGCGGAGAGCAGTTCGAGGATGTTGGGGTCGTCCTCGACGACGAGCAGTCGCGCCTCGGTCTGGGTAGCGGCCATGTCCGCCATCATCCGTGACGTCGCTGCGGCGGCGCTGGACGCTTCCTGAAAAGACCCTGTGAGCGGCGACCGTCGGGGTCCGGGGCGTCAGGCCGCCAGTTCGAGCCGCTCCCCCGCGCCGTCCGCCGACCCGACCTCCGCCGAGCGGCACACCATGGACGTCAACGGGTCCGGTTGACGTCCGTGCCGTTCCACCGAGCACTCCCCGCCCGCCTCGGCGACGCCGACTAGGGGGGCGGCGGCCGACGGCAGCGCAGGGGGGAGGGCCGGCGCGGCGGCACGGGCCGGGACCAGGTGCACCGCCGACTCGGCGGCCCGGGCGAGGGCGCGCCGGTCCGCGCCCCGGGCCGGGTGCAGCGCCGCCCCGATCCGCACGGTCAGCACCAGGTCCCGTGCGGCGAGCACCCGGCGTGCCGAGGCCCAGAGGGTCTCGTCGCCGAGGAAGGCGGCGGCCGTGGTGGCCTCGCCGGTGGCGGCGCAGCGGTAGGTCAGCCGGAGCGGCACGACCGGCACGCCGGCGTCGATCGCCGCCTGGAAGGCCGCCGGCCGGAAGCCCCGCCCCGGCCGGCAGGCACGCGACGCAGCCGTCCCGCACCAGGTCGTGCCCTCCGGGAAGACCGCCACCGCATCGCCGCGGCGCAGCGCCGTGACCAGCCGGTCGACGGTCGCCGGCAGCTCGCGGGGGCGCGCTCGGTCGACGAAGAGCGCACCGGCCGCGCGGGCCAGCACCCCGACCAGCGGCCACCCCCGGACATCGGACTTGGCCAGCAACCGGGCCGGCGCCACCGCCAGCACCGCCAGCACGTCCAGCCAGGAGACGTGGTTGGCGACCAGCAGCGCGGGTCGCCCCGGCGACCGGCCACGCACCTCCAGCCGCACCCCGAGGACGCGGGCCGCCCCCCGCGCCCACCGGCGCACCGCCACCGCCCGCCGCGCCACCGGCAGCACCGGCAGCAGGCCGACCAGGCCCACCCCGGCCAGCAGCATCCCGAGTACGCCCAGCAGCCGGGCAACCCGCCACGGCACCGGTACGGACGGCGCCTCACCCGACCCGGGCAGGCACCCCGGGCCGCAGCCGGAGACGGGCCGCCAGAGCGGGGCGCTCACCGCTGTTCCCCGCCCAGGAAGTGCCGCAGGTACCGCGGGTTCATCCGGTCCAGCGAGAACAGGACGTAGAAGTCGGCCACCCCGAAGTCCGGGTCGTACGCGGGCTCCCCGGCGATCCACGCCCCGAGCCGGAGGTACCCGCGCAGCAGCGGCGGGATCAGCGCATGGCCGGCCGGGCCACCGGCGGCGGTCTCCGGGTGGGCCGCCACCGGCTCGGCGAACCAGGGGCGGCGGGGCCGGACCCGCAGCAGCGGCGGTGCGAGGTGCTTCGCCCGGGCCAGCGCCCACGCCTCGGCGGCGGCCCGGCCCCCGTCGGCCACCGGCACCGAGGCGCAGCCGCCGAGCCAGCGGGATCCGCGCAGGTGCAGATAGCGGGTGATACCCGCCCACATCAGGTTGATCACCGCGCCGGAGCGGTGGTCGGGGTGGACGCAGGAGCGGCCGGCCTCGACCAGCACGTCACGCAGCGGGTCGAGGGCGGCCAGCTCGAACTCGCTCTCGGCGTACCGGCGGTCGACGCGGCCCGGCGGCAGCAGTCGGTACGTCCCGACCACCGCCCCGCTGCGCTCCTCGCGGACGATCAGGTGATCGCAGTGGGCGTCCAGGTCGTCGACGTCGAGCCCGCCCCCGGCCGGGTGCAGGCTCGCGCCGAGTTCGGTGGCGAAGACCTCGTGGCGCAGGCGTTGCGCGGCCGCGACCTGGGTCGGGTCGTCGGCGATCAGCAGGGTGTATCCGCTGGTCGTCAGGGGTGCGCCAGCGGCGTGCAGAACGGCCATGGGTCCTGTGTAGGTGCCCGGGGTTGCCGCCTGCCCGGTGACGGGTGTCGATCCGGTGAACGCCGGTCGGCCGTCCCCTGCCGGCGGCTGCGGGTCGGCGTGCGAGGCTGCCCGGGACCGGCGACGACGCCGGACGCACGGAGGTACCCGATGATCATCGAGTCCCGGTTCAACGGACCACCCGGTTCGGGCAACGGCGGATGGAGCGCCGGGGTGTTCGCGACCGCGTACGGCGCGGACCGACCGGTCGAGGTGACACTGCGCCGCCCGCCACCGCTGGACACCCCGCTGACCGTGGCCGATGGCGACGTCCTGGACCCGCAGGGGCGGCTGGTCGCCCAGGTCCACCCGACCGACGACCTGCCCCCGGCGGTGCCCGGGGTGGACCCGGCGACGGCGAGGGCCGCCTCGACCACGTACCCCGGTCTGGTGGACCACCCCTTCCCCGGCTGCTACGTCTGCGGCCCGGACCACCCGGACGGGCTGCGGATCTTCCCCGGCCGGCTGCCCGACGGCCGGACCGCCGCGCCGTTCCGGGCCCCCGCCCGGGTGGTCCCGGCGACGGTCTGGGCCGCGCTGGACTGCCCAGGCGGCTGGGCGGTCATCGGGCCCGGCCGGCCGTACGTCCTGGGCCGGATCGCCGCGGTGGTCGACGCGCTGCCCGAGCCGGGCGACGAGTGCGTGGTGACCGGCGCGACGGTCGGCGGCGAGGGGCGCAAGGCGTACGTACGCACCAGCCTGTACGGGCCGACCGGCACGCTGCTCGGCCGGGCCCGGGCCACCTGGATCGCGCTGCCGCCGGAGCCCGCGCCTCGTCCCTGAGGATGACCCCCTCCTGCCCGGGAGGGAGACCGGAATGGCGAGCGGGTCCGATGGCGTAGGTTGACCGCTCTTGACAGGCTGGGCCCGGCGCCTCCGCGACGGCGCCGTACGCCGCGGCGCACGACGCGCCGCCGCACGGGAGGAGAACGATGTCCGACGGGCAGTGGAGCCCCAGCACCGGCCAGATCGTCGTGTCCGGACTGACCAAGGAATACAAGAACGTCCGGGCGGTCGACAACCTGTCCTTCACGGTGGAACCGGGGCGGGTGACCGGCTTCCTCGGCCCGAACGGCGCCGGCAAGACCACCACTCTGCGCATGCTGCTGAACCTGGTGACCCCGACCAGCGGCACGGCGACCATCGGCGGCCGACGGTACGCCGACCTGACCGACCCGCTGCGGCACGTCGGCGCGGTGCTGGAGGCGTCCAGCGCGCACAAGGGCCGCACCGGGATCAACCACCTGCGGGTGATCTGCGCGGCGGCCGGGCTGCCGAAGCAGCGGGCCGACGAGGCGCTGGCCCTGGTCGGGCTGACCCCGGCGGCCAAGCGCAAGTTCAAGGGGTACTCCCTGGGCATGAAGCAGCGCCTCGGCATCGCCGCCGCGATGCTGGGTGATCCCCGGGTGCTGATCCTCGACGAACCGGCCAACGGCCTGGACCCGGAGGGCATCCGGTGGATGCGCGGCTTCCTCAAGGGCCTCGCCCACGAGGGCCGCACGATCCTGGTCTCCAGCCACCTGCTCTCCGAGATGCAGCTGCTCGCCGACGACGTGGTGATCATCGCCGCCGGCCAGCTCGTCCGGCAGGGCCCGGTGGAGCAGGTGATCGGCTCGATGGCCCAGGGCCAGCGGGTCCGGGTCCGCACCCCGAACGCCGAGGAGCTGACCACCGCCCTGAAGGCGCAGTCGGCCACCGTCGCCGTCGACGAGCACGGTGTCCTGCAGGTCGACGGGGTGGACGCCCCGACGGTCGGCCGGACCGCGCTGGCCGCCGGCGTGGAACTGCACGAACTCACCACCGAACGACCCGACCTGGAACGGGTCTTCCTGGAGCTGACGGCCGGGAAGGCGGGCATCCGATGAAGCTGGTTCGATCCGAACTGCTGAAGATCCGGACCACCAACACCTGGTGGATCTTCGCGCTGATCATGCTGCCGCTCTGGGCGCTCACCCTCGGGATCAACTGGCTGCAGACCGACGCGCTGGCCGCCGGGAACACCGAGGGCGTGCCGCCGGAGCAGATCGACCAGGTCCGGGCGTTGATGGACCAGGACGCCCTGGCCGCCAACCTCTACACCAACGGGCAGCTCTTCGGCCTGCTCATCGTGATGCTGCTCGGCGTCGTCGTGGTCACCAGCGAGTTCTTCCACCAGACGGTGACCACCACCTTCCTCACCGCGCCGCACCGCACCGCGGTGATGGCGGCGAAACTGGTCGCCGCCGCCGCCCTGGGGCTGGTCTTCTGGCTGCTCTTCACGCTGCTCAACATCCCCGCCGGGGCGGCGATCCTGGGCAGCGTGGACGTCGGGCCGCAACTCGGCAGCGGCGCGGTCTGGCGGGCGATCGCGCTCAACGGCCTGGCGTACCTGCTCTGGGCGATCCTCGGCGTCGGCCTCGGGGTGCTGATCCGCAGCCAGATCGGTGCCACGGTCACCGGCATCCTGCTCTACCTGGGCGGGACCATCGGCGCCATCACGGTGCTGAGCCTGCTGGCCAACCGGTTCGGCGAGTGGATCAACAAGCTCCAGCTCCTGGTGCCCTCGCTGGCGTCGAGCCTGATGGTCAGCGGGGTGGAGATCCCCGGCAACCCACCCCGCTGGGCGGGAGCCGCGGTGCTGATCGGGTACGCGGCGGTGGCCGGCGCGATCGGCGTGCTGACCATCCGGCGGCGCGACATCTCCTGACCCGCCAGCGGGTAGGCGACGGCCCCGGACGGTGACGGAGACGTCACTGTCCGGGGCCGTGTCGTCTAGCAGGAATCAGCGGGACACGCAGCGTTTGCTGAACTTCTGGCATCTTCTGTGAAACGGACCACCCGCCGGAGGCGGAAATGCCTGCGGCATTCGCACGGCGTAGCCTGGGACCCGTCTTCCGTGTGCCCGGATCCGGGCGCGGAGGCCAACGCGAGCCATTCAAACCGGGTGAAAGAGGCGATCAGCGGCCGTGTCGACCCAGCAGACTTCGCAGGAGAACCCACTGGCGGGTTTCGGCCCGAACGAGTGGATCGTCGAGGAGATGTACCAGCGCTACCTCGCCGACCCCTCGAGCGTCGACTCGGCCTGGCACGACTTCTTCGCCGACTACCGGCCGGCGGCGGGAGCCGCCACGCCGCGCCCGGCTGAGGGGAAGGCCCCGGCGAAGCCGGCCGCCGCCGAGCCGGCCGGGCAGCAGGAGGCCGCCGCGACCGTGGCCCAGCCGGCGACGAAGCCCGCGCCCGCCGTGTCGAAGCCGGCCGCGAAGCCCGCCGCCGCGCCCGCCAAGCCGGCGCCGGCCGCGAAGGCCGCTCCGGCCAAGCCGGCCGCCAAGGCTCCGGCCGTGAGCGCCGCCGGCACCACCCCGCTGCGCGGGATCGCCGCCAAGATCGTGCAGAACATGGACGCGTCGCTGGCCGTCCCGACCGCGACCAGCGTCCGCTCGGTCCCGGCCAAGCTGCTGGTCGACAACCGCATCGTGATCAACAACCACCTCGCCCGTGGGCGTGGCGGCAAGGTCAGCTTCACCCACCTGATCGGGTACGCGATGGTCCGGGCGCTGGTCGAGCACCCGGAGATGAACAACTCCTTCGCCGAGGTCGACGGCAAGCCGGCGCTGGTCCGCCCGGAGCACGTCAACCTGGGCATCGCGATCGACCTGACCAAGCCGGACGGCTCCCGCAACCTGGTGGTCCCCTCCATCAAGGCGTGCGAGCAGATGGACTTCCGCCAGTTCTGGCAGGCGTACGAGGACGTGGTCCGGCGTGCCCGCCGCAACGAACTGACCATGGAGGACTACTCCGGCACCACCATCTCGCTGACCAACCCGGGCGGCATCGGCACGGTGCACTCGATCCCCCGCCTGATGCAGGGGCAGAGCGCCATCATCGGCGTCGGCGCGATGGAGTACCCGGCGCCGTACCAGGGCATGAGCGAGGCCACCCTCGCCGAGCTGGCGGTCAGCAAGATCATCACGCTGACCAGCACGTACGACCACCGGATCATCCAGGGCGCGCAGTCCGGCGAGTTCCTGAAGGTCATGCACGAGCTGCTGCTCGGCGAGCGCGGCTTCTACGACCAGATCTTCACCTCCCTGCGCATCCCGTACGAGCCGGTGCGCTGGATGCGGGACGTGGCTGTCGACTCCGAGGGCCAGATCAACAAGACCGCCCGGGTGCACGAGCTGATCCACGCGTACCGGGTGCGCGGCCACCTGATGGCCGACACCGACCCGCTGGAGTTCAAGATCCGCAAGCACCCGGATCTGGACGTCCTCCAGCACGGGCTGACCCTGTGGGACCTGGACCGGGTCTTCCCGGTCAACGGCTTCGCCGGCCGGCAGCGGATGAAGCTGCGCGAGATCCTCGGCGTGCTGCGCGACTCGTACTGCCGCCGGGTCGGCATCGAGTACATGCACATCCAGGACCCGGAGGAGCGACGCTGGATCCAGGAACGGATCGAGCGCCGGTACGAGAAGCCGGCGGCCGACGAGCAGAAGCACGTGCTCAACCGGCTCAACGCCGCGGAGGCGTTCGAGACCTTCCTGCAGACCAAGTACGTCGGGCAGAAGCGGTTCTCGCTGGAGGGCGGCGAGTCGCTGATCCCGCTGCTCGGTGAGGTGCTGGAGGCCGCCGCCGAGGGTGGGCTGGACGAGGTCGTCATCGGCATGGCCCACCGCGGCCGGCTCAACGTGCTGGCGAACATCGTCGGCAAGCCGTACGAAAAGATCTTCTCCGAGTTCGAGGGGCACCTGGACCCACGCTCGACGCAGGGCTCCGGCGACGTGAAGTACCACCTCGGCCAGAACGGCAAGTTCACCACCCCGGACGGCGACCACGCGGTCAAGGTGTCGGTGGTGGCGAACCCGTCGCACCTGGAGGCCGTCGACCCGGTGCTGGAGGGCATCGTCCGGGCCAAGCAGGACCGGATCGACCTCAAGCTGGAGGGCTACACCGTGCTGCCGCTGGCGGTGCACGGTGACGCCGCCTTCGCCGGCCAGGGCGTGGTCGCCGAGACGCTCAACCTCTCCCAGCTGCGCGGTTACCGCACCGGCGGCACCGTGCACGTGGTGGTCAACAACCAGGTCGGCTTCACCACCGCCCCGGAGTACAGCCGGTCCAGCCTCTACAGCACCGACGTCGCGCGGATGATCCAGGCGCCGATCTTCCACGTCAACGGCGACGACCCGGAGGCCGTGGTCCGGGTCGCCCGGCTGGCCTTCGAGTACCGGCAGGCGTTCAACAAGGACGTCGTCATCGACATGGTCTGCTACCGCCGGCGCGGGCACAACGAGGGCGACGACCCGTCGATGTCCAACCCGGAGATGTACAAGATCATCGACTCGAAGCGCTCGGTGCGCAAGCTCTACACCGAGGAGCTGATCGGGCGGGGTGACATCACCGTGGAGGACGCGGAGGAACTGCTGCGCGACTACCAGGGGCAGCTGGAGCGGGTCTTCAAGGCCACCCGCGACGCCGCGACCACGCCGCGCCAGCTCTCCCGCCCGAAGCGCGAGGACGAGCCGGAGCCGCAGGTGGAGACCGCCACCGACGCCGCCGTCGTCCGGGCCGTCGGCGAGGCGCACGTCAACCTGCCGGAGGGCTTCACCCCGCACAAGCGGATCCAGCAACTGCTCGACCGCCGCGCCAAGATGTCCGTCGAGGGCAACATCGACTGGGGCTTCGGCGAGATCATCGCGTTCGGCTCGCTGCTGCACGACGGGGTCACCGTCCGCCTGGCCGGCCAGGACTCCCGCCGGGGCACCTTCGTCCAGCGGCACGCCTCGATCGTCGACTCGAAGACCGGCGACGACTACCTGCCGCTGAAGTCGCTCACCGGCGACGGCGAGCGGTCCCGCTTCTTCGTCCACGACTCGCTGCTGTCCGAGTACGCGGCGATGGGCTTCGAGTACGGCTACTCGGTCGAGAACATCAACGCGCTGGTCTGCTGGGAGGCCCAGTTCGGCGACTTCGTCAACGGCGCCCAGTCGGTGATCGACGAGTTCATCTCCTCCGGCGAGGTGAAGTGGGGCCAGCGCTCCGCCGTCACCCTGCTGCTGCCGCACGGCCACGAGGGGCAGGGCCCGGACCACACCTCCGGCCGCCCGGAGCGCTTCCTCCAGCTCTGCGCCGAGGACAACATGCGGGTGGCCGTGCCGACCACCCCGGCGAACTACTTCCACCTGCTGCGTCGCCAGGCGCTGTCGCCGAAGCGCAAGCCGCTGGTGGTGTTCACGCCGAAGTCGCTGCTGCGGCACAAGCTCTGCGTCTCCCCGGTCGAGGACTTCACCACCGGCACCTTCTCCCCGGTGCTGACCGACCCGGCCGGGCCGGCGCCGGAGCAGGTGAAGCGGGTGCTGCTCTGCTCGGGCAAGGTCTACTACGACCTGTTCCAGGCCCGGCAGGAGCGCGGCACGACCGACACCGCGATCATCCGGATCGAACAGCTCTACCCGATGCCGGTGGAGGAGATCCGGGCCGCGCTGGCGGCGTACCCGAACGCCGAGGACTTCGCCTGGGTGCAGGAGGAGCCGGCCAACCAGGGTGCCTGGTCGTTCGTCGCGCTCAACCTGCTGGAGCACCTGGCCGACGTCCGGCTGCGGCGGATCTCCCGCCCGGCCGCCGCGGCCCCGGCGGTCGGCTCGGCCAAGATGCACGAGGTCGAGCAGACCGCGCTGATCGAGGCGGCTCTCCCCCGCCCGTGACCTGACCGCACCGCGACCCGGGGCAGCGTCGTCCACCTGACGGCCCTGCCCCGGTCCGCGTCGCGGCCCTTCGCGAGAGGAACACCGTGTACTTCACCGACCGTGGCATCGAGGAACTGGTCGAGCGCCGGGGCGAGGAGCAGGTCAGCGTCGAGTGGCTGGCCGAGCGGCTGCGTGACTTCGTCGACCTCAACCCGGAGTTCGAGACCCCGATCGAGCGCTTCTCCACCTGGCTCGCCCGCCTCGACGACGAGGACGAGGGGTAGGCCCGCCACGCCGCATGATCAACGGCCCGGGTCCGCGGGACGAAGGTCCCGGGCGGACACCACCACGATCTTGTAGCGTGAGGTTCGTGGCCCGCAGCGTCTACCTGACCAGCGTGGGGTCCGGCGGGGGTAAGTCGACCATCGCCCTCGGCCTCGCGGAACTCCTCTCCCGACAGGTCGAGCGGATCGGCGTGTTCCGGCCGCTGGTCGCCGGCACCGAACCCGACCCGATCCTCGCCCTGCTCACCGACCGCTACCGGATCGACCTGCCGCAGGACGCCCTGACCGGCACCACGTACGCCGAGGCGAGCGCGCTGGTCGCCGACGGCCGTCGGGAGGAACTCATCTCCCGGATCGTCGAGCGGTACCGGGACCTCGAACGGCGCTGCCCGGCGGTGGTCGTGGTGGGCAGCGACTTCGCCGACGGCGGCGACGGGGCGGGGCCCCGGGAACTGGCCTTCAACGCCCGGCTCGCCACCGAGTTCGGCAGCGTGGTGGTGCCGGTGCTCGACGGCTTCGGGCAGTCGCCGGAGGCGGTCGCGGCGGCGGCGCGCGGGGCGTACCACGATCTGGAGGACCTGGGCGCGACGGTGCTGGCGGTGATCGCCAACCGGGTCCCCGCGCCGATGACGCTGCCCGAGCTGCCCGTTCCCGCGTACGCCATCCCGGAGGTGCCGGCCGTGTCGGCGCCGACGGTGGCCGAGGTGGCGACGGCGCTCGGCGCCACCCTGCTGGCCGGGGACGACGCCGCGCTCGGCCGGGACGTGCTCGACTACGTGGTCGGCGCGGCGCATGTGCCCACCCTGCTCGGCCACCTGACCGAGGGCGCGTTGGTGATCACCCCCGGCGACCGGGCGGACCTGCTGGTGGCGGCGAGCGCCGCACACGTCGCCGGGCAGGTCTCCGTGGCCGGTGTGGTGCTCACCCTCGGCGAGCAGCCCGACCCGCGGGCGATGCGGCTGGTCGAGGGGCTCAACACCGGTCTCGCCGTGCTCTCGGTGACCAGCGACAGCTATGACACGGTGGCCGCGTCCAGCCGGATCGAGGGCCGGCCCGGCCCGGCCAACCCGCGCAAGGTCGAGGCGGCGCTCGGCGCGTTCGAGAGATGCGTGGACACGGTCGACCTGGCCCGCCGGCTGCGGGTCACCCGCTCGGCACGGGTCACCCCGCTGATGTTCGAGTACGACCTGATCGACCGGGCCCGGGCCACCCGTCGGCGGCTGGTGCTGCCGGAGGGGACCGAGGAGCGCATCCTGCGGGCGGCGGAGATCCTGCTGCAACGGGGCGTCGCCGACCTGACCCTGCTCGGCCGCCCCGACGACGTCGCCCGACGGATCCGGGAACTCGGCATCGACATCACCGGCGCGGACGTGGTGGACCCGATCGCCAGCCCGTGGCGCGACGAGTTCGCCGAGGAGTACGCGAAGCTGCGCGCCCACCGGGGCCTCACCGTGGAGCTGGCGCACGACATCGTGGCCCAACCCAACTACTTCGGCACGATGATGGTGGCGACCGGGCACGCCGACGGCATGGTCTCCGGGGCCACCCACACCACCGCGGCCACCATCCGTCCCGCCTTCGAGATCATCCGGACCGTGCCGGGGGTCTCGGTGGCCTCCAGCGTCTTCTTCATGCTGCTGGCCGACCGGGTGCTGGTCTACGGCGACTGCGCGGTGAACCCCGACCCGGACGCCGCCCAGCTCGCCGACATCGCCATCTCCTCGGCGGACACCGCCGCCCGGTTCGGCATCGAGCCACGGGTGGCGATGCTGTCGTACTCGACCGGCGACTCGGGCTTCGGCGCGGACGTGGAGAAGGTCGCGGCGGCCACCAAGCTGGTCCGCGAGCGCCGGCCGGACCTGCTGGTCGAGGGCCCCATCCAGTACGACGCGGCGATCGACCCGCAGGTCGCGGCGACGAAGCTGCCCGACAGTCCGGTGGCGGGGCGGGCGACGGTCTTCATCTTCCCGGACCTGAACACCGGCAACAACACGTACAAGGCGGTGCAGCGCTCGGCGGGGGCGGTGGCGGTCGGCCCGGTGATGCAGGGCCTGCGCCGGCCGGTCAACGACCTGTCCCGGGGCGCGACCGTCGCCGACATCGTCAACACCGTGGCGATCACGGCCATCCAGGCGGCCGGCTCGCCGGAGGAGGGTTCGTGACCGACCGCGTGCTGGTGCTCAACTGCGGCTCGTCGTCGGTGAAGTACCGGCTCTACGACGGAGAGACCGTGCGCGACAAGGGCATCGTGGAGCGGGTCGGTGAGCCGGGCGGCGGGCCGGCCGACCACGCCACCGCGGTCCGGGAGATCATCGACCGGGTCGACCTCGCCGGGCTGGGCGCGGTGGGCCACCGGGTGGTGCACGGCGGCCGCCGGTTCAGCCAGCCGGTGCTGGTCGACGACGAGGTCTTCGCCGCCATCGAGGACCTCGTCCCGCTCGCGCCGCTGCACAACCCGGCGAACCTGGCCGGGATCGAGGTCGCCCGCCGGGTGATGCCGGGCGTCCCACAGGTCGCCGTCTTCGACACCGCCTTCCACCACACCCTGCCGGAGGCCGCCGCCACGTACGCCATCGACCGGGACACCGCCGAGCGGTACGGCATCCGCCGGTACGGCTTCCACGGCACCTCGCACGCGTACGTCTCGAAGCGCACGGCGGAGCTGCTGGAGCGGCCGTACGAGCAGCTGCGCACCATCACCCTGCACCTGGGGAACGGGGCGAGCGCCTGCGCGGTCGACGGCGGCCGCAGCGTGGCCACCTCGATGGGGATGTCGCCGCTGGAGGGCCTGGTGATGGGCACCCGCAGCGGCGACCTGGACCCGACCGTCATCTTCCACCTGCGCCGCGAGGCCGGGATGGGGGTGGACGAGATCGACGACCTGCTCAACCACCGCAGCGGGCTGTTCGGGCTGACCGGCGTCAACGACATGCGCGAGGTGCAGGCCCGGCAGGAGGCCGGGGACCCGGCCGCCGCGCTGGCCCTGGCCGTCTACTGCCGCCGGATCACCGGCTACGTCGGCGCGTACTACGCGCTGCTGGGCCGGGTGGACGCGGTCACCTTCACCGCCGGGGTGGGCGAGCACTCCCCCGAGGTCCGGGCCGCCGCGCTGGCCGGGCTGGAGCGCCTCGGCATCGCCGTCGACCCGGCGCGCAACGCCGGCACCGGGGACCGGGTCATCTCGCCGGACGACGCCGAGGTCGCCGTCTGCGTCATCGGCACCGACGAGGAGCGGGAGATCGCCCGGGAGACCCGGGCGGTGGTCGGCGCCGGCCGCTGACCACCGCCGGAGATCAGCCCAGGGCCAGCCAGGTGGCCACGGCGACCAGCAGCACGGCGACCACGCCCGCGCCCACCGCCAGCGGCAGCCGGGACGGTGCCTCCGCGGCGGCGGCGGAGTCCGGGGAGTGGGCGAAGGCACGGAACTGCTCGGTGTTGCCGCTCGGGTCCACGTACTCGTCAGACATGCCGGAGACCCTAGCGAAGCCGCGCACCCCGCACCGCCCCTCGCGTACCGAGCGTGACGCCTCGATCCGTAGCGGTGGCCCGGACCGGCCGAGTGGCGGACGCCACCGGTCCGGACGGCCGGCAGCGGCCGCACCCGGCGTACGGCACGGGTCACGGTGCGTCCGAGGGTGCCCGGTCGGCCCGTGGAGGCAGGCACAATCGGTGCCATGTCCCGTCGCCGTACCCCGGTCCTGCTCGCCGCCGTCCTGTTCACCGTCGGCCTGGTCGGCTGCTCGGCCGCGCCTGCCCCGACCGTCCGCCCGGCCGCCCCGGTGGAAACCCCGAAGGCCGCCACCCCGGCGCCGCGCGTTCCCGCCGGCAGCGCGCCGACGGAGGCCTTCGCGGTCGGCGTACGCCAGGTGAAGCTGAACCGGGACGGCGACCGCCCCCTGCCGGTGACCCTCTGGTACCCGGCCCGGGGTGAGGCCGGCGGCACCCCGCAGCGCGGGGCGGCCACGGCGACCGGCCGGTTCCCGGTGGTGATGTTCAGCCACGGCCTGGGCGCCCGGCCGGAGGACTACGCGGCGCTGCTGACCCGGTGGGCGGCGGCCGGGTTCGTGATCGCCGCGCCCACCTTCCCGCACACCAGCCGGGGCACCGACAGCAACGTGCTCGACGTGCTGAACCAGCCCGCGGACGTCTCGTACGCCCTGGACACGGTGCTGGCGCTGGACGGCAGGGCCGGTGACCCGCTGCGTGGCCGGCTGGCCACCGACCGGGTGGCGGCGGCCGGGCACTCGGCGGGCGGGGTGACCACGATCGGGCTCTTCACCGCCGGCCGGGACGAGCGCCTGGACGCCGGGGTGGTCTTCGCCGGCACCGGGCTGGGGGTCGGCACGGCCTTCGCCGGGGCCGCCGCGCCGCAGCTCTTCGTGCACGGCCAGGCGGACGAGGTGGTCGAGTACTCGGCCGGCAGGGCGGTCTATGACGCGGTGCCGTGGCCGAAGGCGATGCTCAGCCTGCCGAAGGGCGACCACGGCCGGGCGCTGCTCAGCGACGGCGCCGCCCTGCGGGTGGTCTCCGACACCACGGTCGAGTTCCTCCGCTGGACCCTGTACGGCGACGCGAAGGCCAAGGCCCGCCTCGCGGCGGATGCCGCCCGCGCCGACATCGCCACCCTCGACAACCGCCTCTGACCCACCACCTCTGGACCTCGGCCCGGGACGCGCATGCCGAGGAGGAGTGGCTGTTCCGGGTCGGACAGCCACTCCTCCTCGGAAAGTGCGCGGGGACGGGTGGGGGTCAGGCGGTGTGGTCGATGACGACCTTGCCGAAGACGTCGCCGGAGTGCAGGCGGGTGAAGGCGTCCTCGACCCTGCTGAAGGGCACGACGCTGTCCACCACCGGGTGGATCTCGTGCTCGGCGCAGAAGCCCAGCAGCTCGGTCAGCTCGTCCGGGGTGCCCATCGAGGTGCCCAGGATCTCCAGCTGCATGGCGAAGACCCGGCGCAGGTTGACCTTGGGCTCGTGCCCGGCGGTCGCGCCGGAGACGACGATCCGGGCCATCGGGGCGGCGGACTTCAGCGAGTGGTCGAAGGTGGCCGCGCCGACCGTCTCGATCACCACGTCGACCCGCTCGGGCAGCCGCGCGCCGGGCTCCAGCGCGGTCGCCCCCAGCTCGGTGATCCGCTCCCGCTTGCCGGCGTCCCGGCTGGTCGCGTACACCCGCTTGCCGAGTGCGACGCCGAGCGCGACGGCCGCGGTGGCGACACCGCCGCCGGCCCCCTGGACCAGCACCGACTCGCCCTCGTCCACCCGGCCCTTGGTGGTGAGCATCCGCCACGCGGTGAGCCAGGCGGTGGGCAGGCAGGCCGCGTCGGTGGCGGCGAGGCCCGCCGGCAGCGGCACCAGGTTCATCCGGGGTACGGCCACCCGCTCGGCCAGGGTCCCGGGGAAGTGCTCGGAGAGGATGGAGACGCCCCGCGGGTCGCCCGGGGTGGGCACCACCGGGTAGATGACCACCTCGCGGCCGTCGGGGTCGGTGCCGACGGCGTCGCAGCCCAGGATCATCGGGAGCTGGTCGGCGACGAGTCCCACGCCGCGCAGCGACCAGATGTCGTGGTGGTTGAGCGAGCTGGCCCGCACCTGCACGGTGACCCAGTCGGAGTCCGGGTGGGTCGGCTCGGGACGCTCGCCGACGCCGAGCGCGGTGAGCGGGTTGTCGGCGTCGAAGCGGGAGGCATAGGCGGCACGCATGATCGGCACCGTAACAAGGGAAACGATCGTTAAGAAGGGCCCGCACCGGACGCCGCGTGCCGGCCCGGGCCCTTCCTCACATGGTCAGGCGCGGGCGACGCCGTCGCGCCGGGCCGCCTCGGCCACCGCCTCCGCCACCGCCGGGGCGACCCGGGGGTCGAGCGGGGAGGGCACGATCGCGTCGGCGGTGAGCGACTCGGCCACCACCGCGGCGATCGCGTCGGCCGCGGCCACCTTCATCCCGTCGGTGATCCGGGTGGCCCGGGCGTCCAGCGCGCCCCGGAACACACCGGGGAAGGCCAGCACGTTGTTGATCTGGTTGGGGTAGTCGCTGCGGCCGGTGGCCACCACGGCGACGTGCCGGGCCGCCACCTCGGGATGCACCTCGGGGTTGGGGTTGGCCAACGCGAAGACGATGCCGCCCGGGGCCATCCCGGCCACCGCCTCCTCGGGGATCTGCCCGCCGGAGACGCCGATCAGCACGTCCGCGCCACGCAGCGCCTCGGTGACGTCACCCTGACGGTTCTCGGCGTTGGTCGTCTCGGCGAGGTACGCCTTGGTCTCGGTCAGGTCGGCGCGGTGCCGGCCGATGATGCCCTTGGAGTCGCAGACCACCACCTGCTCCGGGTTCACGCCCCCGGCGACCAGCATCGCGGTGACCGCCACCCCGGCCGCGCCGGCGCCGCTGACCACCACCCGCAGGTCGCCGAGC
Source organism: Micromonospora halophytica (assembly GCF_900090245.1). Taxonomy (GTDB): domain Bacteria; phylum Actinomycetota; class Actinomycetes; order Mycobacteriales; family Micromonosporaceae; genus Micromonospora; species Micromonospora halophytica. The sequence continues at coordinate 108,576 of NZ_FMDN01000001.1, forward strand.
TTGCGGTTGAGCAGGGTCGCCGCGTTGCGCAGCGCGGCCAGCACGACGATCGCGGTGCCGTGCTGGTCGTCGTGGAAGACCGGGATCGGCAGCGCCTCGTCCAGCCGGCGCTCGACCTCGAAGCAGCGCGGGGCGCTGATGTCCTCCAGGTTGATGCCCCCGAAGGAGGGGGCGAGTGCCTTCACCGTCGCCACGATCTCGTCCACGTCCTGGGTGTCCAGGCAGATCGGTACCGCGTCCACGCCGGCGAACTGCTTGAACAGCACCGCCTTGCCCTCCATCACCGGCAGCGCGGCACGGGGGCCGATGTTGCCCAGCCCGAGTACGGCGGAGCCGTCGGTGACGACCGCGACGGTGTGCGACACCCAGGTGTAGTCGTCGGCGAGGGCGGGGTCGGCGGCGATGGCCTCGCAGACCCGGGCCACACCCGGGGTGTACGCGAGGGAGAGGTCCTCCCGGCTGGTCAGCGGGACCGTCGAGGCGACGGCCATCTTGCCGCCGACGTGCAACCGGAAGACAGGATCAGCGGGATCCACGGTGGACGCAGACATGGTGACTCCAGGATCTGTCGAGCAGACGGAGCGGCCGGCGCGGGCGCGAGGTGAGGCGTCGAACGGCGGCACGCGGTGCGGGGGGTCACCCGGGCACTTTCCGAGCATAGTCAGCTGACGGGCGCTCGGATGTGAGCAGGGTCATAATGACCGACGGGACACCCGGCCGGGGCGCGGCCAGTAGCGCAGCACCACCCGGCCCAGCACGTCGGCCACGCCGTACGCCCGGGAGTCGTCGGTGACCAGATCGTTGTCCCCGCGTACCCACCAACCGCCGTCCTGCGGACGGACCGCGCGCTTGACCACCAGCAGCTCCGGGCGGCTGCGGAAGACCGCGACCACGACGTCACCGGGGCGGGCCGGCCGACCGCCGACCCGGACCAGGACGGCGTCGCCGTGCCGCAGCGTGGGCGACATGGACGGGCCGGTCACCCCGACGGCGGTCAGCGGCCGGCGCAGTCGCGCCCCGGGAGCGCCTCCGTCGACCGCCATCAGGTTTCCCCTCCGCCCCTGTCGGGGACGTCCCCAGGAGTAATGTCGGCTTGGATCATCGCAAACATCCCGTGGAGGACTCTGATGCGACTTCCCCGCATCCTTTCGCCCCGTCTGACCGCCAGCGCGCACTGCGACCTGCCGTGCGGCGTCTACGACCCGGCGCAGGCCCGGATCGAGGCCGAGTCGGTGAAGGCGATCTGCGAGAAGTACCAGGCCAACACCGACCCGGAGTTCCGCACCCGCGCCATCCTGATCAAGGAGCAGCGCGCCGACCTGGTCAAGCACCACCTGTGGGTGCTGTGGACCGACTACTTCAAGCCGGCCCACTTCGAGAAGTACCCGCACCTGCACCAGCTCTTCAACGAGGCCACCAAGCTGGCCGGCGCGGCCGGCGCCAAGGGCGGCACCGACCCGTCCAAGGCCGACGAGCTGCTCCAGAAGATCGACGAGATCTCGAAGATCTTCTGGGAGACCAAGAAGGCGTGACCCTGGTTCCCCAGGCGCCGTCGATCCGGCCGGCACGTCCCGAGGACGTGCCGGCCGTCGTCGCGATGGTGCACGAACTCGCCGACTACGAGCGGGCCCCCGAACAGTGCCACCTCACCGAGGGGCAACTGCACGCCGCGCTCTTCGGGCCGTCGCCCGCGCTCTTCGGGCACGTCGCGGTGGACGCCGACGACCGGCCGCTCGGTTTCGCCCTGTGGTTCCTCAACTTCTCCACCTGGGAGGGCGTGCACGGCGTCTACCTGGAGGACCTGTACGTGCGCCCCGAGGCGAGGGGCACCGGCGCCGGTCGGGCGTTGCTCGCCACCCTGGCCGCGATCTGCGTCGAGCGCGGCTACCGGCGCCTCGACTGGTGGATGATCCACTGGAATCCCGCCGCCCACTTCTACGCCTCGATCGGGGCCACCTCGATGGACGAGTGGGTGCCGTACCGGCTGGCCGGGCCCGCGTTGCACTCGCTCGCCGCGCAGGCGGAGACGGCACCCGCCCGGCCGGACGCCTGAGGGGGTAGAGTCCCCGACCGGGGGGATGAGGCGTGACTCAACTGACCGGCCAGCCGACGACCGACGACGACGTCGTGCACCTCACCGTGCCCGCCGACGGCGGATACCTCGGCGTGCTCCGTACCGCGACGGCGGGGCTCGCGGCCCGTCTCCAGTTCGCCCTCGACGAGATCGAGGACCTGCGCATCGCGGTGGACGAGGCCTGCGCCATGCTGCTCGCCATCGCCACCCGCGACGCCGAGCTGGAGTGCCGCTTCTCTGTCACCGAGGACGCGCTCACCGTCGAGGTGACCGTGCCGACCGTGCGCGGCGCGACGCTGCCCTCGGAGTCGTCGTTCGCCTGGAAGGTGCTCACCGCGCTGACCACCGCCGCCTCGGCGGACGCGGCCGCCGGTCGGGCCACCATCTCGCTGCTGACCCGCCGCTCCGGCTACTGACCGGCTCCCGGCCGCCCGGCCGGGGGCGTCACTCGAACCCCAGGGCCCGCGTCGTGGGCGGGCTGAGCAGCAGCGCGCAGACCCCGAGGCCGAGCGCCATCAGCGGTGCGCCGAGCCAGCCCATGCCGGCCTGGAGCATGAACCAGCCGACGGGCAGCAGCATCAACTCGAGGACCATCGCGGGCGCCCGGGCACCGGCGCGTCGACGGGCCAGCGCCCCGCCGAGGGCCCAGAGCGCGGCGGCGCCGGCGATCGCGAACCCGGTCACGAAGAGTGCCGACACCAGGTCGGTCTTGGTGGCGGTCAGGTCGGCCCAGATCAGCCAGCCGGCGAGCAGCGCCAGCGCGACCGCCTCGGCCCGCAGCAGCCGTACCGCCCAGCGGAGAGTGTCGGGCCCGGCGTCGGAGTCGATGGTCACGCGGGCCACGATACCGGTGGGCGGTCGCGGTACAGTGCCGCCCATGCGGGCCGTCCTGGTGGTCAATCCGAAGGCCACCACCACCAGCGAACGCAGCCGGGACGTCCTGGTCCGGGCACTGCGCAGCGAAGTAGACCTGTCGGTGCGGTACACCCGCCGCCGGGGTCACGCCACCGACCTGGCGCGGGAGGCGGCCGAGGAGGGGGTCGACGTCGTCGTCACCCTCGGTGGTGACGGCACGGTCAACGAGGTGGTGAACGGCCTGATGACGGCCGAGCCACCGACCTTCCGCACCGACGGTACGCCCGCCGAGCGGCTGCCCGCGCTGGCGACCGTGCCGGGCGGCTCGACGAACGTCTTCGCCCGCGCCCTGGGCCTGCCCCGGGAGTGGCCGGAGGGCACCAGCATGATCCTGGAGGGGCTGCGGCTGGGCCGGTCCCGGACGATCGGGCTGGGCCGGGCCGACGACCGCTACTTCACCTTCTGCGCCGGCTTCGGGGTGGACGCGGCGGTGATCCACCGGGTGGAGCAGGCCCGCAAGCGTGGTCGGGTCTCCACGCCGGCGCTCTACTTCCGCGCCACGCTGAGCCAGTACTTCCTCGACTCGGACCGCCGGCACCCGGCGATCTCGCTGGAGCGGCCGGGCGAGCCGGCCGAGGGAGAGTTGGCGACGGTCATAATCCAGAACTGCGCCCCGTGGACGTACCTGGGCGAGCGGGAGATCAACCCGAATCCGGAGGCGTCGTTCGACCTCGGCCTCGACGTGCTGGCGCTGCGTCAGCTCCGCGTGGCCAGCACGACACGGACAGTGACGCAGTTCCTCTCCCGGGAGCCGGATCCGCATGGCAAGCAGGTGCTGCGGTTGCACGATGCGCCCGAGTTCACGCTGGTCAGCGCCCGTCCGCAGGCGTTTCAGCTCGACGGCGACTACCTTGGCGAGCGGAAAAAAGTCAGATTCACATCCATTCCCGCGGCACTGAGAGTAATCTGCTAGGTCTCGGGTAACGCCCTAGGTCGGCGGTCGTTACACCGCACGACGGCGGTGGCCGCCGGAATGAAGGGTGGTGCCGGAAATGTCAGCAATGTCACGCGGACTGTACTATATTGATCCTCGACTGTGGTACGCCGGGTAACCAGGGACGCCTCAAACCCGGGCAAAAGGGTCGTGAGCTTGCTCACCGTGCGGAGTTTTTCCTCGCGTCACCCTTGACATCGACAGGGTTCGTGAAAGTATTCACAAGCGAACTTGAGTTACCGGGACATTGCCTGGACATGCTCGACAGGTTGAGTCTTTCCAGCAGGTCCCGGGGCTGAACGACCCCGCTCACGCACTGCTGAATAGTCGGACGCGAACCGTCACGACCGGCATTGCGGATGCACATAAGGAAAAGCAACAAGCGTTGTCTGCCGCCCATCTCAGAATGAGGAGAGTTGCCGCCATGGACTGGCGCCACGATGCCGTCTGCCGCGACGAGGACCCGGAGCTGTTCTTCCCGATCGGGACGTCCGGTCCGGCCCTCCTGCAGGTGGAACAGGCGAAGGCCGTCTGCCGGCGCTGCCCGGTGACCGACCACTGCCTCCAGTGGGCACTGGAGTCCGGTCAGGACGCCGGTGTCTGGGGGGGAATGAGCGAGGAGGAGCGTCGCGCGGTGAAGCGCCGCGGCGGCCTCCGGGTGCTGCGCGCTCACTCCGCCTGACCGACCACACACAGCCGTACGCCCCGGCCGGGTCCGCCCCGCCGGGGCGTTCTGCTGTCCGCACACCGTCCCACTACCCCGCCACCCCGATTTCCGATCATGGTGGCGGGCCACGTCACACCGGCGTCGCCGCGTCCACCCGGCGCAGCACCAGATCGGCCAACTCCGGGGCGTCGGTCAACGGCCCGCTGACCGCCACCGCCCCGGCCGCCCGCGCCGCCGCCACCACCCCGTCGTGGAAGAACCCGGGCGCCAGGAAGTACGCCGCCACGGCCACCCGCCGGGCCCCCGACGCCCGCAGCCGGGCCACCGCCACGTCCGCCGCAGGCGGGGCCGCCGAGGCGTACGACACGGTGCAGGACACGCCGAACTCGGCGGCCAGCGCCACGGCGACCCGCCCCACCGAGCCCCGCGCCCGGGCGTCCCGGGTCCCCGCCGCCGCCAGCACCAGCGCGTCGACGCCACCCGGCTCCGCCTCCGCCAACCGCCGGCGCAACCCGGCCAGCAGCCCGGCGTCCACCGTCCCGTCCGCCGGCCCGAGCACGTCGGTCACCCGTACCGCCAGTTCCGGGGCCGTCTCGCGGGCCGCCGCCACCGCCGCCGGCACGTCCACCCGCCGGTGGTACGCCGCGGTGAGCAGCAGCGGTACGACCACCGCCTCGGCGTGCCCGTCCGCCGCGAGTGCGCGCAGCACCTCCGTCGGCCCCGGGTCGGTGTGGTCCAGCCAGCTCGGCAGCACCCGGCTGCCGGGACGGGCCGCCTCGACGGCCCGGGCCAGCGCCCGGGTGGCCGCCGCCGCCCGGGGATCACGGCTGCCGTGCGCGACCAGCACCACCGGCGTACCGCCGGCCGACGCCGACGCGGACCGGTCGACAGCGGGTGTGCCGAGGGCCGGCGCGGGATCACCCGCGCCGGCCCCCGGGGAGGTGCCCGGGCCGGTCAGACGTGCAGGCCGCACTCGGTCTTCTCGAACATCGCCCAGCGGCCGGCCCGCGGGTCCTCCCCCGCCTTGGTGCGCCGGGTGCAGGGCCAGCAGCCAATCGAGCCGTACCCGCGGCTGAACAGCTCGTTGACCGGAATGTCGTACCGGGAGATGTAGCCGTCGACGTCGGCCTGGGTCCAGGCGGCGATCGGGTTGACCTTCACCTTGCCGCGCCGGGCGTCGAAGGTCACCACCGGCGTGTTCGCCCGGGTGGGCGACTCGTCCCGGCGCAGCCCGGCGGCCCAGGCGTCGTACCCCGCCAGGGCCCGCTCCAGCGGCTCCACCTTGCGCAGCTGGCAGCAGTCGTCGGGCGAGCGGTTGAACAGCCGGGGGCCGTACTCGCCGTCCTGCTGGCCGACGGTCAGCCGGGGCCGGACCGAGCGGACGTTCACCGGCAGCCGGCGGGCCACCTCGTCGCGGACCTTCAGCGTCTCCGGGAAGTGCAGTCCGGTGTCGAGGAAGACCACGTCCACCCCGGGGGCGACCCGGGAGACCAGGTGCGCCAGCACGGCGTCCGCCATCGAGCTGGTCACGCAGAACCGGTCGCCGAAGGTCGCGGCCGCCCAGCGGGCGATCTCCGGCGCCGGAGCGCCCTCCAGCTCGCGGCCGGCCGTCTCGGCCAGCTCGCGCAGCTCCTCCGGGTCGCGCCGGTCCTCCTCGACCGGCGTCGGGCCACCGGGCCCGACCAGCCGCAGGTCCGCTGCGGAAACGAGGTTCATCCGTGCCGGCCTCTCGTTCGTGACTGCGGGGCTCGCCAGCTCGCTGCGCGCGCTCACCGGACCACCGCCGTGCTGAGCAGGCCGGTGAACTTCACCGTGAAGACACGGGCGCAGGCATGGCACTCCCAGGCGCCGTGCCCGGCCTCGCTCGGCCGCAGGTCCTCCTCCCCGCAGTACGGGCAGTGGAGAGGTGCGGAACGGGCGTCACTCATCGCAGCTCCTCCTCGTCGACCCTGATCACCCAGTTGGCGAACGTCTCGCCGTCGGTCCGGCTCGCCAGGTAGCGGCGGGCCAGTCGTTCCACGTACTCCGGCAGCTCGTCGGCGGTGGTCTTCAGGCCGCGCAGCTTGCGCCCGAAGCCGGCGGTCTGTCCCTCCGCCATGCCGAGACCGCCGCCGAGGTGCACCTGGAAGCCCTCCACCTGGCGGCCGCCCGGGCCGACCACCAGCTGCCCCTTCAGGCCGATGTCAGCGACCTGGGTACGGGCGCAGGCGTTCGGGCAGCCGTTGAGGTGGATGGAGATGTCGGCGTCGAAGTCGCGCAGCCGCTCCTCCAACCGGGCCACCAGTTCCTCGCCGCGCCGCTTGGTCTCGACGATGGCGAGCTTGCAGAACTCGATGCCGGTGCAGGCCATGGTGCCGCGCCGCCAGGCCGACGGCCGGGCCTCCAGGCCGATCCCGCGCAGCGCGTCGACCAGGGACTCCGTCCGCTCCGGCAGCACGTCGAGGACCAGCAGTTTCTGGTACGGGGTGAGCCGCACCCGGCCGCTGCCGTGCGCCTCGGCCAGGTCGGCGAGTTGGGCGAGCTGCGTGCCCGAGACCCGCCCGACGACCGGTGCGGCGCCGACGTAGTGGCGGCCGTCGCGCTGCCGGTGCACGCCGATGTGGTCGACCGGCCTGCTCGGCAGTTCCGGGGCGGGCCCGTCGAGCAGGGTCCGGCCCAGGTACTCCTTCTCCAGCACCTCCCGGAACTTCTCCACGCCCCAGTCGGCGACCAGGAACTTCAGTCGGGCCCGGTTGCGCAGCCGGCGGTAGCCGTAGTCGCGGAAGATGCCGACCACGCCGGCCCACACGTCCGGCACCTCGGCCAGCGGCACCCAGACGCCGAGCCGCTTGGCCAGCATCGGGTTGGTGGCGAGGCCGCCGCCGACCCAGACGTCGAAGCCGGGGCCGTGCTCCGGGTGGTCCACCCCGAGGAAGGCGACGTCGTTCGCCTCGTACGGGGTGTCGACCAGCCAGGAGATCGAGGTCTTGAACTTGCGGGGCAGGTTGGAGAACCGCTTGTCGCCGACGTACCGGCTGACGATCTCGTCGACGGCCGGGGTCGGGTCGACCAGCTCGGCCTCGGCCACCCCGGCGACCGGGCTGCCCAGCACGACGCGCGGGCAGTCGCCGCAGGCCTCGGTGGTCTGCAGGCCGACCGACTCCAGCCGGCGCCAGATCTCCGGCACGTCCTCGACCCGGATCCAGTGGTACTGGATGTTCTGCCGGTCGGTGATGTCGGCGGTGTCCCGGGCGAACTCGCGGGAGATGTCGGCGACCACCCGCAGCTGGGCCAGGGTCAGCTCACCGCCGTCGACCCGGACCCGGAGCATGAAGAACTCGTCCTCCAGCTCGTGCGGCTCCAGCACGGCCGTACGACCGCCGTCGATGCCCGCCTTGCGCTGGGTGTAGAGGCCCCACCAGCGGAACCGGCCGCGCAGGTCCTGCGGGTCGATGGAGGCGAATCCGCGGTGGGCGTAGATGGTCTCGATCCGGGCCCGCACGTTCAGCGGGTCGTCGTCCTTCTTGATCCGCTCGTTGGCGTTGAGCGGCTCGCGGTGGCCCAGCGCCCACTGGCCCTCGCCACGGGGGCGGCGAGGCGCCCGCGCGGGCGGGGTGTCGGGGCGGGCCGAGGTGCTGGTGACCGCCATCGCGGCGTCCTCCGTTGTCTGCTGTGCCTCGGTGGGTGCGCGGACGCGGCGGCCGACCCGTGGGACGGGCCGAGGACAACGGTGTCAGAACGGCCGGCGCGGACTACGCGCCCGAGACAGATGGGTCGGGCGTCGTCAGTGGGCCGGACAGATCGCGCTGCGCACGCGGCCGTAGTCGACGTGGCGACGGGCCACGAAGCGGCGGACGACAGCGGCGGTCATGCGCTCATGCTGCCACACGCCGACAGGCCCGGCCAACGACCGCGTGCCGCATCCCACATCACGGACGACGCCCCCAATCCATCGAAGATCGACTCTGCACCCCGCACCCCGCACCCGCGCCCCGCAGGTGCTACTTCCTGGATGTAGTGGCATCCCACTCGCCCGAGGCCACTACATCCGGGGTCGAGCACCCTCCTGCGAGCCGGGTCGCTACGACCCCGGGGCCGGAGCGGGTGTGGAAGGCTCGGATCTGTGAGCGATATGTCCGTAAGGCGGCACCCGGCGGTCTCGGGTCGGCGGGCGGAGACGCTGGTCTGGCTCGTGCCGACGCTCGCCACCCTGGCTGTCGGGCTGGCCGGGATCGGCCGTGCGCAGCCGTGGCGGGACGAGCTGGCCAGCTGGAGCGCCGCCACCCGGCCGCTGCCGGACCTGTTCCGGCTCACCGGCACGGTGGACGCCGCCACCGGGCCGTACTACCTGCTGCTGCACGGCTGGGTACGACTCGTCGGCGACTCGCCGGCCGCGCTGCGGCTGCCCTCGGCGCTGGCCATGGCGGCGGCGGCCGGACTCGCCGCGGTCCTCGGGCGACGGCTGTTCGGGGCCCGCGCCGGCCTGCTCGCCGGCCTGCTCCTCGCGGTGCTCCCGGGCACCTCCCGGTACGCCCAGGAGGCCCGCCCGTACGCCCTGGCCACCCTCTTCGCGGTGCTGGCCACCCTGCTCCTGGGCCGGGCGCTGGACCGCCCCGGCCCGGCCCGCTGGGCGGGCTACTCCGCCGCCGTGGCCGCGCTCGGCCTGACCCACCTGCTCGCCCTCAGCCTGCTCCCCGCGCACGCCCTGGCGGTCCTGGCCGCCACGTGGGCGGGTCCCGACGCTGCGGCGGGTCCGGATGCTGCGGCGGGTCGGGGTGCTGCGGCGGGTCCGAACGCTGCGGCGGTGGCGGGTGCTTCGCCGGCGGCGAAGGTCCGGGGCACCGTGGCGAACGCGCGTGACGGCCGGGCGAACGGTGCCCGGGACCGCCGGCTGCCGCTGCACTGGGTGCTCGCCCTGCTGCCGGCGCTGGTCGTGCTCACCCCGTTGCTCCTGCGCACCCGCGGGCAGCACTCCCGGCAGCTCGACTGGGTCGAACCGGCCCGCCTGGCGGACCTGGCGGCGTTGCCGGGCGGCGTGGCGCAGAGCAGCGTGGTCGGAGGGCTGGTGGTCGGCCTCGCCGCGCTCGGCGCGGCCCGGGCGGGGCGGCGGGCGTTGCTGCCCGGGTCGTGCGTGCTGCTGCCGGTGCTGCTGATCTTCGCCGCCGGGCTGGTGGTGCCGCTCTGGGTGCCGCGCTACCTGCTCTTCACCGTGCCCTTCGCCGGCGTGCTCGCCGGAGCGGCCCTCGCCGCCGCACCAGCGACGCCCGGGCCACCGGCGGTCGCCCCGGGGTCGACCACCGACCCGGTGCCGCAGACGTCGCGGACGACAACCGCCGCGTCGGGGACGTCGCCGGCGGTGGCGGGCACGCCGGCCGCCGCCCGGTTGCGGTCGCTCGTGCCGGGGCTGGCGGTGGTGGCGCTGGCCGGGCTGCTCGGCCTGCCCGACCAGGTGTCGCTGCGGCAGACCCACGGCTGGCCACGCAGCGCCGCGGTCGACTACCGGGGCGCTGCGGAGATCGTCGGCGCGGGCCGGGAGCCCGGCGACGCGATCGTCTACTGGCCCCGGGACGGCTGGCTCTTCCTCGACCTCGGGCTGGCGTACCACCTGGGTGGACAGCGGCCACGCGACGTGCTGGTGGTACGCGACCAGCGGCAGCGCGCGGACCTCTGGGTGACCGAGTGCGCCCGGCCGGCGGAGTGCCTGGCCGGGGTACGACGGGTCTGGCTGGTGGTGGCCGGCCGGCGGTCCGACCCGCTGGGCGCGGTCGGCGGCGCGAAGGGCGACGCCCTCCGCGACGGCTACACCGTGGCCCGGGTGTGGCAACGCCCCGGCCTCACCGTGGCCCTGCTCACCACCACCTGAACCCCTCTACCGGGCAGTCCCCGAAGAGGGTCGCCCGGGATCGGGCGGGTCAGGCCGACTGACGGTCGCCGCCCCGGGCCAGTGGGACGACGAGCACCGCCTCGGTGCCACCCTCGGCCCCGTTGCGCAGCTCGATGCTGCCGCGCAGCTCCCCGGTGGCCAGCGCCCGGACGATCTGCAACCCCAGCCGCCCACCGCGCTCGGCGTCGAACTCGGTCGGCAGGCCGCGCCCGTTGTCGGCCACCGACACGTGCAACTGCTTGCGGAACCGGTGCGCGGTGACCACCACCTCCGGCTTCGCCGCGCCCTCCGGGACGGCGGCCGCGCCGTCCTCGCCGGCCGGCGGGAAGCCGTGCTCGACCGCGTTGAGCAGCAACTCGTTCAGCACCATCACCAGCGAGGTGGCGATCTCGGCGGGGAGCACCCCGAAGCTGCCCCTGCGCCGCATGCCGACGGTCACCTCGGTCGCCGCCACCTCGGTCGCCGCACTGGCCACCCGGTCGACGATCCCGTCGAACTCGACCGCCTCGTCGCTGGACATGGAGAGGGTCTCGTGCACCAGGGCGATCGAGGCGACCCGGCGTACCGACTCCTCCAGGGCGACCCGGGCCTCGGGCATGGCGACCCGCCGGGCCTGCAGGCGCAGCAGGGCGGCGACGGTCTGCAGGTTGTTCTTCACCCGGTGGTGGATCTCGCGGATGGTGGCGTCCTTGGTGATCAGGGCGCGGTCCCGACGGCGTACCTCGGTGATGTCGCGGACCAGCACCAGCGCGCCGATCGGCACGCCGGCCGGCATCAGCGGCAGCGACCGGGTCAGCATGGTCGCGCCCCGGGCGTCTATCTCCCGCCGGGGCGGAGCCTCACCGCGCAGCGCGGCGAGCACGCCGTTGGCCGCGTCGGTCCCTTCCAGGGGGTCGCTGGCCAGCCGGCGGTGCAGCTTGGCCAGGTCCTCGCCGACCAGGTGGGAGGCGTAGCCCAACCGCCGGTACGCCGACTGCGCGTTCGGGCTGGCGTAGGTGACCTTGCCATCGGCGTCCAGGCGGACCAGACCGTCGCCGACCCGGGGCGCGGAGGTGGTCTCCCCCGGGTGCCGGGGCGGCGGGAAGGTGCCGTCAGCGATCATCTGGGCCAGGTCGTCGGCGGTGGTGAGGTAGTTCAGCTCCAGCTGGCTGGGCGTCCGGGCGGTGGACAGGTTGGTGTCCCGGCCGACCACGGCGACCACCTCGCCGGCCTCGCCGTCGACGGTACGCAGCCGCACCGGGATCGCCTCGTGCCGGGCGGGCACGTCGCCGTACCAGACCGGGTCACCCTCCCGCCAGATCCGCCCCTGCCGGTACGCCACCTCCAGGTGCGCCACCTCGGGCCCGCCGACGATCCGCCCCACCTGGTCGTCGAGGTACGCGGTGGGGGCGGTCGTCGGGCGGACCTGGGCGACGCAGAGGAACGTCCCGTCGCCGTCGACCGGCACCCAGAGCAGCAGGTCGGCGAAGGACAGGTCGGACAGCAGCTGCCAGTCGCCGGCGATCCGGTGCAGGTGGTCGATGTCGGCGGGGCGGAGCTGGGTGTGCTCCTCGGCGAGGTCGCGCAGCGTGGACACGCCTCACAGCGTGCCACGTTCCGGCTCACATCGTCGCGGTGACCTTCTTGAGCCCGCGGGGTGCGTCCGGGTCCTCGCCCCGGGCCAGCGCCAGGGCGAGGGCCAGCCGCTGCAACGGCAGGATGTCCAGCAGCGGGGCGTACCGCTCGTCAACCTCCGGGACGGCCATCCGGGTGGCGCCCTCGATCTCGGCGGAGCCGACCACGACCACGTCGGCGCGGCGCTCGCCGAGCCGCGGCAGCACCTCGCCCATGGACCGTCCGCCGGGGCCTGAGCCGACGACGGCCAGCACCGGCACGTCCGGGTCGGTCATGGCGAGCGGGCCGTGCAGCAGGTCCGCGCCGGAGAAGGCGAGCGCGGGCAGGTAGGAGGTCTCCATCAGCTTCAGCGCCGCCTCCCGGGCGGTCGGGTACGCGTACCCCCGGCCGGTGGTGACGAGTTGGCCGGCGAAGCGGTAGCGGGGTGCGAGCTGTGCCGGGGTGGGGTCGGTCAGGGTGTGCTCGGCCAGCTCGGGCAGGGCGTCGAGGGCGGCCCGTTCCTCGGCCGGCAGCGTTCCCTCGCCCGCCCGGATCCCCTCCACGAGCATCAGCAGGGCGAGCAGTTCGGCGGTGTACGTCTTGGTGGCGGCGACCGCCCGCTCGTGCCCGGCGGCGATGTCGACGCTCAGCTCGGCCGCCTCGACCAGCGGCGAGTCGGGGTTGTTGGTGACGGCGAGGGTGAGCGCGCCGGAGGCGCGGGCGGTGCGCAGCACCTCGGTCAGGTCGGGCGAGCCGCCGCTCTGGCTGACCCCGACGACCAGGGCGTCGCAGAGGTCGGGGCGGGCCCCGTAGATGGTGACCGCGCTCGGCGAGGCGAGCCCGGCGGGCAGGCCGAGCCGGATCTCGGTGAGGTACGCGCCGTAGAGGGCGGCGTGGTCGGAGGTGCCCCGGGCGGTGAAGACGACGTGCCGGGGGCGGCGCCGGGCGATGGCCGCCGCGACCCGGGCGATCGACTCGGTGTGCTCGGCGGAGAGCAACCGCGCGTAGCCGGCCGGCTGCTCGTCGATGTCTGCGGCCATGCCGGCCCCTGGGCGTGTCACGAAGGCTCCTCCCCTGCGCGATTCCCGCGCGTTTCGTGATCAGTCTTGCATCATTGGCCGCTGCTGGGCAATCGAACGAGCAGCAATGAGCAGTCGATCACCAATGTGCAGCCTCATCCCCTAGGCTTGCCCAGCCCTGGCAACCCACCTGCGAGCGGAAGGCGAACGTGTCCGAGGACGATCCCGCGCTCTCCGCGGCGGAGGAACTCGCCCTCGCCCGGCTGGCCCTCGACTCCGGCGACCTGCCGCACGCCGCCGGTCATCTGGCCGCCGCCCTGGCCCAGGCCCCGACCCTGCCCGAGGTGCACGAGACGCTGGCCCGGATCGCGGCGGCCTCCGGCGGCGACCTGGACCTCTTCCCGCTGGGCCAGCGGGCCTTCGTCGGGGCGGTGGTGGCCCGCGCCCACCTGCTCGCCGCCTCCGGACGCCCGGCCGAGGGGCTCGACCTGCTGGTCGCCGCCACCGCGCACGCGCCCGGCACGGACTGGGCCGGCGTGCCCTGGGTGACCGCTCCCGAACTGGCCGGACGGCTCGACCCCGAGCGCACCGCCCGGATCCTCATGCAGGTCTGTGCGGCGGTGCCCGACCCGGTGCCCCGGGCCGCTCGCCCCCCGCTGTCGCCGTACCTCACGCTGGCCCGCCACGCCGTCGACGCGAACCCTCGGCACCCGCTGCTGCTCGGCGCGGCGTCCGCGCTGGCCCGGCGACTCGGCGAGGTCACCCTCGCCGTCACCTGGGCCGGCCGGGGGGTACGCGAGGCACCGTCCAAACTGGGCGAGGTGTGGCTCGGGTACGCGTACCGCAGCGCCGGCCGGACCCGGGAGGCCCTCGCGGCCCTGGAACGAGCCGTCGCCCACGACCCGGACGACCTCGCGGTGTACGCGGACATCGCCGGCACCCTGGCCGACACCGGCCGCCTTCACGAGGCCCTCGACTGGATCGACCGGGCCCTGGACCGCGACCCGGCCTTCGACTGCGCGGTGCACACCGCCCACCGGCTGCGTTTCCTGCGCGACGGCGACGTGGCGCACCTGATCGCGCTGGCCGACTTCGTCCGTGACCACCCGGACGACAGTCACGAGCACGGCGACCTCGCCGAGTGCTGCCGAGGTCGGCCCTGGCTGGGGCAGGTCACGCCGGCCGTCGGCGCGATGGTGGACGCGCTGCGCGGCTCGTCGGCGACCGACGGTGGACCCGGTACGGCGGTGCGCCTCACCGCCCCGGAGCCGCCCAGCGCGATGCGGGCCGGCGCGGCGGCCGGCCTCGACGTCGAGGTCACCGGGATGGCGGAGCCGGACCCGCGCGAACCCCGCCGGGCCACCACCTGCCAGCTGTGGCACTACGAGGGCGGTACGGCCGCCCCCACCGTGCCGGCCCCGTCCGCCGACGCGGCGCAGCGGGTACGCCAGCTCGCCCACCCGGCCTGGCCCCACCCGCCGGCCGCGTACGACGCCGCGGTCGGGCTGGCCACCCTGGAGCTCACGGACCTGCTGGGACTGCTGGTGCACCCGCCCGAGCCGCCCGCCACGGCGCTGGGACGGGTGCTCGGCGGGCAGGACCCCTCGCTCTGGGTGCGCTGCGTGCAGGTCTGGGCCTGCCTCGGGCTGCTGCACCACCGCACCGACGAACCGTGGGCGTCCTCGACCCGACGCCGGGTGCTGGTGGAACTGGTCTGGGGCGTCGAGGACTGGATCACCGAGGCCGCGCTCTTCGCCCTGGTCACCGCCGCCTGGGTCGACCCCTCGGTACGCCCCGACGTGGCCGCGGTGGTGGCCGAACGCCTCGCCGATGTGGCCGAGGTGACCCGGGAGCGGCCGGTGCCGATCGCGGTGTCGCTGGCGTACCTGGCGCTGGCCGCTCCGGCGCTGGACGAGGGGACCACCGCCCTCGCCCACTCGCTGATCGACGGCGCTTCGGCGGCGTCCGGCCCCGGCCCGCTACGCCGTCTCTGGCGGCGCCTCACCGCCCTCTTCCCCCGTCCCTGAACCACCGCACCGCTCCATGCGCTTGCGGAGAATGAGTGGTCGTCGCGCCCGGACCAGCCACTCATTCCTTGTCAGTGGGCGGATCTTGGGGCGGGCGGGGCGGATCAGGCGGCCGAGGGCTTGCCGAGTGCGACCTCGGCCTGCTCCTCACCGGTGGCGTCCGGTGGGGCGTCGTTGGTCGAGCGCAGCGGGATCTCCCGGATGAACCAGGCCAGCACCGGTACTGCGACGGTGAGGAACACCGCCCAGACGAAGACGTGCGAGACGGCGTCGGCGAGCCCGCCCAGGACCGTCTCGCGCAGTTGCGGCGGCAGTTGCCGCAGCTTCTCCAGGTCCATGTTCCGGCCCTCGCCGGTGCCCCCGCCGAACGCGCTGCCGGCCGGGGAGTCGGCGATTCGGTTGGCGAAGATCGCGCCGAAGAGCGAGACCCCGATCGAGCCGCCGATGGAGCGGAAGAAGGTGGCCGCGCCGCTGGCCGCGCCGAGATCCTTCTGCGCGACGCTGTTCTGCGCGATCAGCATCGAGGTCTGCATGAGAAAGCCCATGCCGATGCCGAGCACGATCATGTAGAGCGAGGACTCGGTCTTGCTGGTGTCCAGGTCGAGCCGGGTCAGCAGCGCCACGCCGGCGGCCATCACCACGCCGCCGACGATCGGGTACGCCCGGTACCGGCCGGTCCTCGTGATCGCCCGGCCGACGGCCGGCGACACCACCAGCATCCCGAACATCATCGGGAGCAGCAGCAGGCCGCTGTTGGTGGCCGACGCCCCCTGCACGGTCTGCTGGTAGAGCGGCAGGAAGTTCATCGCGCCGAACATGGCGAACCCGAGCAGGAAGCCGATCACCGAGATCAGCGCGAAGTTGCGGTTGGCGAAGAGACCGAGCGGCAGGATCGGCTCGGGGGCACGCCGCTCGACGAGACCGAAGGCGACCAGCGCGACGACGGCGAGCACGGCCAGGCCGAGGATCTGCGGCGAGGTCCAGTCGTGGGAATTGCCGCCCCAGGTGGTGACCAGCACGACGGCGGTGATGCCGACGGAGAGCAGGGCGGTGCCCAGCCAGTCGATCCGGTGCTCGGTGCGGTACTTCGGCAGGCGCATGGTGGTGGCCAGCACGAACAGCGCGATCCCGCCGAGCGGCAGGTTGACGTAGAAGGCCCAGCGCCAGGAGAGGTTGTCGGTGATGAAGCCGCCGACCAGCGGCCCGGCCACCATGGCGGTGGCCATGATGCCGGCGATCAGGCCCTGGTAGCGGGCCCGCTCCCGGGGCGGCACGAGGTCGCCGATGATCGCCATGACACCGACCATCAGGCCACCGGCGCCGAGGCCCTGCACCGCGCGGAACGCGATCAGCTGGATCATGCCGTTGTCGGCCCCGCCGAGCAGGTCCGAGCCGGACATCCCGCAGAGCGCGGAGCCGACCAGGAAGAGGACCACGGAGGTCAGGAAGACCTTCTTGCGGCCGTACAGGTCTCCGAGCTTGCCCCAGATCGGGGTGGAGACGGTGGTGCCGAGGATGTACGCGGTGACGATCCAGGTGAAGTGGTCCGCCCCACCGAACTCCAGCGTGATCCGTGGCAGCGCGGTGCTGACGATCATGTTGTCGAGCATCGCGAGCATCAGCGCGATCATCAGACCGAACAGCACGACCCGGATGTTCGACCGCACCGCCCCCTGGTTTTCCTGACTCATCGGTAAGCTCCCCCCACGAGACGTGATCGGCTTACTTGCCGGCCGGCTAGTAAGCTTACTGGCCGGCCGGCAGGTTGGTGCGAAGTTCGGCCGACGAGACAGCAGGTGGTGCAGGTGAGGGAGAGCACGGGCGGCACGCCCCAGCGCATCCAGGCCGTCGCGCTGGAGCTCTTCACCGAGCAGGGGTACGAGAAGACCTCGCTGCGGGAGATCGCCGAGCGGCTGGGCGTGACCAAGGCCGCGCTCTACTACCACTTCAAGAGCAAGGACGAGATCGTCAACAGCTTCGTCGAGGACCGGCTGCGCCGGATGGACGAGCTGATCGCCTGGGCGCGGGCGCAGCCCACCTCCCGCGACACCCGGCACACGCTGATCGACCGGTACGCCGAGACGATGTTCGCCACCGACCAGGCCTCGGTGATGCGCTTCTTCGAGCAGAACCAGACCGTGCTGCGGAGTCTGACCGCCGGCCAGCAGATGCGGGAGCGGATGTTCCAGCTCGCCGACGAGCTGTGCCGGGGCGACGACTCCCCCGCCGCCCAGCTGCGCGCGGCGCTGTCGCTCTTCGCCGTGCACAGCAGCTGGTTCGTGGTGCACGCACCGCACATCACCGACGACGAACGCAAGAAGATCGCCCTCGACGTCGCCGACGAACTGCTCGCCGGGATCGGCGACCGGCCCGCCGCCGGTGACTCCGGCGGCGGCGCGACTCAGGACTGAACGGGCAGTTCCAGACGCAGGCCCAGCAACTGGACACCGGGCGCCGGGGACCAGTCCTTCTCCGGGGTCCGGACGAAGCCCATGCGCTGGTAGAGCCGGTGCGCGGAAACGGCGAAGCCGCCCCGGACGCAGATCACCACCGCCGAGCAGCCCAACGCGGTGGCCCGGTCGACGCACGCCCGGACCAGGGCCACCCCGGTGCCGAGACCCTGGGCGGCCGGGTCCACGGCCAGCATCCGGAACTCGGCCTCGCCGGGACCGGACAGCTCGGCGTACGGGGTGCCGGGCAGCACGAAGGTCACCGACCCGAGCACCGCCCCGGTCACCGGGTCCACGGCCACCAGCACCTCGCCGACGGCTGCCCGGGCGGCCACGTCGGCGAGCACCTCGGCGTACCCGTGTTCACCCTTGAGCTGCCCGTCCGCCTCGTACGCGGCGACCGTCAACCGGGCGACCGCGGCGAAATCGGCCGGGGTCGCCGGGCGGACCGTCGGGCCGGTCAATCGATCACGGCGATCAGGTCGCCGTCCTGCACGACGTCGCCCTCGTTGACAGCGAGCTGCTTGACCACGCCGTCGGACTCGGCGACGACCGGGATCTCCATCTTCATCGACTCGAGGATGACCAGCGTGTCCCCCTCGGACACGGTGTCGCCCGCCGACGCGACGACCTTCCAGACGTTGGCCACCATCTCGGCGCGAATCTCCTCGGCCATGTCCGGCCCTCCCTCTCGCGAATACCTGCCGACGTATCCAATCATGCGGGCGTACGGCGCGGGTGGGGAGCGGCGTCCGTGCCCTGTTGGTTCCGCCGCCGGGCGGGGGTGGCCGCCTCGAAGATCGCGCCCGCGCCCGGCAGCCGGGCCTGCCTGCGCCGGGCGGGTTCGGCGGAAGGCCGGTCCCGACGCGCCGCCCCGGCGGACGATGGCGGGGCCCGGCCGCACTAGCATCAGCGGGTCGGACCCGGGCGCCGGGACGACCGGTGCGTGCACCGGCGTCGGGGTCGCCGCGGCAGGGATCCGACCATCACGAGGAGGTCAGCATGGCGAAGAAGGCCCGCAAGAAGAAGGCCCGGAAGAAGAGCGGCGCGAACCACGGCAAGCGCCCCAACTCCTGACCGGCACGGCGGATCTCCGCCGGCCGCTCAGCAGCTCGACCCGGCCCTTCGGCCGGCACGCCGGCACCCGGGTCACTCCGACCCGGGCGCCGGTGCTCACCTCCCGTCGGCGACCAGCGGACTCAGGAGCCCATCCGGCCGGTGAGGCCCGGGGGGCACGCCCGCCCGATGGCCATCCCCGCCTCCCACCGCGTGGCCACCCCGAAGGCGTCCATGAGCTTTCCGATGTCCGAGGTGACCGTTCGCAGCGAGACCCCCAGCAGCCGCGCGCTCGTGGCGTCCTTGGCCCCCCTCGACAGCAACGCGGCGACGTCGAGCTGACGCTCGGTCAGCCGGACGACCCCCGGCATGTCGTTGATCGGGACGGCGAGCCGCTTCACGTCCTCCCAGATCCCGCAGAACTCCGCGATCAGATTTCGGTCGGTGCTCAACCAGGCCGTCGGAAGCCCTTGCGGGCTCGGCGGCCCGGGAAAGAGCGCGAGGCGCTCGTCGACGGCGAGGCCGGCGATCCGCACCGGGGCGACCCAGGTGTCCGGATGACAGGCGGCGACGAGCGACAGGTGCTCGGACGGAGCGACGATCAGGTGCCCGTTGATCTTGCGTATCCGGGTGCGGAGGTTGAGCTCCCGCTCCCTGCGCAGCGGGTCGAACGGTATGACCTGTTGAAGGTTGTGGACCACCCGCTTCGTCGCACTCTCCAGCATCGGCAAGCGGCTCAGGATGGCCGGCAGCCCTTCGGCGAAGAGCCGTAGCCCGCTGTCCGGCACCCCGGAGCGTTGGGCGTCCAGGATCCTGCCGATGACCGCCGACCGCAGGGCATGTGCCCGGCGTCCCAGTTCGTCGGCAGCCGCGAGGTCACTTCCCGCCGCCGACACCAGGGTCGTTCCCACCACCACACCCCCAGCGCTGTGTCCCACCGCGCCCGCCGCCCGCGTCGCGATTCCCCGAGCCGCCCGTGCGATCCGGGGAATCGCGACGCCGCCGGACTGTCAAGCGGGTCTGCCGGAACGCGCAACCCGCTAACGCCGCCACCCTCGCAAGCTACACGGTGAACCGGCCCCGGTCAGGCACGGCGAGCACGCGACGAGAGCATCCTTGCGGTCAGGAGGCAGGAGCCGATGAGATGCGGTCTACTGGGTCCACTGCTGTGGGAACCGGCGGAACGCCCGGTCCGGGTCAGCCCGGCCAAGCCCCGCGCCGTGCTGGCGATGCTGATGGCCAACCGCACCGCCCCGGTGCGGATCGACCGGATCGTCGGGGAGTTGTGGCCGGACGATCCGCCCGCCTCGGCCGTCGCCAACGTCCGTACCTACGTCTCGGCCTTGCGCGGGGCGCTGGGGTCCGAGGGTGACCGGCTGTCGACCCGCCCCGGCGCCTACCTGCTCCACGTCGCCGACGACGAGTTCGACGCGGCACTGTTCGAGAAGACCGTACGGCTGGCGAGAAAGTGCCGCCGGGAGAGGGACGTCACCACCGCGCTCGCCCTGTTCGGCGAGGCCCTGGCACTGTGGCGGGGAGCCCCACTCGAGGACGTGCCGGCCGGACGGATCCTGAGCTCGTACGGAGCATCGCTGGCCGAAGCGCGACTCAAGGCCGTGGAGGACCAGCTCGACGCCCGGTTCGAGGCGGGCGACGTGGACGGGTCGATCGTCGGCCTGCGGGAACTGACCGCCGTCCTGCCGACCCGGGAGACGGCCTGGCACCTGCTCATCCGTTCGCTCTACCGGGCCGGCGACCGGGCCGCCGCGCTGGACGCGTACCGGCAGGCCAGAGTCGCTCTGGCGCAGAACCTGGGCCTCGACCCCGGCCCCGAGCTCCAGGCGCTGCACGCCGCCATCCTCAACGGACGACCGGCGGTCCCCGCGGCTCCGGCCGGCACCGTTCCCCCCGCGCCCCTGCCCCGCCAGTTGCCGAGAGCGCCCGGGCTCCTGGTCGGCCGTACCGCCGAGCTGTCCCGGATCCGGGCGGCGCTGACCCGTGCCTACGGCGACCGCCCTCCGGGCGTCCCACGGGTCGTCGCCGTGGTCGGCACGGGCGGCATCGGAAAGTCCTGCCTCGCGGTCGCCGCCGCGCACACCCTGGCCGACGCCTATCCGGACGGTCAGCTCTACGTCGACCTCCAGGGCAGCTCGCCCGGCGTGCGGCCGCTGGAGGCGGTCCGGGTCCTCGCCGGATTCCTGCGCGCTCTCGGTGCCCCCGAGGAGCGGATCAGTTCGGACCCGGAGGAGGCGGCCGCGTGGTTCCGCACCTACTGTGCGGACCGGCGACTCCTCGTCGTCCTCGACAACGCGGTCGACCACCGACAGGCGCGGGCCCTGTTGCCGTCGGGCGCCGGATGCGCGGCGCTGATCACGAGTCGGCACCCGCTGGACACCCTCGACCGTGCCGACCGGATCGCGCTCGCCGGGCTGCGGTCCGAAGCAGGGGTGCACATGCTGCGCGACCTGGCCGGTGCCCGACGGGTGGACGCGGAACCGGCCGCGGCGCGAGACATCGTACGGCTGTGTGGCCTGCTCCCGCTGGCCATCCGGGTGGCCGGAGCCCGGCTGGCACGACACCCCGGGCTGGCGCTGAGCGCACTGGCGGACCGGCTCCGCGGGGCACACTCCCGGCTCGACGAACTCGGCTTCGCCGACCTCGACGTACGGTCGACCTTCGAGCTCGGATACCACGCGCTGGCGAAGTCGGACCCGAACGGCCAGGCCGCCCGGCTGTTCCGACGGATGGGTCTGCTGCCCACCACGACGTTCCCCACCATCGTCGCCGCCGGGCTCCTCGGCGTCGACGAATCGGCCGCCGACCGCGCGCTGGACATCCTGCTCGACCACGGTCTCGTGGAGCGGCACGGGCCGAGTCATCAGATCCCCGACCTGCTCCGGGTGTACGCCGGCGAGCTGGCCCGGGCCCACGAGACGCAGGCGGACGCCGAGGCGGCGCTCGCCCGGGTGGCCGGCCGGGGCCCGGTCCCACCGGAACCGGGCCCCGAACGCTGTCAGCTGTTGATGAGACGGAAGGCGCCCCAGCCGCCGCCGACGCGACCACCCCAGCTCGCGAGGGTGCCGTCGGACTGGCCCGCGTAGCGGTAGAGGCCACCGTCGTCGAGCACGGCGAGCAGGTCGGTGCGACCGTCGTTGTTGTAGTCGGCGGAGTTGATCAGCCGGAAGCTGCCCCAGCCGCGATCCCAGATCTTCACCGCACTGGCGAACGTACCGTCGCCCTTGCCCAACCAGCGGTAGAGCGCGCCGTCCGTGCCCACCGCCAGCAGATCGGCCTTGCCGTCACCGTTGACGTCACCGGAGGTCAGCAGACGGAAGCCACTCCAGCCACCCCCCACGGCGCCACCCCAACCGACCACGGTGCCGTCCGCCGTGCCGGCGTAACGGTAGAGGCTGCCGTCGTTGTGGACCGCCAGCACGTCGGCACGCCCGTCGTTGTTGAAGTCCGAGGAGGTCAGCAGACGGAAGTTGCCCCACCCACCGCCCAGCACCACACCAGCGGCGAACGTGCCGTCACCCCGGCCGAGGTACCGGTAGAGCGAACCATTGCTGTGGATGCCGAGGATGTCGGAGACACCGTCACCGTTGACGTCGGCCAGGCTGGTCAGGCGGAAGTTCCCCCAACCGGTCCCGATGCTGACGCCGGGGTCGAAGGTGCCGTCACCGTTGCCCGTGTACCGGTAGAGCGCACCGGTGTCGTGGATCGCGACCAGATCCGACCGGCCGTCCCGGTTCACGTCACGGACCACCCCGTTACCGCCACCGCAGTTGTACGACCGGATCCGCTGGGCGGGGTAGCCGAACCTGACGCCGTTGAAGTAGGCCGGTTGGATGTTGCCCGGGTAGCCCGTGCTGCCGTAGCGGACCTCGTAGTGCAGGTGCGGACCGAAGTTGCCGTTGGCGCTGGTGTTGCCCACGTGCCCGATGAGCTGCCCCTGCCGGACGCTGTCACCGACGCCGAGCCCGGGAGCGAAGTCATTCAGGTGCGCGTAGAAGGTGTAGTAGTTGCTACTGCCATGGCGGATCTTGACCAGTCTGCCGAACCCGCCGCTGGTCTGGTAGCTCGCGATTTCGATGGTGCCCGCCGCCGCGGCCAGCACCGGCTTGCCGAGGTCACCACCCTCGTAGTTGAAGTCGAGCTCCCAGGAGCTCTGGTGCCGGTCGCTGATGGGGTTGCTTCCGTCCCAGTACTCCCCGCAGGTGAACGGCAGCTGGAACAGCGGCATCGCCGCCTGCGCGGGTGCGCCGGTGACGGCGAGGCCGGTCAGACCCAGCGCGACGACGGCACCGATCCGGAGCAGCTTTCGTAGTGACACAACGATCGTCCCCTCGTGTCGCCTCCGCGACCTGCGGAGTACGAGGAGATTCGCAAGGGCATGTACAGCTGGACGTACAGCGTGGGTGTCCGGCGCGCGCCGGTACGCCGGTGGCCCGGGTCGATTCGACCCGGGCCACCGTCGTGTCCGTGTTCAGTCGGCGAGTTCGCGCGACTCGCTGGCCTCGAAGACCACCAGCTCGGTGAGGCGTACCCGCAGCCGCTCGCGCAGCTGGTCGGGGGCGGTCTCGTTGCCGCAGCAGCGGGCCACGAGCGCCCTGACCTCCTGCTCGATGCCGTACTCGCGCAGGCAGGGCCCGCACTCGTCGAGGTGGTGGCGGATCAGGTCACGCCGTTCCTCCGCGCACTCCAGGTCGAGGTAGAGGTAGACCTCCGCCAGGACCTCACGGCAGTCCGTCTCGTGCGGCTCTCCACAGCTCACGTCACACCTCCCGGCCGGCGGCGGCGGTCGAACCCTTCGACGACGGCGCGGAGGTGAAGCCCCGCTCCGCGGCGTACCGCTCGAGCAGCTTGCGCAGATTACGTCGACCGCGGTGCAGCCGCGACATCACCGTGCCGATCGGCGTGCCCATGATGTCGGCGACCTCCTTGTAGGAGAAGCCCTCGACGTCGGTCAGGTAGACCGCCAGCCGGAACTCCTCCGGCAGCTGCTGGAGGGCATCCTTGACGTCGCTGTCCGGCAGCCGGTCCAGCGCCTCGGTCTCGGCCGAACGCAGACCGCTGGAGGTGTGCGACTCGGCCTCGGCGAGCTGCCAGTCGGTGATCTCCTCGGTCGGCGCCTGGATGGGCTGACGCTGCCGCTTGCGGTAGGAGTTGATGTAGGTGTTGGTCAGGATCCGGTACAGCCAGGCCTTCAGGTTCGTGCCCTGCTCGAACTGGTGGAAGGCCGCGTACGCCTTCAGGTACGTCTCCTGGACCAGGTCCTCGGCATCCGCCGGGTTGCGGGTCATCCGCAGCCCGGCAGCGTAGAGCTGATCGACGAAGGGCATCGCGTCCCGCTCGAAGCGGGCCCTGCGCTCGTCCGTCTTCTCGGTGGTCAACCGCACATCCCCTCGCGTCGGATGCTTTCCCGCCGAGGATACGCGTACGGACCTGCCCGCAGATTCAGTTCCGGCGGGTGTGCCCGTGCTCACCGCTGCCGCGCCGCCCACCGTCGCGGGCCACGCCGGGGCGCCGAGCAGCTGCCTGAGCTGCCACGCCTCCCGTTCGTCCCGTTCCCGGCTCCGTGTCTCGGTCGGCACCGGTCACCCCCCTCACCAGATGTCGTCTCCGGTGGTGGTAACGCCCGGTCCGGGGCCGGACATTCCGCCGGTCACCCCCCGTTCCTGGTCCCGGCCTCGGCGGAGACCGACGCTGGACGCCTCGGCGGAGCCGACGCTGGGACCAGGAAGGGCCTGGGAGGGACGGTGCGGTC
Organism: Micromonospora halophytica; assembly: GCF_900090245.1. Taxonomy (GTDB): domain Bacteria; phylum Actinomycetota; class Actinomycetes; order Mycobacteriales; family Micromonosporaceae; genus Micromonospora; species Micromonospora halophytica. The sequence goes on from NZ_FMDN01000001.1 coordinate 132,941, forward strand.
GCCCGAACCGGGCGGCCGACACCATCCGTTGCAACGACGACCCACCGCGACCGGAAACGGTCCCGGCCATGGGCAGGATCACACCGGCGGGCGCGGGCGGTCGCCACCCGCCGGCCGGCGATGCCGTCACCGCCGCGAGCAGGTGCCCGGGCGCCGGCCACCGTCAGGCCGTGGCCCACCCGTGTCCGCGCAGCCAACCGAGCACCGCGTCGGCCACCCCGGCCGGATCGCCGCGCAGGTCGTGACGCTCTCCGGGGCGAACCACCACCTGCACCGGGCCCTGTGCGGCGGGCAGGCCGAACGGGTCCCGGTCGCCGTTGACCACGAGGGTGGGCAGCCCGGTGGACAGCTCCGCCGCCCGTGACCGCTCGGGGCGGCCGGGCGGGTGCAGCGGGAAGGCCAGCGCGACCACCCCGGCGGCGCCCACGGCAGTCGCGGTGCGGCAGGCCACCCGCGCGCCGCTGGACCGCCCGCCCACCAGCAGGGGTACGCCGGAGAACCGCCCACGCAGCACGGTCAGCGCCGCCGTCCACGCCTCGTCGAGGTGTCCCGCCGGAGCCGGCGCGCGCCGGCCGGCCACCCGGTACGGCTGGGTCACCCGCGCGACCGCCACCCCCGCCCCGACCACGCCGTCGCGGACGGCGACCAGGTCCGGGGCGTCGACGTCGCCGCCCGCGCCGTGCCCGAGCACCAGCAGGGCGACCGGCGGGCCGGCCGGCAGGTCGGTCTGCACCCGCGCGGGTCCGCGTGGCGTGGCGATCTCGTCGTGGTGCGGCATCCGACCATTCTGGGGCAGCCTCCGCCACCCACCCGGCCGGAACCCGCACCGGCCCGCGCCACCGGCCGATGTGCGAGGTGGCGCGGGCGGGCGGTCAGCTCAGCGGGACCAGGGTGAGCAGGCGGTCGCGCACCGGCGGACCGGCGTCGTCGGCCGCGTCCGGATCCGGCTGGACCTCGCTGCGCCAGGCGACCAGCATGGCGCGCCGCTCCCGCGGCGTGGTGCCGCCCCAGACCCCGTGGCAGTCACCCACCTCCAGCGCCCAGGCCAGGCAGGAGCCCTGCACGTCGCAACTGCGGCAGAGCGCGACGGCGGCGTCGGCCGGTTCGTTGGGTGCCGGAAAGAAGGTCTCCGGGTCCACGCTCCGGCAGGTTCCCCTGGTCCGCCAGGCCTCGTCCTGTCGCCGTTCCCGCAGTGCCCGCAGCAGTCGCGGATCTCGTCGTGCGGCGGCCACCTCGTGCGGTCGGGGCATACGCGCCCGGGTCATCACACCCACCTCCCCCGTGGGACCGGCAAGATCGACGGGCGTCGTTCGCACCGCGCGAAGACGCTCCCAGTGCCGGCGCTCGGTTTTATCGCACCCGTGGAGGCGGGGACAAGGGGCTGTGCGCAAAGATGACTGAAGATCCGACCGACGTTTCGCCCGGAACTCTGGCAATTGGTACGCGACAATGTCGCATGAACGACATTCAGAACAGCGTGATTTCCTCCCCGGCCCGCTCACCATCGGGCAACGACACCCGTTCGATCAGCCCGGGCCCGCCGTTGCGGACGTCGCCCACCGCCCGCCCGACCGGCCGGATCTCCAACCCGGCGAGCCACCGCGCCGGGGGCGGGGTGAGCAGCGCCACCGGGTCGTCGGCCGGGGCGAGCCAGTCGTCCCAGCGTTCCCGGGGCAGCAGCAGCGGCATCCGGTCGTGCACCTCGGCCAACTCACCCACGGCAGCGGTGGTCAGCACGCTGAAGGTGAGCAGCGACTCCCACCGCGACCAGATGCCGGCGAAGGCCAGCACCGAGCCGTCCCGCGGGGTCATGTAGTAGGGCTGCTTGCCACCGCCGGGGCGGCGGACCCACTCGTACCAGCCGTCGGCGGGGACGAGACAGCGTCGGCGGGCGAACGGGTCGGCGTACGCCCGGCTGGTGGCGACCGTCTCGGCCCGCGCGTTGATCATGCGGGCGGCGCCGGCCGCCGAGCGGGACCAGTGCGGCACCAGCCCCCACCGACCCACCGACAGCACCCGGCCCGCCTCGGCGTCCACCCGGACCAGGGGCACCGGGTCGGTCGGGGCGACGTTGTGGTCCGGCCCGAGCCGACCGCCGGTGTCGTCGTACGACTCGAACAGCGCGCTCAGGTCGCCCGCGCTCCGGGTCGTCGCGTACCTCCCGCACATGGCGCACACGCTAACGCCCCACGCGCCGGTCGGCTGTCCCGCCAGCCGGGAGCAGCGCCGCCGCCCGGGTCCCACGGGCCGACGGACTTGGCAGAATGTGACCGTGGGGAATCTGACCGCGACCCGGCCGCCGCAGCCGTGGACCGCACCGACCGCCAGCGACCCGGTGTCGGCGACGCTGCGCCTGCCCGGCTCCAAGTCGATGACCGCCCGGGCGCTGGTGCTCAGCGCGCTGGCCACCGGCCCGTCGACCCTGCACGGGCCGCTGCGGGCGCGGGACACCGAACTCATGGCGGGCGGGCTGCGCGCCATGGGCGCCCACGTTTCGGTCTCCGACGACGAGCGCTGGCTGATCCGGCCGCACCCGCTCGTCGGCCCGGCCCACGTCGACGTCGGGCTGGCCGGCACGGTGATGCGCTTCGGGCCGCCGGTCGCCGGCCTGGCCGAGGGACGGGTCACCTTCGACGGCGACCCGCAGGCCCGGGTCCGCCCGCTGGGCCCGCTGATCGACGCGCTGCGCGCCCTCGGCGTCCGCATCGACGCCCCCGCGACCGGCAGCCTGCCACTGGTGGTGCAGGGCGCCGGTCGGGTCACCGGCGGCGAGGTGGTGATCGACGCCTCGGCCTCCAGCCAGCTCGTCTCCGGGCTGCTGCTCGCCGGGGCCCGGTTCGACCGGGGCGTGGTGGTCCGCCACGAGGGCCCGCCGGTCCCCTCCGCCCCCCACCTGCGGATGACCGTGCAGATGCTGCGTGCGGCCGGGGCGGCGGTCGACGACGGCACGCCGGACGTCTGGGTGGTCGAGCCCGGCCCGCTGACCGGCCGTGGCTGGGAGATCGAGCCGGACCTCTCCGGCGCGGTGCCGTTCTTCGCCGCCGCGCTGGTCACCGGCGGTGAAGTGACGTTGCAGGGCTGGCCGCGCAGCAGCGCCCAGCCGGTCGAGCAGCTCCGTTCGCTGCTCCAGCGGATGGGTGGCGAGGTCACCCTGGGCACCGCCGGGCTGACCGTGCGGGGCACCGGCACGGTGCACGGCCTGACGGCCGACCTCTCCGACGTCAGCGAGCTGACCCCGGCGCTGACCGCGCTGGCCATGCTGGCCGACTCGCCCTCCCGGTTCACCGGGATCGCGCACATCCGCGGTCACGAGACAAACCGGATCGCCGCGCTGGCCAGCGAGTTCGCCGCACTCGGCGCGGACCTCACCGAGACCGAGGACGGGCTGGAGATCCGGCCCCGCCCGCTGCGCGGCGGGACCTTCCGCACGTACGCCGACCACCGGATGGCGCACGCCGCGGCGGTGGCCGGGCTCGCCGTGCCGGGCATCGAGGTGGACGACGTGACGTGCACCTCGAAGACCATGCCCGAGTTCCCGGCACTATGGTCGGCGATGGTGACCAACAAGAGCTGAGGCGGAGACGGAGGCGGTCCTGGCGACCAGACGGCGGGAGTACGACGAGGACGACGTACGGGTCCGGCCCGGGAAGTCCTCGCGTCCACGCACCCGGACCCGGCCCCGACACGCCGACGCGGTCGACGGCTTCGTGATCGCCGTCGACCGGGGCCGCTACACCTGCGTGCTGTCCGAGGCCGCTGCCGACGCCCCCGTCGTCACCGCCATGCGGGCGCGTGAGCTGGGCCGCAAGTCGGTGGTGGTGGGTGACCGGGTGGGCCTGGTCGGGGACACCTCCGGGGCGGCCGGCGCGTTGGCCCGGATCGTCCGGATCGCCGAGCGCCGCTCGGTGCTGCGGCGCACCGCCGACGACGACGAGACCACCGCCGAGGGGCGGCTGGAACGGGTCGTGGTCGCCAACGCCGACCAGTTGGTCATCGTCAGCGCGCTGGCCGACCCGCCGCCGCGTACCGGGTTCATCGACCGCTGCCTGGTGGCCGCGTACGACGCGGACATCGAGCCGCTGCTCTGCCTGACCAAGGCGGATCTGGCCGGGCCGGACCAGGTCGTCGGCTACTACGCCGAACTGGAGCTGCCGTACGTGCTGATCCGGCCGGACTCCGACCTCGACGCGCTGCGGTCGCTGCTCGCCGGCCGGGTCTCGGTCCTGGTGGGCCACTCCGGGGTGGGCAAGTCGACGCTGGTCAACCGCCTGGTGCCGGACGCGGCGCGGGCGGTCGGCACGGTCAGCGCGATCGGCCGGGGCCGGCACACCTCCACCAGCGCGGTGGCGTTGCCGCTGCCCGCTGCCCCGGGGGTCGCGCCGGGTGCGGTCGCGGGCTGGATCGTCGACACCCCGGGGGTGCGCAGCTTCGGGCTGGCCCACGTCTCGGCGGAGAGCCTGCTGCACGGCTTCCCCGACCTGGTGGAAGCCACGGTGGACTGCCCGCCGAACTGCCCGCACACGCCCGACGAGGCCGACTGCGCGCTGGACGCCTGGGTGGCCGCCGGGAAGGCCGACCCGCGCCGGCTGGCGTCGTACCGCCGGCTGCTGGCCTCCCGGTCCGGCGAGGGCGACGTGCGGGAACCCGAGCGCAACCCGGGCGATCCGCTCGCCGGGTCGTGACCGGCTCCGCGCGACCCGGCCGGCGGGTCCGGCCCGGCCCGGCACTACCGTTCCTCCCATGACCGGGTACGCCGACGACATCGCCCTCGCCCACCGGCTCGCCGACGCCGCCGACGCCATCTCGGCGGCCCGGTTCCGCGCGCTCGACCTGCGGGTGGAGGCCAAGCCGGACCTGACCCCCGTCTCGGACGCGGACACCGCGGTCGAGCGGGCGATCCGCGCGCTGCTGGCCGAGCACCGGCCCGGCGACGGCCTGCTCGGCGAGGAGTACGGCGAGCAGCCCGCCGCCGGGCCGGACGGGCGACGCTGGGTGGTCGACCCGATCGACGGGACCAAGAACTTCGTCCGGGGCGTGCCGGTCTGGGCGACCCTGATCGCGCTGTTGGAGGGCGACCGGCCGGTGGTCGGCCTGGTCTCCGCCCCGGCGCTGGGCCGGCGCTGGTGGGGCGTGGCCGGCGAGGGCGCGTACGCCGGTCCGGACGCCGCCTCTGGCGCGCCGGTCCGGGTCTCCGCGGTGCAGGACCTCGCCGACGCCAGCTTCTGCTACTCGTCGCTGACCGGCTGGGAGGAGGCGGGTCGGCTGGACGCCGTGCTCCAGCTCATGCGGGACGCCTGGCGCAGCCGGGCGTACGGCGACTTCTACGGTTACATGCTGCTGGCCGAGGGCGCACTGGACGTCATGGTGGAACCGGAGTTGTCGCTCTGGGACGTTGCCGCGCTGGTGCCGATCGTCACCGGCGCCGGGGGCATGATGACCACCCTCGACGGCCGCCCCTCCCCTGGCGGGAACAGCTCCGACGAGGTCAGCGCGATCGCCACGAACGGTCACCTGCACCCGGACGTCCTCGCCCGGCTGGCTCGGCCGACCGCGCGCTGAACCCGGAGCACCCTCTATCCTCGCCAGGTGGTGTCCTCCGGTTGGTGTTTCCTCGCGGCCATGATCGTCGCGTACGGCTTCGCCAACATGCTGCAGTCGGTGGCCGCGGCGCGGACGACGGTGCACCACACATTCGATCCGGGGCTGCTGCTGCGGCTGGCCGGGCACCGCACCTACCTGATCGGGCTGTGCTGCCAGGTGGCCGGGTTCGTGCTGGCCTTCCTGGCCCGCCGGGACCTGCCGCTGTTCCTGGTACAGGCGAGTGTCGCCGCAGGTCTCGGGGTCACCGCCGTGCTGGGGGTGGTGGTGCTGAAGTGGCGGCTGCCGGCCGCCGAGGTGGCGCTGCTGGTGCTCCTCTTCGGCGGGATCACCGCGCTGGTGCTCTCCGCCCAGCCGGCCCCGTCCAAGGGGCTCGGCACCGCCGGCCTGGTCGCCCTGGCGGTCGCGCTCGGTGGCATCGCCGTGCTCGGGTTCTTCGCGGTACGCCTGCACGGTTCACCGGGCTCGGTGGCGCTCGGTTCGCTGGCCGGGCTGGCCTTCTCCGCCGCGGCGGTCGCCGCCCGGCCGCTGGCGTCGGCGTCCTCGCCCGAGGCGTTCGTCCGGGACCCGCTGCTCTACCTGCTGATCGCGCACTCGATCGTGGGGCAGCTGCTGCTCGGGCTGGCCATGCAGCGCGGCTCCACCACCGCCGCCGTCGCCGCGATGGACGCCGCCGGCGCGGTGCCGGCCGCGATCATCGGCCTGCTGCTGCTCAACGACAAGATCTGGCCGGGGCGGGAGTGGCTGGCCGCCGTCGGCTTCCTGGTCACCCTGGCCGCCGTGATCGGCCTGACCCGGTACGCCGAACCCCAGCACCATCACGCCGTGGCGGGAGAGCGGGAACGGGCCGTGGTCGGGGCTGCCCGGGGTCGGGCGGTGCCGCCCAGCTGACCGGCGCCCTCAGGCCTCGACCGGCTTGCGCCTGCCCACCACCCGCTCGTAGAGGCGTTCCAGGGCGCTCGCGGTGCGTTCCCAGGTGTAGCTGCACCGGACCCGGTCGACCGCCGCGTGCCCGTACGCGAACCGCCCCGCGTTGTCGGCGAGCAGCCGGCGCAGCGTCACCCCCAGGGTCCGGACGTCGCCCGGCGGCACCAGCCGGCCGGTCACCTCGTCCACCACCGCGTCGGCGATGCCGCCCATCGCGTAGCCGACCACCGGCACGCCGCAGGCCATCGCCTCCAGCGACACCCGCCCGGCGGACGAGTAGTGCGCGGTGCAGGCCACCACGTCGGCGGAGCGGTACCAGGTCGGCATCTGCTCGTGCGGCACCGCGCCGACCAGTTTGACCTGATCGGCCACCCCGGTCCGCTCGGCCAGCTCACGCAGCCGGCGGGCCTCGGCGTGGGTGGCGAGCTGTTCGGGCGGCGGACCGCCGGCGATGACCAGTTCGGCGTCGCCGACCAGCCGCATCGCCCGGATCAGGTCCTCCTGGCCGTGCCCGGGGGACAGTCCGCCGACGGAGAGGATGCGGGCCCGCCGCTCGCGCGGGGCGGCCTCGCCGTCGGGGTGGAACCGGGTGATGTCCACGCCGGCCGGCACCATCGCCACCGAGGTGCGTTGCACGCCCATCCGGGTCAGCTCGTCGACCTCGTCGTTGCACTGGGCGACCGCGATGTCCACCACCCGGGTCAGCGCCCGCTCCAGCGGGATCCGCTCACCCGGGCCGTCGTAGCCCTGGCCGAGGTGGCGCAGCTGTTCGACCCCGAGGGAGTGGAAGGTCTGCACGACCGGGATGTCCGTCTCGCGTACGGCGTGGGCGGCGGCCAGGCCGCCGATCCAGTAGTGCCCGTGCACCACGTCCGGGGTCCACTCCCCGGCCCAGCGGTCGGCCAGCCAGCGACCGAACTCCGCCACGTATCCGACGAGTTCGGCGGTGGGGGTGGGTCGGGGCGGCCCCACGGGCACCCGTTCGACGCGGTAGCCGTCCAGCTCGACGATCTCCGGCAGGGCCGGGTCCGCACGGCGCTCGTAGACCCGCACGTCGTGGCCGCGCCCGGCCAGCTCGGCGGCGACCCGCGCGATGTGCTCGTGGGTGCCGACGGCAGGGCCGTCCGCATGCCGGGTGGGGCCGGCGTGCGCGAAGACGAGGCCGACGCGCATGGTGCACCTCCATGCGTACTGCGAGGGATGGGTCCTCCGGTCAGAGGGTCCCATTAACCCGGGCCCGACGAGCCGAAACCTGGCAGATCGGGACCAGTCACTCCCCTGCCCGACCAGCGCCGCCCCACTGCGCGCACCGGCACGGGATCGGCGGGGTGTGGGCCGCATGACCGGGCCCGGTCGGGGTACCGACGAGGAATGCCGCTGACCCGCACTCTCGCCGATGCCACCGTGGTGATCACCGGCGCCTCCAGCGGAATCGGCACCGCCACGGCCTACGCGCTCGCCCGCCGGGGTGCCGACGTCGTGCTCGCCGCCCGCACCGAGCCCGCCCTCCAGGAGGTCGCCCGTCGCTGCCGCGAACTGGGCGGCCGGGCACTGGTCGTACCCACGGACGTCACGGACCCGGTGGCGGTGGAGGAGCTCGCCGTCCGCGCGGCGTCCGAGTTCGGCCGGATCGACGCCTGGATCAACAACGCGGCGGTCAGCGCGGTCGGGCTCTTCGACGAGATCCCGGTGGCGGAGTTCCGCCGGGTGGTCGAGGTGAACCTGCTCGGGACCACGTACGGCACCCGGGCCGCGTTGCCGTGGCTGAGCGCGTCCGGCGGCGGCGTGCTGGTCAACAACGCCTCGGTGCTGGCCGAGGTGGCGATGCCCTACCAGTCGGCGTACAACGCCACCAAGCACGGCATCCGTGGGCTGGCCGACACCGTCCGGCAGGAGCTGCGGGTGACCGGGCGGGGCAACATCTCGATCTGCACGGTGCTGCCGGCGACCATCGACACGCCGTTCTTCCGGCACGCCGGCAACCACACCGGCCGGGAACTGGTCCCGCCGCCGCCGGTCTACCCGCCGGAGGTGGTGGCCGAGACGATCGTCCGACTGCTGCGCCGGCCCCGGCGCGAGGCGTACGCGGGCGGCGCGGCGCGGCTGGTCGGACTCCAGTGGCGGCTCGCGCCGGCGCTGGCCGAGCGGGTGCTGGGCTGGTACGTCCACCGCACCCAGTTCGGCCCCGCGCGCGCCCTGGAGAGCAGCGGGAACGTCTTCCGTCCCGACGCGGAGGCGGTCCGCGAGGGCGGCTGGGACGGCCGACGTCGGCAACTGGTCCGGATGACCACGGCGTTCGGTCTGGCCGCCGCCGGCACCGCCGTCGGCACGGTGGCCGCGATGGCCCGGCGAGCCCGGTCGGGCCGACGGTGACCCGCCCGGGCCGGCCGGGTGCGCGTCCGTCCGTCGGCATGCACAATGGGACGATCATGCCGACGGACGCGCGTTGCCTGGTGGAGTCGGACGAGTCGTCCGCGGTCGTGCGGCTGAGTGGCCTGCTGGAGCCGACCGCCGCCGACCGGGTGCGTGACGCCCTCCTGGCCCGGCTCAGCGCCCGACCCGGTCCGATCGTCGTGGACGTGGGCCGGCTCCGCGCGACGGGTGACACGGCTGTCCGACTGCTCGCCGAGGTGCGTCGTACGGTCGCCGACTGGCCGGCCGCCGATCTGCTCGTGCTCGACCCGACCGGGGCGGCCACCGGGGCCTCCGGTGACCTGCCGGTCTGCGCCAGCCTCGACGAGGCCACCGCCGCGTTGGCCCGTACGCCGATGGCGGCCCTGCTCACCGTGGACCTCACCCCCACCGTGGGAGCGGCCCGGCGGGCCCGGGAGCTGGTGGCCGACGGCTGCGCCCGGTGGGGTGTTCCCGAGCTGACCGAACCGGCGGCCATCGCGGTGACCGAAATGGTCAACAACGTGGTGGCGCACGCGGGCACCCCGATGACGGTCCTGGTCGCCCCACGGGACAGCTCCCTGCGCGTCGCGGTCCGCGACCACTCCCGGCGGCAGCCCGCGTACGCCGGGTTGGCCCCGCTCACCTCGACCGGGGGCCGCGGTCTGCTGCTGATCGACACGGTGGCCCGGCGGTGGGGCAGCACGCTGGTGCCGGACGGCAAGGTCGTCTGGTGCGTCATGTACGCGGAGGACGAAACCGGGAGCCGGGGCTGATTTTTCCCCTTTCGTCCTGATTGCGGGCCCCGGGGCCGGTTACCCGGGGGGTGGCAGTGGGTACGGATCAGCCATGCGCGACGACGAGTACCCGACCCCCGTGTCCGACCCCGAGGCGGAGGGCCTGCCCGACACCGCCGACGACGACTCGACGGCCAACGACGACGTCCTCACCGGCCGGGAGGCGGACGGCCCCAAGCCGGCCCAGCTGCCCGGTGACCGGACGCCGGTGGCGGTGGACCAGTTCGGGACCACCGCCGACGAGCAGCTCGACGGCGAGTCACTGGACTACAAGCTTCAGCGGGAGCAGTACGAACGCGCCGCCGACGACCCGCTGGCCGCCCCGGTCGACCCGGCGATCGCCGCCGAGGCGGACAGCGACGAGGCCGCCGCCCAGGCCCAGCTCGACGCCGACGTGATCGACCCGGGTCCCACCTCCGACCCGCACTCGCCGGTCTCCGTGTACGACCACGATCAGCTCGGCACCGCCGCCGACCATCAGGTCGGCCGACTGGTGGAGCCGGACGAGGGGGCGCACACCGACCAGGAGACCGACAACATCGCCTACGACGCGGGCGCGGCCGGCGGCGGCGCGAGCGCGGAGGAGCTGGCGATCCACGAGACCCGGCCCCCCGAGTCGCACTGAGTCGTCAGCCGTCCAGGCCGCGCTCGATCGCGTAGCGGGTGAGCTCCACCCGGTTGTGCAGCTGGAGCTTGCCCAGCGTGTTCTGGACGTGGTTCTGCACCGTGCGGTGCGACAGGCCCAACCGCTCGGCGATCTGCTTGTACGACAGCCCCTTGGCCACCAGGCGCAGCACCTCGGTCTCCCGATCGGTGAGCCGGGGTGCAGTGTCGTGCCGGCCGTCCGCCACCGACTGCGCGGGCGTGGCGGCGAGCCGGCGGTACTCGCCGAGGACCAGTCCCGCCAGGCCGGGCGTGAAGACCGGCTCCCCGGCGGCGGTGCGGCGCACCGCGTCGAGGAACTCCGCCGGGGCGGCGGACTTCAGCAGGTAGCCGGTGGCGCCGGCCTTCACCGCGTCCAGCACGCTCTGCTGCTCGCCGCTGGCGGAGAGCATCAGCACCCGCACCTCGGGCAGCACGGCGCGCAGCCCGTGGATCACCTCCACCCCGGAGACGTCGGGCAGTTGGAGGTCGAGCACCACCACGTCCGGCCGGGCGGCCGCCGCCACCCGGACCGCCTGCTGTCCCTCGCCGCTGGTGGCGACCACCTGGTGACCGGCCTCGGTGAGGTCCCGGGCCACCCCCTCCCGCCACATCGGGTGGTCGTCGACGACCATCACCCGGACCATGTTCATCCGCCCTTCCTGGGTACGACCATCTCGATCTCGGTGCCCTCACCGGGGGCGGAGACGATCCGCACCGTACCGCCGAGGTCGGTGATCCGGCCCCGGACGGACTGGGCCAGTCCGAGACGACCCTGCCGGGCGGCCTCGACGAGCCGCCCCTCTTCGATGCCCGGGCCGGCGTCACGCACCGACACGGTCACCATCGCTCCCTCGTCCTCCACCAGCACCCAGGCACGGCCGTCGGCGTGCCGCTCGACGTTGTCCAGCGCCGCCGCGGTCGCCGCCGCCACCTCCCGGGCCACCGGGGCCGGCAGCGGAACCGGGGTCGCCGGGACGGAGACTGAGACGGTCGCCGAGGCGTACCCGCCGATCAGGGCGCACAGGTCCGCCGTGCCGGCCTGCGGGCCGGGGGCGGACGCCGGGGCGGCCCCGGCGATCAGCGCGCGCAGCGCCGCCTCCTGCTCGCCGGCGAGCCGAGCCAGCTCGCCGGCCTCCCCGTCGAGGTGTGCGCCGCGCCGCTGCACCAGCGCCAGCACCTGGAGCACCGAGTCGTGGATGCCCCGGGCCAGCCGCTCCCGCTCCCGGGTCGCCGCCTCCAGCTCCACCGCGCGTTGCAACCGCTCCTCGGCGGTCACCGCCAGCCGGGCCACGTGCCCGACGATCACCCCGGCGAGCAGCAGCAGGATCAGCCCGGTGATCGAGGAGGTGCCGAACCCGCGGGCGGCCAGGTCCGCCACGCCGAGCAGCAGCGCGGCCGCCGCGCCACGCCGCCGGCCGCCGGAGATCGCCCAGGCCAGCACCGGCCCGCCCTCCCAGACCACGGCCAGGGTCGGGGTGCCGGTGGCGAGCGCCGCCCGGCCGACCACCCACGGGGTCACGGCGAGGACGGCCAGCGCCACCGCCAGGTCGGCCAGGAGCAGCGGCCAGCCCCGGTTCGCCGGCCGCGCGTAGCCGACCGCGGTCGCCACGGACCAGGCCAGCATGGCCAGCAGGACCGCGCCGGCGGCCAGCGGATGCGCGAACCGGTCGGCGTCGCGGACCACCAGCACGCAGACGTACGCCAGGGAGGCGAAACGGAAGACGGCGAGCGACCGCCAGAGCGGGTCCTCGAATCCACCCGGCGGCGTCGGCATGGGCGACACGATGCCACAGTTCTCCCCGTCGCCCGGCGGGCCGCCCGTCGCGCGGCGGAGAACCCTGACGTACGGTGGAAATGTCGCGAAAAACTCCGAGACCCGCGGTCGGGACAGGGCCATGACGAACGCAGATCCGCCCACAGCGCGTACGGTTGTGCCCATCGAATCTTCCCTCCTCATCGCCGAGGCCTTCGATCAGGCGCAGGTGACCGAGCTGCGACACTCGGTCACCTCCTGCGCGCACGCCGCAGGGCTCGACGGGCAGCGCCTCGACGACTTCGTGCTGGCGGTCAACGAGCTGATCACCAACGCGGTCCGGCACGGCGGCGGCCAAGGCTGGCTGCGGCTGTGGTGGCGCTCCGGCGAGCTGGTCTGCGAGGTCGCCGACCACGGGCGCGGCATCAGCGCGCAGCGCCTCGGCGACCGGTCCCGGCCGGCGGCGGACACCGCGGGCGGGTGGGGCCTCTGGCTGGCCCGCGAGCTGAGCGACGCGATGGAGGTCGAGACCAGCGCGGCCGGCACCACGGTACGGATCAGCACCGCCGCGCCGGCCGGCCGGCGGGCCAGGGCGGAGTGACCGCCCCGGCACACCGACGCCTCAGCCGAAGAGCGCGCTGACCGACTCCCCGTTGTGGATCCGGCGCATCGCCTCGGCCAGCGCGGGCGCCACCGAGAGGACCTCCAGCTTCGGCACCCGCTTCTGCGCCGGGATCGGCACCGTGTTGGTGCAGACGATCTCCAGCACGCCGTCCTGCTCACTGAGCCGCTCCAGCGCCCCGCTGGAGAACAGACCGTGGGTGCAGGCGAGCCGGATCGAGCGCACCTTGCGCTCCCGCAGGTGGGCCATCAGCTCGATCACCGTGCTGCCCTTGGCGATCTCGTCGTCGAGGACGATCACGTCCCGGTCGGCGACATCGCCGATCACCGTGCTGATCTTGACCCGGTCGTCGCTGAACCGCTGCTTCGCGCCGGCCGCGACCGGGGTGCCGAGCATCCGGGCGAAGGCCGCCGCCTCCTTGGCGTTGCCCAGGTCCGGCGAGACCACGACGGCGTTGCTCAGGTCGTAGCGGCGGAAGTGCACGGCCAGCTCCCCCAGCGCGTGCAGATGGTCGACCGGGACGCTGAAGAAGCCGTGCACCTGCGGTGAGTGCAGGGTCAGCGCGAGTACCCGGTGGGCGCCGGCGGAGGTGAGCAGGTCGGCGACGAGCCGGCCGCCGATGGAGATGCGCGGGGCGTCCTTCTTGTCCGACCGGGCGTACGCGTAGTGCGGCAGCACCACGGTGATCCGGCCGGCCGACGCGCCCCGGGCAGCGTCGATCATGAGCAGCAGCTCGACCAGGTTCTCCTGCACCGGCGGCACCAACGGCTGGATCAGGAAGACGTCCCGCTCCCGGCAGTTCGCCTGCAACTGCACTTCCAGGCAGTCGTTGGCGAACCGGGAGACCCGCACGGGGTGCAAGGGCACGTCGAGGTGGGCACAGATCTCGGCGGCGAGGTCCGGATGGGCGGTTCCACTGAACACGGCGATGTCACGCACGTCTCGACATCGTACGGACGGCACACCGGTTCTTTCGGCGCGACCTTCCCGGTACGGTGCCCGGATGACCGGAGAGTACGTCGCCGCCATCGACCAGGGCACCACCTCGTCACGGTGCATCATCTTCGACCGGGCCGGGGAGATCGTCTCCGTCGCCCAGCGGGAGCACCGGCAGATCTTCCCCCAGCCGGGCTGGGTGGAGCACGACGCCGAGGAGATCTGGGCCAACGTCGAGCAGGTGGTACGGGGCGCGCTGGAGGACGCCGGGACCGGTCCGGAAGGGCTGGCCGCCGTGGGCATCACCAACCAGCGGGAGACCACCGTCGTCTGGGACCGGGTCACCGGCCGCCCGGTGGCCAACGCGATCGTCTGGCAGGACACCCGCACCGGCCCGCTGCTGCGCGAGCTGGCCCACTCGTACGGGGAGCAGCGGCTGCGCGAGCGGACCGGGCTGACCCTGGCCACCTACTTCGCCGGCCCGAAGCTGCGCTGGCTGCTCGACCACGTCGACGGGCTGCGCGAGCGCGCCGAGCGGGGCGAGGTCCTCTTCGGCACCATGGACAGCTGGCTGATCTGGAAGCTGACCGGGCGGCACGTCACCGACGTGACCAACGCCAGCCGGACCATGCTGATGGACCTGGAAACCCTGGACTGGAACCCGGAGCTGCTGGAGGCGATGCGCGTTCCGGCGGCGATGCTGCCGGAGATCCGCTCCTCGGCCGAGGTGTACGGCACCGCCGAGGGGCTGCTGCCCGGGGTGCCGGTGGCCAGCGCCCTCGGCGACCAGCAGGCCGCCCTGTTCGGGCAGACCTGCTTCCAGCCGGGCGAGGCGAAGTGCACCTACGGCACCGGCAGCTTCCTGCTGCTCAACACCGGGGCCAGCCCGGTCCCCTCCTCGCACGGCCTGCTCACCACGGTCGCCTACCGGATCGACGGGCACCCGGCCGCGTACGCCCTGGAGGGGGCGATCGCGGTGACCGGGTCGCTGGTGCAGTGGCTGCGCGACAACCTGGGGGTGATCTCCTCCGCCCCGGAGGTGGAGGAGCTGGCTCGTACGGTCGACGACAACGGCGGCTGCTACGTCGTACCGGCCTTCTCCGGGCTCTTCGCGCCGCACTGGCGCAGCGACGCCCGGGGGGTGATCGCCGGGCTGACCGGCTACATCACCAAGGGGCACCTGGCCCGGGCGGTGCTGGAGGCGTCGGCCTGGCAGACCCGCGAGGTGGTCGACGCGATGAACGCCGACTCGGACGTGGCGCTGCGCCGGCTGCGGGTGGACGGTGGGATGACCGCCAACGGCCTGCTGATGCAGTTCCTCGCCGACGTCCTCGACGTGCCGGTGGTCCGCTCCCGGATCACCGAGACCACCTGCCTCGGCGCAGCGTACGCAGCCGGGCTCGCGGTCGGGTTCTGGCCGGACCTGGCCACGCTGCGCGCCCAGTGGCGCTCGGACGCCCAGTGGGAGTCGACCATGGCGCCGGAGCACCGGGAGCGGGAGCTGCGCCAGTGGCGCAAGGCCGTGCAGCGCACCCTCGACTGGGTGGACTGATCAGGCCCAGCGGTCGCCGGTCAGCTTCTCGTAGACGTCGACGTAGCGGGCCCGGGTCGCCTCGACCACCTCGGCGGGGACCTCGGGCGCCGGGCCCTGCTTGTCCCAGCCGCTGCCGGTGGCCCAGTCCCGCACGTACTGCTTGTCGTAGGAGAACTGGGCACGGCCCGGCTGGTACGACTCGGCCGGCCAGAACCGGGACGAGTCGGAGGTGAGCAGCTCGTCGCCGATGGTCAGGGTGCCGTCGGCCGCCCACCCCAACTCGATCTTGGTGTCGGCGACCAGGATGCCCCGGTCAGCGGCGAGCTCCGCGCCCCGGCGATAGACGTCGATGGTGATCTGCCGCAGCCGCTCGGCGATCTCGCCGCCGACCTTGTCCACCACCTCGGCGAAGGTGATCGGCTCGTCGTGCTCCCCCACCGGCGCCTTGGTCGACGGGGTGAAGATCGGCTCGGGCAGGATCGACGCCTCGACCAGGCCGCGCGGCAGCTCGACCCCGGAGACCTTGCCGGTGGCCTGGTACTCCTTGAGGCCACCGCCGGTCAGGTAGCCACGCGCCACGCACTCCACCGGCACCATGTCCAGCCGGCGGCAGCGGATCGCCCGGCCGGCGAACTCGGCAGGCACGTCGGTGGCCGAGATGACGTGGTTCGGCACCAGGTCGGCGAGCTGCCCGAACCACCAGAGCGACAGGGCGGTGAGCAGCTTCCCCTTGTCGGGGATGGGCGTCGGCAGCACCACGTCGTAGATCGAGATGCGGTCGGAGGCGACCAGGATCAGGTCGTCGCCGTCGGCGTAGACGTCCCGGACCTTGCCCGAGTGCAGAAGTTCCACGCGCCCTAGTACACCACGCGGCCCGGGGACGCCCGGTGTGGCCACCCGGCGTCCCGCCGTCCGTCGTGCGGGGTCGACTCCGCCGCGGCCAGGTCGGCCCGGCCGCGGGACGTTGACACCCGGGCGCGGAGCCTGCGTGAATGGTCCGACCTCGTCCACCCGCCCAGGAGCGCACCGTGCCCGCTGTCCGCCCATCGCTCTCCCGGCCCGGCGCCGACCCGGCCCGACGGCGGCTGCTCGGCGCGCTGCTCGCGGTGCCCGCGCTCGCCACCGGCGGGCTCACCGGGTGCCGCGCGGAGGTGGTCGACGGGGTGACCGACGGCCCGATCGAGCTCTCGGTCTTCTGGTACGGCACGGCCCGGCGGGCCCAGGCCACCGAGCGGGCGCTGCGCCTCTACTCGGCCCGCAACCCCCGGGTCACCTTCCGGGTGACCTGGCAGGGCGGTGCCGGCTACTACGACCGGATCGCCACCCAGGCCGCCGGCGGCAACGTGCCGGACCTGTTCCAGCTCGACGACACCATGCTGACCGAGTACGCGCAGCGGGCCATCGCCCTCGACCTCGGCCCGTACGTCGCCGACGGCCGGCTCGACCTGCGCGGCCTGCCGCCCGGGCTCGCCGACTACGGCACGGTGGACGGTCGTCCCGTCGGCGTCCCGGCGGCGCAGACCCACCCCGTCGTGGTCTACAACCGGGACCTGCTGCGCCGGCTGGGGATGCCCGTCCCGACGATCATGCCCTGGGCCGAGTACCTCGACTGGGCGGCCCGGGTGACCCGGGCCAGCGGCGGCCGGGTCGCCGGCACCATGGACCCCTCCGGCGACCAGCGCGCCCTCTGGCTGTGGCTACGCGGGCAGGGCGGCAAGTTCTACCAGGGTCGGCAGCTCGGCTTCGACTCGGCGGCGCTGGTGGACTGGTTCGAACTCTGGCAGCGCGCCCGGCTGAACCGGGCCACCCCGGCCGCCATCCTGGTCGACCGCGCCGACTCCGGCGACCCGGCGCGGCAGCTCGTGGTGACCGGGCACACGGCCGCCTCGTTCGCCTGGTCCCACCAGCTCCCCGAACTGCAGCGGCACACCGACGACGAGCTGGGGCTGGCCGGCTTCCCCGGCCCGGCGGCCGCCCAGTGGGACCAGGCCTCGATGTACTGGGCCGCCTTCCGGGGCACCCGGCACCCGGGTGTGGTGGCGGACGTGCTGAGCTTCCTCACCACCAACGTCGAGGTCGGCCGGGTCCTCGGCATCGAACGAGGGCTCCCGGCCGACCTCGCCGTACGGGAGGCCGTCACCCAGGCCCTCGACGACCCGGCCGCGAAGCGCGTCGCCGCCCTCGGCACGACCCTCGACGACCTGGTCGGCCCGGCCCCGGCACCACCTCCCAAGGGGCACGGCCGGGTGCGTACGCTGCTCGCCGCCTCGGCCCGGACCATCCGGTCCGGGGACGCCGGGGTGCGCGCGACCACGTCGAAGTTCATGGCGCAGGCGCAGGCAGCGCTGGCCGCTTGAGATCGGCCGGTGCGCCGCCTGCGCCGGGGTCGTGCCGCGCCGACCACCCGGTCAGCGCGGCGGTCCGTTGCGGCGGCCCCGCATCATCTTCAGCACCAGCAGGACGATCACCACGACCACCGCGAGGCAGCAGAGCAGGCCGAGGAAGCCGAGGAAGCCGAAGCCACCCCGGGACCTGCGCCGTGCGGCCTCCACCACCAGCTCGCCGGTGCCCGTGGAGGCCCAGGCCGCGACCGGTACGAAGACCGAGAGCACGACCGCACCGAGGACCGCGCTCAGCCGGCCCCACCACCTGTTCAGAGAAGACATGCCCTCATCTTGACCGAGGTGGGCAACCGGGGCACGCCGGACGGCGGGGACGAAACCGCCTCGACCGGGTGCAGGCCGCCACGCGAAAGGCCCCGGAGCAGGACTCCGGGGCCTTTCGTCACGAGTAGCGGGGACAGGATTTGAACCTGCGACCTCTGGGTTATGAGCCCAGCGAGCTACCGAGCTGCTCCACCCCGCGTCGGCTCCATAAGCTTAGCGCACCCCCGCCGCGGAGATCAGCCGGGTCCCCGGATCGCCTCCGCAGCCCCTCCGACCAGGCACGACGGCGACCGACGTCGGATCCCGGACGCCTTGCCGGGCCCGATGGCGACCGGTTGTCGTCGCCCGGCCGCACTCCGGTCGGGACGGCGTCGCGGCCATTTGTCACTCGGGCCAGGCTGTCCCAGACAGCGCCAGCGGAGGGTGGACAAGGCGAACGGCCCGAGGATCATATCCTCGGGCCGTTCGTCGTGGTAGCGGGGACAGGATTTGAACCTGCGACCTCTGGGTTATGAGCCCAGCGAGCTACCGAGCTGCTCCACCCCGCGTCGGCTCGTTAACCGTAACCTACGGACCCCCGAGCCCGCAAAACGGACCCGGGTCCGCTCAGTCCAACCAGTCCCGGATCGCCTGCACCGCCCGGCGGCTGTCCGCGTCCACCTGCGACTTCGGGCTGGAACTTCCCTCCCAGCCCTGTTCCCAGAGCACCGTCACCACGTTGCCGACCCGGATCGCGCGGATCAGTCGCACCTCCTCGTCACCGGTCGGCTCGTCGTTGGCGTCCAGGAAGGGCTTGCGCATCTCGAACAGCACCGACTCGTCGCCGTACCCGCCGTCGGGGAGCAGCTTCTGCCGGGACGTCACCGACCCGATCTGCTGCTCGGGGCAGCCCTGGACAGCGGCGCGCAGTTCACGCAGCGCGTCGTCGGCCCGGCCCGACCGGTAGCTGGTGATGCTGTGCCGGTAGAGACCGTCCGGGACGTAGCCCTCCGGGGTGGTGGCCAGTTTGAACGGCACCGCACGTACCCGCTGCCGGACGACGCCGGACCCGCCCGGCTCCGCCCCGCAGAGCCTCGGCAGCACCGGCCCATCGCTGAACGCGGCCCCCGCGCCGGTGTCGTTCGCCGCCGCCAGGGCGAAGAAGGCCGAGTCGGGGATCGAGGTCGGCGTCCGGACGGGCGGACCACCACCGGCCGACGGCGGCGCCGACGGGGTCGTCCGCGACGGCAGCGCGCTCGGGGTCGACGACACCGACGGGGCAGGCGTCGGGTCGGCCGGGGGCGGCGACACCGACGGCGGGGCCGGCGTGCCGGCGGGCGGGCCGACCGGGGTGTCGGGGCCGGCGGTGAGGACGAACTGGGTGCCCACCGCCGTCCCGCCGACCAGCGCCGCCAGGGCCAGGACACCCACGGCCGCCCGGGCCCGCGCCCGGCGGTCGGCGTGCCGGCGGACCACGTCCGGCGAGGCCAGGCCACGCGGATCGGTGTCCTCGGCGAGGGAACGGTAGAGACCCGTCAGTTCACGCGACATCGTTGACCTCCAGCTCCTCGGAGGTGACACCGGGCAGCAGCTCGGCCAACCTCGACCTGCCCCGGGACAACCAGGACTTCACGGTGCCGGTGGGCACCCGCGTCTCACGGGCGATCTCCTCCACCGGCATGTCGAACAGGTAGTGCAGGGCCAACGCCTGGCGCTGGTTGGCCGGCAACTGCCGTAGCGCGCCGACCAGCAGGACGGTGTCCTCCCCGGGTGGTCGCACGTCCTGGGGCGGCCCGGTGCGGCTCATCGCCGTACGCCAGCCCTTCAGGCGCCGGAACCGGTCGGTGGCCAGTCGGCTGACCACCAGCCGCAGCCATGCCTCGGGCGCCGGATGGCTGGCCAGCTTCCCCCACTGCCGCCAGGCCCGGGCGTACGCCTCCTGCACGAGGTCCTGGGCCTCGCCGTGGTCGCCCGCCACCGCGTGGCCGTACCGGAGCGTCCGTGGGGACGTGCTCCGGTAGAACTCGTCGAAACTCTGTGCGTCCCTCATACCGCCACCACGCCTCCCCGTTCCGGTCCCCCCTTGCTGAGGAGACGGCGCACGGGGTCCGCAGGTTGCGGGCAGCCGGTGACAAAGACGAAAAGCCCGCGCCCTGACCACCGGGGACGGTCGTCAGGGCGCGGGCGGTGCCGGTCGACGGGCGGGCCCGTCGGTGTCAGCCGCCCGGTGTGGGCGAGGGCGAGCCGGAAGGGCTGCCGCTCGGCGACGGGCTCGCGCCGGCCGGGGCGGCGGCCTGCTGGGCCTGCTGGAACGCGGTCATCGCCTCGTCCAGGGCCTTGAGCGCCCGGCCGTACCGCTCGAAGTCGCCGGACGTCTGCGCGGCCTTGACCTCGCCGATGGCCGCCTGCACCCGCTGCGCCGCCTCGGCCAGCTCACCCGTCAGCGGCGGCGGGGTGGCCTGGTCGGGGGGCGGCGGGGTGCCGCCGCTCGGAGGCGGGGTGCCGCCACTCGGGGCGGCCCGCTTGCCCTGGTCGACGAGCTGCTTGATGCCGTCGGTGATGTTGTCGGCCAGCACGACGTACGAACCGCCGTCACCGTACGAGAGCAGCACCTTCTGCAGCAGCGGGTACGCGTCCTGCTGGTTGCTCTTGACGTAGACCGGCTCGACGTACAGCATTCCGTCGCCGAACGGCAGCGAGAGCAGGTTGCCGTACTGCACCTGCGCCTGGTTGGACGAGAGCAGGTTGAGCTGCTGCCGGATGTTGGCGTTGTTGGTCATCTGCTGGTGCACCTGGACCGGCCCGGAGATCCGGGTCTGGTCCGGCAGCTCCAGCACCTCCAGCCTGGGCTGGCCGTCGACGTACGACCCGGAGATCAGCGCGGCCAGGTTCTGCCGGCCGTTCGGGGTGACCGCGGCGGTCAGCTGGAACCGTGGCGCCTCCTGCCCGGGGAACTGGGTGAACAGGTAGTACGGCGGCTGCTTCTGCCCGCTGTCCGGGGCGTCCGGCACGTTCGGCACCTGCCAGAAGTCCTGGCCGGAGTAGAAGTCGCCGGGGTCGGTGACGTGGAACTTGGTGAGCAGGTTCCGCTGCACCTTGAACATGTCGGCCGGGTAGCGGAAGTGCTCGGCCAACTCGGCCGGGATGGCGCTCTTCGGCAGCACGACGTCACCGCCGAATGCCTTGTTCCACGCCTTGAGCACCGGGTCGTTCTCGTCGAACTCGTAGAGCCGCACCGTGCCGTCGTACGCGTCGACGGTGGCCTTCACCGAGTTACGCATGTAGTTGACGTTCTCCCGAGCCAGCTGGAACGTGCCCCGGTTGGTCAGCTCGTCGGCGGTCTCGGTCTGGAGGTTGACCCGCTCGGCGTACGGGTAGGTCGCCGCCGTCGTGTAGCCGTCGATGATCCACTGGACCCGGCCGCCCACCACCGCCGGGTACGGGTCGCCGTCGAGGGTGAGGAAGGGCGCGACCTTCTCCACCCGGTCGCGCGGGTTGCGCACGTAGAGCAGCCGGGAGTTGTCGTTGACCGCCTCGGAGAGCAGGAAGTTCGTCTCCTGCTCCTTGATCGTGTAGAGCAGCCGGCGGGTGAACGAGCCGATCTCGACGCCGCCCTCCCCGGTGTAGGTGTAGTACTGCTCGCCGCCGTCCTCCGTGGTGGGCCGGTCGAACTCGGCGTTCCTGCCCTCCCCGGCCTGCCCGACGATGGCGTAGTCGTCCGGGCCCATCCGCTCGCCATAGTAGATCCGCGGCTGGGTGGCCGGGATCTGCTCGGCCTGCGAGGAGCACGCCTCCTGGGCCTTCTCGCCGAGGAAGCCGGAGACGAAGTACGGCTGACCACCGCAGACCACCTGGTTGGCCGGGGCCGCGACGAGCCCGTACCCGTGGGTGTAGACGGTGTGCTTGTTGATCCAGTTGCTCTGCTGGTCGGTCAGCTCGTTGTAGTTGATCTCACGGACACCGACCACGAAGTCGGAGGTCTTGTTCGCCACCGAGTACCGGTCGATGTCGAGCTTCGGGCCAAAGTCGTAGAAGCCGCGCACCTGCTGGAGCTGGGTGTACGTCTCGGAGACGAGCTGCGGGTCGAGCAGCCGGACGTTCGGCACCACCGCGGTGTCGGAGGCCAGGGTCGCCGGTGGGACGAGGTTGTTCGCCGCGTACCCGGTGGTCTTCGTGTCGACCAGGCCGAACGCGTTCCGGGTGGCGGTGATGCTGCGCTCGATGTACGGCGCCTCCTTGTCCCGGGCGCTCGGCTTGACCTCGAAGGTCTGCACCGCCCAGGGGTAGATGCCGCCGATGGCGACGGCGGAGACGCCGAGCAGTGCCAGCGAGATGCCCGGCCAGACCAGGTTCCGCATCACCGCGTTGGAGAACACGATGATCGCGATCGCGACCACCACCGAGATGTACGCCAGGATCTCCTTGGCCGGCAGCAGCGCGTTGACGTCGGCGTAGCCGGCACCGTAGAGCTTGGCCCCCTCGTTGTACTCCAGCAGCATCGCCCGCCGGTCCAGCACGTACGCGACGGCCTTGAGCAGTACGAAGGCGGCGACCAACGTGCTGAGGTGGGCCCGCGCGGCGTTGGTCATCCGGTCGCCGACACCCTGCAGCCGTACCCCGCCGAAGATGTAGTGCACGGCGAGCGCGCCCAGCAGCGCGAGCACCACCGCGGTGAAGCCGACCCCGAGCAGGTAGCGCCAGAAGGGCAGTTGGAAGACGTAGAAGCCGACGTCGACGCCGAACTCCGGGTCCTTGACGCCGAAGTCGCCACCGTTGCGGAAGAGCAGCCACTGGTTCCACCGACTCTGCGCCGACAGGCCGGCGAAGAGGCCGAGCACGGCCGCGGTCAGGCTGATCCAGGTGCCCATCCGGGGGCTGATCAGCATCCGGTACCGCTCCAGGGTGGCCTGCTCCAGCGAGTGCGGCCGCAGCTGCGGGCGCAGCCGGTACGCCAACCAGAGGTTGGCGCCGACGAAGAGCGCCATCGCCACGCCGACGGTGAGGAAGAGCAGCAGACGGGTGACCAGTACGCCGGTGAAGACCTGGGTGTACCGGACCTCCTCGAACCAGAGCCAGTCCGTCCACGCCTGGACACCCCAGCCGAGCAGGGTGAAGAGCACGAACACCCCGACCAGGACACCGATGGTGACGCGTCCGCGCCGGCTCATTCTCGGCAGGGGGCTGCTACGCATGACCACTGTTGGCTCCGCATGCTCGATGTGATCGGCTCCGGGCAGGCACCCAGAGTACGGGGTGTTCCTGAGAGTGTCGGGTCAAGGTCATGCCGGGCGGCACAGCGTCGGCTGCCCACCGGAGCGCAGGGTCTCCAGCGCCGTCAGCGCCTCGTCCAGCGAACCGACCCTGATCAGGGGCAGATCGGGCTGCGGATTGCGGACCGCCTCGGCGCAGTTGTCGGCCGGCACGAGGAAGACGTCCGCCTTGGCCTCCTTGGCCCCGACCAGCTTCTGGGCGATGCCGCCGATCGGGCCGACCCGACCCTCGTCGTCGATGGTGCCGGTGCCGGCGATGACCTTCCCGCCGGTGAGGTCGGCCGGTTCGAGCTTGTCGACGATGCCGAGCGCGAACATCAGCCCGGCGCTCGGCCCGCCGATGTTGTTGAGGTCGATCTTGAGGTTGAACGGGTGCGGCTGACGCTGCTCGGGCACCAGGCCGATCCGCGGCCGGCCGTCCTGCTCCCGACTGGTCACGGTGGCCGTCCCGGCCACCCCGTCCCGGGTGTAGCCGATCTTCAACGCGGTGCCGGCGGGCTTGCCCCGGACCAGCTCGACCAGCCTGGTCGCGCTGGTGACCTTCGCCCCGTCGACCGTGGTGACCACGTCACCGGCCTTCAGCACGCCCTGCGCCGGACCGTCGGCGGTGACCTCCTTGACCACCACCTCGACCGGGTAGCCGAGCTCGACCAGCGCGGCGGTCTCGGCGCTGCTCTGCGAGTTCTGGAAGTCCTCGGCGTTGCGCTTCTCCACCTCCTCCTGGCTCTCCCCCGGCGGGTAGACCAGCTCCCGGGGCACCACCGCCTCGTCGTCGGAGAGCCAGCCGGCGATCGCCGCGCGCAGCTTGACCGTGGGCTGCACGCCGACCGTGGTCATCCGCAGCTGACCGGCGGAGGTGGACGTCGCCCGCCCGGTCACCTGGATGACCTCCTTGCCGTCGGAGGTGCCGAGAGTGTCGACGGTCGGCCCCGGGCCGAGCACCACGTACGGGATCGGGGCGCCGAGCACGCCGATGCTGAGCAGGGTGGTGAGCAGAGCACCGAGGAGGACGGTCACGCCGCGACGTCTCATGCGGCAGAGCGTACCGACCAGGGCGGGTGGGGCCGGGTGGCCGACGCGGACTTCGCCCTCAGCGCAACGCCAGCGGCGGCTACCTGGGGCGCGGCCCGCGTACCGTAGACGTCGTGCCTGATATTCCGTTCGGTTTCGCGCTCCCGGGTGGGCAACCACCAGACCCCAACGACCCCGCGCAGATGCAGCAGTTCATGTCGCAGTTGCAGCACCTGCTCTCCGCGTCGGGCAGCGGGCCGGTCAACTGGGACCTGGCCCGGCAGGTGGCGGCGAGTCAGCTCGCCGCCGCGGGCGACCCGGCGGTGTCGCCGTACGAGCGGCACGCGGTGGAGGAGGCGCTGCGTCTCGCCGACCTCTGGCTGGAGCCCGCCTCCGACCTGCCCTCGGGCATCCGTACCTCGGTGGCCTGGAACCGCAACGAGTGGATCTACAAGACCCTCGACGTCTGGCGGAAGCTCTGCGACCCGGTGGCCAGCCGGATGGTCGGCGCGATGGGCGACCTGGTGCCGCCGGAGGCCCGGGCCCAGCTCGGCCCGATGCAGTCGATGGTGGCCACCCTCGGTGGCGCGCTCTTCGGCGGGCAACTCGGCCAGGCGCTCGGTTCGCTCGCCGGCGAGGTGCTCTCGGCCGGCGACATCGGCCTGCCGCTCGGCCCGGCCGGCACGGCCGCGCTCGTCCCGGCCAACATCCGGACCTACGGCGAGGGCCTGGAGCTGCCCGAGGACGAGG
The DNA here is from genome assembly GCF_900090245.1 of Micromonospora halophytica. Lineage (GTDB taxonomy): Bacteria > Actinomycetota > Actinomycetes > Mycobacteriales > Micromonosporaceae > Micromonospora > Micromonospora halophytica. The sequence goes on from NZ_FMDN01000001.1 coordinate 157,820, forward strand.
TACGCCTCTACGTCGCCCTGCGCGAGGCGGCCCACCAGCGGCTCTTCGAGCATGTCCCGTGGCTGCGCGGGCACGTGCTGACCGCGGTGGAGAACTACGCCTCCGGTATCCGGGTCAACCGGGAAGCGATCGAGGAGGCGATGGGCCGGGTCGACCCGACCGACCCGGAGTCGATGCAGGCGATCGCCCTGGAGGGCATCTTCACCCCCGAGGACACGCCGGCGCAGAAGGCGTCGCTGGCCCGGCTGGAGACGGTGCTCGCCCTGGTTGAGGGGTGGGTCTGCCACGTGGTGGACAACGCCGCCGGTGAGCGCCTGCCCAACGTGGTCCGCCTCGGCGAGGCGTTCCGCCGCCGCCGGGCGGCCGGGGGGCCGGCCGAGCAGACCTTCGCGGCGCTGGTCGGGCTGGAGTTGCGACCGCGGCGGCTGCGCGAGGCGTCCGCGCTCTGGGCGGCGCTCACCACGCATCGCGGCATCGCCGGGCGGGACGCGGTCTGGGGTCACCCCGACCTGCTCCCCTCGGACGACGACTTCGCCGACCCGGTGGCCTTCGCCACCCGGTCGACCGACCTGGACGACGAGCTGGCGAACTTCGACTTCACCGCACCCGGCGCACCGGAGGGGAAGGCACCCGGCACCGAGGACGACTCCGACGACGACCGGTCCTGATCACGGACCACCCGGCCGGGGGGAACGGCGGCTGGCAGGCGGAGCGGCTAGCCGTGCACCGGGCGTGCCCGGCCGACGCCGTCTCCGCACCCGCCCTCACCGACTTTGATCTTGAAGTTGTCGCCACGACCCGCCGCCCAGGCGGGTGACGGCAACGCCATGATCAGCGCTGACGCGGTGGGCCGGAGCCGGTGAGCAGGGCGCGGGTGGTCTCCCAGCCCTCGACGGCGGGGTTGAGGGCGGCCAGGTCGGCCGGGCCGCGCAGCCGCCGCCAGGCGGGGGTGACCGCCACGTCGCCCGGGGCCGGGGCCGCCCGGCGCACGTCCGCCGGGACCGCGGCGTCCAGGTCCAGCGCCGGAAACCAGTCGGGTACGGGCAGCCGCGCCGCCACCCCGAGCAGCCCGGGGCCGCCCCCCTCCACCGGGGCGACCGCGACGGGTCGGCTGGTCAACGGCCGGAGCAGCTTGCCCAGGGTCAGGCCCGGCAGGTCGGGGGCGTCGGCGGCGAGCACGGCCGCCTGCTCGTACCCGCCCAGCGCCGCGAGGACGGCGTTCACCGTGGGCTCGGGCACCTCGTGGATCGCGGTGCCGGGCCAGACCACCGCCTCGGCCAGCCACCGGTCAGCCGGTGTCACGGCGACCGCGGTCTCCACCTCGGTCAACATGGCGAGCAGGTCCACCACGTCCTCGGCCAGGGCGGAACGCCAGTCCGCCGGGTCGATCCCGGGAGGCGACCAGGCCACCGGGGCGAGCAACGCCACCACCACACGTCGGACCACCTCCCGACCCTAGCCCGCCCCGCCTCGGCCCGCTGCCACCGACTCCGCCGGTCCGCGCCGACCGGACGACGACCCGCGGCGCCGACCGAGCGCCTGCCCCCGACCCACGACACCGATCGACTCCATGCCCCCGACCCACGACACCGATCGAGCACATGTCGCCTACCCACGACATTTGATCGACTCCATGTCGCCGACATGGCGGTGTCAACGCGCGTGGACACCGCCATGTCGGCGCAACGGAGTCGATCATGGCCCGCGGAGCCGGACCTGACCGGCCGAGGGACAGAGGCGGGGCGGCGGGCGGAGGCGGGGCGCGCGTCAGCCGGGCAGGGGAACGGCGGAGGCGGCGGCGACACCCTCCAGGTAGCCGCGGGCCCGCTCGGTCTTGGCGTACCGCCCGACGAGTTCCCAGAAGCGGGCGTTGTGGCTCGGCACGACGAGGTGCGCCAACTCGTGCAACAGCACGTAGTCGAGGACCCAGTCGGGCATCTCCTGGAGCCGGTGCGAGATGCGGATGCTCCGGTCGGCCGGAGTGCAGGACCCCCAGCGGCCGTTCTGGTTGGTGACCCAGCGGACGCTTGCCGGCAGCGCGTCGGCGCCCTGGTCGGCGAGGTAGAGGTTGATCAGGCGCAACGCCCGGTCGAGCAGCTCGGTGTCGGAGCGGGCCAGCCGTCCCTCACGGGCGGCGAGGCGGGCCAGCATCCGGTCGACCCACTCGCTCTCCTCGGCCCGGGAGAACTGGTCGGGGATGAGCACCACGACCCGCTCCCCGTCGCGGTACGCGGACACCGTCCGTCGCCGACGCTGACTGCGCCGTACCTCGACGACAGGCTTCCGCGCCCCAGCCATCAGTGGGCCACGCAGCCGTGGTTCGCTGCCACGATGGAAAGCTAATGCGTACTGACCAGGGGTCCGCAAGGGTCAACACGGCGACACGCGCCCGGAAAATGATGGTTGGACGCCGAGCGTCCCGAAAAAATCTGCAGATGACCATGTCGGGACAACCCGGTCACCCCCTGACGGTGGCCGGGCCGGCCACGAGGCCGTTCTCCACGGTAGGAGATCACGCTGCGTCGTGCCGCTCGGGCCCCCGCTCGGGTCGTTCGCGCGGCTCCGCCCGGCGTGTCCCCGGCAAACTGACTGATCCCACCTATTTCGGCATGCACACTCTCGACGTCGACTTCCTCACAGTGTCGATGCACAGCTGACATGGAACTACCCAGACCTGGGTAGGGTCCGCCAACCAGCGGTCACGTCGGTGGCCGCGAGAACGACCCGGCGCCGGGGGCCGTGTGGCCCGCCGCCGGGAACCCCGCCGGGCCGGCTCGCCCGGCGGACGAGACGAGGAGGGCTACCGTGGCCGACCAGGCCCAGACCTACAACGGTTACTGCGTCAAGTGCAAGGAGAAGCGGGACTTCGAGGGACACGTCGAGGTCTCGAAGACCGGGATGAACATGGCCAAGGGCAAGTGTCCCGTGTGCGGCACAACAGTGAACCGCATCCTGGGCAAGGCCAAGGTCTGACCCGAACGGCCTACGGGGGAGGGGCGGCCGGCGGCCGCCCCTCCCCCGTACCGTCTGCGGACCCCGGTCCGGCACCACTCCGCGCCCGCCGACCAGCCCGAACGGCACTGTCGGCTGCCCGACAGAAGCTACCGGCGGGTTGTGGACAACTCGCGATTTTCTGTGGACAACCCTGGACAGGGCCCCGCCCACCTGTGGACAACGATCGATAGACAGCTCTGACACGGTCACGATCCGTCGTCATGAGCACGTCCCCCGTCGCACTGCCCCGCCCGACGCTGCTGCCCGGCCTGACCCGGCTCTGGCGTGACCGGCACACCCTGCAACTCGGACTCGATCCGGGCCGCGCCGTCCTGCTGGAGGTGGCCGACCCGCGCGCCGCCCGGCTGCTCGACCTGCTCGACGGCAGCCGCAGCGAGCGCGCCGTCCTGACCGACGCGACCCTGCGGATCGGCCCCGACGCGGCCCGCGCCCTGCTCGACGCGCTGCGTTCCGCCGGTCTGGTCGTACCCGCGCACACCCTGCTCCCCCGCGACCTCGCCGGCCCGGCGCGGAGCCGGCTCGCGGCGGAGGCCACCGCCCTGGCACTGGCCTCGCCCGCGTTGCCCGGCACGCCGGCCCAGGTGCTCCGCCGCCGACGGGCCGCCCGGGTCGTGGTCACCGGCGCCGGCCGGCTCGGCGGGCCGGTCGCCGTCGCGCTGGCCCAGGCCGGGGTGGGTCATGTGGCGCCGGAGCTCACCGGGGCGGTCCACCCCGGCGATCTGGTCGGGACCGGGCTCAGCGCCGCCGACGTCGGACGTCCGCTGGCCGGCGCGCTGCGCGCGGCGATCACCCGGGTCGCCCCCGGCACGGTCACCCGGTCACCCGGTCGTGGACGGGTCGAGCTGGTGGTCCAGCTCGGCGCGGACCGCCCGGCCGCGCTGCTCGCCGCCGGGTACGCCCGCCGTCGCCAACCGCACCTGCTGCTCGGCCTGCGGGAGGGCGTGCCGGTGATCGGGCCGCTGGTGCGGCCACCGGTCGGCCCCTGCCTGCACTGCCTGGACCTGCACCGCATCGACCGGGACCCGGGCTGGCCGACGCTCGCCGCCCAGCTCGCCACCGATCCGGCCGACCAGGCGTGCGGCGCCGCCACCCTGCTCTCCGCCGTCGGGTACGCGGTCGCCGAGGCACTCGCCCAGCTCGACGGCGGCACCCCGGAGACGCTGGGCTGCGCCGTCGAGATCGGCGCGGCCGGCCGATTCCGGCGACGCGTCTGGCCACCGCACCCCGCCTGCGACTGCTCCGGACGGCGTCGCTGACGGGGGATGACTGGGGCCAGCCCGGCTCTGGAGCAGCCGCGGGCCCCCGAAGTCGGTAACAATGACCGGGTGACCGACATCCCGCGCCGGGCCGTGTCCCGCACCGCCAAGCTCGCCGCTCTGCCGCTCGGCTTCGCCGGCCGGACCGTCCTCGGCATGGGTAAGCGTGTCACCGGGCTCGCCTCCGATGTCATCTCCGCCGAGATCCAGCAGCGCACCGCCGAGCAGCTGTTCAGCGTCCTCGGGCAGCTCAAGGGCGGTGCGATGAAGTTCGGCCAGGCGCTGTCGGTCTTCGAGGCGGCTCTGCCGGACGAGATCGCCGCGCCGTACCGGCAGGCGTTGACCAAGCTCCAGGAGGCCGCGCCGCCGCTGCCGGTGGCCAGCGTGCACAAGGTGCTCACCGAGCAGCTCGGGCCGGACTGGCGGGAGCGGTTCGTCGAGTTCGACGACACCCCGGCCGCGGCGGCGAGCATCGGGCAGGTGCACCGGGCGCTCTGGCACGACCCGGAGACGGGGGAGGCGCGGGCCGCCGCCGTCAAGATCCAGTATCCGGGCGCGGGCGAGGCGCTGCTGGCCGACCTCAAGCAGCTCTCCCGGCTCGCCGGGATGTTCCGCGCCATCCAGCCCGGGCTGGACGTCAAGCCGCTCCTGGTCGAGCTGCGGGAGCGGATCACCGAGGAACTCGACTACGAGTTGGAGGCCGAGTCGCAGCGCGCCTTCGCCGCCGCGTACGCCGGCGACCCGGAGATCTTCATCCCTGCGGTGTTCCACTCCGCCCCCCGGGTGCTGGTCACCGAATGGATCGAGGGCACGCCGCTGGCCGACATCATCCGCGAGGGCACCGAGCAGCAGCGCGACGAGGCCGGCCGGCTGATGGCGATCCTGCACCTGTCCGCCCCGCCCCGGGCCGGGCTGCTGCACGCCGACCCGCACCCGGGCAACTTCCGGCTCCTGCCCGACGGGCGGCTCGGCGTGATCGACTTCGGCGCGGTGGCCCGGATGCCGGAGGGCACCCCGGAGCCGATCGGCCGGATCGCGGGGCTGGCGCTACGCGGTGACGCGGACGGGGTGGTGAACGGCCTGCGGAAGGAGGGCTTCGTCAGTTCGACGGAGCCGATCGACGCCCACGCGGTGCTCGACTTCCTACGGCCGATGCTGGAACCGATCGCCGCCGAGGAATTCCGGTTCACCCGGGCCTGGCTGCGCTCCGAGGCGGCCCGCCTGGCCAGCCCGAAGTCGCCGACCTACCAGCTGAGCCGGCAGCTCAACCTGCCGCCGTCGTACCTGCTCATCCACCGGGTGACGTTGGGCTCCATCGGGGTGCTCTGCCAGTTGGAGGCCAAGGCGCCGTACCGGGGGATCCTCGAGCGGTGGCTGCCCGGTTTCGCGCCGGTGGCCTGACCACGACGAACGCCGCGGGGGCGGTGACCGGAACTCCGGTCACCGCCCCCACGTACTGGTAGGGATCTAGAGAACGCCCAGGTCACGCGCCGACTGGCTACGGCTCTGCATCGCGACGGTACGGGCGGAACGGGCTGCCTCAGTGCTCGTGGTGGTACGACCGGCCTGAGGCCGTCGCATTCGGGCACGGGACAACGCTTCGTGGAGTAGTTGCATCTCGGTTCCGTTCGGCAGGTGCAGCATGGATCTCAGCTTTCTCGCGGCCGGTGGATCACCGGCGGGACGTGTGGATCGGGAAGTTGTCAGGCAGCCAGCCGGACCGCGTCGCGCTTGGTGGCCACACCACTGGCCGTCAGGCGCGCCTCGGCCTCGACCCGGAGGGCGGCGTCGCGGGCGAGGTCCTCCTTGCGCGGACGGCCACGGGGCCGCTTGCGCGGGACGACCGCGCCACGCTCGAAGATCTCGCCGCCCCAGACGCCCCAGGGCTCGGCCCGCTCGACCGCACCGGCCAGGCACTCGACGCGCAGCGGGCAGTCCCCGCAGAGCGACTTGGCCAGCTCCAGCTCGGCCGGCTGGTCGGAGAACCACAGGTCGGGGTCGAACTTCCGGCAGGGCAGATTCGCCTCCATCTCGACATCTGCGTCGAGCGGGGCCAACGCCAGACTCATCACCCGGTCACCTCTCTCTCACATCGATCTCGTGGATCGCTCTTCCGACGTACGGCGGGACAAAAAAACTGAGGCCGCGGATCCCGGTGTACGGGTTCCGCGGCCTCGAGGTGAGCCGGTGGTCTGTGGTTCAGACCGGTCTACCTCGAGGTGGAACACCGCGGACATCCGTGCGCTTCTCGGCGACACCGATGCCCATGCCCGTGAAGCCACTGGTGCCATCGATTCCGTTGACGGGCGCGACGGTCAGGGTCAGCTCGGCCTGGACCCGGACCTGGTGCACCTGCGGAACCGACGGTCGCGTGGCGGCAAGGGCCACCCGGACAGCCGACAGCGGAGCGCAGGCAGCTGGCATCGCCGCCGGACGCTCATAGGTGAAGATCTCCATTGGTGCCACCTCCCTGACTTTCCTCGTGCCGACTCGGTCTCCACCCCGTGAGCAGCCGGAATGGCGCCGCTCGCGAGGTGTGTCCTGAGGCTATTCCTCGCCCCGGGGCGAGGGCAAACGAATTTACGACGAGATTTCGAAAGTTTTCTCCGGGGCGATGTCGTCCACCGCCGCGCCCTCCACCAGCGCCAGTACCGCGTCGCCGTACAGGCCCAGCTTGCGGGGGCCGATCCCGGCGATCGCGATCAGCTCCTCGGTCCGCCCGGGACGCCGCTCGGCCAACGCGGTCAACGTCGCGTCGGTGAAGACCACGTACGCCGGGACCTTCTGCGCGCCGGCCACCCGGGCCCGCCAGTCGCGCAGCCGCTCGTACAGCTCCTCGTCGATGTCGGACGGGCAGGTGGGGCAGCGCCCCAGCTTGCGGTCCGGGCCGGCGAGCAGGGTCGCGCCGCAGATCCGGCAGGAGACCACCTGGGTACGCCGTCGCTCCACACCGGCCCGACGGGCCGCCACGCCGCCGCCGGCCCGCTCCCCGCCGCCGGATCGGTCCAGCTGCGGCAGGAAGCGGCACGGCCGCCGGGCCCGCCCGCCCGGCGAGCGCGCCGAGGCGTACGACAGCCAGAGCCACCGGCGGGCCCGGGTGATCCCGACGTAGAGCAGCCGGCGCTCCTCCTCGACCTGCTCCGGGGTCCGGGCGTACGTGGTGGGCAGGGTGCCCTCGGAGAGCCCGACCAGGAAGACCGCGTCCCACTCCAGCCCCTTGGCCGAATGCAGCGAGGCCAGGGTCACCCCGTCCACCGTGGGCACGTGCTGCTGGGCGGCCCGGCGGGCCAGCTCCTCGTTGAAGTCCGACAACGTCACCGGACGCTCCACCGCGGCGGCCTCGCCGATCGGCAGCACCTCGGGCGTGGCGGCGTACTCGTCGGCGAGCTGGACGAGCGCGGCGAGCGCCTCCCAGCGCTCCCGCGCCGCACCGCCGGCCGGGGCGGCGTCGGGGGCCCAGCCGACCGCCGCGAGCGCCTCGCGCACCGCGACCGGCAACGGGGTCTCCCCCGGGATCGACCGGGTGGCCGCCCGCAGCGCCACCATCGCCTGACGCACCTCGACCCGTTCGAAGAAGCGTTCCGCGCCCTGCACCACGTACGGCACGCCGGCCTCGGTCAGTGCCTTCTCGTACGCCTCGGACTGCGCGTTGGTCCGGAACAGCACGGCGATCTCCTTCGCCGGCGTACCCCCCTCGACCAGGGCCCGGCAGCGGGCCGCCACGGCGGTCGCCTCGGCCGGCTCGTCGGTGAAGATCCGCAGCTCCGGCTCGGGGCCCGGCGGTCGCTGCCCGTGCAGTTCCAGGCGCAGCCGCGCCTCGGCGCCCCGGGCCTGGCCGATCACCGCGTTGGCCAGCCCGACGACCTGCGGGGTGGAGCGGTAGTCCCGGACCAGCCGGACCACCGTCGCGTTCCGGTGCCGGCGCGGGAAGTCGACCAGGTACGACGAGGTGGCCCCGGTGAACGAGTAGATGGTCTGGCTGGCGTCGCCGACCACGGTGAGGTCGTCCCGGCCGCCGAGCCACGCCTCCAGCAGCCGCTGCTGCAACGGGTTGACGTCCTGGTACTCGTCGACCACGAAGTGCCGGTACTGGCCGCGCACCTGCTCGGCGACGTCCCGGTGCTCCTCGATCCCCCAGACCGCCGCGCGCAGCATGTCCTCGAAGTCGATCACCCCGTTGGCGCGTTTGAGCCGCTCGTACGCGGCGAAGACGTCGGCCACCTTCGCCGGCTCGTACGGCGTCTCGCGCAGCGCCTTCGCCGCGGCGACGACGTACTCCCCGGGCTCGACCAGCGACGACTTGGCCCACTCGATCTCACCGGCCAGGTCACGGGCGGCGGCCCGGTCGGCGCGCAGCCCGACCTTGGCCGCGGCCAGGGTGACCACCCGCACCTTGCTGTCCAGCAGCTCGGGCATGGCCCGGCCGTCGAGCAGCCGGGGGGCGAAGTAGCGGACCTGGCGCAGCGCGGCCGCGTGGAACGTGCGCGCCTGCACACCGGACACCCCGAGCACGGTGAGACGGCTTCGCATCTCGGCGGCGGCACGGGCGGTGAAGGTGACCGCCAGGACGTGCCGGGCGGAGATCTCCCCGGTCAGGGCACGGTGCGCGATCCGGGAGGTCACCGCGCGGGTCTTGCCGGTGCCGGCGCCGGCCAGGATGCAGACCGGGCCGGCCGGAGCGGTCACCGCCGACCGCTGCTCCGGATCCAGTCCGGCGAGCACGAGTTCGGCCGCTGAGTGAACCACCACAACGAGGAATCATCTCAGCTCGCGGTGATGTTGCAGCGACTAGCCTGGCCTGATCGGAGCCGGGCCGATCGACCCTGGGAGGACCTGACCATGTTGACGATGTATTCCACCTCGTGGTGCGGCTACTGCCACCGGCTCAAGTCGCAACTCGACCGGGAGGGCATCGGGTACGAGGTCGTCGACATCGAGCGGGACCCGAAGTCGGCCGAGTTCGTGATGAGCGTCAACGGCGGCAACCAGACCGTCCCGACCCTGCGCTTCGCCGACGGCAGCGCCCTGACCAACCCCTCGATCAACCAGGTCAAGCAGCACCTCGCCCGCATCGCCGGCTGACCCGTCCCGCCCCGACCCCGACCCGGTCGTCGATCATGAAGTTATTGCCAACTCTCCCGGCGTGTCGCGGCGATAACTTCATGATCGACGATGGTCTCCGGGGATCGGCGGGGGGACGGGAGCCGTGGGGGTGGGGGTGAGGGCTGCGGGGTGGGGGGCAGGGGGGCGGGTGGGGAGAGTCGGCGGCCGCGCCAGAGCCAGGCACCGGCGGCGGTGGTGACCACCCCGACGACGACGAAGAGCAGCCGGTAGTCGAACGCGCCGACGAGCAGCGCACCGGCCCCGATCGAGAACGCCTGCGGACCGCTGACCAGCGCCTCCGAGGCCGCGGTCACCCGGCCCAGCAGCCCCGGCGGGGTACGCCGCTGCACGAGCGTGTTCAGCCCGACCATGGTCAGCGGCAGCGACACCCCGGCCAGCAGCAGGGCGAGCACCCCCAGCCGCAGGTCCGGCCAGGCCAGCGCCAGCGCGGCCGGACCGAAGAAGGTCACCCCGGCGGCGAGCGCCCCCACCTCGCCGACCCGGCGCACCACGGCCGGTGAGAGCAGACCGCCGACCAGCCCGCCGACCCCCTGCACGGTGACCAGCACCCCCACGAACGCGGCGTCGCGGCCCAGCCCCTGGTCGACGTACGCGAAGATCAGCGACTCGCTGAAGCCCATCACCAGCGAGCCCAGCCCGTAGCCGAGCAGGGCCCGGCGCAGCGCGGGCTCACCCGCCAGGTGGCGCAGCCCCACGCCCAGCTCGGCCGGCCAGCGGAGGGTGGCCGCGGCCGGCTCCACCTCGCGCGTCCGGAGCAGCCCCACCACGGCGGCGGCGCTGACGAACCCGACCATCGCCAGCGTGGCCAGCAGCCAGCCGCCGACCGTCGCGTAGAGGGCCGCGCCGGCGAGCGGGCCGCCCAGCCGGAGCCCTTGCCGGACGGTCTGCAACGCCCCGTTCGCCTCGGCGAGCAGCTCGCTGGGCACCAGTTGCCGGATCAGGCCGCTGAGGGTCGCGCTGAGCGTCAGGTACGACAGCCCGTACAGGCCGGCCACCACGTAGATGATCCACACGCCGGCCCGGTCCCGCACGGCGAAGAGCGGGGTGAGCAGCATGGCGGTGCCGAGGTTCGCGGCCACGAAGAACGGCCGGCGGCGGTACCGGTCGACGACCCAGCCGACCAGTGGCGCCATCGTCATCGGCGCGATGATCGCGAAGATGGTCGCGCCGGCCAGGCCGTTCGAGCCGGTCAGGTCCTTGACCCAGATGGCGAGCGCGAGCAGCAGGATGGACTCGGCGGCCATGCTGGCCAGCAGCGCGCCGAAGAGCAGTCGGAAGTCGGGGTGGCGCAGGACGGTGCGCATGGGGGTTCCCTCCGCTGGGGTGGCGCCCGTCGGGCGCGGTCTGGAGGAGTTGTGGCCGGTCCGGTCATCGTCGTCCGGGCCGCTGACACTTTCCACAGTCCTCTTTTTGTCCCGTGACACGCCCTTGTCGGGGACCCCCGACGGCGACCGCGCGTCCATACTGTCCGTGTGGGCCGAATTTCATACAGTTACCGTCGCGTCCGCGGCGGTCTACGGAATCGAGGACACCCGTGCCTCCTGCCGTACCGAGCCCGATCCTGCGCCGACGCAGGCTCGGCACCGAACTGCGCCGCCTGCGCGAGGCGGCGGAACTCACCGGCGACCAGGTGATCGATCGGATCGGCTGGGCGTCGGCGTCCAAGCTGTCCCGACTGGAGAACGGCCGCAGCCGGCCCGACCCGGACGACGTGGCCGTCCTGCTGGAGCTCTACGGGGCGGATCCGGACCAGCGCGCGGAGCTGATCAACATCGCCCACGAGGCCGGCGACGTGCGCGGCTGGCGCAAGTCGTACCCGGTGATGACCCGGCAGCAGCTCGGCTGGGCGGAGATCGAGGCCGGCTGCGCGGAGATCCGTGAGTACAACCCGGTGCTGGTGCCGGGGCTGCTGCAGACCGCGGGCTACGCCCGGCTGCGGATCGTCTCGGCCGACCTGGCCGCCGCCGCGGCCGGCGACCCGGAGGCCGGCGAGGACCCGGAGACCGAGGTACGCGCCCGGCTGGCCCGACAGTCGCTGCTGGACCGCTCCGACGGCCCCTGCTACACGGCAGTGCTGGAGGAGGCCGCGCTCGGCGAGCGGGCCGGCCCGGTCGAGGTGCGCCGGGAACAGCTCGCCAAGCTCTGCGAGCTGGCGATGCTGCCCAACGTCACCCTGCACCTGCTGCAACGGACGACGGTGATCGGCGAGTTCTACCTGCCGCCGACCGCCTTCTCGCTCTACCGCTTCGCCGACCCGCAGGACCCGGAGACGCTGGCGATCGAAGGTGGCTTCATCGACGTCATGTCGCATGAGGCAAATACTGTAAATCGCTATAAAATGGCCTTCGAGTGGCTATGCTCGGCGGCGCTCTCCGCATCGGACACCCTCTCCTGGCTCTTCGAGGCGACGGGACGGCTGACCGACACGGCAGCCCCGTCCACGGCGGCCCACGGGGCGGCAGCAGCGCCGGTCCAGCGCCGCCGACCTACCGGGCGCCTGACGGAGCGGTGATCCACACCGGACCTCCGCCGGGGCCGGGCGGGCGCCACTCGTCCCCATCGGAGCAGCCCAGGAGCAGGAGCAGAACCATGAACGAGATCCGTAACACCGTCGTCACCCGGCAGTTCGCCGACGCCCCCTGGCGCAAGAGCACCCGGAGCCAGACCTCGAACTGCGTCGAGGTCGCCCCGCTGGGCGCGGCGGTGGTCGCGCTGCGGGACAGCAAGGACCCGGGCGGGCCGGTGCTGCTGTTCAACCGGGCCGGCTGGCTCGGCTTCATCAGCGGCGCAAAGAACGGCCAGTTCGATCTGAACTGATCCGGTGAGCGGGTGAGGGGCCGTCGGCGTGACGCTGGCGGCCTCTCGTCGTCTACCCGTCCACGACCGCCCTGACCAGGCATCGGATGATCGGATGACGCGCCGGACCGATGGTCGCGTTTCACTTGCCGGGATCACTGGCAGGCGTAACATGACGTTTCAGTGACGTGGAAGTTTCACTCGGTACCCGTCCGTCGCGGTCCATCCGGAGACAGCCATGCGTTTCCTGATCGTTCGAACCGACATCCGCACCGCCGCCGACACCGACATCGCAGCCGCCTGGGCCGGCGGTGGTGTGCTCCGCGACGAGACGACCGCGCCCGAACCCCGCCGCCAGATCGTGCACGCCGAGGACCGGGAGGCCGCACTGCTGCTGGCGCGGGCGCTCGCCACGGTCGGCGCGGTCCGCTCCGGACGGCAGCGGGTCAAGGTGCTGCCGCTCGACGAGCCCGCCCCCACCCGCCAGGAATGCTGGGAGGCCACCGGAAGCTGACCCCCGCACCGACGTCCGTCGTGGTCGGACCGGCTCCCCCGCCGCGGTTCCTACGCCCCATCCGCCACGACGGCCCGTGTCCGGCCCGTGACCGTCGCGGCAACGACGGTCACGGGCCGGGACCGTGTCCGGGCCAGGTCCGTCACCGGCACGGGTACGGCATCCACGAGCCCTCGGCCGCGCACCGGGACGACGGGCGGTCAGCAGTGGCCGTCGAGCCAGCGGTGCACGAGGAAGAGCGCGATCGACGACGGCGGCGGCAGGATCAACCGGTCACCACCGCCGACGTCCACCGCCCGCCCGGCCAACGCCGCGCCGATCTCCCGGCGGGTGAACCAACGGGCGTACGCGATCTCGGCCGGATCGACCCGGACCGGTGCCGCCGGATCCGCCTCGGCCAGGAAGCCCAGCATCAGCGAGCCGGGAAACGGCCACGCCTGGCTGCCCGCGTACCCGATCTTCTCGACCGCGACCCCGACCTCCTCGCGGACCTCGCGCAGCACGGCGGCCTCCGCCGACTCCCCCGGCTCGACGTAACCGGCCAGGCAGGAGTAACGCCGCACGCCCGGCGTACGCGGCCAGGTGGCGTTGTTGCCGAGCAGGCAGCGGCCGTCCGGGCCGTCCACCCCGTCGTGCACCAGCACGATCATCGCCGGGTCGGTGCGCGGCCAGGCCCGGTGGCCCTGTGCGTCCACCCGGGACCAGCCGCCCTCGTCCAGCTCCGTGCGGTGCCCCGTCCGGGGCGACCAGCCGTGCCCGAGGTGCCAGTTGACCAGGGCCAGGGCGGTGGTGAAGACACCCGCGTCCCGGTCGCTGAGCAGGTGGCCGACCTCCCGCAGGCTCACCGCGCGGGTCGCCGGCAGCTCCGGCAGCGGCGCGTCCACCGCGAAGACCGGTACGCCGTCCGGCTCCACCCCGAGGAAGAGCGGCACCGCCTCCCCGGTCGGCCCCAGGTCGGCCGGGTCCCGCAGCACCAGCGCGGGTGGGCTGGCGTCGGTACGCACCAGCGCCCGACCCCCGTGGGTCGAGTCGAGCACGAGCACCCGGGCCCGCCGCCACGCCTGCGCCAGCCACTCCCGGTCGGTACGCCGGTGCGCCGCCCGGTCGAGGGTGGAGCGGGCCAGCGGCGGGGCCGGCTCGCCACTCACGCCGACTCCCGCCGTACCGGGGTCAACACCGCCAGCTGCCCCTCGATCCGGTCGGCGTCGCCCAGCACCAACGTGACCGCGTTCGCCGGCGCCAGGTAGCGGGCGGCCACCTCGGCGACATCGTCCACGGTCGCCTTCGCCAGCCGGGCGGCGTGCTCGGCGAGGAACTCCAGGCGCAGCCCGTTGCCGGCGTACGCGCTGGTCAGCGAGGCGAGCCCGGCCTGGGTGGACATGCCGAGCTGGAGCGTGCCGAGGGCGTACTGCCGGGCCTGCTCCAGTTCGTCCGGCTTCGGCGCGACGGTGGCCAGCCGGCCCAGCTCGTACATGGTCTCCAGCAGCGCCGGGCCGGTCACCTCGGTGGCCACCTCCGCGGCGGCCACCAGCACCGACCCGGCGACCGAGTGCTCGACGGTGGAGTGCGGCCCGTACGTGTAGCCCTTGTCCTCGCGGATGTTCTCCGTCCAGCGGGACGAGAAGTAACCGCCGAAGAGCAGGTTGGCCAGTTGCAGCGGAGCGTGGTCGGGGTGGGTGCGGGGCACCGCCGGCAGCGCGACCCGCAGCGAGGACTGCACCGAACCGGGCCGGTCGACCAGCAGCAACGGGCCCGGCTCCAGCGGTGGCGCGGGCGGCAGCTCGGCGCCCCGGCGGTCGCCGTTCCAGCCGGCCAGGGCCTTCTCGGCGGCGTCCAGCGCGCGCTCCGGCTGCACGTCGCCGACCAGCACCAGCACCGCCTCGGCCGGATGCACCTGATCGGCGTGCAGCTTACGCAGGGCGGCCGGGCGGACCGCCCGCACCTGGTCGGGCTCCGGCGTCTGCACCGCGTACGGATGCCGGCCGTAGATCCGCTTGAGCAGGGCGGTACGGGCCAGGTGAGCGGGCTGGCTCTGGGCCACCTGGATCCGGTCGACCAACCGGTCCCGCTCGGTGTCGACCCACTCGGCCGGGTAGGTGGCCCCGATCAGCACGTCGGCGAGGATCTCCAGCATCCGGTCCAGGCCGGTGACCAGGCCCGCCCCGGAGAGCATCAGCCGGTCCGGGTCGATGCCGGCCGACAGGCCGCCGCCGACCTTCTGCAGCTCGGCGGCGATCCGGGTCGCGGTGTGCGTCCGGGTGCCGGAGAGGACGGTCTGCGAGAGCATCGCGCCGCGGGCCAGGTGGGTCCGGCCGAACGGCATCCAGAGCCGCAGCTCGACCAGGGGGACGGCGGGACGGCGTACCGCGATCACGGTGAGCCCGTTGGCCAGCCGTCGCTCGGCCTGCTTCGGCAGCTTGAGCTTGCGGGTCGGGCCGAGCGGCGGCAGCGCGCGGGCCTCGGCGGGAGGGGTCGTCGTCACCGAGCTCACCTGGCACCTCCGGGGATGACCTCGACTGCGGCGCGGCGCTCCGGCCGCAGGGTGGCGGCGGCGGCCCGCACCTGGTCCTCGGTGACCTCGCCGACCAGCCGGGGCAGCTCGTTGAGCAGGCCCGGCTCGCCGCGCTGCTGCTCCAGCACCGCCATCCGCAGCGCCCGGCCGAGCACCGCGTCGGTGTCCCGCAGCAGGTGGGTGGCCATCCGGGCCTGGGTCCGCGCCAGCTCGCCCTCGGTCAGCCCGTCGGTGGCGAGCCGGTCCAGTTCCTCATCGAAGGTCCGCAGCACCTTGTCGACGTCGCCGCCGGGCGGCAGGTGCGCCTGGAGCAACAGCGCGGTCGGGTCCCGCACGTCGAAGGGGTCGCCCATGAAGCCCAGGTACCCGCCGATGCCGGTCACCGTCCGGTCCCGCTGGACCAGCCGCTCGACCAGCCGGGACGCGTCGCCGTCGGTGAGTACCTCGGCCAGCACCACGTACGGCAGGTAGCCGGCGAAGTCGTCGATCGGGTCGGGCACCCGCCAGGCCCCGGCCACCGCCGGCAACGGCGCCAGCTGGTCGGTGTACGCGTGCCGCCGCTCGACGGTCAGGTCCGGCTCGGTGAAGTCGGGGCGTTCCGGCGCGGGGCGGGCCGGCACGTCGCCGAAGTGCCGCTCGATCAGCGCGGTCGCCTCGACCACGTCGATGTCTCCGCTGACCGCCAGCACGGCGTTGCCGCTGGCGTAGTAGCGGCGGAAGAAGTCGGCGGCGTCGGCGACGGTGGCCGACTCCAGGTCGGTGAAGGAGCCGTACCCGTCGTGCGCGTTGGGGAACGTGTCGAACATGACCGGTGGCAGGGTCAGCCAGGGAAACCCGCCGTACGGCCGGTTGAGCACGTTGACCCGGATCTCCTCCTTGACCACGTCGACCTGGTTGCGCAGGTTCTCCTCGGTCAGCCGGGGGCCGCGCATCCGGTCGGCCTCCAGGAACAGCGCCCGTTCCAGGGCGTTGCTCGGCAGCGTCTCGAAGTAGTCGGTGTAGTCCAGGTGGGTGGAGCCGTTGAAGGTGCCGCCGGCACCCTGGACGTGCCGGAAGTGGGCCAGCTTCTCCAGGTTCTCCGAGCCCTGGAACATCAGGTGCTCGAAGAGGTGGGCGAAGCCGGTGCGTCCCTCCGGTTCGGACCGGATGCCGACGTCGTAGACGACCGCGACCCCGATCACCGGGGCGCTGCGGTCCGGGGTGAGGACCACCCGCAGACCGTTGTCGAGGCGGAACCGCTCGACGGGGTATTTCGTCGTTGGAATCTTCGCTCTCCGCGTCGGCACGTGCTCGACCCTAGCGTGTCCGCACCGCCCGCACCCGGCACCTGACACAGTGGTGACCCGCGGCCCCGCCGACCCCGACGTCGGCCCGCCCGCCGCTGTGCCAGGTCGGGCCGACGTCGGGGTCGGCGTCGCCGAACTGCCAGGCCGTCGAGCGGCCCGCCCCCCACGCCGACGCGGTCAGCCGGCCGTCAACTCGACGGCCGGTGCGCTCACGCCGCCCGGGCTGTGCAGCTCGACCAGACCGGCCGGGGCGGCCCGGCCCGGCCTCGGGTGCCAGGGGGCGAACGCCGCGACCATGGCGAGCAACAGCCCTGCGCCCGCCACCGCGAGCACCACCATCAGCTCACGCATCGCCCCCGAGTCGACGTCGACCACCATGTCACCCTTCCCGAGCCGGCCCCCCGGCCGGCTCTTCCCCCCGGGGACAAGCTTCGACCAGCCGTGGATCCGGGAACAGTCGCCGATCGGACGCACTTACGCCTGTTTGCCGACTCGGCCGGCGACATGATCACCCTGCGCAGCCGCCTGCTCGCCCCACGTCCCGCGGGGTCGGGTCAGGACAGGACGGGGCTCAGGCGCTGCGGGGGCGGCGCGGCCGGCGCGAACGGCCGGAGGCCCGGTGGGCGCGGCCACCCTCCCCACCGGCGGTACGCGGGCGGGCGGCCGGGGCCGGCTGCGGCACGGCGATGGTCACCGGCACCCCGGACGGCTCCCGGGCCCCGGTCACCCGGGTCAGGGCCTCGTCGCCGGGGCGTACCTGGGCGGTGTGCGGCTTGATGCCGGCCACGCTCATCAGCCGGGAGACGTCCCGGCGCTGCTCGGGCAGGACCAGCGTGACCACGGCGCCCGACTCCCCCGCCCGGGCGGTACGACCGCCCCGGTGCAGGTAGTCCTTCGCCTCGGTCGGCGGGTCGACGTTGACCACGAGGTCGAGCCCGTCGACGTGGATGCCCCGGGCCGCCACGTCGGTGGCGACCAGGGCGGTCACCTGACCGGTGCGGAACTGCTCCAGGATCCGGGTGCGCTGCGGCTGCGACTTGCCACCGTGCAGGGCCGCGGCGCGTACCCCCCTGGCCAGGAGCTGGCGGGCGACCCGGTCGGCGCGGTGCTTGGTCGCCATGAACAGGATGGTGCGGCCCTCGCGGGCGGCGATCCGGGCGAGCGCGTCGGGCTTGTCCGCCGCGTCGAGGTGCAGGACGTGGTGCGTCATCGCGCTCACCGTCGCGGTGCCCGGGTCGACCGAGTGCGAGACCGGGTCGGTGAGGAAGCGGCGGACCAGCTTGTCCACGCCACCGTCGAGGGTGGCGGAGAAGAGCATCCGCTGGCCGTTCGGGGCGACCTGCTCCAGCAGCTTGGTGACCTGCGGCAGGAAGCCCATGTCGGCCATCTGGTCTGCCTCGTCGAGCACGGTGACGGCCACCTGGTCGAGGCGGGCGTCACCCCGGTTGATCAGGTCGTGCAGCCGGCCCGGGGTGGCGACCAGCACCTCTGCGCCGGCGCGCAGCGCGTCGGCCTGCCGTTGCAGCGACAGGCCACCGACGACGGTGGCGCAGCGCAGCCCGAGGACCCGGGCGTACGGGGTGAGCGCGGTGGTGACCTGCTGGGCCAGCTCACGGGTCGGCACCAGCACCAGCGCCAGCGGGCGGCCCGGGCGGGCCCGGCGGCCGGCGGTGCGGTGCAGCACGGGCAGCCCGAAGGCGAGCGTCTTGCCGGAACCGGTCCGGCCCCGGCCGAGCAGATCACGGCCGGCGAGCGAGTCCGGCAGGGAAGCCGCCTGGATCGGGAACGGCTCGGTGATGCCCTGCGCGGCCAGTTCGGCGACGAGCGCGGGCGCGAGGCCGGTGGCGGCGAAGGTGGGAATGGTCATGGTCATGCGCAATGCCTTCCTCGACGCGGCACGTGTCGAGGGAGGGCGCCGGGAATGCGGCGCTGTCGCAGGCGGAGAGTGCGCCGCGACTCACAAGCACGAACCGATTGGGTACGGGGCGGTCCGCCGCAGCGCGCCGCCCCGCCGGAGCGGGTGGGCGGCGCGGCGGACCGGCCCGTCACCACGCCCGGGGGGCGCGATGGGTGTTACCGGTCGATCCGAGGGTCAGAGCGGACGGATGTTCTCCGCCTGCGGGCCCTTCTGGCCCTGGGTCACCTCGAACTCGACCCGCTGGTTCTCGTCCAGGCTGCGGTAGCCGGAGGACTGGATCGCCGAGAAGTGGGCGAAGACGTCCGCGCCGCCGCCGTCCGGGGTGATGAAGCCGAAGCCCTTGTCAGCGTTGAACCACTTGACGGTACCAATTGCCATGTGTTTCGTCTCCTTGACGGAACGTTCGGACCCGCACCTGTTGCGGACCGAAGGGAGCACGCCACGCGCGATTGCGCGGCATGCCTGTCGCTGCTGGTCGCCCCGCCCGGAGAACTCCGGACACAACAAAGAGCGCCTGGGGCCACAATCCGCCAGGCGCACACAGAGTCTCTGGAAACCAAAACTGCAACGCGGTTAACGTATCACGGATTCGGGCCCGTGCCACCCCCAACCGGGATTTCCGGCACTCCGGCGACCAACGCGGTGAGCCCGTCGGCGTCGAGCAGGTCGGTCGGACGCACGGTGACGCCCTCCCAGACGTAGTGGAAGGCGGCCCCGACCCGCTCGACCGGCACCCCGGCCAGCTCCGCCCAGGCCAGCCGGTACACGGCCAGCTGCACCGCCGCCACCTCGGCCTCCCGCCCGACCGGCTGCCGGCCGGTCTTCCAGTCGACCACGTCGTACCGGCCGCCGGGGCGGGCGAAGACGGCGTCCATCCGGCCCCGGACCACCACGCCGGCGATCACTGTGGCGAACGGCACCTCCACCTCGACCGGCACCCGGTCGGCCCACTCGCTGGACAGGAAGCGCTCCTGCAACTCGGTCAGCGCCTCGTCCCCGACGGCCTCCGCGTCGGCCGCGCCGGGCAGCTCGTCCACGTCGAGCAGCCGGTCCGCGCCGAAGCGCTGCTCCAGCCAGGTGTGGAAGGCGGTGCCACGGCGGGCGTACGGGTTGGGCGCGGTGGGCATCGGTCGGCGCAGCGTACGGGCCAACGCCTCCGGGTCACGGCGCAGCGCCACGAGCTGGGTCACCGAGAGGTGCCCGGGCAGCGCCACCTCGACCGCCTCGGCCTGCCGCAGCAGTTCGGCCCGCTCGGCAAGGAGCAGGTCCGCCTCCTGCCGCCAGCGCGCCACCTCCGGGTCGTCGGCCGCCGGGTCGGTGGCGTCGCCGTCGGAGCCGGCCCGTACGCCGGTCGGGTCGGTGGCGGCCGGTGTGGCCGCGCGGTCGGTGGGGAACTCGCGGCGGGCCGCGTCCGGGTCGGCGAGGAAGCGGCGCACCAGCGCGGCGGCCTCCGCCAGCGCGGGCCGGCGCGGGCCGAGCGGGTCGGCCGGCCACTCGGCCCGCAGCACCGTCTCCGCGGTCGGGTTGGCGGCGTCGCCGGCCGGCTCCGGCGTCCACGCGTCGACCAGGTGCCCGTCCACGCCGTCCAGGCAGGCGTCGTGCACCTCGCGCAGGAAGACCGACGGGCCACGGAACCGCTTGGTCCCCTCCCCCCACCAGTACCCGGAGCAGAGCAGCAGCCGGCGGGGGCGGGTCACCGCCACGTACGTCAGCCGGCGCTCCTCCCGCTCGTCGTGCGCCCGCCAGGCGTCGGTGAAGTCCGCCAGCGCCCGGGCCACCCCGCGCTGGTCCTCGACGTCGGCCAGGCCCAGCTCCGGCAGCCCGTCGGCGTCGCCCCGCAGCGGGAACGGCAGCACCCCGAGCCCGCCCAGCCAGTGGTCGGAGTTGCGCACCGGGCCCGGCCAGACGCCCCGGGTCAGCCCGGCGACCGACACCACGTCCCACTCCAGGCCCTTGGCGGCGTGCGCGGTGAGCACCTGCACCGCGCCCTCCACCACCTCCACCTCGCCGGGGGCCAGCCCACGCTCCTCGTCCTCGGCGGCGGCGAGGTAGGCCAGGAAACCGGCGAGGGTCGCCCCCGGGGTCTCCCCGCTGAACCGGGCCGCGACGTCGCCGAGGGCGTCCAGGTGGCCCCGGGCCAGGCCGGCGTCGCCGGCGCCGTCCCGGCCGGCCCGCACGGCCACCTCCACGTCCAGGCCGATGGTCCGTTCGATGTCCGCGATCAGCTCCGGCAGCGTCTGGTCCAGCCGGTAACGCAGCAGCGCCAGCTCCATCGCGTACGACCGCAGCCGCGCGTAGCCCTCCGCCGAGTACGCCTGCGCCGGCCCCAGGTCGGCCAGGGCCTCGACCAGGGTCGCCTCGTCCAGCACGTCCACCACGATCTCCGGCCCGTCGTCGCCGGTCAGCTCCCGCCGCGCCCGCCCGATGGCCCGGGCCCGCCGGTGCAGGGCGACCAGGTCGCGCGGCCCGATCCGCCAGCGTGCGCCGGTGAGCAGCCGCAGCAGCGCCGCACCGTCGGTCGGGTCGGCCAGCACCCGCAGGGTGCAGACCACGTCGCGGACCTCGGGGGTGTCGAGCAGGCCACCCAGGCCGACCACCTCGACCGGCAGGCCCCGGGCGCGCAGCGCCGCCTCGATCGCCGGGATCTGGCTGCGCAGCCGGACCAGCACCGCGGTGGTGGGGCGACGCGGCACCGGGATGTGCTCGGGCAGCGCGTCGGGCATCCCGGCCGCACCCCGCCAGGCGGCCAGCACGCTGTCGGCGATCCAGTCGGCCTCGTCGACGTACGTGTGCAGCAGCGCGCAGTGCACGGTGCCGGCGGCCTGGCCGCGCGGACTGCGGTGCGGGATCGGATCCTTGACGCTCATCGCCGCGTGCAGCTCCGGCACCCGGGCGCCCGCGGCGCGCAGTGGGACCGAGAGCGCGTTGGCCACGCCGAGGATCTCCGGCCGGTTGCGCCAGCTCGTGGTGAGGCTGAGCACCTCGGCCGGGGTGCCGTCGGCGCGGGCGAACTCGGTCGGGAAGCGCTCCAGGGTGCCGGCGCTGGCCCCGCGCCAGCCGTAGATGGACTGGCAGGGGTCGCCGACCGCGGTGACCGGGTGGCCGCCGCCGAAGAGCGCGTTGAGGAGCACCACCTGGGCGTGGCTGGTGTCCTGGTACTCGTCGAGCAGCACCACCCGGAACCGCTCCCGCTCGATGACACCCACGCCGGGATGCTCGCGGGCCACCCGCGCGGCCCGGGCGAGCTGGTCGGCGAAGTCCATCGCCTCGAAGTCGTCCTTGCGCCGGGCGTACGCGCGCACCAGCGGCAGCAGCTTCAGCCGGGTCCGCTGGAGCTGCAACGCCCTGCGCACGTCGGCGTAGACCCGGCCGGGGCGGGACTGCACGTCGGCGAAGAAGCGACCCGTCCAGGCGGCCAGGTCGTCCGGGTCGACCAGGTGCTCGTCCAGCTCCCCGGCGAGCGCCAGCACGGCGTCGGTGATGGTGCTCGGCATCCGGTCGACGTCGGTCATGTCGCCGTCGTAGTTGCGCACCAGCAGGTCGACCAGTTGCCAGCGGGACGCCTCGGTGAGCAGCCGGGTGGTCGGCTCGTAGCCGGCGCGCAGCCCGTGCTCGGTGACGATCCGGCCCGCGTACGAGTGGTAGGTGGAGACGGTGGGCTCGCCGGCGAGCGGGTCGTCCAGTGGGTCGCGACCACGCCGGCCCAGCCGCCGGACGAGTTGGTCGAGCCGGGTACGCACCCGGTGCGCCAGCTCGCCGGCAGCCTTGCGGGTGAAGGTGAGGCCGAGGATCTGCTCCGGCCGGACGTACGAGTTGGCGACCAGCCAGACCACCCGGGCGGCCATCGTCTCCGTCTTGCCCGAGCCCGCGCCCGCCACCACCAGCAGCGGCTCCACCGGGGCGGAGATGATCGCCGCCTGCTCCGGGGTCGGGGCCGGCAGCCGCAGCAGCTTCGCCAGCTCGACCGGCGTGTAGCGGGGCCCGGAGTCCGGCGTGCGGGGCACCGGGGCGGTGGTGCCGAAGAGGGCGGGCTGGGTCATCGCGCCGTCCTCTTCGGCGGCCGTGTGACGCGCTGCCGACCGCAGGCGCCCGCGGTGCGGCGGCCGTCGCCGAGAGCAGCGGCGGGCGGCTCGGTGCTCACGCTCACGGCAGCTCCGGGGGACGGACGGTCGGCGGCTCGACGACCTGGCGGCCCTGGCCAGAGACCGGGCAGCTGGTCCGTACCGGGCAGACCCGGCACTTCGAGTTGGCGACCGCGGCGAAGGTGGCGGCGGCCATCGTATCGGCGGTGCGCCGGACCAGGGCGGTGGCCCAGCCGGCCTCGGGGCCCTGCCCGGCGGCGGCCTGGGTCTGTTCCTTCGCCTCCTTCGCCCCGGTGCCGAGCTGCACCAGCGCCGCACCACCCGCCTCGCCGCCGAACTCGGCGAACGCGCCCGCCTCGACCGCCGCCTGGTACGCCCCGAGCTGCGGGTGCTCGGCCACCTCCCGCTCGGTGACCGCGGTGGACTTGCCGGTCTTCAGGTCGATCACCACGAGCCGGCCCTCGGCGTCCACCTCCAGCCGGTCCACCCGGCCGGTCAGCTCGACCGGGCGGCTCGGGTCGTCGAGCCGTACCGCGAACTCGTGCTCGATGGCGAGCAGCCGGCGCGGGTTGCCCGCCAGCCAGCGGAGGAGCTTGTCCACCATGGCCTCGGCGCGTTCCCGCTCCGGGCCGACCATCCAGCGGGCGGCCAGTTCGATCGCGTCGAAGCGGGCGGCCACGTACTCCAGCAGGGCGGTGCGGTCGGCGCTGGCGTCCTCGGCGAGCATCGCGGCGGCGTGCACCAGGTTGCCCACGCCCTGCGCGGCGCTGGCCGGGCCGCTGCCGCCGTGCCGTTCCAGCAGCCAGCGCAGGCTGCACCGCAGCGCGCTCTCCATCGCCGACGGGGTGACCCGGACCGGTTCGCCCTCGTCGACCAGTGGCCGGTCGTCGGAGAGGCCGCGCAACCCCCACCAGTCGTCGGGGTGCGCCCCGGGGATGCCGGCGGCGGCGAGACGGGCCAGCTCGGCCGCCGCCGCGCGCCGCCGGGTGACCGACGCCGCCGGGTCGGTGACGGCGGTACGCAGCTCCGCCACCAGCGCCGACAGGGTGAGCGCCCGGGGCGGGCGCCCGACGGGCAACTCCCGGGGCCGGTCGTCGTCCGCGTCGTCGGCGGTCCGGACGGTCGCGCCGGTCGTGGACGGGCCGGAGCCCGGCGGCGTCGGGCCGCCCGGCCCGGGCGCGATGGGGCCGGACGGGCCCAGCTCGTGCAGGAAGCGGCTGGGCTGTTCCTCGTGGTCGTCGCCGCCGACCGCCGCCGAGGCGACGGCGGTGACCAGCAGCCGCCGACGGGCCCGGGTCACCGCGACGTGGAACAGCCGCCGCTCCTCGTCCAGCAGGGCGGAGGTCTGGCCGACCAGGCTGGCCCGCACGCCCGCGCCGTCGGCCCGGCCGGCGAGCACGTCGACCAGACGCTCCGAGCCGAGCAGGCTGCCCCGCAACCGCAGGTCGGGCCAGACGCCCTCCTGCACCCCGGCCACCGCGACCAGGTCCCACTCCAGGCCTTTCGCCGCGTGCGCGGTGAGCAGCCGGACCGCCTCGCCGCGGTCGGCGCTGGCGGCCAGGGTGTCGGCGGGCAGATCCTGGCCGAGCACGTGGTCGAGGAAGACCTCGGTCCGCGCGCCGGGGAGCCGGTCGGTGAACCGGGCCGCCGCGTCGAAGAGCACCAGCACGGCGTCCAGGTCGCGGTCGGCGGCCTCGGCCCGCCAACGCTGCGCGGTCTCGTGTTCGCCGGTGGCGGCCCGGCCCCGGTTGATCACGCCGGCCCAGCGTTCGGCCAGCCCGCTGGCCTGCCACACGGCCCAGAGCACGTCCTCGGCGGTGGCACCCGCGGTGGCCGCCGCCCGACGCGCGGTGTCGAGCAGTTCGGCCACCGTACGGGCGGGCTCGACCCAGCGCCGGTCGATGCCGGCCAGCTCGGCCGGGTCGCGCAGCGCCTCGACGATCAGCTCGCCGGAGGGGCGGCGGTCGCCCCTGGCCAGGGCGAGGGCGCGCAGCCCCTGACGCAGCCGCCGCTCGGCCAGCGGGTCGGCCCCGCCCAGCGGGGAGTGCAGCAGGGCGACCGCCGCCTCCTCGTCCAGCCGCGTCGGTTCCAGGGCGCAGCGCAGCAGGAGCAGCAGCGGGGCGACCGCCGGTTGCAGGTGCAGCGGCAGGTCCTCACCGTGCACCACGGTCGGCACCCCGGCGGTGTGCAGGGCGCGGCGCAACGAGGGCAGGTGCAGGTGGGTGGAGCGGACCAGCACCGCCATCCGCGACCAGGGCACGCCGTCGAGCAGGTGCGCGGAACGCAGCGCGTGGGCCAGCCAGGCCGCCTCGCTGGTGGCGGAACGGAAGGTGCGTACCTCGACGGTGCCGGGCGGGACGTCGGGCAGCGGGCGCAGCCGCCGGTGCGCCGACGGGCCGCGCAGCCGCCGGGCCAACCGCCCGGCCGCCCCGAGCAGCACCGCACCGGCCCGGTACGACGTGGTCAGCGTGACCTGGGCCGCCGGTGCCCCGGAGGCGGTGCGGAACCGGTGCGGGAAGCCGCTCACCACGGCCGGGTCGGCGCCCCGGAAGGCGTACGTGGAGGAGTCGGGGTCGGCGAAGGCGACCAGGGACTTGCCGCCGCCGGCGATGACGGCGAGCAGCTCCTGCTGGGCGGGGTCGGTGTCGGCCAGCTCGTCGACGTAGACGTGGGCCAGCCGGCGGCGCTCGGCGTCCAGCAGGCCGGGGTCGTCGAGCAACATGCCGGTGGCGGCCCGGACCAGCTCGGCCGGGTCGTAGGCGACCGAGCCCCGGTTGCTGACGTCGCGCAGCGCGAGGACGGCGACGTACTCCCGGAGGAAGCGCGCGGCGGCCGGCCAGTCGGCGCGGCCCAGCTTCTCCCCCAGCCGGGCCAGCTCGACCGGGCCGACCCCGCGCTCGGCGGCGCGCATCAGCAGGTCGCGGAGCTGGCCGGCGAAGGCCCGGGTACGCAGGGCGGGGCGCAGGTCCTCCGGCCAGCCGACCGGGTCGTCGCCGGACTCCTCGCCGACCACGTCGAGCAGCTCGCGGATGATCAGATCCTGTTCGGGCCCGGTGAGCAACCGGGGAGACGGCTCGCCGCGCTCGGCCGCGGCCCGGCGCAGCAGCCCGAAGGCGTACGCCGGGAAGGTGCGCACCAGCGGCTCGCGCAGCACCCGGTGCCCGTCGGCGGCGATCCGCGCCTCGATCCGCTGCCGCAGGTCGGTGGCCTGCCGGCGGGCGAAGGTGAGCACCAGGACGCGCTCCGGGTCGACGCCCTCGGCCACCCGGGTGGCGACCGCCTCGACCAGGGTGCGGGACTTGCCGGTGCCCGGCCCGCCGACGACCAGCATCGGCCCGTCGGTGTGCGCGACGACCTCGGCCTGGAGCGGATCGGTCAGCCGTCCCAGGGGGTGCGCGGCAGCGCCCGGCGGCTGGCCGGCAGGGCCCGTCGGGTGCGCGGCAGCGCCCGCCGACCCTCCGGACCGCGGCTCCCCCTCGGCGCCCGCGCCGGCCCGACCGGGCCCCTCGGTCGGCCCGCCCGGCCGACGGTCCCCCCGAACCGTCGCGGCGGACCGCCCGTCACCCGGGACCGGTCCGGCAGGCCGGCGCACCAGCCGGTACCCCTGCACCCCCACATCCCACCACGCCGGTACGACAGCCGGGCGCACCCCACCCCGCCGCTCGGGCGAGCACGGGACCGGCGCCCTCCACCGGCTCCACGTCCGACACTGCCGGACGGGTCCGGTCAGGTCAGCCGGGACTCGATGGTGTCGAGGGCCTCGGGGACCGTCCGGGCGACCGCGAGCAGGTCGAGGCCGGCCGGTTTGAGGAAGGTCTGGTCGGCCAGGGCGGCCAGCCAGTCGAGCATCGGGCGGTAGAAGCCGTCGGTGTCGACCAGCACCATCGGCTTGGCGTGCAGCGCCAACGTGGCGGTGGTCCACACCTCGAACAGCTCGTCCAGCGTGCCGAGCCCGCCCGGCAGGGTGAGGAACGCGTCCGACTTCTCGATCATCAGAGTTTTGCGGTCGGCCATGCTCTCGGTGACCAGCAGCTCGTCCGAGGCCAGGTCGGCGACCTCCAGGTCGACCAGGGACTGCGGGATCACCCCGAGCGTCCGCCCGCCCGCCGCCCGCGCGCCGTCGGCCAGCGCGCCCATCATCCCGACGCAGCCACCGCCGCTGACCAGGGTGTGTCCGCGCCGGGCGAGCTGCGCGCCCGTCTCGGCCGCCAGCTCCAGCCAGCGCTGGTCGAGGGTACGGGAGGACGCACAGAAGACGCAGATCGCGGCCACCCGGTCAGCCCTCCCGCCCGTCCCCGGCGGCCCGGTCCGGCCGGCCGGCCGACGCCCGCCGCGCGGCGCGCTGGTCGGCGGCGGCCACCGCGACGGCCTCCTCGCGGACCGCCTCCTGCTCGGCGGAGAGGGCGGCCTCGGCCTCCACGATGTGCCGGACGGCGGCGGCGACGTCGTCGGTGAGGCAGATCAGCTCCAGGTCGATCGCCCCGATCTTGCCCTCGACGGCCATCGTGTCGCGCAACCAGTCGATCAGCCCACTCCAGTACGCCGTGCCCATGAGCACCACCGGGAAGCGGGTGACCTTGCCGGTCTGCACCAGGGTGAGCGCCTCGAAGAGCTCGTCCATCGTGCCGAAGCCCCCCGGCAGCACGACGAAGGCCTGGGCGTACTTGACGAACATGGTCTTGCGGGCGAAGAAGTAGCGGAAGTCGATGGCCAGGTCGACCCAGTCGTTGAGCCCCTGCTCGAAGGGAAGCTCGATGCCGAGCCCGACGGAGAGTCCACCGGCCTCGCTGGCTCCCCGGTTGGCCGCCTCCATCACGCCCGGCCCGCCGCCGGTGATCACGGCGTACCCGGCCCGGGTCAGCGCGGCGCCCAGTTCCTCGGCCATCCGGCACTCGGGGCTCTCCGGCTTGCTGCGCGCGGATCCGAAGACGCTGACCGCGGGCGGCAGGTCGGCCAGGGTGTCGAATCCCTCGACGAACTCGGAGAGGATCCGCAGCGCCCGCCAGGCGTCCTTGGTCTTCCAGTCGCTGCGGCTGCGCGAGTCGAGCAGTCGCTGGTCGGCGGTGCTGGTCGGGATCGCGCCACGGCGCAGGGTGACCGCGCCCCGGTGCCGCTCCGGATCGCGGCCCGGCTGCCGCCCCTTGCTCTCACTCATGGGAGCAACCGTAGTTCAGCGGCACCTCCGGAGTGAGTGGGGCGACGACCCGGCGAAAAAGTTCGCGATCTTGGGCAACTAATTCGCTCGCCCGTACGTCTTACTATTCACATACCGGGTATGCCCCGGCACGCGCCTTCGGGGGAGGAGCACAGCGTGATCAGCAACAACGAGCGGATGCGGATCCGCCGGCAGATGCAGCGGCGCATCCGCGACGTGGTTGCCGAGCGCCGCCGCGCCCGGCAACTGGAGTCCCCGGCGGAACCCGCCGCCGAGTCCACCGAGCCCACCGACGACTCTCTGCTCACCAGCGTCTGACCCGGACGCACCGTCTTCCGGCCGGTCCCCGGCCACCCGCGAGGCCCCGCACGGTCCCACGACCGCCGGGGCCTCACCCCGTCCCACCCCACGCCGCCCCCCCCACGCCCACGCCCACGCGCACGCCCACGCGCACGCGCACGCCCACGCGATCTTGCAGTTCGGGCCGCGACAAAGGGTGCATCACGCCCGAAATCGGCGGCCCTAAGTGCAAGATCGCGGGGCGGGAGGGTGGGAGGGCGGGAGGGCGGGGGCGGGAGGGCGGGGGGGTCAGAGTGGGGAGAGCCAGCGGTGCAGGGTGGCGGCGCCGTCGCGGATCTTGGTGATCTCGACGTGCTCGTCCTTGTGGTGGGCCAGGTTGGGGTCGCCGGGGCCGAAGTTCAGCGCCGGGATGCCCATCGCCGCGAAGCGGGCCACGTCCGTCCAGCCCAGCTTGCCGATCGGCGCAGCGCCCACCGCCGCCAGGAACTCCTGCGCGGCCGGCGCGTCCAGGCCGGGGGCCGCACCCGCCGCCGCGTCCGTCACCGCCAGGTCGAAGCCGGCGAACACCTCGCGCAGGTGCGCCTCGGCCGCCGCCGGGTCACGGTCCGGGGCGTACCGGTAGTTGACCTCGATCTCGCACCGGTCCGGGACGACGTTGCCGGCCACCCCGCCGTTGATCCGGACCGCGTTCAGCCCCTCGCGGTAGTCACAGCCGTCGATGGTCACCCGCCGCGCCTGGTACTCCCCCAGCCGGCGCAACACCTCGCCCGCGCCGTGGATGGCGTTCACCCCGTGCCAGGACCGGGCGGCGTGGGCGCGCTCGCCGTGCGTGGTGACGATCGCCCGCATGGTGCCCTGGCAGCCCGCCTCGACGATGCCGTACGTCGGCTCCAGCAGCACCGCGAAGTCCGCCTGTAACCACTGCGGGTGCGCCTCGGCGACCAGGGTGAGCCCGTTGTACCTCGACTCGATCTCCTCGGCCTCGTAGAAGAGGTACGTCACGTCGTAGCGCGGGTCGGGCAGGGTGACCGCCAGGTGCAGGGCGAACGCCACCCCGGACTTCATGTCGGAGGTGCCGCAGCCGTACATCAGGTCGCCGCGCATGGTCGACGGGAAGTTGTTGTTCAGCGGCACCGTGTCCAGGTGGCCGGCGAGCACCACCCGGGAGGACCGCCCCAGGTCGGTACGCGCCATCACCGTGTTGCTGTGCCGGAAGGTGGTCAGGTGTGGCACCTTCCGCAGCACCTCCTCGACGCAGTCGGCGATCGCCTTCTCGTTGAGGGAGACGGACTCTATGTCGACCAGAGCACGGGTCAGGGCCACCGGATCGGCCAGGACCTCGGGGGTCAGCGGGTTCTCCATGGATCGCACGGTACCTTCAGGATCGGTGGGCGCGAGGAGTGAGCGGTCCCGGGCGGCGGGTGTCAAGACACCCGGTCACGCGGGGCGCGAGGAGCCCGCGAGCCCGCGGTCGCGAACGAGAGGGAGTGCTGTGACGTCCGGATCCGCCTGGGGTATCGGCCTGGCCACCATCACGGCTGAGGATCAGGTGCTCGACACCTGGTACCCGACCGGCAAGCTGGGACTCGGTGAGCTGCCGCTGGTCCCCGGCGAGGACCAGGCCGACGTGCTCGACCTGCCGCCGGGCGCGATCGGCGAGCGGGCGCTGCCCGGCCTGCGTACCGTCCAGGTGGTCACCGTGATCGGCTCGCTGGACGACCCGATCAAGGATGCCGCCGACGCGTACCTGCGCCTGCACCTGCTCTCCCACCGCCTGGTCCGGCCCAACGAGCTCAACCTGGACGGCATCTTCGGCAAGCTGGCCAATGTGGCCTGGACCTCGGCCGGGCCGTGCCCGCCGGAGCGGGTCGACGAGCTGCGGGTGATCGAGCGGGCCGCCGGCCGCCACCTGGCGGTGTACGGGGTGGACAAGTTCCCCCGGATGACCGACTACGTGGTCCCCTCCGGCGTGCGGATCGCCGACGCCGACCGGGTGCGCCTCGGCGCGCACCTCGCCTCCGGTACCACCGTGATGCACGAGGGCTTCGTCAACTTCAACGCCGGCACGCTGGGCACCTCGATGGTGGAGGGGCGGATCGTGCAGGGCGTGCTGGTCGGTGACGGCTCCGACATCGGCGGCGGCGCCTCGATCATGGGCACCCTCTCCGGCGGCGGCACCGAGAAGATCAGCATCGGTGAGCGGAGCCTGGTCGGCGCGAACGCCGGCGTCGGCATCTCCCTCGGCGACGACTGCGTGGTCGAGGCGGGCTGCTACGTCACCGCCGCCTCGAAGATCACTTTGCCGGACGGCCGGGTGGTCAAGGCCCGGGAGCTCTCCGGCGTGGCCGGGCTGCTCTTCTGGCGCAACTCGGTCACCGGCGCGCTGGAGGCGAAGCCGCGTACCGGCCGGGGCATCGAGCTGAACGCCGCCCTGCACGCCAACGACTGAGCGGGGCCGGGGCACGACGCCCCGACCCCGCTTCCTCCGGGCCCGCGCCGGCGGGCCCGGAGGCACGGCTCACTTCAGCCGGTACGCCTGGATGATCCGCGTGGTCACCGTGTTGCCGTCGGTGTCCCGGGCGGTGGCCCGCAGGGACGCGTACCCGGCGGTGGCAGGGTGCTTGATCATCGCCACCCAGCCGGCACGGGGCAGCCGCAGGACGCTGACCTCGCTCCAGGTCTTCCCGCCGTCGTACGAGACGTCGATGGTCAGCTTCTCCACCTTCGCGGTGCCCGCGCCGGGTTGCCGCCGCACCTCGACCGGGACGGCGAGGAGCCGGCCCGCCCGGGCGCTGTTGTCGGCGGACAGCGGTGGCGTGAAGCGGATCGCCGACAGCGGCAGCCGGACCGGGTCCTCGCCCGCCACGTGCTTCGAGCGGAAGGTCCAGGTGGACTCGACCTCGGTGCTCAGGTCGGTGAAGCTGCGGGTCGCCGAGACGGACAACTGGTAGTCGGCCGCGCCGGCGGGCACGTCGAACTGGCCGTACCCGGCGTACGCGGACTCGCCGACCAGCTTGCCGTCGCGCCAGAGCCGGGTGCCCTCCCGGTCCGTCACCGAACCGCCGGGGTGGCCGGCGGCGTCGCTGAAGACCGGCAGGCCGACGAAGATGGAGTCACCCAGCCTGCTGACGCTCTGGTCCGGCCAGCGCGGCGTCGGGAACGACGGCCCGTAGGGGGCCTGG
The DNA here is from genome assembly GCF_900090245.1 of Micromonospora halophytica. GTDB lineage: Bacteria > Actinomycetota > Actinomycetes > Mycobacteriales > Micromonosporaceae > Micromonospora > Micromonospora halophytica. The sequence goes on from NZ_FMDN01000001.1 coordinate 188,960, forward strand.
TTCCAGTGCTCGTGGACGGTCCGGCCGGCCCGGTACGCCGTCGGCGTGGAGAAGAGCGCGGCCTTCACATCGAGCCAGGGCACGTCGGGTTTGACCGTCCCGAAGCCGATCTCGGACTCCCACCGCACCCTCCTGGTGTTGTAGTGCTCGACCCGCTGACCGGGCACGGTGACGCGCAGGACGATCGCCGAGGCGCCGGTGTTGTACTCCAACTCGGGGAAGACGTGCCGCTCGGCCGCCAGCCCGGCGTAGCCGCCGTGGAACTTGTGCACCACGGTGGCCAGGTCCTTCTCCTGGTAGTCGCGGACGAAGCCGGTGGGCATCCGGCCCGGGACAGCCTCGCTCATCGCGTACAGGTACGGGCTGCTCGCCGCCTCCGCGTCGGCCCACTGGCTGCTGACCGTCGCCACGAACTGCTCGTCCGAGACGGTGCGTCCGCCGGCCTGGCCGGTGGTCAGGCCCTCGAAGGTGTCGGTCCAGAGCCCGAAGCCGTAGATGCCGCCGTCGTCGGCGAAGAAGATCGCGCTGACGTCGATCAGCATCGGGCTCGCCCCGCGCTGCGGGATCGTCGTCCGCACCGGCTTCGCCGTCCGCGTGTCCAGGGTGAGGCTGAGGTCCCGGTCGATCACCAGCTCGGGTCGGGCCAGCATGGTCAGCCCGGGGGCCTCGCCCTCCGGAGCCGGCTCGAAGATCAGCGAGTTGAGCCCGTACCGGCCCTTGGGGAGGCGCACCTCGGCGGTCCCGTCGGCGCCGTAGGCGTCCCGGACGTCGAAGCGCTCCAGGCTGGCGAGGGTGGTCCAGTGGTCGGCCGCCTTCGCACCGGCCCGGTCCAGGTGGGTCAGCCGCAGCGTGTAGCTCTCCACCTCCTTGTGCACGGCCAGCGGGGTGACCGCGGCCTGGGTCCCGGACCGGGCGAGCACCCGGCCGGTCCAGTAGCCGTCGGCGTCGCCGAGGCGGGTGTTCGCGGTGACGGTGGTCTCGGCCCGACCGCCCGCCGGCACGGTGATCCGGTTCGTGCCGAGGGTGAACATGCCGGCCGGGGCGGCCTGCCCGCCGGGGCCGTTCGCCTCGACCGTCAGGTCGAGGGTGACCGAGGCGGAGCCGGCGTTGCGCCAGGCGACCGTCCGGGTGACCGGCGCGTCGTCGTGGTGCGGCCAGAGGGTACGACCGAAGGAGACACTCACCGGGTCGCTGGTGACCTGCTGGGTGATCGCCCGGGTCAGGTCGACCCGCCCCGCCCCCTGCTGGTACGCGGTCTGCGCCGGGTGCGGCTTCGCCGCCGCCATCAGCGTCGACTTGAGCTGACCGGCCTTCCAGTCCGGGTGCTGCTGGGCCAGCAGGGCCGCCGAGCCGGCCACGTGCGGGGTGGCCATCGAGGTGCCGGAGAGGGTGACGTAGCGCTCCCCCACCGGGTCGCCGATCTGCCCGTGGGCGGAGCGGGCGGCCACCACGTCCACGCCGGGCGCGGTGATGTCGGGCTTCAACGCGTCATCGCCCACCCGGGGTCCCCGGCTGGAGAAGTCGGCGAGGCGGTCGTCGCGGTCCACCGCGCCCACCGCGAGCGCGGCGTCGGCGCTGGCCGGCGAGCCGACCGACCCGTCGGAGCCGGAGTTGCCGGCGGCGATGACGAAGAGCGTGCCGGTCTCGGCGGTAAGCGTGCCGACCGCCTCCTCCAGCGGGTCGACGTCGGGGCTGTCCCAACCGCCGAGGCTCATGTTGATCACTGCGGCGCGCTTGTCGACGGCGGCCCACTGCATGCCGGCGAGGATGGCCGACTCGCTGCACCCGAAGTCCTCGCAGACCTTGCCGTCGAGCAGGGCCACATCGGGTGCCACGCCCTTGTACCGGCCGCCGGAGGCGGCACCGCTGCCGACGATGGTGGAGGCGACGTGGGTGCCGTGCCCGACGGTGTCCCGGGCGTCGGGCGTCTCGGCGAAGTTGCGCGCCTCGGCGACCTTGCCGGCCAGGTCGGGGTGGGTGGCGTCGACGCCGGTGTCCAGCACCGCCACGGTCACGCCCTTGCCGGTGAGGCCGGCGGACCAGGCGGCGGGCGCGCCGATCTGGGGGACGGTGTGGTCGAGCGTGGGGGTGCGTCGGCCGTCGAGCCAGAGCCGCTCGACGCCCCCCGCCGCGCCGAGCCGCGCACCGGCCGGGCCGGTGGTCACCGTGGACCAGACCGCGCCGGTGGAGGACTTGCCGGCGGTCACCGCCGCGCCCCGGATCGCCGGCAGCTCCCGGGTCACCCGCGCGCCGGGCAGCGCGGTCACGCCACGCCGGGTCTCGCCGGAGGCGTACGACACCAGCAGCGGCAGGTTGTCGCGGCGGGCGTCGTCGTAGCCGGCGGCGATCAGGCCGGTGACGTCGAAGAGCCGCCGGTCGACCCGACCGGCCCGGATCAGTGGGACCGCGTCCTGCGGCGTCACCGACAGGCGCCCGCGTTCGCGGCGTACCAGGAAGCGCAGGTCGTCGCGGTCGGGGCCGGGTCGCACGGCGGCCTTGCCGTCAGCGGTGACGGTGACCCGGTCCCCGGTGACCAGGGTGACCGTGGTGGACTTCCGGGGCGCGGCCGCCGGTCCGACTGCCGGGTCGCCGGCCGCCGGGGCGGCCGAGGCGGTGGTCGGCACGACGGCGGGCGCGGTGACCGCCAGGCCGAGCACGAGGCCGAGTGCGGCCGTCCTTCTTCTCCTGTGCAACGGTTCCTCCTCGTGAAGCGTCATCACTACGGGAGTCGCATTGACGGAGACCAGAATTACATACTAAGTATGTAATTTGAAGTACAGAAAATGACGGTCCTGACACGGTCCGGAGTCCCGGTCCGGCACGATCGACCGATGACGTCCATGAAGGACCGGATGCTCGCCGGCGAGCCGTACCTCGCGAACGAGCCCGAGATCATCGCCGACCTCGACCGCGCCGCCCGGCTGACGGAACGCTTCAACACCAGCCCTTCGGCCGACCCGCAGGGGCGGCTCGCCGCCCTGCGCGAACTGCTCGGCTCCCTCGGCGAGAACACCTGGATCCGCCCGCCGTTCCACTGCGACCACGGCTGGCAGATCCACATCGGCCCGCGCAGCTTCGTGAACTTCAACGCGGTGTTCCTCGACGTCGCCCGGATCACCATCGGAGCCGACGTCCAGATCGGACCGAACGTGCAGCTGCTCACCCCCACCCACCCGGTCGAGCCCGGCCCCCGCCGGGACAAGTGGGAGGCGGCGAAGCCGATCACCATCGGCGACAACGTCTGGCTCGGCGGCGGAGCCATCGTGCTCGCCGGAGTCACCGTCGGCGAGAACACGGTGGTCGGCGCCGGCGCCGTGGTGACCAGAGACCTACCACCCAACGTGGTCGCCGTCGGCAACCCCGCCCGCGTGGTGAGAACCCTGGAATAGTCGTTCTGGCGCGACACCGACCGCTGGGGCCGGCAGGTCAGCGTCGGCGAACGGGACGGCCCGGTGGCCGGTCCGGAGGCGCTGCACCCCAACGGCGGGGAGGTCGCCGACCCGCCGATCCGCAACCGCAGCGGCTACCCGGAGGCGGTGGAGTTCCTGCGGGAACGTGCCCTGATGGCCCGGCTGCTGCGCCGGAGCACCCCCTCACCCCGGCAGCGGACCGGTCAGGCGCACCACCAGCTCCGCGTGGCGGGCGGTGCCGGAGACCAGGGCGGCGTTCACCTCGTCGCTGCCGTGCGCCCAGGCCGCCGCCTCGGCCGGTGACCGCCCGTACGCCTCGTGCCGGGCGACCAGCCGGCGCAGCCGCCGCTCCACGTCCAGGTCGAGGAACCACGCCTCGTGCAGCAGTGCCCGGATCTCGTCCCAGGGCGGATCGGTCAGCAGCAGGTAGTTGCCCTCGGTCACCACCAGCCGGACCGAGGGCGGCACCTCGATCGCCCCGGCCACCGGCTCCTCGATGTCCCGCCGGAACAGCGGCGCGTAGACCGCGCTCGGCTCCAGCCGGCGCAACCGGCGCAGCAGCGAGACGTACCCGTTGGCGTCGAAGGTGTCCGCCGCCCCCTTGCGGTCGGCGCGACCCAGCCGTTCCAGCTCCGCCTGCGCCAGGTGGAAGCCGTCCAGCGGGACCAGCCGGGCGGCCGGACCGACCGCCGCCACGATCCGCTCGGCGAGGGTCGACTTGCCCGCCCCCGGTGCGCCGGCGATGCCGAGCAGCTGCCGGGGACCGGCCTCGGCCAGGGCGCGGGCCCGGGCCACCAGGTCGGCGAGCGGGAGCGGGGACGGATCGGGCATCAGGACAGGACCGGCTCGCTGATGGTGAACCGGGCCCGCACCACGGCGTGCACGGTCTGCGGTTGCGGGTCCAACTCCAGCTCGGGCGGCTCGCCGGCCATCGCGCGGAACGCCACTGCGCTCCCCGCCCCGCCGAATCCCTCGTCCGTGTCGGCCAGTTCCAGCAGGGCCGTCACCCGGGCGCCCAGCGCCTCGGCGTACTCCCGGGCGCGGCGCAGCGCGTCGGCGATCGCGGCGTGCCGTGCCTCCCGGTGGACCGGGCTGTCCGGGCGCAGCGACCACCAGGGCCCGGCGACCTCGACCTGCTCCTGGTCGGCCAGGCGCAGCATCAGCTCGGCGAGGGCGGTGAAGTCGGTGACGGTGACCGTTGTGGTGACGCTGCCGTGGTAGCCGACCACCCGCTCGCCGGAACGGTTCGTCTCGGGGCGTACCCGCAGCTCGCCGGTCTCCCGGCGGTCGACGTCCGAGGCGTGCTCGTCGAGCAGCACCCGGACGGCGGCGGCCCGCTCGGCGAGCCGGGTCAGAGTGACCGCACGGTCCCGCTCGCGCGCCGTCGCGGTCACCCGGAAGCGGGCCAGTTCCGGCGCGACCTCCCGGTACGCCTCGCCCCGCACCGCCACGACCGGTCCCTCCGCCACGCCCTCACCCTAACGGCGCGACGGGCCGGCCGCCCGGTTCCGCCACCAACCGGCGGGCCGAATACTCCACCCCGTCCCCGGTGGTCCGGCAGCCGTCCAGGTGTCCGCCGGCCGCGCCCAGCTCGTGCAGGAAGCGCAGTTCATCGCCCCCGCCGGCCGGTGGGAAGATGCGCCGCACCTCGACCGTCGGCCGGCCGGCCAACGCCACCCGGGCGTCGCGCCCCTCGGCGTGCCCGGCGGTCAGGGTGGCCCGGTCCCCGGCGCGCAGCGCGGCGGCCAGCTCGTCCAGGACGGCGGTCACCGAACCCAGCGCGGCCAGCACCTCGGCCCGGTTGCCGAGCAGCATGTTGGCGGTTCGCTCCGGTGGCGTCCCGGCGACCCGGGTGCCGTCGGAGAAGCTGCCGGCGGCCAGGGCGAGGACCGCGTCGCGCAGCGGCGAGCGTTCGGCCGCCCCCGCCAGCGCCCCGGCGAGCAGGTGCGGTACGTGCGAGGCGAGGGCGACGACGGCGTCGTGCCGGTCGGCCGCCATCGGCACCACCCGGGCGGCGAAGACGTCCATGACCAGCGCGGCGAGCCGGCGGAACGCGGGCAGGCCCGGGCCGGGGGCCGGGCAGAGCACCCAGGCGGCGTCGTGGAAGAGCTCGGGCAGGGCCGCGGTGAGCCCCGCCCGGTCCGTGCCGGCCATCGGATGCCCGGGGACGAACCGGTGGGTCAGCCCTCGCTCGGCAGCGAACGCCGCCAGCTGCGCCTTGGTGCTCCCGACGTCGGTGAGCAGGCAGTCCTCGGCGGTCGCCGCGGCCACCTCGACCAGCGTCGCGGGCAGGGTGGGCAGCGGCCCGCAGAGGAAGACCACGTCCCGGTCGGCCACCGCGTCGGCCAGCCGCTCCACAGCGGGTACGCCGAGCTCGCGGGCCCGCCGGCGGGTCGCCCCGTCCGGGTCCCAGCCGGCCACGTCCAGGCCGGCGGCGTGCAGCCGGAGCAGCACCGACCCGCCGATCAGCCCGGTGCCGACCACCGCCGCCCGCAGCCGCGTGTCGGCCCCGCCCATCGTGGGTCAGCCCTGCGCGAGGCGCGCGGCGACCGCCGCGACGTGCGCGTCCGACTCGGTCAGCGCCGCCCGCACGTGCTGGGCGCCCCCGGGGCCGTAGAAGACGCCGGCGGCGACCAGGATGCCTCGGCGGGCCAGCCAGTCGACGGTGGCCCAGCAGTCCTCGCCCCGGGTCATCCAGAGGTAGAGCCCGGCCTCGGAGTGCTCGACCGTGAAGCCCGCCCGAGTGAACGCGGCGAGCAGGGTCTCCCGCCGGGCCCGGTAGCGTTCCCGCTGCTCGTCGGCGTGCGTCTGGTCGGCCAGCGCGGCCACCATGGCGGCCTGCACGGGCGCCGGCACGATCATCCCGGCGTGCTTGCGGATCTTCAGCAGCTCGGCCACCAGGGCCGGGTCGCCGGCGACGAAGCCGGCCCGGTAACCGGCCAGGTTGGAGCGCTTGGAGAGCGAGTGCACCGCCAGCACCGAGTCGTACGACCCGCCGCAGACCTCGGGTGAGAGCACCGAGACCGGCGCGGCGTCGGCCGTCCAGCCCAGCGGCAGGTAGCACTCGTCGCTGGCCACCACGGCGCCGCGTTCGCGGGCCCAGTCGACCACCTTGCGCAGGTGGGCGACGGGCAGCACCCGCCCGGTCGGATTGCCGGGCGAGTTGACCCAGACCAGGCGTACCCGGGGGGTCGGGCCGAGCGCGGTGAGCGAGTCGGTACGGACCACGGTGGCGCCGGCGAGCCGAGCCCCGTCGGAGTACGTCGGGTAGGCGATCGACGGCACCACGACCACGTCACCGGGGCCGATCCCGAGCAGGGTGGGCAACCAGGCGACCAGTTCCTTGGAACCGATCGTCGGCAGCACGCCGAGTGCGTCGACACCGGCGCCGCAGGCCCGGGCCACCCAGGCGGCGATGGCGTCGCGCAGCGCCGGGGTGCCCGCGGTGAGCGGGTACCCCGGGGCGTCGGACGCGTCCGCCAGCGCCCGCCGGATCACCGGGGGAACCGGATCGACCGGCGTGCCCATGGAGAGGTTGATCAGGCCGTCCGGGTGCGCCGCGGCCAGGGTGGCCGCGGCGTCCAGGGTGTCCCAGGTGAACTCGGGCAGCCGTGCCGAGACCGGCGCGGGCCGGTTCAGTTGCCCTCTCCGCGCGGCGGCTGGGCGGCGACGAACGTCGCGTCCTTCTCCACCTTGCCGATCTTCGAGGCACCACCCGGCGAGCCGAGGTCCTCGAAGAACTCGTAGTTGGCCGCGGTGTAGTCCTTCCACTGCTCCGGGACGTCGTCCTCGTAGAAGATCGCCTCGACCGGGCAGACCGGCTCACAGGCACCACAGTCGACGCACTCGTCGGGGTGGATGTAGAGCATCCGATTGCCCTCGTAAATGCAGTCGACCGGGCACTCCTCGATGCATGCCTTGTCGAGCACATCCACGCACGGCTCGGCGATGATGTAGGTCACCGGTCTTCTCCTCCGCAAGACTCGCCGCGATCACCCGCGACGGTAAGAGCCTAGTATCTCGCCGGGGGGGAGGTCGATCGTGCTCCGACAGCAAGATGTGGGACATCGCATCGTGGTCCGACGGGTGGTGGGCGTCCGCGCGGGTCGGCCCCTCTTCTCGGACGCTCTGGGGGAACTCGTCGAGCTGGACGAGACGCATCTCACGCTGGCGACCGGGCAGGGCCGGCTGCGGGTTCCGCTGGACGAGGTGCACCGCGCCAAGCGGGTGCCGCCGGCCCGCCGGCCCACCGCCACCGCCGTGGTGGAGCTGGAGTTGGCCGCCGACGAGGCCTGGCCGGCCGCCGTCCGGGGCCGGCTGGGCGACTGGCTGCTGCGCGCCGCGGCGGGCTGGTCCGGTCGGGCCAACTCCGCGCTGCCGGTCGGCGACCCGGATCGTCCGCTGTCCGCCGCCCTCGACGCGGTCGAGTCCTGGTACGCCGACCTCGGCCAGCCGGCGATGGTGAACACCCCGCTCCCGCTGGCCGCACCGGTCGGCGCCGAACTCGACGCCCGGGGCTGGGACGCCCGGCCCCTGGTGCTGGTGCAGACCGTGCCGCTGGCGGCGCTGCCGCCGGCCCCGCCGGTCGCCGCCGACGCGCCGCCGGTCGAGCTGGCCGGCACGCCGTCGGAGGACTGGTTCGCGGTCGCCGCCGGCCGTAAGGGCGACCTCCCGGACGCCGCCCGGCAGGTGCTCACCGCCGTGGACCGGGTCCGCTTCGCCCAGGTGTACGCCGACGGCACGCTGCTGGCGACGGGCCGGGGCACCGTCACCGGGCAGGGCCGCTGGCTCGGGCTCAGCCTGATCGAGGTGGCGCCCGGGGCACGGCGGCGCGGGCTGGCCCGCCAGGTGGTCAGGGCGCTGGTCGAGTGGGGCCGGGCGGAGGGCGCCACGCAGGCGTTCCTCCAGGTGGAGCAGCGCAATACGGCGGCGGTGGGGCTCTACCGGTCGCTGGGTTTCACCACCCACCACACCTACCTGACCCGGGTCGCCCCACCGGCCTGAGCGCCCCTCAGCGGCGGACCACCCGCCGCGGCCTGGCCGCCTTGATCTCGGCGTACCGCTTGAGCTGCTGCGAGCGGTGGTCGAGGCCGAGCGCGGTGAGCACCAGGTACCCGACGGCGACACCGGCCCCCGTGGCCAGCAGGTACAACCAGATCTGGGCGAAGAAGAGCCCGGCGCCCCCACCGAACGGGTTGTCGCCGACCAGCAACGGCCCCACCAGCACGGTCAGCGCCAGCGCGATCAGCACGGCCGCGCCCACGTCCGCGCCCCAGCTGCCGGCCGGACGCTCCCGTCCCTGGGCGAACACCACCGCGGCGAGGATCAGCCCGAGCACCACGAACATGCCGAGCGAGACCCGGTCGGCGGCGGTGTCGTTGCCGTCGAAGCCGAGTTCGATGATCACCCGAGCCACCACGTTGACCGCGAACAGCGCTCCCGCGAGCACGCCGATCGTGCGCCACCGATCCCTCATCGCACGCCTCCCGCCGTACCGCCCGCCCCCACGGCGGGCCTTCTGGCAGGAATGTCTACCACCACAGGCAACGCGTCGTCATCACCCGTCGTGACGACCCTGCGTCGGGCCAAGGATCTGCCGGAACGCCATCACCGCGAAGGTCATCGCCCCGCAGGTGATCATGGCCAGCCCCACCCAGTTGTCCCCGGCGACGAGCAGGTCGCCCTCGGCCGTGCGGACCGCCGCCAGGGCCATCAGCGCGAACCAGGGCAGCGCGGGCAGCGCCACCGCCCACTTCCGGCCGACCGTCGCGTACGCGAACCAGCCCAGCGCGATCGCCGCGCCGATCGTCACCGGCACCGACACCCCGACCAGGTGACCGCCCGCCCGTACCGTCGACAGCCCCAGGCCGAGCAGCGCGGCGAGCACCCCGCCGACGACCGAGACCACCCCTCCGGCCACCCGCAGGGCGGCGTCGAGCAGGCGCTGCACCTGGCTCGGGGACGGTGGCGGGACCTCGTGCTCGACGAGCGGCATCGGCGCGGCGGGCAGGGTCACCGGAGCCCGGCCGCCGCGACCGGGGTGCGGTCCGGCCCGTCCGTCACCAGCCCGGCGAAGAGGTCGTCCTCCCAGCCGTACGGGCCCCGGCCGGGGCCCTTCTCCCCCACCGCGAGGGTGAAGTACTCCACGCCCATGAACTCCGCGCCGAAGTTGCCGGCGATCGAGTAGAGCCACGAGGTGGCCGGGATCTGGGTGGCGTGCGCCCGCATCGCCGCCTCCTTGGCGAGATGCTGCTCGGTGGCGTCGATCCGGGCGGCGATCTCGGCGTCCGGGGTGCCGAAGGGCAGTTCGTCGACGCTCTCGATGCCGTCGAAGGGGTTGTCCGACGACTCGGTGAACTGGTCCAGGCCGGCCTCCAGGACGCTGCGCGGCATCGCCGTCCAGTAGACCTTGGCCGGGGCACAGCCCTCGGCGGCGGCCAGCTCGGCCGCCCGCATCGCCACCCGGTGGGCCTGGATGTGGTCGGGGTGGCCGTAGAAGCCGTTCGGGTCGTACGTGATCATGACCTGCGGCCGGACCTCGCGGATGACCTCCACCAGATGCCCGGCGGCCTCGTCGAGGTCGGCCTGCCAGAAGGCCCGGGGGTGCTCGTTGGTGGCCAGCCCCATCATGCCGGAGTCGCGGTAACGGCCGGCGCCGCCGAGGAAGCGGTGGTCGGTGACACCCAGGGCGGCGCAGGCGGCGGCCAGCTCCCCGATCCGGTAGCCGCCGAGCTGGTCGGCCTCGGCCGCGCAGAGCTGCGCCAGCTCCGGCACGTGGATCTCACCCTCCTCGCCGAGGGTGCAGGTCACCAGCGTGACGTGGGCGCCGGCGGCGGCGTAGTGGGCCATCGTCGATCCGGTGCCGATGGACTCGTCGTCGGGGTGCGCGTGGACCAGCAGCAGGCGTCGGTCGGGCAGCGTCGTCACGGGCGTCACTCTATCCGGCGGTTCTGGCCGTCCGAGGGTTACGCGTCCGCTCAGGTCGGCCACATCACGCCGGAGGCGCCCCTACGATCCGAAGCGTGGACTTTCCCGAGCTGGCCGCCCGTACCCGTCGGTTCAGCCACGGGGCGCCGCGCGCCGTCACCGTGGCGGACGACGGCTCCCGGGTGGTCTTCCTCCGCTCGGGCGGCCCGGAGGATCCGGCCGAGGCGCTCTGGTCGCTGGACGTCGCCACCGGCGAGGAGCGGCTGGTCGCCGACCCGAGGGCGCTGCTCGGCACGGACGAGGCGGCCACGCCCGCCCCGGGCGAGCGGGCGCTGCGCGAGCGGCTGCGGCTGAGCACCGCCGGCATCGGCTCGTACGCCCTGGACGCGGCCGGCCGGGTGGCGGTCCTGCCGCTGGGCGGACGGCTGTTCCGGGCCGACCTGGTGCACGGCGACGTGGTGGAGGTGGCCACCGTCGGGCCGGTGATCGACCCGCGCCCCGACCCGACCGGCGAGCGGTTGGCGTACGTCACGGACGCCGCCGAGGGGGTGCGCCGGGGGCAGCTGCGGGTGGTGGAGCCGGACGGCACCGACGTCCTGCTGGCCGGCGAGGACTCCGGGGTGACCTGGGGGCTGGCCGAGCACGTCGCGGCGGAGGAGTTCGACCGCTTCCGCGGCTACTGGTGGGCGCCGGACGGCCGGTCCGTGCTCGCCGCCCGGGTCGACGAGAGCCGGTTGCCGCGCTGGTGCCGGCACGACCCGGCGGATCCGGAGAGCCCGCCGAGCAGCGTCGCGTACCCCCGGGCGGGCGGCCCGAACGCCGAGGTCAGCCTGCACCTGCTCGACCTCGACGGCGGTTGGGTCGACGTGCACTGGGACCGGGAGACCTACCCGTACCTGGCGTCGGTGAGCTGGGCCGACGGTGGCCCGCTGATCACGGTGCTGCGCCGCTCGCAGCAGCACGGCCTGGTGCTGGCGGTCGATCCGCGCACCGGCGAGACGCAGGTGCACGCCGAGTTGGCCGACCCGCGCTGGGTGGAGCCGATCCCGGGTACCCCGGCACACCTGCCGGACGGCCGGGTGCTGGTCGGCGGCGAGCTGGCCCACGACGGGTACGACGCCCGCTGCCTCTTCGCCGACGGCACCCTGCTCACCCCGCCCTCGCTGTACGTCCGCCGGGTGGTGGGGCGGCTGCCGGGCGGCGGTGGCCCGGCCGACCTGCTGGTGGAGGCGAGCGAGGGCGAACCGAGCCAGCGCCACCTCTACCGGGTCCGCACGACGATCGGCGGCGGCGTGGACGTGCGCCGGATGAGCGCCACCCCGGGCTGGCACACCGCCGCCGTCGGCGGGGACGTGCTGGTGGTGGGCACCGCGTCGCTCGACGAGGCGGGCACCAGTTGGGTGGTGTGGCGCGGGGACCGGGAGGTGGCCCGGCTGCGTTCGCTGGCGGCCAACCCGCCGTACGCCCCGCGGCCGATGCTGGTCCGGGTGACCGACCGGCGGCTGCCCACCGCGGTGCTCTACCCGACCGACCATGTCAAGGGCACCCGGCTGCCGGTGCTGCTGGACGTCCACGGCGGCCCGGGCCACCAGGAGGTGGTGGCCGCCCGGTCGGCGTGGCTGGAGCGGCAGTGGTGGGCCGACCAGGGCTTCGGGGTGGTGACCATCGACAACCGGGGCACCCCGGGCATCGCCCCCTCGTTCGAGAAGGCGGTGCACCGGCGGCTGGCCGACGTGATCCTCGCCGACCAGGTCGACGCCCTGACCGCGCTGGCCGGCAAGCACCCGGACCTGGACCTGGAGCGGGTGGCGGTACGCGGCTGGTCGTTCGGTGGCTGGCTGGCCGGGCTGGCCGTGCTGCGGCACCCGGAGCTGTTCAGGTGCGGCATCGCGGGGGCCCCGGTCACCGACTGGTCCCTGTACGACACCGCCTACACCGAGCGCTACCTCGGGATGCCGGACGACGGGATCGACGTGTACGGCCACCATTCGCTGGTGGAGCTGGCCGCCGAGCCGGTGGTCGACCGGGAGCAGGCCCGGCCGCTGCTGCTGGTGCACGGTCTGGCCGACGGCAACGTGGTGGCCGCGCACACGCTGCGGCTCTCGGCGGCGCTGCTGGCCGCCGGTCGCCCGCACGCGGTGCTGCCGCTGACCGGGGCGACCCACCTGGCGGCAGGTGGGGTGTCGGAGCGGCTGCTCCGGCTGGAGCTGGACTTCCTGCGTACGCGCCTCTAGGCGGAACGGACGGGGGCCCCGGTCGACATCGTTGTCGACCGGGGCCCGTCCGTGGTGCGGGTGCTGCTTGACCTGCGGGTGTTACGGCTTGACGTGCGCGTTGACGAAGGACGGGTAGCCGAAGACGCTGGAGATGAAGACCCCGCCGGCCTTCGACCCGTGCGCGGCGTAGGCCACGTCGACGAAGAGCGGCACGACGGGGGCGTGCTCCTTCATGATCCGCTCGTCGAGCTTGCCCCACTCCGGGCCCTGCTGGGCCGGGGGAAGGGCCAGGATCCGGTCCATCTCGGCGTTGATCGCCGCGTCGTTGAAGTACGACTGGTTGCTGTTGCCCTCGGCCTTGATGGAGCGGCCGTCGTAGAGCACCGGCAGGATGGACGCGCCGCTGGGCCAGTCCGCCGCCCAGTTACCGATGTACAGGTCCCAGGGGTTGTCCTTCTTCTTGATCTCGTCGAGCTTCGCGTCGTCCGGGATGTTCCGGACGGTGATCTTGAAACCGGCGCGCTCCAGGTTGCCCTTGAGCTGGGTGGCCATCTGCTGCTCGGTGGTGTTGTCGGCGACGCCGAGGACCAGCTCCGGGGTCTGCCCGCCGAGCAGTTCCTTGGCCTTGTCGACGTTGCCGTTCGCGCCCGCCGGGTAGGCGTCGTACGCCTTGTAGCCGATGGTGGCCGGCGGCATCAGCGTGGTGAGTGGCTGGGCCACGGTCTGCCCGCCGAGCGCCTTGATCAGGCCGTCCCGGTCGATGGCGTAGTTGAGCGCCTGGCGGACCTTCAGGTCCTTGACCCGCTGGGTGTTGATGACCAGCTGGTTGGCGCTCGGCGTCGGGGAGAGGATGGTCCGCTGCTTGAGCGCCGCGTCCTGGGCCACCCGGGCGACCAGGGAGGCGGGCACGAAGTTGAAGGAGATCGCGCTCTGGTCGGCGCCGTTGTCGGCGATCACCCGGTTGACCGCCGCGTCCGCGGTCGGGCCGAAGGTCCAGACGAACTGGTCCGGGTACTGGTGGCGCACCGGGTCGGTCTTCGGGTCCCAGTGCGGGTTCCGGTCGAGGGTGAGCTGCACGCCGACCTGGTTCTTGGCGACCTTGTACGGCCCGGACGAGAACGGCCTGGCGTCCAGGTTGACGCCGGTGTCCTGCTCGGGCTTGAGCGGGGCGGTGGTCGGCAGGGAGACCGCGAACGGCAGGTCGCAGCGGGGCTTGGCGAACTCGAAGCGCAGGGTCTTCGGATCCGGCGTGCTCAGGCCCGGCGGCAGCGAGGTCTTGTTCGCCTTGAAGTCCCACCTGGTGTCGTACTGCGCGGTGTCGGCGAGCCATTCCTGGACGTACGTCGGGCCACCGGTGAGGTCCGGGTCGAAGGAGCGGGCGATGCCGTAGGCGATCTCCTTCGAGGTGATCGGCGTGCCGTCCTCGAACTTCACCCCGTCCTTGACCTTGAACTCCCAGACCTTGCAGTCGTTGTTGACGTTGGTGCCGGGCGTCTCGGCGAGGTCACCGACGAGGACCAGACCACCCTTGCCGTCGTCCTTCCAGGTGGTCAGGTAGCGCGCGAAGAGCGGGCTGGCCATCAGGCCGGCGAACGAGTACGTCCGCTGCGGGTCCAGATGGGAGATGGGGGTCTCCCGGATGATGGTGAAGGTGCCGCCCTTCTGCGCCCCCGCCACCTCGGCCGCCGGCCCCTGTGAGTCCTTGGGGTCGGTGGCGATGACGCCGGTCTGCTTCCGGTCGGTGTCCACCGTGGTGCCCTCGCCCGTGTTCTCCGAACACGCACCCAATGCCGCAACCAGGGCGATCGCGCCGCCTGCGGCGGCCGCTGCACGTCGTCGCATCTCCTACCTCCTCCACCCGGGTGCCGTCGGGCGTGAACGCCGACGTCCCGTGGATCGTAAAGAAGAAAACCTTCGAATTGTGTAACAGTTGTCGATAAATTTCGTCACCCGCCGGGCGGTCGACGGCCCCGGCGGCGGGCGTACGGTCAGCGCAGCCGGACCCGGGGGTCGATCGCCGCGTAGAGCAGGTCCACCAGGACGTTGGCCAGCACCACGAAGACCGCGGCGATCAGCACGGTCGCCATGATGGTCGGCAGGTCACCGGCGCGGACCGCGTCGACGGCGGTGCGGCCCATCCCGTTCAGACCGAAGGTGGTCTCCGTGATCACCGTGCCGCCGAGCGCGGCGCCGACGTCCAGCCCGGCGACGGTGACCACCGGGGTGATCGCCGCGCGCAGCGCGTGCCGGCCGTACACCCGGGGTTTGGCCAGTCCCTTCGCCCGCGCCGTCCGGACGAAGTCCTCCGACAGCGTCTCCAGCATCTGGGCCCGGGACAGCCGCGCGTAGATCGCGGAGAAGAGGAACGCCAGCGCCACCCAGGCCAGCACCAGCCCGCTGGCCCACCGCACCGGATCGTCGAGCAACGGGGTGTAGCTCGGCACCGGCAGCAGCCGCAGGCTGTAGACGAAGACCAGCAGCAGCACCGCGCCGACGAAGTAGAGCTGCAACGACGCGCCGGTCAGCGAGAAGCCGATCGCCACCCGGTCCAGCCAGGTGCCCCGCCGCAGTGCCGACACCATGCCCAGCCCCACCCCGAGCAGCAGCCAGAGCACCGCCGCCGGGATCACGATGCTCAGGGTCACCGGCAGCACCCGGGCGATGGTGTCGAAGACCGCCTCGTTCGACACGTACGACCAGCCCAGGCAGGGCGCGTCGCACCGGCCGCCCTGGGCGCTGCCCAGGTCCCGCCCGGTGACGATGCCCTTCATGTAGCCGGCGTACTGGGTGATCAGCGGGTCGCGCAGGCCCAACTCCTGGCGGACCCGTTCGAGCCGTTCCGGGTTGCAGTTCTTCGGGCACATCCCGCTGACCGGGTCCCGGGGCAGGGCGAAGAACATCAGGAAGGTGAGCACGCTGACCGCGAAGAGGGTGAGCGTGGCGGAGAAGAGCCGCTTGACCAGGAAACGCACCATCTCTCGGCACACCCCTACCGGGAGGACTTCGGGTCGAGCGCGTCGCGCAACGCGTCGCCGAAGAGGTTGAAGGCGAACACGAGCGCGAAGATCGTGACGCCGGGGAAGAAGACGTACGCCGGGTCGGTCTGCAGGTAGTCCAGGCTTCGGTAGATCATCCGGCCGAAGCTCGGCGTCTCGTCGGTCAGCCCGACCCCGATGAACGACAGCGCCGCCTCGCTGGTGATGTACGCCGGCACGGCCAGTGAGAACGACACCAGGATCGGCGCCCAGATGTTCGGCAGCAGCTGCCGGAAGAGCATGTGCCCGAGACCCGCCCCGGCGGCCCGGGCCGCCTCCACGAACTCCCGCTCGCGCAGCGCGATGACCTGCCCACGCACCAGCCGGGCGGTGCTGGTCCAGCCGAAGAGGGCGAAGATGGCGACGAGCACCCCGATCTGGAACGCGGGCGGCACCGCCTCACGCTGGCCGTAGAAGCGCAACGCGAGGGTCGGGGTCAGGGCCAACGCGATGATCAGGAACGGCATGGCGAGGGTGAGGTCGGTGACCCAGTTGACCACCGCGTCGACCCAGCCGCCGAGGTAACCGGCCACGGTGCCCAGCACGATGCCGATCGCGGCGGTGATGACCGCGGCGGCGAAGGCGATGAAGAGCGAGGTGCGCAGGCCGTGCACCATCCGGATGAAGATGTCCCGGCCGAGGCCCGGCTCCAGGCCGAACCAGTGCTCACCGGTGACGCCGCCGGCGTAGCCGAGCGGCATGCCGAAGCCGTCCAGCCGGTTCTGGAACTGCTCGCGCGGGCCGATGCCGTACGCCATCTCGATCAGCGGGACGGCCAGCGCGACCACCACGAAGAAGAGCAGCATCGCGCCGCTGACCACGGCCGTGCGGTCCCGGCGCAGCCGGGCCCAGGCCAGTTGCCCGGGCGACCGGCCGACGAAGCCCTTCTCCGCACCGGCGTCGCCGCCGGACTCGATCTCGGCCAGCGCCACGCCCTCCACCGGGGACAGGCTCACCTCGCCACCTCCTGCGCGTCCGGGCCCGCCGTCGCCGCCGGGTCCACGGTCTCGTCCCCGTCCGCCGCGACCGCGCGCTGCGCCGGTGCGGGCGCGGTCACCGGGCCGCTCTCCGGGAAGTGGCAGGCGGTGGCCTGCCGGCCGCCGTCGCGCGGCACCAGGGCCGGCTCCTCGGTGGCGCAGACGTCCCGGGCCTTCCAGCAGCGGGTACGGAACCGGCAGCCCGACGGCGGGTCCAGCGGCGTCGGGACGTCCCCGGTGAGCCGGATGCGCCCGCCCGGGCCGAGGGTGGTCACGTCCGGAATCGCCGAGAGCAGGGCCCGGGTGTACGGGTGCTGCGGGCGCTCGTAGATATCGGCGCGGTCACCGAGCTCGACGATCCGGCCCAGGTACATGACGGCGACGCGGTGGCAGAAGTGCCGCACCACGGCCAGGTCGTGGGCGATGAAGACGAACGCCAGCCCGAGGTCCCGTTGCAGGTCCCGGAGCAGATTGACGACCTGCGCCTGGATCGAGACGTCGAGGGCGGAGACCGGCTCGTCGGCGACGATCAGCTTCGGCCGCAGCGCCAGCGCCCGGGCGATGCCGACGCGCTGGCGCTGACCGCCGGAGAACTCGTGCGGGTACCGGTTGTAGTGCTCGGGGTTGAGCCCGACCAGCTCCAGCAGCTCCTGCACCCGCTGCTTTACGCCGCCGGGCGGGTCGATCCCGTTGACCTGCAACGGCATCGCCACGATCCGGCCCACCGTGTGCCGGGGGTTCAACGAGGCGTACGGGTCCTGGAAGATGATCTGGAGGTCCTGCCGCAGCGGCCGCAGCGCACGTCGCCCGGCGTGGGTGATGTCCCGCCCGGCGAACTCGATCGTCCCCGCCGTGGGTTCCAGGAGCCGGACCAGCATCCGGCCGGTGGTGGTCTTGCCACAGCCGGACTCCCCGACCAGGCCGAGGCTCTCCCCCGGCCGCACGTCGAAGTCGAGCCCGTCCACCGCCCGGACCAGCCCCCGGCTCCGGAAGCCGGTGCGGACCGGGAAGTGCTTGGCCAGCCCGCGTACCCGCAGCAGCGGCTCGTCGGCCCTCGTTTCCGTCATCGGGCCACCCCCGCGTGGGCGACGTCCTCGCGGTAGAGCCGGGCGCGCGTGTCGGCCGGCAGGTGACAGGCGACCAGGTGTCCGGCCTCTCCCGCTCCGACCAGCGACGGCACCTCGGTCCGCGATCGACCGTCGGTGCGCGCGGCGTACCGGCACCGGGGGTGGAACGCGCAGCCCGACGGCAGGTTGATCAGCGAGGGCGGGTTGCCGGGGATCGGCACCAGGTCCGCCGCCGCGTCGCCGTGCAGCGAGGGCACGCTCGACAGCAACCCCCAGGTGTACGGGTGCTGCGGCCGGCGCAGCACCTGCTCCACGCCGCCCTGCTCGACGGCGCGTCCGCCGTACATCACCAGCACGTCGTCGGCGACCTGGGAGACCACCCCGAGGTCGTGGGTGATCAGGATGATCGCCGAGTGGAACTCGGCCTGGAGGTCGGCGAGCAGGTCCAGGATCTGCGCCTGCACGGTCACGTCCAGCGCGGTGGTGGGCTCGTCGGCGATGAGCAGGTCCGGGTCGTTGACCAGGGCCATGGCGATCATCGCCCGCTGCCGCATCCCGCCGGAGAACTCGTGCGGGTACTGGTCGAACCGGCGGGCCGGCTGCGGGATGCCGACCCGGCCGAGCATGTCGACCGCCCGGCTGCGCGCCGCCCGCCGCCCGGCCCGGGGATGGTGCACCCGGTACGCCTCGGCGATCTGCCGTCCGACCGTGTAGTACGGGTGCAGGGCCGACAGCGGATCCTGGAAGATCATCGCCATGTCCCGGCCGCGCAGCCGGCGTACCTCCTCCTCGCGGAGGCCGACGAGCTGGCGGCCACCGACGGAGATCTGCCCGGTGATGGTGCTGCGCTTCGGGTCGTGCAGACCGAGGACGGCCAGCGAGGTGACACTCTTGCCCGACCCGGACTCGCCGACGATGCCGAGCGTGCGGCCACGCTGGACGGCGAAGGACACCCCGTCGACCGCGCGCACCACGCCGTCGGCGGTGTCGAAGCGGACCCGCAGGTCGTCCACCCGCAGGTAGGGGTCCTCGCCGGCACGCTGCTGCGGCACGACCGGCGGGTCGCCCGGTCGCGGCGGCTGTTCCGGACTGTCCACGCCCGCCTCCCCGAAAAGTTTGAAGGTAACCTACAACAAACTCACGAGGCTGAAAATAAGCTACATGCGGCGGGCTGTCAGGAGACCACAGCGTAACGACTCGACAACACCCCCGCAGCGGCCCTCCAATCGCACCGGAAGTACAGCTGGCTGAACCCGTCAGGGCGACGATCCGGCCGGAGGAACTGCTGCCCTGACGGATGTCGGTCGGCTCGCCTAGGGTCGGGCCATGACCGAGTTCGACGCGGCCACCGCCGCCGTCCAGGCCGCCCTCGACGCGGGCGCCCGGTACGCGGACGCCCGGGTGATGCACCGCCGCTACGAGTCCATGTCGGCCCGCAACGGCGCGATCGAGGAGCTGACCCGGGACGAGAGCATAGGGCTGGGCGTCCGGGCCCTGGTCGGGTCGAGCTGGGGCTTCGCCGCCGTACCCGACCTGTCGGACGCCGCGGCCCGCGACGCCGGCCGCCGCGCGGCGGCGATCGCCGCTGCGAGCGCGCGGGTGCCCGGCCCGCCGGTCGACCTGGTGCCCACCGAGGCGGCCGTGGCGAGCTGGGCCTCCGACTGCCGGATCGACCCGCTCGGCGTCGCCCTCTCCGACAAGGGGGACCTGCTGGTCGGGGCCACCGCGACGATGCGCGAGCACGGCGCCGACCTCGCCGAAGGGCTCTACCAGATCTGGGACACCGCCAAGTGGTTCGTCTCCAGCGAGGGGCACCGCATCGACCAGCGGATCCGCGAGTGCGGGGGTGGCATCTCGGCCACCTCCATCGGCGACGGGGAGACCCAACGCCGCTCCTACCCCAGCTACCGCGGCCAGTACGGCACCACCGGCTGGGAGCTGGTCGAGTCGCTGGGCCTGGCCGCGCACGCCGCCCGGATCGCCGAGGAGTCGCGGGCGCTGCTCACCGCGCCCGAGTGCCCGGCGGGCGAGACCGATCTGATCCTCGGCGGCGAGCAGCTCGCCCTGCAGATCCACGAGTCCGTCGGGCACGCCATCGAGCTGGACCGGATCCTCGGCTGGGAGGCCGCCTTCGCCGGCACGTCCTGGCTGGACCTGGCCCGACTCGGCTCGCTGCGCTACGGCTCCGAGCTGATGAACGTCACCATCGACCCGACCATCCCCGGCGCGTTGGGCAGCTTCGGTTTCGACGACGAGGGATCCCCGGCGGTGAGGCGGCACGCGGTCCGCGAGGGCCGTTGGGTGGGCGTACTCGCCGGCCGGGACTCGGCCGCCGTCGCCGGCCTGGATCACGGCGGCAGCGTACGCGCCGACGGTTGGGCCCGGCTGCCGATGGTGCGGATGACCAACGTGGGCCTGGAGCCGGGGCCGCACACCCTGGACGAGATCGTCGCCGCCACCGACGACGGGGTGCTGATGGACGTCAACCGCTCCTGGTCGATCGACGACCGGCGGCTGAACTTCCAGTTCGGCTGCGAGATCGGCTGGGAGGTGAAGAAGGGCCGGCGCGGGCGGATGCTGCGCAACCCGACGTACACCGGCATCGGCCCGCTCTTCTGGCGCTCGATGGACATGCTCTCCTCGGAGACGGTGGCCTGGGGCACGCCCAACTGCGGCAAGGGCCAGCCCGGCCAGATCGGCCACACCGGCCATCCGGCCGCGCCGGCCCGTTTCCGCGACGTGCGAGTGGGGGTACGCGCATGACCGAGTTGGACATCGCCGGCCAGGTCGTCGAGCTGGTCCGCCGCCTCGCCGGCCCGGCCGCCGAGGCCGAGGTCACGGTGACCCGCCGCGACCTGGCGCTGACCCGGTTCGCCAACTCGTTCATCCACCAGAACGTCGCCGAGTCCGGTGTCGGGGTGCGGCTGCGGGTGCACGTCGACGGGCGCACGGCCGCCGGCAGCGGCAGCCTGGTCGACACCGACGGCCTGCGCGCGCTGGTCGAACGGACCCTCACCGCGGCCCGGCTCTGCCCGCCCGACCCGGCCTGGCCCGGCCTGACCCCGCCCGCCCCGGTGCGCTCCGACGGGCGCGTCGACGAGGCCACCGCGTACGCCGAGCCGGACGCGCGGGCCGACCGGGTACGCGGCTTCGTGGACGCCGTCGGCGGGCTGGAGGCGGCCGGCTACTGCCGCACGTCGTACCGGTCGGGGGCGTTCGCCAACTCGACCGGGCACGCCGCGCTCGGCCGCGCGGTCGAGGCGGCGATGGACGGCATCGCCCGGGCCGGCGGCGCGGACGGGGTGGCCCGGCTCTGCGTCGACCGGCTCGCCGACCTCGACGGGGCGGCGCTGGGCGTGCGGGCAGCCGCCAAGGCACGGGCCGCCGCCGACCCGGTCGAGCTGCCGCCGGGCCGGTACGAGGTGGTGCTGGAGCCGGCCGCCGTGGCCGACCTGCTGCAGAACCTCGCCTGGTACGGCTTCAACGGCAAGCGGTACGCGCAGCGGCAGTCCTTCGCCGAGCCGGGCACCGCCCAGTTCGATCCGACGGTGACCCTGGTCGACGACCCGTTGCACGGTTCCACCCTCCCGTACGACCTGGAGGGCACCGCCCGGCGGGCGCTCACCCTGGTCGAGGCCGGCATGACCCGTGCGATGGCGCACGACCGGCGCAGCGGCGCGGAGGTGGGCACGGCCTCGACCGGCCACGGCATGCTCGGCGGGTCCACCTTCGGGCCACTGCCGCACAACGTCCGGCTCCTCGCCGAGGCGCGGGTGACCGACGAGGTCGCCGCATCCGGGGGCGGTGTGGCCGCGTCCCGGGGCGGGGGCACGGCGTCCGGCGGTCCGGGTCGGGTCGACGGCGCGGCCGTTCGTGGTCCGGGCGCCGGTGTCCCGGGTCCGGCCGGCAGCGGCGGAGACGGCCTCCCGGGCGGCGTGGCTCAGGCGGTGGCCGACGCGGACACGGCGGCCCTGGTCGCCGGGGTGGAGCGGGGGCTGCTGGTCAGCGACTTCTGGTACACCCGGGTGCTCGACCCGAAGAGCCTGGTGGTCACCGGCCTGACCCGTAACGGGGTGTGGCTGATCGAGGACGGCGTGCCGGTCCGGGCGGTCCGCGACTTCCGCTTCACCGAGTCGTACCCCAAGGCGTTGGGGCCGGGCCGGGTGCGCGGGCTGGGCCGGCGGCCGGTCCGCCAGCCCGACCGGGTGGACGGCGTCTGGTGGGAGGCGCCGCCGCTGCGGCTGGCCGAGTGGAACTTCACCGGCGGCGCGTCGGGCTGACGGCCCCGCCGACGGGCCGCCGGCCGGGGTTGCGACCGCCGGCCGGGGTTGCGACCGCCGGAGGCAGGGACCCGGGAGGTAGAGCATCCGCCGGGTACAGGCCGAGGGGGTAGGCATCCGCCCGGTTCAGGGGAACTCAGGGTAGGCATCAGCTGGCTACCGACTTGATCGCATGAATGGATCGCCTCGACGGACGATGTCGCCTGATCCATCCGTGCGATCAGGTCGGTAGCGTGCTCGCCCCTCCTCCGGATCCCCGTGGACACGGGCCGCCGGGCCGGCGTGGCCGCCATGCCGCAGGGCCCGCCAGACCAGACCCGCCAGGCCTCCAGGCCACCGGGCCGCCAGACCACTGGGCCGCCGGGCCGCCGGACCACCGGGCTGCCGGGCTGCCGGGCCGCCAGAACGCCGGGCCGCCGGGCCGCCAGAACGCCAGAACGCCAGAACGCCGGGCCGCCGGGCCGCAGGACCACCGGGCTGCCGGGCTGCCGGGCCGCCAGAACGCCGGGCCGCCGGACCACCAGAACGCCGGGCCGCCGGGCCGACATGACTGCCGCGCCGCGCTGGCGGGCGACGCAATGGCACCGGCGAGTCGCGCAAGCCGGTCACCGGAAACTGCGCACCGGTCACCGACCACGGACGGCGACCGGAAGATTGATCATGGTCCGGGTCTTTCCAAGCTGCGGGACACACGGGACACTGCGTTGCGCGGCCGGGCCGTGAAGATCGGCGTAACGTGTGTCACCTAGCTGCGCCGATTTGCCGGTGCGGCCGTTGGTGTGCGCAAGACGTGGCAGTGGACGCGCCTCTGGCCGGTCCGCTGACCGGTACGGAATGTGATCCGCCGCCCGTAAGGGCCCCGTCAGGGAGACGACTCGAATGACTTCAACGGCAACGAAGCCGCGGGGGGCGCGGGCACGCGCCGCGATCGCGGCGAAGACGTTGCGGACCGACCGCTGGTGGCTCGCCCCACTGCTGACCGTCGTCGGCCTCACCGCCTGGGTCGCGTACGCGACGGTCCGGGTCTTCATGCACAAGTGGTACTGGGTCGACGCGTACCACTACCTGACCCCGTTCTACTCCCCCTGCGTGACCGACCGGTGCGTCGAGGGCGCCTCGCACTTCGGCCGTTTCCTGCCCGGCTGGTGGATCATCCCGGACGCGGCGCTGACCCTGCCGTTCCTGCTGCTGTTCCGGCTGACCTGCTACTACTACCGCAAGGCGTACTACCGGTCGTTCTGGCTGTCGCCGCCGGCCTGCGCGGTGCCGGACGGGCACAAGGCGTACAGCGGGGAGACCCGGTTCCCGCTGCTCGGGCAGAACCTGCACCGCTACTTCTTCTACGCCGCCGCCATCATCTCGCTGATCAACACCTGGGACGCGATCCTGGCGTTCCACTCCCCGAAGGGCTTCGGATTCGGGCTGGGCAACATCATCCTGCTGGTCAACGTGGTGATGCTCTGGGCGTACACGATCTCGTGCCACTCCTGCCGGCACATCATCGGCGGCCGGCTCAAGCACTTCTCCAAGAGCCCGGTGCGGTACAAGGCGTGGACGTTCGTGTCCAAGCTGAACGTCCGTCACATGCAGCTCGCCTGGATCACCCTCGGCACCCTGGCCCTCACCGACTTCTACGTCATGGCGGTCGCGGCCGAGTGGATCTCCGACCTGCGGTTCATCAACTAGAGGGCGCCCCGGACATGACCAATACCACTCGCATCGAACGACACCACTACGACGTCGTCGTGATCGGGGCCGGCGGCGCCGGCCTGCGCGCGGCGATCGAGGCCCGGCTGGCCGGCAAGAAGACCGCGATCATCTCCAAGTCGCTCTTCGGCAAGGCGCACACCGTGATGGCCGAGGGCGGCGCGGCGGCCGCCATGGGAAACGTGAACAGCCGGGACAACTGGCAGGTGCACTTCCGCGACACCATGCGCGGCGGCAAGTTCCTCAACAACTTCCGGATGGCCGAGCTGCACGCGAAGGAGTCGCCGCAGCGGATCTGGGAGCTGGAGACGTATGGCGCGCTCTTCGACCGCACCAAGGACGGGAAGATCTCCCAGCGCAACTTCGGCGGTCACGAGTACCCGCGGCTGGCGCACGTCGGCGACCGGACCGGCCTGGAGCTGATCCGCACCCTCCAGCAGAAGATCGTCTCCCTCCAGCAGGAGGACAAGCGGGACCACGGCAGCTACGAGGCGCGGATCAAGGTCTTCGCCGAGACGACCATCACCGAGTTGCTGCTCGACGGTGACCGGGTCGCCGGGGCGTTCGGCTACTACCGGGAGTCCGGCGAGTTCGTCCTCTTCGAGGCGCCCGCGGTGGTGCTGGCCACCGGCGGCGTCGGCCGGTCGTACAAGGTCACCTCGAACTCGTGGGAGTACACCGGGGACGGGCACGCGTTGGCGCTGCGCGCCGGGGCCACCCTGATCAACATGGAGTTCCTCCAGTTCCACCCGACCGGCATGGTCTGGCCGCCCTCGGTGAAGGGCATCCTGGTCACCGAGTCGGTGCGCGGTGACGGTGGCGTGCTGAAGAACTCCGACGGCAAGCGGTTCATGTTCGACTACGTCCCGGACGTGTTCCGCAAGCAGTACGCGGACAACGAGGCCGAGGCGGACCGCTGGTACTCCGACCCGGACAACAACCGGCGTCCGCCGGAGCTGCTCCCCCGCGACGAGGTCGCCCGCGCGATCAACAGTGAGGTCAAGGCCGGTCGGGGTACGCCGGCCGGCGGCGTCTACCTGGACATCGCCTCCCGGCTGCCGGCCGAGGAGATCCGCCGCCGCCTGCCGTCGATGTACCACCAGTTCAAGGAGCTGGCCGACGTCGACATCACCAAGGAGCCGATGGAGGTCGGCCCGACCTGTCACTACGTGATGGGCGGCGTCGAGGTGGACCCGGACTCGGGGGCCGCGTACGGCACCGTGCAGGGGCTGTTCGCCGCCGGTGAGGTGTCCGGCGGCATGCACGGCTCCAACCGGCTGGGCGGCAACTCCCTGTCCGACCTGCTGGTCTTCGGCAAGCGGGCCGGTGGGCACGCGGCGTCGTACACCGATCAGCTGACCGCCCGCCCGAAGGTGTCGGTCGGCGCGGTGGAGACCGCCGTGGAGACGGCGCTGGCGCCGTTGCAGCGGGACACCGGCGAGAACCCGTACAGCCTCCAGCAGGATCTCCAGGCGGTGATGGGAGATCTGGTCGGGATCATCCGGCGCGAGGGCGAGCTGGTGGACGCCTTGAGCCGGCTGGCGGAGCTGCGCGAGCGGGTGGCGAAGGTCAGCGCGAGCGGCGGCCGGCGCTACAACCCCGGCTGGCACCTGGCCCTGGACCTGCGCAACATGCTGGTGGTGTCGGAGTGCACCGCGAAGGCGGCGCTGGAGCGGCAGGAGTCCCGCGGCGGGCACACCCGGGAGGACTTCCCGACCATGGACCCGAAGTGGCGGCGGGTGAACCTGGTCTGCGCGCTGGACGGCGACACGGTGCGCCTGACGCACAAGCCGCTGCCGAGGATCCGGCCGGAGCTGATCAACCTGTTCGACCGCGCGGAACTGGCCAAGTACCTGACCGACGAGGAGCTCGCCGAGTTCGACGCCCTCGCTGCCGACGCTCACGCTGAGAAGGAGCGCTGAGGAATGGGCAACAACGGTTCCCCGGCGGCCGGCAAGCCGGCCGCGAAGCGACAGTTCCGCATCTGGCGGGGCGACGAGACCGGCGGTGACCTGCAGGACTACATGGTCGAGGTGAACGAGGGCGAGGTGGTCCTCGACGTCATCCACCGGCTCCAGGCCACCGACGCGCCCGACCTGGCCTGCCGCTGGAACTGCAAGGCGGGCAAGTGCGGCTCCTGCTCGATGGAGATCAACGGTAAGCCACGGCTGAGCTGCATGACCCGGATGTCCACCTTCGAGGAGGGCGAGACGGTCACGGTCACCCCGCTGCGCACCTTCCCGGTCATCCGGGACCTGGTCACCGACGTCTCCTTCAACTACGAGAAGGCGCGGGAGACGCCGGCGTTCGCGCCGCCGCCGGGGGTGGCCCCGGGCGACTACCGGATGCAGCAGGTCGACGTGGAGCGCTCGCAGGAGTTCCGCAAGTGCATCGAGTGCTTCCTGTGCCAGAACGTCTGCCACGTCATTCGTGACCATGAGGAGAACAAGCAGTCCTTCTCCGGCCCGCGGTTCTTCATCCGCGCCGCCGAGCTGGACATGCACCCGCTGGACGCGAAGACCGACCGCAAGGAGTACGCGCAGGCGGAGCAGGGCCTGGGCTACTGCAACATCACGAAGTGCTGCACGGAGGTCTGCCCCGAGCACATCAAGATCACTGACAATGGGATCATCCCCATGAAGGAGCGGGTCGTCGACCGCAGGTACGATCCCCTCGTGTGGCTTGGTAGCAAGATCTTCCGTCGGGGTGACACGCCCCAGAGCACCGCGAGCAGCGCGGGGAAGGAGTCCGTGGTGCACAGCGGCGCTCGTCAGGCTGGGGTTCACTCGCACGCGGGAGGGTCGCACGACCCGGCCGCCGAGGTGCAGGCCCAGAAGGGCGTGAACTGGCACCGCGAGGTCCCGCACCCGACCGCCCCGGCGGTGGACGCCAGCGGCAAGCTGCCGCTGACGGAGCTGACCTTCGACCGCGCGGCGGCGCCGTCGCCGTTCGGTGACGACGTCACCTTCCCGCTGCCTCCGGAGCACCTCAACTTCGCTCACCCGAGCCAGGACGAGAAGCACTGAGCAGCACGACGACATTCGACGGGGGGCTCGCGGCTGACGCTGCGGCCCCCCGTCCCCTTTCCGCCCCCCTGCCGCATTCCGCCCACCCCGCCGACACCACGACCCGGGGGGCCGGGGTGGGGTGGGTCAGGGGGTGGTGGCGAGCAGGAGGGGACGGAGGGCGGCGACGATGGGCGCGTCGGCGGGGAGCCAGGTGACGGTGTCCAGCTCGGCGGCGGAGAGCCAGCGCATCGCGGAGTGCTCCAGCGCTCTGGGCTCGTCACCGTGCAGCAGCCGGGCGGTGTACACCTTGAGCACCGAGCGGCCGTGGGCCATCCGCACGTCGCGGCCGACCCGCTCGCCGATCTCGACGCGTACGGCCAGTTCCTCGGCGCACTCGCGGACCAGGGCCGCGACCTCGCTCTCGCCCGGCTCGACCTTGCCGCCGGGGAACTCGTACATCCCGGCCACCTCGGGCGGGGCGGACCGCGCGCAGGCCAGCACCCGCCCACCGGCGAGGATCGCCGCCCCGACGATCACCCTCGGCTCGCGCCGCTCGGCCTGTCCGTTTCCGCCTACCCGTTCGGTCCGCACGGGCGTCCAGCGTGCCAGATCAATCGTCGGTTTGGGTACCGTCCCCGACCGGTAGGTCAGCAGAACACGGAAGTGTGGGCGTGGACACACCGAATGTCTCCCGACAGACTGGGAAACATCACGAGGACACGGGACGGCGACGATTTGGCCACAAGCCGGCAACGACGCCTGGGAGGTGCGGTGATGCGCGCGCTGTTCAGCAGCCGGGCGAAGCACGACTACCTCAGCGACGCGCTGACCCTCCTGCGCGGGTGGACCCGCGAGGGTGAGCAGATCCGACGCACGCTGGTCATGGACGACACCCAGCACGCGGCGCTGACCGAGCGGGTGAAGGTGGTCGCGGACGCGCTGCGGCTGCGTCCCGAGATCAGCCGGCGCGACCGCGAGACGCAGATCCGGGTCGGGCACGGCGACGGCGAGCCGCTCACCGAGGGCGAGGTCCTGCTGGCCGCCCGTATCGAGGACGCGTACCGGGCAGTCACCGAGCACTGAGCGGCGTCGGGCACTGCCGCGCCCGCGTGGCAGGTGTCCATCGTCGGCCCCCGTCCCGCCCCGACCGGTCGACCGGTCGACGTCTCCTCAGCCTAAAGGTCCCGCCGGACGTCAACCGTCACCGGAACGTCCGGTGCCGGCCGTTCGAGTGGTCACCCCATGACGTTACGTGTCCCTCCGGTCCGCCCGCTCCGGCAGGCGGGGCCCGGTCGGGTCAGCGGGCCTGTTCGCCCTGCGTCGTGGAGAGCCCCAGGGCCCGGCGTACGGCCAGCTCGGTCTGCGGGTCGCGGCGCTGCTCGGCCTGCGCCACCAGGCGGAGCATCTGGTCCCGGTCGGGGGCCTTCTCCGCGTCCCGCCAGGCGACCGCCGCCCCCTGCGCCTGGGCGACCAGCTTGCCGATCGGCTCCTGGGCCTGCGCCGGCCAGGTCCCGCCGCTGAGCGCCAGCCACATGCCGGCGTGCGCGGAGGCCGTCCGCTGCACCATCGTGCGCAGCTCGGCCGGCGGGGCGGTCGGCCCCTGGGCGGCGAGGACGTTGCGGGCCTCGTCGAAGTCGCGCACCGCCATCAGATACGCGAGCTGCTCGGGGCGCAGCACGGTGGCGTCCTGCCGCAGCGGCCGGGTCAACGGGCTCCCGCCGGCCGCGAGATAGCAGGTGATCTGCGGGTCGGTCCCCCACTCGACCCGCGACGGCACGTACCAGCGCAGCCGCACCTCGGCCGGGATCGAGAGCGGGTCGAGCACGTAGCTGCGCTGCTGCCGCCGGCACGCGCTCTCCGCCCGGGCCGAGAGCGCGGCCGTGCCCGGGTACGCCTCGTCGGCGTACCGCTCGTAGCCGGGCAGGCGGTCGACCAGCTCCGCGTCGTGCGGCTCGGTGCACGGCACCTCGGTGACCTCGTCAGGTGCGGCGCGCGTACCCGAGGGGATGTCCTCGACGCGGAAGCAGTCCCCGATCCGCAGCCCTCGGACGCCCGACTCCGGCTCGGGCCGGGACGGGGGCACCGTGAGGACCAGGACCAGCACCAGCGCCCACACACCGAAGAGCACCAGGCCGGCGACGGCGAACCCTCGCCCCCGCTCCCCGGTCCGACGGATCCGGCGTAGCGCGAACACCGCGAGGACCGCCCCGAGCACCCCGCCGAGCAGGCCGAGGACGAAGGCGGCGATCGCGAGCCGGTTCGTCCGCCCCTGTTGCGCCCCGGAGCCGGCCCACGGCTCCCACCCGTCGTCGGCCGTCTCCAGCACCCCCGGGAGCAGGGGTCGCCTCGGCCTGTGGTCGTCCGCGGTCATGTCCCGTTCCTTCCCCCGAGTCCTCGGTGCGGCGTGCAGATTAGCCGACAGCGGCTCCGCCGTGGACCGTCGTGCCTGGCGCGTGCTTCCTACCGTGGGCTCCATGGCCAATGCGACGTACGACCGCAAGGAGCAGTTCCAACAGATCCAGAGCGGACTGCTCGACGGAGAGCAGATCATCGCCGTCTACGACGCCGTCGGCACCGGCACCGGCTTCATCGGACTGACCGACCGCCGGGTGATCATCCAGGACCGGTCCTTCATCGGCAAGCGGTACGCGATCACCAGCATCCCGTACGCGAAGATCACCAGCGTGAGCGTGGTCAGCAACAAGTCGTGGGGCGGGTCCTTCTTCTCCACCGGGGCGATCGCGATCCACGTCGGCACGCACACGTACGAGGTGGAGTTCCGGGGCGCGCAGAAGAGCCACCACGTGCACAACGTGATCCTCCACTACATCTCCTGACTGCAGCGGCAGTGGCGCGGGGCAGTGGCGCTGTGCCGGGCGCATCGCGCCGGGGCGCATCGCCCGCCGGCCGCACTCCGGCCGCCCTCCGGGCCGCGTCCGTTCGGGCGCCGGAGACCGGAGGGGTGGTGAGACGCTACAGACCTGATGGCACAGATGGATCGGACCGACGACCGGCGAGATTGGCGGTCCGGGGCAGCGGCCGGCGATCCATCTACGCCATCAGGTTGGTAGCGTCCGACAGGTGGCGGGAGCGCCCGCGCGGAGCCCCGACGGCGGCACGGTGGATCGCGTCCGCAACGCGGGCGACGGGCCCCACCGACGGGCAGGTCAGCGCCAGGCAGGGCGACACCAGGCAGGTCAGCGCCGGGCGGGCCGGCGGG
This sequence comes from Micromonospora halophytica, assembly GCF_900090245.1. Classification (GTDB taxonomy): domain Bacteria; phylum Actinomycetota; class Actinomycetes; order Mycobacteriales; family Micromonosporaceae; genus Micromonospora; species Micromonospora halophytica. The sequence continues at coordinate 218,807 of NZ_FMDN01000001.1, forward strand.
AGCAGGGGCCGTCGTGGTCGGCCCGGAGCAGGCAGCGCCGGCCGCCGGGCATCCGCAGGTCGCAGAAGACCCGATGGCGTACGCCCTGCTCGTCCTCGGCCGACACGGTGGTCTCCCCCGGGTCGGCCGGGGTGAGCACGCTCGCCCAGCGGGCCACCACCCGGGCGAGCCGGACCGCGCCGGCCAGGTCCACGGCGCGCATTGGCAGGTGTATGACGAAACGCTCCCGATCCACCATCAGCGCCGGTCCGCGTCGGCCCGCCGCGCCTGCTCGGACTGCCAGCGGCGCAACGCGTCCTTGATCCGTGCGGTCTCCAGCCGGCTCTCCCGCAGCGCCTGGTAGACCGTGTCGAGGTCACCGGCCACCCGGTCGAGGAAGAGTTGCACCTCCTCCGGGTCGAGGCCGCGCCGGCCGTACCCGGTCAGCCGGAACCGTCGCTGCCGCACCTGCCAGGGCAGCAGCGGGACGTACGACGAGGAGCGGTAGTTGCCGCCGGGCCGGCAGGCTGCCTCCGGCCGCCGGTTGCGGCCACGCCGTCGGAACAGGACACGCACGCTCGTCCACCTCTCCGTTCTCAGGGCATTGGAAGGGGTGGCCGCAACCGCCCGCCGCGCACGGGCGGACCACCCCGCCCTGCCACCGCAGCTCCGATCAGCGGTACGACAGCAGGGCCGCTCGATGGCGATGTCTCTCGAACGTTTCCGCCCGAGCACCGAACGTCACTGCGACTATACGGTCAGGGGCACAGGGGCACAACCACTCCGGGCGACGGGGGAACAAGGCTTTTCCGCATGACTATCGATCCGCGCTCGCACACGCCGGTCTACGTGCAGCTCGCCGACCTCCTGCGTGAGCGGATCGAGGCCGGCGAGCTGGCACCCGGCTCGGCGTTGCCCAGCGAGGCGCGGATGACGCAGGAATACGGTGTCGGCCGCGAGGCGGTCCGGATGTCGATCTCACTGCTCCGGTCGGAGGGCCTGGTCAACACCGTGCGCGGGCACGGCACCTACGTCCGCGAGCTGCCGCAGCGGCGGCAGGTGGAGGTGCCGCCGGGGGCATCGGTCGTCGCGCGGATGCCCAGCGGCAGGGAGCGTCGGGCGATGCAGCTCGACGAGGGCGTACCCGTGCTGGAGATCCGCGACGCCAAGGGTGACGTCGAGGTCCTGGCCGGCGACGAGGTCGAACTGACCCGCCCGGCCTGAGAATTGCCCGCGCGAGAACTACTCGCCGACCGGGCCGCCGGCCAGCTCCGCCACGATGTCCAGGTGCCCGACGTGGCGGGCGTACTCCTGCACGAGGTGGAACAGCACCCGCTCCAGCGACGCCGGGTCGGCACCGTCCCAGCGCTCGCCGGGTGCCCCGATCGCGCTGAGTTCACTGCCCTCCACCACCGCCCGCGTGTGCCTGCCCTGGGCACGCAGCGCGGCCAGCAGGTCCTCCCGGGTCTCCTCCGGCGCGACGTACCACCGGTCGTCGCGCCGGTCACCCCACGGGTCGCCGACGTCGCGCCCCTGGAAACCCCACTCGATCCAGCGCAGCTCCACGTACCGCAGGTGCTTGACCAGCTCCAGCGGGGTCCATCCGGAGGGCAGCGCGCTGCGGCGTACGTCGTCCTCGGTCAGCGCGGACACCTTCGCCACCACGCTCTCCCGGAAGTAGTCGAGGTACCGCAGGAACACCTCGGTACGCCCTGCGGCCGGGACAGTGGGCGAAGGAAACTGCAGCGTCATCCCGTCATTGTCCGGCGGATGCCCGACGACCGCGACAGGGCCAGCCCTCAACGCCGCCCCTCAGGCAACCGGCAGAAGGCCACGTAGCTTGTCGATGGCGGAACCGCTGCTCGTCCACGACGGTCAGCATGCCGGAGGGTGTCCTCCGGAAGCCACTCTGCAGGCGGGAGTCAGACGTTGAAGCGGAACTCGACCAGACTGCGTCGCCGATCAACAAACGTGACACACCTGCGCCGTCGCCGGAGAAAGCCCACCTACAGCCCGATGGCCCGAACCCGCTGCCCGCACAGCTTGACGATGTCATCGACATCGGATGTCAGGACCGCCACCGGCGCGGGTAGTCGCAACGCCACCTCGGCGACCATGGCATCTATGGCGTACTTGTGCCCATGAAGCCCCGCCGCTTTCAGCAGCCCCGCACTGCGGCGGGCGCTTTCCTTCGTCACCGCCTCCACCCGGATCCGGGACAGCAGCCAGGTCAACCGCGCGACGTCCACGCCGGAGTGGGAGACCTCGATGATCGTGGCGGCCGACATGGCAAGATCGACTCCATCACGCTCCGCCTGCTCCAGCAGTCGCATCACCTTGCGGTCCCGTTCGATCCACATTGTGAAGCCTTGCGAGTCGAGCACCAGCGACTCAAGGCTCACGCCGCACGCCCGATCTCCTCGGCCCCGTGCAGGAGCGCCCGAGCCTCGGCCATCTCCTCGTCAGTGAACGTCCCAAACTCGCCCTGGTAGCGATCCAACTCCTCTCGGAGAAGTCTGCGCCGCTCGGCCCGCTCGGCCAGCTCGGTGAGGTAGCCGGAGACGTTGTCGGTGTGTGTCTTCATGCTCTCCAGCAACTCTGCCGGCAGCGTGATCGTGACCTTCTTCGTCCTCGCCATCCTGCGACCATACCATGGTGTTACCACTGCTGAGCGAACCCGATCCAAGCCTGACGCGCATGCCCTGACCAGGATTGACCGCCCAGGACCTGCGCGCGGAAAGCTATGCGGGTTCGCACCAACGCCGACTACGAGCGGCGACCCGAGGCGGCAGACGTTGGACCGAAATCAGACGTTGAACCTGAACTCCACCACGTCGCCGTCCTGCATGACGTACTCCTTGCCCTCGATCCGGACCTTGCCGGCAGCCTTCGCCGCCGCCATCGATCCGGCCTCGACCAGGTCGTGGAAGGAGACCACCTCGGCCTTGATGAAGCCGCGCTGGAAGTCGCTGTGGATGACCCCCGCGGCCTCCGGCGCGGTCGCGCCGACCGGGATGGTCCAGGCGCGCGCCTCCTTGGGGCCCGCCGTCAGGTACGTCTGGAGGCCGAGCGTGCGGAAGCCGACCCGGACGAGCTGGTCCAGGCCGGGCTCGTGCTGCCCGATGGACTCCAGCAGCTCGCGGGCCTCCTCCTCGGGCAGGTCCACCAGCTCGGACTCGATCTTGGCGTCCATGAAGACGGCCTCGGCGGGGGCGACCAGCGCGCGCAGCTCGTCGAGGAACTCTTCGTTGGCCAGCTCGGCCTCGTCGACGTTGAAGACGTACAGGAACGGCTTGGTGGTGAGCAGGTGCAGCTCGCGCAGGTGCTCCAGCTCGATCTTCGCGGCGGCGGCCCCGGCGTACAGGGTGGTGCCGCCGTCGAGCACCTCGACGGCGGCCTTGGCGGCGGCGACCGCGGCGGCCCGGTCCTTGCGGAGCTTGGCCTCCTTCTCCAGCCGGGGCAGCGCCTTCTCCAGGGTCTGCAGGTCGGCCAGGATCAGCTCGGTGTTGATCGTCTCGATGTCGTCGGCCGGGGAGACCTTGCCGTCGACGTGCACCACGTTCGGGTCGGAGAAGGCGCGCACCACCTGGCAGATCGCCGAGGCGTCGCGGATGTTCGCCAGGAAGGCGTTGCCCCGGCCCTGCCCCTTGGAGGCGCCGCGCACCAGGCCGGCGATGTCGACGAACGACACCGGCGCGGGCAGCACCTTCTGCGAGGAGAAGATCTCGGCGAGCTTGGCCAGCCGCTCGTCCGGCAGCCCGACGACGCCGACGTTGGGCTCGATCGTGGCGAACGGGTAGTTCGCCGCGAGCACGTCGTTCTTGGTCAGCGCGTTGAACAGGGTGCTCTTGCCGACGTTGGGCAGGCCGACGATGCCGATGGAGAGACTCACGACGGGCCAGCTTACGCGCTTCGCCGCCGGCACCGGGCAGCCAGCCCCGCCGCACGCCGGAAACAGCCGGGTACGGCTGATCGTGGCGCGTACCGGATGGTGGTCAGCCGGCCTCGGCGGCGGCCAGGAGGGTACGGAGCAGGTCGCCCAGGCGTCGCCGGTCGTCGGGCGGCAGCGCGTCGAGGATGCGCCGCTGCACCTCCAGCCCGGCCTCGGCGGCATCCTCCACCGCGCGGCGGCCGGCGTCGGTCAGGGTGACCCGCAGCCCCCGCCGGTCGGCCGGGTCGGGGGTGCGGCGGACCAGCCCGGCCCGCTCCAGCCGGTCGAGCCGGCCGGTCATCCCGCCGGAGGTGAGCATCAGCGAGGCGGTCAGCTCCTTCGGGGCCAGCGTGTACGGTTCGCCGCTGCGGCGCAGCGCGGCCAGCACGTCGAACTCGCCCCGGCCGATGCCCCAGTCGGCGTACACCTTCTCCTGCGCGTCGCCGACGATGCGCGCCAGGCGGTAGATGCGGCCGAAGACGGCCATCGGCTCGGGCCGCATGCCGGCCCGCTCGCGCCGCCACTGCTCGACGATGACGTCGACGTCGTCCCGCTCGGTCACCCCCGGATTGTGCCGCACCTCGCACTTCCCGATTTTCCTCACCAGTGATTAGCTTAGCGCTAAGCTACTTAGCATCGAGAGAATCGAGCGCCCGATGAGCCGCCGCGGCACCGACATCGCGCTGACCGCCCTCGCCCCGGTCACCTGGGGCACCACCTACCTGGTCACCTCCGAACTGCTGCCGCCGGACCGGCCGCTCTGGTCAGGCGTGCTACGGGCGCTCCCCGCCGGGCTGCTGCTGCTCGCCGTCACCCGCCACCGACCACACGGCTCCTGGTGGTGGCGGGCCGCCGTGCTGGGCGCGCTGAACATCGGCGCGTTCTTCCCGCTGCTCTTCCTCGCCGCGTACCGGCTGCCGGGCGGCACCGCCGCCGTGCTCGGCGCGGCGCAGCCGCTGCTGGTCGCCGCGCTGACCGTCCTGGCGCTGCGCGACCGCCCGCACCGGCACACGCTGCTCGCCGCGCTCGCCGCCCCGCTCGGCGTCGCCCTGGTCGTACTGCGGCCGGATGCCGGCACCGACCCGCTCGGCGTCGCCGCCGGACTCACCGCCACCGCCGCGATGGCCACCGGACTGGTCCTCACCCGCCGCTGGGGACGCCCGGCCGGCGTCGGCACCCTCGCCGTGACGAGCTGGCAGCTCACCGCCGGTGGCCTGCTGGTCGTACCGCTCGCGGCCGCGGTCGAGGGAACGCCGCCCGCCCCGGACGGGCCGGCCCTGGCCGGGTACGCCTGGCTCGGGCTGGCCGGCACCGCGCTGGCGTACGCGCTCTGGTTCCGGGGCGCCGGACGGCTGCCGCTGACCCAGGTCTCGGTGCTCGGGGCGCTGAGCCCGCTGACCGCCGCCGCCCTGGGCTGGATCGTGCTCGGGCAGGCGCTGGACGCGACCCAGCTCACCGGCTTCGCCCTCGCGGTGGGCGCGATGGTGGTCGCCCAACTCCCGGCCCGGCCCGCGCCCACTCGACCAGGGAACCGCCCGAGCGCCGCTCAACCGGCCAGCCGCCGGCCCGCTGCTCAGCCGGCCAGCCGCCAGTCCGCGCCGATCGCGTCGGCCTCGGGCAACGCCCCGTCGGGCAGGTCGGCGGCGGCCGCCAGCGGCAGGGTGAACCGGTGCGCGGCGGCCGGCCCGGCAGCGTACGACTCGCCGAGCATCCAGCGCACCTCGTCGACCGTCCAGCCCAGCCCGCGCCGCCCGGCGATGTCGCGGACCAGTCTCAGGCCGGGTCGGGTGTCGTCGTCGTAGAAGCGCATGCACCAGTGGTGCGCCCACATACCCAGCGCGCGCAGCGCCACCGGGTCGAGCGAACCGGCCAGCCGCCCGCACGCCGTCTCGGCGAAGGGCCGCCCCGGATCACCGACCCGGTCCCGCTCGATCGCCCCGTACGCCGCCGGCGCGACCGCCCGCATCCGGTCGTAGAAGCCCTGCACCACCGCGCCGTCGAGCCGCGCCCGCCCCGACCGCATCAGCGGGCACCCCGCCCGGCCACGCCCACCATCGCCCCCGCACCCTTTCTGGAGTTGGTGGCGGGACGGTACCGGCCACCACCGACACTTTCCCGCCCCGAATTCGTTGCGCCACAACGGAAAGCCGCCCCCACCTGGGACATCAGAAATTTGGGCGAGCGCGGAGACGGGGAAGGCGGACGGACGACCGACGTGGGCGTACCGTCAGGTCCGATTCCCGCGCGCCACCGGCCCTGAGCTGCGGGCATCATCGGTGGCGTGGAGTTGGACTTCGAACGGTGCTACCGGGCCGTGGACAGCCGCGACCAGCGCTTCGACGGCTGGTTCTACACCGGCGTGACCTCGACCGGGATCTACTGCCGGCCGTCCTGCCCGGCGATGACGCCGAAGCGGCAGAACGTCCGGTTCTTCCCGTCCGCCGCCGCCGCGCAGGGCGCCGGGCTGCGGGCCTGCCGCCGCTGCCGCCCGGACGCCGCACCCGGCTCACCGCAGTGGGACGTCCGGGCCGACGTGGTGGGGCGGGCGATGCGGCTGATCGCCGACGGGGTGGTCGACCGGGACGGCGTGCCGGGGCTGGCCGGGCGGCTCGGCTACACCGAACGGCACCTGCACCGGATGCTCCGCGCCGAACTGGGCGCCGGCCCGCTGGCGCTGGCCCGGGCACAACGCGCGCAGACCGCCCGCACGCTGATCGAGACGACCGGGCTGGGGATGGCGGAGATCGCCTTCGCGGCCGGCTTCGGCAGCGTGCGGCAGTTCAACGACACCGTCCGCGAGGTCTACGGCACCGCTCCGTCCGAGCTGCGCATGCTGCGAGGACGCCGTCCGGCGACCGGTGGCGCGGGGACGATCACACTGCGGCTGGCGTACCGGCCACCGCTGCACGCCGCCGCGCTGCTGGACTTCCTGGCCGTCCGCGCGCTGCCCGGCGTGGAGAAGGTGCACGACGGGACGTACCGCCGGGGGTTGCGGCTGCCGCACGGCGCGGCGGATGTGGCGCTCACCCCGGTGGACGGCCACGTCGCCGCGACGTTGCGGCTGGCCGACATGCGGGACCTGGCCCCGGCGGTGGCCCGCTGCCGCCGCCTGCTCGACCTCGATGCCGACCCGGAGGCCGTGGACGCCACCCTCGCCGCCGATCCCGCGCTCGCCCCGGCGGTCCGCGCCGAGCCGGGGGTACGTCTGCCCCGCGCCGTCGACGGCTTCGAGATGGCCGTCCGCGCGATCGTCGGCCAGCAGGTCTCCGTCCGCTCCGCCCGCACCACCCTCACCCGCCTCCTCCAGACCACCACCCCCACCCCCACCCCCGACCCCGACCCCCGCCTCCGCCCTGTTGATCAAGAAGTTTTGGTCGATGAGAGCGCTTTCCCAATCCGCAAACCCCTTGATCAACGAGACAAGGGGCCGGACGAGGGGCAGGACGAGGGACGGGGCGGGGCGGGCGGTGGGTTGCGGGGGTTCCTGGGGGCCGAGGAGGTGGTGGGGTTGCCGGAGGGGGCGTTCGGGATGCCCGCCGGGCGGCGAGAGACGCTGCGGGCGCTGGCGCGGGCGGTCGCCGACGGGGAGATCGTGCTCGACCCGGGTGGAGACCGGGAGGAGACCGTGCGGCGGCTGCTCGCGATACCCGGGATCGGGGCGTGGACCGCAGGCTACGTGGCGATGCGCGCGCTCGGCGACCCGGACGTATTCCTCCCCACCGACCTCGCGGTACGCCGGGGCGGCGCCGCCCTCGGCCTGCCCGCCGACCCGACGACCCTCGACCCGTACGCCGACCGCTGGCGCCCCTGGCGCTCGTACGCGGTGATCCGACTCTGGAGAGCAGCATGACCATCGACAGCACCGTCATCGACACCCCCACCGGCCCGCTCAGCGTCCTGGCCGGCCCCGACGGGGCGGTACGCGCCGCCGGCTTCACGCCGGACCCCGCGACCCTGCTCCCCCTCGTCCACCCGAGCATGCGCGGCGAGATCCGCCACCGGGCGGACCTCGGGCCGGTCAGCCGGGCCGTCGCGTCCTACCTGGACGGCGACCTCACCGCGATCGACGGGGTGCCGGTGCAGCAGCACACCGGCGGCGTGTTCATGGCGCACGCCTGGGCGGTGCTGCGTGACGTGAAGCCCGGTGAGCCGGTGACGTACACCGGTTTCGCGGCGCTGGCCGGGCGGCCCGCCGCGGTCCGCGCCGCCGCCGCGGCCTGCGCCCGTAACGCCGCCGCCCTCTTCGTCCCCTGCCACCGGGTGCTGCGCACCGACGGCACGCTCGGCGGCTACCGCTGGGGCCTGGCCGTGAAGACCTGGCTGCTCGGCCACGAACGGGCACAGTGACGGCAAGCTGACACCGGCAGCGCTCCCGAATGACGCCACCGTCGGGTAGTGCCCGCGCAGCGCGACGGCGACCCCGGTGAACGGGTCGACGGCCGCCCACGCCCGCTGCGCAACCTCTGGCGGCTGCACCCTACCTGCGCCCGTACGCGGCCGAGTTCTGCTGGCTGCTGCTGGCGGCCACCGCGGCCAGCCTGGCCGTCCCGCTGGTGACGCAGCGGGTGGTCGACGGGCCGGTCGCCGACGGCGACGTGGCCGGCCTGGTCCGCCTCGGCGGCCTGGCCCTGCTGCTCGGGCTCGCCGAGCCGATGCAGGAGCTGAGCCGGTTCTACAACTCGTTGCAGTCGGCGACGGCGGCGCTGGAGAAGCTGGCCGGGGTGCTGGACGAAGAGCCCGGGGTGCCCGAGCCGGCCCGGCCGGTGCCGCTGCCGTCCGGGCCGGGCCGAGGGGCGGTGGAGTTCCGGTCCGTCTCCTTCGGCTACCGCACCGGCACGCCGATCCTCACCACGCTGGACCTGCGGGTGCCGGCCGGGCAGACGGTGGCGCTGATCGGCCCGACCGGTGCCGGCAAGTCCACCGTCGCCAAGCTGCTGGCCCGCTTCCACGACCCGGACAGCGGCACGGTGGAGCTGGACGGGTCGACCTGCGCGACCTGGCCGACGCCGAGCTGCGCCGCGCGGTGGTGCTGGTGACCCAGGAGAACCACCTGTTCAGCGGCACGGTGGCAGAGAACATCCGGTTCGGCCGTCCCACCGCCGACGACGCGGCGGTGCAGGCCGCCGCGCGGGCCATCGGCGCGCACGACTTCATCGCCGCCCTCCCCGACGGGTACGCCACCGAGGTGCACCGGCGCGGCGGCCGGCTCTCCGCCGGGCAGCGACAGCTCGTCGCGTTCGCCCGCGCGTTCCTGGCCGCCCCCGGGTGCTGATCCTCGACGCCGGCCGGGTGGTGGAGGACGGCCCGCCGGCCGGGCTCGCCACCACCGACGGCCGGTACGCCGCCCTGCACCGGCAGTGGCGCGACTCCCTCGTCTAGGACACCGTCCGGGCTCGACCACGGTCCCCGGTGGAGCGCGGCCTCCGGTTAGACTGCCGCTCGTCGATCGGTTCAGCCGTCAGCCGGGGTGCCGGCACGACGAGACGGGCCGGTCGGGCATCGCCGAACTACACGGGGAGGTTACGGCGTGCGGATTCGTCGACGGGCAGTCGTCGCGGCAGCGTTGGTGTTGGGCACGGTCGGTGCGACGACGGTCGCGCTGGCCCGGGAGGACGACGCCGGCCCGCCGGTCGCCACGGCGGCCTCCGGCGAGTGGTCCGCCGACGCCTCGCCGGCTGCCGCCGACGCAGCGCAGAACGCGGCGGACGGCACCGACCAGGCCGCCGCGCCCCGGTCCACGGCGGCCATCCGCCCGGTGACCGTCGCCGCCCGCCCGGCGAAGGAGGTGGCGCAGGCCGCCCCCGCATCGGTGGGCTATCTCGCCGAGCGCTACCGGGTGTCGCAGAGCGAGGCGGCCCGCCGGCTCGCTCTCCAGGAACTCTCCGCGCCGCTGGCCGGATCGCTGGCGGCGAGGTTCCCCGAGACGTACGCCGGCATGTGGCTGGACCAGGCCGGCGGCGGCCTGCTGACCATCGCCGCCACCGACCCGGGGACGATCCGCCGGGCGATCACCGGGGTGCCGGACGCCGCGCACGTCACGGTGGTACCGGTACGCCATCCGCTGCGCCGGCTCACCGAGGCGGCCGGCCGGCTGGCCACGGCGCTCGGCGGCCAGGCCGGGACCGACGTGGTGGTCGACGAGCAGGCCAACGAGGTCGTGGTGCTCACCGGCGACGTGATCGCCGCGGACGACACCCGGCTGGCCGGTGCCCGCGACGCGGCCGGGGTGCCGGTCCGGGTGCGGGCCCGGATGCCGGAGTCGGTGATCCCCAAGGCCTGCGACCCGCGGTACTGCGCCCAGGCGCCGATGCGCGGCGGCATCCGGCTGGACGTCCCCCGGGACAACGGCACGGTCGGCGGCTGCACCACCGGCTTCAACGTGCGGGCCCGCTCCGGGCGGTACTACGTGCTGACCGCCGGGCACTGCGTCGTCAGCGCCACCCACCAGCACGTCGACAAGACCTGGCACCAGTTCCTCGGGCCGAAGGTGCCGGTGGGCGTCGAGTCGACCGGCCCGGTGCTGGCCGAGAACGCCTTCCCCACCGACTACGCGATGCTGCCGTACCAGGACGGCGCGTTCGCGCGGTGGGCGTACCCGAAGCGCACCCAGGGGGCCAGCCTGGTCAACTACTGGTGCGTGACGGACAACCCGGCCTGCGCCACCCGGGGCAGTCGGGACGTGAAGATCACCGGGCACACGCCGTACAGCGCGGTGCAGGCCGGCTGGGTGGTCTGCGCCACCGGCTCGGCGTACACGCCGAAGGCGGGCGAGCAGTACGTCGACTCGGGCGCCGGCCTCGGGTACGTGCCGGGCACCCGCTGCGGCACCGTCACCGGCAAGGCCAGCGGTGGCATCGACGTGCGGATCTGCGCCCGCCCCGGTGACAGCGGCGGCCCGCTCTTCACCGAGTCCGACGGGCGGGCGCTGGGCATCCTCAGCTACGGCGACGACGGCTCGGGCGCCTGTGCCAACCCGGACGAGAAGAACTACTACGCGCCGGTCTCCACCATCCTGGACCGGGTGAACTCCCGCACCGGGCTGGGCTTCGAGATCGCCACCCGGGGCCCGCTGATCGGGCCGATCGCCTCCTCGACACGGTGACGACGACGCGACTGGGTACGGCGCGATAACCCGTGGGCGCGGGCCGGTCGGCTGCCTACGATCGAGCGATGACCGACACGGCGAGGACGGCCCGCGCCGGCGTCCCCGAGCGTCCCACCCTGGACGGCCTCGAGGAGACCTGGGCGCGCCGCTGGCAGGAGGAGGGCACGTACGCGTTCGACCGCTCGAAGCAGCGACCGGACGTGTACGCGATCGACACCCCGCCGCCGACGGTATCGGGCGAGCTGCACATGGGGCACGTCTTCTCGTACACGCACACCGACACGGTGGCCCGCTTCCAGCGGATGCGCGGCAAGGCCGTGTTCTACCCGATGGGCTGGGACGACAACGGCCTGCCCACCGAACGTCGGGTGCAGAACGTCCACGGGGTGCGCTGCGACCCGGCCCTGCCGTACGACCCGCACTGGCAGCCACCGGCCACCCCGGTCACCGAGGACGCCCGGAAGAACCCCACCTCGATCTCCCGGCGCAACTTCGTGGCACTGTGCGAGACGCTGACCGCCGAGGACGAGCAGGTCTTCGAGGCGTTGTGGCGGCGGCTCGGGCTGTCGGTGGACTGGTCGCTGACGTACACCACGATCGGGCGGGCGGCCCGGGCCACCTCGCAGCGGATGTTCCTGCGGAACCTGGCCCGGGGCGAGGCGTACCAGGCGGAGGCGCCGACGCTGTGGGACGTCGGCTTCGCCACCGCCGTGGCCCAGGCCGAACTGGAGGACCGGGAGCGCCCGGGGGCGTACCACCGGCTGCGGTTCAGCGGGCCGGGCGGGCGCGAGGTGCTGATCGACACCACCCGCCCGGAGCTGCTGCCGGCCTGCGTGGCGCTGGTCTGCCACCCCGACGACGAGCGGTACGCGGACCTGGTGGGCGCGCTGGTGCGTACCCCGGTCCTCGGGGTCGAGGTGCCGGTGCGCGCGCACCCGCTGGCGGACCCGGCCAAGGGCACCGGCATCGCGATGGTCTGCACCTTCGGTGACCTGACCGACGTGACCTGGTGGCGGGAGCTGGCGCTGCGGACCCGGGTGGTGATCGGCCGCGACGGCCGGCTGCTGCCGGAGCCACCGGCCGGGGTGCCGGCGGAGCCCTACGCGGCGCTGGCCGGGCAGACCGTCAACGGCGCCCGGCGGACGCTGGTGGCGATGCTGGCCGACGCGGGCGAGCTGGTGGGCGAGCCGCGCCCGATCACCCATCCGGTGAAGTTCTACGAGCGTGGCGACCGGCCGTTGGAGATCGTCTCAACCCGGCAGTGGTACCTGCGCAACGGCGGCCGGGACGCCCGGCTGCGGGAGGAACTGCTGGCCCGGGGGGCCGAGCTGCGCTGGGTGCCGGAGCACATGAAGCACCGGTACGACCACTGGGTGGGTGGGCTGACCGGTGACTGGCTGGTCAGCCGGCAGCGCTTCTTCGGCGTGCCGGTGCCGGTGTGGTACCGGCTCGACGACACCGGCGAGCCGGACTACGCCCACCCTCTCACCCCGGACGAGGCCACCCTGCCGGTCGACCCGTCCAGCGAGCCACCGCCCGGGTTCGCCGAGGAGCAGCGCGGCGTGCCGGGCGGCTTCGTCGGCGACCCGGACGTGCTGGACACCTGGGCCACCTCGTCGCTGACCCCGCAGATCGTCGGCGGCTGGGAGTCCGACCCGGACCTGTTCGCCCGGGTCTTCCCGATGGACCTGCGCCCGCAGGGCCAGGAGATCATCCGCACCTGGCTCTTCTCCACCGTGGTCCGTGCCCACCTGGAGCACGGGGTGCTGCCCTGGCGGGACGCGGTCCTCTCCGGCTGGATCCTCGACCCGGACCGCAAGAAGATGTCGAAGTCCAAGGGGAACGTGGTCACCCCGATGGCCCTGCTGGAGCAGCACGGCTCGGACGCGGTCCGCTACTGGGCGGCCAACGGTCGGCCCGGGATGGACCTGGCCTTCGACGCCGCGCAGATCAAGGTGGGCCGGCGGCTCGCCACGAAGCTGCTCAACGCGTCGAAGTTCGCCCTCGGGCTGGGCGCCGCCGACGCCTTGCGCATGCCGGCGACCGCGCCCCTGGACACCGCGATGCTCGCCGAACTGGCCACCGTGGTCGAGGTGGCCACGTCGGCCTTCGACTCCTACGACCACACGGCGGCGTTGCAGGCCACGGAGACGTTCTTCTGGCGGTTCTGCGACGACTACATCGAACTGGTGAAGGAACGCGCGTACGGCACCGGGCCGGGGGCCGATTCGGCCCGGGCGGCGCTGGCCACCGCGCTCTCGGTGCAGTTGCGGCTCTTCGCCCCGGTGCTGCCGTACGTGACCGAGGAGGTCTGGTCCTGGTGGCGGTACGGCTCGGTGCACCGGGCCACCTGGCCCACCACGTACGAGGTGCGGCGGGCGGTCACCGGCACCGCCGACCCGGGGCTGCTGCGGCTGGCCTCGGACGCGCTGAGCCAGGTGCGCCGGGCCAAGTCGGAGCGGAAGCTGTCGATGAAGGCGGAGGTGCCGCTGGCCGAGGCGCTGGGTCCGGCGGCACTGTTGGACCAGCTCACCCTGATCGCCGACGACCTCCGCGCCGCCGGGCGCATCGGCAAGCTCGACCTGCTCCCGGACCGCACCCCGGAACTCGTCGTCGCCTGCGCCTTCTGACCCACCTCCCCTCCTCAACCGCGCACTTTCGGAGAAGGTGTGGCTGTTCCGCGCGGACCAGCCACACCTTCTCCGTTCTTGCGGACTCGGAGGGGAGGGGTGGGGTCAGCTCGTTTCGCCGGCGATGCTGAAGGAGCGGAGGCGGTCGACCGCGAGGGCGGTGAAGCCGATCGCCACCAGCGCCGTCAGCACCACGGCCACCGGGACGGAGACCGTGGTGGAGAGCAGGTCGGTCGGGGCGCTCCGGTCGGCCAGCGCGATCACCCACTGCTGGATCGACAGCACCCTCGTGCCGCTGACGAACCGGCCCAGCAGCCCCTCCCAGATCAGCACGTAGACCAGCCCGAGCAGCACCGGCCGCCGGGTGAGCAGGCTCATCGCCAGGAACAGCGCCGAGTACGCCAGCGCGCCCAGCGCCGAGGCGGCGGCGAGCGCCCCGCCGAGGCGTACCGAATCGGCGAGCATGCCCGCGACGAAGATCGGCACGGCGACGGTGGCCGCGCTGACCCCGGTCGCCACCGCGAGCTTCGGCAGCACGATCTGCCAGCGGGGCAGCGGCTTGGTGAGGACGTGCACCACCGTCCCGTCGTCGATCTCGGCGCCCAGCACTCCGGTGCCGACGACCAGCGCCAGCACCGGCAGCACCACGGCCAGGCCGAGGCCGACCAGCACCGGCGGCCCCCAGTCGGCCGGCGCCACCCCCAGCGACCAGCAGAGCACGGCGAGAGCCACCAGCACCGCCGGCAGCGGCAGCAGCATCAGGAAACGGCGACGGCCGAACAGCCCGCGCGCGGTGATCCAGGTAACGGTCGACACGGCTCAGCCCTCCAGCAGGTAGGAGAAGACGCTCTCCAGGGACTCGTCCTCGGGCAGCAGCCGCCGGACCCGGATGCCGTGCGCCAGCGCGACCTTCGGCAGCGCTCGGGTGAAGGCGCCGTAGTCGCCGGCCCGCACCGTCAGCCCGGTGCGGGCCAACTCGACCCCGGTGACCGACGGCTCGGCCATCAGCGCGACCGCCAGCGCCCGGTCGTCGGTGGAGCGGACCGCGAACACGTGCGGCCGGTTGGTCATCAGCCGACGGATGGTGCGGAAGTCGCCGGAGGCGGCGAGCCGGCCGGCGACCATCACCTGCACCGTGCCGGAGACCTGCTCGACCTCCTCCAGGATGTGCGAGCTGAACAGGATGGTCCGGCCGGCGTCGCCGAGGGAGTGCAGCAGCGTCATCATGTGCAGTCGCTGCCGCGGGTCCATCCCGTTGAACGGCTCGTCGAGCAGCAGCACCTGCGGGTCGTGCACCAGCGCCGCGGCAACCCGCGCCCGCTGCCGCATGCCCTTGGAGTACGTGCCGATCCGCCGGTCCTGCGCCCCCTCCAGCTCGACCAGGGCGATCGCCCGGCGGGCCGCCGCGGCCGGGTCGGGCAGCCGGTGCAGCTTCGCGCTGGCCAGCACGAACTCGTACGCGGTGAGGAAGGTGTGCACCGCCTCCCGCTCGCTGACCAGCCCGAGCCGGCGGTACACCGACGGGTTGCGCCAGGTCGGCTCCCCGTCCAGGGTCACCGCGCCCCGGGACGGGGCGAGGAATCCGGCCATCATGTGCAGCAGGGTGGTCTTGCCGGCGCCGTTGGGGCCGAGCAGGCCGGTCACCCCGGGCCCCAGCCGCATGCTGACGTCGTTGACGGCCACCACGTTGCCGTACCAGCGGGAGACGCCGGCCAGGTCCAGGGTGCTGGTGGTGACGGCCGGGGCGGCCTCGGCGCTGATCGTGGTCATCGGGCGGCCACCTTCCGGTATCGCAGCAACAGCAGGGTGACGCAGGCGGCGACCAGCAGCACGGCGGCCACAGCGTAGACGGGACCGAACCCGCCGATCATCAGGCCCTCCCCCGAGTCGGCCCCCGGCGGGTCCGGCAGCGCCCAGGTGCCCACCCCCATCACCAGGGTGGACGGTGAGACGAGCCCGGCCAGTTCGTTGACCGTCCGGGACGGCAGGATCGCCAGGGTCCCACCGATCGGCATGGTCATCAGGAAGACCGCCACGATGCCACCGGCGGCGAACGCCCGCTTGCCGGTGAGCGAGGCGACCAGCAGCCCGACCGAGGCGAAGACGACCGCCCAGAGGCCGGCGTAGAGCAGCGCCGGCAGCAGGTCGAGCAGTTCGTCGCCGACCCCGCGCAGGCCGGCGTCGGTGGTGAACGCGGCGCCGAGGAACATCACCAGCTGCGGCCCGCCGAGCAGCAGCCACAGCCCGGTGACCAGGGCCAGCAGCTTGGCCGTCGCGTAGTCGCCGCGCGGCAGCGGCCGGGAGAAGTACAACGGCAGCACCCCGCTGCGCAGGTCGCGGGAGACCAGTTCGGGAGCGGCGACCGCGACGAAGAAGATGATCAGCCAGCTCATCGAGTCGGCGAACTGGGCGTACGTCAGCAGCACCTCGCCGATCTGGCTGCGTACGGCGGCGACGATCACGGCCACCAGGGTGACGATGCCGACCACCAGCCAGGGGAAGATCTTGGCCTTGGCGCTGCGGCCCAGGCCGAAGATGGTCCGCAGGCCGTGCAGGTAGAGCGCGCCGAAGACGTGCCGGCGGCCCAGCCGGGGGCCGGTGTAGCGCTGGTAGCCGATGTCGTGGATGACGCCGGTCGACTCAGGCATGGCTGGGCTCCCTCGTGGCGAAGAGTTCGGCCACCCGGTGCCGGCGCTGGTCCAGCCGGTGCAGCGGCAGGTCCAGCGCGGCGACCGCGCCGAGGATCAGGTCGTAGGTGGAGTCGTCGGCGAGCGGGACGAGCAGCAGCCGCCCCTCCCGGTCCACCGGCAGGTCGAGCGCCGCGAGCCGGGCGGCCAGCAGCTCCGTACCCTCGCTGACCTCGACGGCGAGCACGTCGGTCGCGGAGGTCATCGCGGCGATCGGGCCGGCGCGCAGCAGCCTCCCACCGTCGATGGCGACCAGGGTGTCGCAGATCCGCTCGACCTCGCCGAGCAGGTGCGAGCAGACCAGCACGGAGATGCCGAACTCGGTGCCGATCCGGTGCACCAGGGCGAGCATGTCGTCCCGGCCGGCGGGATCGAGGCCGTTGGTCGGCTCGTCGAGCAGCAGCAGGTCCGGGTCGTGCACCAGGGCCTGGGCGAGCTTCACCCGCTGCTTCATGCCGGTGGAGTAGCCGCCGACGGCACGGTGCCGCTCCTCGTGCAGCCCGACGTGCCGCAGCGCCTCGGAGGCCCGCTCACGGGCCGCCGTCCGGGGCAGGCCGCTGATCCGGCCGAGGTGGGTGACCAGCTCGGCGGCGGTGAGGTCGGGCGGGAGCGCGTCGTGCTCGGGCATGTAGCCGACCCGGGCGCGCACGGCGGCCGGGTCGGTGGTGGGGTCGAGGCCGAGCACGGAGACCCGCCCGCTGGTCGGGGCGAGCAGCCCCAGCAGGATCTTGATCAGGGTGGACTTCCCGGCGCCGTTGGCGCCGACCAGCCCGATGATGCCCGGCTCGACCGCGACGGTCAGGTCGGCCAACGCGGTGACCCGGCCCCCGTACGTCTTGGTCAGCGACTCGGTCGCGATCAGTGTCACGACCGCCAGCGTAGGGAGCGGGAACCCCGGGAGGCATCGGGAATCGCCCGGGTCCGCCCCTGATACCCGTCCCGGGGGGCCGGTAAGGCTTTCGTAAGGCCGCCGGCCGGTGCCCGGGCGGCCGCCGTCCGGCCAGACTGGACGGCATGCTCACCCGTCTGCTGCGTACTCCCCTGGCCTGGGTCGTCGTCGCCGTCCTCGCCGCCGGGGCGGCGGTCGGCCTGTACTGGTTCCAGCCCTGGAAGGCGGTCACCGACACCCGGGTCAGCGAGCGGCTGTCCGACGTGGCGGTGGGCACGCCGTCGGTCGGGCCCGCGCCCACGGGGGACGCGGTGACCCCGGCGCCACCGGCCGGGCCGACGCTGGTCAGCCGGGGCGAGTTCGTCACCCACGAGCACGACACCTCGGGCACCGCCCGGATCGTGCGGGCCGTCGACGGCAGCCACCGGCTGGAACTGGTCGGGCTGGACACCTCCAACGGACCCGACCTGCGGGTCTGGCTGAGCGACCAACCGGTGCGCACCGGCCGCGCCGGGTGGGACGTCTTCGACGACGGCCGCTGGGTCGAGCTGGGCCGGCTCAAGGGCAACCGGGGCGATCAGGCGTACGACATCCCCGCCGGGACCGACCTGGCCCGGCTGACCAGCGTCTCGATCTGGTGCAAGCGGTTCTCGGTCTCGTTCGGCGCCGCCCCGCTGACCCCGACGGGCTGACCCGGCCGCCCACCCTCGAGGCGCGGGAGTGGAGTGGCGCTCTCGACCGATCGCCGGTCGGCTGCGAAACTGTGTGCCGGTCAGCGAGTGAGGGGTACGGATGAGCAACGGGTGGGTGCTGCCCGACGAGGTGCTTCGGGACGCGCCGGCGTACACGCCGCGCCCGGGCGAGCTGGCCGATCTGGAATTGTTGCTGACCGGCGCGTACGCCCCGCTGACCGGTTTCATGACCCGCGCCGACCTGGTCTCGTTGCAGCGCCGGGGCCGGCTCGCCGACGGCACCCCGTGGCCGGTGCCGGTGACCCTCCAGGTGCCGGCCGCGCTGGCCGCCGGGCTGGACCCGGCCGACCCGGGCCGCCGCACGCTGGTGCTCAGCGACGGCGAGGGCGCGCCGGTGGCCGCGCTGGAGGTCGTCGACGTCTGGACGGCCCGGGAGGGTGTGGCCGGGGTGGGCGGCCGGGTCCGCCGGCTCGGCGACGGCGGGCACGGCCCGTTCCAGCGACTGCGCCGTACGCCGGAGGAGGTCCGGGCGCTGCTGCCCCCGGGCCGGGTGCTCGGGGTGATCGCCGACCGGCCGCTGCACCGCCCCCAACTGGCCCAGATCGCGCACGCCGCCCGTACCCTCGGGGCGCACCTGCTGGTGATGATCCCGGTGGCTGAGGACGGCCACGGCGGCCTGCCCTCCGAGGCGCTGGTCCGCGCGGTCTTCGCCGCCCGTGACCGGATGCCCCCGGCGACCCTGGTGGCGGTGCCGGTGCCGCGCCGCCGCGACGAGATCAGCGACGCCCTGCTGCGGGCCCGGATCTCCGCCGCGTACGGGGTGACCCACCTGCTCTCCACCGGCGAGATGCTCTCCGGCGCCGGGCTGCGGGTGCTGGTTCCCCGCGAGCTGGCCTACGACAACCGGGACGGGCAGTGGCGCTGGCGGGAGGACATCCCGCCGCGCAACCGGCGGCTGGCACTCAGCCAGGAGGAGATCGAGGACCTGCTGGACCGGGGCTTCCCGCTGCCCGAGTGGCACACCCCGCCGGCGGTGGCCAAGGAGCTGAGCCGGGCCCGGCCGCCGCGCCGGCACCGGGGACTGGTGGTCTTCCTCACCGGGCTCTCCGGCTCGGGCAAGTCGACGATCGCGCGGGGCCTGGCGGACCTGCTGCGCGAGCAGGGCGACCGGACGGTGACGCTGCTCGACGGGGACGTGGTGCGCCGGGAACTCTCGGCCGGGCTGGGCTTCAGCAAGGCCGACCGGGACGCCAACGTGCGCCGGATCGGCTGGGTGGCCGCCGAGATCGCCCGGCACCGGGGCGTCGGCATCTGCTGCCCGATCGCCCCGTACGCGCAGGCGCGTCAGACCGCCCGGGAGATGGCGCTGGCCGCCGGGGCGGGCTTCGTGCTGGTGCACGTCGCCACCCCGCTGGAGGTCTGCGAGCAGCGCGACCGCAAGGGCCTGTACGCCCGCGCCCGGGCCGGTCTGCTCACCGGGATGACCGGCATCGACGACCCGTACGAGGAGCCGACCGACGCCGACCTGGTGATCGACACCACCGGCCTCGACGTCGAGGAGGCGGTGCAGTCGGTGATGAATCTGCTCACCGAGACCGGCTGGGTGGAGCCCCGCCTCCAGTCCACCTGATTCCCCGGGGGTTCGCCTTCCGCCGCTGACGCCTGCGCGCTAGTGTTCGCTCTTGTTGGAACACGTTCGAGCGCGTGAGAGTGCGCGGGAGTCGGAGGTGCGGCGGATGCTGGCGCGACAGCGGCAGGCGGCCATCCTCGACCGGGTTCGCGCGACGGGCGGCGTCCGGGTCAGCGAACTGGCCGTCGAGTTCGGCGTCTCCGACATGACCATCCGGCGCGACCTGGACGTCCTGCACGAGCAGGGCCTGCTCGCCAAGGTGCACGGCGGCGCCACCGTCGCCGGGCCCGGCTCCACCGACGAACCGGGATTCCACGCCAAGTCCGTGCGCCAGCTCGCCGAGAAGGCCGCCATCGCCGCCCGGGCCGCCGAGCTGGTCCGCCCCGGGGCGGCGGTCGCCCTCTCCGCCGGCACCACCACCGCCGAGCTGGCCCGACGCCTGGTCGACGTGCCGGGCCTGACCGTGGTGACCAACTCGCTGCCGGTGGCCGAGATCCTGCACTCCGGCGGTCGCCCCGACCAGACCGTGGTGCTCACCGGGGGCGTCCGCACCCCGTCCGACGCGCTGGTCGGCCCGCTGGCCGTGGACGCGATCCGCTCGCTCCACCTGGACCTGCTCTTCCTCGGCGTGCACGGGATCAGCGAACGGGCCGGCTTCACCACCCCGAACCTGATGGAGGCGGAGACCGACCGCGCCCTGGTGGCCGCCGCCGACCGGCTGGTCGTCCTCGCCGACCACACCAAGTGGGAGACCGTCGGCATCTCCTCGATCGTCGGTCTCGCCGCCGCGGACGTGCTGGTCACCGACGACCGGTTGGCGCCCGAGGCACGCCGGGTACTCGACGAGAACGTGGGCGAGCTGGTGATCGTGCCGGGCACGGAGGGAGCGCAGTGAAGCGTACGGCGATCGAGCTGGCGGACGGCCGCGAGCTGATCTACTTCGACGAGCGGGACGACACGCTCCGCGACCAGCCCGACCGGCGTGAGCTGCCGCCGCCCCCACCGGCCTCCCAGCTCCGGTACGACCCGCTGACCGACGAGTGGGTGGCGGTCGCCGTGCACCGGCAGACCCGGACGTTCCTGCCGCCGGCCGACCAGTGCCCGCTCTGCCCCTCCCGGGGCGACCGGCTCAGCGAGATCCCCGCCCCCGACTACGACGTGGCGGTCTTCGAGAACCGTTTCCCGTCGCTGAGCCAGCGGGTCGCCGAGGAACCGGCGGAGATCACCCCGTTCACCCCGGTCCGGCCGGGTCGGGGCCGCTGCGAGGTGGTCTGCTTCACCGACGACCACCACGCCTCCTTCGCCGGGCTGCCGCCGAGTCGGGTCCGCACCGTGCTGGACGCGCTGGCCGACCGGACACTGGCGCTGAGCGAGCTGCCCGGGGTGGAGCAGGTGTTCTGCTTCGAGAACCGGGGCGTGGAGATCGGCGTGACCCTGCACCACCCGCACGGGCAGATCTACGCGTACCCCTTCCTCACCCCACGCACCCGGTCACTGCTGGCTGCCGCCCGCCGGCACGCCGAGCACACCGGCGGGGGCAACCTCTACGCCGACGTGCTCGCCGCCGAGCGCGCCGCCGGGGACCGGATCGTCGCGGCCAACGAGCACTGGACGGCGTACGTCCCGGCGGCCGCCCGCTGGCCGTTCGAGGTGCACGTGGCGCCGCACCGGCCGGTGCCGGACATCCCGGCGCTCGACGACGCCGAGCGGGACGCCTTCGGCCCGCTCTACCTGGACGTGCTGCGCCGCTTCGACGGGCTCTTCGAGCTGCCCATGCCGTACATCGCCGCCTGGCACCAGGCACCGGTGCACGTCGACCGGGAGCTGGGGCACCTGCACCTGCAGCTGTTCAGCATCCGGCGGGCCAGGGACAAGCTGAAGTACCTGGCCGGCTCGGAGTCGGGCATGGGCGTCTTCATCAACGACATCGCGCCCGAGCGGGCGGCGGAACTGCTCCGCGCCGGCTGACCGGGCCCTCCGGCCGACCCGGTTCTCCGGCCGACCCGCCGCGCCGACGGGTGCCCGCCCGCCGTCGTCGGCCCCGCGGCGCTCGGGCATCGGTGCCGGGCGGTGGGCCGGGAGACAGGGCGCGGGGGGCCCGGGACAGGGCCCCCCGCAGGGAAGGGACGGCTGGCTGTGCACGACAGCCGGGAAGGTTGGCTGATCGGCACTCGCGCCGCGAGGCGACCGCGGTCAACCTTCCTGGACGCGACTGGCATCACGTCCACCCCGTTCAACGACCTGGGCCTGCCCCGGTGACGGAGCGCCACCGTCACCGGGGCGCGCCGGCCCGGCGTGCGGCGTACGGCGTGGCGCTCGAAGATCATGCTCGATCCGGGATGTCGTGGCATCCACCGCACCGGAGACCACTACATCCAGGATCCTGTGCCCTCGACCGGGCCCGGGTACGACGGAGCCCGCCGGCGCGGGGCCGGCGGGCTCGATCGGTACGCGGGAATCAGGCGCCGAGCTTGCGCGCCAGGTTCTCGTCGAGCGCGTTCATGAACTCGTCGGTGGTCAGCCACGGGGCGTCGCGCGAGATGAGCAGCGCGAGGTCCTTGGTCATCTGGCCGCCCTCGACGGTGTCGATGATGACCTGCTCCAGGGTGTTGGCGAACTCGGTGACCGCCGGGGTGCCGTCCAGCTTGCCCCGGTGGGCCAGGCCCCGGGTCCAGGCGTAGATCGAGGCGATCGGGTTGGTCGAGGTCTTCTCGCCCTTCTGGTACTGCCGGTAGTGCCGGGTGACGGTGCCGTGCGCCGCCTCGGCCTCGACCGTGCGGCCGTCCGGGGTCATGAGCACGGAGGTCATCAGGCCGAGCGAGCCGAAGCCCTGCGCGACGGTGTCGGACTGCACGTCACCGTCGTAGTTCTTGCAGGCCCAGACGAAGCCACCCTCCCACTTGAGCGCGGCGGCGACCATGTCGTCGATGAGCCGGTGCTCGTAGGTGATGCCGGCGGCCTCGAACTCCGAGGAGAACTCGTTCTCGAACACCTCGGCGAAGATGTCCTTGAAGCGGCCGTCGTACGCCTTGAGGATGGTGTTCTTGGTCGACAGGTAGACCGGGTAGCCGCGGTCCAGGCCGTAGCGCATGGAGGCCCGGGCGAAGTCCCGGATCGACTCGTCGAAGTTGTACATGCCCATGGCGACGCCGCCGCCGGGGAAGTTGGCGACCTCCATCTCCATCGGGGCGCCGCCGTCGGCCGGCTGGTAGGTGATGGTCACCGTGCCCGGGCCGGGGACGACGAAGTCGGTGGCCTTGTACTGGTCACCGTGGGCGTGCCGGCCGATGATGATCGGCTTGGTCCAGCCGGGGACCAGCCGCGGCACGTTGGACATGATGATCGGCTCACGGAAGACGACGCCGCCGAGGATGTTGCGGATGGTGCCGTTCGGCGACCGCCACATCTTCTTCAGGCCGAACTCCTCGACCCGGGCCTCGTCCGGGGTGATGGTGGCGCACTTGACGCCCACGCCGTGCTGCTTGATGGCGTTGGCGGCGTCAACGGTGACCTGGTCGTCGGTCTCGTCGCGGTACTGGATCGACAGGTCGTAGTAGTGCAGGTCGACGTCGAGGTAGGGCAGGATCAGCTGCTCCCGGATCTGCTTCCAGATGATCCGGGTCATCTCGTCGCCGTCGAGCTCCACGACCGGGTTGTTTACCTTGATCTTCGCCATCGGCCGGCGCTCCTCTCGGGGGACACGTGCTCAAGCAGTACGAGCGTACTGGAAACGGGCCGGCACCCCCCAGCCGGCCTCGGCAGGTGGGACAACCGGGAGGCCGGCGCGGGAGATCACTGGCATCATCGGCCGATGCCATTGAGCCGCACCCTCGGGTCTATCACGGTCACCGCCCTCACCGACGGCGAGGGGGCTTTCTTCGAGCCCCGCAGCGTGGCGTTCCCGGACGCCAGCGCCGCACACTGGCGCGAGGCGGACCGGCGCGACCCCGGGGCGGTCACCGCCGACGGGCGGTGGTGGCTGCCGTTCCGCAGTTTCGCGCTGCGCGCCGGGGACGGGCCGGTCACCCTGGTCGACGCCGGCATCGGCCCGGCCGACTCCCCCGCGGCGAGCTGGGCGCCGGCGCCCGGCCGGCTGCCGGACGAGCTGGCCGCCGCCGGCATCGACCCGACCGACGTCCGTACCGTGATCCTCACCCACCTGCACAGCGACCACATCGGCTGGGCGGTGACCGGCACCCCGGGGCGGCCGTGGTTCCCGAACGCCGACTACCTGGTGCAGCGGGCGGAGCTGGACGCGATGGAGTCGATCAACCCGGGGCTGCCGGCCGGTCTGGTCGCGCCGTTGCGCGCCGCCGGCCGACTCCGGGTGATCGACGGCGACACCGACCTCACCCCGGGGGTACGCGTGCTGAGCACGCCCGGGCACACCCCCGGCCACCAGTCCGTGCTGGTCGACACCGGCGACGAGCGCCTGCTGCTCACCGGCGACCTGCTGGTGCACATGGTGCAACTGGTCGCCCCCGACCTGGCGTACGCCCACGAGCAGGACCCGCCCACGGCTCGCACCTCCCGCACCACCCTCCTGCGCGCCCTGGCCCCCGGCGGCCGCACCCTCCTCGCCACCCCCCACCTGTCCGCCCCCTTCACTCCACTCCAACCTCCCTCCTCCCTGACCTCCCTCTCCCCGCCGGTTGGTTGATCATGAAGTTATCGCTGCGACACGCCCCCGGCCTGGCTGACGACAACTTCACCGAGGCGGGACCCGGGGGAGGTGGGGGGAGGCCGGGGGGGATGTTGAGTGGAAATGTGGGAGGGGGCACGCCGCGTGTGTCGGCGTGCCCCCTCCGGGTGGTGCTTGTGGATCACATGTTGGCGACGTCGGCCTGCTTGGCGCGGACGGCCTCGGCGGCCTCCTTCAGGCTGGCCAGCTCGTCGGCGTCCAGGTCGGTCTCGACGACCTTCTTGACGCCCTCGGCGCCGATCTCGGCCTCGACGCCCAGGTAGACGCCGTTGATGCCGTACTCGCCGTCGACCCAGGCGCAGACCGGCATGACCTCGCCGGAGTCCTCCGCGACGGCCTTGGCCATCCGGGCGGCGGCGGCCGACGGGGCGTAGTACGCCGAGCCGGTCTTCAGCAGCGCGACGACCTCCGCGCCACCGTTGCGGGTCTTGACGACCAGCTCCTCGATCTGCTCGGCCGGCATCGCGTCACGCAGCGGCTTGCCGTTGACGGTGCTCTTCGACGGGACCGGGACCATGGTGTCGCCGTGCGAGCCGAGGGTCAGCGTCTTCACGGACTTCACCGGCACCTGGAGGGCCTCGGCGACGAAGTTGGTGAACCGGGCGGTGTCGAGCATGCCGGCCTGGCCGAGCACCCGGTTCTTCGGGAACTGGGTGGCGAGCTGGGCCAGCGCGGTCATCTCGTCCAGCGGGTTGGAGACCACGATGACCACGGCGTTCGGGGCGTACTTGGCGACGTTCTCGGAGACCTGACGGACGATCTTGGCGTTCGTCTCCAGCAGGTCCATCCGGCTCATGCCCGGCTTGCGGGGCAGGCCGGCGGTGATGACGACGACGTCCGAGCCCTCGATGGCCTCGTAGCCCTCGCCGTTCGGACCGGTGGTGACACCGACGACCTTGGTCTCGAAGCCCTCGATCGCGCGCGACTGGTTGAGGTCCAGCGCGAGACCCGCCGGCTTGCCCTCCACGATGTCGGTGATCACGACGGTGTCGAAGACGTCGTACTCGGCCAGGCGCTGTGCGGTGGTGGAGCCGTAGAAGCCGGCCCCGACGACAGTGACCTTCTTACCCATGGTCGTCCCACTCCCTGATACCAGTCGGTTTTCCGGACCGTATCAGCCATCCTGGCACCGATCGGGCCAGGGGCGACGGCCAACCGCCGGATGGGGCGAACGTCACCACCGGCCCGTTTCCGGGTCGGCCGCGACGGTCAGCCGCGCTCGGCCCGCTCGACCACGTTGGTCAGCAGCATCGCGCGGGTCATCGGCCCGACCCCGCCGGGCATCGGGACCAGCCGGCCGGCGACCTCGGCGACCTCCGGGTCCACGTCGCCGGTGTAGCGGCCCTTGCCGTCGGCCCCGATGACCCGGGTGATGCCGACGTCCACCACGGTCGCGCCCGGCGTGACCATGTCGGCGGTGAGCAGCCCGGGCACGCCGGCCGCGACGATCACGATGTCGGCGGCACGGGTGTGCGAGGCGAGGTCGAGGGTGCCGGTGTGGCAGAGGGTCACGGTGGCGTTCTCGCTGCGCCGGGTGAGCAGCAGGCCGAGCGGCCGGCCGACGGTGTTGCCGCGCCCGACCACCGCCACCTTGGCGCCGCGCAGCGCCACGTCGTGCCGGCGGAGCAGCTCGACGATGCCGCGCGGGGTGCAGGGCAGCGGACCGTCGTAGCCGAGGACGAGGCGGCCGAGGTTGACCGGGTGCAGGCCGTCGGCGTCCTTGTCCGGGTCGATCATCTCCAGCGCGCGTTGGGTGTCCAGGTGGGCCGGGAGCGGGAGCTGGACGATGTAGCCGTGGCAGGCCGGGTCGGCGTTCAGCTCGGCGAGGACCGCGTCGACCTGCCCCTGGGTGGCGTCGGCGGGCAGCTCACGGCGGATGGAGGCGATGCCGACCTCCGCGCAGTCCCGGTGCTTGCCGTTGACGTACGCCTGGGAGCCCGGATCCGCGCCGACCAGGACGGTGCCCAGGCCAGGGGTGATGCCGCGCTCCGCGAGTGCCTTAACCCGCGTCCGCAGTTCGTCCTTGATCTCCGCTGCGGTCGCCTTGCCGTCCAGGATGGTCGCCGTCACGCCCTGATCGTCTCATGTCGGACGACCGCCGCACCGGCGACAGCCGACCGTGACTATCTGCTACGTGCCGATCGTCACTGACAGTGACTCTCCATGGGCCACACCACACCCCGGGACGGACGGGCGGCCAGGAGGAGCGCCAGACCGGACATCCGACCGACAACCGCCCAGGCCCCTCCAGGAAGACCCGGACCCACCGCGAACGGACCAGAATTCGCCGCCCCTGAGCTGCCCCGACGCACACTTCCGATAACACGCTCCGGCACCGTCGGCAAAGACGGGGTGGGTGATCCGTTATCCCTTCGCAGCCCTCTCGTTGTCGACGGCGGCCGACCCGACCTACCGTTGCCGATTGTTGCGCAGCGTCACCCAGCGCCGGGCCCGACTGCGCAGCGTGAGTAGAGATGAGGAGACTTCATGCGTGTTCGTAGGCTGGCTGCCTGGACCGCCCTCCCGCTCGCGGTGACCCTGGGCCTGACGGCCTGCGGCTCGGGCGGCGGCAGCGGATCCGGCGAGAGCGACCCCAACGCGGCCGTGCGGATCGAGATCGCCGAGCCACAGCACCTGGTGCCCACCAATACCAACGAGACCAGCGGCTCGCAGGTGCTCAGCGCCCTGTTCAGCCCGCTGGTCGACTACGACGAGGCCAACAAGCCGTACGAGGTGGCGGCCGAGTCGGTGACGTCGTCCGACAACAAGGTCTGGACCGTCAGGCTCAAGGACGGCTACACCTTCCACAACGGCGAGAAGGTCACCGCCGACAGCTACCTCGACGCCTGGAACTACGGCGCGTACGCCCCGAACGGTCAGAACTCCAGCTACTTCTTCGAGAAGATCGCCGGGTACGACGACCTCCAGGGCGAGAAGCCGGCGGCGAAGACGCTCTCCGGCCTGAAGAAGGTCGACGACCTGACCTTCACCGTGACGCTGGCCGAGCCGTACAGCGAGTTCAGGACGATGCTCGGCTACACGGCCTTCTACCCGCTGCCGAAGGCGGCCTTCTCCGCCCCGGGCGTGCTCGCCGAGGGCTACGAGCAGGCGCCGATCGGCCAGGGCCCGTTCCGGATGAAGGGCACCTGGCAGCACGACGCCAAGGTCGAGGTCTCCCGGTACGACGCCTTCCCCGGCGAGAAGCCGAAGGTGGGCGGCGTCGAGTTCCGGATCTACCAGCAGCCGACCGCCGCGTACGCGGACGTGCTCTCGGACAACCTCGACGTGATCAAGACGATCCCGACCGAGAACCTGTCGACCGCCGCCACCGACCTCGGTGACCGGTTCCAGCAGAGCCCCGCCTCGTCGCTCCAGGTGCTGGCGTTCCCGACGTTCCAGAAGGAATTCAGCAACCCCGAGGTCCGCAAGGCGATCTCGATGGCGATCGACCGGGACGAGATCACCAAGTCGATCTTCAAGGACTCGCAGCAGCCGGCCCGCTCCTTCGTCTCGCCGGTCGTGGCGGGCTACCGGGAGAACACCATCGGCGCGGCCGGCGAGTTCGACCCGGCCAGGGCCAAGGCGATGTACGAGGCCGCGGGCGGTCCGAAGAAGATCGAGCTGTCCTACAACGGTGACGGCGGCCACAAGGACTGGATCGACGCGACCTGCAACCAGCTCAAAGCCAACCTGGGCGTGGAGTGCGTCGGCAACGCCGAGCCGAAGTTCGCGGACCTGCTGACCAAGCTGAAGGCCAAGGATTCGGTCGGCCTGTTCCGGATGGGCTGGGTCATGGACTACCCGTCCATGGAGAACTACCTCGGCCCGCTGTACAGCAGCAACGGCTCCTCGAACTACTACGGCTACTCGAACCCGGAGTTCGACCGGCTGCTGGCCGAGGGCGCCGCGGCGTCGACCGAGGACGAGGCGATCCAGAAGTACCAGGCGGCGGAGGACGTCCTGGCCCAGGACCTGCCGGTGATCCCGCTGCGGTACGGCCAGAACAACTTCGGCCACTCGACCAAGGTCAAGAACGTCGAGATGGACCTCTTCGACCGGATCGACCTGCTGAAGATCGAAGCCGTCAAGTAACGACGTGGGACGGGTCGGGTCACCGCGAGGTGGCCCGACCCGCCACACGCTTCGCCCCTTTTCAGAGAGACTGCACAGTATGCTCCGCTTCATTCTGCGGCGACTGCTCCAGATGGTCCTCGCCTTCTTCGGGACCACGCTGATCGTCTACGCGCTGATGTTCGCCGGCCAGGGCGATCCCATCCAGGCGCTGGCCGAGGAACGACCGGTCACCGCCGCCCAGCGGGCATACCTGACCGAGAAGTACCACCTCGACGCGACCGGGGTGGGCGGCTTCTTCTACCGCTACTTCGACTACATCTCCAACCTGCTCCGGGGCGACCTCGGGCAGTCCCTCACCGGCCGCCAGATCGGCGACATCCTCGCCGCGGCCTGGCCGGTCACCGTGAAGCTGGCGCTCATCGCGATGGTGGTGACCGTCGTCTTCGGCGTCACCGCGGGCGTGATCGCCGGCATCCGGCGGGCCAGCGTCTTCGACAACTCCACGCTGGTGCTCACCCTGCTGGTGCTCGGCATCCCGACCATCGTGCTGGCCCCGCTCGCGCAGTACTTCCTCGGCGTGCGGTGGCAGCTCTTCCCACCCACCGCCGGCGCCGACCCCGACCTGTACGCGCTGCTGCTGCCCGGCATCGTGCTCGGCTCGCTCTCGCTTGCCACCGCGCTGCGGCTGACCCGTACCTCGGTGGCGGAGAACCTGCGCGCCGACTACGTCCGTACCGCCCGTTCCAAGGGCCTGGTCAAGCGGCGGATCGTCGGCGTGCACGTGCTGCGCAACTCGCTCATCCCGGTGATCACCTTCCTCGGCGTCGAACTGGGCAACCTGATGAGCGGCGCGATCATCACCGAGGGCGTCTTCAACATCCCCGGCGTGGGCTTCAACCTGTTCCGCGGGATCCGCACCGAGGACGGCCCGCTGGTGGTGGGCATCGTCAGCGTGCTGGTCGTGGTCTACCTCGTCTCCAACCTGGTGGTGGACGTCCTGTACGCCGTACTCGATCCGAGGATCCGCTATGAGTGAGCGCAGCGAGGTGCCGGCGTGAATGATTTCGAGACCGTGGCGGCGTCGGAGAACCAGGGCGCGCGGCGGGGTGTGTCGGGCGAGCCCGGGACGCCCAACCAGGTCGGCGTACCGCAGAAGCCACGCAGCCTGGCCGGCGACGCCTGGCGCGACCTGCGCCGCAAGCCGGTCTTCTGGATCAGCCTGACCCTGGTCGTGCTGGTCGCCGCGATGGCCGCCGCACCCTCGCTCTTCACCGCGAACGACCCGCGCGACTGCGTCCTGTCCCGGCAGCACGCCGGGCCGTCCGGCGGGGCCGTCTTCGGGTACGACTTCCAGGGCTGCGACACGTACGCCCGGGCGGTGTACGGCGCCCGCGCCTCGCTGCTGGTCGGCGCCCTCTCCGCGCTGCTCACCGGCCTGATCGCGCTGGTCATCGGGATGGTGGCCGGCTACTTCGGCCGCTGGGTGGACGCGGTACTCTCCCGCGTCATCGACATCGTGCTCGGCATCCCGCTGCTGCTCGCCGCGATCGTGCTGCTCAAGCGGGTCGCCAGCGACAGTTCGGCGGTCCGGATCGCCGCGGTGATCTTCGTGCTGGCGGTGCTCGGCTGGACCACCGCCGCCCGGGTGGTCCGCTCCTCGGTGATCACCGCCAAGGAGCAGGACTACGTCGCCGCGGCCCGGATGCTCGGCGCGGGCGACGGTCGGATCATGTGGCGGCACATCCTGCCGAACGCGCTCGCCCCGGCGATCGTGGTGCTCACCATCGCACTCGGCTCGTTCATCGCCGCCGAGGCCACGCTGAGCTTCCTCGGCATCGGTCTCAAGGCGCCGACCATCTCCTGGGGCATCGACATCGACGCCGGCCGGGTGCACATGCGGGAGTCGGCGACGCCGCTGGTCGTACCGTCCGCCTTCCTGGCGCTGACCGTGCTCGCCTTCATCATGCTCGGCGACGCGATCCGCGACGCCTTCGACCCGAAGCTGCGGTGAGGCTCCCATGCGAGCGCGAGGAGTGAGCGGAGCGAGCCCCGCAGTCGCGAGCGAAAGGCCAACTCTGTGACCCGGTCCGCCGTCCACCCGACCCCGGCCTCACCGACCCCGCCCGGCGGGCACCTGCTCGACGTGCGCGACCTGCACATCGAGTTCCGCACCGGCGAGGGCGTCGCCAAGGTGATCAACGGGGTGTCGTACCACCTGGACCCCGGGGAGACCCTGGCCGTGCTGGGCGAGTCCGGCTCCGGCAAGTCGGTCACCGCCCAGGCGATCATGGGCATCCTCGACACTCCCCCGGCGGTGATCCGCTCCGGCCAGATCCTCTACCAGGGCCGGGACCTGCTGGCCCAGCCCGAGGAGCAGCGCCGGCAGGTACGCGGCCGGGAGATCGCGATGATCTTCCAGGACGCCCTCTCCGCGCTCAACCCGGTCTTCGGAGTCGGCTGGCAGATCGGCGAGACGCTGCGCCAACGCGAGGGGATGAGCAGGGCCGACGCCCGCAGGCGGGCGATCGAGCTGATGGACCTGGTGAAGATCCCCGGCGCGGCGGGGCGGATCGGCGACTACCCGCACCAGTTCTCCGGCGGCATGCGCCAGCGCGTCATGATCGCGATGGCGCTCGCCATGAACCCGAAGGTGCTGATCGCCGACGAGCCGACCACCGCGCTGGATGTGACCGTGCAGGCCCAGATCATGGACCTCCTCGCCGACCTGCGCCGGGACCTGGACATGGCGATGATCCTGATCACCCACGACCTCGGCGTGGTCGCCGGTGTCGCGGACCGGATCGCCGTCATGTACGCCGGCCGGATCGTCGAGCACGCCGACGTCCGCTCGCTGTACCGGACGCCGGCCCACCCCTACACGAAGGGCCTGCTGGAGTCGATCCCGCGCCTGGACGTGCGCGGCCAGGCGCTGTCCACGATCAAGGGATTGCCGCCGAACCTGATGCGCATCCCCTCCGGCTGCCCGTTCCACCCCCGGTGCCCGTACGCACAGCAGGTCTGCGTGGATGTGGTGCCGCACGACCTGGTCCTCGGCGACGGCCGGACCAGCGCGTGCCACTTCGCGCAGGAGGTCCGTGATGACAGCGCCCGCTAGCCCGGCCAAGGTCCGCGGCGAGACGATCCTCGCCGTCGACGACGTGGTCAAGCACTTCCCGATCACCCAGGGCGTGCTGTTCCAGCGGCAGGTCGGCGCGGTCAAGGCCGTCGACGGGGTGAGCTTCGAACTGCGCCGGGGCGAGACGCTCGGCGTGGTCGGCGAGTCCGGCTGCGGCAAGTCCACCCTCGCCCGGCTGCTCATGCGGCTGGAGACGCCGACCTCCGGCCGGGCCACCCTTGAGGGGCGGGACCTGTTCTCCGCCTCCGGGGCGCAGCTGCGCCGGCTGCGGCGCAACATGCAGATGGTGATGCAGGACCCGTACACCTCGCTCAACCCGCGGATGACGGTCGGCGACATCATCGGCGAGCCGTTCGACATCCACCCGGAGGCCGCCCCGAAGGGCAGCAAACGCCGGCGGGTGCAGGAACTGCTGGACGTGGTCGGGCTCAACCCGGAGCACGTCAACCGGTACCCGCACCAGTTCTCCGGCGGCCAGCGGCATCGCCCGGGCGCTGGCGCTGCGCCCCGAGGTGATCGTCTGCGACGAGCCGGTCTCGGCACTGGACGTCTCCATCCAGGCCCAGGTGATCAACCTGCTGGGGCAGCTCCAGGACGAGTTCGGGCTGTCGTACATCTTCATCGCGCACGACCTGTCGGTGGTCCGGCACATCTCGGACCGGGTCGCGGTGATGTACCTCGGGAAGATCGTGGAGATCGGCACCGAGGAGGAGATCTACGAGCGGGCCACCCACCCGTACACCCAGGCGCTGCTGTCGGCAGTGCCGGTGCCGGACCCGGACGCCCGTGACGCGCGGACCATGATCCGGCTCACCGGCGACGTGCCGAGCCCCGCCGACCCGCCGTCCGGCTGCCACTTCCGCACCCGCTGCTGGAAGGCGCAGGAGGTCTGCGCCCGGGAGGAGCCGCACGCGGTCCCCCGCGCCGCCGACCCGCACCCCTCCGCCTGCCACTTCGCCGAGCTACGCCCACCGACCGCCTGACCCGGGGTCTGCCGGCCTGACCGCCACGGGCCGCAGCGGCGCGGGTGCCCACCAGGCCGGCGAGGTACAGGGTTCGTCCGCTACCGACGTGATGGCGTAGGTGGATCGCCGTCCCGATCCACCTACGCGATCAGGTCCGTAGCGACCGCACCACCCGCCGATGTCGTCGGGAACCCGCCCAGCGCCGATCGGGACATGGTCACCCGTCACATCGGCGTGCCGTGGCGACAGCCGGTCGACGACACCGGGCGGGAACGGCGAGGCCCCGTCCCCCGGGGCGGGGACGGGGCCTCGGCCGAACAGGTCAGTGGAAGAAGTGGCGGGTGCCGGTCAGGTACATCGTGACGCCGGCCCCCTTGCAGGCCGCGACGACCTCCTCGTCGCGGATGGACCCACCGGGCTGCACGATCGCCTTGACCCCGGCCTCGATGAGGATCTTCGGCCCGTCGGCGAACGGGAAGAACGCGTCCGACGCGCAGACCGAGCCCCGGGCCCGCTCCGCACCGGCCCGGCTCACCGCGAGCTGCGCCGAGTCGACCCGGTTGACCTGGCCCATGCCGACGCCGACGGAGGCGCCGTCCTTGGCGAGCAGGATGGCGTTGCTCTTCACCGCGCGCACCGCCCGCCAGGCCAGCACGAGGTCGCGCAGGGTCGCCTCGTCGGCCGCCTCGCCGGTGGCGAGCCGCCAGTTGGCCGGGTCGTCGCCGGCAGCGTCGATCTTGTCGCGGGTCTGCACCAGCACGCCGCCGGTGACCTGCCGCCACTCGGTTGGCAGCGGGGCGAAGGCCGGGGCACGCAGCAACCGGATGTTCTTCTTGCCCTGGAGGATCTCCACCGCGCCGTCGTCGTAGCCGGGCGCCACCACGACCTCGGTGAAGATCTCGGCGACCTGCCGGGCCATCTCGACGGAGACGGGGCGGTTGACCGCGATCACGCCGCCGAACGCCGACACCGGGTCGCACTCGTGGGCCCTGCGGTGCGCCTCGGCGACGTCCACGCCGACCGCGATGCCGCACGGGTTGGCGTGCTTGATGATCGCCACCGCCGGCTCGTCGGGGAAGTCGTTCGCGGCCCGCCAGGCGGCGTCCGCGTCGACGTAGTTGTTGTAGGACATCTCCTTGCCGTGCAGCTGCTCGGCCTGGGCCAGGCCGGGCGGGCTGGACGGATCGGCGTACACGGCGGCGCCCTGGTGCGGGTTCTCGCCGTAGCGCAGCACCGCCTGGCGGCGCAGGGCCAGCCCGGCGAACTCCGGCCAGCCGTCCTCGGCCGGCGCGAGGGTGGTGGCGAACCACTCCGCGACGGCCACGTCGTAGTCGGCGATGTCGGCGAAGGCGCGGGCGGCCAGCGCCCGGCGCTGGGCCAGGGTGAAACCGCCCTCGGCGAGCGCGGCCAACAGCGCCGGGTACGCCGCCGGGTCGGTCACCACCGCGACCGAGTCGTGGTTCTTGGCGGCGGCCCGGACCATGGCCGGCCCACCGATGTCGATCTGCTCGACGCACTCGTCCTGGCTCGCGCCGGAGGCGACGGTGGCCTGGAACGGGTACAGATTGGAGACCAGCAGGTCGATCCCGGCGATGCCGTGCTCGTCGAGCTGGGCGGCGTGGGAGTCCTTGCGCAGGTCGGCGAGGAGGCCACCGTGGATCTTCGGGTGCAGGGTCTTCACCCGGCCGTCGAGGATCTCCGGGAAGCCGGTCACCTGCTCCACCGGGGTCACCGGCACACCCGCGCCGGAGATCATCGACGCGGTGCTGCCGGTCGAGACGATCTCCACCCCGGCGTCGTGCAGCGCCCGGGCCAGGTCGACCAGGCCGCTCTTGTCGTAGACGCTGACCAGCGCGCGCCTGATCGGGCGACGCGCGTCCTGAGTGGCACTCACGGAACGGTGACCTTTCTTCCGGTGATCGTCCAACCTTCACGAACCAGGCGGCCGACCTGCTCGACGAGCTGGCGGCGCTCGGCTTCCTTGATGCGCTCGGTGAGCGTCTCCTCGTCGTCGTCCTCGCGCACCGGCACGGCGACCTGCGCGACGATCGGCCCGGTGTCCATCCCGGCGTCGACGAAGAAGAGCGTGGCCCCGGTGATCTTGACGCCGTAGGCGAGCGCGTCGCGGGGGCCGTGAATACCGGGGAACGCCGGCAGCAGGGTGTTGTGCGTGTTCAGGTAGCGGTCGCCGAAGGCGGCGAGGAAGTGCGGCCCGACCAGCTTCAGGAAACCCGCCGAGATGACCAGGTCCGGCCGGTGCTCCGCGACGTGCGCGGTCAGCGCCTTGTCCCAGTCCTCGCGGGTCGGATGGTCCTTCACCCGGTCGACGAAGGTCGGCACCCCGGCGGCGACGGCCCGGTCCAGGCCGGCGATCCCGTCCCGGTCGGCGCCGACGGCGACCACCTGCGCCCCGTACGCGGGGTCGGCGGCGGCATCCAGCAGCGCCTGGAGGTTGCTGCCGGATCCGGAGACGAGGACGACGAGGCGGGCGACGGACGCAGGCTCGGTCACCGGGTCACCCTATCGGGCAGGTCGGAACGCCCAGCGATCGGGCAGCGGCGATTCGGGTGATCACGCACGTCGCACGTTCGCGATACGCTGCCCGTCGCCCGGTGGCTAAGCGCACGCCGCCACCGCACCCTTCAGAAATGATCAGGCACGGTCACCGTGCCGACGAACGAGGAGCACGAAGACCAATGCAGCCCGGTTACCCGAACCCCGCCCAGCCTGAGCCGATCAACAACAACATGACGATGTCCATCGTCGCCATCTTCTTCTTCTGGCCGCTGGCCATCCCCGCCATCATCAACGCCTCGAAGGTCAACCCGCTGCTCCAGCAGGGCGACTACGCGGGCGCGCAGGCGGCCGCCGCCGAGTCGAAGAAGTGGTCGAAGTGGGCCATCATCATCGGTTGCGTCTGGCTCGCCATCATCCTGGTGTGCTGCCTCGCCGGTGGCCTGGCCGGCGTGGTGGGCGGCACCGCCGACACGAGCAGCTACTGACGATCAGCGACTGAGGAGCTTCGCATGCAGCCCGGACATCCCGGTCAGGACCCGTACGGCCAGCAGCCCTCGCACGACCCGTACGGCCAGCCCGGCCCGGGTCAGCCGTACGGGCAGCAGCCGGACCCGTACGCCCAGCCGCCGCAGGCGCCGTACGGGCAGCAGCCCCACGACCCGTACGCCGCACCGCAGGCCCCGTACGGCCAGCAGCCCACCTCGGGCCAGCCGTACGGCCAGCCGGTTTCGGGGGACCCGTACGCGCCGACCTCCGGGCAGCCCTACGGGCAGCCGTACCAGGACCCGTACGGTCAGCAGCAGCCCTACGGCCTGCCGACCTACCCGAACGCCGGGTACCAGCAGCCGGGGGGCCAGCAGAACACCCTGGGCCTGGTGTCGATGATCCTCGGCATCGCCGCGATCCCGATGCTCTGCTGCTTCTTCCTGGGCCTCCCCCTGGGCATCGCCGCCACGATCACCGGATGGCTGGGCAAGCAGAAGGCCGACCAGGGGCTGGCCAGCAACGGCGGGCAGGCCAAGGCCGGCCTGATCTGCGGTGTGGTCGCCATCGGGCTGGGCATCCTGCTGATCATCCTCAACGTCGTGGCCAACGTCGCTCTGCCGACGCAGCCCTGACGCGCGAGAGCGGAAGGGGCGTCCCGGTCCACCGGGGCGCCCCTTCCGCCTTCCGGCACAGGCCCGGACGCAGACCAGGCCGCCCGGGCGCAGGTCAGGGGCGTGGATCAGGGTCAGGGACGCGACGCCGCGCCGGCCAGGACCTTGCCGGCCGCCGCCCCGAGCAGCGCGCCGACCGCCACCACCGCGGTGGCCACCATCCCCACCTGCCAGGGCACCGGCCCGATCTCGGCCAGCCGGCCGCCGCCGAGCGGACCGCCGGAGGCCGCGGCGGCGAGGCCGGCGAGCAGGCCGACCACCGGCCCGGCGAGCGCCGCCGGCCCGAGCAGCGCCGGCCAGCCGGGCTCGGTCCGATCGTCGGGCGCCGGCCGCAGCAGCCGGCGGGAGAGCAGCCAGCCCGCCGCCATCCCGGCCAGCACCGGCACCGCGAGCAGCGCTGCCCCGAACCCGTCGACCGGGCCGCTGGGCAGGCCGGCGAGCAGGGGTACGGCCGGCAGCGCGCCCACCGTCACCTCGCTGGTGCGGATCGCCGTGCCGGTGCCGACGGCGAACCCGGGGCCGAGCAGGTAGGCGGTCGACCAGACCGTGGCGTTGGGTGCGTACGCGAGGCTGACCAGGGTGATCCCGGCCTGCCCGGCCACTCCGGTCCGGTACGCCCCGATCATGTCGGCGGCATCACCCCCGCCGGTCGCCACCGCCAGCCCGGCCGCCCCGGCACCCGCCCCGAACAGCAGCAGCCCGGCCACCAGCCCGGTGCGCACGCCGTCGCGCACCACCGCCGGGGCGCGCTCGGCGAGCAGGCCGGCGACACCGGTGGTGCGTACCGACCCGACCAGCGCGGCCAGCGTGCCGAAGACCGCGTACGTGAGCCCGGCGCGGACCGGGGAGACGCTCAGCCCACCCGTGCCGACCAGCACCGCGGCGAGGACGCCGAGCAACGCGTACCCGGTGCCGACCGCGACCGCGGCGATGAGCGCCTGCCGGGGCGAGCGCCCCCCGCGCGCGCCCATGGCCCGGCTGGTGTGCACACCCGCCCGGGTCAGCCGCCAGATGATCAGCGCGGTGAGCGCCAGCGGGACGAGACCGAGCGGGCCGGCCTCGGTGCGCAACGGGACGCCGTGGCCGAGCAGCCAGCCGGCCAGCCCGGCGCGCAGCACGCCGGTCACGGCGGCGGCGTCCTCGCTGAGCTGGGCCAGTCCCAGCACCAGGGCGACCGGCAGGTACGACGTGAGCGCCGCCCAGCCGGCGGCGAACACGGCGGCGACGGCGAGCGGCGCGCGGCTCCGGGACGACTCGGACCGGCGGGGGGCGGGCACCCGGAAACCCGACGCCGGCCGGCCGGGCGGGCGGGCGTCGGCGCGGACGCCGGCGGCGGGACGGCGTGGCTGATCAGGGGTGACCGAGGACATCGGGTCTACTCTGGCACGCCGCGCGGGCGACGGCTGCCCGGCAGGGCCGCCCGGTGCCGGCGAGTTCCCCGATCCACCGGTTCCCGGCGTCCCGGTCATCGCCTTCGGCGTGTTCAACATCATCGGCACCACGATCCGGCGGGCCAGCGGGACGTACCCGCTCCGGGACGACAACTGAGGGGGCCGACCGTCGCCGGTCGGCCCCCTCGGTGTTGCACCGTCCGCTCAGCGGCCGGACATCAGCTCCCGCATCAGTTTGGCGGTCTCGGTCGGAGTCTTGCCGACCTTGACGCCGACGGCCTCCAGCGCCTCCTTCTTCGCCTCGGCGGTGCCCGCCGAGCCGGAGATGATCGCGCCGGCGTGCCCCATGGTCTTGCCGGGGGGCGCGGTGAAGCCGGCGATGTAGCCGACCACCGGCTTGGTGACGTTGGCCTTGATGAACTCCGCGGCCCGCTCCTCGGCGTCGCCGCCGATCTCGCCGATCATCACGATGGCGTCGGTCTCCGGGTCGGCCTCGAACGCGGCGAGGGCGTCGATGTGGGTGGTCCCGATGATCGGGTCACCGCCGATGCCCACGCAGGTCGAGAAGCCGATGTCCCGCAGCTCGTACATCATCTGGTAGGTCAGCGTGCCGCTCTTGCTGACCAGGCCGATCCGGCCGGTGCCGGTGATGTCGGCCGGGATGATGCCGGCGTTGGACGCGCCCGGCGAGGCGATGCCGGGGCAGTTCGGGCCGATGATCCGGGTCTTGGAACCCTTGCTCACGTTGTACGCCCAGAACGCGGCGGTGTCGTGCACCGGCACGCCCTCGGTGATCACCACGGCCAGTGGGATCTCGGCGTCGATCGCCTCGACCACCGCACCCCTGGTGAACTGCGGCGGCACGAAGATGACGGTGACGTCGGCCCCGGTCTCCTTCATCGCGTCCGCGACGGAGGCGAAGACCGGCAGTTCGGCGCCGTCGAAGTCGACGGTCGTGCCGGCCTTGCGCGGGTTGACGCCACCGACGACGTTGGTACCCGCGGCGAGCATCCGCCGGGTGTGCTTCGAACCCTCGGAACCGGTCATCCCCTGGACGATGACCTTCGACTCCTTGGTCAGCCAGATAGCCATGATCAGACCCCCGCAGCCGCCAGCTCGGCGGCCTTCTCGGCCGCGCCGTCCATGGTGTCGACCCGCTGGATCAGCGGGTTGTTCGCGCCGTCGAGGATCGCCCGACCGGCCTCGGCGTTGTTGCCGTCGAGACGGACGACGAGCGGCTTGGTGGCCTTCTCGCCGCGCTGCTCCAGCAGGGCCAGCGCCTGGACGATGCCGTTGGCGACGGCGTCGCATGCGGTGATGCCGCCGAAGACGTTGACGAAGACGCTCTTCACCGACGGGTCGGAGAGCACGATCTCCAGGCCGTTCGCCATCACCTCGGCGCTCGCGCCGCCGCCGATGTCGAGGAAGTTGGCCGGCTTGACGCCGCCGTGCCGCTCGCCCGCGTACGCGACCACGTCGAGCGTCGACATGACCAGGCCCGCCCCGTTGCCGATGATGCCGACCTCGCCGTCGAGCTTGACGTAGTTGAGGTCCTTCTCCTTGGCGGCCTGCTCCAGCGGGTCCACGGTGGCCTGGTCGACCAGGGCCTCGTGGTCCGGGTGCCGGAAGCCGGCGTTCTCGTCGAGGGTGATCTTGGCGTCGAGCAGCAGCAGCTTGCCCTCGCCGGTCTTGGCCAGCGGGTTCACCTCGACCAGCGTGGCGTCCTCGGCGACGAACGCCTTCCACAGACCCACGGCGACCTCGACGACCTGGTCGGCGACCTCGGCCGGGAAGCCGGCGGCCTCGACGATCTCCCGGGCCTTGGCCTCGTCGACGCCCTCGACGGCGTCGATCGGGGCCTTGACGACCTTGTCCGGGGTTTCGACGGCGACCTGCTCGATGTCCATGCCGCCGGCGACGCTGGCGATGCAGAGGAAGGTGCGGTTCGCCCGGTCGAGCAGGTACGAGAAGTAGTATTCCTCGGCCACGTCCGCGGTCACGGTGATCATGACCTTGTGGACGGTGTGACCCTTGATGTCCATGCCGAGGATGTCGGTGGCGCGGGCCACCGTCTCCTCCGCGCCCTCGGCCAGCTTGACGCCACCGGCCTTGCCTCGGCCGCCGACCTTCACCTGCGCCTTGACGACCACCCGACCGCCGAGGCGTTCGGCGATCGCGCGGGCCTCCTCCGGGGTAGTGGCGACGCCGCCGGCGAGCACGGGCAAGCCGTGCCGCTCGAACAGGTCCCGCCCCTGGTACTCGTACAGGTCCACGATTGCGCGTCCCGTCCCGTCTCCGCGGCGCGCCGTCGCGCCGCCACCAGCGTTGTGGAAACTCCTTCGATGCCTGTCATCAGTTAAAACAGGCTGTCGCCGCAGCCTAGCGAGACAGGCACCAGCGGCAACCGAGCGGGTGCGTGGTGTGCGGTAATACACAGCGCGCCGCAGGCGACCCGCCGGTGGGAGCGACCCCGCCCGTTCGGCCCGGGAAGATCCCGAGAATGTGGCGTAACCCCCTGGTGGGGGCGTCGTTGAGTCTGATGTCGGAGCGCTGATCGAGCGCGGCGACGGGAGCGGCCGATGCCCTGTCGGTCGAGGGGTGGCGGCGGGGCATCGTGCATAGAAGGGCCGGGCGTGTGAGGGGTGCGTCCGGCCCTTCCCCCTGCCCGGATTCCGGCTCCGCCTCCCGTCAGACGGCCCGCCCCGGATCCCTTCCGTCAGCGGTCCGCCCCGGATCCACAAGATCGGCGGTGTCCCGTTCCCGGGACACCGCCGGCATCGGAAGCGGAGTCGGTCAGGTCCTCGACAGGGCCGCCGGTCGGCGCGGCGGAGGCGTGCGGCGCAGCCGTCAGGCGACGGACTGGGCGACGTTCCCCCGGACCCACTCGACGATCGACTGGGTGGTCGCGCCCGGGGTGAAGATCTTCGCCACGCCGAGCTGCTCCAGCTCGGGGATGTCGGCGTCCGGGATGATGCCGCCGCCGAAGACGACGATGTCCCGGGCGTCCCGCTCGGCGAGCAGTTCCAGCACCCGACGAAAGAGGGTCATGTGCGCCCCGGAGAGCACGGAGAGGCCGACCGCGTCGGCGTCCTCCTGGATGGCGGTCTCCACGATCTGCTCCGGCGTCTGGTGCAGACCGGTGTAGATGACCTCCATGCCGGCGTCGCGGAGGGCGCGCGCAACGACCTTGGCGCCGCGGTCGTGGCCGTCCAGCCCCGGCTTCGCGACGACGACCCGGATACGAGAGCTCATCAGCGCACACCTTTCACGGGCTTCGCGGCCAACACTGAACGAACGGTAACCGACGGGGCCAGGGCGGGAAATCCGGGCCGCACCCCTATCGTCCACAGGCTCCGTCGGGAAGCCGGACGCCTCCGCCGATCGGTCACTGTCCGCGACGAACGGGCAGTTAGCGGGACAGCCGTACGGCGGCTGGAGCTATGACAATGGTGGACGGAAAGGGACAGAAAGACTCACCGGTTCGGCGCTTCCGCTTGTGACGGGAGCGGTGGAGGGCTACCGTGTCCACGGTTGTCATCAGGTCTACGGACGGGTGACGACGCGACCAACGGACGTTCGACGGAACCCGCCGGACGGCCGGAGGTGGCATCGGATCCCCGACAACGGAGGGTATGCGTGCGCCAGCGCCTGTCGTCTGAGCCCGATAGATATCGCGGCCGCCGCCGCGTACCCACCCCCCCGCGGAGCCGCTACGCCGCGGTCGTCACCACCGCATTCGTGGGAGCAGGGATCGTCGCGCTCGGCGCGAACGCCCTCCCCGACAGCAAGACGGTCAGCCCGTCGGTCCTCGACGAGCTGAAGCAGGCTTCGATCACCAGCCAGGACGCGGCGGCCCGCGCCGACGCCGCCGACCGCGCCTCCCGGGACACCGCCCGGGACTCCCAGGTCAGCGCCACCGAGCAGGACCCGTGGCTGCTCCCCCTGCAGGGCTACGACTTCAACTCCCCGTACGGGATGCGCTGGGGCAAGCTGCACACCGGCATCGACCTGGTCGCGCCGGAGGGCACCCCGTACGTCGCCATCCACTCCGGCACCGTGACCAAGGCCGGCTGGTTCGGCGGGTACGGCTACGCGGTGATCGTCCAGCACGCCGACGGCAGCGAGGCCATCTACGGCCACTCCTCCTCGGTGAGCGTGCGGGAGGGTCAGCAGGTCAAGGCGGGCGACCAGCTCGGCCTGGTGGGCAACACCGGCCACTCCTACGGCTCCCACCTGCACCTGGAGATCCATGTCAAGGGCGAGCCGCTGGACCCGGTGCCCTGGCTCCAGGAGCGCGGAGTGGACATCAAGCTGCAAGTCGAGGCATATTACAGCGAGGTAGCGGCTTCCTGACGCTGCGTATCACCCGTTGACCGCCCGGATCGTTCGATCCGGGCGGTTTTTCGTGCCCGTAAGTCTGCTGGGTCACACCAGCCAGTGTGACCGACGTCACCGTGCCGCAAGATCACAAAGCCGCACAAGACCCGCCAGAGCGGCACGAAGGCCGCGAGACGCGGCCACCCGCTCCGGTCACCCACCGGTACCGGTACCCACCGCCGACCCGACCTACACCCAGGATGGGCAGGTCCCGCCCCCGAGTGTGTGAAGGTCCGACGTGCAGGAAGACAACAACACCCGCAACGAGAAGATCGCGGCCGCCCCGGCGCGGCACCGGCGGCGGCGCCGCGGTGGACGCGCCCTCGTCGTCGGCGCGGTCGCCCTGGTCGGCCTCGGTCTCGCCGGCGCCTCGGCCGTCGCGCTCGACTCCGACGACCGGCCCGCCCCGACCGCCGTCGCGCTCGACGCCCAGGCCCGTGCCGAAGCCGACGCCCGGGCCGACCGCTCCGACCGGATGCCGATCACCCCGGCCAGCCCGTCGGCCACCGCGAGCCCGACCACGGCGAGCCCGAGCGCCAGC
Source organism: Micromonospora halophytica (assembly GCF_900090245.1). Taxonomy (GTDB): domain Bacteria; phylum Actinomycetota; class Actinomycetes; order Mycobacteriales; family Micromonosporaceae; genus Micromonospora; species Micromonospora halophytica. The sequence goes on from NZ_FMDN01000001.1 coordinate 261,210, forward strand.
CCGACGCCGAAGCCCACGAGGAAGGCCACCCCGAAGCCCACGCCGAAGCGGACCGCCACGCCGAAGCCGAAGCCGTCCTGGGTCCTCCCGATGAAGGGCGCCGACATCACCTCCTGCTACGGCCCACGCTGGGGCACCCTGCACGCCGGCATCGACTTCGCGATGCCCGCCGGCACCCCGGTCCGCGCCGCCTTCGGCGGCACCGTCGAGAAGGCCGGTGACATCGGCGACGGGTACGGCATCTCCGTCGTGGTCAACCACGGCAACGGCTACCTGACCCACTACGCCCACCTGAGCACCGCAAAGGTGGGCGTGGGCGACAAGGTGGGCGCCGGGGAGACCATCGGCCTGGAGGGCTCCACCGGCGACTCCACCGGCCCGCACCTGCACTTCGAGGTGCACCAGGGCCAGATGTGGAACCAGATCGACCCGGGGCCGTTCCTGCGTGCCCGGGGCGTCGCCGTGGGCTGCTGAGCCCGAACGGCGGAGCGCCGCCCCGCCCGGCCGTGCCCGCCGGTCCCAAACCGGCACCACGGCTTCCCGGCACGTCGACCGGCGCCCGGACCCACGAGGACCGGTCCGCCATGGACGCACGCCAAGGGCCCGGCCCGGCCGTTCACCGGAGCCGGGCCCTCGCGTCGTTCAGAGCTTGTCGATCGGGGCGTGCCGGAGCACCAGCCACATGGTCTGCTCACCGAAGTCGATCTGCGCCCGCGCGCCCGGGCCGTGCCCCTCCACGGCCAGCACCCGGCCCAGCCCGTAGCGCTGGTGGTTGACCCGGTCGCCGACCGCGACCTTCGGACCCTGCGGCAGCTCGCTGGCGGTGGCCAGCCGGCTGGCGTCCACCCCGAGCCGCTTGGCGAGCTGCGCCGCCTTCGGCGTACCCCCGGTGAAGCCGCCACGCCCGCCGGGCGCGCGGTCCGCGCGGCCGCCGACGCCGCCACCCCCGCCGGCCCACGAGGTGTACGACCCCTCGGTGCGCTCCCAGCGGACCAGCTCCGGCGGCAACTCCTCCAGGAACCGCGACGGCGGGTTGTAGGCCGGCTGCCCCCAGGCCGAGCGGGTGACCGCCCGGGACAGGTGCAGCCGCTGCCGGGCCCGGGTGATGCCGACGTACGCCAGCCGGCGCTCCTCCTCCAGCTCGCGGGTGTCGCCGAGCGAGCGCAGGTGCGGGAAGACACCGTCCTCCAGGCCGGTCAGGAAGACCACCGGGAACTCCAGGCCCTTGGCGGTGTGCAGCGTCATGAGGGTGACCACGCCCTGATGCGGCGCGGCGTCGTCTGCCTCGGCGCCGTCAGATGCCGAGCCGGGCTGCGAGGGGATCTGGTCGGCGTCGGCGACCAGCGCCACCTGCTCCAGGAAGCCGGCCACCGTGGCCCGCTCCCCCTCCTCGGCGGTCGCCTCGATCCGCTCGGTGTACTCCCGGGCGACGCTGACCAGCTCCTGGAGGTTGTCCACCCGGCCGGCGTCCTGCGGGTCGAGGCTCTCCTCCAGCTCGGTGAGGTAGCCGGAGCGGGTGAGCAACGCCTCCAGCACCTCCTCCGGCGTCCCGGTCGCGGCCAGCTCCCGGGCGCCGTCGAGCAGCGCGACGAACTCGGCGATGCCGTTGGCCGCCCGGGTGGAGATGCCCGGCGCGTCCTTCGCCCGGCGCAGCGCGGCGCCGAAGGAGATGCGGTCCCGGCTGGAGAGCGCCTCCACGCAGGCCTCGGCCCGCTCGCCGATGCCCCGGCGGGGCGTGTTCAGGATCCGGCGCAGGCTCACCGTGTCGTCGTCGTTGACCACCGCCCGCAGGTAGGCCAGCGCGTCGCGGACCTCCTTGCGCTCGTAGAAGCGCACCCCGCCGACCACCTTGTACGGCAGGCCGACCCGGATGAAGACCTCTTCGAAGACCCGGGACTGGGCGTTGGTGCGGTAGAAGACGGCGACGTCGCCGGGGCGAGTGTCGCCGGAGTCGACCAGCCGGTCGATCTCCCGGGCCACCCAGTCCGCCTCGGCGTGCTCGGTGTCGGCGACGTAGCCGACGATCAGCTCACCCGCGCCCGCGTCGCTCCACAGCCGCTTCGGCTTGCGGGAGGTGTTCCGGTCGATCACCGCGTTGGCCGCGTTGAGGATGGTCTGGGTGGACCGGTAGTTCTGCTCCAGCAGGATCGTCCGGGCGTCGGTGAAGTCCCGCTCGAACTCCAGGATGTTGCGGATCGTCGCGCCACGGAACGCGTAGATCGACTGGTCGGCGTCACCGACCACGCAGAGCTCCGCCGGCTCGATCCCCTCGGTGCCGGAGACCAGCTCCTTGATCAGCACGTACTGGGCGTGGTTGGTGTCCTGGTACTCGTCGACCAGCACGTGCCGGAACCGGCGGCGGTAGCTCTCCGCGACGTGCGGGTGCGACTGGAGCAGGTGGACCGTCGTCATGATCAGGTCGTCGAAGTCCAGCGCGTGCGCCTCGCGCAGCCGCCGCTGGTAGAGCGTGTACGCCTCGGCGAGAGCCCGCTCGTTGGGACCCTTGGCCCGGCCGGCGAACTCCTCCGGGTCGACCAGCTCGTTCTTCAGGTTGGAGACCTGGGCGGCCAGCCCCCGCGCCGGGTAGCGCTTCGGGTCGAGGTCCAGCTCCCGGGCGACCATCTGCATCAGCCGGCGGGAGTCGTCCGCGTCGTAGATGGAGAAGGTGGACTTGAGCCCGGCGTGCTCGTGCTCGGCGCGCAGGATGCGTACGCAGGCGGAGTGGAAGGTGGAGACCCACATCAGCCGGGCGCGCGGGCCGACCAGGTTGGCCACCCGCTCCTTCATCTCCCCCGCGGCCTTGTTGGTGAAGGTGATCGCGATGATCTCGCCCGGATGCACGTCCCGCGCCGCGAGCAGGTAGGCGATCCGGTGGGTGAGCACCCGGGTCTTGCCGGAGCCGGCGCCGGCCACGATCAGCAACGGTGAGCCGGCGTGGGTGACCGCGTCCCGCTGGGGGCCGTTCAACCCCTCGACGAGCTGCTGCGGATCGAGGTGCGCGACGGCGGAACCCGGCCGGCGCGGCGGGGTCCGGGCCGGCACGGGCGCGGGCGGGGACACGGGGATGTCGAAGAGAGGATGCATCGCACGGCGAGTCTATGCCGCCGGCCGGACACTTCCCGCCCGCGCACGCCCCGCCGCGGCACCGTCACGCGGCGGACTGAGACGAACCCGTCACGGTGTCGCCCCTGGCGCGTTCGTGCCCGACCCGGGACGATGACGCGGAAACCCCCGATTACTCCCCCGTACACGACCTGGGAGAACAACCATGAGTCAACCGCGCTCGCGCGGTCGGGCCCTGCTGCGTCACCTCGCCGCGCCGGCCCTCGCGCTGGCCGTCGTGGCCAGCCTGCCCGCCACCGGACGGCCCGGACCGCAACCGGCCGCCACCGACGACACCGCCGGTCTCGTCCCGGTCGCCGTCTCCTACGCCGCGCCCCGCGGCGGTGAGATCAAGGGCCAGTTCCTCAGCTACAACGACTTCCACGGCGCCATCGACCCGCCCGGTGGCAGCGGCGCCGCGGTCAACGGCACCCCGGCCGGCGGCGTGGAGTACCTCGCCACCTGGCTGAGGAAGCTGCGCGCCGAGGCGAAGGCCGAGGGACGGGGCACCACCACCGTCGGCGCCGGCGACCTGATCGGCGGCACCCCGCTGGTCAGCGCCGCCTTCCACGACGAGCCGACGATCGAGCTGATGGACGAGGTCGGGCTGGACATCAGCTCGGTCGGCAACCACGAGTTCGACGAGGGCGTCGACGAGCTGATCCGGATCAACAAGGGCGGCTGCCACCCGGTCGACGGCTGCGCCGACGGCGACGGGTTCGCCGGCGCCGGATTCACCTACCTGGCCGCCAACACCATCAGCAAGAAGACCAAGCTGCCGATCCTGCCGCCGGTCGACGTCCGCTTCGTCGGCGGCGTGCCGGTCGGCTTCGTCGGCGTCACCCTGGAGGGCACGCCGGGCATCGTCAACCCGGCCGGCATCTCCGACGTCACCTTCACCGACGAGGTCCAGACCGCCAACCGGTGGGGCGGGCTGCTGAAGCTCTTCGGCGTCAAGGCGATGGTGCTGCTGGTGCACGAGGGCGGGGCCCAGAGCCCGCCGCCGAGCGCCCCGGGCGTCTCCGACTGCGCCAACTTCTCCGGCCCCATCGTGGACATCGTGCGCGGCCTGCGGCCCGAGTTCGGCGTCGTGGTCTCCGGGCACACCCACCGCTTCTACTCCTGCTCGCTGCCGAACTCCTCCGGCGCGCAGAGCGTGGTCACCAGCGCCGGCAGCAACGGCCAGCTGATCACCGACATCGACTACTCGCTGGACCGACGCACCGGCCGGTTCACCAGCATCACCGCGAAGAACGTGATCGTGGAGAACGGCGTCCGCAACGCCGACGGCACCTGGCAGCAGAGCGCCCCCGGCGTCTACGCCCGCAACCCGGACCTGGTCGACCCGGGCGCGAAGGCGCTGGCCGACAAGTACCGGGCGGCGGTCGCCCCGATCGCCAACCGGGTGGTCGGCAGGATCAGCGCGGACATCGTCCGCGACGCCCGCCCGAACGGGGAGAGCCCACTCGGTGACGTGATCGCCGACGCGCAGCTCGCGTACACCAGGGGCGACGGGGCGCAGCTCGCGCTGATGAACCCGGGCGGGGTCCGGGCCTCCCTGTCGTACGCGGCGTCGGCCGGGGGCGAGGCCCCGGGCGAGGTGACGTACGGCGAGGCGTTCACCACCCAGCCGTTCAACAACCTCGTGGTCACCCAGACGCTGACCGGCGCGCAGCTCAGGAACGTGCTGGAGCAGCAGTTCGTCGGCTTCAACGGGCAGACCACCCAGCGGATCCTCCAGCCCTCCGCCGGGCTGACCTACTCCTACGACACCACCGCCCCGGTTGGCTCCCGGGTCAGCGCGCTGGCGCTGGACGGCGTCCCGGTCGACCCGGCGACCAGCTACCGGGTCACCACGAACGACTTCCTCGCCAACGGCGGGGACGGGTTCACCGAACTGAAGGCGGGCACCGGTCGCACCACCGCTCCCGGCTTCGACGTGGACGCGCTGATCGCGTACCTGGGCGCCGGCGTGCCGGTGGCGCCGGGTCCGGCCGACCGGATCACCCGGCTGGGCTGAGCGGACGTGGCACGGCCCGGGCACCAGGGCCGTGCCACGTCCCACGTGTTGGCGGTTTCCTTGCGCGGCCGCCCCGGCGGTCGGCATACTCGACCCGTGTTCGGTCAGCGCATCTTCTTTTACTACGGCACCGGGAGTCCGGCAGCCGTGGGTCGCGCCTGATCGACAGACCTACGAGAAAGCCCCGGGCTCCTGGAGCCCGGGGCTTTCTCCGTTCCGGGATCCCGACACCGGGCACGACGTCAGGAAGGTACGACCGATGATGACAGACGTGGCGGAACAGAGCGGCGAGACGACGGGCGCACGGGCGGGCGGGGCCGGCGGCGACACCACGGCCCGCTTCGGCACCGACGAGCCGGGGGCGGCAGCGCGGATCGCCGCCATCCGGGAGCGCATCGACGAGATCGACCGGACGATGATCGCGCTCTGGCAGGAACGCGCCGAGCTGTCCCGGGAGGTCGGCACCACCCGGATGGCCTCCGGCGGCACCCGCCTCGTGCTCTCCCGGGAGCGGGAGATCCTGGAACGCTTCCGGCACGCGCTCGGCGCGGACGGCACCCAGCTCGCCCTGCTGCTGCTGCGGGCCGGCCGCGGGCCGCTGTGACGACTGGTCGTGCCACCGGCAGCCGGGCGGGACGCCCGGCCCGCCGTGGCACGGCGTACCCCTGAAGGTCCTGACCGCCCCGCCGGGTCGGCGTGGCCCCGGAAACGACGAACCGCCTGCCGGCCTCACACGGAGGCCGGCAGGCGGTTCGGTCGGATCACACCTCGTGGGTGGCGACGATCTCCCGCTTCTCCGCGAAGTGGCAGGCGCTCGGGTGGTCCGAGCCCTGCCGGATCTCCAGCAGCGGCGGCTGCTCGGCGCAGATGTCCTGCGCCTTCCAGCACCGGGTCCGGAACCGGCAGCCCGAGGGCGGGCTGATCGGGGAGGGGACGTCACCGCTGAGCCGGATGATCGTCTTGTTCTCCCGCAGCGTCGGGTCCGGCACCGGCACCGCCGACAGCAGCGCCTGGGTGTACGGGTGGGTCGGCCGCTCGTAGATCTCGTCCTCGGTGCCGATCTCGACGATCTTGCCGAGGTACATCACCGCGACCCGGTCGGAGAGGTGCCGCACCACCGACAGGTCGTGGGCGATGAAGACGTACGACAGGCCGAACTCGCGCTGGAGCTTCTCCAGCAGGTTCATCACCTGCGCCTGGATCGACACGTCCAGGGCCGAGACCGGCTCGTCGCAGATGATGACCTCGGGCCGCAGGGCGAGCGCCCGGGCGATGCCGATGCGCTGCCGCTGGCCGCCGGAGAACTGGTGCGGGTACCGGTTGATGTGCTCCGGGTTGAGGCCGACCAGGTCGAGCAGTTCCTTGACCTTGTCCCGGCGGCTGCCCTTCGGCGCCACCTCCGAGTGGATCTCGAACGGCTCGCCGACCAGGTCACCGACCGTCATCCGCGGGTTGAGCGAGGTGTACGGGTCCTGCATGACCAGCTGGATCTGGCGACGCAGCCGGCGCAGCGCGCCGCCGGACAGCTTGGAGATGTCCTGGCCCTTGAAGGCCACGGAGCCGGCGGTCGGCTTCTCCAGGTTCATCAGAACCCGGCTCAACGTCGACTTGCCGCAACCCGACTCGCCCACCACGCCCAGCGTCTCGCCGGCCTTCAGGTCGAAGGAGACGCCGTCGACGGCCTTGACGTGACCGATGGTCTTCTTGAACACCACACCCCGGGTCACCGGGTAGTGCTTGACCAGGTCACGTACCTCGAGGATGTTCTCAGTCACGGTTCACCAGCTCCTCGGCGAAGTGGCAGGCGCTGGCCCGACCGGCGCCGATCTGCAGCAACGGGGGGAGCTTCTCGCGGCACACCGGCTGCGCCATGGCGCAGCGCGGGTTGAACGGGCAGCCCGGCGGGATGTTCATCAGGTTCGGCGGGAGGCCCTTGATGGTGCGGAGCTGCTGCCCCTTCTCGTCCAGTCGCGGGATCGAGTCGAGCAGGCCGAGGGTGTACGGGTGCGCCGGCTTGGCGTACAGGTCGTAGACATCGGCTTCCTCGACGATCCGGCCGGCGTACATGACCGCGATCCGGTCCGCGACGTCGGCGACCACGCCGAGGTCGTGGGTGATCAGGATCATGCCCATCCGCCGCTCCCGCTGGAGCTCGCCGAGCAGGTCCATGATCTGGGCCTGCACGGTCACGTCCAGCGCGGTGGTCGGCTCGTCCGCGATCAGCACCTCCGGGTCGAGGGCCAGCGACATCGCGATCATCGCGCGCTGCCGCATGCCACCGGAGAACTGGTGCGGGAAGTTGTTGAACCGACCCTTGGCGTTCGGGATCTTGACCTGGTCGAGCATCTCGATCGCGCGCTTCTTGGCGTCCGCGCGGCTCATGCCGCGACGGATCCGGAACTGCTCGGCGATCTGGAACCCGACGGTGAAGACCGGGTTCAGCGCGGAGAGCGAGTCCTGGAAGATCATCGCGATGCCCTCGCCACGGATGCGGCGGCGCTCCTCGGCGGACATCTTGAGCATGTCCTTGCCGTGGAAGCGGACCTGGCCGCCGGTGACGAAGCCGGGCGGCATGTCGAGGATGCCCATGATGGTCTGCGCGGTGACGCTCTTGCCGGAGCCGGATTCGCCGAGCACGGCGAGGGTCTCCCCCGCGTCGACGTGGTACGTGACCCCGTTGATGACCTTGGCGACGCCGTCCCGGGTGCGGAACTCCACCCGCAGGTCGTCGACCTCGAGCAGCCGGCCGGAGGGGCGGCCGGATCCGTCGGCGCCCGGCGCGGACTGCTCGGACACGAGAATGTCGGACAACTCAGTCTCCCCTATCGGAGCTTCGGGTCGAGGGCCTCGCGGACAGCCTCACCGAGCATGACGAAGCTCAGCACGGCGGTGACGAGGAACGCGGAGGGGAAGAAGAGCAGGAACGGCGACGGCCGCAGGTAGTTCTGCGCTTCGTTGATCATGATTCCCCACGAGACCACCGGGCTCTTCAGGCCGATGCCCAGGAAGGAGAGCGTGGCCTCCGCGCCGATGAACGAGCCGACCATGATCGTGCCGTACACCAGCAGCGGCGCCAGGCAGTTCGGCAGCAGGTGCTTGATGATGATCCGGCTGGTGCTGGCGCCCATGGCCCGCGCCGCGACGATGTAGTCGGCCTCCTTGTTGGCCAGCACCGAGGAGCGCATCAGCCGCATGACCACCGGCCAGCCCAGCAGGACCAGGGACGCGATGACCAGGCCCTTGATCTCCCATGCGCTGTTGTCGCTGCCGGCACCGTTGAAGGTGGTCAGGATGACGATGGCGCCGAGCACGAAGGGCAGGCCGAAGAAGATGTCGGCGATCCGGGAGAGCAGGGCGTCGACCCAGCCGCCCCGGTAGCCGGCGATGATGCCCATCGTCCCGCCGATCAGCATGACGCCGGTCACCGAGAGCAGCGACACCACGATCGACGCGTTGGCGCCGTGGATCACCCGGGCGAACACGTCACGACCCTGCACGTCGTAGCCGAACCAGGCGTCGCCCGAGGGCTCCACCCGGCTGCGGGACAGCGAGCCGTTGTACGGGTCACTGGAGGTGAAGAGCGACGGGAAGACCGCCATCACCACGAAGATCAGGATGAACGTGGCGGAGATCCAGAACAGCGGCTTGCGCCGCAGGTCCCGCCAGGCGTCGCCGAGCAGGCCGCGGGGCTTCTCCTTGCTCGCCTCCGGCTGGCCCGGGGTCGCCGGCGCCATCTCGGTCGGGTTCTCCGGTCGGGGGGTGCTGACGACGGAAGCGGCACTCGGGTCACTCATGCCTGCACCTCGCTACGGTCGGCACGGGCAGGGGTCCCCGCGCACGCGGAAATGATCATTCGTTCGCTTCGCTCACTCATAGCGAATCCTCGGGTCCAGAGCGGCGTAGAGCAGGTCGACCAGCAGGTTCATCAGCAGGTAGACGAGCACCAGGACCACGACGATCGAGACAACCGTAGCGCTCTCCTTGGTGACGATCGCCCGGAGGACCTGGCGGCCGATGCCGTTGACGCCGAAGATGCCCTCGGTGATGATCGCGCCGCCCATCAGGGCACCGAGGTCGGTGCCGAGCAGGGTCACCACCGGGATCAGGGAGTTGCGCAGCAGGTGGATGCCGACCACCCGGCGCATGGGCAGGCCCTTGGCGATCGCGGTGCGCACGTAGTCGGCGCGACGGTTCTCCGCGATGCTGGTGCGCGCCACCCGGGCGACGTACGCCATCGACGCGCTGCCGAGCACGAAGCCCGGGAGAATCAGTTCTGTGAAGCGCATCTCACTGGACACCGTCGGCTTGACGATCTCCCACTGCACGCCGAAGAGCCACTGGAGCACGAAGCCGACGACGAAGACCGGCAGCGCGATGAGGAACAGGGTGCTGATCAGGACCAGGTTGTCCAGGAAGCCGTTACGCCGCAGACCGGTGAGCACACCGGCGGTGAGGCCGATGACGGCCTCGATGAGCAGGGCGACCGCGGCCAGCTTCAACGTGTTGGGGTACGACGTCGCGATGATGTCGTTCACGGAGCGGCCGGACCAGGTCGAACCGAAGTCCCCCATGAAGAGGTTCTTCATGTAGATGGCGTACTGCACGAAGAACGGCTCGTCCAGGTGGTACTTCTCGGTCATCGCGGCTACGTAGTTCTCCGGGCAGGCACGGTCACCGCACTTGCCGGCGAACGGGTCTCCCGGAACCGCCCAGACGAGCGAGTAGATCATCAATGTCGTCCCGATGAAGACCGGCACGAGTTGGAGCAGCCGTCTCAACAGATAACGGCCCATGGGGTGGTCCTCCAGACAGGGGGCGCGTCGGACGGCCGACACGGATGGCGACAACGTGGCGAGGAAGTGTTGTGACACCCCTCGCGGAACGGCCCCGGGTCGGGCTCACCGGTAGGCGAGCCCGACCCGGGGTCAGACCGTTCGGATCAGAGCTCGACCGAGGTGATGTCGAGCTCGCCGACGTTGGACAGCTCCATCTTCTTGATCTTCTCCGAGTGGCCGGACTGCTGACCACCGAAGTAGACCGGGATCGACGGGACGTCGTTGTCGATCTTGGCCACGGCCTGCGCGAACAGGTCGTGCGAGGCCTCCAGGCTCGGGGCGGCGCCGGCCTGCTTGGCCAGGGCGTCAACCTCCGGGTTGCTGTACAGACCGTCGTTCGAGGAACCACCGGTCACGTAGAGCGGGTTGACCCAGTTCTCCACGTCCGGGTAGTCCTGCTGCCAGCCGGCGCGGTACATGCCGTCCATCTTGTGGGCGTTGATGTTCTGGCGGAAGACCGCGAAGGTCGGCACACCGGTGGCGACGGCGTCGATGCCCAGCGTGGTCTTGATCTGCTGCGCGACGGCCTCCATCCACTCCTTGTGGCTGGCGTCAGCGTTGTAGTACAGCTTCAGCTGGCCCTTGAAGCCACCGGACTTGGCGTACAGCGCCTTGGCCTGCTCCGGGTCGTACTTGCAGGAGGTGCAGTTGCCCGGCTTGGCGCCCGGGGTGAGCGGGTTGGCCCAGCTGTCGGCCGGCTTGCGGTTGCCGAAGAAGATCTTGTCGCTGATCTCCTGGCGGTTGATCGACAGCGAGATCGCCTTACGCAGGTCCGCGTTCTTGAAGCGGGCGTCGTAGATCGGGAAGGCGATGATGCCGGTCACCGGGGTGGTGGAGGGGATGGCCCGGTCGCCCAGGTCGTTCTTCCAGTTGTCACCCGCGAGCGAGGAGACCGGGACCTGCTGCATGAAGTCAAGGTTGCCGGAGACCAGGTCGCTGTAGGCGGCCGTGTCGTCCTGGTACATCTTGACGGTGACGTCCTTGATCTTCATCTTGTCGCGCAGGGAGTAGTCGTCGAACCGCGTCAGCTTGATCGCGACGTTGGGCTCCCAGGACACGAACTTGACCGGGCCGTTACCGATCGGGTTCTTGCCGAAGTCCTCCGCCTTGCCGGCGAAGAAGGCGTCCGGCAGCGGCATGAAGGTGCTGTAGCCGAGCTTGGTCGGGAACACGGCGGTCGGCGCGGCGAGCGTGACCTCGAAGGTCCAGTCGTCGACGACCTTGAGGCCGGACATCTCCTTGGCGGTCGGCTCCGGGGCCTTCTTCGGGCCGTCGCCGTCCGGGTCGGAGGTGTTGACGTCCGCGAAGCCCGCGATGTCGGCGAAGAAGCTGGCGTTCTGCGCGCCGTTCGGCGAGTACGCGCCCCAGTTCCAGGCGTCCACGAAGTTCTTGGCCTTGACGACGGTGCCGTCGTGGAACTTCGTGTTCTGCTTGATCTTGATCTTGTAGACCTTGGAGTCGGTCGTCTCGATCGACTCGGCCAGCGCGTTCTGCGGCGCGCCACCGTTGTTCGGGTACTCGACCAGGCCGGTGAAGATCCAGTCGATGACCTTGCCGCCACCGGTCTCGGTGGTGTTCGCCGGAACCAGGGGGTTCTCCGGCTCGTGGCCGTCGACGATGATGCTGCCGTCGGTGGTCTTGGTGGCGTCGCCGCCCTCGTCGCTGCTGCTGGAGCAGCCGGACGCGATGAGCGCGAATGCCGCGCCCGCGGCGATCGCGCCGCTCGCCCGCTTCGAGACTCTCATTCCGAGGGGCCTCCTCTTTCTAACCTGGTTCCGTCGTGGGTTTCACGCACGCATGGGGGGTGACACCGCCGGCGACCTCATGTTCAGGCCACCGGTTTACCGCAGAGGAAATCGGGACACCCCAGGGGGACCGATCCGCCGGGCCACCCCACCTCTCGCGTTCGACGCCACGCAGGCTCGACGGCCACGAGCCGCGTTGTGGGCGGCGCCGTGGCCGGCAAGACGTACGGGGTGCCTCGCGCCAGGGGTGAGGTGCTGCCACTGTGACACCTACCGGCCCGTTACGTGAAGGTGCCGTTATCAAGCCGTTAGTTGCCCGCCGCGTTGCCGATACCAGAGAAAAGATCATGAACTGCCTCGGTCGCACCGCTCTGAGCAGGCAGGACGCCGGGGCTTCCGAGCGCGCTCCCGCCCGTGGACGGAGGGCCGGTGAGCTTCCGCCACTGCCCCCGGGCACTCTCCGACACCCACCGACCACTGGCCGAATCTGACCATCCGGAGGATCCCGGCATCGGCCACGCGGGGACGATCGCCGACCGGGTGGCCGACGGTGTCGGGGTCCCGGGCCCGATCGGGCCCGGCAGCGGGGCCGCACGGCCCGGAAACGGCCCACGGACCGACGGGCCGACCGGCTCCGGCCCCGGCACCGCACGGTCGCGGTGCCGGGGCCGGAGGGGCAGGTCAGGCGGTGAAGCGGACCTTGCGGCGGCGGACCACCAGGACGGTGACCGCGCCCACCGCCAGCAGCAGCACACCGGCCGCGGCGGCAGCCGCGATCGGCGAGCCGGTCAGCGGCAGGTCGCCGCCGTTGCCGGCCGGCGAGGTGGACGGCGCCGGGCTCTCGGCCGGGGCCGACGGCGAGGGCGACTCGGCCGGGGTGGACGCCGACGGCGACGGGGTCGTCTCCGACGGCGACGGGCTGGTCGGGGCGGCCGCGAAGCTCGCGCCGGCCTCGGCGGAGACGGTGGTGCCGGCGCTGCCGCCGAGGATCAGCTTCTGCTTGGTGTCCTTGCCGCCGGAGAAGAGGAAGACCCGACCGAAGGAGACCGAGTCCTGGGCCGAAACGGTCACGGTGACCTTGCCGGCGTCGGCGGCGGTCAGCCAGAACTGGCCGCCGTTGGTCGTCGTGGTGACCGGCCTGCCCTCGGCGTCGACGGCGGTCCCGCCGGTGACCTTGAGCGTAATGTCGCCCGCCGGGCCCTTGACGGTGAACGGGCCGGCCTTGTCGCCGGCGTTCGCGGTGGCCGTCGCCGGGTCCACGGTCAGCTCGGCCTTCGGCTCCGGCTGGTCGGTCGCGTTCGTGATCAGGTAGTCGTGGATCTTCTTGATCACCTCGTACTCGGTGGCCTTGGTCAGCCCGCTCTGCCAGTCACCCAGCTCGATGCCGTCGCTGAAGTGCCAGACGGCGGTCTGGGTGCCGAAGTAGAGCAGGGTGTCGCGGCGCTTCTGCGACAGGCCGCCGGGCAGCGTCGCGCCGGCCTTGGCCAGCAGCTCGGCCCGCTCGGCGTTCGGATAGCCGTGGGTGAGCACCCACTGCACCTTGCCGAGGTTCTTCACCTTCGACTCGTCCCAGCTACCCTCGGTGTACTCGCCGTCGCGGGCGACCGGGGTGTGGAAGTCGATGCAGAAGACCGGCACGGTGCCGTCCTTCATCTGCAGCGCGAGCGCCGAGGTGGAGTGCTTGCGGTCGTCGAGCTTCAGCACGACGCCGGTGCCCTCGACCGCCCGCGCCACACCGGTGACCGGCGCCTCGGCGGCGGCCGGAGCGGCCGTCCCGAGCACCATCGCGCCGCCTGCGACGAACGCCGTGGCGATCCCGGCCCAGCGTCGTCCGCGTTGTCCGAACATCAAGATTCGTGCACCTCTCCCCAGGGGTGGCCTGGCCCGCACGCGGCGGGCCTGAGTGAGCCGCCGTTCCCGCGGGATTTCGCACCACCCGCACGCGAGAACGCGACGGGGCATTATGGAACACCAATTGATCTCTTGTCAGCTCCTGGCCTCGTGCCGCCCGGTACTTCCGGTTCCTCCCGGCCTCACACCAGGCGTCGGTCCGCCGCCCAGCGGGACAGCTCGTACCGGTTGGACATCTGCAGCTTGCGCAGCACATTGGAGACGTGCGTCTCGACCGTCTTGATCGAGATGAACAGCTCCTTGGCGATCTCCTTGTACGCGTACCCCCGGGCGAGCAGCCGCAGCACCTCACGCTCCCGGTTGGTGAGCTGGTCCAGCTCCGGATCGGCGACCGGCGCGTCCGGCCGGGCCGCGAAGGCGTCCAGCACGAACCCGGCCAGCCGAGGGCTGAACACCGCGTCCCCGTCGGCCACCCGGCGGATCGCCGCGGTCAACTCGTCCGGGGAGATCGTCTTCGTGACGTAGCCCCGCGCGCCGGCCCGGATCAGCCCGATCACGTCCTCGGCCGCGTCCGACACGCTCAGCGCCAGGAACCGCACCTGCGGGTGGGTACGCCGCATCGCGTCCAGCACCGCGCGCCCACCCCCGTCGGGCATGTGCACGTCGAGCAGGACCACGTCCGGTCCGGTGGCGGCGATCCGGGTGACCGCCTCGGCCACCGTGCTCGCCTCCCCCACCACCTCGACGTGCGTGCCCAACTCCGCCCGGACCCCGGCCCGGAACATGGCGTGGTCGTCGACGAGGAAGACCCGCAGCCGCTCGGTACGGGCGTCCGCCCCCTCGACCGGTTCCATCGACTGCTCCGCCATCATCTGTCCCTTTCCGCCGTGGAACCGTTGCCGGTGATCGGCAGGATCAACCGGACCTCGGTTCCTTCCCCGGGCCCGGACCGGATCTCCGCCCGCCCGCCGTGCCGCTTCATCCGGCCGACAATCGATCCTCGTACGCCGTGCCGGTGGTCCTCCACGGTATCCGGGTCGAATCCCTTGCCCCGGTCCCGGACGAAGACGCTCACCTGCTCCGGCTCGACCTCGGCGTAGAGCGACACCGTCGCCACCCCGGCGTGCCGGGCCGCGTTGACCAGCGCCTCCCGGGCCGCCGCCACCAGCGCCCCGACCCGCTCGTCGGTCTCCCGGTCCCCCACCACCACCGCCTCCACGGTGATCGCGAAGGTGTCCTCCACCTCGGCGGCGGCCTGCTCCAGCGCCGCCGCGAACCGCTCGCTCGGCGACCCGGTCGGCTTGTAGAGCCAGTTGCGCAGCGACCGCTCCTGGCCACGGGCCAGCCGCTGCACGGTCTTGACGTCGCTGGCGTTGCGCTGGATCAGCGCGAGGGTGTGCAGCACCTGGTCGTGCACCATGGCCGCCAGTTCGGCCCGCTCCTGCTCGCGGATTCGTCCCTCCCGCTCCGAGCGGAGCTGGCTCCACGTCCGCCAGAGCACCGGGGCCGCCACCACCCCGACCCCGGCCAGCCCGACCAGCGCGAAGATCACCCCGTTGACGACCGCGTCAACGTTCTGCACCGGCGAGTAGACCGCCGCCACGCCGATGATGCCGACCGCGACCAGCACCCCGCCGCCGACGAAGCGGAGCACGAACGCCCGCCGGTCGCTCTCCTCCACCACCGCGCCCAGCCAGGGCACCGGCATCGACTCGCCCCACTGCCGGCGACGCTCCGGCGCGGACTGGTGCCAGATCACCCCGGCGCCCACCGCGATGATCGCCACCAGCCAGCCGGCGGTGCCCGCCGCGCCGACCGAGTCGAAGACCATCACCTGCACCAGCAGCACGCCCAGCCCGATCAGCACGAACGGCAGCAACTGGGCCAGGTCCCGGCGGGGCGGCGCGGCGGTGTCCCCCGGGCGCAGCGGCACCACCGCCCAGAACGCCGCGTACAGCAGCAGCCCCAGGCCGCTGAGGCCGAGCAGGACCATGAACGCGACCCGGACCCGCAGCACCGGGATGCCGAGGTGGTCGGCGATACCGGCGGCCACGCCGGCGGCCAGCCGGTGCTCGGGCGCCCGGTAGAGGCGGGGCGGCTGCGTCACGGTGCTGATCGGAGGCTCCCTGGTCACGGAGGGTGCGGCGCGGACACCGGAGGGTCCGGTTCCGGTCCGATCGTCACACGACACGCGGGCCGCCGACCACGGGGACGCCCCGGACATCCGCACGGCCGGGATCTCAGGGTGGGGTCAGGGTCGGGTCCGGAGGACGCTCGGGCGACCGACGCAGCAGGATCGAGGTATGACCGAGCAACCTGCCCCGTCGCCCCGCCCCGGGGCGGGCGGGTGGGGCGGACCGCCGACCCCGCCGTACCCCGCCGCCGTCCCGGGCGCGTCCGTGCCACCGGGAGGCGGCGGCGACGCCGTCCCGCCGCCCGGCGGGTACGCCCCGCCCCCGTCCGGCGGTGCCGCCTTCACCTCACGGTACGGCCTGGTCCGCCCACGCGAGGGTCGCTACCTGGCCGGAGTCTGCGCCGCGGTCGGCCGGGCCACCAACACCGATCCGGTGCTGTGGCGGGTGATCCTCGCCGTGCTGGGCTTCTTCGGGGGCGTCGGCATCCTGGTCTACGTCGCCGCCTGGCTGATCATCCCCGGGGAGGGCGACAGCGCCTCCCCGGTCGAGTCGATGCTGGGCCGGGGCCACTCCAGCATGTCCCCGATCACCGTCATCCTGCTGACCGTCCTGGTCGCGGTGAGCTTCGGCTACATCGTCACCGACCCGTTCCGGGCCGTGCTGCTCGGCGCGGCGATCCTCATCGGGGGCGCGCTGCTGCTCAACCGGGACGGCCGCACCCCGTCGGCCGGTGCCGGCACACCGCCCGCCCCGGCCACCGCGCCGCCCGGCCCGGTGCCACCGGTCAGCTACCCGGCTCCCGGGCTCTTCGACCCGGCGCAGCCGGCCCCGGCGGCCCCGCCCGCACCCGCGCGTACGGCGGAACTCCCGGCCTGGTCGTCCGCGCCCCAGCCGGCTCACCCGCCGGCCGTGGCGCAGGCGGGGGCGGCCGGCGGGCCGGCGGTGCCGCCGCCCGTCAGCGCGCCGGCCGTCCCCCCGCCACCGGTGAGCGCGCCGCTGCCCCCCGGATACCGGCCGCCCTTCGCGCCGCACGGCCCCTACGCCGGTCCGCCCGCACCGCCCCCACCGCCGGTACGCCCCCCGAAGCCGCCGAAGCGGCCGCGCGAACGGTCCGCGCTCGGCGCGGTCACCTTCTCGCTGATCTTCCTGGTCCTCGGCGTGGTGGCGATCCTCGACCTGCTCGGCGTCTTCCCCATCGGCGCTGCCGCGTACTTCGCCGCCGCGCTGGCCACCATCGGCCTCGGGCTGCTGGTCGGCACCTGGTTCGGCCGGGCCCGCTGGCTGATCGCGCTGGGCCTGGTCACCGCCGCCGCGCTCGGCATGGCCACCGTCGCCGAGTCGTACGACCGGGTCCGGGGCGTGGACGGAAACGTCACCTGGGCCCCGACCGACCTGCACGACCTCGCCACCCGGTACGAGAGCAACTTCGGAGGCGCCATGCTCGACCTGCGGGCGGTGGACTTCAGGAACCAGGACACCGAGATCACGGTCGTGGTCAACTTCGGCGAGGCGGTGGTGGCAGTGCCGCCGGAGGTCGACGTGACCGTCACGGCCGATGTCAACGCCGGTGACACCAACATCCTCGGCTCGCGATCGAGCGCGGTGAACGGACGGCTCCGGGAGGTCACCGACCTGGGGCCGGACGGGGCGGGCGGGGGCACCCTGCGTCTGTCCATCCACGTCACCGGCGGAAACCTGGAGGTGACCCGGTGAGGGTCCACCGCACGGATCTCGTCTCCCTCCTCTTCGGGCTGCTCTTCGTCGGTCTGGCCCTCTGGTGGCTGCTCGCCCAGATCCTCGGGCTCGCCCTGCCACCGGTCGGCTGGTTCCTCGCCGGCGCGCTGCTGCTGATCGGACTGCTCGGCCTGATCGGGGCGCTGCGCTCCGGTCGGCACGACCGCCGGGACAAGCCGCCCGCGCCGACGGAACAGACCGGCGACGGCCGGCGGGTCCCGGCAAGCGACCGTGCCGTCCCTGGCGTCGACCCGAACGACGTCCCTGCCTCCCCGGTCGGCGGCAACCGGCCCGCACCGGAGCCGGCCCGGTTCGACGGGCCCGGCCCTGCCGACAGCCGGAAGGACCCGGACGCGACCTGGTCCGGGGAGCCGGCCACCGCGGAGATCCGGCTGGAGGGCCCCGCGGAGTCCACCGCCCCGATCTGGGCGCCGGACGACGCCCGGGACCGCGCCACCGGCCCGGGCACGGGATACCGGGCCGCCGACGCCGACGAGTGGCCCACCGCGGCGGTCAGCGACCAGCCTGTCGAGGCGGTCGAGGACCGCGACGCGGACGCCCGGGAGCAGGAGCCACGCCGGTCCCCCGTCGACCCGGTCACCGGTCCGCCGGCCGGTGAGCGCCGCCCGCCGACCTGACCCGCGCCGCTGCGGGCATCGTGCGCGGACTCGTATGCTGGCCGGTGGAGATCCCGCCCTCCACCGGCCGGCCCGCCACGCCGGGTCGACGGCCACGGCCGGGCCGTCAGGTCGCCGGGCCCACCCGTGGCCGTGCGGACCAGGTCGGCAGCGGCGGTCCCGCCGCGATGCCCGTCTCTACCCCGTCAGGAGCCCGCCCGACATGACCCAGTCCCCCGCCGTGCGCACCCCCGGCCGGTCCGGCCCGGTCCGCATCGGCGAGCGCGCCGCCCGTACCCTCGTCACCGAGCTCGCCCGGCGTAACGACCCCAAGGCCGCCCTGCTGGTCGGCGCGACCCCGGAGTCCGCGGTGCTGGCCGCGGCGATCGACGCGCTGCTCCCCGGCGACACGCTCACCGTCGTGCCGGCCGAGACCACCGACGCCGCGGCGCTGCGCGAGCACGTCACGGCCCAGGGCCGCTGGGTCGCCGACCGGGTACGCGTCGTCGACTCCCTCGCCGAGGCCGACGCAGCCGAGGTGGTCGTCGCCGCCGAGCCCCTGACCGGCACCGCCGAGCAGGCCCGGACGACCATCGAGGGCCTGGCCAAGTACCTCACCGACGGTTCGGTGCTGAGCGTGGCCGCGCCGGTGTTCCGGACCGAGGGGGCGGCCGCCGAGCTGGACCGGCAGGGCGTGCTGCACGGCGTCGGCGCCGACCTGGTGCTGCGCAACACCCCGCCGGTCCGGGTGCACCACCTCCGGTTCACCCCGGCCGACGCCGCGCTCGCCACCCGGCTGGCCCCGGCCCACCGGCCGTCCAGCGTGCCGCTGACCCGCGGCATGCACATCGACTCCAACGGCGTGGCGGCGGCCGGCATCGCCCTCGGGCTCGCCGCGGTGGCCCGGGTGGCCCGCCCCAAGTCGAAGCTCTGGCTGTTGCCGGCGCTGGCCGCCGCCCCGGTGGCCGCCTTCTTCCGGGACCCGGAGCGGGACGTCCCGGAAGACCCGTCGGCCGTGGTCGCGGCTGCCGACGGTCAGGTGCTGTCGGTGCAGCGGCTGCACGACGAGCGCTTCGGTGACGGTGAGTGGCTGCGCGTCGCGGTCTTCCTGTCGGTGCTCGACGTGCACGTCAACCGGGCCCCGGTGGCGGGCAAGGTGGTCGACTACTTCGTCGCCGACGGCGGGTTCGTCAACGCGATGAAGCCGGAGGCCGAGCACAACGTGGCGGCGTACACGGTGCTCGACACCGTGCACGGCACGGTGGTGGTGGCGCAGCGTACCGGGCTGATCGCCCGGCGGATCGTGCAGCGGGCGCCGATCGGGTCGCTGCTGGCCAGGGGCGAGCGCTTCGGGCTGATCCGGTTCGGCTCGCGGACCGACGTCTACCTGCCGGTCGACGCCGCCGAGCCGCTGGTCGGCCCGGGCGACAAGGTGGTCGGCGGCGCCACCGTCATCGCCCGCTGGCGCTGACGACGGACACGCAAAGGGGGCGCCGCGACCGCGGCGCCCCCTTTGCGTACGTGCGGATGGATCAGGCGGTGCGGCGCTGGTGCAGCCAGAGCAGCGGACCGCTGACCAGGTAGCCCACCACCACCAGGGCGAAGGTGAGCCGGATGTCGACCAGCGCGCCGATCACCGGGGCCAGCCAGACCCACGGCGGGAGCTTCAGCAGCCGGGCGAGCTTGGCGTACGGGAAGCTGGAGACCATCGCGAAGGCGAGCAGGGCCACCCCGGCGATCTGCACGACCGCCGGCAGCGGCAGCCCGATGGCGACCGTGAGAGCCAGCACCGCCGCCGCCATGGTCGTCGGCACGCCGCAGAAGAACCGGCCGTCCTTCGGCGAGACGTTGAACCGGGCGAGGCGGATCGCCGCGCAGGCCGCGACGAGAGCGGCGGCCACACCGGCGGCGGCGGTGGGGGCCGACCCGGCGAGCGAGGCGTAGACCACCACCGGCGCGGCGAGGCCGAAGGAGCACATGTCGGCCAGCGAGTCCATCTGGGCGCCGAACGGGCTGGCCACGCCGAGCTTGCGGGCGAGCGCGCCGTCGAGGCCGTCGAAGGCGACACAGGCGATCAGCAGCAGGGCGGCCACCCGGGCCTCGCCGGCCATGGCCACGAAGATGGCGGTGATGCCGAGCATCAGGCTGGCCAGGGTGCAGGCGTTGACCAGGGCGAACTTCATCCGGCGGGCCACGGTGCGCTCACCGGGCAGCAGCGGGATGGACATCGCCGGGGACTCGTCCACGGCCGTGGCGGGGGCGAGGGCGGGGCTCACCGGCATGACCGCCTCGATCTCGGCCCGACCGAAGCGGTCGAAGCCGTACCGGCGGCGGGGCCGGTCGACGAGGCGTTCCGGCAGCACCAGGTCGGTGCCGGAGCCGGGCTCGCCGTCACGGCGGCCCACCCGGACCAGCAGCACCTGGCGGGCGAACGTGCTGCTGCGGCGCAAGCCCGCCCAGCGACGCCCTGCGGGGCGCGGACTGTCAGTCGTACGACGCCGGCGCCATGGGGCTCTCGGCACGTTTCCTCCATCACCGGATCGGCTGGGCCGCCCAGGTGGGCGGGTGTCCGGCTGTCTCGTGCCGGACCATTGTCGGCCCGGCAGCCGTCGAAGCGGAGTACACCATTGCACAGGGGAGTGGTGGTTGGCGATAGCTGCCGGCGGTACTTATACTCCGATAACCGCGCGAACCGCTCCGTTGTTCCCATCTGGGGCTCCATCGCCCGTTTCCTACGCCAACCCGCATCTCCGACTGTACCGGAGGTACCCCGGAACGGCCCGGCGAGCGCGTGCTACCGCCCCGCCCGTCCGGTTGCCAGGGCCGCCACCTCGGTCATCTGCAGGCCGGCCACCTGCGCTTCCGTGAACCAGGCAGCCTCGGCGGTCGATCCGCCGGCGAGCTCGGTGACCACCGCCTCGGTCGGGGCTGGCACCAGCACCCGGTAGACCACCCGGACGGTGTGCCAGTCCATCGGACGCCCCTCCGGACCGAGCGCGGCGGGATCATGCAGATTACTGACGGTCAGCAAGCCGACCACGGTGCCGAGCTGCCCGGACTCCTCCACCAGCTCGCGCAACAGCCCGGCGGCCGGCTGCTCGCCGTGATCCGTGCCACCTCCCGGCAGGTGCCACTTCCCGGCGCCGGGATAGCCGGGGGCGATCCGGGTCAGCAGCACCCGGTCGTCCGGGTCGGTGACCAGTCCGTACGCGGCGAAGCGCTGCCGCCGGTCGGCGGTCGCCGCGGCGGCCGGTCCGGCCGGCAGCGCCCGGGGCAACCCGGCGGGCAGGGGCGTGACGGGCAGACCGAGCAGTTCGGCGGTGAACGGCATCAGCGGCACCCCGGCCGCCTCCGGCGGGGTGAACCAGTCCAGCGCGTCGGTGCCGCCCGCCGGTTCGGGGCGCAGGTCGCCGCCGCGGGCCTCGACGTCGAAGACCAGCCGGTCGGTGTGCACCGCGACGTCGGGGTCACGGAAGGTGGTCACGTCCGCGACGGCGGCCCGCACCCCGGTGACCTCGACGGTCAGCCCGGTCTCCTCGGCGAACTCCCGCACCACCGCGGCCACCGGATGCTCCCCGTGCCCGACGCCACCACCGGGCACCTGCCAGACCCCGGGGACCGGGCAGCCGGAGGATCCCCGGACCAGCAGCACCCGCCCGCCAGAGCCCCGCAGCACCCCGTACGCCCCGATCCGCCGCCGTTCCTCCACCCGCCCACACTCCCCCGCTGCCCACCCACACTGGGTTGATCATGAAGTTGTCGCCGCCACCGTCGGCGTGTCCCGACAATAACTTCATGATCACCGGGACGGGGGGCGGGAGGAGGGGGTCGGGCGGGGAGGAGTCAGGTGAGGTTGGCGGCTTGGACGGCTTCGGCGGTGACCTCGGTGAGGCGGTCGGTGGGGAGGGCGCCGAGCTCCTCCCGGGCGAACCACCTCGCCTCACAGGTGGAGCCGCCGACGTCGGCGACCGTGGGCGGGGCGGGCTTGTCGACGACCACCCGGTAGAAGGCACGGACGCCGTGCCAGTCGATCGGGTAGCCCTCCGGGCCGAGCGATGCGGCGTCCCGGTGGCTGGCCACGCCGAGCAGCTCGACCAGGCGACCGGACTGCCCGGTCTCCTCGACCAGCTCCCGGATCAGCGCCGCGCCGGGCTGCTCACCGTAGTCGGTGCCGCCGCCGGGCAGGTGCCAGCAGCCCGCGCCCGGGTACCCGTCGGAGACCCGGGTCAGCAGCACCCGGCCCTCGGGGTCGGTCACCACCGCGTACGCGGCGAAGCGCTGGGCGCGGTGCAGGCCGTCCGGCCCCGGCACGGCGTAGAAGGAGGGGAACTCGGGGGCCTCGTCGGGGACGACGTCGGCCGAGGAGGCGGGCAGACCGAGGGCGCGTGCGGTGAACGAGCGCAGCGGCAGCTCCCGAGCCTCGTCGAGGGTGTACCACCGGGCCAGGTCGGTGGGGCGGTCGACCCGGTCGGTCAGGGTGCCGCCGCGCACGGTGACCCGGTAGACGAGGCGGTCGGTGTGGATGGTGATGCCCCGGTCGGGCAACGCCCGCATGTCGGCGAGGACGTCGTCCAGGCCGGAGACGGCGACCGAGAGGCCCGTCTCGGCGGCGGTCTCCCGGACGACGGTGTGCCGGGGATCCTCACCGTGGTCGACCGCCCCTCCGGGCAGGGACCACACGCCGGGGGTGCCGGAGCGCTCCGAGGCGCGCACCAGCAACACCCGGCCGACTGAATCAGCACAAACTGCGTATGCCGCGATCCTGCGGAGCGGCTCCAGCAAGGTGGTCACGAGACGAAATTGTCCCCGCGTCCGGTTACCGACATCGAAAAGAGTCAGATTCCTGACTCTTTTGTGGCGCATCAGGGATCGATCAGGGTAGGGATCCGGGCGGTCACCGAGGTCGCCCGACCACCCACCGACGGACCGTGGGGACATGACCTCGACGACCCCACCCCAGGCCCCGTACAAGCAGCTGCGCCGCCCCACCACCGACCGGATGGTGGCCGGCGTCGCCAGCGGCCTCGGCCGCTACTTCGCCGTCGACCCCACCCTGGTCCGGCTGATCTTCGCCGTCACGACCCTGCTCACCGGCGGCCTCGCCGCGCTGGCGTACCCGATCATGTGGTTCCTGATGCCGGAGGAGCCGCCGGGCGCGCCCGCCTGGCCGCACCCGACGGGCGCCGCGCCCGCCGGCGGACCGGCCCCGACCTGGCCGCCGGCCCCGGCCCCCCGGCCGGAACCGGTCACCGAGCCGCTGCCGGCGCCGGAGCCCCGCCCCGCCCCTCAGCCGCCGCCGGCCGGGTGAGAAGGGATCACTCCCACTCGATGGTGCCCGGCGGCTTGCTCGTCACGTCCAGGACCACCCGGTTGACCTCGGCGACCTCGTTGGTGATCCGGGTGGAGATCCGGGCGACCACCTCGTAGGGCAGCCGGGACCAGTCGGCGGTCATCGCGTCCTCGCTGGAGACCGGGCGCAGCACCACGGGATGCCCGTAGCTGCGCCCGTCACCCTGCACCCCGACGCTGCGCACGTCGGCCAGGAGCACCACCGGGAACTGCCAGACGCCCCGGTCCAGGCCGGCGTTGCTCAGCTCCTCCCGGGCGATCAGGTCGGCCTGGCGGAGCAGGTCCAGCCGCTCCCGGTCGACCGCGCCGATGATCCGGATGGCCAGGCCCGGACCCGGGAACGGGTGCCGCCAGACCATCGCCTCGGGCAGGCCCAGCTCCAGGCCGAGCGCGCGGACCTCGTCCTTGAAGAGCGTGCGCAGCGGCTCGACCAGGGCGAACTTCAGGTCCTCCGGGAGGCCGCCGACGTTGTGGTGGCTCTTGATGTTGGCGGTGCCGGTGCCGCCGCCGGACTCGACCACGTCCGGGTAGAGGGTGCCCTGCACCAGGAACTCGACGTCGCCGTGCGAGGCGATCTCCCGGGCGGCGGCCTCGAAGACCCGGATGAACTCGCGGCCAATGATCTTGCGCTTCTGCTCCGGGTCGGTCACCCCGGCCAGCGCGCCGAGGAAACGCTCCTGGGCGTCGACCACCTTGAGCTTGATGCCGGTGGCGGCGACGTAGTCCTTCTCCACCTGCTCGGCCTCACCGGCGCGCAGCAGGCCGTGGTCGACGAAGACGCAGGTGAGCTGGTCACCGACCGCCTTGTGCACCAGCGCCGCAGCGACCGCGGAGTCCACCCCGCCGGAGAGGCCGCAGATGACCTCCTTGTCGCCGACCTGCTCCCGGATCCGGGCGACCTGCTCGTCGATGATGTTCTCGGGCGTCCAGGTCGGCTCGATGCCGGCGATGTCGTAGAGGAAGCGCTTGAGCATCTCCTGGCCGTGCGCGGTGTGCCCGACCTCGGGGTGGAACTGCACGCCGGCCCGCCGGCCGGCCAGGTCCTCGAAGGCGGCGACCGGCGCGCCCGCCGACTCGGCGGTGACCGTGAAGCCCTCGGGGGCCTCGGTCACGCAGTCGCCGTGGCTCATCCAGACCGGCAGGTCGTCGGGAAGCTCACGGAGCAGCACGCCGGCGTCGGCGCGGGCGCGCAGCGGCGTCCCGCCGTACTCGCGGTTGCCGGTCTTCGCGACCGTACCGCCGAGCGCCTGGGCCATCGCCTGGAACCCGTAGCAGATGCCGAAGACCGGCACGTCCGCGGTGAACAGGCCGGCGTCGATCCGGGGAGCGCCCGGGGCGTAGACGCTGGACGGGCCGCCGGACAGGATGATCGCGGCCGGCTTCCTCGCCAGCATCTCCTGCACCGGCATGGAGTGCGGGACGATCTCCGAGTAGACCTTCGCCTCGCGCACCCGGCGCGCGATGAGCTGGGCGTACTGGGCTCCGAAGTCCACCACGAGGACGGGGCGAGGCGTGCTCATGGTCGGGAATCCTACCGACCGTGACCGGGCCGCCCACGGCGGCCGCCCCGCCCGCCACCGTCGGTGACTCCACCGGCGTCCGTGATGCCGCCGCGGGGCAGCGCCACCTCGTCGGCGACCGCGGGGGCGTACCCCTCGGCGGAGCTGACCCGGCGGGCGATGATCCCGAGGAGCACCCCGTAGACCACCTTCGAGGTGATGTCCGCCACCGTGTAGGTGATCTGCCGGGCCACCACGCCGTCGGCCGAGTCCCACAGGGCCGGCATCAGGTACGCGCCCGGGTAGAGCAGCCAGGAGACGAGCACCAGCCACCACACCGCCCGGGCCGTTCCCCGCGCCGACTCGGGCAGCCGGGCCAGGTTGCCGAAGATGATCCGGGCCACCAGGGCGAGCAGCAGCACGAAGAAGCCGGTGCTGACCAGACCCCACACCCAGTACGGCGCGTCCCGCTCGACCTCGTGGAACTGGCCCACGTACCCGGTGTAGATCATGGCGAGCCCACCGAGGACGAAGACCACCCAGCTCTGGTGGAACCGGCGGCCGGTGACGCCCATGACGACCAGCAACTGGATCAGCAGCACCGGCACGTCGATCGACCAGTTGACGTACCGGTAGCCGTTGGAGAAGAGCAGGCCCGACTGGACGAAGGCGGTGCCGTCCCACCGGAAGGCCCCCACCCAGCGCTGGTAGAGCAGGAACAACTCGAAGAAGGCCGACACCATCACGACAGCGGAGAGCACCGACGAGAACTGGTACCGGGGCGCCAGGGAACTCCGGGTGACCAGGAAGTAGACCAGCCCGGCGGCCATCACGGCGAACCCCAGGCTGAGCACGTGGGAGATCAGGGTGAACTGGTCCGGGTTGTACGAGAAGGTGTTCTCGAAGTTCACGTCCCTCTCCCACCGCTAGCAATACGGCTTTTGGCCCATTCGAACCGGAACTACCTGATTACCGTAGGTGGTGACGAGAGCGGCGCGCGTCTGATCCGCCGAACCCGGGCGGACGCACGCAGCCGGTCGCCGAACGGTCGGACGCGCGTCCGACCGGACCGGGCGGGAGATGACGACGTGTGGTGGCTGTGGCTCTACGTGGCCGCGATGACGGCCGGCGCACTGCTCTTCCTCCGCTGGCACGCCGACCCGAAGGGGGTCCCCCGGATCGAGTACCGGGTGGCGATCGCCATCCCGGTCTGGTCCGGACTCTGGTACACGGTGATGGCCCTCGGCGGCGGCCGCTCCGACGGCGACCACCCGGTCTACTGGGCGCGGTACGTGGACTGGACGGTCACCGCCTCGCTGCTGCTGGTCGCGCTGACCCTGACCGCGACGCACGCCCTGCCCGGCCGGCATCCCACGCTGCTGGCCGCGCTCGTCGGCACGAACGTCGCCATGCTCCTCAGCGGCTTCCTCGCCGACCTCACCGCCGACCTGTGGGCCCGGTACCTGCTCTTCGGCCTCGGCAGCCTGTGCCTGCTCGTCGTCCTCGCCCTGATCTGGGGGCCGCTGCGGGCCATCGCCCGCCGTCAGCCGGACGGGCTGTACCACACGTACCGGGAAGCGGCCGCGCTGCTCAGCGTGCTCTGGATGGGGTACCCGCTGCTCTGGCTCCTCGGGCCCTCCGGCATCGAACTGCTCGGGGCCGCCGTCGTCAGCGGTCTGTACGTCCTGCTGTCGATCGTGTCGAAGGTGGGCTGGAGCATCGTCGACCTGGGCCGGCTCCGGGCGCTGAGCACCCGGGGTGAACTCCCGCTCGGGGACCGTCCGTGACGGCCCCGGCCGGTCCCCCGAGCATCGAAGGCCCCCGGCCGGCGGCAGCCGGCGCACCCGGGACTCCGGCCGGACGGCGGACCCGGCGGGCCCGGCACCCGGCGGATCGGGTGCTGGTCCGGATCGGCGTCACGTCGCCGCTGCCCGCCCTCGCCCTGCTGGTCCTGGCGCCGGTGCTGCACCGCCACGACGTCGGGGGCGCCCCGGGGTTCCTCCTCGCCGGGCTGCTCCTCGGGCTGCCGCACGGGGCGGTCGACCACCTGGTCCCCGCCTGGATGTCGGCCCGGGCCCGTCCGACGGCCGCCCGGCTGGCCGTGCCGCTCGGCTACGCGGCCCTCGCCGGGGCCGCCCTGGTGGCGTTCCGCGCCGCGCCGGCCCCCGCGCTGGTCGGCTTCCTCGCCCTGTCCGTCGCCCACTTCGGGACCGCCGACGAGGCGTTCCACGCCGAACGGGACGGGCGGCCGGTCCGCCAGCCGCTCTCCGGGGTGCTGGCCCGGGGCGGCCCGCCGGTGGTGGTGCCCCTGCTGCTCTGGCCCGACGCGGTGGACCCGGTGCTCGCCACCGTGGCGCCGCGCGTGCCGGAGCTGCTCACCGTCGAGGTGCGGGCACTGGCGACGGCGTGCCTGCTGGCCGCCGTCGCACGGACGGTGCTGCGGGACGTACGGGCGGGCCGGCGGGCCGATGCCGCCGAACCGGTCCTCCTGCTCTGCCTGTTCGCCGCCGTGCCGCCCGCGCTGGCGATCGGTGTCTACTTCGCCACCTGGCACTCGGCCCGGCACGTGGCCCGGCTGCTGCACGGCGACCCCGGCAACCGCGCCGACCTGGTCGCCGGCCGGCTCGGGCCGCCACTGCGTCGCTTCGCCCGGCGGGCGGCCCTACCCACCCTGGCCGCGGCCGCCGCCCTCGCGGTGCTGGCCGCCGGCCCGGTCGACCTGCTGCCCGCCACCGTCGCCGTGCTGGCGGCGCTCACCGTCCCGCACGCCGCGCTGGTGGCCTGGCTGGACCGGCGGGCCCGGCCCCGGCACCCGTCGGAACCGGAGGGGTGACCGACCGGGCCGGCAGTCAGCGCAGCGCCCCCGGTGCGTCCGCCGGCACCGCGGGCCCGCGCGGTGCGACCGGATCCACCCGGACGTACGCCTCGCCGAGCGGCGGGCGGGGATCGTCCTCGCCCTTGTTCGGCCAGTACGACATCGCCCGCTCCGCCTGCGCGGTGATCGTCAGCGACGGGTTCACGCCGAGGTTCGCCGAGACCGCCGCGCCGTCGACCACGTGCAGCCCCGGGTGGCCGTAGACGCGGTGCCAGGGGTCGATCACCCCGTCGGCCGGGGACGCGCCGATCACCGCCCCGCCGAGGATGTGTGCGGTCATCGGGATGTTGAACGGCTCGGTCAGCGCGCCGCCGGGCGTACCGCCGATCTCCTCGGCGAGCAGCCGGACCGCCTGGTTGCCGGCCGGGATCCAGGTCGGGTTGGGTGCGCCGTGCCCGGGGCCGGAGACCAGCCGACGGCCGAACGGGCCACGCCGGAACCGGGTGGTCAGCGAGTTGTCGACCGACTGCATGACCAGGGCGATCACCGTCCGCTCCGACCAGCGCCGGACGGAGAGCATCCGGGCGGCTGCCCCGGGCTGCCGGACGATGCTGCCCAGCCAGCGCCGGACCCGGCGCGGCCCGCCATCGACCAGCAGCGACTGGAGCAGCCCCATCGCGTTCGAGCCCCGGCCGTACCGGACCGGCTCGATGTGGGTCTGCGGATCGGGGTGGAACGAGCTGGTGATCGCCACCCCCTCGGTGAAGTCGAGGCCGCGGGCGCGGGCCTGGCGCGGCCCGACCGACGCGCCGAGGATCGCCTCGGAGTTCGTCCGGGTCAGCTCACCGAGGCGCGGCGAGAGCGCCGGCAGCGCCCCGGTCGCCTTCATCGCGTGCAGCAGTCGCTGGGTGCCGAGCGCCCCGGCCGCGAAGACCACCTGGTCGGCGTGGACGACCTGCCGGCGCTTGCGCAGCCAGGCGCCGGTCCGCTCGGTGTGCACCTCGTACCCGCCGCCGGGTGCCGGCCGGACGGCGGTCACCGTGGTCAGCGGGTGGACCTGGACGCCGAGCCGCTCGGCCAGCCAGAGGTAGTTCTTGACCAGGGTGTTCTTCGCCCCGTGCCGGCAGCCGGTCATGCAGGAGCCGCAGTGGTTGCAGCCGGTGCGCTCCGGGCCGACGCCGCCGAAGTACGGGTCGGCGACCCGCTGCCCGGGCCGGCCGATGTGCACGCCGACCGGGGTGGCGTGGAAGGTGTGCCCCACCCCCATCCGCTCGGCCACCGCCCGCATCGCCCGGTCCGCGCCGGTGCTGACCGGGTACGTGGTGACGCCGAGCATCCGCTTGGCCTGGTCGTAGTGGCGGGCCAGCTCGTCGCGCCAGTCGGTGATGCCCCGCCACTGCGGGTCGTCGTAGAACGCGGCGAGGGGCTCGTAGAGGGTGTTGGCGTAGACCAGCGAGCCGCCGCCCACGCCGGCCCCGGAGAGCACCAGCACGCCGCCGCCGGCCTTCCGGTCGGCCGAGCGGAGCAGGGTGATGCGTTGCAGGCCGAAGCAGCCGAGCTTCGGGGCCCAGAGGAAGCGCCGCAGCCGCCAGGAGGTCTCCGGGAACTCGTCGTCGGCGAAGCGGCGTCCCGACTCCAGCACGCCGACCCGGTAACCCTTCTCGGCCAGCCGGAGCGCGGTCACACTGCCGCCGAAGCCCGACCCGATGACGACCACGTCGTACTGCATGAACGCATCATTACCGGCGGGTAGCCGTCGCGCCAGTGCCGGTTTTCGCGCGATCATGCTGGACGGCCGGCCGATCCGGTGGCGGCGGGCCGCAACCCGGGGTCGGTGTCGGGGCGTTGTGCAGACGGGGGTGTCGAGGATGACTCAGCCGACAGGGGCGGCGCGACGCCGGTGGGTGCTGCTGGCCGCCCTCGCCGCAGCCGTCCTGCTGGTGGCCGGCGCCCTGGTGACGATCCGGCTGGTCGGCGGCGAGCAGGCGCAACGCCCGCCCGGCCCGGGCGGCCCCACCGGAACCCCGGGGGCCTCCGCCACACCCCGCCCGACCACCCCGCCCGGCACGGGTGTCACCGGCCCGCTCAACCTGCTCCTCGTCGGGGTCGACACCCGGGTCAGCGTCCCCGGGTGGGAGCCGCACGCCGACTCGGTCCTGGTGCTGCACGTCCCGGCCGGGCTGGACCGGGCGTACCTCTTCTCCCTCCCCCGCGATCTGCTGGTGGACATCCCGGCCTTCCCGCCGTCCGGCTACCGGGGCGGGAGGACGAAACTCACCCTCGCGATGAGCTACGGCAGCCGGGTGCCCGGCAGGCCGAAGGAGCCGAGCGCCGCCCAAGGGTACGAGCTGCTGCGCAGCGCGGTCACCGGCTACACCGGGCTGCGCATCGACGCCGGGGCGGTGATCACCTTCGCCGGCTTCGACCGGCTGGTCGACACCCTCGGCGGGGTGGACATCTACGTCGACCAGCGGGTGGTCTCGATCCACCGCAAGCCGGACGGCAAGCACCGCGACCCCGCCCCCTCCGGCGGCGGCTACGTCGGGCCGCAGATGGTCTACGAGAAGGGCGAGCGGCATCTCAACGGCTGGCAGGCGCTGGACTACGCCCGGCAGCGCTACATCACCGGCGGCGACTACGCCCGGCAACGTCACCAGCAGCAGCTGATCAGAGGGCTGGTCACCAGGATCCTCGACGAGGACCTGGCCCGTCAGCCGGACCGGGTCGAGCAGGTGGTCGCGGCGCTCGGCGACACCCTCAGCTACGCGGGCGGCCCCCGGATCGTCGATTTCGCGTACGCCCTCGGTGGGATGAGCGTCGACCGGATCAGCCTGGTCGCGCTCCCCGGCACCGGGGTGGGCACGGGCAGCGCGTACAAGGGTGAGCAGCTCAAGCCGGTCGGCCAGGAGTTCCTGACCGCGCTGAAGGCCGGCGACGTCGAGACGTTCCTCGCCGCCCACCCCGAGTTGCGGGTGCGGAACTGACCCTCCTCGGCCCCTGCCGCTGAACCGTCCGGGTGTGCCGCCTGCCGCTGAGCCCGTCCGGTGTGGCGTGCGACGGGGCCGGGTGCGGCACGTCCACCCGGCCCCGTCGCGGCTGCGTCAGTAGGTGCAGCCGGTGGTGGGCAGTGACGACGGGGCGGGGACGGAGCCGCCGTCGTAGAGGGCGAGCAGCATCCGCTGCGGGCAGCGGTTGCCGCCGTTGACCCGGATCTCCAGGTGCAGGTGCGGCCCGGTGCTGTTGCCGGTGTTGCCGGTGTAGCCGATGACCTGTCCGGCGCTGACCCGGGTCCCGGAGGCGACCGACCGGGACGACAGGTGGCAGTACTGGTAGTACGCGCCGTCGTCACCGGTGATGCCGATGCCGTAGCCGCAGCCCCCGCCGACGTGGATGACGGTGCCGGAGGTGATGGCGTACGTGGTCACGCCCGTCCAGGTGGGCAGGTCGATCGCCGGGTAGTCGTGGTGCGGGTCGTCGTACTCGCTGCGGGGCAGGACGGACCTACCGATGATGAGGCTGTAGTTGCCGCCGCCCCCGCCGCCGCCGATCAGCCACTGCCAGGTGGTCGGCCCTACGGTGGTGCCGCCGGTGAGGCCGCGGCTGGACTTGAAGCTGGTCACGGCGTTCGTGGTCGCAGTGCCCCACGCGCCGTCGACAGTGAGGCGGTAGCCGTACTTGTTGAGCGCGGTCTGCAGCGCGCGGACGGCGTTGTTGTTGGCGCCGACGTCCACGGTGACCACGAGCTTGCCCCAGGTCAGGGGGCCGACGACGCCGTCGGGAGTCAGCCCGTTCGCGGACTGGAAGGAACTCACCGCCGAGGCGGTGCCGGAGCTGTAGTAGCCGTCCACGCTCAGCGTCCGGCCGTGGTGGCGGAGCAGGAACTGGGCGGAGGTGACGTTGGCGCCGGAGGTGCCGGTGCCGAGGGTGGGCCAGGCGGGGGTGGCGGCCTGCGCGGCGGTCGGACCGACCAGGACGGCGACGGCGGCGAGCGCCGCCGCGCCGAGCCAGGTGAGCGCCCGGCGGACTCTTGTGGGCATGCGAACTCCTTGTGGGACGGGGGGTGCGAGCGGCGTCGGGGCACGCCGCATCGTCGGTGCGCGGGGGGCGGCGGGTGGGTCCGCCGACTGCCCGGGCACTCGCCGACCAGTATGGTGATGAAGATAAATATTTACAACAGCGCGAGTTTGTAAAGATGTTTTCGCCCGCCGGGGACCGCTCGTATCGACGCAAGGGAGGTCGAGGGCAATGAAACGGGCGAGCCGGCAGCCCGACGTCGACCCAGGAAACCAGGGCGTGTCTCCCGGATCTTCGCCGGCCTGCGACGGACCCGGGAGACACGCCCTAGAGGCGTCGCGGGGTCGGCGGGCGTTCGGTGCCGAAGAGCCAGGCGTCGAAGAGCTTGTCCAGCTGCCTGCCGGAGACCCGCTCGGCGTGCGCGACGAACTCCGCGGTCGTGACGTTGCCGTTGCGCTTCTCCGCCGCCCAGGTCTTCAGGATCTCGAAGAACGCCTTGTCGCCGACCGCCACCCGCAGCGCGTGCACGGTCATCCCGCCCCGCTGGTAGACCGACTCGCTGAACAGGTTCTCCTTGCCGGGTCTGCCCGGCGGGGTCCGCCAGACCCGGCTGGACGAGCCGGCGTACCGCCGGTCGAAGGCGGCCTGCGCGGTGCCGGCACCCTGGTGCTCGGCCCAGAGCCACTCGGCGTACGTGGCCAGCCCCTCGTTGAGCCAGATGTCCTCCCAGCGGGCCAGCGAGACGCTGTTGCCGAACCACTGGTGGGCCAGCTCATGGGTCACCACGCCGGTGTTCTCCCCGCCCCGGAAGAAGCCGGCGGAGTAGACCGGCCGGCTCTGCGTCTCCAACGCGTACCGGATCCGGTCGTCGGCGACGACCACCCCGCCGTACGCGGCGAACGGGTACGGCCCGAAGACGCTCTCCAGATAGTCGGCGACCTCGGTGGTGCGGGCCAGCGAGGCGTCCGCGGCGCCCTCGCCCAACCTGGTGCTGACCGCGGTGAACACCGGCCGTCCCTTGTGCTCGCCGGTTTCGACCCGGTACTCCCCGATCACCACGGTGCTGAGGTAACTGGCCATCGGAGCGGTCTCGGACCACTTCCAGGTGGTCCAGCCACCCTTGTCGCTCCTGCCTTTCGGCACCCCGTTGCTGATCGCCGCCAGTCCCTTCGGGACGGTGATCTCGACATCGTAGGCGGCCTTGTCGGAGGGGTGGTCGTTGACCGGGAACCAGGTACTCGCCGACTCCGGCTGGCCGAGCGCGATCGCGCCGTCGCCGGTGTGCAGCCAGCCGCCGTCCCCGAGCACGTCGTTGTCCAGCGGCTTCGGCTCGCCGTCGTAGACGATCTCGGCGGTGAACCCGTTGCCGGACATCAGGCCGGTGGCCGGGGTGACCACCAGTTCGTCGGCGGCACGCTCGTACCGGGCCGGCGCGCCGTCCACGGTCACCTTCCGCACGGTCAGCCCGGCCAGGTCGAGGTGGAACGCGGACAGGTCGGCCGTCGCCGTGGCCTGCACGGTGGTGGTGCCGGTGAGCCTGTCGGTCGCCGGGTCGTAGCGGACCTTCACCGTGTACCGGCCGACGTCGTAGCCGCCGTTGCCGTACGTCGGGAAGTAGGTGTCGCCGACACCGGCCGCGCCGGGCCGGAACTCCCGCGCCGTCGGCGTCGGGCTGGCCTCCACCCGCCGTTGCGGCTCCGCGTCGGTGCCGCACGCGCCGAGCCCGAGGGCCACGACCACCAGCAGACCGATGCCCCGCCGCGTCCACGCCTTGGTCACCGCCACCTCCCCGTGCCGTCCGCGGCAGCCTACCGACCGACGGTCACCGCCGGGTCACGGCAGGGCGGGCGCGGTGGCGCCGGCGAGCCAGGCGTCGAGCAGCGGGCGCAGCGGCCGGCCGGCGATCCGCTCGGCGTACGCGACGAAGTCGCCGGTGGTGGCGGTACGGTCCCGCCGCTCGGCGGTCCAGCCGCGCAGCAGGCGGAAGAAGGTCGCGTCGCCGACGGTGCGGCGCAGCGCGTGCACCGCGAGGGCGCCCCGCTGGTAGACGCCGTCGCCGAACATCTCCGCCCGGCCCGGGTCGACCGCCGGCTTCGACCAGTCGGTGACGGCGTACCGGGCCTCGAATGCCTGCTGCGCGCTCCGCCCGCCCTCGTGCTCCGCCCAGAGCCACTCGGCGTACGTGGCGAAGCCCTCGTTGAGCCAGATGTCCTGCCAGCGCGCCAGCGAGACGCTGTCACCGAACCACTGGTGGGCCAGTTCGTGCGCGACCACCGAAGGGTTCGGCCGGCCGGCACGGAAGAAACCCGGCCCGTAGACCGGCCGGGACTGCGTCTCCAACGCGTACCCGATCCGGTCGTCGGCGACCGCGATCCCCCCGTACGAGGCGAACGGGTACGGCCCGAAGCGCTCGGCGAGGAAGTCGGCGATCTCCCCGGTGCGGGCGATGGACCGGGCGGCAGGGCCGTCCGCCGGCAGGCTCGCCGCGACCGCGGTGACCATCGGCCGGCCGGCGTGGACGCCGGTCGTCACCCGGTAGTCGCCGATGACCAGGGTGCTCAGGTAGCTGGCCATCGGCACGTCCTCGCGCCAACGCCAGGTCGCCCACCCGTCCGCGCTCGTCCGCTCCCCCGGCACGCCGTTGCCCACCGCCTCGGTCCCGTCCGGGACGGTCACCTCGACGTCGTAGCGGGCCTTGTCGGAGGGGTGGTCGTTGACCGGGAACCAGGTGGCCGCCGACTCCGGCTGGCCCAGCGCGATCGCCCCGTCGGCAGTGTGCAGCCAGCCGCCGCTGCCCAGCTCGCCGTCGCGGACGGCGGTCGGCACCCCGGCGTAGGCGACCTCCACCGTGAAACCGGTGCCCCGGGGCAGCCCGCGCGCCGGGGTGACCACCAACTCGTCGCCGTCGCGGCGGTGCGTGGCCGCCGCCCCGGCGACGGTGACCTCGGAGACGTCCAGCCCGATCAGGTCCAGGTTGAACCGGGACAGCGGCGCGGTCGCGGTGGCGGTGACGCTCGCCCGCCCGGTCAGCCGGTCGGTGGCCGGGTCGTAACGCACCCGCAGCCGGTACTCCTGGACGTCGTACCCGCCGTTGCCCCGCCCCGGGACGTACGGGTCACCGGCGTCGGCCGCACCGGGCCGGAACGCGTCCCGGTCGTCTCCCGCGCCGGTGCAGCCGACCAGCACCGTCGCCGCCGCGACAGCCACGGCGAGAGCCGGCCGGATCCGGCGGGGAACACGACGCACCGGCCGAGCCTATCGGCGCGACCGGTGCGTCGGGGTGGGATCGTCGCAGGTCAGCGGTCCAGGACCAGGCCGACCTTCTGGAACTCCTTCAGGTCGCGGTAGCCGCACTTGGCCATCGCCCGGCGCAGCCCGCCGAAGAGGTTGAGCTGGCCGTCCGGCTCGTCGGCCGGGCCGAAGAGCAGCCGCTCCATCACCCCGAGCGGCTCACCGGCGGCCTCGAACGCACCACGCGGCAGCGACGGGTGGCTGGCGGCCGAGTGCCACCAGGCGCCGCCGGCCGGGGCCTCCTCGCAGAGCGACAGCGGCTCGCCGAGCATCACCGCGTCCGCGCCGCAGCCCAGCGCCTTGGCGATGTCGCCGGAGGTCTGGATGTCCCCGTCGGCGATCAGGTGCACGTACCGGCCACCGGTCTCGTCCAGGTAGTCGCGGCGGGCCGCGGCGGCGTCGGCGATCGCAGTGGCCATCGGCACCCGGATGCCGAGCACCGACTCGGTGGTGGACCAGTCGTCGCCGCCGATGCCGACGATCACGCCGGCCGCGCCGGTCCGCATCAGGTGCAGCGCCGTCTTGTAGTCGGTGCAGCCGCCGACGACCACCGGCAGGTCGAGGTCGGCGATGAACTCCTTGAGGTTCAGCGGCTCGTCCGTGGTGGAGACGTGCTCGGCCGAGACGATGGTGCCCTGGATGACGAGGATGTCCACCCCGGCGTCGAGGATCACCGGGGCCAGCGCCAGGGTGTGCTGCGGCGAGACCCGGACGGCCACCGTGCCGCCGCCGTCGCGCAGCTCGCGGACCCGCTCGGCGATGAGGTCCGGGCGGATCGGCTCGGAGTAGACCTCCTGGAGCCGCTTGGTGGCGCGGGCGTCCTCGTCCAGGCCGGCCAGTTCCTCCAGCACCTTGGTCGGGTTCTCGTACCGGGTCCAGAGGCCCTCGACGTTGAGCACCCCGAGCCCGCCGAGCTGGCCGAGCCGCACCGCCGAGGCCGGGCTCATGGTGGCGTCCGAGGGGTGCCCGACGCAGGGGATGCCGAACTGGTACGCGTCGAGCTGCCAGCCGGTGGAGACGTCGTCGACGTCCCGGGTCCGGCGGCTCGGCACGATGGCGATGTCGTCCAGGTGGTAGCCGCGCTGCGCGGTCTTGCCCAGCCCGATCTCGACCACGTCACGCATGAGGACTCCAGGTGTCTCGGGGGATGGTCAGCGGGAGTGGTAGTTGGGCGCCTCGACGGTCATCTGGACGTCGTGCGGGTGGCTCTCCTTGAGGCCGGCCGCGGTGATCCGGATGAGCTGACCCCGCTCGTGCAACTGGGCGATGGTGGCCGCGCCGCTGTAGAACATGCCCTGTCGGAGGCCGCCGGCGAGCTGGTGGACCACCTGCGCGAGCGAGCCGCGGTAGGGGACCTGCCCCTCGATCCCCTCCGGGATCAGCTTGTCGTCGGAGCTGACGTCGCCCTGGAAGTAGCGGTCCTTGGAGTACGACTTCTGCGCGCCGCGGGTCTGCATCGCGCCGAGGGAGCCCATGCCCCGGTACGACTTGTACTGCTTGCCGTTGATGAAGATCAGATCGCCGGGGCTCTCCTCGCAGCCGGCCAGCAGACTGCCGAGCATCACCGTGTCCGCGCCGGCGACCAGTGCCTTGGCGATGTCCCCGGAGTACTGCATGCCACCGTCGCCGATCACCGGCACGCCGAGCGGCCGGCAGGCCCGGGCTGCCTCCATGATGGCGGTGATCTGCGGTACGCCCACCCCGGCCACGACCCGGGTGGTGCAGATCGACCCGGGGCCGACACCCACCTTGACCGCGTCGGCTCCGGCCTCGGCGAGCGCCCTCGCCCCGGCGTACGTCGCCGAGTTGCCGCCGATGACCTGGACCTGGGTTTCCCGCTTGAGCTGGGCGATCATCTCGACGATGGCCCGGCTGTGGCCGTGGGCGACGTCGCAGACGATCACGTCGACCCCGGCGTCGATCAGGGTCCGGGCCCGCTTGTACGCCTCGTCGCCGAAACCGATGGCGGCGGCGACCCGCAGCCGGCCGGAGTCGTCCTTGGTGGCGAGCGGGAACTGCTCGCTCTTGGTGAAGTCCTTGACCGTGATCAGGCCCCGGAGCCGGCCGTCGGCGTCCACCAGCGGCAGCTTCTCGACCTTGTGCCGGCGCAGCAGCTCCAGCGCTTCGGGCTTGCTCACCCCGACCGGCGCGGTGATCAGCGGAGTCCGGGTCATGACGTCGCGGACCGGGGTGTCCAGGTCCGTGACGAACCGCATGTCGCGGTTGGTGATGATGCCGACCAGCTTTCCGGCCGCATCGGTGACCGGCAGACCGGAGATCCGGAATCGGCCGCAGAGCACGTCCACGTCCCGGACGGTGTCCTCCGGCGAACAGGTCACCGGATTGGTGATCATGCCGGACTCGGAGCGCTTCACCAGGTCGACCTGCTGGGCCTGATCCTCGATGGAGAGGTTGCGGTGCAGCACGCCGATGCCACCCTGCCGGGCCATCGCGATCGCCATCCGCGCCTCGGTCACGGTGTCCATCGCGCTGGAGACCAGCGGGAGGGCGATGTCGATCTCGCGGGTCAGCCGGGTCCGGGTGTCGATCTCGTGGGGCGCGATGTCCGACTCGGCGGGCTGGAGCAGCACGTCGTCGAAGGTGAGCCCGAGCGGGATGACCCGCGCCGAGCCGGCCGGCAGCTCCGGCAGGTGACCGCCGATCTCGCCGAGGTCGGCCCCGGTCAGCTGGTCGACGCTGGGCGAATTTTCCACGATTGCTCTCCTGAGCTGCTCGGACGGGCTTCAGCGAGGTGGCGCGCGGGCACCGGCGCACGCCGGCGTGACGGCGCGTCGTTTCATCGTACCCATGGAGCTGCGCAGCCCCCGGCGGTGCCGGCGCGCGTCGGCGACGCCACAGCAGCGGGACCGGGGGCAGGCGTCGCGGGTTCCTGAGGACTACGGTGAGGGGGTGCACGACGAGCCCATCGACCCGTTCAACGGCGACCCGGCCGATCCGGCTGCCGGCCTGCACGATCCCCGCGACGACGACGCGCTCGACCCGCTGACCGACGTCGAGCGTCAGGACGTGCTGGAGGATCTGGCCGACCTGGAGATCTACCAGGCCCTGCTGGCACCGATCGGGGTGCGCGGGCTGGTCATCGAGTGCGAGGACTGCCGGGAGCCCCACTACTTCGACTGGGACCTGCTCCGGGGCAACCTGCGCCATCTGCTCGACTCCGGCCGCCCCCGGGTGCACGAGCCGGCCTACGACCCGGATCCGGACCACTACGTCACCTGGGACTACGCGCGTGGCTACGCCGACGGCGTGCACGACACGCTGACCGAGGGGACCGAGGAGGACGACTCCGCCGACGGCTGACCGGTCGGCTCCGCGCGCCGGTGGGCTTCAGGCGACCAGGCCGGCGCGGAAGCCGGCGGCCACCGCGTGCGCCCGGTCCCGGGCGCCGAGCTTGCGGAACAGCCGGCGGGCGTGCGTCTTGACGGTGTCCTCCGAGACGAACAGCTCGCGCCCGATCTCGGCGTTGCTCTTCCCCTCTGCCATGCCGAGCAGCACCTGGAGCTCACGCTCGGTCAGCCCGACCGCGCCCCGACCACCGCGCGCGGCCGACGCGCCGCGCCGACCGGCCGGCACCGGGGTCTCCACCTCGGCGGTCTCCGCCTCCACCTCGTCGTCACCGCGCTGCACCGGCACCACCGTCGGGGCGCCGCCCGGCCCCTCACCCGGCCCGGACCAGGCCGGACCCGGCTTGTTCGGGGTACGGCCGCCGGCCGGGCGGGGCGGCGCACCGACCGCGGCGGTGTCCCGCGCCGGGTCGGTCACCCGGTTGCGGGCGGCCCGCCCGGGCCCGGAGAGCAGCAGCAGGGCCTTGGCCACCGCGCTGGTCAGGTCGTGGTCGGCGCCCTGGATCAGCCCACGGGCGCCGG
The DNA here is from genome assembly GCF_900090245.1 of Micromonospora halophytica. Lineage (GTDB taxonomy): Bacteria > Actinomycetota > Actinomycetes > Mycobacteriales > Micromonosporaceae > Micromonospora > Micromonospora halophytica. The sequence goes on from NZ_FMDN01000001.1 coordinate 300,104, forward strand.
CGCTGATGGTGGCCGCCGCCGCCTCGGACTCCTCCGCGCCGAGCAGCAGCACGTCGGCCTGCGGCGCGCGGGCCAGCACCCGGCGGACGAAGCCGGCGCTGTCGGGTCGGGTGAGCGCGGTGTCGGCGAGCACGACGTCGACCGGGCGCTCGGAGAGCCGCAGCATCACCTCCGGATCGGAGACGGCCGTCCGCACGACCGACGCCAGGCCGAGGCGGGCGGCCGCCGAGGTCAACTGCTGCGCGGCGAGCGGTGTTCGTACGCAGACGAGAACGGTACGCACTGTGGTCTCCTCTCCGCAGAGAGCAGACCATGGCCGGGTGCGCCGGGGAGGAGGTTCCAGGCAATCCTCCGAACTTTTCCGACATCTGGGGCATATGCCGCAAGTTGTCCGAGGTTTTCGATCACAGACGTGTGAGTCGGGGAAAGGTCGGGTACCGAGACGCCAGGCCGGAAACGGTGCGCCTGCGCGGACCGCCGCCCGGACGCCGGATGCGAACGAGAACCTCCGCGGTGCCGCGCGGGAGGAGGGGTGCTGATGTCGAACGTACGTAGACTGCCCGGACCCATCGTCGACCTCTGGGACTGGCAGCGTCTCGGTGCCTGCCGAGGTCGCGACAGCGCCCAGTTCTTCCACCCGGACGGCGAGCGCGGCTCCTCGCGGCTACGCCGCGAGTCCGGCGCCAAGGCCGTCTGCCGCGCCTGCCCGGTCCGGGCCGAGTGCGCCGCCCACGCGCTGTCCGTCCGCGAGCCGTACGGGGTGTGGGGCGGATTCAGCGAGTCGGAGCGGCTGCGGCTGCTCGCCCTCGGCTGGGAGGACCTGGCCGACCGCCGGCAGACCCGGGTCGACATCGCCCGGCTGGAGGCCCGCCTCGGCCGACCGCACAAGTCCGCCGTGCCGGACCAGCGCAAGATCGCCTGATCCCGACCGACCAGACCTCGGCGACGCCGCGTCCCGTACCCCGGGGCGCGGCGTCGCCGCGTGTCCGGAGTTCGCGCCGCCGCGTGCCGAGGCGAGGCGCCGCCGCATGCCCGGAAGCGAGGTGCCGCCGCGTGCCGGGCGGGCGGCTCAGCGGACCGTCACCTGCACGGTGTGCCAGCCGGTCGCGCCGTCCGGCTCGACCGGCCGTTCCCGCCCGGTCTGCGTCTCACCGGTGGCGTCGGTGGCCCGCACCTGGAGGGTGTGCTCGCCGGGGGTGGCGTCCCAGCGCCAGGACCACTGCACCCAGGTGTCCACCGACACGGTCGGGGCCAGCGTCGCGTCCCGCCACGGCCCGCCGTCGACGCGTACCTCGACGCGACTGACGCCACGATGCTGCGCCCAGGCCACCCCGGCCACCACGACCGGCCCGGCGGTGATCCGGTTGCGGGGGCGGGGCGTGTCGATCCGTGACTGCGTCTTCACCGGCCCCTGCGCCGACCAGCCCCGGGGCACCCAGTACGCGTCGAAGTCGGCGAAGCTTGTCAACTCCAACTCGGTCACCCACTTGCAGGCGGAGACGTAGCCGTACAGGCCCGGCACCACCATCCGGACCGGGAAGCCGTGCTCGACCGGCAGCGGCTCGCCGTTCATCCCCACCGCCAGCAGCGCGTCCCGCCCGTCGCGCAGCACCGCGGTCGGGGTGCCACAGGTCCAGCCGTCCACCGAGCGCCCCACCACCTGGTCCGCGCCCTCCTCCGGCTCCACCTCGTCGAGCAGTTCCCGGATCGGTACGCCCAGCCACCGGGCGTTGCCGATCAGGTCCCCGCCCACCTCGTTGGAGACGCAGGCCAGGGTGACGTACCGCTCGACCATCGGCCGGGCGAGCAGGTCGGCGAAGCTCAGCTCGATCGGGTTGCGTACCCGTCCGTGGATGCGCAGCCGCCAGGTCTGTGGATCCACCTGCGGCACCACCAGGGCGGTGTCGATCCGGTAGAAACCGCTGGTCGGGGTGGTGTAGGGGGCGAGCTGCGCCAGCGACAGGTCCGCACCGACCGGGACCGCCGGTGCGGCGGAGACCGGGGCGGGTAACGCGACCGCCTCGCGGGCCGCGGACACCCCCCGGCGGCCGGCCAGCCAGTGCCCGCCCAGCCCGGTCACCGCGGCCGCGCCGGCCAGCACGCCCACCCCGCGCAGGAACCGCCGCCGCGACTCGGGGGCGACCTGCTCCGGCGGCTCTCGTCCCGGCGACAGCCCGGGCCCGGCCGGGCCCGGCGCGGCCTCGTCGGCTGAGGACGGACCTGCGGTCGGGCCCGAACCGCGCGGGCCCACGACCAACGAGGACGAACCCGCGGGCGCATCCACGCCGAGCGTGGCCGACGACGGCGCGGCCGTCGGTGGCGCGGCCGTCGGTGGGCTCCACGGCCACGGGTCGACCTCCAGCGGCCCGGCGATGAACGCCCAGAGCACCAGTGCGCCCAGCCCGCCGCCGACCAGCGCCGGCAGCGCGTCGGCGGCGTCCGCGCCGGCCCGGGTCAGCGCGGCGGCCACCCCGAGGGCGGTGAAGGCCGCGATGCCGGCCAGCCCGATCCACAGCCGGCGGACGGCCAGCAGGCCGAGCAGCGCGGCGATCGCGGCCAGCAGCAGCGCCGTCCCGACCAGCAGGGCGATCTTGTCGTACGTCCCGAAGACGTCGATGGCGAACTGCTTCACCGGTTCGGGGACGACGTCCACGACGAGCCCGCCGACGGCGACCAGGGGTGCCGACCGGGGACCGGTGAGGACCGCCACCGGTTCGGCGGCGCCGATCGCGACGGCGGCGGCGGTGATACCGGCCAGCGCGGCGAGATTGCGGGGCGTGCTGCTCATCCGACCAGTCTCGTCGACCGACCGGACCCCCCACCAACTCCGTCAGCGTTCCGTAATCCCACCCCACCCCCACCTCCCCACCCCCCACCTCCGGCGCACCGCCTCCCGGCACACCGCCTCCCGGCGCACCGCCGAACTGCCGGACTGCCGGACTGCCGGACTGCCGGATTGATCAAGAGGTTTGCGTCTCACGCAAGCGCTCTCCTGGACGCAAACTTCTTGATCAACGAGCCGAGCCGGGTGGAGGGCCGACGCTGGACTGAGCCGGGCCGGGAACGCGGCCGAGACGGGTCGGGAGCGGGGCCGGGTGGGGCCCGGGGCGAAGCGGGGCCGGGAGCAGGGCCGGGTGGATACGAAACGGCGCGCCGTCCGGTGGGACGGCGCGCCGCTCGGTGCAGCGACGGGTCAGAAACCCGGGCCGTGCTGGTGGCCGTGACCGTGGCCGTGCCCACCGGCGGCGGCCGGCTCGGCCTTCTCCGGCTTCTCCACCACGAGGCTCTCGGTGGTGAGCAGCAGGCCGGCGATCGAGGCAGCGTTGGTGACCGCGTTGCGGGTCACCTTCACCGGGTCGATGATGCCGGACTTGACCAGGTCGACGTACTGGCCGGTGGCGGCGTCGAGGCCGTTGCCCCACTCCTTGCCGGCGACCTTCTGCACCACCACGTAACCGTCGTGGCCGGCGTTCTGGGCGATCCAGCGCAGCGGCTCGACCAGTGCCTTGCGCACGATCGAGACGCCGGTCTTCTCGTCACCGGTGAAACCCAGGTCGTCGGCGAGCACCGGGAGGATCTGGGCCAGGGCGGCACCGCCGCCGGGGACCGTACCCTCCTCGACCGCGGCCTTGGTCGCGGCGATGGCGTCCTCGATGCGGTGCTTGCGCTCCTTCATCTCGACCTCGGTCGCCGCGCCCACCTTGATGACCGCGATGCCGCCGGAGAGCTTCGCCAGCCGCTCGGCCAGCTTTTCCCGGTCCCACTCGGAGTCCGAGGCCTCGATCTCCTTGCGGATCTGCGCGACCCGGTCGGCGACCTCGGAGGCCTGGCCGCCACCGTCGACGACAGTGGTGTTCTCCTTGTCGACCACGACGCGCCGGGCGGTGCCGAGCACCTCCAGGCCGACCTGGTCGAGCTTGTAGCCCAGCTCCGGGGCGACCAGTTCGGCACCGGTCAGGATCGCCATGTCCTGCAGCATCGCCTTGCGACGGTCACCGAAGCCGGGGGCCTTCACCGCGCAGACCTTGAGGGTCTTACGGATCGAGTTGACCACCAGGGTCGACAGCGCCTGGCCGTCGACGTCCTCGGCGATGATCAGCAGCGGCTTGCTGTTCTGGAGGACCTTCTCCAGCAGCGGCAGCAGCTCCTCGATCGCCGAGATCTTCTGCGTGGTGATGAGGATGTACGGGTCCTCCAGGACCGACTCCTGCGACTCCACGTCGGTGACGAAGTTCGGTGAGATGAAGCCCTTGTCGAACTGGAGACCCTCGGTCACGTCCAGCTCGGTGGTGAGGGCGGAGCCCTCCTCGACGGTGATGACACCGTCGCGGCCGACCTTCTCCATCGCCTCGGCGATCAGCTCGCCGATGGCGGCGTCCTGCGCGGAGATCGTCGCGACATGCGCGATCGACTTCTTGTCGGCCACCTCGACGGCCCGGTCGAGCAGCGCCTCGGAGACCTTGGTGGCCGCCGCGTCGATGCCCCGCTTGAGACCGGACGGGTTCGCCCCGGCGGTCACGTTGCGCAGGCCCTCGCGGACCATGGCCTGGGCCAGCACGGTGGCGGTGGTGGTCCCGTCGCCGGCGACGTCGTTGGTCTTCGTCGCCACCTCCTTGACCAGCTGCGCGCCGAGGTTCTCGTACGGGTTGGTGAGCTCGATCTCCTTGGCGATGGTCACGCCGTCGTTGGTGATCGTGGGCGCACCGAATTTCTTGTCCAGGACGACGTTGCGCCCGCGCGGGCCGAGGGTGACCTTGACCGCGTCCGCGAGGGCGTTGACACCGTGCTCCAGCAGGTGCCGGGCGTCGTCCGAGAAGCTCAGGATCTTCGCCATCTGTATCCCTTCGAAGCGACGTTGCCCCGGCCCGGCGAGCCGGACCGGGGCAACGACACTGATCGGTTGCTTACTTCTCGATGACCGCGAGGACGTCGCGGGCGGAGAGCACCAGGTACTCCTCGCCGGCGTACTTGACCTCGGTGCCGCCGTACTTCGAGTACAGGACGGTGTCGCCGACCTTCACGTCGACCGGCACGCGGTTGCCCTTGTCGTCGATCCGGCCCGGGCCGACAGCGAGGACGGTGCCCTCCTGCGGCTTCTCCTTGGCGGTGTCAGGGATCACGATGCCCGAGGCGGTGGTGGTCTCGGCCTCGTTCGCCTGGACCACGATGCGGTCCTCGAGCGGCTTGATCGCAACCTTGGTCGCGGTAGTCACGGGCATACCCTCCTGGGGTACTTGGTGTCGTTACCGGTCGGCACGCCGACCAGCGTCAATCTGCCACATGCCACCGGGCGGGGCCGTCGTCGCGGGTGCCGGTCCGCCTGGCGTTCAGCCACCGGACCTGACGGCCCGGAAGCTGGCACCCTCAGGGTGAGAGTGCTAATCGCAGGTTATTCCTCGGCTAGCACTCCGTCAAGGAGAGTGCCAACGCGCCGGTGTCGTGTCACCCCGCCGGGCACGCTTGGCCAGCACCCGGCACTGTGGTCCGACGGCGCGCCTCGACGGCCCGGCACCGTGTCCACCATCCGACCGATCGAGACGGTTAACTGTGCTGGCACCGTGTGGTTACGCTCGGCACCCAGCCGATCCGGAGGTCCGCGGTGAGCATCATCGTCGAAGGTGCGGTCGGCCGACAGCCGGGACCGGACAACCCGACCCGGCGCGCTGCGGTGGCCCGCCGGACCGCCGTCGCCGCCGGCGCCGGCCTCAGCCTCGCCGCCGTCGGCACGGCGCTGTCGTCACCCGTGGCGCCGACCGGCTGGATCACCGGGGCGCTGCACAGCTTCGGTGTGCTGCTCATCGTCGCCGGCTTCGTCGTCTCCGCCCGCTCGGCGGCACCCCGGATCGGCTGGCTGATGGTCTGTTGCGGAGGCCTCTACCACCTGGGTGACCTGAGGGCCAGCGAGCAGCCGTGGCTCTTCATGGTCGGCTTCTGCCTGGCCTACCTCTGGACGGCGGTACTGGCGCACATCGCCCTGGCCCTGCCAACCGGTCGGGTCGACGACGCGGTCAGCCGCGCCCTGGTCGTCGCCTCCTACCTGGCGGCGGTCGGCACCCAGGTAGGCCGGTTCGTCGCCGAACGCCCGCAGCCGCCCTGGTGGTGGAACCTCACCCCGCCGCCGACCTCGCCCTGGGCCACCATCGGCAGCCTGACCTACGCGGCACTGACCCTCGCCGTGCTGGTGGTGGTCGCCCGTCGCTGGGTGACCTCCACCCGGCTGCGGCGGAGACCCGCCGGACCGATCTGGGCGGCCACCATGGTGCTCGGCGCGGCCGGTCTCACCGTGGCGGTGGCCGCGCGGGTCGGCGCGCCGCCGGCGGTCCATGTCGGCACGCTGGCCACCGCGCTCACCCTCGACCTGCTGGTCATCCCGCTGGTGGCGCTCACCCGACGGATCCGCTCCACCCGGGCCCAGAGCCACGCCGCCCGGGTCCTGCTGGGACTGGACGGCCGGCAGCTCCCCCACCCGGCGAGGCTGGGCCGGACGCTCGCCGAGGCGGTCGGCGATCCGGCGCTGCGCGTCACGTACCCGCAGGGCGGAGGAGCGCTCTGCGCCCATGGGGACCTGACGCCGCCGGCCCGGGAAGCCGGGCAGGCGGTCACCGCCATCCGGCGACACGGTGCCGTGATCGCCCGGATCATCCATGACGAGGCCCTGAACGAGCAGCTCGACGTGACCCGGACCGCCTTCGGAATCGCCGGCCTGGCGATCGAGAACGCCATCCTTTACCGGGCGCAACAGGCACGGATCGAGGAGCTGCGCCACTCCCGACTCCGGGTCTCGACGGCGGGCTTCGAGGAGCGGCGACGCATCCAACGGGACCTGCATGACGGGGCGCAGCAGCAGCTGTACGCGGTGCTGATGCTGCTCGACACGATCCGCGACGCGCCGGCCGCCGGCGTACCGGCCGAACTCCACCGGATCCGCGCGACCGCCGGGCGAGCCCACCTGCTGCTCCGGGACGCGATCAGCGGACTGCAGCAGCTGACCCAGGGCATCTATCCGGCGGCGCTGCTCGGGCACGGGCTCGCCGGCGCCGTAGGGCTGCTCGCCGAGGTCGCCCCCGTGCCGCTCGACGTCCGGGTGCCGTCGCGACGCTGGCCCCGGCACGTCGAGGTCACCGCGTACTTCTTCATCGCCGAAGGGGTCGCCAACGCGTACAAGCACGCACGGGCCGAACGGGTCACCGTGGTCGCCGAGGAGCGCGGCCCACGGCTCCACGTCGAGGTCACCGACGACGGGGACGGGGGCGCGACGGCGCGGCCGGGCTCCGGGCTGAGCGGACTACGGGACCGGATCGCCGCGGTGGGCGGCGACCTGACCATCGCCAGCCCCGCGGGCGGCGGCACCCGACTCGCCGCGACCCTGGCCTTGGAGGAACCGTGCGGATAGGGATCGTCGAGGACCAGCCACTGCTGCGTACCGCACTGGCGGAGGTGCTCTCCGCGCGCGGCATGGCCGTGGTCGGCGTCGCCGGTGACCCTGCCGAGGCGCTGCGGCTCGGCGACCGGGAACGGCCCGACGTGATGCTGCTGGACATCCGGCTGCCACCCACCTTCGTCGACGAGGGGCTCCAGATCGCGGAGGCGATGCGGCGCCGGCATCCGACGGTGGGTCTGCTCGTCCTCTCGTCGCACGCCGAGGTCGCCTTCGCCCAACGGCTGCTCAGCATGGAGGAGGACACTCGCGGCGTGGGCTACCTGCTCAAGGAGCGGGTCGGCGAGGTGGCCGAGCTGGCCGACGCCGTACGCCGGGTGGCCGGTGGGGAAGTGATCGTCGACCGTTGCCTGATCCAGCGGTTGATGGCCCGGCCCCGGCTCGGTGACCCGCTGGACCGGCTGAGCCCACACGAGCGTCGGGTCCTGGCGCTGGTCGCCGAAGGGCGGTCGAACCTGGGCATCGCCGAGCAGATGGGCTGTCAGGTCGGCACCGTGGAGAAGCATCTCTCGGCGATCACCGGCAAGCTCCGCCTGATCCCCGGCGACGCCCGCGCCCGCCGGGGGATCAACGTCCGGGTCCTGGCGACGCTCGCCTTCCTCGGCGGCACCGGAACCGGCTGACCGCCACCCGGTTTACCCACCTTCGGGCCTGCGGTTCCCCGACCCGCAAAGCCCGGCAATCCCGGTGTCCCGGACGACCTCCGGGGCGCAGCCTTGACCTGGGTACCCCCACCAGAGAAAGGACCCCGACATGGGCATCCGCTTTCCCCGCCTCAGGACCCTGGTGCTGTTCGTCGCCACCAGCATGCTGGCGACGCTCGGCGTCACCGTCCTGGCAACGCCGGCCAGCGCCGGGCGGATCGGTAGCTGCGCCAGCCTGAGGAGCTTCACCCTCGTCTTCCAGACCGGCGGGGACGACCTGCGCGGCAACTCGGAGGTCATCCCCTTCCTGCGGACCGCCTCCGGCGACGTCGAGCTGCAACACGTCTGGGGCGGCTTCGCCAACAACAGCTCCAACTCCCGGACGGTCACCTTCATCAACCCGAACTGGGCGGTCAACTCCTGCTCCGTGACCGGGGCGAAGCTGCGGATGATCTCCCACCCGGAGTGGTACGAGGGCACCGACGACTGGAACATGGACGGCTTCAGCCTCTACGGGTACTCCTCGACCGGCAGCTACCGGTACCACATGTCGGCCAGCGGCGCCCCGCTCAAGCGCTTCACCAACACCGACCAGTGGTGGTCGATGCTCGGCTGACGTTCCCGCGACACGGGTGGCGACCGGTGACGGTCGCCACCCCCGCGCGTCCGGGCCCGGACCGGTTCCGTACCGGGCCGCACCGGCCTGCCGCACAATGGCGCGGTGGAACTCGACCAACTGGCCGCGCTGCGTACCCCCGAGGGGTCGGCCGCGCTCGCCGCGGCGACCGAGGTGGCCGGCGGCGACCCGCTGACCGCGGCGGCCGCGCTGCGCGCCACCGGGGTCCCCGCCGGGCTGTCCGCCGCCGCGCTGACCCAGGCCGAGCTGCGCCGCCGGGCGGTCGGCAAGTTCGGCCCGGAGGCCGCCGGGATGTTCCTCACCCGGGCCGGGCTGGAGCAGGCCACCCGCCGCCCGGTGGCCGACCGGCGGGCCGCGCGGTTGCGCGCCGCCGGGGTGACCACCCTCGCCGACCTGGGTTGCGGCCTCGGGGCCGACGCGCTCGCCGCCGCCCGTGCCGGCATCCGGGTGTACGGCGTGGAGGCCGACCCGGTCACCGCCGCGATGGCCGCCGGGAACGCCGAGGCGGCGGGGCTGGCCGGACTGTTCACCGTCCAGGTCGGCGACGCGACCGCGTTCGACGTGACCCGGGTCGAGGGCGTGTTCTGCGATCCGGCGCGGCGGAGGGCCGGCACCGGGCGGCGGATCTTCGACCCGAACTCCTACTCCCCGCCCTGGGACTTCGTCACCGGTCTCGCCGCACGGGTGCCGCGCACGGTGGTGAAGGTGGCCCCCGGCATCGACCACGCGCTGATCCCGGCCGGCGCGGAGGCGGAGTGGGTCAGCGTGGACGGCGACCTGGTGGAGGCGGCGCTCTGGTGCGGCCGGCTGGCCGAGGTGCCCCGCCGGGCCACTCTGCTGCGCGGCGACGCCGTGCACACCCTCACCGGCGCGGGGGCGACGGAGGCGCCCGTCGGCCCCACCCGCCGCTTCCTGTACGACCCGGACCCGGCCGTGGTCCGTGCGCACCTGGTCGCCGAACTGGCCGACACCCTCGGCGCCACGCTGGCCGACCCGAGCATCGCCTACCTGTACGCGGACCGCCCGACGGCCACCCCGTTCGCCCGCTGCCTGGAGGTCACCGACGTGCTGCCGTTCTCGCTCAAGCGGCTGCGCGCCCTGCTGCGGGAGCGCCGGGTGGGCCGGTTGGAGATCCTCAAGCGGGGCTCGGCGCTGGAGCCGGAAAAGCTGCGCCGCGACCTCAAACTGGCCGGCGACACCGCCGCCAGCCTGGTGCTGACCCGGGTGGCCGGCGCGCCCACGGTGCTGGTCTGCCGACCCGTGCCGACGACCTGACGGGTCGGTGCCGGGCCGGGATACGCCGTCCGACGCCGGCGGGGCGGCCTGCGCGCAGATCGGCGTCGCCACGCGGGACGTGATTCCGGCTGGCCGGGTGGTGGCCACCGGGTTAGCTTGACGGGCATGGCGGGACAGGGCACTCCGGCGACGGCGCTGCTGGCGAAGCGGAAGATCGCATACCGCACCCATCCGTACGACGTCTCCCCGGACGCCCCGAACTACGGCGCCCTGGTCGCGGCGGCGATCGGGGCGCCGCCGGAGCGGGTCTTCAAGTCGCTGGTCACCGTGGTCGACGGCGCGCTCACCGTGGCGGCCGTCCCGGTCACCGGGGAACTGGACCTCAAGGCGCTCGCGGCGGCGGTCGGTGGCAAGCGCGCCGCCATGGCGGACCGCACGGTGGCAGAGCGGGCCACCGGCTACGTCCGGGGTGGGATCAGCCCGCTCGGCCAGCGCAGACGCCTGCCAACCGTGCTGGACTCCTCCGCCCTGGCCCACGACACCATCTACGTCTCCGCCGGCCGGCGCGGCCTCCAGCTCGAACTGGCCCCAACCGACCTGATCTCCCTCACCAACGCCACCCCCGCCCCCATAGCCACCCCCTCCTGACCCACCCCGCCCACCCTCCCACCTCCCCCCTCCCACCCACCTCGTTGATCATGAAGTTATTGCCACGACACACCGGGACGCAGGGCAACAACTTCATGATCAACGGGATCGTCGGGGTGGGGGCAGCGCTCTGGAGAGAGCGTTTGCTGGGTGGGTGTCGGGTGGATGACTTCCGCGTTGCTGAATTGTTACCGCCGCCAACAAACTTCTGACCTCGACAGTCTTGCGCGTGGCGTGTGACCGGGAATACGTTGCCGGACACAACAAACACCGACCACTACTCCCCACCCCGAAAGGACCCGTGCTCATGCGCAAGGGCTTCCTCACCTTCGCCACCGTGGGCCTGCTGGCCACCGGCAGCATGGCCGCCTGTGGCGACGACTCCGGCAGCAACGAGGCCGGCTCCGACGCCAAGAAGCCGAAGATCGGCGTGATCCTTCCGGACAGCAAGTCCTCCGCCCGTTGGGAAGGCGCGGACCGCAAGTTCCTGGAGGAGGCCTTCAAGGCCGCCGACGTCGACTACGACATCCAGAACGCGCAGGGCGACAAGAACGCCTTCCAGACCATCGCCGACCAGATGATCACCGGCGGCGTCACCGCCCTGATGATCGTCAACCTGGACGACGGCACCGGGAAGGCCGTGCTCGACAAGGCCAAGTCGCAGGGCGTCGGCACCATCGACTACGACCGGCTCACCCTGGGCGGCTCCGCGCAGTACTACGTCAGCTTCGACAACGAGGCCGTCGGCAAGCTGCAGGGTGAGGGTCTGGCCAAGTGCCTGACCGACAAGGGCGTCCAGAACCCGTCGATCGCCTACCTCAACGGCTCGCCGACCGACAACAACGCCACCCTGTTCAAGAACGGCTACGACTCGGTGCTCAAGCCGAAGTTCGACGCCAAGGAGTACACCCTGGTCGCCGACGACGCCGTGCCGGCCTGGGACAACGCCCAGGCCGCCACGATCTTCGAGCAGCAGCTCACCAAGACCGGCGGGAAGATCGACGGCGTGCTCGCCGCCAACGACGGCCTCGGCAACGCGGCCATCTCGGTGCTGAAGAAGAACAAGCTCAACGGCAAGGTCCCGGTCACCGGCCAGGACGCCACCCCGCAGGGCCTGCAGAACATCCTCGCCGGCGACCAGTGCATGACGGTCTACAAGGCGATCAAGGAGGAGGCGAAGGCCGCCTCCGAGCTGGCCATCGCGGTCGCCAAGGGCGAGAAGAAGGAGACCGGGCAGACGGTCAGGGACCCGAAGGGCAACCGCGACGTGCCCTCCGTCCTGCTCACCCCGAAGGCGATCTACAAGGAGAACGTCTCCGAGGTCATCGCCGACGGCTTCGTCACGAAGGACGAGGTCTGCACCGGGGCGTACGCCAAGCTCTGCGCCGACGCCGGCATCAGCTGACCCGTACCGTCCCACCCCGCTCCCGGCGGCGCCGCCCGGCACGGTGACAACCGTGCCGGGCGGCGCCCCGCCACCGGACGGGCTCCGACCTCCCTCCGTGCAAAGGAGACCCCCGTGTCCGCGACCCCCCTGCTGGAACTACGCGGGATCGACAAGAGCTTCGGTCCCGTCCAGGTGCTCCGCGACGTCGCCTTCACCGCCCACCCCGGTGAGGTGACCGCGCTGGTCGGCGACAACGGCGCCGGCAAGTCGACCCTGGTCAAGTGCATCAGCGGCATCCACCCCACCGACGACGGCGAGTTCCTCTTCGAGGGCCGGCCGGTGAGCATCAACAGCCCCCGCGACGCCGCCGCGCTCGGCATCGAGGTCGTCTACCAGGACCTCGCGCTCTGCGACAACCTCGACATCGTGCAGAACATGTTCCTCGGCCGGGAGAAGCGCAGCGGGCTGGTGCTCGACGAGCCGACCATGGAGCAGATGGCCGCCGAGACGCTCGCCGGGCTCAGCGTCCGGACGGTGAAGTCGCTGCGCCAGCACGTCTCCAGCCTCTCCGGGGGCCAGCGCCAGACCGTGGCCATCGCCAAGGCGGTGCTCTGGAACAGCAAGCTGGTCATCCTCGACGAGCCGACCGCCGCGCTCGGCGTCGCACAGACCGCCCAGGTGCTGGAGCTGGTCCGCCGGCTCGCCGACAAGGGCCTGGCCGTGGTGCTCATCTCGCACAACATGAACGACGTCTTCGCCGTCTCCGACCGGATCGCCGCGCTCTACCTGGGCCAGATGGTCGCGCAGGTGAGGACCACCGACATCACCCACTCGCAGGTGGTCGAGCTGATCACCGCCGGCCGCTCCGGCAACCTCGGCCTCGTCGAGGCGGGCGCGGGCAGCGCCGGAACCGCCACGGGGTCCACCGACACCACCTCGGGAGCCGTCCGATGACCACCACAGCCGTCAAGAAGGAGGGCCCGGCCCCCGTCGCGCCGGCGCCCACGGTGGGCAACCACATCCGCGACTACGTCAGCCGGGTACGCGGCGGCGACATCGGCGCGCTCCCGGCGGTACTCGGCCTGGTCGTGCTCTGCACGGTCTTCGCCGTCATGCGGCCGTCGTTCCTCACCGCCGGCAACTTCGCCAACCTGTTCACCCAGGGCGCGGCGGTCACCCTGATCGCGATGGGTCTGGTCTTCGTCCTGCTGCTCGGCGAGATCGACCTCTCGGCCGGCTTCGCCAGCGGCGTCTGCGCGGCCATCCTGGCCAACGTCGCCACCGTGCTCGGCTACCCCTGGTACGTGGCCGTGCTCGCCGCCATCGCCACCGGCGTGGTGATCGGCACGACGCTCGGCGTCCTGGTCGCGAAGATCGGCATCCCGTCCTTCGTGGTCACCCTCGCCGGCTTCCTCGCCTTCCAGGGCATCGTGCTGATGCTGATGGACGACGGCGCGAACATCTCCATCCGCGACCAGACCCTGGTCGCGATCGCCAATCGCAACCTGCCACCGGTCCTCGGCTGGTCCCTGGCCGCCGCCGCTGTGGCCGGGTACGCCGCCGTGCAGCTGCTGCGGTACCGCAACCGGGCCGCCCGCGGCCTGCTCACCGACCCGATCACGGTGGTGGCCGCCCGGATCGGCGCGCTGGCGCTGATCCTCGGCGTCGCGGTCTACATCCTCAACCTGGAGCGCAGCCGCAACGTCCTGTTCACCTCGCTCAAGGGCGTGCCGATCGTGGTGCCGATCATCGCGATCCTGCTGGTCCTCTGGACGTTCGTGCTCCAGCGCACCAGCTACGGCCGGCACGTCTACGCGGTCGGCGGCAACTCCGAGGCCGCCCGCCGGGCCGGCATCAACGTCGACCGGATCCGGATCTCGGTCTTCGTGATCTGCTCCTCGATGGCCGCCGTCGGTGGCATCGTGGCCGCCAGCCGGGCCAACTCCGTCGACCCGAACACCGGTGGCAGTAACGTACTGCTCTACGCCGTCGGCGCGGCGGTGATCGGCGGTACCAGCCTTTTCGGCGGCAAGGGCCGAGTCCTCGACGCGGTGCTCGGCGGTGCCGTGGTCGCGGTCATCGACAACGGCATGGGCCTGATGGGTTACAGCTCGGGAGTCAAGTACGTGGTGACGGGTGTGGTGCTGCTCCTCGCGGCCAGCGTCGACGCGCTGTCGCGGCGTCGCTCCGCCGCCGCAGGCACCCGTTGACGCCCGGCCGACGCTGAGCAGCGGGGACACGGAGTGCCAGAACGATGCGGGTAGGACCGAGCCAGGACGAGATCCGGCGGCAGAACCTCGGTGCGCTGCTGCGTCACGTCCACGTCCACGGCGCGACCTCCCGCGCCGAACTGACCACCACGCTCGGGCTCAACCGCAGCACCATCGGCGCGCTGACCGCCGACCTGGCCGGCGCCGGGCTGGTCAGTGAGGGGACGCCGAAGGAGACCGGCCGGGCCGGGCGACCGTCGCTGGTCGTCCGGCCCGAGTCGGCCCGGGTGTACGCGTACTCGATCGAGGTGGACCGGCTGCGGGCCGCGCGGGTCGGGCTCGGCGGTGAGATCCTCGACCGCCGGGACCTCGAGCGGCCGCGTGGCCTGGACGCCGGGGAGACCGCGCCGCTGCTGGCCGGCGCGCTCAAGGAGATGCACCAGAGCGTCCCGGCCGGGGCGCTCTGCGTCGGCGCGGGCGTGGCGGTCTGCGGCATGGTCCGCAGGGCCGACGGGCTGGTCCGGCTCGGCCCGACCACCGGTTGGGTGGACGAGCCGATCGGCGCAGCCCTCGCCGACGAGCTCGGCATCGACGTGCCGATCACGGTCGGCAACGTGGCGGACGTGGCCGCCTTCGCCGAGCACGCCCGGGGCGTCGCCGCCGGCTGCGACAACGTCATCTACCTCTACGGGGACGTCGGCGTGGGCGCCGGCATCATCGCCGGCGGACGGCGGGTGACCGGTCACGGCGGGTACGGCGGCGAGGTCGGGCACATGGTCGTGGTCCGCGACGGGGCGCGCTGCGAGTGCGGCTCGCGCGGCTGCTGGGAGACCGAGATCGGCGAGTACGGCCTGCTGCGGGCGGCCGGCCGCTCCGACGCCCGGGGCCGGGAGGCGCTGCTGGCCCTCTTCGACGCCGCCGACCGTGGCGACGCCCGCGCCCAGACGGCGGTCCGTCAGGCCGGCGACTGGCTCGGCTTCGGCGTCGGCAACCTGGTCAACATCTTCAACCCGGAGATGGTCATCTTCGGCGGCACCATGCGCGATCTCTACCTTGCCGCCGCCGCCCAGGTCCGCAGCCGGCTCAACCAGGTCGGGCTCCCCGCCTGCCTGGAGCACGTCCGGCTGCGCACGCCCAAACTCGGCGAGGACGCGGCGCTGGTCGGCGCGGCCGAACTGGCCTTCGAGCGGCTGCTGGCCGACCCGCTCGACGTGGGCTGACCCGCCACTCAGCAGATCCTGGCCGCCCGGTCGGCAGTTCCCGATTCCTGCCGGTGAACTGATCGGGCCGGTGATCCGTACCAGAGGGCGGACGGGCAGCCGGCGGATGCGCTGCCCGACGTCACGCGTACGGCCCGGACCGAGGAGGCACCGCAGCATGGCACCGCTGGAATCCGCACGTCGTCGGCGAGGGCACCGGACCCACCGGGTGGCGGTGCTGCTCGTCACGCTCCTGGCCGGGCTGGTGGCCCTGCCCGGCGTGGCCACGGCCGCTCCCGCCGCACAACTCAACGCCGCCGACATGACGCTGCTCAACGGCGTCCGGTTGGCCGGCCTGTGGGAGATGCCGGCCGGTCAGATGGCCGCCGAGAAGGGACAGTCGGCCCGGGTCCGCGAGATCGGCGCGGAGATCGCCCGGCAGCACGAGCAGCTCGACCTGCTCGTCGTCGAGGCCGCCAACAAGCTCGGCACCATCCTTCCCTCGGACGCCACCGCCGAGCAGAAGGGGTGGCTGGGCGAGATGCAGGAGGCCACCGGCGCGCAGTTCGACCAGATCTTCGTGACCCGGCTCCGGGTGGCGCACGGCAAGATCTTTCCGGTGATCGGCGCGGTCCGTGCCGCCACCCGCGACGCCACCGTCCGCAGGCTCGCCGACCAGGCCAACAAGTTCGTCACCGACCACATGGCCATGCTGGAGAGCACCGGGCTGGTCCGCTGGCAGCAGATGCCCCCGGCCGCGATGCCGCCCGCGCAGAGCGACTCGCTGGTCGCCGCCGCCCAGGCCGGCACGCCCGTCGGCCCGACCGCCAGCGTGGGCACCACCGTCGTCTGGGTGGTCTTCCTGCTCGCGCTCGGCGTCGGCGGGTACACCACCTGGCGCGTCCTGCGCCGCGACTGACCCCGCGACCCGCGTGCGAGAGGCCGGGAGCGTCGTGCTCCCGGCCTCTCGCGCGTACGCCTCAGCGGTCGACCTGGGTGAAGTCCCAGGAGTGCGGCGGACGGGCGACCAGCATCGCCGGCGGGTCCGGCAGCGCACGGGGACTGCTCCGCCACTTCGAGATCACCACCACCCGGTGGTCGGTGGAGGAGAAGACCTCGCTGGACAGGTGCAGCGGGTCGTGCTCCAGCTCCGGCAGCGCGGTGTCGCAGACCCAGGTGATCAGGTCGGTGAAGCCGTACGGCTCCGCGCGGGCCTCCCACATCCGGACGATCACGTCGGCCATCCCCTCGTCACACGCTGACCGTGGTCAACGGCAGGGCCGAGTCGGCGGGCAGGTCCAGCCGGCTCGGCGCCACCCCGGCGGCGACCAGGTGCGAACCGAGCGCCGCCACCATGGCGCCGTTGTCGGTGCAGAGCTTCGGCCGGGGTACGCGCACCCGGATGCCGTGCTTCGCGGCCCGGTGTTCGGCCATCGCCCGCAGCCGCGAGTTGGCCGCCACTCCCCCACCGATCACCAGCGTGCCGACCCCGTGGGCCCGGCAGGCGTCGATCGCCTTGGCGGTGAGCACATCGCAGACCGCCTCCTGGAACGAGGCCGCGACGTCGGCCACCGGCACCGCCTCACCGGCCCGCTGCCGGGCCTCCACCCAGCGGGCCACCGCCGTCTTCAGGCCGGAGAAGGAGAAGTCGTAGCGGTGCGCCGCGAGGTCCTTGGCCGCGGTCAGCCCGCGCGGGAAACCGATCGCCGCCGGGTCACCGGCCCGGGCCTCCCGATCGATGTACGGCCCACCGGGGAACGGCAACCCGAGCAGCCGGGCCACCTTGTCGAACGCCTCCCCGGCCGCGTCGTCGATGGTGGCGCCGAGCGGGGTGACCCCGCGCGCCAGGTCGTCGATGAGCAGCAGCGAGGAGTGCCCGCCGGAGACCAGCATGGCGATCGCCGGCTCCGGCAGCGGGCCGTGCTCCAGGGTGTCCACGGCGACGTGCGCGGCGAGGTGGTTCACCCCGTACACGGGCTTCTCGGCGGCGAGCGCGTAGCCCTTCGCGGCGGCCACGCCGACCAGCAGCGCACCGGCCAGCCCGGGGCCGGAGGTGACGGCGATCGCGTCGATGTCGGCGATCGTCACCCCCGCCTCGGCGAGCGCCCGGTCCATGGTCGGCACGATCGCCTCCAGGTGCGCCCGGCTGGCCACCTCGGGCACCACCCCGCCGAACCGGGCGTGCTGCTCGACGCTGGAGGCGAGCGCGTCGGCCAGCAAGGCGTGCCCGCGCACGATGCCGACGCCGGTCTCGTCGCAGGAGGTCTCGATGCCCAGGACCAGGGGTTCGTCAGCCATCAGTCGTCCGTCCCGTACGCGGTCGGCGGGGCGACGCGCCGCATCACCAGCGCGTCGGTGTTGCTCGGTTGGTAGTAGCCGCGACGCACGCCGATCGGCTCGAAACCGTACGTCGCGTAGAGCTTCTGGGCGGGGGCGTTGTCGGCCGCCACCTCCAGCAGGACGGTCCGTACGCCCTGGCGGGCCGCCTCGGCGAGCAGTTCCTCCAGCAGCGCGCGACCGACGCCGCGCCGCTGGGCGTCCCGCCGGACGGCGATGTTCTGCACCCACGCCTCGTCCGGCTGGACGGTCAACCCCGCGTAGCCGAGCACCGACCCGTCGTCGTCCGTGGCCACCCGGTAGAAGTGCCCGCTGGCCAGCTCGTTCCAGAACATCGCCGGGGACCACTGCTCGGCGCCGAAGAGGTCCGCCTCGATCGGCAGCACCTCGTCGATGTGCCACCAGCGGAAACGGCCCAGGCGCACCTGACCGGTCATCGTCCGGCCTCGGTTCGCGACTGCGGGGCTCGCAAACCCGGCTCACTCCTCGCGCTCACGGGAGGACCGGCTTGCGGGCGGTCGCCGCCACGGCGTCCGGCCGGCGCAGGTAGAGCGGGGTGAGCGCCTCGCCGGGGGCCCTGGCCCGGATCCGCTCGGCGGCCAGCGCGGCCAGCGCGGTCGCGTCCGGGTAGCGCGGCTCCGCCCGCAGCGGCAGGCCGAGCACGTCGGCGTACCGGTGCGCGCCGTCGCCCACCGCGACGGTGACGGCCAGCTCGCGGGCCCGGTCGGCGGCGACCACCGGAGCATCGACGTTCGGCCCGGCGATCCGCTGACCGGCGCCGTCGTAGACCGCCCAGTAGACCTCCCGGCGCCGGGCGTCGGTGGCCGCCAGGACCGGCTCGCCGGCGGCCACCGGGTGACCGAGGCCGTCCAGCGAGCAGACGCCGTACGTGGGGATGCCGAGCACCTGGCCCATGGTGGCGGCGGTGACCAGCCCGACCCGCAGCCCGGTGAACGGGCCGGGGCCCAGGCCCGCGACGATCGCGGTCAGGTCCCGGGGCCGGGCGTCGGCGTCGGCGAGCACGGCGTCCACCTGCGGGGCGAGCAGTTCGCCGTGGGCGCGGGCGTCGACCGTGCAGCGGTGCGCCCGCGACGCGACGCCCTCCGCCGAGACCTCCACCAGCGCGGCGGTCACCGCGGGCGTCGAGGAGTCCACCACCAGTACGAGCACGATTGACCAGCCTAGCCGCCCCGCCGTCACCCCCGGTGACACCCCACCCGCCCTCCCCGCCCCCGCCCCCGCCCCGCCCACCCCGCCTCCGCGATCTTGCAGTTGCGGCCTCGCCATAAGCGACGAAAGGCACATAACGCAGACCCAAACTGCAAGATCGCGAAGGCGAGGTGGGCTGAGGCGGGGTGGGGGGTGGGGGGTGGGGTGGGGTGGGGGGTGGGGTGGGGGGTGGGGTCAGCTCGGGGTGCGGAACTTGCGGCGGAAGGCGGGCAGCAGCCAGGGCCGCCGCCCGGAGATGCGCACCCGCCCGGTGAGCACCGCCCGCGCCTGGCTGACCCGGCCGAACATCATCAGGTTGAGGGTGCCCGGATCGTGGCGGATCCGGACATCGGGGCGGGCGTCCGGCGGGGCGAACGAGACCAGCCCTCGGTGCAGCATCAGCCGGACCGGGTCGACGTACGCGTTGCGGAACTCGACCACGATCGGCCGGTCGCTGGGCGGGGCGCCGCCGTCCTGGAGCCGGCCGTAGCCGTGACGCACGACGCCGGCCAGGAACAGTTCGAGGAACATGGCGGCGTCGCGGCCCGGCAGGGACCACCGCCGCCCGACGGCCCGGGCGAGGTCGTGACCGTGGATCAGCAACTCGTTGACCAGATGGGCGCAGAGCCCGGCAAGCGGCACCCGGGCCCCGCCGAGCCAGGGCACCGTCTCCTCGGGGTCACGGTCGGCGCAACTGGCCAGCAGGTGCCCGACGTCGGCCCGCAGCCGGGCGAGCAGCACGACCGGGTCACGCTCGGTGAAGTGCCGGAGGATCACGTCGTTGAAGTCGGCGACCCTGTCGACGGTGACCCCGGTGAGGTAGTCGTCGAACCCCTCCACCGGCAGCGGCGGGTGCTCCGGGTCGGCCAGGTGCGCGTAGAACCAGGCCAGGGAGACCACATGCGCCAGCATGTCGGCCATCGACCAGTCGGCCGTGCACATGGTGTCGGGCCGGCAGGACCCGACCAGACCGGCGAAACGCTCGGTCTGGTCGGCCAGCGCCGTCCGTGCCGCATCCCACTGCTCGGTGGTGACCGTCGCCGTCATGCGCCCCCCTCTGGCCGCCATGCCGTCGACCAAAAGCTACATCGGACAGTCACGTCGCGGTGACCGCACGCAGTCAGCCGGCGGTGCGTTCCCAGTCCACAGTGGGCAGTCCCGCGTCGGCGAGTGCCTTGTTGGCCGCACTGAACGGCCGGCTGCCGAGGAAACCGCGCGGGTTCATCGGGCTCGGATGCCCGGCCTCCAGCACCACGTGAGCCGGGTTGGTGACCAGAGCGGCCTTCTTGCGGGCGTACCCGCCCCAGAGCAGGAAGACGACCCGCTCGTCGCGGGCGTCGAGGGCCCGGATGGTGGCGTCGGTGAACTCCTCCCAACCGGAGTTGGCGTGCGAGCCCGGGGTGGCCTGCCGGACGGTGAGCACCGAGTTGAGCAGCAGCACACCCTGCGCCGCCCAGCCGCCGAGGTTGCCGCTAGGTGGCTTCGGCACGCCCAGGTCCTCGCCGAGTTCCTTGAAGACGTTACGCAGCGACGGCGGCACCGACACCCCCTCGCGGACGCTGAAGCTCAGCCCGTGCGCCTGCCCCGCCTTGTGGTACGGGTCCTGCCCGAGGATCAGCACCCGGCACTGCTCCGGCCCGCACAGCCGGTAGGCGGAGAAGAGATCCTCCACCGGCGGGAAGACGGTCTGGGTGGCGTACTCCCGGGCGACGAACGCGGCCAGCGCGGCGGTGCGGGCCGGGTCGAGGTGCGGGGTGAGCACGGCACGCCACGCCTCCGGTAGCAGTGCCAGCAGGTCGAGGGTGGGGGCGTCGTCGGGCATCGGCAACCTTTCGCAGTCGGTCCCGGGCACTCTAGGCAGCGGGTACGACAGCACTCAGCGCAGGGCGTCCAGGCGGCCCACCCAGTCGCCCCCGACCGGCTCCAGCCCGACCACCCGGGTGTCGTCCTCGCGCCGGTCGATGCGGACCCGCAGGTGGGCGTCGACCAACTGCTCGACCAGCCCCTCACCCCACTCGACCACGGTCACCGAGTCGTCCACCGAGGCGTCCAGGTCGAGGTCGTCGATCTCGGCACGCGGGTCGGCCGCGCCACCCAGCCGGTACGCGTCGGCGTGCACCAGCGCCACGCCCCGCCCCCGGGCCGGGTCGGGCCGGTGCACCCGGGCGATCACGAAGGTCGGCGAGGTGATGTCGCCGAGCACCCCCAGCCCGGCACCGATGCCCTGGGTGAGCGCGGTCTTGCCGGCCCCCAGTGGGCCGGTGAGCAGGAGCAGGTCGCCCGCACGCAGCAGGTCGGCGAGCCGGCGGCCGAACGCGTGCGTCTCCTCGACCGTCGACAACGTGACGGTCACACTCATAGACCCTCCAGGAACTCGGTCAACGCCGCGTTGACCTCGTCGGCGTGCTCCAGCATCACCACGTGTCCACTGTCGTCGACCTTGACGTACCGGGCGTGCGGCAGCCGGCGGACGATCTCCTCCGAGTGGGTCACCGGCGTGATCATGTCCTTGTCGCCCACCACGACCAGCACCGGCGTGCCACTCAGCGCGGCCAGCGCCGGGAACCGGGAGTGGCTGGCGAGGGTACGCAGGTAGCGGGTCACCGTGTCCGCCGACGTCCGGGAGTTCATCCGCTCGACGTACGACACCAGGGCCGGACTGGGCCGGCGGGTACCGAAGCCGTACCGGCGGGTGAGCAGCCAGGCCACGTTGGACGTGGACTGCCGCGCCTTGTCGATCACCGTGCCGCCGTACCGGGCGGCGTTGCTCATCATGTAGAGCACCGGCGAGCCGACCCGGTTCAGCAGCGCCGGCGCGACCAGCCTGGTCTCCGCGAGCAGGCCGCCCGAGGTGGCCATCAGCACCGTGCCCACCACCCGGTCGCCGAACATCTCCGGGTACAGCTCGGCGAAGGCCATGATGGTCATCCCGCCCATCGAGTGGCCGACCAGCACCAGCGGCCCCTCCGGGGTGGTCCGGTCGATCACCCGGCGCAGGGTACGGCCCAGCGCGGTGAGGTCGTACTCACCGGACTCCAGCCGGCCGGAGCGTCCGTGCCCCGGCTGGTCGTACGCGACGATCCGGTGCTCGCCCCACTCGGCGAGCATCTTGCGCTGGAAGTGGAACGTCCCCATGTCCAGGCAGAAGCCGTGCACCAGCACCACCGTCGGGCGTCCCGGCACCGGCCGGGTCGGCTCGACCACCTCGACGTGGATGTCGGTGCCGTCCTCCAGCTCCAGCCGGAACGAGTCGTCGTACCGCTGCTCGCCGAAGACCTCCTCGGCGTACCGGTCGGAGGGGTCGGCCTTGAGCCGGCGGACCAGCGCGCGCTCGGTGGCGACACCGGCAGCGAGACCGGCGGCGGCGACACCGACGGTCGCCAGCGCGCCGGCCACCTTCCCGGCGGCGGTCCGCGGCCGGGGGACGCGGAAGCGGTGCGACGCGCTCACGGTGTCAGCTCAGTTCGCGACTGCGGGGCTCGCAAAACCGGCTCACTCCTCGCGCTCACGATGCCAGCCCAGGTTCCCGACTGCGGGGCTCGCAAAATCGGCTCACTCCTCGCGCTCACGATGCCAGCCCAGGTTCCCGACTGCGGGGCTCGCAAAATCGGCTCACTCCTCGCGCTCACGGCCGCTCGCCGTCGTAGACCCGGGGCACCCGGACCCCGCCGAACCGGGTGACGATCTCGTAGTTGATGGTGCCGACCGCGTCGGCCCAGTCGTCGGCGGTGGGCTCGCCGTCGGCGCCGCTGCCGAAGAGGGTCGCCACGTCCCCGGCGGTCACCTCGTCCGTGCCGCAGTCCAGCACGAACTGGTCCATGCAGACCCGGCCGGAAATGGTGCGCCGCCGGCCGGCGAGCTGCACCGGGCCGACGTTGGAGCCGTGCCGGGGCACTCCGTCGGCGTAGCCGAGCGGCACCACGGCCAGGTTCGTCTCGTCCTCGGTGGTGTAGGTGTGCCCGTACGAGACGCCGGTGCCGGCCGGGACGCGTTTGGTGATCATGACCCGGGCCCGCGCGGTCATCGCCGGGCGCAGCCCGAAGCGCTCCCCGGCGATCGGTGACAGCCCGTAGACGGCGATGCCGGGGCGGACCAGGTCGAAGTGGGTGTCGGGGCGGGTCAGCGTGGCGGCGGAGTTGGCCAGGTGCCGGTAGCGCGGGCGCAGCCCGGCCCGCTCGACCATGGCCAGGCCCTCGTGGAAGACCGCGAGCTGGCGGTCGGTGGTGGGGTGGCCGGGCGAGTCGGCGTACACGAAGTGGCTCCACACGCCGACCACCTCGACCAGACCCTCGGCCTGGGCGTTCGCGGCGGCCTCCAGCAGGTTCGGCCAGTCCGCGACGGTGGCCCCGCCCCGCGACAGGCCGGTGTCGATCTTCAGGTGCAGCCGGGCCGGGCGGTTCGCCACCCGACCCGCCTCGATCATCTCGGCGAGCTGCGGCAGGCTGGCCGCGGCCAGGTCCACCCCGGCCGCGACCCCCTCGTGCAACGGCAGCCCCGGGTCGAGCAGCCAGGCCAGCACCGGGACGGTGATCCCCGCCCGGCGCAGGGTCAACGCCTCGTCCAGGGTGCAGACACCGAGCCAGTCCGCCCCGGCGTCCAGCGCGGCGCGGGCCGAGGGGACCATGCCGTGGCCGTACCCGTCGCCCTTCACCACCGCCATCAGCTCGGCGCCGGTGCCCGCCCGGAGCCGGGCCACGTTGTCACGGATCGCGTCGAGATCGACGCGCACCTCGGCCTGCCACATACGCCCAGCCTACTTGCGCCGGTGATCACCCGGCCCGCTCCCGGCTCAGCGGGTGAGCACCGTCCCGTCGGACCGCGTCGACATCGACCTCGCCGACCCGCGCCCGCGCAGTACGGCCCCGGGCGGCGAAGCGGTTCAATCCAGCAGCGGCGCGATCACGGGGCGCAGCGCGGCCGCCACGTCCGGCGCGGTCACCGGGCCGCCCCGGGCCGCCTGCCGACCGGCCAGCCCGTGCAGGTACGCGGCGGTGGCCGCCGCCTGCTCCGGGGCAAGCCCGGCGGCGAGCAGCGAGCCGAGCAGCCCGGCCAGCACGTCGCCGGTGCCCCCGGTGGCCAGCGCGGGGCTGCCGGTCGGGTTGACGTACGCCCGGCCGTCCGGCGTGCCGATCACCGTGCGGTCCCCCTTGAGCAGGACCGTCGCGTTCATCCAGGCGGCCAGCCGCAGCACGGCGGCGACCCGGTCGGCGCCCGGCTCCTCGCCGCAGAGCCGGGTGAACTCGCGGTCGTGCGGGGTGACCACGATCGGGGCGTCCCGGTCGCGCAGCCGGTCGGCGAGCGAGCCGTCCACCAGCAGGGTGAGCGCGTCCGCGTCGAGCACCACCGGCACCGGGGCGGCCAGCACCGCGCGCAGCTCGGCGGCGGCCTGCTCGCCGGTGCCGAGGCCGGAACCGCACACCCAGGCCTGGACCCGCCCCGCGCCGGCGACCCGGTCGGTGGCGATCACCGACGGGTGCCGGCGGACCACGTCGGACCGCGCTCCCCCGGCGTACCGGACCAGGCCGGTCGGGCCGGCCAGCGCGCCGGCCACCGAGAGCACGGCTGCGCCCGGGTACGTCCGCGAGCCGGTGGCCACCCCGACCACGCCCCGGCTGTACTTCTCCGAGGACGGGCCGAGTCGCGGCCACCAGCCGACGACGTCCGACCACTCGACGACCTGCAGCGCGGGGGTGCCGCGCAGCCACGGCCCGAGCCCGATGTCGACCAGCTCGACCTGTCCGGCGAGCGGGGCGGCCGGGCCGACCACCAGCGCCGGTTTCCACGCGCCGAACGCGACCGTCACGTCGGCGCGGACCGCGGCGGGCCGGCCGGAGGCGGCCAGCGGCACATGCCCGGTGTCGACCGCGACGCCGCTCGGCACGTCCACCGCCACCACGGTGGCCCGGTCGCCGTCGCGCCCGCAGTACCGCACCAGGCTGGCCGCCAACTGCTCGGCGGTCTCCCGCAGCCCGCCGGTGCCGCCGATCCCGAAGATCCCGTCCAGCACCAGGTCGACGACGGCCGGTGGCCGGTCGACCAGCCGGCCGCCCGCGGCGCGCAGCGCGGCGAGCCCTTCGGCATGCGCCCGGCCGGGGGTGACCAGCAGCGCGGAGACGGCGGCGCCGCGGCGGGCCAGGTGCGCGCCCGCGTACAGGGTGTCGCCGCCGTTGTCGCCGGAGCCGACCAGCAACAGCACCCGGGCGCCGTACACCCCGCCCCGGTCGGCGAGCAGCAGCGCGCAGCGGCGGGCCAGGCCGGCGGCGGCCCGCGCCATCAGCGTCCCGGGCGGCAGGGTGGCCATCAGGCCCGCCTCCGCCGCGCGTACGTCCGCGACCCGCCACACCGCTTTCATGCCACCCGTCCCGTCGATCGGCCGGTGGGCGGGCCGGGTGGCCCACCCGGACGTATCAGCGTTCCGCGACCACCATCGCCGAGGCGATCCCGCCGTCGTGGGAGAGCGAGAGGTGCCAGCGGTTGATCCCGCGTTCGGTGGCGGCGTCCGCCACGGTGCCGGAGACGGTCAGCCACGGCCGGCCGTCCGGATCCGGCACGATCTCGCAGTCGTGCCAGCTCAGCCCGCCCGGGGCGCCCAACGCCTTGGCGACCGCCTCCTTCGCCGCGAACCGGGCGGCCATCGACTCGGTCGAGCGCGGGTTGCCGGAGCCGGTGTAGCGCTCCGCCTCGGTGAAGAGCCGGTCGGCGAGCAGCGGGGTGCGGACCATGGCTCGGGCGAACCGGTCCACCAGCACGACGTCGATACCGACCGCGACGATCACGGGACCCACCCTACCGGCGGTGCGGGCCGCAGATTAGCCGCCGGCCGCACGGCGGGCAACGCCTGTGGACAACCCGGGGGTACGACCACCGCCCGCTGTCCACAGGCCCGCCCGTCCGGCGGCGCAGCCGCCTAGCGTCGGCCCCGGTCGAGGTCACCGGGACGGGGAGGCGTGCGGGGTGGAGCCGTTGGAGGTACGACCGGAGGTGCTGCGCGAGGTCGCCGGCGGCCTCACCGACGAGGCGTACGCGCTGGCGCACGGGGTGGCCGCCGTGCCGGGGCTGGTGGTGCCCGTCCCCGAGTGGCGGGCCGCCGGCGCCCTGGCCCGGCTGGAGTCGGCGGTGCACTCCTGGCACGGCGTGCTGGGTGGTCGGGTGGCGCAGACGGCCGACGCCCTGCGCGCCGCCGCCGGCGCCTACGAGGCGGTGGACGACCGGGCGGCCGGTCGGCTCGCCGCGCTGCCCCGGTGACCGGGTACGCGCAGCTCTGGCGGGCCGCCCCGGCGGACTGGAGCGGTGCCGGGGCGGCCTGGCGCGGGCTGGCCGACCCGGTGGGGCGCCGCCGTCGAGGGCTCGCGGCGGGAGCGGGCAGGCTGCGTACCGGGTGGTCGGGTGGGGCGGCCGGCGCGGCCGGTGGGCGGCTCACCGGGCTGCGGGCCGAGCTGGCCGGGCTGCTGCCGGCACTGATCGAGGCGGACCAGGCGCTCACCGAGTTCGCGGTCCGGCTGCGGGCGGCCAAGGCCCGGCTGGCCGCGGCGGTGGCGCTGGCGGACCGCAGCGGGGTGCAGCTCGACCGGCACGGCATGGCCGGCGCCGCCCCCACGCCGGCCCGCCCGGTGTGGACCGGCCCGGAGTCGGGCGTCCTCCCGTCGGGCCTGCCGACCCGGTCACCGGGTGCGGACGGCTGGTCCCGGGGTCCCGGCGGCGTCGGTGCGCACGGAGCTGCCGGACCGCCCGGCGCGGGCCGGACCGTCCGGCCGCCGAGCGCGAGGGGACCGGTGGCGGTGGGCACCGGGAGCGGGCCGGCCGGGCCGACGGAGGTGGCACGGGTGGCGGCCGCCGTACGGGAGGCGCTCGCGCTGGCCGACGCCGCTGACCGGGAGGCCGCCGCCCGCCTCGACGAGCTGGCGGCGGCGGGCCGCACCGGCTGGGTCGCCCCGCCACCGCCCGGGCGGCCGGCGGCCGATGCCGCTCCCGCCCTGGTCCGCACCTGGTGGGCCGGCCTCACCCCGGCCCAGCGGCGCTGGTTGGTGCTGCACGAACCGGGCCGGGTCGGCCGCCTGGACGGTATTCCGGTCGCCGCCCGCGACCAGGCCAACCGGCTGCTGCTCGCCGATCGCCGGGACGCCCTCTCGGCCGACCTGCGGGAACTGTCGGCCGGGCCGGGCGACCGGGCGGCGCGACGCCGGGTCGAGGCGGCGCTGGCCGGGTTGGACGGGCTGGCCGGGCGGCTGGCGGTGGCGGGGCCGCCCCGGGCGTACCTGCTGGGGCTGGACGAGGGCGGGGACGGGCGGGCGATCGTCGCGCTGGGCAACCCGGACCGCTCGGCGCAGGTGCTGACGTACGTGCCGGGGATGACCGCCGACCTCGCCGACGCCCCGGGCGAGCTGAGCCGGGCCGCGCGGGTGCTCGCCCGGTGCGCCGACGTCGCACCCGGCGAGGAGACCGCAGCGGTGCTCTGGCTGGACTACGACGCGCCGGACTTCCTGCACGAGGCGGCCTGGCCGGCCCAGGCGCGGGACGCCGGCCCGGCGCTGCACCACTTCCAGGAGGGGCTGCGGGCCACCCACGAGGGTCCACCGGCCCGGCAGACCGTCCTCGGGCACAGCTACGGCTCGGTGGTGGTGGGCAACGCCGCCCGCGACCACGGGCTGGCCGCCGACGCGCTGGTCTTCGTCGGATCCCCGGGCGTCGGGGTGGACCGGGCGGAGGCGCTGCGCCTGCCGCCCGGTCAGGTCTGGGCGAGCACCGCGGCGGACGACGTGATCCGGTGGGTGGAGCCGCCGGCGCAGCTCACCGGCCGGGCGGCACTCGCCACGTCACCGCTGGCCACGGTGGTCTCGCTGCTGCGTCCCGACGACCACGAGCTGTGGTTCGGCCACGATCCGGCCGATCCCGGCTTCGGCGGCCGCACCTTCCCCAGCGCCCGGTACGGCCACACCGGCTACTGGGAGCCCGACAACCCGGCCCTCAACGGCATGGCCCGGATCGTGCTCGGCCGGCCGGTGACCCCGTGACCGCACCCCGGGGGACACGGCCGGGCCCCGCCGGCCCTGGGTACGGCGGGCGGGGCCCGGTGGACGTCGCGGTCGGATCACTCCACGGTGACCGACTTCGCCAGGTTGCGCGGCTGGTCCACGTCGTGCCCACGGGCGGCCGCGATCTCGGCGGCGAGCACCTGCAGCGGCACGGTGGTCACCAGCGGGGCGAGCAGCGTCGGCGTACGCGGCACGTAGATCAGGTGGTCGGCGTAACGGACCACCGCCTCGTCGCCCTCCTCCGCGATCACGATGGTCCGGGCGCCCCGGGCGCGGACCTCCTGGATGTTGGAGACGACCTTGTCGTGCAGCATGCCCCGGCCCACCGGCGACGGGACCACGCAGATCACCGGGGTGCCCTTGTCGATCAGCGCGATCGGGCCGTGCTTCAGCTCACCGGCGGCGAAGCCCTCGGCGTGCATGTACGCCAGTTCCTTGAGCTTGAGCGCGCCCTCCAGGGCCACCGGGTAGCCCACGTGCCGGCCGATGAAGAGCACGGTCGGCTCGGACTTCAGCTCCCGGGCCAGCTCGCGCACCGGCTCGATCCGGGCCAGCAGCTCGCGCAGCTTGCCCGGCATCTCCTGGAGCTGGGCGACCACCGCGCCCACCTCGTCGGCGAACTTGATGCCGCGTACCTGGGCCAGGTGCAGGCCGATCAGGTAGCAGGCGACGAGCTGGGTGAGGAACGCCTTGGTGGAGGCGACCGCGATCTCCGGCCCGCCGTGGGTGTAGAGCACCGCGTCGGACTCACGCGGGATGGTGGAGCCGTTGGTGTTGCAGATGGCCAGCACCCGGGCCTTCTGCTCCTTGGCGTGGCGCAGCGCCATCAGGGTGTCCATGGTCTCGCCGGACTGCGAGATCACCACGATCAGCGTGGAGCGGTCCAGCACCGGGTCGCGGTAGCGGAACTCGCTGGCCAGCTCGACCTCGCAGGGGATACGGGTCCAGTGCTCGATGGCGTACTTGGCGACCAGACCGGAGTGGTACGCGGTGCCGCAGGCCACGATGAAGATCTTGTCGACGTCGCGCAGGTCCTGGTCGCTGAGGCGGACCTCGTCGAGGGCGATCTCGCCGGTCTCGGTGAGCCGGCCGAGCAGCGTGTCGGCGATCGCCTGCGGCTGCTCCTCGATCTCCTTGAGCATGAACCAGTCGTAGCCGCCCTTCTCCGCGGCCGAGGAGTCCCAGTCGATGTGGAAGTCCTTGCCGGTGGCGGGCTGGCCGTCGAAGTCGGTGATCTCGATGTCGTCGCCGGTGATCAGCACGATCTGGTCCTGACCCAGTTCGACCGCCTCACGGGTGTGCTCGATGAACGCGGCCACGTCGCTGGCGAGGTAGTTCTCCCCGTCGCCCCGGCCGACGACCAGCGGCGAGTTGCGCCGGGCGCCGACCACCGCGCCCGGGATGCCGGCGTCGACGGCGAGCAGCGTGAAGGCGCCCTCCAGCCGCCGGCAGACCACCCGCATGGCCGAGGCGAGCAGCTGCGGGCTGTCGGCCTCCCCGGCCGCGCGCAGCTCGGCCAGGGCGTTGGCGAGCAGGTGGGCGGCGCACTCGGTGTCGGTGTCGCTGGCGAACTGGACGCCGTCGGCCTCCAGTTCGGCGCGGAGCTTCGCGAAGTTCTCGATGATGCCGTTGTGGATCACCGCGACCCGGCCGTCGGGCGCCTGGTGCGGGTGGGCGTTGCGGTCGGTCGGGCCGCCGTGGGTGGCCCAGCGGGTGTGGCCGATGCCGGTGGTGCCGTCACCGATGCCGATCGGGCTGGCGGCGCAGGAGGTGGGATCGGCGGCGGCCCGCTCGGACAGCACCTTCTCCAGGTTGGCCAGCTTGCCGGCCTTCTTCTCGGTCAGCAGCTCGTCGTCGCAGACGATCGCCACGCCGGCCGAGTCGTAGCCGCGGTACTCCAGCCGCCGCAGTCCGTCGAGCACGATGCCGAGCGCCGGGCGCGAGCCGGCGTAACCCACGATTCCACACATGGTCCGCAGCCTAACCCAGTTTCGCTCATCTCGCGTGCGCAGAAGTCGGCTAAACAATCACTGAATTTGAGCGATCGGCCAGCCGGAGTCGGCGCCCGGACAATCGTCCACGCGCTCCGGCCCGTCGCGCCCACGCAACCGGGTTGCGGGTCCGCTCCCGGTACGACAATCTCTCGGCGGATCCGGCACGTCCCTGGGACGGCCCCTTCGCCCCATTCCCCTCCCGTCCCGGAGCAGACATGTCCGACGCGTCCCCGCCCGCCGGGCCGTCCTCCCCCGAGCCGACCGGCGCGGAGCCGACCGGCGGCCCCGCCGTCGAGCCGACCGGCGGCCCCGGCACCACTCCGGCCGACCCGACCGCCGCGCCCGCCGGGCACCAGTGGGCGCCGTCGGATCCCTTCGCCGCGCCCCGGCCCTGGACCGCGCCGGAACCGTGGACCTCGTCCATGCCCACCGTCCCGGCCGACCCCGGTCGCTGGATGCCTCCCACCACACCGCCCGGCGCCGCGCAGCCCGGCGCGACCCCTGAGGCCGCTGAGGCCGCTGGCACGGCTGGGACCGGCCCGCACGACACCCACCCCGGCCCGCACGACACCCACGCCGGGCCGCACGGCACCCACGCCGGGCCGCACGGCACCCCGGCCGGGCCCGCCGGAGCGGTGCCCGCCGGCTGGCCGCCGGCGGCGTACCCGCCGCCGTACGCCCACCCCGGCCACCCGTCCGGCGGCTCCTCGGTCGGTGGACGCCAGGTGGTCGGCATCGTCATCGCGGTCGTCGCGGTGCTCGTCCTCGTCGTCTGCGGCTGCCTGGGGGTGGGCAGCGCACTGGTCGGGCGGTACACCCCGGGTCCGGGTCCAGGTCCGATCGCCGAGGACCCCTACTACGACAATCCGTACTACGAGGAGGACACTCCCGTCCCGACCTGGACCCCGCCCACGCCCAGCGAGCCGGCGACCGCCGCCGCCACCCCGTCCAGCGGTCGCGGCCGGATCAGCGTGACGTACGAGGTGACCGGGAAGGGCCGGGGCGACATCCGGTACTACGACGCCAACGGCGAGTTCATCCGCCTGGACGGGGTGCGGCTGCCCTGGCGCGAGAAGATCCGCACCGACGATCCGAGCCGGGTGATGGTGATGGCCTACAGCACCGGCGACGACACCCCGATCGCCTGCTCGGTCCGAGTCGGCGACCGCCGGTCGGTGACCGACGAGCATCCGCTGGGGTACCAGGTGACCTGCACGGGGAGGTGACCGGACGGGGTCGGGCCGTAGGCTGGCCATCGTGACGACAACCCCCGACGTCGATCCCCTCGTCGCCCGGATGCGTCCCTTCGGGACGACGATCTTCGCCGAGATGTCCGCGCTCGCGGTCCGCACCGGCGCGGTGAACCTCGGGCAGGGCTTCCCGGACAGCGACGGCCCGCCGGAGATGCTGGCCGCCGCGGCGGAGGCGCTGCGCACCGGGCAGAACCAGTACCCGCCGGGCCCGGGAATCCCCGCGCTGCGCCGTGCGATCGCCGAGCACCAGCGCCGCTTCCACGCTCTGGCGTACGACCCGGACGGCGAGATCGTCGTCACGGCGGGCGCCACCGAGGCGATCGCGGCCAGCATCCTCGCCCTCTGTGAGCAGGGCGACGAGGTGGTCTGCTTCGAGCCGTACTACGACTCGTACGCCGCCTCGATCGCGCTGGCCGGCGCGGTGCGGCGGCCCGTGACGCTGCGCCCCGGCGCAGCCCACGCCGATGACCGGCTGGTCAGCCGCGCCGGCCGGGACGACGGCCGGTACGCCTTCGACCCGGCGGAGCTGCGCGCCGCGTTCGGGCCGCGGACCCGGCTGGTCCTGCTCAACTCCCCGCACAACCCGACCGGCAAGGTCTTCACCCCCGACGAGCTGGCCCTGATCGCCGAGCTCTGCCGCGAGCACGACGCGTACGCGGTCACCGACGAGGTCTACGAGCACCTGGTCTTCACCGACGCCACGAGCGGGCATGTGCCGCTGGCGACGCTGCCCGGGATGCGGGAGCGGACGCTGCGCATCTCGTCGGCCGGCAAGACGTTCTCCTGCACCGGTTGGAAGGTGGGCTGGGTGAGCGGCCCGGCACCCCTGGTGTCGGCGGTGCTCCGGGTGAAGCAGTTCCTCACCTTCGTCAACGCCGCGCCGCTGCAACCGGCGGTCGCCGTGGCGCTGGCCCTGCCGGACAGCTACTTCACCGGGTTCCGGGACGACCTGCAGCGGCGGCGGGACCAGCTGGTGGCCGGCCTGACCGACGCCGGCTTCGACGTGCTCAGTCCGGAGGGGACGTACTTCGTCACCGCCGACGTGAGCGCGCTCGGCGGCCGGGACGGGGTGGACTTCTGCCGGTCGCTGCCGGAACGTTGCGGCGTGGTCGCCGTCCCCACCCAGGTCTTCTACGACGACCCGGAGGCCGGCCGGCGGCTGGTCCGGTTCGCCTTCTGCAAGCGGCCCGAGGTGCTGTCCGAGGCGGTCACCCGACTGCGCCGGCTGGCAGCGGCCCGATGACCGACGGGTACGCCGAGCGGGCCCGGCAGATCACGGCGTTGCGCGGCTGCGACCGAATCCTGACCCGCGCCCGGCCCACCTCGGTCCACGACCAGCTCGCGGTCATGCGGGCCACCGCCGACCCCGACGGCCTGCCGGACATCTACGGCGAGGGTGGTGCGGTGACGGCGGTGGAGCGCCGGGTGGCCGAGCTGCTCGGCACGGCGGACGCGGTCTTCTTCCCCACCGGCACGATGGCTCAGCAGGTCGCTATGCGCTACGGCGCCGAGGTCACCGGCCGCAGCGCCGTCGGCCTGCACCCGCTGAGCCACCCGCTGGTGCACGAGCGGGACGCGTACGCGGTGCTCGGCGGGCTGCGGGCGGTGCTCACCACGCAGATGCCGCGGAACCCGAACGCCGACGAGGTGGCCGCACTGGCCGAGCCGGTCGGCACGCTGCTGCTCGAACTGCCGCTGCGGGACGCCGGTTTCGTGCTGCCGAGCTGGGACGAGCTGACCGCGACGGTGGCGTCGGCCCGCGACACGGGGGCGCGGGTGCACGCCGACGGGGCCCGGCTGTGGGAGTCCACCACCCACCTCGGGCGGTCGCTGCCCGAGGTGGTCCGACTCTTCGACAGCGTCTACGTCTCGTTCTACAAGTCCCTCGGCGGCATCTCCGGGGCCGCGCTCACCGGCGACGAGGCGCTGGTCCGCTACGCCCGGGCCTGGCGGCACCGCTACGGCGGTCAGGTGTTCCAGCAGTGGCCGGCGGCCCTTTGCGCGCTGGCCGGGCTCGCCGAGGAACTCCCCCGGCTCGCCGGATACGTGGCGCACGCCCGGACCGTGGCGGCGGCGCTGGCCGAGCTGCCCGGCGCGCGGGTGTTCCCGGCACCGCCGCACACCCACCAGTTCCGGCTCTGGCTGCCGCATCCGGCCTGGCTGCTCGACGAGGCGAATCTCGCCCTCGCCGAGGAGGAGAAGGTGTGGTTCGCCGGTGGCTGGCAGGACAGCGAGGTGCCCGGCCTGGCGATGACCGAGGTGACGGTGGCCGGCCCGGCGCTGGAGTTCGACGCCGCCGCCGTGGCGGAGCTGGGCGAGCGCTTTTTGCGCCGGGTCGCCGCGGCCTGACTGCTCCGGCGGGTCAGCCGGCCGCGCGTGCTGAGCCCGCATCTTCGGTGGACGTCACGACGGGGCGCGCAGCGAGCCGGCTGAGCAGCGCGCTGCCGTCGGCGAGCAGGACCGACTCGGCGTCGTCGACGAAGGCGAGGTCCGCCTCGACGTGCCGGGCGGCGGCGGCGAGCAGCAGGCCGACCACCGGGTCCTCGGCGCGGCGCCGCAGCCCGTCGAGGTTGCGCAGCTCGCGCATGAGGTGACCGCGCTGGTTGCTCAGGACCGTCCGTACGATGGCCGGCTCACCGGAGCGGGCCGCGGCGGTGACCTTGAGAAAGAAGTCGTCCCGGAAGCCGCCGCTGCGCGGGCTGGGTTCGGTGAGCCAGCGGTCCAGCTCGACCCGGCCGCCGTCGGTGATCTCGTAGACCACCCGGTCCGGCTTGACGGGCTGGGCCTGCCGCTCGGCGACCACCAGGCCGTCCCGGGAGAGCCGGTCGAGAATCTGGTAAAGGTGCCCGATGTTCAGCGTGCCCCACTGTGGGCCGACCGCCTGCTCGAAGGCGCCCTTGAGCTGGTAGCCGTAGCTCGGGCCACGGGCGAGCAGGGCCAGGACCGCGTGCTGGATCGCCACCGTCTCCTCCAATCCGGCCCGGACCGGTCAGCCGGGCGGGTCTTGCATTGTCACAATGTATCGCGCACAGTGTGTTCAGCACACGGGGAGGCGCGACATGTTCCGATTGATCTGGGGACAGCTACGTGGCCGTGCGGGGCGGTCGGTGGCGCTGCTCGCCGGCGTGCTGGTGGCGACCACCGGCTTCGTCGTGCTGACCGGCGCCACCACCACCTCCCGGCTGGAGGTCACCGGCACCGTCGAGCGGGAAACCCGCGCGGCGTACGACATCCTCGTCCGTCCGCAGGGCGCGCGCACACCCCTGGAGGCCGCGCGTGGGTTGGTGCGGCCCAACTACCTCTCCGGCCGCTACGGCGGCATCACCACCGACCAGGTCGACCAGGTCGCGGCGGTGGCCGGCGTTGACGTGGCCGCGCCGATCGCGATGGTCGGCTACTCGACCACCCCGATCGACATGCCGGTCGACCTGACCGACACGATCGACCGGCGGCTCGACCGCCAGGTCATCCGGGTCGACCGCACCTTCTTCGCCGAACGCGGCCTCAGCCACGCCCCGGCGGACCCGTTCTACCTGTACGTGACGAAGCACCGGCTGCTCCACCCGACGTTCGACGACAGCTACCACCCGGACGCCGTGCGCTACACCGACGGCCGGACGTACGACACCCAGGAGTGCGGTCTGGTCCCGCGTGAGGTGCTGCCGGACGGCCGTAACGCCGCGGTCTGCGACCCGGGCGCGGCACAGGACCCGGTCCTGTACACCCTCACCGAGCGGCAGACGTGGCGGGTGCAGACGTTCCGGCTGCTGCCCGACGGACGCTTCGAGCGTTCCACGCCAGGCGGCGGGCCGGGCAGCCCGCAGGTCACGGTCGAGGACCGGCTCGTGCTGCACCTGCGTCTCAACGTGCCGTTCCTGCTCGCCGCCGTCGACCCGGAGGCCGAGCAACGGCTGGTCGGCCTCTCCGACGCCGTGGTGGACGGCCGGCCGCTCGCCGGCGACGACCGGGCCTCCGACAATCGCTACCAGGGCGGCCTGCGCTCGCGGACCCTACCCGTGCTGACCACCAGCCGCCCCTTCCTCGACGGCACGCTCCGCGCCGGCTACACCCGGATCGTCCCGGGCCGCAGCATCGCCGGGGTACGCCCGGAGGACCTGGCCGGGACGCTCCGTCGGGCACCCGCCCTCGCTGTCGGCGGCAGCACCCAGGACGCCGTCTCGGCGTACCGGAAACAGCTCGCCACCGGGCTCGACGGGCGCACCTGCTGCTTCGGTGAACTGCAACGAGTCCTGCAACCCGGCGAGACGGGCTACGACGAGCGCCCCGACGGCGCCCTGCGCGCCCGCGCCACCACAATCGACCCGTCCGTCTACGCCGATGCGGAGCTGGCCACCTGGTTCGCCCGACCGTGGCTGACCGAGGACACCTCGTTCCGGCCGGTGTCCGTGGTGAAGATGCCGCCCTCCCTTCAGGACGCCCGGCAGTGGAAGGCGGTGGGTGTCTTCGACCCGCAGAAGCTGGCCGGCTTCGCCGACCTGGGCCGGGTCCCGCTGGAGACGTACGAACCGCCGCAGGCCGAGGGCGCCGACGACCGCAGCCGGGCCGCCCTGGGCGGCCGACCCCTGGAGCCCAGCGGCAACCCGGCCGGTTACCTCTCCGCACCGCCGCTGCTGCTGACCAACCTGACCAGCGCGCAGGCGCTGCTGGCCGGCACCGGTCCGCAGGCCACGGCGCCGATCAGCGCAATCCGGGTCCGGGTGGCCGACGTGGACGGCTACAGCGAACGCTCCGCGGAGCGGGTTCGGCTGATCGCCGAGCAGATCAACCGGGTGACCGGGCTGGACGTGGACATCACCCTCGGCTCGTCCCCCGCCCCGCAGACCGTGGAACTGCCGGCCGGTGCGTTCGGCCGGCCCGAGCTGCGGTTGACCGAGAACTGGTCCGCGCTCGGTGTCGCGTCGGCAATCACGAAGGCGGCGGACCGCAAGAGCGTGGCGCTCTTCGTACTGGTGCTGGTGGTCTGCGTGCTCTTCCTCGGCAACGCGGTCTCCGCCGCGGTCCGGGACCGCCGGCCGGAACTGGCGGTGCTCGCCTGCTTGGGCTGGCCGGCCCGACGGATCGGCGCGCTGATCCTCGGCGATGTCGCCCTGCTGGGGCTGGTGGCCGGGCTGCTCGCCGTCGGCCTGGCGTTCCCGTTGGGCGCGGCGCTGGGCATCGACGTCGACTGGCGGCGGGCGCTGCTCGCCGTACCAGTGGCCCTGCTGTTGGCGCTGGTCGCGGGGCTGGCGCCAGCGCTGCGGGCCGCGCGTGCCCACCCGGCCGCGGCGCTCCGGCCGCCGGTGGCGACGGCCCGCTGGGTACACCGACCGCGCACCCTGCCCGGCCTGGCCCTGGTCAACCTGGTCCGCAACCCCGGGCGCACCCTGCTCGGCGCCGGTGCGCTGGCCATCGGGGTGGCCGCGCTGACCCTGGTCACCGCCGCCGCGTACGCCTTCCGCGGCGCGATCGTCGGCAGCCTGCTCGGCGACACTGTCTCGCTGAACGTACGCGGCGCGGACACCATGGCGGCGGTCGCCACCGTGCTGCTCGGCGCCGCCGCCGTCGCCGATGTGCTCTACCTGAACATCCGAGACCGGGCGTCCGAGCTGGCCACCCTGCGCGCGGTCGGCTGGACCGACGCCGCGCTGGGCCGCCTGATCGGGTACGAGGGAATCATCCTCGGTCTGCTCGGCGCCGTCAGCGGCGCGGCCCTCGGCCTCGGCGGCGCGGCTTGGCTGGTCGGCGACCTGCCCCGGTCGCTGGTGCTGGTCGCCGCCGCGGTGGCGCTGGCCGGGGTACTGGTCACCTCGCTGGCCGCCCTGGTTCCGGCCGCGCTGCTGCGCCGCCTCCCCACCGCACGACTGCTCGCAGAGGAGTGACCATGGACGCGACCAGGGGCAGTACGGTCCGGGCGGCCGGGCTGGTCCGGCAGTTCCGCACCGGCGTCGAGCGACTCACCGCCATCGACGACGTGACGCTGGACGTCGCCGCCGGTTCGGTGGTGGCGCTGACCGGCCCGAGCGGGTCGGGCAAGTCGACGCTGCTGCACATGATCGGGGCGATTGAGCAGGCCGACCGGGGCACCATCACGGTGGACGACGTCGAGGTGACCGCCCTGCGCCGGGCAGCCCTGGCCCGCTACCGGCAGCGGGTCGGCTTCGTCTTCCAGCGGTACCACCTGCTGCCGGCGCTGACCGTGCTGGACAACGTGGTCGCCCCGGTGCTGCCCCGCCGGGGCCACGGCGACCACGCCGCCCGGGCCCGGGAGCTGCTCGACGCGGTGGGCCTGGCCGGGCGGGAGCGGGCCCTGCCGGCACAGCTCTCCGGCGGCCAGCAGCAGCGGGTGGCGATCGCCCGCGCGCTGATGGGGGCGCCGCGGCTCCTGCTCGCCGACGAGCCGACCGGCAACCTCGACTCCACCACCGGTGGGCAGATCCTCGACCTGCTGCTGGACCTGCGCGGCCGGCACGGCATGACGATCCTGCTGGCCACCCACGAACGGGCCATCGCCGCCCGCTGCGACCGGCTGGTCCGGCTCGGCGACGGCCGGATCGTGGAGGACCTCGACCTCACCGAGGGCGAGGACCCGGCCGACACCTTCGACCGCGCCGCCCGGCTGCGGCTCTGACCTCCCGGCAGGTGCCGACCGGCCGAGCCCCGCCCGCCCGCCGACGCCGGTCCTCCCGGCAGGCCGCGGGTCCGATCAGCTTCTCCACGATGTCGATCTGATGGCGTGAAGGACAGGCCGGTTCGAGCACGGCGGCGGGGCCAGGCAAGCGGGTCAGGCGGTCGGGCTCGCCGCCCGGACCTGCTCGGCGATCCGCTCGGCCACCGCCCGGGCGGTCGGCTCGGTGGCGGCCTCGACCATCACCCGTACCAGCGGCTCGGTGCCGGAGGGGCGCAGCAGCACCCGGCCGGTCTCGCCCAGCTCGGCCTCGGCCCGTTCGACCTCGGCGCGGACGGCGGGGGCGGCCGCGCCGGCGGTACGGTCCCCGACCGGCACGTTGATCAGCACCTGCGGCAGCTTGGTGACCACCGAGGCCAGCTCGGCCAGCGACCTGCCGGTGTGCGCCATCCGCGCCATCAGGTGCAGCCCGGTGAGCACCCCGTCGCCGGTGGTCGCGTACGCCGGCATGACGATGTGGCCGCTCTGCTCGCCGCCGAGGGCGAGCCCGGAGGCGCGCAGCTCCTCCAGGACGTACCGGTCGCCGACCTTGGTCTCGACCAGCCGGATGCCCTCCGCGGACATCGCCAGCCGCAGACCGAGGTTGCTCATCACGGTCGCGACCAGGGTGTCGCGGGTGAGTGTGCCGGCCTCCCGCATGGCAAGGGCGAGGATCGCCATCA
Organism: Micromonospora halophytica; assembly: GCF_900090245.1. Classification (GTDB taxonomy): domain Bacteria; phylum Actinomycetota; class Actinomycetes; order Mycobacteriales; family Micromonosporaceae; genus Micromonospora; species Micromonospora halophytica. The sequence goes on from NZ_FMDN01000001.1 coordinate 338,675, forward strand.
CCTGGTCGCCGTCGACCACGTCGCCGTCGGCGGTGACCGCCACGCACCGGTCGGCGTCGCCGTCGTGCGCGATGCCCAGGTGGGCGCCGTGCTCGACCACGGCGGCGCGCAGCGCGTCGATGTGGTTGGAGCCGCAGTCGTCGTTGATGTTGAGCCCGTCCGGCTCTGCGTAGATGGCGACCACCTCGGCGCCCGCCTCCCGGTACGCCACCGGGGCCACCTCGGCCGCCGCGCCGTTGGCGCAGTCGACCACGACCTTGATCCCGTCCAGCCGGTGCCCGACGGTGCCGACGAGGTGCTGCACGTAGTGGTCCGCGCCGTCGAGCAGGTCGTGCACCCGGCCGACGCCGGCGCCGATCGGACGTTCCCAGGCGGTGGTGGCGTTCGCCTCGACCGCCGCCTCGATCCGCATCTCGATCTCGTCGGGCAGCTTGTGACCCCCGGCGGCGAAGAGCTTGATGCCGTTGTCCGGCATCGGGTTGTGCGAGGCGGAGAGCATGACGCCCAGGTCGGCCTTGGCCTCGGCGGTGAGGAACGCCACCGCCGGGGTGGGCAGCACCCCGACCCGGACCACGTTGGCCCCGGCGCTGGTGAGCCCGGCGACCACGGCGGCCTCCAGCATCTCGCCGCTGGCCCGGGTGTCCCGGCCGACCACGGCCAGCGGGGGATGGCTCTTGTCCGACTCGGCGAGCGTGTGCGCGGCGGCCACCGCCACCGCGAGCGCCAACTCGGGGGTGAGATCCGCGTTCGCCCGCCCGCGTACGCCGTCCGTGCCGAACAACCGGCCCATACCCGCCAACCTCCTATGAAACGGTCCCAGGGAAACAACGGACGGCCGGGCCACCTCCCGTCGAGGGGAGGCGGCCCGGCCGTCCGTCAGAAGTACAACGTGTCGCTGAAGGTCAGCGCTTCGAGTACTGAGGAGCCTTACGGGCCTTCTTGAGGCCGTACTTCTTGCTCTCCTTGACCCGGGCGTCACGGGTCAGGAAGCCGGCCTTCTTCAGGGCCGGGCGGTCGTCCGGCTCGCTCACGATGAGCGCCCGGGCGATGGCGAGCCGCAGCGCGCCGGCCTGGCCGGTGGTGCCGCCGCCTCGCAGGTTGGCGATGACGTCGAACGCCTCGGGCTTCTCGGCGGTGACCAGCGGGTCCTTGATGAGCTGCTGGTGCACCTTGCTCGGGAAGTAGGCCTCGAGGTCACGACCGTTGCAGGTGATCTTGCCGGTGCCGGGGACGATGCGGACCCGGACGATGGCCTCCTTGCGGCGGCCCACGGTCTGGATCGGCCGGTCACCACGAGGCGCGTGGGCGACGGGCGCCGGCGCCTCGGTGGCCTCGGGGGCGACCTCGGTCTCGGTGATGTCGGTCATGCTGTTTCCTTCGCCCGCGCTCACTGCGCGATCTGCTTGATCTCGAACGGCACCGGCTGCTGCGCGCCGTGCGGGTGCTCGGCACCGGCGTAGACCTTCAGCTTCTTGATGAGCTGACGGCCGAGCTTGTTGTGCGGGAGCATGCCCTTCACGGCCAGCTCGATGGCCCGCTCGGGACGCTTGGTCAGCAGCTCGTCGTAGCCGACCCGCTTCAGACCACCCGGGTAACCGGAGTGGCGGTAGGCGATCTTCTGCTGGCGCTTGTTGCCGGTCAGCGCGACCTTGCCCGCGTTCACGATGACGACGAAGTCGCCCGTGTCGACGTGCGGCGCGAAAGTCGGCTTGTGCTTACCACGCAGCAGCGTGGCGGCGTGGGTCGCGAGGCGGCCCAGCACGACATCAGAGGCGTCGATAACGTGCCACTGACGCTCGATCTCACCCGGCTTCGGGCTGTACGTACGCACAGGTCTACCTTGTCTCGTCGTCGGTCTGGGGTCGCGCGCCGAGGTGACCAGGCGCGCACGAACGACCAAGCGTACCTGATGCGGCACGCCTCTGAATGTCGTACAACAGCAGGCAACGATACCCGCCGCCCCGCCGGCAGGTCAAAACGGGGGGTCACCCAGCGTGGCCTGCGGCGGGACGATGAGCCAGATCACACGCCGGCCAGCCGGCGCGGCCCCGGCCGCAGGTACACGGCCCAGGTGAGGCCGAAGCAGAGGGCGTACCAGCCGATGAAGGCGACGTAGGCCGCCTCGGCGTTGCCGGAGGTCAGGAACGACTGCCGGAAGGCCACGTTGACCAGCACCCCGCCGAACGCCCCGACCGCCCCGGCGATGCCGATCAGCGAGCCGGAGAGCCGGCGGGCCCGCCGCTCGGCGGCCTCCGGGTCACCGGTCAGCTCCCCCTCCGTGACCGCCCGGGCCCGGAAGATCGCCGGGATCATCTTGTAGGTCGACCCGTTGCCGATCCCGGAGAAGACGAAGAGCGACATGAACCCGGTCAGGTAGAGCGGGAAGGACTCCTCCCGCGCCGCGTACAGCACCAGGCCGGCCCCGATCGCCATGCCGACGAAGTTCCAGAAGGTCACCCGCGCCCCGCCGAGCCGGTCGGCGAGCTGACCGCCGACCGGCCGGATCAGCGAGCCGACCAGCGGGCCGAGGAAGGTCAGCCAGGCGGCGTCGATCGGGGTCGGGAAGCGGTCCGCGAACTGGAGCTGGAGCACCTGCCCGAAGGCGAAACCGAACCCGATGAACGAGCCGAAGGTGCCGATGTAGAGCAGGGACATCACCCAGGTGTGCGGCTCGCGGGCGGCCTCGCGCAGCGCGCCCGGCTCGTTGCGGGCGTCGGGGAGGTTGTCCAGCCAGCGCGCCGAAGCCAACGCGGCCAGCACGATCAGCGGCAGGTATACCGCCGGCACCAGGCGGGGGTACGCGGCCCCGGCGGTGGCGAGCACCGCCAGCCCGACGAGCTGCACCGCCGGTACGCCGAGGTTGCCGCCGCCCGCGTTGAGCCCCAGCGCCCGGCCCTTGAGCCGCTCCGGGAAGAAGAGGTTGATGTTGGCCATGGAGGAGGCGAAGTTGCCGCCGCCCACGCCGGTCAGGCAGGCCAGCACCATCAGCGTGGGGTACGACACGCCCGGTTCCAGCAGGATCGCCATCGGCACCGCCGGCACCAGCAGCATCAGGGCGCTGACGATGGTCCAGTTCCGCCCGCCGAAGCGTGCCACGGCCAGGGTGTACGGCAGCCGCAGCACCGCCCCGAGCGCGGCCGGAACGGCGGTGAGCAGGAACTTCCCCGCCGGGTCGATGCCGTACGCGGGCCCGAGGAAGAGCACCGTGACGGACCAGAGACTCCACACGGAGAATCCGACGTGCTCGGCGAAGATCGAGACCCAGAGGTTACGCCGGGCGATCCGCGCGCCGGTCGTACGCCAGAAGGTGGGGTCCTCGGGTCGCCAGTCGGTGATCCGGTGCCTGCCCCCGGCGGTGGCCGCCGGTTCGGCGGTGACTGTTGTCGTGCTGGCCAGCGTACTCACGGCGGCTCCTCCTCGTCGGTGTGACGAGCAGGACGCTAGGAACGGCCGGTTACGGCGCGAGTCCCGTCAGGAGTCGTTCCGGAAACGGGGATCGCACGTCCGCCGGGCGGCGGTGGTGAGACGTCTCAGAGCTGCTGGAGGATGCGCAGCGCCCGGCCCACCCGCTGCATGGTCTCGGTGTCGGCGACGTCCACGCACTCACTGAACCACTTCTTCATCGGCGAGGAGAGCCGGTCCGGCATCACCACGTACCCGCCCATCCGCACCGCGAGCGGGGAGTCGCGCAGCAGCGCCTCCTCCACCACCTCGGCCACGATGACGATCGGCACGTCGGTGGAGTTGTAGACGTCGGAGCTGATCACCAGCCCGAGCCGCTCCCGGGCGCCCTCGATCCGCCAGATCTCCCCCCTACGCAGCACGCGGACGCCCGCCGAAGAGCGCGTCGTCGACCATGGCGACCTCCCGCGCGTCGGCGAGCGCGGCGGACTCCAGGTCGATCCCGGCCCGGCCGACCGCCTCGGCGTGCGCGGTGAAGACCTCGCGCAGCGCCTTCTCCCGGGCCGCCTGGTCCATCCATGCGGAGAGGCTCAGCCCTTCGCGCTTGGCGAACCGGCGTGCCTCCTCGATCGTCTCGTCGGAGAACGACAGGGTCACCTTGGCAGTCATGCGGCTGAGACTACCCAGTGGTATGACCATCAGTCATCCCCGCTCGCGTCGGCCGCCGAACCGGTCAAACCTCCCCCGGCGGCGAGGACGACCCGGCGGGTCGGCCCAGGGGGCGGGCGGTGGACGCCGCCTGGACTGGTCGTAGCTGCCCGCCACCGCGTCGAAGGCCGCCGCCACGCTCATCGTCGTCTACTGAACAATGAGAAGCCTGTCTCAGGGAATAGACCCAGCTGACCGGTCGCATGCTCCCGTGCGGTGTGAGGCGCTCTTGACAGGGCCGAAACAAAAGGGACCCGGACCGGAAACCGCCCGGCGGCACGCTTCGATGGCATGACAGACGGTGCACACGCCGCGACGCGACCGGGGGTACGGCCCCGTGAGGCGGAAACGCACTGCCCGTACTGCGCCCTGCAGTGCGGGATGGTCCTGCGCGCCGAGGGCGACCGGGTGGAGGTGCTCCCCCGACAGTTCCCCACCAACCGGGGCGGACTGTGCCAGAAGGGCTGGACCGCCGCCGAGCTGCTGGACCACCCCGACCGGCTGACCACCCCCCTGCTGCGCGACCCGTCCGGTGAGCTGCGCCCCGCGACCTGGGACGCCGCGCTCGACCGGGTCGCCGCCGGCATCCGCGCCGTCCAGTCCGGACACGGGCGGGACGCGGTCGCGGTCTTCGGCGGCGGCGGGCTCACCAACGAGAAGGCGTACGCGCTCGGCAAGTTCGCCCGGGTGGCGCTACGGACCCGGCACATCGACTACAACGGCCGGTGGTGCATGTCCTCGGCCGCAGCGGCCGGCATCCGCGCCTTCGGCGTCGACCGGGGGCTGCCCTTCCCGCTGGCCGACCTCGGCCGGGCCGACACCCTGCTGCTGGTCGGCGCCAACCCGGCGGAGACCATGCCGCCCCTGATGCGGCACCTGACCGACCAGCGGCGCCGCGGCGGCCGGCTGATCGTGGTCGACCCCCGGGTCACCGCCACCGCCCGCCAGGCCGACCTGCACCTGCAACCGCTGCCCGGCACCGACCTGGCGGTGGCCAACGCGCTGCTGCACATCGCGGTCATCGAAGGCCTGGTCGACAAGGCGTACGTCGACGCCCGCACCACCGGCTTCGAGCAGGTACGCCGAACCGTCGCCGGGTGCTGGCCGGCCGAGGTGGAACGGCTCTCCGGCGTGCCGGTGGCCGACCTGGAGGCGACCGTCCGGGCGCTCGCCGGCGGCAGCGCGATCATCCTCACCGCCCGGGGCGCGGAGCAGCACGCCAAGGGCGTGGACACGGTCAGCGCCTTCGTCAACCTGGCGCTCGCCCTCGGCCTGCCCGGCCGCCCCGGCTCCGGGTACGGCTGCCTGACCGGTCAGGGCAACGGCCAGGGCGGCCGGGAGCACGGACAGAAGTCGGACCAGCTCCCCGGGTACCGGAAGATCGACGACCCGGCGGCCCGCGCGCACGTTGCCGGGGTGTGGGGCGTCGACCCCGACGAGCTGCCCGGGCCGGGGGTACCGGCGTACCGGCTGCTGGACTCGCTCGGCACGCCCGGCGGGCCACGCGCGATGCTGGTCTTCGGCTCGAACCCGGTGGTCTCCGCGCCCCGGGCCGCCCGGGTCACCGAGCGGCTGCGGGGACTCGACCTGCTGGTGGTGGCCGACTTCCTGCTCTCCGAGACGGCGGCGCTGGCCGACGTGGTGCTGCCCGTCGCCCAGTGGGCCGAGGAGGAGGGCACCATGACCAACCTGGAGGGCCGGGTGCTGCGCCGGCAGGCGCTGCGCCGGCCACCGCCCGGGGTGCGCACCGACCTCGACATCCTCGCCGGCCTGGCCGCGCGCCTCGACGCCGGCGACCCGGAAGCCGGGCGGTTCCCGACCGACCCCCGGGTGGTCTTCGCCGAGCTGCGGCGGGCCTCCGCCGGCGGGCCGGCCGACTACGCCGGGATCACCTGGGAGCGGATCGAACGGGACGAAGGCGTCTTCTGGCCCTGCCCGGACCCGGACGGCCCGGACGCGCCACGGCTCTTCGCCGACCGGTTCCCCACCCCCGACGGGCGGGCCCGGTTCCACCCGGTGACCCACCGGCCGGCGGCCGAGGAGGTCTGCGCCGAGTACCCGCTGCACTTCACCACCGGCCGGGTGCTCGCCCAGTACCAGTCGGGCACCCAGACCCGGCGGGTCGCCGCGCTGCGCCGCGCCGCCCCCGGCGGCTTCGTCGAGCTGCACCCGGACCTGGCCGACCGGCTCGGCGTCGACGAGGGGGACGAACTGGTCGTCACCTCCCGCCGGGGCGAGCTGCGCGCGCCGGCCCGGCTCAGCCCGACGATCCGCCCCGACACCGTCTTCGCGCCGTTCCACTGGGCCGGCGCGGCCCGGGCCAACTCCGTGACCAACGACGCGACGGACCCGGTCTCCGGGATGCCCGAATTCAAGATCTGCGCCGTACGGGTGGAGAGGGCATGAGCGATCGGATCATCCGGCACCGCGCCGCCGCGTCTCGCGGCCGGTCGGAACGAAGCGGAGGACGGCCATGCGCGTCGTGATCGTGGGGTACGGCATGGCCGGCTCCCGGCTCGCCGCCGAGCTGCACGCCCGGGGCGGGGAACACAAGGTCACCGTGCTCGGTGCGGAGCCGCACCGGGCGTACAACCGGATCATGCTCTCCACCCTGCTGGCCGGGAAGATCGGCGAGCCGGACGTGGAGCTGGCCGAGGTCGCCGGTCAGGGCGTGGACGTCCGCACCGGTGCGGACGTCACCGCGATCGACCGGGCCGCCCGCGAGGTGCGCACCGACGACGGCGACCGGATCGGCTACGACCACCTGGTACTGGCCACCGGCAGCCGGGCGCTGGTGCCGCCGCTGCCCGGCCTCGACCCGACCGACCTGCCCGCCCGGGTGGCCGCCTTCCGCACCCTGGACGACTGCCGGCGCATCCTCGCCGTGGCGCGCGACGCACGCAGCGTCCTGGTGCTCGGCGGCGGGCTGCTCGGGCTGGAAGCGGCCCGGGGGCTGGCCGCCCGGGGGCTCGACGTGACCGTGGTGCACCCCGTGGGACACCTGATGGAGCGGCAGCTCGACCCGGCCGCCGGGGCGGTGCTCGCCGGCACCCTCGCCGGGCTGGGCGTCCGGACCGAGCTGGCGGTCGGCGGGTCCGGGGTCCAGGTGGACGCCGACGAGGTCCGGCTGCGGCTGACCGACGGCCGGACGCTCGCCGCCGACCTGCTGGTGCTCTCCTGCGGCGTACGCCCCGAGACCGGGCTGGCCGCCGCCGCCGGGCTGGCCGTCGAGCGGGGCGTGGTGGTCGACGACCGGCTGCGCACCACCGACCCGCACGTCTCGGCGATCGGCGACTGCGCCCAGCACGACGGCACGCTGACCGGGCTGGTCGCCCCGGCCTGGGCGCAGGCCCGGGTGGTGGCGCAGCTGCTGACCGGCGAGGACCCGACCGTCCGGTACCGGGCCCGGCCGGCGGTGACCCGGCTGAAGGCGGCCGGCATCGACCTCGCCGCGATGGGCGACCCGACCGACGGCCCCGGTGAGGAGCTGACCTTCGCCGACCCGGCCCGGGGCACCTACGCCCGGCTGCGCATCCACGACGAGCGGCTGACCGGGGCGATCCTGCTCGGCGACAACCCCACCGTCGGCACGGTGGTGCAGCTCTTCGACCGGGGCGGGCCGGTGCCGACCGACCGGCGGGCGCTGCTGCTCGGCCGGGCGGTCGGGGCGACGGCGGCGGCGCCGGCCGAGTCCCCGGCGCTGATGCCGGACGCGGCGACCGTCTGCCAGTGCAACGACGTGCGCAAGGGGGCGCTGGTGGCCTGCTGGCGCGACGGGGCCCGGACGGTCGACGAGGTGGTCGCCGCGACCCGGGCGTCCACCGGCTGCGGCGGCTGCCGGGAGGCCGTCGCCGGCATCGTCGACTGGCTCTGCGAGGCCGACTCGGTGGGAGCGGCCCGATGACCGGCCGGCGGGGTGGGCAGGTCCGCCGGGCGGGGCGGGTGACGGGACACGGATCTGACGCGATGGACCGCGAGGAGGTGACGCGATGACCGGCAAACGATTGGTCGTCGTCGGCAACGGCATGGTCGGGCAGCGGTTCGTCGAGGCGCTGCGCGCCCGCGACCACGACCGGCGTTGGCAGGTGACGGTGCTCGCCGAGGAGGACCGGCCGGCGTACGACAGGGTGCGGCTCTCGGCGTTCTTCGACGGGGTGAGCGCCGAGGAGCTGAACCTGCACACCCCCGACGACGGAGTGGAGCTGCGCCTCGGCGAGACGGTCACCGGGATCGACCGGGCGCGGCAGGTGGTGACCACCGCGGCCGGCGAGCACCCGTACGACATGCTGGTGCTCGCCACCGGGTCGTACCCCTTCGTGCCGCCGGTGGACGGCGCGGGCCTGCCCGGCGTCTTCGTCTACCGGACGTTGGACGACCTGGCGGCGATCCGCGACCACGCGGCCGGCCGGCGGGTCGGCGCGGTGATCGGCGGCGGCCTGCTCGGGCTGGAGGCGGCGAACGCGCTGCGCCTGCTCGGGCTGGACACCCATGTGATCGAGTTCGCGCCCCGGCTGATGCCGGTGCAGGTGGACGAGGCCGGTGGCGCGATGCTCCGCCGGTACGTCGAGGAGCTGGGGGTGCGCACCCACCTGGGGGTGGCCACCACCGCGCTGCGTCCAGGCCCGGACGGCACGGTCGCCGCGCTGGCACTCTCCGACGGCGCCACGGTCGACACCGACCTGGTCGTGGTGGCCGCCGGCATCCGCCCCCGTGACGAGCTGGCCCGCTCCGCCGGGCTGTCGCTGGGGCCGCGCGGCGGGGTGCTGACCGACGCCGCCTGCCGGACGTCCGACGAGCGGATCTGGGCGGTCGGCGAGTGCGCGGCGGTCGAGGGCAGCTGCCACGGCCTGGTCGCTCCCGGGTACGCGATGGCGGAGGTGGTCGCCGACCGGCTGCTCGGCGGCGCGGCCACCTTCCCCGGCGCGGACACCGCCACCAAGCTCAAGCTGCTCGGCGTGGACGTGGCCTCCTTCGGCGACGCGCACGGCACCACCCCGGGCTGCCTGGACGTGACGTTCACCGACCCGGCCACCCGGTCGTACGCGAAGCTGGTCCTCTCCGACGACGCGAAGACGCTGCTCGGCGGCGTGCTGGTCGGAGACGCGACCGCCTACCCGACGCTGCGGGCCAGCGTCGGCGGGCCGCTGCCCGCTCCCCCGCTGGCGCTGCTGGCGCCGGCCGGCGGGGCGGGGGCCGGCGCGGCCGCGCTGCCCGGCGCGGCGCAGGTCTGCTCCTGCAACGCGGTCACCCGGGACGACATCGACGCGGCGATCTCCGGTGGCGCGTGCGACGTGCCGGCGCTGAAGACGTGCACCCGGGCCGGCACGAGCTGCGGCTCCTGCGTGCCGATGCTCAAGCAGCTGCTCGACGCGGCCGGCGTGAAGCAGTCCACCGCGCTCTGCGAACACTTCGACGCCAGCCGGCAGGAACTCTTCGACATCGTGCGGGTACGCGGCGTCCGCACCTTCTCCCAGCTCGTCGCCGAGCACGGACGGGGGCGCGGCTGCGACATCTGCAAGCCGGTGGTGGCCTCGATCCTCGCCTCGCTCGGCACCGGGCACGTGCTCGACGGCGAGCAGGCGTCGTTGCAGGACACCAACGACCACTTCCTGGCGAACCTGCAACGCGACGGCAGCTACTCGGTGGTGCCCCGGATTCCCGGCGGCGAGATCACCCCGGACAAGCTGATCGTGATCGGCGAGGTGGCCCGCGACTTCCGGCTCTACACGAAGATCACCGGCGGGCAGCGGATCGACCTGTTCGGCGCGCGGGTGGAGCAGCTGCCGCAGATCTGGCGCCGGCTGGTCGACGCCGGCTTCGAGTCCGGCCACGCGTACGGCAAGGCGCTGCGCACGGTGAAGTCCTGCGTCGGCGAGACCTGGTGCCGGTACGGGGTGCAGGACTCCGTCGGGCTGGCCGTCGCGCTGGAGCTGCGCTACCGGGGGCTGCGCGCCCCGCACAAGCTCAAGTCGGCGGTCTCCGGCTGCGCCCGGGAGTGCGCCGAGGCGCGCAGCAAGGACTTCGGCATCATCGCCACCGAGACCGGCTGGAACCTCTACCTGGGCGGCAACGGCGGCTTCCGCCCCCGGCACGCCGACCTGTTCGCCACCGACCTGAGCACGGCCGACCTGGTCACCCTGATCGACCGGTTCCTGATGTTCTATATCCGCACCGCCGACCGGTTGCAGCGCACCGCCGCCTGGATCGAGGCGATGGAGGGCGGCCTCGACCACCTGCGCGCGGTGATCGTCGACGACTCGCTCGGGCTCTGCGCCGAACTGGACGAGGCGATGGCCCGGCATGTGGCGTCCTACTCCGACGAGTGGCGCGACGTCCTCGACGACCCGGAGCGGCTACGCCGCTTCACCTCCTTCGTCAACGCCCCGGACGTGCCCGACCCGTCGATCAGCTTCGCCTCCGAACGCGGCCAGCCGGTGCCGGTCCGTGGCGGTCCACCGCCCGGCGGGGACCACCGCCGGCAGCCGGTCACGCTGGGGATGCCCGAGGTGCGGCGATGACCGACATGATGACGCTGGAGTGGACCGCGGTGTGCGGGCTGGACCGGCTCGACCATGAACGGGGGATCGCCGCCCTGGTCGACGGGGTGCAGGTGGCGCTCTTCCGCACCGGCGACGAGCTGTACGCCGTGGACAACCTCGACCCCGTCGGCGGCGCGTACGTGATGTCCCGGGGCATCGTCGGTAGCCGGGGCGGCGTGCCGACCGTCGCGTCCCCGCTGCACAAGCAGGTGTACGACCTGCGGACCGGGCACTGCCTGGACCTGCCCGGCGTGGCGCTGCCCGTGCACCAGGTCCGCTGCCGGGACGGGCTGGTCGAGGTGCGGTTGCGACGGGAGGAGTAGATGCGGGACGAACTGGCCGGCTTCACCATCGGGGTGACCGCCGACCGGCGACGGGACGAGTTGGCCGCGCTGCTCCAGCGGCGCGGCGCCCGGGTGGTGCTCGCCCCCGCCCTGCGGATCGTGCCGCTGGCCGACGACAGCGAACTGCGCGACGCGACCCGGGCCTGCCTGGACCGGCGGCCGGACGTCCTGATGGCCAACACCGGCATCGGGATGCGCGGCTGGCTGGAGGCGGCCGAGGGGTGGGGGCTGGCCGAGTCGCTGCACGCGGTGCTCTCCCAGGCGTACGTGGTGGCCCGGGGTCCGAAGGCGCGCGGCGCGATCCGGGCCGCCGGGCTGCACGACCAGTGGTCGCCGGACTCGGAGAGCTGCGACGAGGTCATCGAGCACCTGGTCCGGCGCGGGGTCGCCGGCCAGGTCATCGCCATGCAGCTGCACGGCGACCGGCAGCCGGAGTGCACCGAGGCGCTGGAGGCGGCCGGGGCCACCGTGATCGAGGTGCCGGTCTACCGCTGGGCGCCGCCGACCGACCCGGCTCCGCTGCACCGGCTCATCGACCTGGTCGCCGGCCGGCTGGTCGACGCGGTCACCTTCACCTCCGCCCCGGCGGCGGAGGCGCTGCTGCGGGCGGCCGGCGACCGCACCGAGACGGTGCTGGAGGCGCTGCGCGGGGACGTGCTGGCCAGTTGCGTCGGCACGGTCACCGCCGAGCCGCTGGTGCGTCGGGGGGTGCCGGTGAGCGCGCCCAGCCGGGCCCGCCTCGGCGCGCTGGTCCGGCAGATCGTCGACGAGCTGCCCCGGCGTACGGTGACCGTGAAGGCGGCCGGGCACCTGCTGACCCTGCGCGGGCACGCCGCCGTCGTCGACGGTGAGCTGCGCCCCCTGGCACCCGCCCCGATGGCGGTGCTGCGGGCGCTCGCCGCCACGCCCGGGAAGGTGCTGTCCCGGACCGCCCTGCTGCGTACCCTGCCCCGGGGCGCGGACGAGCACGCGGTGGAGATGGCGGTGGCCCGGCTCCGGGTCGGGCTGGACGCCCCCCGGGTCGTGCAGACCGTGGTCAAGCGGGGTTACCGCCTCCGGGTCGAGTAGACCCGGAGGCGGTTCAGCCCACCGGGGCGTACCCTCGGCCGTGCTCGTTCTGCAGGCGCAGCATGGCGTGCTCCACGACGGTCACCAGCACCTGCTTCACCGAGTCCCGGTGCCGGGCGTCGCACATCACCAGCGGCACGTCCCGCGAGATCGCCAACGCCTCGCGGACCTCCTCCAGCTCGTACTGCGGCGCGTCGTCGAACCGGTTGAGCGCCACCACGTACGGCAGCTTGCGGTTCTCGAAGTAGTCCAGCGGCGCGAAGGCGTCGGTGATCCGGCGGGTGTCCACCAGGACGGCGGCACCCACCGCACCCCGGATGATCTCGTCCCACATGAACCAGAAACGTGTCTGGCCCGGGGTGCCGAAGAGGTACAGGATCAGGTCCTGCGCCATGGTGATCCGGCCGAAGTCCATGGCGACCGTGGTGGTCTCCTTGCCGGGCACCTTCGACGAATCGTCGATGCCCACCCCGGCCGCCGTCATCAGCGCCTCGGTGGTCAGCGGCGTGATCTCGGAGATCGCCCCGACCAGGGTTGTCTTGCCCACGCCGAAGCCGCCCGCGACCACGATCTTCGCGGAGATGATCTCCCGGCTGCGGCGCGCCCCGGCGGGGTCATAGTTCGCGAAGTCCACTTAGCACCCTTCCCAGCAGGTTCATTCGCTCCTCGTAGCCCGTGGCGGGAGCGGCAGTGTGTAGCGTCAGCAGGCCCTCGGCCACCATGTCGGCGACCAGCACCCGGGTGACCCCCAACGGCATCCGGGTGTACGCGGCGATCTCCGCCAGCGACTGCGCACGACCCTCGCAGACCGTGGCGATGCGGTACTTGTCGTGCCCGGCGAAGCGTGCCTCGGTGGCCTGGGTCGCGTTGGCCGACAGCACCGCCTCCAGGGCGATGTCCCGACTCGGTTCGGTACGGCCCCGGGTGACCGCGTACGGGCGCACCAACGCCCCGCGCGGGTCCCGCCGTGGTTCCATCTCCGATCACCTCCCCAGCCCGGAGCCACCACGGCACCGGATGCCCTGTTCCCGACCGGGCGCGGTCGCGCCCGGCCGTCGTACCGTCCGTCTCAGGAACGCACGGCGTCGCGCGGCAGCGGCACCAGCGCGGCGCCCACCCGTTCCACCAGCAGCGCCATCTCGTAGCCGACCTGCCCCACGTCGCAGCTGCGGGCCGCGAGGACGGCCATCGACGACCCGTCGCTGATCGACATCAGGAACAGGTAGCCGCTGTCCATCTCGATCACCGTCTGGAGCACGCCCCCGGCGCTGAACATCCGGGCGGCCCCCTCGGTCAGGCTCACCACGCCCGAGGTGATCGCCGCCAGCTGGTCCGCCCGGTCCGGTGGCAGGTCGCGGGAGGAGGCGAGCAGCAGCCCGTCCGCGGACACCGCCACCACGTGGGCGATGCCCGCCACGCTGTCGGCGAAGTTGGTGAGCAGCCAACCCATGTCCTGCATGGCCGCTGGCCTGTTCATCGGCGCGTCTCCTTGGTCGAGGTGCTGTTCTGGTCCGTACCGGCCGATCGGCCGCGCTGCACGCCGCGGTGGTAGGCGGAGAGCAGGCCGCGTACCTCGTCGGGGGTGCGGCGACTGCGGTCCCGCCCGCTCTTCGGCTCGATGCCGCCGGGGACGAGTTGGGCCTGGGGCACCCGCTTGGGCAGACCCGAGCGGGTGGTGCCACCGGCCGAGGGCTCGGCGGCCTTGGTCGCCCGGGTCCAGCCGTCGTCGGCCGCGGTGCGCCAGGCGTCCGCCGCGCCACCCGACGAGGGTGCGGAGGGCGCCGGCGGCGCGGTCGGCACCGACGGCGGGGCGTACGACGGGGGCGGCGCGGCGGCCGACGGCTCCGCGGCCGGGGCCGGGGCCGGGGCCACCGACGGGGTGCCGGCGGCGGTCGGCGCGCTCGGCACCCGGGTCGGCAGCTTGGGGCGCGGCGGGGCGGCGTCGTCCTGCCGGGCGGCCGGCGGGGCGGCGTCGAAGTTGGGCCGGGTGAAGATCGCGGTGGCGTCGTCCCCGTGGGAACGGAACCAGACCGCCTCCATCTCCCGGAATATCGGCGAGTCGGCCGGCCGTTCCGGGCGGGCCACCGCCGGGGCGGCCGGCGCGGCGGCCGGCGGCGTGTACGGCACCGCCGGGGCGGTCGGCGTCGGGGCCCCGGCGAACGGGAGGGCCGGCGCGGCCGGGGCGGCGGCGTACGGCGCGGCCGGGGCGGTGAACTGCGCGGGTGGGGCGAGCGGCTCGGCCGGCGCACCGGCGACCGGCCCGAGCGGGAGGGCAGGGGCGGGCTCGGCGGCCGGGGCACGCTTCGGCAGCGGGTCGAGGACCGGGTTGGCCACCGTCGGGGTGCCGACGGAGAAGCCGTACGACGGCTCGGCCGGCGGAGCCGAGGCGGGCACGGCCGACGTCGGCGCGGCCGAGACCGGGGTGCCGAGACCGACCGCCGGGGCGGTGTCCCGCGCGTCGACCGGCGGCCGCCACGGGGCCGGGGCCGGCGGGGTGGTCCGCCACGAGTCGGTCATGGTCGCCGCGCCGGTACGCCCACCGACCGCCGGCTCGCCGGGACCCGCCGTGGCGGCCGGGGTCTGCTCGACCGCCAGCGGCTGCCGCTGCCGGGGCAGCGAGGCGTCCCGACCCCGGTTGGCGGGAAGCACCACGGCGGAGTTCGGCAGGGTCACCTGGGCGACGGTGCCGCCCTCGACGTTGCGGCGCAGCTCCACCCGGATGCCGTACCGGGAGGCGAGCCGGCTCACCACGGCCAGACCCATCAGCCGGAACGCGGCCACGTCCACGCTCGGCGGCGCGGCCAGCCGGCGGTTGAGCGAGTCGAGCTGCTCGTCGGTGAGGCCGAGACCACGGTCCTCGACCTGGATCAGCACGTAGTCCCGGATCCGGCGGCCGTCGGCGACCACGGTGGTGGTCGGCGGCGAGAAGCGGGTCGCGTTGTCGAGCAGTTCGGCGACGAGGCGGACCACGTCGTTGACCGCGTGGGCGGCGACCGAGACGTCGGTGTCGACGGTGCCGAACTCGATCCGGTTGTAGAGCTCGACCTCGGACTGGGCGGCCCGCAGCACGTCCACCAGCAACGCGTCGTCGCGGCGCGGCACGGCCGAGTCGGCGCCGGCCAGGACGAGCAGGTTCTCGTCGTTGCGGCGCATCCGGGTGGCGAGGTGGTCGAGTTCGAAGAGCTGGGCGAGGCGCTTCGGGTCCTCCTCGCCGCGCTCGATCGCGTCCAACTCGCCGATCATCCGGTCGACCAGGGTCTGCGAACGGCGGGCCAGGTTGAGGAACATCGCCGAGACGCTGGTCCGCAGGGCGGCCTGTTCGGCGGCGACCCGGACGGCCTCCCGGTGGACGACGTTGAAGGCCAGCGCGACCTGCCCCACCTCGTCGCGGTTCGTCAGGCGGATCGGGTCGCGGACCTGACGGACGATCTCCTCCACCCCGCCGTCGCCGACGCTGCCCATGTTCTGCAGCCGCTTCACCGCGTCCGGCAGGTCGTGGTTGGCCACCGAGAGGGCGCCCTCGCGCAGCCGGCGCAGCGAGTGGTTGAGCGAGCGGGCCAGCACCACGGCGAGCGACACGGCGATGATCAGGGTGAGCAGCACCAGCACCGACTCGACGACGGCCTGCCGGATCACGTTGTTGCGGGCGTCCTCGGCCTGGCGGAGCAGGCGGTCCTGGAGCTCGACCTCGGTCCACCGCATCAGGTCGTTGACCGCGCCGATCGAGGCGACCGCGTCGCCCGCGGTGACCAGCGGCTGCTGCCCGACCGAACGGTTGATGTCGGCGGCCACCCGGTCGGCGAGGCCGACCGCGTCGCCGGAGACCGCCCCCTCGACCAGGTCACGCTGGTCGGGGGCGGCGGCCAGGGAGAAGGAGACCAGCGCCTCCTGCTGGCTGGTCAGCGTGGTGATGAAGGCGGAGAACTGTTCCTCGTCGACCCGACCACCGCTGAGTGCGGTGAAGGCGACCGCCTCCTCCTCGGCGACCGCGGCCTTCGCACGGCTGAACGCGGCCACCGCGCGGCGGGCGTCCGCCAGGCCCTCCTGGCCGGGAAGCTGGGCCAGGGTGTCGCCGTACGAGACCAGGTCGGTCAGAACGATGCCGTACCGCAGGGTGGCCTCGGCGACCGGCATCTGCCGGCGGTCGAGCACCTTCTGGCGGGTGCTGTTGAGCGTCTCCAGGTGGTCGTCGATGACCTTCAGCCGCTCCCGGACGGAGGCCGGGACCTCGCCGATCCCGTTCCGCTCGGCGCGGTACTCGGTGATCCGCTGGTCGGTGGCCCGCACCCGCAGGTTGTAGTCGTCGGCCCGCTGCTGCGAGTTGGCCAGGTAGAGCGCCGCGGCCATCCGCTCCTTGTGCAGGTCCTGGGTGAGCGCGGAGACGTCGGTCGAGAGCGCCGTGAGGGACCTGAGCCGGGTGGCGTCGACCGCACCTTCAACGGTGGAGACAAGTCGGATAGTCGCCAGAGCAATGACGGCGGCGACGGGGACCACCAGAATGAGGGCGAGCTTGGAACGGATCCGCGCATCCCTCAGTCGGGGTAGCCGGCGTCCCCGGTCACGATCGGCGGTGTCGCCGATTTCGGGCAGGGTCGTCGGTCCGGTGCTCACGACATCGCCTCCGTCGTTTCTTCCGCGCCTGCCCCGCCGACCCGTGCCGGTGCAGCGGAGAGCGCCACGCGCGGCACGGCCGCGATTTCATCAGAGATGATCGCGTTTGGGAAGCCGCGGTGAGACAGGAAACGGTCAACCGGCGACCTCGTCACCTTATGACCTCATTCCCGCGCACGCTCTGAACAGGCATTGTCACTCCAGAGTGGTCGTTTGTATCTCCGGAGTGAGCATCCGTAAATATCTGATGACCCCAACATGTGGGAAAGCCGTCCCGAAACCGCTCCCGGCACCCCGCGCTTGACCGCACGGCCCGGCATTGGCAAGGTTTTGCAGGCTTCGCGCACACCGTACGGCAGACAATCCCGTTTCTCCACTGAGGACGGATACTAGCGGCGGTGACCGGGCATCGCCCGTGCCGCACCTGGAGGACTGAGTTGAGCCCCATCCGCTCCGCGACCATCGTGGCGCTCGCATCGGCCGTGCTGGCCACCACGCTCACCGGCTGCTCGTTCGACGCGGGGCAGGAGGACCTCACACCGATCGTCATCGGCGCCGACCTGGAGCTCTCCGGCGCGTCGGCGCCGGTCGGCAAGGCGTACCAGCGTGCGCTGGAACTGAAGGTCGAGCAGTTGAACGCCTCCGGCGCCCTGGGTGGCCGCAAGCTCGAACTGCTGGTGAAGGACAACCGTTCCGACGCCAGTGAGTCGCTGCGCAACATCGGCGACTTCAGCAGCGATTCCAAGGTCAGCGCGATCATCATGGGCGGCTGCAACGAATGCGCCGTCGGCGCGGCCCTCACCATCAACGAGAAGAAGATCCCGACCATCGCGCTCGCCGCGTCCAGCGCCATCGTCAACCCGGTCGCCGATCGGCGGTACGTCTTCAAGCTGGCCCCGAACGCTGAGGACAGCGCGGCGGCGCTCACCACCGAACTGCGCCGAAAGGGCATCCGCAGGGCCGCGCTTCTGCACAGCGACGACGACTACGGCCGGGAAGGCCTGACCGCCCTGCGCGGTGAATTCGACAAGGCCGGAATCCGACTGGTCCGCAACGAGTCCGTCCGCTCCACGGACACGAACGTATCGCAGCCCGTACGCCGGCTGACGGCCACCAGCACCACCAACAAGCCGCAGGCGCTGATCATCTGGACCCCGCCGGAGCAGGCCGGGCTGGCCGCCACCAGCGCCCAGGAGGCGAAATTCTCCGGGTCGCTCTTCCTCGACGCGGCGGCCGCCGGCGACCTCTTCCTCGGCGGTTCCGCCCGGTCCACCGAACGGGCCACGCTGATCTTCACCCAGACCATGGTGATCGACGACGTCATCGCCACCACCCCGGCGAAGGCCGCCCGGCGGCAGTGGTTCCAGGACTACACCGCCCGGTTCGGCGGCTACAACGGGTTCTCGTCCTTCGCCGCCGACGCGGTGCAGCTCATCGCCGACGCGAACCTGCGAGCCGGTGGCGACGGGGTCAACCGGGACGGCGTCCGGGACGTGCTGGAGACCTCCCAGATGGACGGCCTCTCCGGCCCGATCCGGATGACCCCCGACAACCACTCCGGCCTGATGCCCCAGGCGCTGACGACGCTCGTGGCGCGGGGTGGGCGGTGGCGGCTGGCCGGCTAGTGGTCTGTGGTGGGGTGTGGCCGCGGTGAGTGGTCGCGGTGGGGTGTGGCCCCGGCACAACCGGCTCCGGGCGGTCAGGCTTGATCCCTCCGCCGGTTGCGCCGGGGCCACACCTCGGGTCGTTCGCCGTCCGGCCCCGCCTGGTGGATCTTGTCAGTTCAACGGTCGACGTCGGGGTGCCCGTTCGACGGGGGCTACCGGGCGCTGGTGGTGGCTCTGACCCAGGGCAGGGCGAGGCGCTCTACCAGGGAGAGGGCCGAGTAGAGCAGGATGCTCATCCCGGCGATCAGCACGATCGCCGCCCAGGCGGTCGCGGTGTCGCCGATGCCGTTGTACTGCAGGATCTGATAGCCCAGCCCCGGCCTGTCGGAGTAGAACTCCCCGATCACCGCGCCGATCGCGGCCAGCGGCATCGCCACCTTGAGCCCGACGAAGATCTGCGGCAACGCCGCCGGGAAACGCACCTTGCGGAACGCCTGCCACCACGAGGCGTTCAGCGACCGGGCCAGCTCCGCCAGGTCCGCCGGGGTGGTGGTGAGGCCGGTCGCCGTGGAGAGCACGATCGGAAAGAAGCAGAGCAGGAAGACCATGGTCAGGATGGGCTTCTCACCCCAGCCGACCGAGACCACCAGCAGCGGGCCGAGGGCGATCTTCGGCACCGCGTTGATCGCCACCAGCAGCGGCGCGAACATCCGCTCGGCCCGCCGGGACGCGGCCAGGGCCATCCCGATCAGCACCCCGGCGACCGTCGAGAGCAGGAAGCCGAGCAGCGTCAGCAGCGTGGTGAGGCCCAACGCCGGCAGCAGCACGTCCGCCGTGCCGGTCAGCGACGTCCAGACGTCCTGCGGGGGCGGCAGGGACACCGGGTGGACCAGGCCCAACCCGGCGGTCACCAGCCACCAGACGGCCAGCGCGATCAGTAGGCCGAGCAGGGGCAGGCCCACCGTCTCCGGGCGTACCCCGGACCACCGTGACGCGGTGGCGCCCGGCGGGGTCGCGACCGGGCCCGGGTCGACGGTGGCCGGCTCCGTCCCGGCCGCTCCGGAGCGGGTACGGGTCTCCGTCACGTTCTCCTCCTCTCCTGCCGGCACCGGCCGGCACGGCGACGGGGGCACGACCACCGGGCGTCCCGGTGACCGCACCCCCGTGTCCGGTCGGTCGGTGATCAGGCCTTCGGCGTGAGGTTGAAGTCGATGATCTGGTCCGGGTTGATGGCCGACTTCAGCGCGCCCGCGCCCTGCAGCAGGGCGATGCTCTTGGCCACCCGCTCCTGGTCCAGGGTGCCGAGCGCGGTGCCGGAGTTGCTCGACCGGACGTACGCGGCCATCAGCTGGAGCTCGGCGGCGGCCGCGCCCGTGTTGGTGGCGTTGACGTTCTTCTTCAGCAGGTCGGCGGCCTCCTGCGGGTTGGCCAGGGCGTACTCCAAGCCCTTGAGCAGCGCCGCGGTGAAGCGCTTGACCATCTCCGGCTTCTCCTTGGCGAGCTTGCTGGAGGTGATCAACGCGTTGCCGTAGAGGTCCGTCATCACGTCGCTGTACGGCAGTACGACCGGCTTCTTCTTCGTGACCACCTCGACGGTGGGCTGGCCGACCACGAACTGGCCGATGCCGTCCACGGTGCCGGAGCCGAGCATGCCCATCAGGCTCTGCGCCTCACCGTTGACGAAGGTGACCTTGCTGGCGTCCACGCCGGCGAGCCGGGCGTACGTCGGGAAGAGCAGCCGGACCACGGAGGTGGGGGTGTCGGCGAGCTTCTTGCCCTCCAGGTCCTTCGGCGTGGCGATGTTCTTGCCCTCGACGGTCACGATCGCCGCCATGGTGCGCTGCTGGATCGCGGCGACCGCCACGAAGTCCTTGGCGGCGCCGTTGCCGAGCTGGAGCAGGCCACCGGTCAGGTCGATCGGCCCGAAGTCCGCCTGGCCACCGACGATGGTCTGGATGACCGAACCGGTGCCCTGGCCCGGTTTGATCTCCACATCGAAGCCGGCCTCCTTGAAGAAGCCCTTCTCCTTGGCCACCCAGGCGTACGAGTCACGGCCGAAGTTGCCGAACGAAGTGAGGTAGGTCACCTTCTCCAGCGCCTTGCCCTCACCCCCCTTGGCCTCGGAGGAGTCGTCCCCGCTGCTGCACGCGGAGACCAGGGCGAGGGCGGTGGCCAGGGCCGCCGCGGCGACCGTACGGGTCAGCCTTCTCATCAGGCACCATGTCCTTTCCGACCGGGTGCTCGTCACCCGGAGGGGTCGTCGGTCCGGCGGTGCCGGCATGGGGGGGGGAGCCGAAACCACCGTAGTGAAGGGACTCTTCGCGCCGACAGCGTACGAGACACCCACCGTCACGACGCCAGGCGGATCGGGTTGCGGAACGGAAACAACTCACGGTCCACTCCGGACGGTGCGCATCGGACACGATCCGGATAGTGTTTGCCGGATTCCTGACCCACCACTCAGTGGAGGCCCGGCGGACATGATCCGACTCGCCGACGTGTCGCGTACCTTCGACGGCCGCTCCGGGCGGGTGGAGGCGCTGCGCGGCATCGACCTGGAGGTCGACGAGGGCGAGTTCGTCGCCGTCCTGGGCCGCTCCGGCTGCGGCAAGTCGACCCTGTTGCGCATGATCGCCGGTCTGCTGCCGGTGAGCGGCGGCGAGATCACCGTCGGCGGCGCCCCGATCACCGGGCCGCGCCGCGACATCGCCATGCTCTTCCAACGACCCGCCCTGCTCCCCTGGCGCACCGTGCTGGACAACGTGCTGCTGCCGGTGGAGATCTTCGGCTGGAGCCGGGCGAAGCACCGGGACCGGGCCCGCCGGCTCCTCGACGTGGCCGGGCTCGGCGGCTTCGAGAAGCGGCTGCCGCACGAGCTCTCCGGCGGCATGCAGCAGCGGGTGTCGCTGTGCCGGTCGCTGATCGGCGAGCCCCGGGTGATGTTGATGGACGAGCCCTTCTCCGCCCTGGACGCGCTCACCCGCGAGGAACTCTCCGGCGAGCTGCAACGGGTGCACATGGAGACCGGGGCCACCGTCGTCTTCGTCACCCACTCCATCGACGAGGCGGTGCTGCTGGCCGACCGGGTGGTCGTGCTCAGCCCGCGCCCCGGCCGGATCCGCAAGGTCGTCGAGGTGGCCATCCCCCGACCGCGCACCCTCGGCCGCAACGCGCACCTGGCCGACGTCGCCCGGGTCAGCGCGGAACTGCACGAACTGCTGATGGAACGCGATACGCCGGTACCGACCGGGACGAAGGGACGATGAGCATGCGGGTGGCCGTCTTCACCGAGCCGCACCGGGGCGCCGGCTACGACGACCAGCTGCGCTTCGCCCGGCTGGTCGAGGCGGGCGGCTTCGACGGCTTCTTCCGGGCCGACCACTACCAGGCGATGGGGGACGAGCCGGGGCTGCCCGGCCCGACCGACGCCTGGCTCACCCTGGCCGCGCTGGCCCGGGAGACCTCCCGGATCCGGCTCGGCACCCTGGTCACCTCGGCCACCTTCCGGCTGCCCGGCCCCCTGGCCGTGATGGTGGCCCAGGTGGACCAGATGAGCGGCGGCCGGGTCGAACTGGGCATCGGCGCCGGCTGGTACGAGCGGGAGCACACCTCGTACGGCATCCCCTTCCCGGCGGTCGGCGAACGCTTCGACCGGCTCGCCGAGCAGCTCGAGATCGTCACCGGCCTGTGGCGCACCCCGGTCGGCGAGACCTACAGCTACACCGGTGACCACTACCGGCTGGTCGACGCCCCCGCGCTGCCCAAGCCGGTGCAGCGGCCCGGCCCGCCGGTGATCGTCGGCGGACGCGGCCCGAAGCGCACCCCCGAACTGGCCGCCCGGTACGCCGACGAGTACAACATGCCCTTCAAGTCGGTCGAGGAGACCGCCGCCGCGTTCGAACGGGTCCGCGAGGCCTGCGACCGCACGGGCCGTACCAGCTCGGGGCGGGCGCCGCTGGTGCTCTCCGCCGGAGTCGTGGTGGCGATCGGGCGCACCGACGCCGAGGCGCACCGGCGGGCCGCGCCGCTGCACGTCAAGAGCGCCCTGCCGCCGGAGGACCCGGTGGTCGGCTCCCCCGCCCAACTGGTCGACCGGCTCGGCGAGTTCGCCGCGATCGGAGCCACCCGGGTGCACCTGCGCCTGATCGAACTGGACGACCTGGACCACCTGGAGCTGATCGCCGGCGAGGTGCTCCCGCAGCTGGACGGCACGCGATGACCGACGTGACCCACGAAGAACTCGGCCCGGTCGGGCAGGAGATCGTCTTCGAGAACGACCGGGTCCGGGTGTGGCACATCCGACTGGAGCCGGGCGAGCGGCAACCGCTGCACCGGCACGACCACCCGTACCTGGTGGTCGCGATCCAGGGGGCGAAGAATGTCGTGCAGACGGTCGACGGCACCCGGATCGACGCCGACGAGCCCACCGGCGGAGTGGTCTACCGCGACCCCGGTGCCGTCCACATGCTCACCAACGTCGGCGACACGACGTACCTGGCCCGCCTGGTGGAGTTGAAGTAACCCCAGGCTGACGCCCCGCCGCGCCACAGTGGCGATCGGGCGCACCGGGCCGTAACGTGCCCGACATGGCCTTTCGGACGTGGGGCAGACTGCTGCTCACCGCACTCGGGGTGAGCGTGCTGGCCGGGGCCGGTCAGCTCGGCATCGCGTACGGCTTCGGGATCGTCCGACTCACCGGCGCGTTCACCGACGGCACCGTCGACCGGTGGCCCGCCCAGCTCGCCTGGGTGGGCTGGTTCGCGGCGTCCGCCGCCGTCGTCGGCGCCGTGGTCACCGGGCGGCTCGCCCGCCGGGACGGGGTGCCCGAGCAGACGAGCGTGCAACTGGCCATCTCCGGCGCGGCGGCGCTCGGTGCGACCGTCGTCGCCCCGCTCTGCATGCAACCCGCCCGGGCGGCCGAGCTGAGCACCGTCGACCCGGTCTTCGCCGTCGGCATCTGCGCGGTCGCCGGGGCCGTGGTCGGTGCGGGGGCCGCCTGCGCGGTGCTGCTGAAGCCGCCGCTGGGCTGGAACATCGCCATGCTGACCGGCGTGGTCTGGCTGGTCGCACTGGTCTCGGTCGCGCCCGGGCTGTTCTCCGCCGGGCCGCTGCGCACCGTACGCCTCGGCGTGCTGGAGCCGACCTGGCTGGACGCCGACGCCGCACAGCGCCTGGCGATGCTGCTGCTGCCCACGACGGCGCTGCTCGCCGGCGCGGCGACCGGCGCGCTGGCCCGCTGGCAGGGGCACGTCCCGCTGATCGGCGGGGCCGCCGGCGCGGCCGGCCCGGTGCTGCTCGCCTTCGCCTATCTGACGGCCGGCCCGGGCGACTCGGCCGACCGCTACCAGCTCGCCCCGTACTACGGGGCGGTCATCGCCGTCGCGGCCGGCGCGCTCGGCTCGACCGCCGCCACACTGGTGCGCTGGCCGCTCGTCCCGGCGCGCCCGAATGACGGGGCGATCGCGCCCACCGACATCCTGCGCCCCCTCCCCGGCGGGCCGACGACGGCGACCGCCGGGGCGACCACGGTCGACCTGGTGAACACGGCCGGCGGGGCCCGGACCGCCGCACCCGGGCAGCCGGGAGCCGCCACCCCGGCGCACTGGGACTGGCCGGTCACGCCCGGTTCCCCCACCCCCGCGCCCGACCCTTCCGGAACGCCGCCCGCCCCGGCCGCCGACGGCCGTCCCACCGCCCCGCTCCCGGTCGACCCGTCCCCGGCGCAGGCCGCGACCCCGCCGACGGCCGACCCGCTGGTCGAGGCCGAGGCGTCCGCCGTGACCGGTACGTCCAGGCCGCCCGCCGCCCCGGCCTCCGCACCGGTTCCGGCTCCCGACCCGACGTCGCCACGGGCGGGCCGCGGCGATCACCGTGAACCACCGGTCGTCCTCGGGGACGCACCGGCCGCCGCCCCGGCGGCGGGTTCCGTCAGCCCACCGGGCGACGCCGCGCCGGTGGACTCCGACACGGTGGGGCCGAACCCCGCAGGACCGGCCGCGGTGGAACCGGTGGCCTCCACCGATGTGGCCGCCCCAGACCCCACGCCGGATTCCCCGCTCCCGTCGACCGGCGCGACCGGCACCGGCCCCCGGGCCGAGCCGGTGGAAAGCGGCCCGGGCGTCGCACCCCGACCGCGGCCGAAGCGGCCCCGCAAGGCCCGCGCCACCGAGGCCGACCCGACGGCACCAGGCCGGCCGACCGCCACGCCGACCGACCAGACATCGGGGCTGCCGCCGACCGACCCGGCGTCGGGTGCTCCGGCCGAGCCCACACCGGTCACACCGGCCGGATCCACCGCCACCACGCCGGCCGGGTCGGCACCGGCCGCGAGTGCGGCGACATCCGGCCGGGACACCGAGGAGACCGCCCCCCGCCGCGCCACCCCGACGGCCCGCACCGACGGCCCCACTCCGCGCGCCCCCCGGCAGCCGACCGGAAGCACCACCGAGGAACCGACCGGGAGCATCGCCGCAGACCCGGCCGGGAGCACCACCGGAGCCGGCCCGACGGCCACCGGCGACGCCACGAACCGGCCGGCCGGCACCGGTGGGCCCGGCGTCGACGGCGAGCGGACCGGGATGGGCGCGGCCGGCGTACCCGTCGCCCCGCCGGCCGCCGCGGAGCCGGTGCCCCGCCCGCGACACCGACTGCCCGACCTGGCCAGCGCGGGCGACTGGGAGGCCTTCGGCGTCCGCACCTCCCCCGCCGGTGGGACGCTGCCCTTCCCCGCCCCGCCCCCGGACGCGGCGGCCCCGAAGCCGGTCGCCTTCCGCTGGGACGCCGACGTCGCGGATCCCGCTGCCGCCGCCCCGGCCGACGACCGGCACACCGGCGCGACGGCCGGCCCGTCCGCCACACCCGCCGACGCGGAACCCGCCACCACGGCCCGGCCCCGGCGCGGCCTGTTCCGGCGTGGCAAGGGCAAGGGCGGCGACCCGGCCCCGGAGGTTCCGGAGAGCGAGCCGCTGGCCGCGCAGGACGAGGAATTCGTCGACTGGGTCGCCGGGCTGAGCAAGCCGCTGGCCGACAACGAGCCGGAGCGGGAGAGCGGCCGCCGGTCACTGCGGTCCAGCGGCCGCCACCACCGGGACTGAGTACGACACGCAACGGGGCCGGGACGTCCGAGACGTCCCGGCCCCGCCGCACTCGATCGTCAGGCCAGCGGGAGGTAGACCTTCCCGCCCGAGGAGACGAACTCCTCCGACTTGTCCTTCATGCCCCGCGCGGCGTAGTCCTTCAGCTCCTGGGTGATCTTCATGGAGCAGAACTTCGGCCCGCACATCGAGCAGAAGTGTGCGGTCTTCGCCGGCTCGGCGGGCAGCGTCGCGTCGTGGTACGACCGCGCGGTCTCCGGGTCCAGCGAGAGGTTGAACTGGTCCTCCCAGCGGAACTCGAACCGGGCCTTGGAGAGCGCGTCGTCCCAGGCCTGCGCGCCGGGGTGGCCCTTGGCCAGGTCCGCCGCGTGCGCCGCGATCTTGTACGCGATCACGCCCGCCTTGACGTCGTCCCGGTCCGGCAGGCCGAGGTGCTCCTTCGGGGTGACGTAGCAGAGCATCGCGGTGCCGAACATGCCGATCATCGCCGCGCCGATGGCGGAGGTGATGTGGTCGTACGCGGGCGCGATGTCGGTGGTCAGCGGACCGAGCGTGTAGAACGGGGCCTCGTGGCACCACTCCTGCTGGAGGTCCACGTTCTCCTTGATCTTGTGCATCGGCACGTGACCCGGGCCCTCGATCATCACCTGGACGTCGTACTCCCAGGCGACCTTCGTCAGCTCACCGAGGGTGCGCAGCTCGGCGAACTGCGCCTCGTCGTTGGCGTCCGCGATCGAGCCGGGGCGCAGCCCGTCACCGAGGGAGAAGGTGACGTCGTAGCGCGCGAGGATCTCGCAGAGCTCCCGGAAGTTGGTGTAGAGGAAGTTCTCCTCGTGGTGCGCCAGGCACCAGGCCGCCATGATCGAGCCGCCCCGGGAGACGATGCCGGTGACCCGGTCCACGGCCAGCGGCACGTACGGCAGCAGCACCCCGGCGTGCACGGTCATGTAGTCCACGCCCTGCTCGGCCTGCTCGATGACGGTCTCCCGGAACACCTCCCAGCTCAGCTTCACCGGGTCGCCGCCGACCTTCTCCAACGCCTGGTAGATCGGCACGGTGCCGATCGGGACCGGCGAGTTACGCACGATCGCCTCGCGGGTCTCGTGGATCCGCTTACCGGTGGAGAGGTCCATCACCGTGTCCGCGCCCCACCGGGTGGCCCAGGTCAGCTTCTCCACCTCCTCGGCGACCGAGGAGGTCACCGCAGAGGTGCCGATGTTGGCGTTCACCTTCACCAGGAACGCCTTGCCGATGATCGCCGGCTCGCACTCCGGGTGGTTGACGTTGAGCGGCAGCACCGCCCGCCCGGCGGCGATCTCGTCCCGGACGAACTCGGGCGCCACTCCCTCCCGGACCGCCACGAACTCCATCTCCGGCGTCACCACACCCGCCCGGGCGTACGCGAGCTGGGTGGGGCGCCTGCCGTCCGTGCCGGCCAGCGGCGTCCCCGCGCCGCGCGACGGGGCGACGTCGCCGCGCTCGGCGATCCACCCACCGCGCAGCGGCGGCAGCCCCACCTCGGGGTCCGACCCCGGCCCGGAGGTGTCGTACAGGCGCAGCGGGGGGTTGTCCCCGGTCAGCACCACCTCGGCGAACGGCACTCGGATGTCCGGCCGTGACCCCTCGACGTAGACCTTGCGACGTGCCTGCATGACAGCCTCCCTGATGGTCAACAGGACCAGCCGAAGTGGTCCAACGGGCCGCGTCCCGCGCCCAACTCCCAGTCCCGCGCGCCGGTCAGCGCGCGGGTGACGTACTCCTTGGCGGCGGCGACCGCGACCGGCACCGGGTCGCCGGCGGCCAGCCGGACGGCGACCGCCGCCGAAAACGAGCAACCCGTGCCGTGGTTGTGCCGGGTGTCCACCCGGGGCGCGCGCAGCAGCGTGGTCGTCCCGCCCCCGCAGAGCACGTCCACCGACTCGCCGTCGGCGTCCACGTCCCCGCCGGTCACCACCACGTACGCCGGGCCACCGGCCGCGAGCGCCTCGGCCGCCGCGACCATCTCCTCGACCGTGGTCACCGGGCGTCCGGTGAGGGCGGCGGCCTCCGCGCAGTTCGGCGTCGCCACCTGCGCGTACGGCAGCAGCCGCTCGACCGCCTCCACCACGCCGAGCGGGTGTCCACTGGTGGCGACCAGCACCGGGTCGACGACCAGGTGCGGCAGCCGGCCCGCCTTCGCCGCCTCGGCGATCGCGTCGGCGACCGCCGGGTTGCCGAGCATGCCGGTCTTCACCGCCCGTACCCCGAAGTCGCCCAGCACGCTGTCGAGCTGGTCGGTGACGGTGCGCGGGGGCAGCGGCAGCACGGCGTCCACGCCCCGGGTGTTCTGGGCGGTGATCGCGGTGATCACGCTGGTGCCGTACGCGCCGAGCGCGGCGAAGACCTTGAGGTCGGCCTGGATGCCCGCTCCCCCACCGGAGTCGGATCCGGCGATGCTGAGCACGGTCGTCGGCGTCACTGGTTCTCCCGTCGTCGCGGTTGGGGCTGCGGCCGACCGTGCCCACTCCGGGCGGTCAGGCTTGATCCCTGCGTGGGCACGGTCGGCCGCAGCCCTCTCGTGGTGACCTCCGCCGGGATGTGCCGGCTGCGCGACCCGGGGGCGACCGCCTCTTCGAAGGCTCCGCCCAGGGTGGTGGCCGCCTCGGCGGGGTCGTCGGCGCGCATGATCGCGCCGAGCACCGCCACCCCGGTGACCCCTGCCTCGACACACGCTCTGACCTGGTCGGGAGTTTCGATGCCGCCGAGGGCAAGGACCGGGACCCGGCTGTTCTCGATCAGATTGCGCAGGCCGTCGGGGTACAGGGGTGGGCCGTAGCCCGGTTTGGTCCGGGTGGGAAAGACCGGGGACAGCGTCACGTAGTCCTCGGTGGTGAGTCGGGCCAGCTCCGCCGCGTCGTGGCAGGAACGGCCGACGAGCCCGACAGCCGGCGGCGGGTACGGGCCGGCGGCGGGCAGGTGGACGGCGTCGCCGTCGAGCGGGTCCGGACCGGCGACGACCAGGGTGCCACCGGTGTCGGCGAGGACCGCCCGCAGCTCCGCCGCGAGCGCGGCGCGCTCGGCGCGGGGCAGGTCCTTCTCCCGCAGCACCACCCAGCGCACTCCCCCGCCGACGGCCCGGGTGACCACCTCGACCAGTGGCCGGCGGGCCACCCGCCGATCCGTCAGCAGCACGACGCCGGACGGCGCCGCCGCGGAGATCCGGGAGGCTTCCGGCCGCCGGAAGGACCCCAGCCTGCCGAGATCCGCCGGAGCCGAGGATGACGTGCCGAGGTGCACGGCGGTGCGGCCCGGCGTCACAGGTCGGGCCTTCCGTCATCGGGGGTGGACGCCAGGGCGTGGAAGCGGCGGGCGATCCGGCCCGCGCCGTACGCGAGCCGTCCGGCCTCGACGGCGTACCGCATGGCGGTGGCCATCGCCACCGGGTCGGCGGCCCGGGTCACCGCGCTCGCCAGCAGCACCGCGTCGCAGCCCAGCTCCATGGCGAGCGCGGCGTCGGAGGCGGTGCCGATGCCGGCGTCGAGGATCACCGGCACGTCCACGCTCTGCCGGATCAGCCGGATGTGGTGCGGGTTGTTGACGCCCAGCCCGGAGCCGATCGGTGCGCCGGCCGGCATCACCGCCGCGCAGCCGACGTCGGCCAGCCGGCGGGCCAGGATCGGGTCGTCGGACGTGTACGGCAGCACGGTGAACCCGTCGGCGACCAGTTCCTCGGCGGCGCGCAGCAGCTCCACCCCGTCGGGCAGCAGCGTCCGCTCGTCGCCGATCACCTCCAGCTTCACCCAGTCGGTGTCGAACGCGTCGCGGGCCAGGTGCGCCACCTTCACCGCCTCGGTGGCGGTGTAGCAGCCCGCGGTGTTGGGCAGCAGCCGCACCCCGCACCGGTCCAGCAGGTCGAGCAGCCCGCCGGCGGTGCCGGGCGCCGTGTCGACCCGGCGCAACGCGAGGGTGACCAGCTCGGTGCCGGACGCCCGGATCGCCTGCTCCAGCACGTGCAGGTTGGCCGCCCCACCGGTGCCGAGGATCAGTCGGGAGCCGAAGGTCACGCCGCCGATCTCGAAGCTCACCGCGCTCACCCGCCCTGGGCGGCGCTGAGCACCTCGACCCGGTCACCGTCCCGCAGCACCGTGGCCGGCCAGCCGGTACGCGGCACCACCTCGCCGTTGACCGCGACCGCGAGACCGCGCTGCTGCCCGGTGACCTGGCGGACCACGTCGGCCACCGTCGCTCCGCCGGGCACGGTCCGCCCGGCGCCGTTGACGATCAGTTCCACGTGCGCTCCTCCTCGGTGCTCGATTCGGGTCCGGCGGGCCCGACCCGGGCCGACCCCGGGTGCGTGGCGTCGGGCGGGCCGAACCGGTCCGGCGTGAACGGCGCGAGCAGCGGGTCCGCCTCCCCGGTGACGACCAGCTCGGTGATCAGATCGGCGGTGACCGGGGTGAGCACGATGCCGTGCCGGTGGTGCCCGGTCGCGACCAGCACACCGGGGTGGCCGGGCAGCGGACCGAGGATCGGCGCGTTGTCCGGGGTGCCGGGGCGCAGCCCGGCGGACGCCTCCACCAGGTCGTACTCGGCCAGGTCGGGGACCAGGTCGACGGCGGCGCGGAGCAGACGCAGCACCGCGCCGGCGGTCACCTCGGTGTCGGCACGTTCCTCGACGGTCGCCCCGACCACCACCTCGCCGTCGGCGCGGGGCACCAGGTAGACCGACTCGCCGTCGGCGTACCCCCGGATCACGTGCCGGAAGTCCGGCGCGGCGCGATCGGGCGCACGCAGCCGCAGCACCTGCCCCTTCACCGGCCGCACGGGCAGGCCGGTGAGGGCGGCGGCACCGCAGCCGGCGGCGACCACGGTGACCCGGGCGTCCACGTCGGCGAGCCGGGCGACCGGGCCGGGGGGCAGCGTGGCGCCGGCCCGCTCGGCCGCCGACCGCAACGCGACGACCAGCCGGCGCGGGTCGACCTGGTGGTCACCGGGCGCGACCGCACCGCCGCGCACCCGGGGCGCCAACGCCGGCTCGCGGTCGCGCAGCTGCGAGGGGCGCAGTGGGGTGATCGGCAGTCCCAGCCCCTGCTGGTACGACCACAGCCGGCGTGCCTCGGCCAGGTCGTCCGAGGTCAGCCCGACGACCAGGGTGCCCTCGGTCCGGTGGCCGAACTCGACTCCGGCGGCCTGGGCCAGCTCGGCGGCGAAGCCGGGCCAGCGGGCGGCGGACTCGGCGAGCAGCCCGGTCAGCTCGTGTTCCCCGAAGTACGCCTCGGCGACCGGGGAGAGCATCCCGGCGGCGACGTGCGAGGCGCCGGAACCCGGGGCGGGATCGTGGACGACGACACGCAGCCCACGCGACGCGCACCGCCACGCGATCGCCAGCCCGACCGGTCCCGCCCCCACGACGGCGACGTCCGGCCGGGTCAGCACGTCAGTGCCTCGACGAGCGCGGCGGTCGTACGGGCGGGATCGGGGCTGGCGGAGAGCGCCCCGACCACCGCCACCCCGTACGCCCCGGCGGCCCGCAGCTCGGGCACCGATTCGGCGGTCACCCCGCCGATGGCGATCACCGGCACGTTCACCGCCCCGGCGACGGCGCGTACCCCGGCCGGACCGATCGGGTCGGGCAGGCCGGCCTTGGTGGCGGTCGTGTGGCAGGGGCCGACGCCCAGATAGCTGGCCCCGGCGGCGACCGCCCCGGCGGCCGTTCCCGGCTCCCGGGCGGTCGCGCCGAGCACGGCGGTGGGGCCGAGCACCCGGCGGGCCGCCGCCACCGGCAGGTCCTCCGCGCCGACGTGCCCGCCGGCGGCACCCACCGCGAGGGCGACGTGCAGCCGGTCGTTGACCAGGCACGTCGCCCCGTACGGCACGCAGAGCGCAAGCACCCGCCGGGCCAGGTCGTACGCCTCGCGGTCGGTGGCGTCGTCGGTGACCCGGACCTGGACGACCAGTTCGGCGCGGGCCACCGGCAGGGCGGCGCGCAGCACGGCGAGCGGATCGCGCCCCGGCCGGGTGTCGGTGATCAGATGCAGTCGTCCGAGGGACGGCACGGCAACACTCCTCCCTGCGCCGGCATTACCCGGATCAGGTTCGACGGTCGGGGGCTTCAGCCCCCCTCTCAGCCCGGTGCACCGGGCTCCCGTGGGTCACTTGCGGGCCTACCGTACGACGTCCGTCCGGACGGCGGAAGACTGGGTGACGTTTTTCCCACTGACCGTCCGCTGTCGACGGCAGGGGCGGCACGTGACCGTCCGGCCCGACGGAGCGCTGATCGCGGCGGCGGCGGGCAGCAGCCGGCGCGCGGGGCGGAATGCGAGTCAGAGAACGGCGTCGAGGGCGTCCAGGTCCTCGTCGGTGGGCTGCCACTGCCCTGCCGCGGCGTTGTCGCGTACCTGCTCGGGGGTGGTGGCACCGGCGATCACCGAGGTCACCGCGGGCCGGGCGGCGAGCCCGCCGATGGCCACCTGGAGCAGGGTCAGCCCCCGCTCGGTGGCGTACTCCTCGATCGCCTCGATGGTGTCCCAGTTCGCGGCGGCGAGGCGCTGGGCGTACCGGCCGCCGCCGGAGAGCCGGCTGCCGGCGGGCGGGGCCTCACCGCGCTTGTACTTGCCGGTGAGCAGGCCGTTGGCGAGGGGGAAGAACGGCAGCATGCCCAGGCCGAACCGCTCGCAGGCGGGGATCACCTCGGCCTCGACGTCCCGGTGGAGCAGGTTGTAGTGGTTCTGGGCACTGATGAACCGGGTGCGGCCCTGCGAGGACGCCGTCCAGTCCGCGTCGGCGATCTGCCAGCCGGCGAAGTTGGAGTTGCCCAGGTAGCGGACCTTGCCGGCGCGGACCAGGTCGTCCAGCGCAGCGAGCGTCTCGTCGATCGGGGTGCCCGGGTCGGGCTCGTGCATCTGGTACAGGTCGATGTGGTCGGTGCCGAGCCGGCGCAGCGACGCCTCCACCGCGCGGGCGATGTAGCGGCGCGCGCCCCGGGCACCGAAGTCCGGGCCGTTCAGGCCGTGCATGTCCATGCCGAACTTGGTGGCCACCACCACGTCGTCGCGGCGGCCCTTCAGCGCCTGCCCGAGCAGTTCCTCGGAGCCGCCCTGCGGCTCGCCGTAGATGTCGGCGGTGTCGAAGAAGGTGATCCCGGCGTCGAGCGCGGCGTCCACGACCGCGCGGGTGCCGTCGAGGTCGAGCTTGCGGCCGAAGTTGTTGCAGCCGATGCCGACCACGGACACCACGAGCCCGGAGTCGCCCAGCCGGCGGTAGGTCATCTCAGTCACGAGATCCACCCTATGCCGGCCCACCCGGCCGTACCGGGCCGGTCGCCGGGGCCGGGCTGCCCGTCCATCCGCCCCGGGCGGCCGGCTCGACGTCAGGCGGCGACGTCCCACACCGGCTCGGGCGTCTCCACCACCTCGCCGTCGCCCCGGAACAGCACGAACCGGTCGAAGGAGCGGGTGAACCAGCGGTCGTGGGTGACCGCGACGACCGTCCCGGAGAACGCGGCCATCCCCGCCTCCAACGCCTCTGCCGACGCGAGGTCCAGGTTGTCGGTGGGCTCGTCGAGCAGCAGGAGGGTCGCCCCGGACAGCTCCAGCAGCAGCACCAGGAACCGTGCCTGCTGGCCACCGGAGAGGGTGCCGAAGCGCTGGTCGCCCTGGCCGGCCAGCTCGTACCGGCTGAGCGCGGCCATCGCCGCGTGCCGGTCCATGCCGGCCCGGTGCTCGTCGCCCCGCCAGAGGATCTCGACCAGCGTCTTCTCCATCAGCTCCGGCCGGTCGTGGGTCTGGGAGAAGTGGCCGGGGCGGACCCGGGCGCCGAGGCGGGCCACCCCGTCGTGGGCGACGGGGGCGAGCGCCGCCGCGCCGACCGGGGTCTGCGCCGGGTCGGGGTCGGTGCCGCCCCGGGCCAGCAGCCGCAGGAAGTGCGACTTGCCCGTGCCGTTCGCGCCGAGTACGGCGACCCGGTCGCCGTACCAGAGTTCCAGGTCGAAGGGGTAGGTGAGGCCGTCCAGCTCCAGCTGCTCGCAGACAACCGCGCGCTTGCCGGTCCGCCCGCCGGCCAGCCGCATCCGGATGTCCTGGTCCTTCGGGGGTACCGGCGGCGGCCCGGCCTCCTCGAACTTGCGCAGCCGGGTCTGCGCGGCCTGGTACCGCGACGCCATCCCGTCGTTGTACGCCGCCTTCTGCTTGTACATCAGCATCAGCTCACGCAGCTTCTGGTGCTCCTCGTCCCAGCGGCGGCGCAGCTCGTCGAGGCGGGCGTGCCGGGCCACCCGCGCGTCGTGCCAGCTCGCGAAGCCGCCCGGGTGCACCCAGGCGCTGCCGCCCTCGACGGCCACCACCCGGTCGGCGGTCTGCGCCAGCAGCTCGCGGTCGTGCGAGACGTACAGCACGGACTTGCCGGACTCGCGCAGCCGCGCCTCCAACCACCGTTTGCCGGGCACGTCGAGGAAGTTGTCCGGCTCGTCGAGGAGCAGCACCTCCTCGGTGCCGCGCAGCAGCAGCTCCAGGGCGAACCGTTTCTGCTGGCCGCCGGAGAGGGTACGCACCGGACGGTCCCGGGTGGCGTCCCACGGCAGGTCCAGCACGATGGTGGCGACGGTGTCGAAGAGCACCTCGGCGTCGTACCCGCCGGCCTCGCCCCAGGCGGCGAGCGCATCCGCGTACGCCAGCTGGGCCTTGCCTGCGGCGGTGCTGTACTTGCCGCGCAGCTCGGCCGCCCGCATGGCCGCCTCGGTCGCGGCGAGCCGGTGGCCGGCGTCGCGCAGCGGCGGCGGGGCGAGCGAGAGCGCCAGGTCGGCGAGGGTGGACTCGTCCCCGATCATGCCGATGAACTGCCGCATCACGCCGAGGCCGCCGGAGCGCGCGACCACCCCGGTCCGCACCGGAAGGTCGCCGGCGACCATCCGCAGCAGGGTGGTCTTCCCCGCTCCGTTCGGGCCGACCAGGGCGACCTTGGCGCCCTCACCCACCCGGAAGGACACGTCGGCGAAGAGCTCCCGACCGTCCGGGAGGATGTGCCCGACGCCTGCCACGTCCACGTAACCCACGCCGGCATCCTGCCGGAGCGGCCGGGGCGGGCGACACCGGATTACCGGGTGACCCGCAGCACCCGGTAGCCCTTCTGGCTGGCCGGCCGGTCGACCTGCCAGCCTTCGTCGACGAGCCAGCGGTGCAGCGAGTCGCCGCCGAGGTGGCGGGCGACCACCAGCCAGGCCACCCCGTCCGGGGCGAGCCGGGGCAGCCAGCGGCGCAGCAGCTCGTGCAGCTCGGCCTTGCCGATGCGGATCGGCGGGTTGGACCAGATCTGGGTGAAGGTGACGCCTGCGGGCACCTCGTCCGGGGCGACCGCGCGGATCCGGTCGGCGGCGCCGACCCGGCGCGCGTTCTCGGCGGTCAGGGCGCGGGCCCGCTCGTTGACGTCGACCGCCCAGACGGTGACGGCGGGCGCGGTGGTGGCGAGCACGCAGCTGATCGGTCCGAACCCGGAGCCGATGTCGAGCAGGTTGCCGCCGGTGCCGGCGGCCGGCAGCTCGGCCTTGCGCAGCAGCACCGCGGTGCCGGGGTCGAGCCGGGCGGCGGAGAAGACCCCGCTGGCGGAGGCGAGGGTGTAGTCGCGCCCGGCGACGTGGAACTCGACCTCCCGCGGGTGGGCCGCGGCGGTGGGTTCGGTGGAGAAGTAGTGGTCGCCGGTCACGACGGGCATTCTCGCACCGGCCCGGAGCCGGGTCGCGGTCGCCTCGGTCGGCAGGATCCGACGCGCCGTACCACAATTTCCCATTATTACCCTCTAAAGGGACAATGACCCCTACTCTAGCTCACATGGTGTATCGGTACGAGTCCGATGAGGACGCCTTCGTGGAACATCCGGGGTCCCGGTCGGACCTGCCGGACGTCGCCCCCGGCCCGCCCGCGCCCGCCGGGCCGTCCCCGTCCCGCTTCCCCACCCCGTCGCTGCCCCGGGCCACCCCGCCGGCACTCGGGGCCCCCGAGCCGGCCCCCGCCGCCGAGCCACTGCCGCGCCCCGAGCCGTTCCCCGTCCGCTCGTCCGTCCAGGTCCCACCGCCGCCACCCACCCAGGGGTACGCCCCCACGGAACCACTGGACCTGCCCCGGTCCCGCCGTTCCGGGCGGGGCGGCGGCCGGCTCTGGCAGGTGCTCGTCGGCGGCGCGGCCGTGCTGGTGCTGCTGGCGCTCTGCGGTCTCGGCGCAGCCGCCCTGCTGGTGGAGCGCAACTCCGACACCGACCGGGCTGCCCCCGGCGCGTCGGCCAGCGCGGCGGCCCTCACCCCGGAACCGTCCTCCGGGGACCTGGACTCCCGCGACACCGACCAGCAGCCGCTCACCGCCAAGGAGGTGTTCCCCGGCAAGAAGCTGGTGGTCGCCGACGGGCAGCCCGCGTACGAGGTGCTGAAGACGCACTCCGGCGGCAGCTGCGCGGTGGCGGCCACCGGGGAGATCGCCGACCTGCTGGGCCTTCTCGGGTGCAGCCAGGTCGTCCGGGCCACCCTCCGCTCCCCCGACCGCGAGCACCTGGTCACCGCCGGCCTGCTCAACCTGCCCGACGCGGCCACCGCCCAACGCGCCCGGGACCGGATCCGGCAGATGCTCGACGCGCGGCAGGGCCGCTTCCGGGGCCTGGCCGCCGGCGAGGACACCGAGGCGATCACCACCGCCGCCGCCCGGGTCGGCTGGCAGGTACGCGGCCACTACGTCGCCTACTGCCTCGTCGTACGAGCCGACGGCGACGCCGTACCGGCCGGCGACGGCACCGTCCGCGAGATCCTCTACGACATGATCGAACTGCACCTCAACCGGGGAGTGCTCGACCGGCGGGCGGCCGGCGGCACGGCCGTGCAGCCCACCGCCGGGAGCCGCGACTCCGACCAGAACGGCGAGGAACTCCCCGGCGACTGACCCGCCCACCCGCCAGCACGGCGGCCCGGCCCGCACCCCGCGGACCGGGCCGCCGTGCACCGCGGGTCAGGATTCGGCGGGGACGCGGAGCCGGCGGGTCAGGTCGGCGCGGCGGGCGTACTGCGCCGGGTCGTCCGGATAGCCGACCTCGACCAGGGCCAGCCCGTGCGCGGGCGCGACCGTCACCTCGCTGGAGCGTTCCCGCCGGGTGAGCAGGCTGGCCGGCCACTCGACGGGGCGGCGGCCGTCCCCGGCGACCAGCATCGCCCCGACCAGGCTGCGCACCATGTTCTGGCAGAACGCGTCGGCCTGCACGGTGGCGACCAGGATGCCGTCCGGGTCACGCCGCCAGTCCAGCCGGGTCACCTCGCGCAGCGTGGTGGCGTTCTCCTTGCGCCGGCAGTACGCGGCGAAGTCGTGCTCGCCCACCAGCCCCGCCGCCGCCGCGTTCAGCGCGGCCAGTTCCAGCGGCTTCGGCCAGGCCAGGGTGTCCCGACGGCGCAGCGGCTCGGCACCCCACGGCGCGTCGGTCACCCGGTACTCGTAGCGGCGGAACGTCGCCGAGAACCGGGCGTCGAAGTCGCCGGGCACCTCGGTCATCGCCCGTACCCGAACGTCGGTGGGGAGCAGCCGGGCCAGCCGGCGCAGCAGCCGCCCCTCGTGCTCCCGCCACACGGGGGCGGGCAGGTCGAGGTGGCAGACCTGGCCGGCGGCGTGCACCCCGGCGTCGGTCCGGCCGGCCACG
Organism: Micromonospora halophytica; assembly: GCF_900090245.1. Classification (GTDB taxonomy): domain Bacteria; phylum Actinomycetota; class Actinomycetes; order Mycobacteriales; family Micromonosporaceae; genus Micromonospora; species Micromonospora halophytica. The sequence goes on from NZ_FMDN01000001.1 coordinate 375,688, forward strand.
GTCAGGCCGGTCGCGGTGCCCGCCCCGAGCACCAGGTCCAGTGTCGCGGTGAGCACCCCGGCGACGGTACGGCGGGTCGGCTGGGCGGCCCAGCCGGAGAAGTCGGTGCCGTCGTACGAGACGTCCAGCCGCAGCCGGGTCCGCTCGTCCACCTCGTACCTCCTCACGGCGTCGGGCCCGGCACCCCAGGAAGGGATGCCGGGCCCGACGATGATGCCTCTTGCTCAGGCCTTGTTCTCGGTGCCCTCGGCGGCCTCGTCGCTGTCCTGGCGGGCAGCGGCGGTGTCACCGGACGCCGACACCGGAGCCTCGGCGTCCTGGTCGTCGTCGGTCGACTTCGGGGTCTCGTCCGCGGGGGCGAGCGCCTCGACCTTGTCCTGCTGGGCGGCCTTGCGGGCGGCGGTCTTCTTGTTCGCCTTCGGCTCGGCGACCTGAAGCTCCTCGACCAGCTCGATGATCGCCATCGGAGCGGCGTCACCCTTGCGCGGACCGGTCTTCACGATCCGGGTGTAGCCACCGTTGCGGTTGGCGTACCGGGGCGCGATCTGGTCGAACAGGGAGTAGACCACGTCCTTGTCCTTGACGACGCCCAGCACCCGACGCCGCGAGGCGAGGTCGCCCCGCTTGGCCTTGGTGATGAGCTGCTCGGCCAGCGGGCGCAGCCGACGGGCCTTCGTCTCGGTGGTCTGGATCTTGCCGTGCTGGAACAGCGCGGTGGCCAGGTTGGCCAGCATCAGCCGCTCGTGCGCGGGGCTGCCGCCGAGGCGGGGGCCCTTGGTGGGCGTGGGCATGCTTGGTGCTCCTCAGGTGTGGCGGCAGCGCGGACTAGAGCTGCTCGGTCTCGCGGTAGTCGTCGGTGTCGTAGTCGGCCTCACCGAAGGCGTCCACGACGTGCGCCGGGTCGAAGTTCGGGGCCGAGTCCTTCAGCCCCAGACCCATCCCGGCGAGCTTCATCTTGACCTCGTCGATCGACTTCTGACCGAAATTCCGGATGTCGAGGAGGTCGGCCTCGGTGCGCCCGATCAGCTCACCAACGGAGTTGATGCCCTCGCGCTTGAGGCAGTTGTAGGAGCGGACGGTGAGGTCCAGCTCCTCGATCGGCAGAGCCAGGTCGGCCGCCAGCTGGGCGTCCTGCGGGGACGGCCCGATGTCGATGCCCTCGGCGGTCTCGTCCAGCTCCCGGGCCAGGCCGAAGAGCTCCACCAGCGTCGAGCCGGCGGAGGCCAGCGCGGTCCGCGGGCCCATCGACGGCTTGGTCTCGACGTCGATGATCAGCCGGTCGAAGTCGGTCCGCTGCTCGACCCGGGTCGCCTCGACGCGGTACGTCACCTTGAGCACCGGCGAGTAGATCGAGTCGACCGGGATCCGGCCGATCTCGGCGCCGGCCTGCTTGTTCTGCGCCGCCGTGACGTAGCCGCGACCCCGCTCGACGGTCAGCTCCATGTCGAGCCGGCCCTTGCCGTTGAGGGTGGCGAGCTTCAGGTCCGGGTTGTGCACCGAGACGCCGGCCGGGGGCTGGATGTCGCCCGCCGTCACGTCGCCCGGGCCCTGCTTGCGCAGGTACATGCTGACCGGCTCGTCGTGCTCGGAGCTGACGCACAGCTCCTTGATGTTCATGACGAGCTCGACCACGTCCTCCTTGACCCCGGGGATGGTGGTGAACTCGTGCAGCACACCGTCGATCTTGATCGAGGTGACCGCCGCACCCGGGATGGACGACAGCAGCGTACGACGCAGCGAGTTGCCCAGGGTGTAGCCGAAGCCGGGCTCCAGCGGCTCGATGGTGAACCGGGACCGGGTCTCGTTGATCGACTCCTCGGAGAGAGTCGGTCGCTGGCTGATGAGCATTTCTTCTCTTCTCTTCCGGGACGCCCGCTATATGACGCCCACGACAAAACTGTTCCGGTGGCCCGCCCTCCGGGGGCGGGCCACCGCAACGAGCCCTTACTTCGAGTAGAGCTCGACGATCAGCTGCTCCTGGACCTGGGTGTCGATCACCTGGCGGGCCGGGAGCGAGTGCACGAGAACCTTCATCTGGCTGGGGATGGCCTCCAGCCACGCCGGAACGGTCTTGGAGCCGGCCTCGGCCTGCGCGACGATGAACGGGGTGAGCTCCTTGCTCTTGCCCCGAACCTCGATGATGTCGTGCTCCTTGACGCGGTACGACGGGATGTCGACCTTCTTGCCGTTCACGGTGAAGTGACCGTGCTTGACCAGCTGGCGGGCCATGTCCCGGGACTTGGCGTAGCCGGCCCGGTAGACCACGTTGTCCAGCCGCGACTCGAGGATCTGCAGGAGGACCTCGCCGGTCTTGGCCTTCTTGCCCACGGCCTCCTCGTAGTAGCCGCGGAACTGCTTCTCCAGCACGCCGTAGACCCGGCGGGCCTTCTGCTTCTCACGGAGCTGGAGCAGGTACTCCGTCTCCTTGGTGCGGCCGCGGCCGTGCTGCCCGGGCGGGAACGGCCGGGACTCGAACGGGCACTTCGGGCCATCGCACTTGCTGCCCTTGAGGAACAGCTTCATCTTCTCCCGCCGGCAACGGCGGCAGTCAGCACCGGTGTAACGAGCCATCTCTCTCTAACCTCTCAGACCCGGCGACGCTTCGGCGGACGGCACCCGTTGTGCGGCTGCGGGGTCACGTCGGAGATCTGCCCGACCTCGAGCCCGGCTGCCTGCAGCGAACGGATGGCGGTCTCCCGGCCGGAGCCGGGGCCCTTGACGAACACGTCGACCTTGCGCATGCCGTGCTCCATGGCCCGACGCGCGGCGGCCTCGGCGGCCAGCTGCGCGGCGAACGGGGTCGACTTGCGGGAGCCCTTGAAGCCCACCTGGCCCGAGGAGGCCCAGGAGATGACCGCACCGGTCGGGTCGGTGATCGACACGATGGTGTTGTTGAAGGTGCTCTTGATGTGCGCCTGCCCGTGGGCGACGTTCTTGCGTTCCTTGCGCCGGACCTTCTTGACGGCGGCTCCGGCACGAGCCTTCGGTGGCATAAGTCTGTGCGCTCCTAGTTACTTCTTGCCGGGCTTCTTCTTGCCGGCGACGGTCCGCTTCGGGCCCTTGCGGGTCCGCGCGTTGGTCTTGGTCCGCTGGCCACGCACGGGCAGGCCCCGGCGGTGCCGGATGCCGGCGTAGCAGCCGATCTCGACCTTGCGGCGGATGTCAGCGGCGACCTCGCGGCGCAGGTCGCCTTCAACCTTGTAGTTGCCCTCGATGTGATTACGGAGCTGCACGAGCTCCTCGTCAGTGAGGTCCCGAACGCGCTTGTCCGGCGAGATGCCGGTCGCGGCGAGCGTCTCCAGGGCGCGGGTACGGCCGACCCCGAAGATGTAGGTGAGCGCGATCTCCATCCGCTTCTCGCGGGGGAGGTCGACGCCGACTAGACGTGCCATGTGCGGGCGTACTCCTCGTGATGTTGTGGCGGAGGTGTGGACCCGTCCCACCCCGCTACCGACCGTCCCGTCCTTCCGACGCCATCGGCGCCGGCGACCGGGAGTGGTCGCTGCCCAAGCGGGCCCCGGCCTCCGACCGGGGGTCGGCCACGATCGAGTACGCGCTGCGTACCGCTCGCGGCTGGGACGAGCTGGTGATGTGTTGTCCGGATCTGCGGCCCGGGCCTCGTTCCGCCGCCGCTCGTCACGGTCGGCGGACTCGGCTCAGCCCTGGCGCTGCTTGTGGCGCGGGTCGGTGCAGATGACCATGACCCGGCCGTGCCGGCGGATCACCCGGCACTTGTTGCAGATCCTCTTGACGCTCGGCTTGACCTTCACGGTTGCCTTACTTCCCATCTGGCCCGGAGACGCGACCACGCGCGACGCCGGACGTCGAAGACGGACACGGGGACGTCCCGGCCGCCGTCAGGCTTACTTGTAGCGGTAGACGATGCGCCCGCGGGTCAGGTCGTACGGCGAGAGTTCGACGACGACCCGGTCCTCCGGCAGGATGCGGATGTAGTGCTGCCGCATCTTGCCGCTGATGTGAGCCAGCACCTTGTGGCCGTTCGCGAGCTCCACCCGGAACATTGCGTTCGGCAGGGGCTCGATGACCCGACCCTCGATCTCGATGGCTCCGTCTTTTTTCGGCATGTCCTCCGCTGTCCTGACGTCGGTTGCTCCGGATGGCCCACAACGTCTTACACGGGTCTCCGACCATGATCGAAAAGCCCGCGCCAGCCGCGGCTCCGACTCCCACCGAAGCGCGGGGTGGGCATGCCGGAGTGGACGCTGTGCGCCGATCTGAAAGTGTACGCCCGCCTGCGGGTGGTCGCCAAACCGGCCACCATACTCGCCGTGATTCCGGGCGAAATCCCCCGACCGGGCAGCCCGTCCACCGCGTCGTCGGCGTGTCTCGACGTGGCGGTGGCGGTCGGCGGGTCCGGTCTCGACGTGGCGGTGGCGGTCGGCGGGTCCGGTTCTCCCGGCCGCCACACGGCACGCCGGCACCACAGGTCACACCGCCGTCGCAGGCCCGGGTGCTGCTCACGGGTGCCCGAGGCGGCCCGCCGTCGCGGCCTGTGGCCACCCAGCCGGGGTGTGATCGACTCCACGGCGGCGAGATGGCGGTGTCGCGGCCGGCGGGACACCGCAATGTCGCCGCCTCCGAGTCGATCACCTGCCGAAACGCGGGGCAGAGCGGCTGTGGGGGGGACGCGAGGGCCCGTCGCCCGACCGGGCGGGGGCGGGTCAGGCCGTCGGCGAGTCGGCCGGCTGCCGAGCGGTGACCAGGTCACCGAGGCGGGCCCGACCACCGTCGAACGCGGTCAGCACCCACACCCCGTCCGGGAGCAGCGCCATCGAGTGCTCGACGTGCACCGCCATCGAACGGTCCCGGGTGACCACGGTCCAACCGTCGGCCAGCTCCACCGTCCGGGGGGAGCCCATGGTGATCATCGGCTCGATGGCCAGGGCCATCCCCGGGACCAGCCGGGGACCCTTGCCGGGGCGGCCGTGGTTGAGCACGTGCGGGTCCTGGTGCATCTCCGTGCCGATGCCGTGCCCGCCGTAGCCGTCGACGATGCCGTACCGACCGCCCTTACGGACGGCGTTCTCCACAGCGTGCGAGATGTCGGTGAGCCGTCCCTTGCCGCTGGCGGCCCCACGGGCGGCGGCGGCGATGCCGGCCCACATGGCGTCCTCCGCGACCGCGGCCATCTTCAGCAGCGCAGGCTCGACCTCACCCACCCCGACGGTGATAGCCGCGTCGCCGTGCCAGCCGTCCAGCACGGCACCGCAGTCGATGGAGATCAGGTCCCCGTCGCGGAGCACCTGCTGCGCCGACGGGATGGCGTGCACCACCTGCTCGTTGACCGACGAGCAGATCGAGGCAGGAAACCCGTGGTAGCCCTTGAACGACGGGACCGCTCCGGCCTCGCGGATCGTCGCCTCGGCGATCGCGTCCAGGTCGGCGGTGCTGACCCCGGGAGCGACGGCCTCGCGCATCCGGCGCAGGGCCTCGGCGACCACCAGGCCCGCTGCCCGCATCTTGTCGATCTGGTCGGGGGTCTTCAGCTGGATGTCCAGCTGGTGACGGCGCATGGAGCAGTTACCTTTCGTTGCCGAACAGCGGGGCACGTCGCACGTACCCCGCTGTTCGCACTCTATCCGCCGGACGTCGGCGGGACCTCATCCGCCGTACGAACGCAGCGCGTCGATGGCGCGGACGGTGACGTCCTCCACCGGCCCGGTCGCGTCGATCCCGACCAGCTTGCCCTGGGCGCCGTAGTAGTCGACCAGCGGCGCGGTCTTGTCGGCGTACTCCCGCAAGCGGGCCGCGATCGTCTCCGGCTTGTCGTCGTCCCGCTGGAACAACTCGGCGCCGCACCGGTCGCAGATGCCCTCACGGGTGGTGGCGTCGAACTCGACGTGCCAGATCTTGCCGCAGCCGCGACAGGTACGCCGGCCGGAGAGCCGCCGGATCACCTCGTCGTCGTCGACGACCAGCTCCAGCACCAGGTCCAGCGCGGTGCCGAGATCGGCGAGGAGCTTGTCCAGCGCGGCGGCCTGCGGCGTCGTACGCGGGAAGCCGTCGAGCAGGAAGCCCTCGGCGGCGTCCGGCTCGGCGAGCCGGCCCCGGACCATGTTGATGGTGACCTCGTCGGGGACCAGCTTGCCGGCGTCCATGTACCGCTTGGCCTCGACACCCAGCGGCGTGCCCTGCGAGACGTTCGCCCGGAAGATGTCCCCGGTCGAGATCTTCGGCACCGAGAGGTGAGCGGCGATGAACTCCGCCTGTGTGCCCTTGCCCGCTCCCGGCGGGCCAACCAGAACGAGTCGCATCTACCGCAGGAACCCTTCGTAGTTCCGCTGCATGAGTTGGCTCTCGATCTGCTTCACGGTCTCCAGACCGACGCCGACCATGATGAGCACAGCGGTGCCGCCGAACGGGAAGTTGAGGAACTGCTCGCTGTTCAGCCAGATGAAGAAGAAGTTCGGCAGGATCGAGATGACAGCGAGGTAGAGCGCGCCCGGCAGGGTGATCCGGCTGAGGATGAAGTCGAGGTACTCCGCGGTCGGCTTGCCCGGGCGGATGCCCGGCACGAAGCCGCCGTACTTCTTCATGTTGTCCGCGACCTCGGTCGGGTTGAACGTGATCGACACGTAGAAGTACGTGAAGAAGATGATGAGCAGGAAGTAGATCGCGATGTGCTCCGGCGCGGTCGCCTTCACGATGTGGTTCTGGATCCAGGCCTGGACCTTGCCGGGGTCGTTCGGGTCGAAGAACTGGAGCGCCAACGTCGGCAGGTACAGCAGCGAGGAGCCGAAGATGACCGGGATGACACCCGCCTGGTTGACCTTCAGCGGGATGTAGGTCGAGGTGCCGCCGTACATCCGCCGGCCGATCATGCGCTTGGCGTACTGCACCGGGATCCGGCGCTGCGCCTGCTCGATGAAGCAGACCGCGGTGATGACCAGCAGGACCAGGACGAGCACCAGGCCGAACTTCGGCCAGCCCTCGTTGGTCTTGATCTTCCAGCCCTCGCTGGGCAGCCGGGCCGCGATCGAGGTGAAGATGAGGACGGACATGCCGTTGCCGACGCCGCGGTCGGTGATCAGCTCACCGAGCCACATCACCATGCCGGTGCCGGCGGTCATCGTCATGACCAGGATGCTCAGCGTCAGCCAGTTCGGGATGCCGGTGCCCTCGGGGACGATCGGGAACTCGTCGCACTGGTTGTTGAAGAGCTGCCCGGAGCGGGCCAGCGCCACGAACGCCGAGGACTGGAGGACGCCCAGGCCGAGGGTCAGGTAGCGGGTGTACTGGGTGATCTTCGCCTGGCCGGCCTGGCCCTCCTTGCGGAGCTGCTCCAGCCGCGGGATGACCACCGTCAGCAGCTGCAGGATGATCGACGCGGTGATGTAGGGCATGATGCCCAGCGCGAAGACCGAGAGCTGCAACAGCGCCCCGCCGGAGAAGAGATCCAGCAGGTTCAGCACCCCACTGCTGCCACCGGTCTGGACCTTGTCGAGGCACTTCTGCACGTTGCCGTACGAGACGCCCGGGCTGGGCAGCGTGGCGCCCAGCCGGTAGACCGCGATGATGCCTACTGTGAACAGCAGCTTCTTGCGCAGGTCAGGCGTACGGAACGCACTGAGAAAGGCGGACAGCAACTTCTTCCTCCTGCGCGAGGCGGGCCGCCGGTGTTCCCTGGCGGGGCGGGGTGGGTGCCGGGCGAGTGCCCGATATCCGTAGCTGGGAAGGGACTCTAACAGCCCGATCCCGGTCCGGGCAGATGTGCCCGGCTACATAAACCGAATCCGATGTTACTTGGCGCACACAGACCATGTAGACCATGGCGCCCGCCCAGTCGGTGACAACTGAGCGGGCGCCATGTTCGTCCTTACAGCTCGGTGACGGAGCCACCGGCGGCGGTGATCTTCTCCTTGGCCGACGCGCTGAACGCGTGCGCCGACACCTGGAGAGCCACACCACCGAGGTCGCCGGTGCCGAGGACCTTCACCGGCTGGCCCTTGCGGACCGCGCCGGCGTCGACCAGCTCCTGCGGGCCGACCTGGCCGCCGTTCGGGAACAGCTCGGCCAGCCGGTCCAGGTTCACGACCTGGAAGACGACCTTGAACTTGTTCTTGAAGCCCTTCATCTTCGGCAGTCGCATGTGGATGGGCATCTGCCCACCCTCGAACGCCGCCGAGATGTTCTTGCGGGCCTTGGAGCCCTTGGTACCGCGCCCGGCGGTCTTGCCCTTGGAGCCCTCACCGCGACCCACCCGGGTCTTGGTGGTCTTGGCACCGGGCGCCGGGCGCAGGTGGTGAACCTTGATCGTCATTACTCGACCTCCTCGACCTTCACGAGGTGGTTGACCGCGAAGATCATGCCGCGGATCTCCGGACGATCCTCCTTGACCACCACGTCGTTGATCCGCTTGAGACCGAGCGAACGCAGCGAGTCACGCTGGTTGCGCTTGGTCCCGATCTCGGACCGGACCTGGGTGACCTTCAGGCGTGCCATCAGGACGCCACCCCCGCCCGCGACGCCAGCATGGCCGCCGGCGCGACGTCCTCGACCGGCAGGCCACGACGGGCCGCGACCTGCTCCGGGGACTCGAGCCCCTTCAGGGCCGCCACGGTGGCGTGCACGATGTTGATCGGGTTCGACGAGCCGAGGCTCTTGGAGAGCACGTCGTGGATACCCGCGCACTCCAGCACGGCACGGACCGGACCACCGGCGATGACACCCGTACCGGCCGAGGCCGGCTTGAGCAGCACCACACCGGCAGCGTCCTCGCCCTGCACCGGGTGCGGGATCGACTGACCGATCCGCGGCACCTTGAAGAAGTGCTTCTTGGCCTCCTCGACGCCCTTGGCGATCGCCGCGGGCACCTCCTTGGCCTTTCCGTAGCCCACGCCGACGGTGCCGTCGCCGTCGCCCACGATCACCAGGGCGGTGAAGCTGAAGCGACGACCACCCTTCACGACCTTGGCGACGCGGTTGATCGCGACGACCCGCTCGAGGTGCGGGGTCTTCTCGACGGGCGCGTTTCCGCGGCCGCCCTCACGGCGGTTGTCGCGGCGACCACCCTCGTTGCCACCGGACCCGCCGCCACGGCGCTGTTGACCTGGCATCAGCAGCCTTCCTTCTCTCTCGTGACGGGGTTTCTAGAACTCGAGCCCGGCTTCGCGGGCGGCGTCGGCAAGCGCGGCAACCCGCCCCGCGTACCGGTTGCCACCACGGTCGAAGACGACCCTGGAGACGCCGGCCGCCTTGGCCCGCTCGGCGAGCAGGGTGCCGACCTTGCCGGCCAGGGCGCTCTTGTCGCCCTCCGCACCGCGCAGCGACGCGTCCAGGGTCGAGGCCGACGCCAGGGTGTGACCCTTGGTGTCGTCCACGATCTGGGCGACGATGTGCCGCAGGGAACGGGTGACCACCAGGCGGGGCCGCTCGGCGGTGCCGCTGATGTTCTTGCGGACCCGGAAGTGCCGGCGCGCACGCCCGACGGCGCGCTTGGCGGCGACGCCGCGGCGGCGCTTGAGCAGCGTGGCGCTCACTTCTTACCTGCCTTTCCAGCCTTGCGGCGGATGACCTCGCCCTGGTACTTCACGCCCTTGCCCTTGTAGGGCTCCGGCGGGCGGATCTTCCGGATGTTGGCGGCAACCTCGCCGACCTGCTGCTTGTCGATGCCGGCCACGTGGAACAGCGTCGGCTTCTCCACCGTGAAGGTGATGCCGTCCGGGGCCTGCACCAGCACCGGGTGCGAGAACCCGAGCGCGAACTCGAGGTCCTTGCCCTTGGCGGTGACACGGTAACCGGTGCCGGCGATCTCCAGGCTCTTGCGGTAGCCCTCGGTCACTCCGACGATCATGTTGGCGACCAGGGTACGGCTCAGGCCGTGCAGCTCCTTGGCCTTGCGCTCGTCGTTGGGCCGGTTGACGTGCAGCTGGCCGTCCTCGGCCCGCTCCGCCGTGATCGGCTCGGCGAGCGTGTGCGACAGCTCGCCCTTCGGGCCCTTGACCTTGACGGTCTGGCCCTCGATCGTGATGTCGACGCCGGCCGGTACCGGGATCGACTTACGTCCAATACGCGACATTTCTACCTGTCTCCCGTTACCAGACGAAGGCGAGGACTTCCCCGCCAACGCTCCGCTTGCGGGCCTGCCGGTCGGTGAGCAGCCCCTGGGACGTCGAAATGATCGCCACGCCCAGCCCGCCGAGCACCCGCGGGAGCCCGTCCGACTTGGCGTACACCCGGAGACCGGGCTTGGACACACGCTTGATGCCGGCCAGGCTGCGCTCGCGATTCTGGCCGTACTTCAGCTCGACGACCAGTCGCTTGCCGACGGCGCCCTCCTCGGGCTCCTCGACCGACCAGGTGGCGATGTAACCCTCGGTCTTCAGGACCTCGGCGATGTTCGCCTTGATCTTGGAGTAGGGCATCGTCACCCGGTCGTGGTACGCCTGGTTGGCGTTACGCAGACGCGTGAGCATGTCTGCGATCGGGTCGGTCATCGTCATGAATTCGTCAACCTTTCTCGCCGGGGTTCCCCGGGCTGGGCCCGGGGCCTACGGCGAAGAGACAGTTCAGCTGACGCGCCGGAGCGCGCCGGGCTATTACCAGGAAGCCTTGGACACGCCGGGCAGCTCACCGCGGTGGGCCATCTCCCGGATGCACACCCGGCAGAGACCGAACTTGCGGTAGACCGCCTTCGGACGCCCGCACCGCTGGCAGCGGGTGTACGCGCGAACCGAGAACTTCGGCTTCGCGGCCGCCTTGAGGATCAGCGCCTTCTTGGCCATTCGCTCAGTTCTCCTTGAACGGGAAGCCCAGGAGCTTGAGCAGCGCCCGGCCCTCGTCGTCGGTCGTGGCGGTCGTGACCACCGTGATGTCCATGCCCCGCTGGCGATCGATCTTGTCCTGGTCGATCTCGTGGAACACCGACTGCTCGGTCAGACCGAACGTGTAGTTGCCGTGCCCGTCGAGCTTGCGCCCGTCCAGGCCGCGGAAGTCGCGGATACGCGGCAGCGCGATCGACAGCAGCCGGTCCAGGAACTCCCACATCCGGTCGCCGCGGAGGGTGACCTTCGCGCCGATCGGCATGCCCTCACGCAGCTTGAACTGCGCGATCGACTTGGTCGCGCGCCGCACCTGCGGCTTCTGGCCGGTGATGGTGGCCAGATCGCGGACCGCGCCGTCGATCAGCTTGGCGTCGCGAGCGGCCTCGCCGACACCCATGTTGACGACGATCTTGACCAGCCGCGGAACCTGCATGGGGTTCGCGAAGCTGTGCTGCTTCTGCAGCTCGGCCACGATCTCGTTACGGTACCGCTCCTTGAGGCGCGGCATGGTCTTGGTTTCGGTAGCCGTGGTCATCACAGGTCCTTACCGGTGCTACGCGCGATGCGGACCTTCTGGCCGTTGTCGTCGATCCGGTAACCGACGCGGGTCGGCTTCCCGTCGGAGTCCAGGACCATCACGTTCGAGACGTGGATCGGGGCCTCCTGGGTGACGATGCCACCGGTCTTGGCGCCACGCTGGGTGGTGCTGATGCGGGTGTGCTTCTTGACCCGGTTCACGCCCTCGACCAGGACCTTGTCCTGCCGCGGGTAGGCCGCGATGACCTTGCCCTTGGCACCCTTGTCCTTGCCGGCGATGACGACGACCGTGTCGCCCTTCTTGACCTTCACGGTCACAACACCTCCGGCGCGAGGGAAATGATCTTCATGAACCGCTTGTCCCGCAGCTCACGACCAACCGGGCCGAAGATACGGGTACCACGCGGGTCCCCACCGTCCTTGATGATGACGGCGGCGTTCTCGTCGAAGCGGATGTACGAGCCGTCCGGCCGCCGCTTCTCCTTGGCGGTGCGGACGACGACGGCCTTGACGACGTCGCCCTTCTTCACACCAGCGCCCGGGATCGCGTCCTTGACCGTGGCCACGATGACGTCGCCGATGCTCGCGTAGCGCCGACCGGAGCCACCGAGAACCCGGATGCACAGGATCTCCCGGGCACCCGTGTTGTCGGCGACGCGCAGTCGCGACTCCTGCTGAATCACGTCTATCTCCTATGTCTGCCGGTTCTCCGGCCGCCCGGGGGCGGCCGGAGCCTGGCGGAACCTGCGCCCGACCGATGCCGGCCGAGCTCGAGCCTTCGCTACTTGGCCTTCTCGAGGATCTCCACGAGCCGCCACCGCTTGGTGGCGGAGAGCGGCCGGGTCTCCATGATCAGGACCCGGTCGCCGATGCCGGCCGAGTTCTGCTCGTCGTGCACCTTCAGCTTGCTGGTACGGCGCATGATCTTGCCGTACAGCGCGTGCTTGACCCGGTCCTCGACCTCGACCACGACGGTCTTTTCCATCTTGTCGCTGACCACGAGGCCTTCACGCACCTTACGGGGGGCCCGCGCGGTGGCGGTGGTGTTCTCGCTCATGATGCAGTCACCTCAGTCGGCGCGGCCGAGAGACCCAGCTCGCGCTCACGCATGATCGTGTAGATCCGGGCGATCTCCCGACGGATGACCTGCAGCCGCCGGTTGTTGTCCAGCTGACCGGTCGCGGCCTGCACGCGGAGGTTGAACAGCTCCGCCTTGGCCTCGCGCAGCTTCGTGACCAGCTCCTCCTCGGAGAGCTCACGCAGCTCGGAAGGCTTGACGCCCGCTGCCATCAGGATTCACCCACTTCGCGCGTAACAATGCGGCACTTCATCGGGAGCTTGTGGATCGCGCGACGCATCGCCTCTCGCGCGATCTGCTCGTTGGGGAAGGACATCTCGAAGAGAACCCGCCCCGGCTTGACGTTCGCGACCCACCACTCGGGCGAGCCCTTACCGGAACCCATCCGGGTCTCGGCCGGCTTCTTGGTCAGGGCCTGGTCCGGGAAGACCGTGATCCAGACCTTGCCGCCACGCTTGATGTGACGGGTCATCGCGATACGCGCCGACTCGATCTGGCGGTTGGTCACGTACGCCGGCTCGAGAGCCTGGATCCCGAACTCGCCGAACACCACCCGGTTACCACCCTTGGACGCGCCGTGGCGGTCCGGGTGGTGCGGCTTGCGGAAGCCCTTCGGGGGCTTGCGCGGCATCAGCATCTGTCAGCCCTCCTGCTGCGTTTCTGCCGCGGCGGCGACGGCGGAAGCGTCCACCGGCTCGCCACTCGGCGTCTCGGCCTGCTGCGCGATGGTGGTCGCGGCAGCACGGCCGGCCTCGGTGCCACCGGCGGTCGTGCCGGACGAACCCGACCGGCCGCGGCGCGGCCGCTCGGGGCGGTCACCGCGGTCGCGGCGCGGGCCGCGCGACGGCGCCGCCTCGGCCGGAGCCTCCCGGCCCGGGACGGCGTCGCCCTTGTAGATCCAGACCTTCACGCCGATCCGGCCGAAGGTGGTACGGGCCTCGAAGAAGCCGTACTCGATGTTGGCCCGCAGCGTGTGCAGCGGGACCCGACCCTCGCGGTAGAACTCGGTCCGGCTCATCTCGGCGCCACCGAGACGACCCGAGACCTGGACCCGGATGCCCTTGCAGACCGGGTTCTTCATCGCCGACTGCATGGCCTTGCGCATCGCCCGACGGAAGCTGACCCGGCTGGACAGCTGCTCGGCGACGCCCTGGGCGACGAGCTGCGCGTCCGACTCGGGGTTCTTCACCTCGATGATGTTGAGCTGCACCTGCTTGCCGGTGAGCTTCTCCAGCTCGCCGCGGATCCGGTCGGCCTCCGCACCCTTCCGGCCGATGACGATGCCCGGCCGGGCGGTGTGGATGTCCACGCGGACCCGGTCCCGGGTGCGCTCGATGTCGACCTTGGAAATGCCGGCACGCTCCAGGCCCTTGGACATCATCCGGCGGATCTTGACGTCCTCGCCGATGTAGTCCTTGTAGAGCTTGTCCGCGAACCAGCGGGACTTCCAGTCGGTCGAGATGCCGAGCCGGAATCCAGTGGGGTGAACCTTCTGACCCATTACTCGGCACCCTCCGTCGTGCTCTGCCCCTCGGCGGCCTCGGCCTGCGCGGCCTTCTTCGCCGACTTCTTCGGCGCGGCCGGCGCAACCGCCTCGACCACCATGGTGATGTGGCAGGTGCGCTTGCGGATCCGGAACGCCCGGCCCTGCGCCCGCGGCCGGAACCGCTTCATCGTCGGGCCCTCGTCGACGAACGCCTCGCTGACGAGCAGCGCATCGGGGTCCAGCCGCTCGTTGTTCTCCGCGTTGGCGATCGCGCTCGCGAGCACCTTGTACACCTGCTCGCTCGCAGCCTGCGGCGCGAACTGCAGCACCGTGAGCGCCTCCTTCGCGGGCAGGCCGCGGACGAGGTTGACCACCCGGCGCGCCTTCATCGGCGAGATGCGCACGTGCCGCGCAACCGCCCGCGCGCCCGGAAGCACCGGAGCGTCGCCCTTTCCTGGCATCGCTGTAACCCCTTGTTCCTCTATCCGTATGCCCGCGGCGTCAGCGCCGGCGGCTCTTCCGGTCGTCCTTCTCGTGACCCTTGAACGTGCGGGTCAGCGCGAACTCGCCGAGCTTGTGCCCGACCATGGCCTCGGTCACGAACACCGGGACGTGCTTGCGTCCGTCGTGCACGGCGATCGTGTGCCCCAGCATCTCGGGGATGATCGTCGAGCGCCGCGACCAGGTCTTGATGACGTTCTTCGAGCCCTTCTCGTTCTGCGTCTCCACCTTCTTGAGCAGGTGGTCGTCGACGAACGGGCCCTTCTTCAGGCTGCGAGGCATGCTCTATCTCCCTCAGCCGCGCTTACGCGTGGCGTAGCGGCGGCGGACGATCAGCCGGTCGCTCGGCTGGCCCTTACGACGGGTGCGGCCCTCGGGCTTACCCTGCGGGTTGACCGGGTGGCGACCACCGGAGGTCTTACCCTCACCACCACCGTGCGGGTGGTCGACCGGGTTCATCGCGACACCACGGACGGTCGGGCGCTTGCCCTTCCACCGCATCCGGCCGGCCTTACCCCAGTTGATGTTCGACTGGTCGGCGTTGCCGATCTCGCCGATGCTGGCGCGGCAGCGCACGTCGACCCGCCGGATCTCGCCGGACGGCATGCGGAGCGTCGCGTACGCGCCCTCACGGCCGAGCAGCTGGATGCCGACGCCGGCCGAACGGGCCAGCTTGGCGCCACCGCCCGGACGAAGCTCCACGTTGTGGATCGTCGTACCGACCGGGATGTTGCGCAGCGGCAGGTTGTTGCCCGGCTTGATGTCCGCGCTCGGGCCCGACTCGACCCGGTCACCCTGCTTCAGGTCCTTCGGCGCGATGATGTAGCGCTTCTCGCCGTCGGCGTAGTGCAGCAGCGCGATGCGCGCGGTGCGGTTCGGGTCGTACTCGATGTGGGCGACCTTCGCCGGCACGCCGTCCTTGTCGACCCGCTTGAAGTCGATCAGACGGTACTGGCGCTTGTGACCGCCACCGTGGTGCCGCGTGGTGATCCGACCGTGGGCGTTGCGACCGCCCTTCTTCGGCAGCGGAGCCAGCAGCGACTTCTCCGGCGTCGACCGGGTGATCTCGGCGAAGTCGGCGACGCTGGAGCCACGCCGGCCCGGCGTCGTCGGCTTGTACTTACGGATAGCCATTGTCTACACCCCTCAGCTGACCGGGCCGCCGAAGGCCTCGATACGGTCACCGTCAGCCAGCTTCACCATCGCCCGCTTGGTGGCCTTGCGCTGGCCGAACCCGGTACGGGTCCGCTTGCGCTTGCCCTCGCGGTTGAGCGTGTTGACCGTCAGGACGCGGACGTTGAAGATCTGCTGGATAGCGATCTTGATCTCGGTCTTGTTGGCGTCCGGGTGCACCAGGAAGGTGTACCAGTTCCGGTTCAGCTCGCTGTAGCTCTTCTCCGAGACGACCGGCGCGACGATGATGTCCCGCGGGTCGGCGATCGTGCTCACTTGCCACCCTCCTCGGTGGTCTCGGCGGGAACGCCCAGGAACTCGTCCAGGGCCTCCTTGGTGAAGACCACGTCGTCGGCCACCAGCACGTCGTACGTGTTGAGCTGGCCGGCCTCGATCAGGTGCACCCGCGGCTCGTTGCGCAGCGACACCCAGTTCAGCTCGTCCGTGCTGCTCAGCACGACGAGGACCCGACGGGCCTCGGTCAGCTTGGCCAGCGTGGCCAGAGCGGCCTTGGTCGACGGCTTCTCGCCCGAGACGAACGCCTCGACGACGTGCACCTGGCCGGCGCGGGCCCGGTCGGAGAGGGCGCCACGCAGGGCGGCGGCCTTCATCTTCTTCGGGGTCCGCTGGCTGTAGTCGCGCGGGACCGGGCCGTGCACCACGCCACCGCCGGCGAACTGCGGCGCGCGGATCGAGCCCTGCCGGGCACGACCGGTGCCCTTCTGCTTGTACGGCTTCTTGCCGCCACCGGCGACCTCGCCGCGGGTCTTGACCTTGTGCGTGCCCTGGCGGGCGGCGGCGAGCTGGGCCACCACGACCTGGTGCATCAGCGCGATGTTGGCCTGGACGTCGAAGATGTCGGCCGGCAGCTCGACGGAGCCGCTCTTGGCGCCTTCGACGTTGAGGACGTCAACGGTGGTCACTTGGCCGCACCGCCCTTCTTCACCTTGGTCTTGGCCGCGGTACGGACCAGGACCAGCGCGCCCTTGGGGCCGGGGATGGCGCCACGGACGAGCAGGAGGTTGTTCTCGGTGTCGATCGCCTGGACGGTCAGGTTCTGGACGGTGTAGCGCACGCCACCCATCCGACCGGCCATCCGGGTGCCCTTGAAGACGCGACCCGGGGTGGCGCACGCGCCGATGGAGCCCGGCGAGCGGTGCTTGCGCTCCACACCGTGGCTGGCGCGCAGACCGTGGAAGCCGTGCCGCTTCATCGGGCCGGCGTAGCCCTTGCCCTTGGTCTTTCCGGTGACGTCGATGACGACGCCGGCCGGGAACTCCTCGACCGTGACCTCCTGGCCCAGCGAGTAGTCCGCGGCGTCGACGGTGCGCAGCTCGACGATGTGCCGGCGCGGCGCGACGTCCGCCTTCGCGTAGTGCCCGCTGATCGGCTTCTTGACCTTGCGCGGGTCGATCGTGCCGTAGGCGAGCTGGATCGCGGAGTAACCGTCCTTCTCGGCGCTACGAACCTGACTGACGACGCACGGGCCGGCCTGAACCACGGTCACCGGGACAACGCGGTTGTTGTCCCAGACCTGGGTCATGCCGAGCTTTGCGCCCAGGATCCCCTTGACTTGCCTGTCCATTTGTCCGGTCCCTACAGCTTGATCTCGATGTCGACGCCAGCCGGCAGGTCGAGGCGCATGAGCGAGTCGACCGTCTTCGGGGTCGGGTCGATGATGTCGATCAGCCGCTTGTGCGTGCGCATCTCGAAGTGCTCGCGCGAGTCCTTGTACTTGTGCGGCGAGCGGATAACGCAGAAACGGTTGATCTCCGTGGGCAGCGGCACCGGGCCTGCGACCTGCGCCCCGGTACGCGTCACCGTCTCGACGATCTTCCGAGCCGAGGAGTCGACGACCTCGTGGTCATAGGCCTTGAGCCGGATGCGGATCTTCTGTCCCGCCATGGTGGCTTCTGTTCCTTCTCTCGATGCCGCTGTGTTGCGGGCACCTGTACCGGCTGGCACAGGCCCACTTCGCCGACCCCCGCGGTCGGGCGTGTCGCGCCCTCGGACCAGGCTCCGCCCCGGGACTCCGGAGCGATTGTCCTGACCACGCGGTGGGTCAAGGCGCCGATCGCATCACAGCGATCTGGACGCCGTGCGAGGGTGGTTGATCACCAGGGGTGATCAACCACCCTACGCGCGACTGTTGGTCTTCCCGGAGGTCCAGCTTTCACCGGACGCGGGCGACTAACCGTCGTTACGCAACCTGACTAGTATGCCGCACGACCGGCGGCGACGCTAATCGGGGTTACCCAGCTCACTTGACGATCTTGGTGACGCGACCAGCGCCGACCGTACGACCACCCTCGCGGATCGCGAACTTGAGGTTCTCCTCCATGGCGATCGGCTGGATCAGCTTCACGCTCATGGTGGTGTTGTCGCCCGGCATGACCATCTCGGTGCCCTCGGGCAGCGTGACGACGCCGGTGACGTCCGTGGTCCGGAAGTAGAACTGCGGACGGTAGTTCTGGAAGAACGGGGTGTGCCGGCCGCCCTCCTCCTTGGAGAGGATGTAGACCGTGGCCTCGAACTCCGTGTGCGGGGTCGTGGTGCCCGGCTTGATGACGACCATGCCGCGCTCGACGTCCTCGCGCTTGATGCCGCGCAGCAGCAGACCGACGTTCTCACCCGCGCGGGCCTCGTCGAGCAGCTTGCGGAACATCTCGATGCCGGTGCAGGTGGTCTTCATCGACTTCTCGCGAATGCCGACGATCTCCACCTCCTCGTTCGGCTTGAGGATGCCGCGCTCGGCGCGACCGGTGACGACGGTGCCACGACCGGTGATCGTGAAGACGTCCTCGATCGGCATGAGGAACGGCTTCTCGGTCTCACGCTCCGGCTGCGGGATCGCGGTGTCGACAGCGTTCATGAGCTCCATCAGGCGCCCGGTCCACTCCGGGTCGCCCTCCAGGGCCTTGAGCGCCGAGACCCGGACGACCGGCAGGTCGTCACCCGGGTACTCCTGCGAGGAGAGCAGCTCGCGGACCTCGAGCTCGACGAGCTCCAGGAGCTCCTCGTCGTCGACCATGTCGCTCTTGTTGAGCGCCACGACGATGTACGGCACACCGACCTGACGGGCCAGCAGCACGTGCTCGCGGGTCTGCGGCATCGGGCCGTCGGTCGCCGCCACCACCAGGATCGCGCCGTCCATCTGCGCGGCACCGGTGATCATGTTCTTGATGTAGTCGGCGTGACCGGGGCAGTCGACGTGCGCGTAGTGACGCGCCTCGGTCTGGTACTCGACGTGCGCGATGGAGATCGTGATGCCGCGGGCCTTCTCCTCCGGCGCCTTGTCGATCTCGTCGAACGGCGTGTACGGGTTGAGGTCCGGGAACTGGTCGTGCAGGACCTTGGTGATGGCCGCCGTCAGCGTCGTCTTACCGTGGTCGATGTGACCAATGGTGCCGATGTTGACGTGCGGCTTAGTCCGCTCGAACTTCGCCTTCGCCACTGGTGTCCTCCTGTGGACTTCTTGGTTCGTTCGCCCCGGCGCGCCGATTGGCGCTTAGGACTCTGTCGACAGCCTTTCCGACCTGATGGCCGGAGAGCTTGGTGGGTTCTGCGGCGATGAAGCCTACAGGCCCGGATTCACACAACCCGACCGAGGTGGCCGCGGGCGGGAGAACCTCCCGCGACCAGCCCCGGATCACCGGATCAGCTCAGGTGAGCGTCACTCACCCGTCGCCTTGGCGATGATCTCCTTCGCGACGCCCTGCGGGACCTCGGCGTAGGAGTCGAACTGCATGCTGTAGCTAGCCCGGCCCTGGGTCTTCGACCGCAGGTCGCCGACGTAGCCGAACATCTCCGACAACGGCACCAGGGCCCGGACGACGCGGGCGCCGCTGCGCTCCTCCATCGCCTGGATGATGCCACGGCGGGAGTTGAGGTCGCCGATGACGTCACCCATGTTCTCCTCAGGAGTGGTGACCTCAACGGCCATCATCGGCTCGAGCAGCGCGGGGTCGGCCTTGCGGGCCGCCTCCTTCATCGCCATCGAGCCGGCGATCTTGAACGCCATTTCCGACGAGTCGACCTCGTGGTACTGGCCGTCCACCAGAGTGAGCTTGACGCCCACCAGGGGGAAGCCGGCGAGGATGCCGTACTGCATCGCGTCCTGGGCGCCAGCGTCCACCGACGGGATGAACTCCCGGGGGATACGGCCACCGGTGACCGCGTTGGCGAACTCGTAGGTCGGCGCGTCGTTGCCCAGCGGCAGCGGCTCCAGGCTGATGATCACCCGGGCGTACTGGCCGGAACCACCGGTCTGCTTCTTGTGGGTGTACTCGATCTTCTCCACCTTGCGGCGGATGGTCTCGCGGTACGCCACCTGCGGCTTACCGATGTTCGCCTCGACGTTGAACTCGCGGCGCATCCGGTCGACCAGGATGTCCAGGTGCAGCTCGCCCATGCCGGAGATGACCGTCTGACCGGTCTGGTCGTCCAGCTTGACGCGGAAGGTCGGGTCCTCCTCGGCCAGCCGCTGGATGGCGGTGCTGAGCTTCTCCTGGTCAGCCTTGGTCTTCGGCTCGATGGCCACCTCGATGACCGGCTCCGGGAAGGTCATCGACTCCAGGATGACCGGGTTCGCCGGGTCGCACAGGGTGTCACCGGTGGTCGTCTGCTTCAGACCCTGCACCGCGATGATGTCGCCGGCCTGGGCGGAGCTGCGCTCCTCCCGCTTGTTGGCGTGCATCTGGTAGATCTTGCCGATCCGCTCCTTGCGGTCCTTGGTGGAGTTGACCACCTGGGAGCCGGACTCGAGCGTGCCGGAGTAGATCCGCACGTAGGTCAGCTTGCCGAGGTGCTTGTCCGTCTGGATCTTGAAGGCCAGGCCGGAGAACGGCTCCTTCACCGACGGCTTGCGCTGCAACGGGGTCTCACCGTCGGTGGCGGTGCCCTCGATCGCCGGGATGTCCAGCGGCGACGGCAGGTACGCCACGACCGCGTCCAGCATCGGCTGGATGCCCTTGTTCTTGAAGGCGGTACCGGTGAGGACCGGGTTGGCCTTGCCGGCGATGGTGGCCCGACGGATGGCGGCCTTGATCTCCTCGACGGAGACCTCCTCGCCCTCCAGGTACTTCTCCATCACCGCGTCGTCGACGTCGGCCAGGGTCTCCATCAGCTTCTCGCGCCACTCGGCGGCGGAGTCGGCGAGGTCGGCCGGGATCTCCTCGACCGCGTAGTCCTCACCCTTCTGGGTCTCGCCGCGCCAGGTGAGGGCCCGCATCTCGACCAGGTCGACGACGCCGATGAAGTCGGACTCGGCGCCGATCGGGATCTGGAGCACCAGCGGGGTGGCGTTCAGCCGGTCGATCATCATCTGCACGCAGCGGAAGAAGTCGGCACCGGTCCGGTCCAGCTTGTTGACGAAGCACATCCGCGGGACGTTGTACTTGTCGGCCTGACGCCAGACGTTCTCCGTCTGCGGCTCCACGCCGGCCACACCGTCGTAGACCGCGACCGCACCGTCCAGAACCCGCAGCGAACGCTCGACCTCGACCGTGAAGTCGACGTGGCCGGGCGTGTCGATGATCTGGATCGTGTGGCCCTTCCACTCACACTTGGTGGCAGCGGAGGTGATGGTGATACCACGCTCCTGCTCCTGCTCCATCCAGTCCATGACGGCAGCGCCCTCGTGGACCTCACCGATCTTGTACGTGATACCGGTGTAGAACAGGATCCGCTCGGTGGTAGTGGTCTTACCGGCATCGATGTGCGCCATGATGCCGATGTTGCGTACGTTGGCGAGCGCGTCTGCGGCGGCCACTTCAATCCCTACTTATCGTCGTCTCGACACAACTGGTGGCGGTTCCGGCGCCGGTGCGGCGCCGGAACCAAGGTGTTACCAGCGGTAGTGCGCGAAGGCCTTGTTGGACTCGGCCATCTTGTGCGTGTCCTCGCGCCGCTTGACGGCGGCACCCAGACCGTTGCTCGCGTCCAGCAGCTCGTTCATCAGCCGCTCGATCATGGTCTTCTCACGCCGGGCGCGGGAGTAGCTGACCAGCCAGCGCAGACCGAGGGTGGTCGCCCGGGCCGGGCGGACCTCGACCGGCACCTGGTAGGTGGCGCCACCGACACGGCGGCTGCGCACCTCGAGGGTCGGCTTGACGTTGTCCATCGCGCGCTTGAGCGTCACGACCGGGTCGGTGCCGGTCTTCTCGCGGCAGCCCTCGAGGGCCGCGTACACGATGCGCTCGGCGAGCTGACGCTTGCCGCGCAGCAGGATCTTGTTCACCAACTGGGTGACCAGCGGCGAGTTGTACACCGGGTCAGCGACCAGCGGCTTCCGCGGAGCGGGCCCCTTACGCGGCATGTCAGCTCTTCTCCTTCTTCGCGCCGTAGCGGCTGCGCGCCTGCTTGCGGTTGCGGACACCCTGGGTGTCCAGCGAGCCACGGACGATCTTGTAACGCACGCCGGGGAGGTCCTTCACACGACCGCCGCGGACGAGCACGATCGAGTGCTCCTGCAGGTTGTGACCGACGCCGGGGATGTAGGCGGTCACCTCGATCTGGCTGCTGAGCTTGACACGCGCGACCTTGCGGAGCGCCGAGTTCGGCTTCTTGGGGGTGGTGGTGTACACGCGGGTGCACACACCGCGCCGCTGGGGGGAACCCTTCAGCGCCGGGGTCTTGGTCTTGGTCGTCTTGGCCTGGCGGCCCTTTCGGACCAGCTGCTGGATGGTGGGCACCGGGTTTCTCCGCTCCCTTCGGCCGCTGCGAGGCGACCGCGCCGTCTGCTCGTCAGCCGCCCGTGATGGACGGCTCTCCTACATTCCAACCAGGGCCACCTCGCGGAGGTCCCAGCACCCGCGGTCGGGCGTGTCGCCCAGATCACGGTCCGGTGCCGTCGCTCGCGCGTGCCACCGGATGTGTTCACCGGCGCACGGCGGACCGCGAGCCGGCTCTTCGACTGTGTCGTGCCGCCGCCTGATCGCCGGATGGACCGGATCCCGCGCACGCACGAGTTGCCCGGGCAGGCCCGGGCACAAGGGGAAAGAGTACCTACCACAGCCTCGCAGGTCAAAACGGAATGGTCCGGCGGATCTCAGATCCCGCCGGCCGTTTCACCCGTCGTGCCTGTTCACCCGCGATGGGCACCTACGTCCTCAAGTGTACCGGCCACCCCCGGAGGCGGCCCGTCGGGCCCCCGGCGCGAGCCCTGTCAGGCGAGCTGGAGCAGCAGCGCCAGGCCCAGGCCCAGCAGGCTGAGCAGCAGCCCCACCGCACCGCAACTGATCCCCGCGACGGCGATCCCATTCCCGGTGAACCGGACGGCCGGTGGCGGTGCCGCCCGGCGGATCTGCCGGCGCGCGAGCAGGCCGGCGACGATCGCCGCAGCCCCGGCCAACGAGCCCGGCACGGTGAACGCCCCGGCCGCCCAGGCGCCGCCCAACCGCGCTCCCCCGACCCCGAAGCAGATCACCACCAGGGAGACCACGATCGACCCGATGCCGGCGACCAGCGAGCCGACCGCGGGGCCCGAGGTGACCGCCGGCACGTCGAGGTGGACCACACCGAAGGGCGTGCCGGGGACCGGATCGACCCGCTTCGGCGGTCGTGGCGCCTCCTGCGGCGGCGGAGGCAGCGGCCCCGGCCCGTGCGACGCCGCCGGCGGCCACGCACCCGGCGGGCTCGCACCGAGGTACGCCCCCGGATGCCCGCCCGGCTGGTCGGGGTACGCCCCGGACGGCCCGACCGGAGACGCGGGCCGGTACCCGACCGGCGGCGGGGCGTACCCGATCGGGGCGGCCTCCGACCCACCGGCGCCATCGGACCGGGCCCCGCCCGGGCCCGCAGCCGACCAGGGCGACCCACCACTCCCCTGCCAGGGCGACACAGACCCCGGCACCGGGTCGTGCTCCGGCGCCCCGGGACCGGACGACACCGGGCCGGGCTGCACGGGCCCGGGCTGCACCGGTCCGGGCTGCACGGAACCGGGCTGCACCGGACCGGACGACACCGGACCTGGTGACCCGGGGCCCGGTGGGGTCGGCGCGGCGGGGCCCGGCAGGGCCGGCCAGGCAGGGCTGGGTGCGCCCGTCTCCGGGGACCCCGCGGGCCGGCCGCCGGGATCGGCTCCCGACGGCGACGCCGGTTCCGTCACGTGGTCCTCCTGTCGAGAAGGTCAGGTCCACCGCCGCGCGACGGACACCGGCCAGGCTACCGCCGGGTCGCACGGCCGGTGCGGGCGCGAGCGGTCGTCACCGGGATCAGTCGACGTTCGAGGAGAAGTCCTGACCGAAGGGGGCCTCGGCGTAGCGGACCACGCCGATCACCACGAGCGTCACCACCGCCAGCGCCGCCAACGCCAGCCCCGTCCAGGCCATCCGCTCACCGCGCCGCAGCCGGGCGGAGCCGGTGAGATACCCGCCGGAGGCGTACGCCTCGCGCCGAGCCTGCCGGGCGAGCTGGAGCGCGACCGTCGCCGGCACCACGCCACCGACGAACAGCCCGGTCAGCGCCCCGATCAGGCCCAGGGCGAAGACGGCGCGCGCCTTCGTCGCGGGTGCCGGATCGGGGTCGAGCGGGTGGCGTGGCGGCTGGTGCGCCACGGGCAGCTGCCCGGGTGCGGTCGTCATGCCGTCCATCATGCCCGCCCCACCCCCGCGCCGGGCGGGTCCACGGGCGACCCGGGACACGACGAGGCCCCCGGCGCAGTGCCGGGGGCCTCGTCGGTGCACTGCTTAGCGGTACGACCCGAAGTCGAAGTCGTCCAGCGGCACCGCCTGGCCGCTGGCCGGCCCGAAGCCGTAGTCGGTCTCCGGGTAGCCGGTCATCGAGTAGACCTTCGCCTTCGCCTCCTCGGTCGGCTCGACCCGGACGTTGCGGTACTTGCTGATGCCCGTACCGGCCGGGATGAGCTTACCGATGATCACGTTCTCCTTGAGGCCGACGAGCGAGTCGCTGCGCGAGTTGATCGCCGCGTCGGTCAGCACCCGGGTGGTCTCCTGGAAGGAGGCCGCCGAGAGCCAGGAGTCGGTGGCCAGCGAGGCCTTGGTGATACCCATCAGCACCGGGCGACCCGCGGCGGGCTCGCCGCCCTCGGAGACGAGTCGGCGGTTCTCCGACTCGAACAGCGCCCGGTCGACCAGCACGCCCGGCAGGAACTCGGTCGAGCCGGAGTCGATGACCGTCACCCGCTTGAGCATCTGGCGGATGATGATCTCGATGTGCTTGTCGTGGATGAGCACACCCTGCGAGCGGTAGACCTCCTGGACCTCCTGGGTCAGGTGGACCTGGACCGCGCGCGGGCCGAGGATGCGCAGCAGCTCGTGCGGGTCGATGGTGCCCTCGGTGAGCTTCTCGCCGACCTCGACGTGGTCCCCGTCGTGGGTCCGCAGTCGGACCCGGTTGGAGATCTTGTCGTAGACGATCTCGTCGCTGCCGTCGTCCGGCACCACGATGATCTTCCGCGAACGCTCGCCGTCCTCGATCCGGATCCGGCCGGGGGTGTCGGCGATGGGAGCCTTGCCCTTCGGCACCCGCGCCTCGAAGATCTCGGTGACACGGGGCAGACCCTGGGTGATGTCCTCACCCGCGACACCACCGGTGTGGAAGGTACGCATCGTCAGCTGGGTACCCGGCTCACCGATCGACTGGGCGGCGATGATGCCGACCGCCTCGCCGACGTCCACGGTCTTGCCGGTCGGCAGCGAGCGGCCGTAGCACGCACCGCAGACGCCCAGCTTCGACTCGCAGGTCAGCACGCTGCGCACCCGCACCGTCTCCACCCCGGCGGCGACGATCCTGTCGACCAGGATCGAGTTGAGGTCCGAGCCCCGCTCGGCCACCACGGTCCCGTCCGGTCCCTTGATGTCGTCGGCCAGGGTACGGGCGTGCACGCTCGTCTCCACGTGCTCGTGCGCGACCACCCGGTCGTCCAGGCGCTGCCCGATCTGCATCGGGATCGCCCGGTCGGTGCCGCAGTCCTCCTCGCGGATGATGACGTCCTGCGAGACGTCCACCAGACGACGGGTCAGGTAACCCGAGTCGGCGGTACGCAGCGCGGTGTCGGCGAGACCCTTACGGGCACCGTGCGTGGAGATGAAGTACTCCAGCACGGACAGACCCTCCCGGTACGACGCCTTGATGGGTCGCGGGATGATCTCGCCCTTCGGGTTGGCCACCAGACCACGGATCGCCGCGATCTGCCGGAGCTGGAGCAGGTTACCGCGGGCACCCGAGTTGATCATCTTCCACAGCGGGTTCTCCTGCGGCAGCGCGGTGTCCATCTCCTTGGCGACCTCGTTGGTCGCCTTGGTCCAGATCTCGATGAGCTCGCCGCGACGCTCCTCGGCGGTCATCAGACCACGCTGGTACTGCTTGTCGATCCGGTCGGCTTCCTTCTCGTACCGCTCCAGGATCTCCCGCTTGCGCGGCGGAGCGATGACGTCCTCGATGCCGATGGTGACGCCGGACCAGGTGGCCCAGTGGAAACCGGCCTCCTTGAGCCCGTCCAGGGTGGTGGCCAGCGCCACCTTGGGGAAGCGCTCGGCGAGGTCGTTGACGATCGCGGAGAGCTGACCCTTGCGGATCTCGTAGTTCACGAAGCGGCAGCCCTGCGGCAGCGTCTCGTTGAACAGGACCCGGCCGAGCGTGGTCTCCACGGTCAGCGGCTCGCCCTCGACCCAGCCCTCGGGCGCGACCCACGGCTCGGCGCCGGCGCCGTTGTCGACACCGACCACGCCGCGCAGGCGGATCCTGACCGGGGTCTGGAGGTGCAGCTCGCCGTTGTCGAAGGCCATCCGCGCCTCGGCGTCCGAGCTGAACGTCCGCCCCTCGCCCTTGCCCCCCGGAGTGAGGTGGGTGAGGTGGTACAGGCCGATGACCATGTCCTGGGTGGGCATGGTGACCGGCTTGCCGTCGGCCGGCTTGAGGATGTTGTTCGACGAGAGCATCAGGATCCGCGCCTCGGCCTGGGCCTCGGCCGACAGCGGCACGTGCACCGCCATCTGGTCACCGTCGAAGTCCGCGTTGAACGCGGTGCAGACCAGCGGGTGGATCTGGATCGCCTTGCCCTCGACCAGCTGCGGCTCGAAGGCCTGGATGCCCAGGCGGTGCAGGGTCGGCGCACGGTTCAGCAGCACCGGGTGCTCGCCGATGACCTCTTCCAGCACGTCCCACACGACCGGCCGCTGCCGCTCGACCATCCGCTTGGCGGACTTGATGTTCTGCGCGTGGTTGAGGTCGACCAGCCGCTTCATGACGAACGGCTTGAACAGCTCCAGCGCCATCTGCTTCGGCAGGCCGCACTGGTGCAGCTTCAGCTTCGGGCCGACCACGATGACCGAACGGCCGGAGTAGTCGACGCGCTTGCCGAGCAGGTTCTGCCGGAACCGGCCCTGCTTGCCCTTGAGCATGTCGGAGAGCGACTTCAGCGGACGGTTGCCCGGGCCGGTGACCGGCCGGCCGCGGCGGCCGTTGTCGAACAGCGCGTCGACGGCCTCCTGGAGCATCCGCTTCTCGTTGTTGACGATGATCTCGGGCGCACCGAGGTCGATCAGCCGCTTGAGGCGGTTGTTCCGGTTGATCACACGGCGGTACAGGTCGTTCAGGTCGGAGGTCGCGAAGCGGCCACCGTCGAGCTGCACCATCGGACGCAGGTCCGGCGGGATGACCGGGACGCAGTCCAGCACCATGCCGAGCGGCGAGTTGCGGGTGTTCTGGAACGCCGCGACGACCTTGAGCCGCTTCAGGGCGCGGATCTTGCGCTGGCCCTTGCCGGAGCGGATGGTCTCGCGCAGGCTCTCGGCCTCGGCGTCGAGGTCCATGTTCTGCACCAGCGCCTTGATGGCCTCGGCACCCATGCCGCCGGTGAAGTACTCGCCGAACCGGTCGCGCAGCTCGCGGTAGAGCAGCTCGTCGGTGACCAGCTGCTTCGGCTCCAGCTTGCGGAAGGTCTCCAGCACCTCGCCGAGACGGTCGATCTCGCGCTGGGCCCGGTCGCGGATCTGGCGCATCTCGCGCTCTCCGCCCTCCTTGACCTTGCGCCGGACGTCCGCCTTGGCACCCTCGGCCTCCAGCTCGGCCAGGTCGGCCTCGAGCTTGGCGGCCCGCTTCTCGATCTCCGAGTCGCGGCTGTTCTCGGACTGCCGCTTCTCGGCCAGGATCTCGTTCTCGATGGTCGAGAGGTCACGGTGTCGCGACTCGGCGTCCACGCTGGTCACGACGTACGAGGCGAAGTAAATGATCTTTTCGAGGTCCTTGGGGGCGAGGTCCAGCAGGTAGCCCAGCCGGCTCGGCACGCCCTTGAAGTACCAGATGTGGGTCACCGGAGCGGCGAGCTCGATGTGCCCCATCCGCTCCCGACGGACCTTGGAGCGGGTCACCTCGACGCCGCAGCGCTCGCAGATGATGCCCTTGAACCGGACCCGCTTGTACTTACCGCAGTAGCACTCCCAGTCCCGCTGCGGACCGAAGATCTTCTCGCAGAAGAGCCCGTCCTTTTCCGGCTTGAGGGTGCGGTAGTTGATCGTCTCAGGCTTCTTGACCTCACCGTGCGACCACTGACGGATGTCGTCGGCGGTGGCGAGGCCGATGCGCAGCTCGTCGAAGAAGTTGACGTCGAGCACTATGTCCCCTATGTCGTCGTCTGTACTGCTTAGCTAGTGGGTAGGGTCGGGGGCCGGCGAACCGGCCCCCGACCGCTCACCTCAGACCTCTTCGACCGAGCTCGGCTCGCGCCGGGACAGGTCGATGCCCAGCTCCTCCGCGGCCCGGAAGACCTCGTCGTCGGTCTCGCGCATCTCCAGGGCCACACCGTCGCTGGAGAGCACCTCGACGTTGAGGCACAGCGACTGCAGCTCCTTGAGCAGCACCTTGAACGACTCGGGGATGCCCGGCTCGGGGATGTTCTCGCCCTTGACGATCGCCTCGTAGACCTTCACCCGGCCCAGGACGTCGTCGGACTTGATCGTCAGCAGCTCCTGCAGGGCGTAGGCGGCACCGTACGCCTGCATCGCCCAGCACTCCATCTCACCGAAGCGCTGGCCACCGAACTGCGCCTTACCACCCAGCGGCTGCTGCGTGATCATCGAGTACGGGCCGGTCGACCGGGCGTGGATCTTGTCGTCGACCAGGTGGTTGAGCTTGAGGATGTAGATGTAGCCGACCGCGATCGGGTCCGGCAGCGGCTCGCCGGAACGACCGTCGAACAGCTGCGCCTTACCGGAGGAACCGATCAGCTGCTTGCCGTCCCGGTTGGGCAGGGTCGACGCGAGCAGACCGGAGATCTCCTCCTCGCGGGCACCGTCGAAGACCGGGGTGGCCACGTTGGTGTCCGGCTCGGACTCGTGCGCCTCGATCGAGCGGAGCTGGCGCTTCCACTCGGCGTCGTCGCCCTGGACGCTCCAACCGGTCTTGGCCACCCACCCGAGGTGGGTCTCCAGGACCTGGCCGATGTTCATCCGGGACGGCACACCCAGCGGATTCAGCACGATGTCGACGGGGGTCCCGTCCTCCATGAACGGCATGTCCTCGATCGGCAGGATCTTGGAGATGACGCCCTTGTTACCGTGCCGGCCGGCGAGCTTGTCGCCGTCCTGGATCTTGCGCTTCTGGGCGACGTAGACCCGGACCAGCTCGTTCACGCCCGGGGGCAGCTCGTCGCCGTCCTCGCGGGAGAAGGTACGCACACCGATGACCGTGCCGGTCTCTCCGTGCGGCACCTTCAGCGAGGTGTCCCGGACCTCACGCGCCTTCTCACCGAAGATCGCGCGCAGCAGCCGCTCCTCCGGCGTCAGCTCGGTCTCACCCTTCGGAGTGACCTTGCCGACCAGGATGTCGCCGGGGACGACCTCGGCGCCGATCCGGATGATGCCGCGCTCGTCGAGGTCGGCGAGCATCTCCTCGCTGACGTTCGGGATGTCCCGGGTGATCTCCTCCGGGCCGAGCTTGGTGTCCCGGGCGTCGACCTCGTGCTCCTCGATGTGGATCGAGGTGAGCACGTCCTGCTGCACGAGGCGCTGCGACAGGATGATCGCGTCCTCGTAGTTGTGACCCTCCCAGCACATGAACGCCACGAGCAGGTTGCGTCCGAGCGCCATCTCGCCCTCGTCGGTGCAGGGACCGTCGGCGATGACCTGACCGGCCTCGACGCGGTCACCCTCGAAGACGACCGGCTTCTGGTTGACGCAGGAGCCGGAGTTGGAGCGACGGAACTTGTGCAGCAGGTACGTCCGGCGGTGGCCGTCGTCCTGGTGGATGGTGACGTAGTCGGCGCAGAGATCCTCGATCACACCGCCGGCCTCGGCGACCACCACGTCGCCGGCGTCCACGGCCGCGCGGTACTCCATGCCCGTACCGACCAGCGGAGCCTCGGCCTTGACCAGCGGCACCGCCTGGCGCTGCATGTTGGCGCCCATGAGCGCCCGGTTGGCGTCGTCGTGCTCGAGGAACGGGATCATCGCGGTGCCGACGGAGACCATCTGACGCGGCGAGATGTCCATGTAGTCGACGGCGGCCGGCGGCACGTCCTCCGTCTCACCACCCTTACGGCGGCACAGGACCCGCTCCTCGGCGAACGAGCCGTCCGCCTTCAGCGGCGCGTTGGCCTGCGCCTTGACGTACCGGTCCTCGTCGTCGGCGGTCAGGTAGTCGACCTGGTCGGTGACCCGGCCGTCGACGACCTTGCGGTACGGCGTCTCGATGAAGCCGAACGGGTTGACCCGGGCGAACGTCGACAGGTTACCGATCAGGCCGATGTTCGGGCCTTCCGGTGTCTCGATCGGGCACATCCGGCCGTAGTGGGACGGGTGCACGTCCCGGACCTCGAAGCCGGCCCGCTCCCGGGACAGACCACCCGGGCCGAGCGCGTTCAGCCGCCGCCGGTGGGTGAGCCCCGCCAGCGGATTGGTCTGGTCCATGAACTGGGACAGCTGCGACGTGCCGAAGAACTCCTTGATCGCCGCCACCACCGGCCGGATGTTGATCAGGGTCTGCGGCGTGATCGCCTCGACGTCCTGCGTGGTCATCCGCTCCCGGACGACCCGCTCCATCCGCGACAGGCCGACCCGGACCTGGTTCTGGATGAGTTCACCCACGGTGCGGATGCGACGGTTGCCGAAGTGGTCGATGTCGTCGGCCTCGTAGCCGTCCTCACCGGCATGCAGCCGGCAGAGGTACTCGACCGTGGAGACGATGTCGTCCTCGGTGAGCGTGCCGGTGGTGATCGGCACGTCCAGCCCGAGCTTCTTGTTGAACTTGTACCGACCGACCTTGGCGACGTCGTACCGCTTCGGGTTGAAGAAGAGGTTGTCGAGCAGGGTCTGGGCGTTCTCCCGGGTCGGCGGCTCGCCGGGGCGGAGCTTGCGGTAGATGTCGAGCAGGGCCTCGTCCTGGCCGGCGACGTGGTCCTTCTCGAGCGTGGTCATCATCAGCTCGGACCAGCCGAACCGCTCGCGGATCCGCTCGGCCGACCAACCGATGGCCTTGAGCAGCACGGTGACGGCCTGCCGGCGCTTACGGTCGATGCGGACGCCGACCGTCTCGCGCTTGTCGATGTCGAACTCGAGCCAGGCACCCCGGCTCGGGATGACCTTGACGCTGGTGAGGTCGCGGTCGGAGGTCTTGTCCGGCTGCTTGTCGAAGTACACGCCCGACGAGCGGACGAGCTGGCTGGTGACGACGCGCTCGGTGCCGTTGATGACGAAGGTGCCCTTCGGCGTCATCATCGGGAAGTCACCCATGAACACCGTCTGGCTCTTGATCTCGCCAGTGGCGTTGTTGGTGAACTCCGCGGTCACGAACAGCGGCGCGCAGTAGGTCAGGTCCTTCTCCTTGCACTCCTCGATCGAGGCCTTGACCTCGTCGAAGCGCGGAGCGGAGAAGGAGAGCGACATGGTGCCGGAGAAGTCCTCAATGGGACTGATCTCGTCGAGGATCTCCGCGAGACCCGAGCGTGCGTGCGGGTCGTCCGCCGACCGGCCCTGCCAAGCCTCGTTGCCGACGAGCCAGTCGAAGGACTCGTTCTGGATGGCGAGGAGGTTGGGGACCTCGAGGTGTTCGGTGATCCTGCCGAAAGAAACTCGGCGGGGCGCGAAAGCGCTCGACGTACGACTGGTCTTCGCAGGGCGGGAAGCTGCCAAGATGCGTCCTTCCGAGGACCGGTGCTGCAGAACGGCTGGTACGCGTGCACTCCAATGACCCCACCAGAAATATCCACAAACGGACATTTCCGAGCAGGGGTCAATTCGGAAGGCAGCGCAAACTAGCAGTGTAGCCGAGAGGCTAACCGCTGTCCAGCCCATCCCGCAGGTCGTCGCGGAACGCGCCTCGGGCCCCCTGGATCCAGGGGCTCCGGGCCGCTCGGAACGCGTCGTTCCTGCCGGGCCGCTCAGGTGCCGCGTCGATGGTGCCGCCGCTGCCATTACCCAAGAGGTGGCCGTCGCAAGCGCGGAAGGTCTTGCTGGTGTCAGCGTGCCTGGGAGTCCCGTGCCGCGTCAAGGGCCGACCGGGGTCACCGTCGCTTTCCCACCAACGGACTACCGTCGGACGCCTGCGCGGGGCCGTACGCCCGGCACTTGAAGCCCTGCTCACGCCGCTGCCACCGAACCCACCAACCACAGCGGGCGGTGATCCGTTCCCGGATCACCGCCCGCTGCGACGCGGTGTGCCCCGGCTCACGTGAGCCGGACGCGCGCCGAGGTCGACCAGAGGCCGACCTCAGGTCACTTGAGGGTGACCTTGGCGCCCTCGCCCTCGAGCTTGGTCTTCGCCTTCTCGGCGGTCTCCTTGTTGACCTTCTCCAGGATGGCCTTCGGCGCGCCCTCGACGACGTCCTTGGCCTCCTTCAGGCCCAGGCCGGTCAGCTCACGCACGACCTTGATGACCTGGATCTTCTTGCCACCGTCGCTCTCGAGGACGACGTCGAACTCGTCCTTCTCCGGCTCGGCCTCGGCGGCGCCACCGCCGGCGGCCGGGCCCGCCATCATCATCGCGGCCGGAGCCGCGGCGGTGACCTCGAAGGTCTCCTCGAACTGCTTCACGAACTCGGAGAGCTCGATCAGCGTCATCTCCTTGAACGCGTCGAGCAGCTCGTCGGTGCTGAGCTTCGCCATGTCTGGCGTCCTTTCTAAAAGTGAAAACTAAGAACGTGGGTACGCCGGGTGGCCTCAGGCCGCCTCGGCGCCCTCCTTCTCGCGCTTGTCCTGCAGGGCGGCCGCCAGACGGGCGGTCTTGGAGAGCGGAGCCTGGAACAGGGCCGCGGCCTTGCTCAGGTTGCCCTTCATCGCGCCGGCCAGCTTGGCCAGCAGCACCTCACGGGACTCCAGGTCGGCGAGCTTCGTGACCTCGGCCGCGGTGATGGCCTTGCCCTCGAAGACACCGCCCTTGATGACGAGCTTCGGGTTGGCCTTCGCGAAGTCGCGAAGCCCCTTCGCCGCCTCGACGACGTCGCCCGAAACGAAAGTCAGCGCGGTAGGACCGGAGAACAGCTCGTCGAGGCCGGAGATACCCGCGTCGGCCGCAGCACGCTTCGCCAGCGTGTTCTTGGCGACGGTGTAGGTGGTCTCCTTGCCGAGCGAGCGCCGCAGCTGGGTGAGCTGGGAAACCGTCAGACCACGGTACTCGGTGAGCACCGCAGCGCCCGCGTTGCGGAAGCTCTCGGTCAGCTCAGCGACGGCCGTGGCCTTGTCGGCCCGGATCGGCTTGTCCGCCATGTCCCTCCTCTCTCGTTACTCGGAGCTGGTCGCCGTCGTCGGACCCGGTCGGCCCGGGACGGCGGCGTAGGCATCACGACAACGAAAAAGCCCCGGCGCAGGGCGCACGGGGCGAGGGCCGGCACGATCACCGCAGTCCGCGGACCACGGGAAGAGCCGAGTTTCGCTTGCCGCCCTGCGCGGGTCGCCCGTCGTCGCGGGACCTTCGACCGTGCCGGGGCACGGTGACCAGCGGTCTCTGGGTGGAACTTCGCCACAAGGTTACGCCACGCGACCGTGAGCACCAAATCGTCCCCGCGTGCGCCCGGTCACGCCCCGCGCGACCGGCTCCCGGAACCCCACACCGGTCGGGCCGTGGTGACCGTCAGGGGCGGCCCGGTGCCAGGCGCGACCGGGCGACGCCACCACGGCCCGCACCAGCGCCCACGCCGACAGCAGCCGAACCGCGCCGAGCCGGCCACAACGGAAAGGGGCCCCGCCACGGTGTGGCGGGACCCCTCACCTCGGGATCGTGCTCAGCCCTCGGCGCCGGCTTCCTGCAGGTTCTTCACCACGTTCGGGTCGACCGGGACGCCCGGGCCCATGGTGGTGGTCAGGGTGACCTTCTTGAGGTACTTGCCCTTGGCCGCGGACGGCTTGGCCCGCAGCACCTCGTCGAGGACGGCGGCGTAGTTGTCGATCAGCTGGGCCTCGGAGAACGAGGCCTTGCCGATGATCAGGTGCAGGTTGGAGTGCTTGTCCACCCGGAAGGTGATCTTGCCGCCCTTGATGTCCGAGACGGCCTTGGTGACGTCCATGGTCACCGTGCCCGTCTTCGGGTTCGGCATCAGGCCGCGCGGGCCCAGGATCCGCGCGATCCGGCCGATCTTGGCCATCTGGTCCGGGGTGGCGATCGCGGCGTCGAAGTCCAGCCAGCCACCCTGGATCCGGGCGACGAGCTCGTCCGTGCCCACCTCGTCCGCACCGGCGGCAGCGGCCTCCTCGGCCTTCGCACCGGCGGCGAACACGATCACGCGGGCGGTCTTACCGGTGCCGTGCGGCAGGTTGACCGTGCCGCGGACCATCTGGTCCGCCTTGCGGGGGTCGACGCCGAGGCGCATCGCGACCTCGACCGTGGCGTCGAACTTGACGTTGGTGGTCTCCTTGGCCAGCTTGACGGCCTCGGCGGGGGTGTAGAGCTTCGACCGGTCGATGACGTCCGCGGCCTTGCGGTAGCTCTTGCTGCGCTGCATTTCTGGTTACTCCTGTGGTCTATGGCGGGCCGCGGCGTCCGCGCGCCCTCCCACGAACTGATCGGGTGAAGCGGTGACCGAGGTCAGTCGGCGACGGTCAGGCCCATCGACCGGGCGGTGCCGGCGATGATCTTCTCAGCCTGGTCGATGTCGTTGGCGTTGAGGTCGGCCATCTTCTTCTCGGCGATCTCACGCAGCTGGGCGCGGGTCACGGAGCCCACCTTCTCCTTGTGCGGGACGCCCGAGCCCTTCTGCACGCCGGCGGCCTTGATCAGCAGCCGGGCGGCGGGCGGGGTCTTCAGCACGAAGGTGAAGGACCGGTCCTCGTACACGCTGATCTCGGCGGGGACGATGTCGCCCCGCTGGGACTCGGTCTGCGCGTTGTAGGACTTGCAGAACTCCATGATGTTCACGCCGTGCTGGCCGAGCGCGGGGCCGACCGGCGGCGCCGGCGTGGCCTGGCCCGCCGGCAGCTGAAGCGTGAACGTCTTGACGAGCTTCTTCTTCGGAGGCATGTCTCTTCCTGGGGCTTGGAACTGGGATATTCACCGGCCGCGGGCGCGCACGGTCAGCGCGGTGCGACAACGGCGACGTTCTAGGGTAGCGCAGCCTTCCGCCGACCCGTCCGCCGAGGTCCGTCACGGAAGGGCCGGGAACACGGACGCCGGCGACGGGCTGCTGCCCACCGCCGGCGTCCGGTACGTCAGATCTTGGCGACCTGGTTGAAGTTCAGCTCGACCGGGGTCTCCCGGCCGAAGATCGACACCAGCACCTTGAGCTTCTGCTGATCGGCGTTGATCTCGCTGATCGTCGCCGGCAGCGAGGCGAACGCGCCGTCCGTGACGGTGACCGAGTCGCCGACCTCGAAGTCGAGGACCTTGACCTCGGGCTTGGCCTTCTTCTGCTCGGTCTCCACCGCCGGGGCCAGCCACTTGAGCACCTCGTCGAGGCTGAGCGGCGCCGGGCGGTCGACCCGGTCCGTCGCGCCGACGAAGCCGGTGACGCCCGGCGTGTTACGCACGCAGGAGTACG
The DNA here is from genome assembly GCF_900090245.1 of Micromonospora halophytica. GTDB lineage: Bacteria > Actinomycetota > Actinomycetes > Mycobacteriales > Micromonosporaceae > Micromonospora > Micromonospora halophytica. The sequence continues at coordinate 411,171 of NZ_FMDN01000001.1, forward strand.
ACTCGGCGGTCAGCTCCATCCGGACCAGGATGTAGCCGGGGAAGACCTTGGCCTGGATCTGCGACCGCTTGCCGTTCTTGACCTCGACCTCTTCCCGGGTCGGCACCTCGACCTGGTAGATGTAGTCCTCCATGTCGAGGGACGTGATCCGGGTCTCGAGGTTGGTCTTGACCTTGTTCTCGTAGCCGGCGTACGAGTGCACCACGTACCAGTCGCCCGGGGCGTAGCGCAGCTTCTGGCGCAACTCGGCGACCGGGTCGTAGTCCTCCTCCGGCGCGGGCTCGGTGGTCGGGAATTCCGGCTCGCTGGCGGCCTCGACCGACTCGTCACTGGCCGCCGTCGCCACCGTGGACTGCTCGTCCGTGGTCTCGGCGGTCTCGTCGTACTCAGGCACGCTCGCTCACTTCCGTCACTATCGGCTCAGTCGGCCGGTCAGCTGGGGTTGCCGAAGACCCACAGCACGCCCTTCGCGAACGCGAAGTCGAGAAGGCCCACGATCGTCAGCACCACCGCGACGAACGTCACCACCACGGCGGTGTAGGTCAGCAGCTCCTTGCGGGTCGGCCAGATGACCTTACGCAGCTCGGCGACCACCTCGCGGAAGAAACGCGCGATGCGGGCGAAGAGCCCCACCTTGTCGTTCTCGGTGCGGGTCTTCGGCTTGCTGTCCGCCGCCCGCTCACGGGTGGCGGTGCCGCCCCGGGAGACCGGCTCGTCCGCGCCGGTGGCGTCGTCGTCGGCAGCCACGTCGTCGACGAGCTCGTCGCGCTCGTCGCGCAGGCCCTCGTCGCCGGCGTCCTCGCCGCGCCGCTTGCTCTCGGCCACTTCGCCCTCCGTCGCGGGATGTCGGTCGTACGCCGATGGGCGTACGCGGCGCTGGTCACGCCGGCCGGACCAGCCGTCCCGCGACGGGCCGCGGCCGGCGGACCGGACGAAGGGGCCCCGATGCCTCGGAGCCACCCCGCCGATGCCACCACCACGGGCCGGACGCCGCCGTTCGGCGGCGCGACCCACGGGAACGGTCAGGCCTGAGGCGCAGGGGTGACAGGACTTGAACCTGCAGCCTGCGGTTTTGGAGACCGCTGCTCTGCCAATTGAGCTACACCCCTGTGCGGCAACGCTCGCCCCGCTCGGCCTACACGACCGCGCAGGGGTCACTTGCCCCACGGCGGACCAGTGTACGGGTAGTGCCCCGACTTTCCCAACCGGTCCCGCCCATCACGTCCGGAAGACCCCTCAGCGCGAGGTGCGCACCGTCGCCCGGGCCTGCGAGAGGACCTTCTCCCCGCGGCAGGTGGCGGTCACGTCGAGCCTGGTCAGGCCCGCTTCGGTGACCTCCTTCACCACCGCGTTCACCTCGATCTCGGTGCCCTCGTCGTCGTCCGGGACGACGACCGGACGGGTGAACCGGACGCCGAAGTCGACCACCGCGTCGGACGCGCCGGCCCAGGCGGTGACCGCCCGGCCCACGAGCGCCATGGTGAACATGCCGTGGGCGATCACCCCGGGCAGGCCGACCCTGGTGGCGGTCCGGTCGCTCCAGTGGATCGGGTTGAAGTCACCCGAGGCGCCCGCGTAGCGGACCAGGTCCGCCCGGGTGACCCGGAACGTCTGGGTGGGCAGTTCCATCTCAAGCCTCCCCGCGTACGACGATCTTGGACCAGACGGCGACCACCGGCTCGCCGGCGACGTCGGTCACGTCGGTGCGGGTGGTCAGGAAACCGTGCCCGCCCCGGTTGGTGATCTCCTCGATGGTGTTCACGCAGACCAGCTCGTCCCCGGCCACCACCGGCCGGGTGTACGCGAAGCGCTGGTCGCCGTGGACCACCCGGCTGTAGTCGACGCCGAGCGCCGGGTCGTCGACGATCTGCTGCGTGGCGGCCATGGTGAGCACCACGGGAAAGGTCGGCGGGGCGACCACGTCCGGATGGCCCAGCGACCGGGCCGCCTCCGGGTCGTGGTGCGCGGGATCGGTCGCGCCGATGGCGGTGGCGAACTCGCGGATCTTTTCTCGGCCCACCTGGTAGGGGGCGGTCGGCGGATAGGTCCGGCCGACGAAGGACGGGTCCAGGGACATGCCGCCGAAACTACACGTACGACACGAACGCCGACCCGTACGGGACGCACGGCTCAGGCCGCGCCATCCGTGCGGATCGGCGTTCGGGGTGTCGCTGCGGGACCGGGCCGGGGACTACCGGCCGTGGGTCAGCGGGTCTCGCGGTGGACCGTGTGCTTGCCGTCCCGGGGGCAGAACTTCTTCAGCTCGATGCGGTCCGGGTCGTTACGACGGTTCTTGCGCGTGATGTAGTTGCGCTCCTTGCACTCCACACACGCCAAAGTGATCTTCGGCCGGACATCGGTCGCCTTCGCCACGGCGGAGTGCCTTCCTCGTTAACGGGTAACAACTACGGCGCATCAGCCTACGCGGTCAATGCGCGGACATGCAAAGTGGGCGCCCTTGGCGCCCGTCCCACCGACCGCCGGGAACTAGCCCGGAGGACGAGAGTAGCGGTGGCCGGACTTGAACCGGCGACACAGCGATTATGAGCCGCTTGCTCTGCCATCTGAGCTACACCGCCGCAGGCGGGTCCAGCCGGACCCTCTGAGCCCCCTTACGGAATCGAACCGTAGACCTTCTCCTTACCATGGAGACGCTCTGCCGACTGAGCTAAGGGGGCCTACCCGATCACCCCGGAGGGCGTCGCGCAGGGGATACATTACACGGCCCCGAGCCGGTGACGAAATCGGATCCCCCCTCGGGACGTCCACCCAGCTCAGGGGACCACCCGCAGGCGGGGCAGCTCGCCGGCGGCGATCGTCTCCGGGTCCACCTGGGCGCCGAACCATGCCTCCAGCCGCTCGTACGGCAGCGGGCGGCTGAACAGGAAACCCTGGCCGATCTCGCAACCGATGTCCTGCAGCAGTTCCAGGGTCAGCTCGCTCTCCACCCCCTCGGCCACCACCGCAAGCCCGAACTGCTGGGAGAGGGTGACCACCGCGTTGACGATCGCCAGGTCACCCGGGTCGGTCGCCATGCCCTGCACGAAGGAGCGGTCGACCTTGACCTCGTGCACCGGTAGCCGGCGCAGGTGCGCCAGGGACGAGTCCCCGGTGCCGAAGTCGTCCACCGAGAGCCGGACGCCGAGATCCCGCAGCCGACGCAGGGTCGGGATCGGCCGGTCGGTGCCGTCCAGCACCCCCGACTCCTTGATCTCCAGCGTCAACCGCTGCGGCGGCACACCGTACTCGTCGAGCAGGTCCCGCACGTGCGCCGGGAAGTGCTGGTCGGTGAGCGTACGGGCGGAGATGTTGACCGCGACGGCGAGCGCCTGGTCGCCGTGCCCCCAGTCCCGGCTGCGGCGCAACCCCTCGCGGAGCACGAACTCGGTCAGCCGCCCGAGCTGGCCGGTGTGCTCCGCCACCGCGACGAAGTCCTCCGGGGCGACCGTGCCGTGCGCCGGGTGCTCCCATCGCGCCAGGCACTCGACGCCGACCAGGAGGCGGTCCCGCAGAGTCACCTTCGGCTGGAAGTAGACCGCCAGCTCACCCTCGTCCAGCGCGCGGCGCAGATCCCCGGCGAGCCCGAGTCGGCGCAGCGACCGGGACTCCAGCGCCGGGCTGAACAGCTGGACGCTGCCGGGCACCGACTTGGCCGCCGTCGCCGCCAGGTCGACCCGTTGCAGCAGCGTCGCGGCGTCACTGCCGTGCTCCGGATGGACGGCCACCCCGACGGCCGTGTCGACGTCCAGGGTGAGCGCGTCGAAGACCATCTCGTCGCGGATCTGGTCGCGCAGCTGTGCGGCGAGGTCCAGGGCCGCCTCCGCGCTCTCCAGGCGGAGCGTGACCAGGAACTCGTCACCACCGGCCCGGCCGACCAGGGCACTGGACGGGGCGCAGGCGCGCAGCCGGTCGGCGACCTCGACGAGGACCTTGTCACCGGCGGCGTGCCCGAGCGACTCGTTGACCTGGCGCAGCCGGTCCACGTCGAACAACAGCACCGCGACCACCTCGCCGGGCGCCCGGATACGCACCGCCTCGTCCAGGGCGCTGGTGATCCGCCGCCGGTTCGGCAGCTTCGTCACGGCGTCGTGGTACGCGTCGTGGCGCAGCCGGTCGACCAGCCGGGAGTTCTCCAGGGCGACGGCGGCGTGCGCGGCGACCGTCTCGAACACCGGGATGTCGGCGGAGGTGAAGTGGTACGTGTCGCCGAGCCGGTTGACGACCTCCAGGGTGCCGATGACGGCCTGACCGGAGCGGAGCGGTACGACGATCAGCTCCTTGACCCGGCTGTCCTCGGTGACGGTCCGCTGGTCCACCTCGGTGCCGAGCTGCCGGCCCGCGGCGACCGTCTCACCCGTACGGAGCACCCGGTCCCGCACCGCCATCGGGGCGGGCGCGAAGTCGAGCAGGCCGGGGTCGTCGACGCGGGCGGTGAGCAGCACCTCGGGATGCCGTCCCTGCGAGGGAAGCCAGAGGGTGGCGTACTCCGCCTGCATCAGGCCACGGACCCGACCGAGGAGCGCGTCGACGAGGGTGCCGTCCTGGCCGCTCTGCGTCATCGCCCGGGTGAGCTCGTACATGTCGCTGAGCGTGCGGTGCTGCCGGAAGAAGCGGGAGTACGACCGGTACACGAAGGCCACGGCCACCGCCACCGCGGCGAGCAGCAGGCTCGCCCACGCGTTGCTGTCCAGCACCATGAGCACGACGAGACCGATGGCGACGTTGACCGCGGCGGTCAGCAGCGTCGGCGCCGCCCTGCGGAGCATGTCCCACCCGGCCTGCCAACCCTGGATGAGGCAGATGACCCCGCTGACCGCGGCGAGGGCCGCCAGGGCGAAGGTGCTCACCACGACGAAGAGCACGCCCCAGGTCGTCGGCCCGACCCCCTCGATGGGAGGCATGGCCAACAGGACGAGGCTCGCCAGTGAGGCGGTCGCGCCCGCCTTGGCGACGTTGAACCAGGCCTTCGTCGCGGTCAACCGACGGCGCAGCTGACCGATCCCGGTGGCGAGCGCCGCGATGACGATGACCGTCACCGGTTTGAGGTAGAAGAAGGCCAGGACGAGCGGGATCTCGGTCAGGGTGACGGCCAGCGCCTGACGCCGCACGATGAACTGGAGGACCTGGGTGCCCGCCACCACCATCGCGACGAGGACGACCGCGCCGGGGATCAGATCGTCCGGGCCGGGCGGGTCGAGCGCCCCCAGGACCGTGCAGCAGACGACCGAGAGCAGGGCCATCGGACCGGTGATCAGCCAGGCCGCATCGGTCGGCCTGCGTGCTGAGGTTCGACTCCGTGCCATCCCGCTCCTCAAGAGGGTCGCGTCAGATCGGCTCGGAACCGCCGGCCGCCGCGGGCTCCGCGGCGACGAGCTGTCAGCGGAGGACGACCTGCGAAATCGGCGCCGCCCACTCGTAGTCGACGGGTGCCGCCCACTCGTAGTCGCCGAGGGCATCGCCGGACACGGGTACGAGTCCGGCGACGAGCGCGGCCAGCGCGAGCGACGCAAGGGTCATGCCGAGCAGCCGGCCAGGCCTACGACCAGACATCAGTGCGCTCCTGTCGGCAGGGGGAAGACGATGGAGGTTCCACGATGGTGCCATAGCTGTGTCGGAAGTGAGAAGCCGTGACGGGCGAGGTCGGTCCACCTGCGCGACGGGGAGAGCCGTCCGGTTGTCGACGATGGGCCGTCTGGCCAGGTCAGAGCATGACGGCACGGTCCCTCGTCCCGCAGAAACGACCAAGGTCGCAAACGGGCCCTAACGAGCGTAGCCGTACGTATCGCCCCCTGAGTGTGGCGGGACGCGCGGAGCGCCACCTGACCGGCACCGACCGACACATCGACCACCATACCTTCCTGTCGCCACCCTGGGTCAAAGGGCCGGAAGGCCTGTTCCCGACAGCGAAGGGCCGGCGCTCATCGCGTCCGGGAGGGTTCGCAGGCCGACCGACGCGGCCCGGCACGGCGCCTCCGGCCCGCGTCGGCCGTCCACCGGCACCGGGGCACACGTCGCGCGCGTCGTGACGACCTCCCGGCTCGACACCGCGCGGCGTGGCACGATCTCACAGGTGACCAGCACACCCGGCCCGGCGCAGCACCTGCGTGACCTCGCGCGGCTGCGCCGCGTACGCGACCGGATCGACCGGGAGTACGCGCAGCCGCTGGACGTCGAGGCGCTCGCCCACGGTGCGCACATGTCGGCCGGGCACCTCAGCCGCCAGTTCCGGCTCGCCTACGGGGAGTCGCCGTACAGCTACCTGATGACGCGCCGCGTCGAGCGCGCGATGGCGCTGCTGCGCCGTGGCGACCTCAGCGTCACCGAGGTCTGCTTCGCGGTCGGCTACGGGTCGCTGGGCACCTTCAGCACCCGCTTCACCGAACTGGTCGGGGTGCCGCCCAGCACCTACCGGCGTCAGGCGGCACGGGCGACGGCGGGAATGCCGCCGTGCCTGGCCAAACAGGTGACCAGACCGATCAGGAATCAAGAAGCACAGCCCACGCGGCCACACCTAGCCTGACTGCCATGAACCTCACCATCCACACCAGCGTGCTGCCCCACACCGACCCGGACGCCTCCCTGGCCTTCTACCGCGACACCCTCGGCTTCGAGGTCCGCAACGACGTCGGCGCCGGCACCATGCGCTGGATCACCGTCGGCCCCGCCGACCAACCCGACACCTCCATCCTCCTGGCGCCCCCGGCCACCGACCCCGGCATCACCGACGACGAACGCCGCACCATCGCCGAGATGATGGCCAAGGGCACCTACGGCTGGATCATGCTGGCCACCCCCGACCTCGACGACACCTTCGACAGGATCCAGGCCAGCGACGCCGAAGTCGTCCAGGAACCGATCGAGCAGCCGTACGGCGTGCGCGACTGCGCCTTCCGCGACCCCGCCGGCAACCTGATCCGCATCCAGCAACTGCGCTGAACCGTCCCCGATCACAGTCACGACCTGCACGGACGGTGCCGGGCAGGAAACCGCGAAGACGGGCCCGGGCAACAGATGGAGACACGATGAGCATGGCCACGAGGACGGACACGCAGTCGCCCACGCCGCACGTCGCCGACAGCCACGATCTGATCCGCGTGCACGGCGCGCGCGAGAACAACCTCAAGGACGTCAGCATCGAGATCCCGAAGCGCCGGCTGACGGTGTTCACCGGAGTCTCCGGCTCGGGCAAGAGCTCGCTGGTGTTCGGCACCATCGCCGCGGAGTCGCAGCGACTGATCAACGAGACCTACAGCGCCTTCGTGCAGGGCTTCATGCCGACGCTGGCGCGGCCCGAGGTCGACGTACTCGACGGGCTGACGACCGCGATCATCGTCGACCAGCAGCGGATGGGCGCCGATCCCCGCTCCACGGTCGGCACCGCCACCGACGCCAACGCGATGCTGCGCATCCTGTTCAGCCGGCTCGGCAAGCCGCACATCGGCTCACCCCAGGCGTTCTCCTTCAACGTGGCCTCGATAAGTGGTGCGGGTGCGGTCACCCTGGAGCGCTCCGGGAAGACCGTGAAGGAGCGGCGCAGCTTCAGCATCACCGGCGGCATGTGTCCGCGCTGCGAAGGCCGTGGCTCGGTCTCCGACATCGACCTCACCCAGCTCTACGACGACTCCAAGTCGCTGGCCGAGGGCGCGTTCACCATCCCCGGCTGGAAGTCGGACAGCTTCTGGACGGTGCGCGTCTACGCCGAGTCGGGCTTCGTCGACCCGAACAAGCCGATCCGCAAGTACACCAGGAAGGAGCTCCACGACTTCCTCTACAAGGAACCGGTCAAGGTGAAGATCGACGGCGTCAACCTCACCTACGAGGGGCTGATACCGAAGATCCAGAAGTCCTTCCTGGCCAAGGAGAAGGAGGCGATGCAGCCGCACATCCGGGCGTTCGTCGAACGGGCGGTCACCTTCGCCACCTGCCCCGAGTGCGGCGGCACCCGGCTCAGCGAGGCGGCCCGCTCCTCGAAGATCAAGGGGATCAGCATCGCCGACGCCTGCGCGATGCAGATCAGCGACCTCGCCGGGTGGGTTCGTGGCCTCGACGAGCCGTCGGTGGCGCCGCTGCTCGCCAAGCTCCAGCAGACCCTCGACTCGTTCGTGGAGATCGGGCTGGGCTACCTCTCGCTCGACCGGCCCGCGGGCACCCTGTCGGGCGGCGAGGCGCAGCGCACCAAGATGATCCGCCATCTCGGCTCGTCGCTCACCGACACCACGTACGTCTTCGACGAGCCGACCATCGGCCTGCACCCCCACGACATCCAGCGGATGAACAAACTGCTGCTGCGGCTGCGCGACAAGGGCAACACGGTGCTCGTCGTGGAACACAAGCCGGAGACGATCGCGATCGCCGACCACGTCGTCGACCTTGGCCCCGGCGCCGGCACGGCGGGCGGCGCCGTCTGCTTCGAGGGCTCCGTCGAGGGACTCCGGGCCAGCGGCACCCTCACCGGCCGCCATCTCGACTACCGGGCCGCCCTCAAGCAGACGGTACGCAAGCCCACCGGCACCCTGGAGATCCGCGGCGCGACGCGGCACAACCTGCGCGACGTCGACGTCGACATCCCGCTCGGAGTGTTCGTCGTCGTCACCGGCGTCGCCGGCTCGGGCAAGAGTTCGCTCGTGCACGGGTCGATCCCCGCCGGCGCGGGCGTGGTGTCGGTCGACCAGAGCCCGATCCGCGGCTCGCGACGGAGCAACCCGGCGACGTACACCGGACTGCTCGACCCGATCCGCAAGGCGTTCGCGAAGGCCAACGGCGTGAAGCCGGCGCTGTTCAGCGCCAACTCCGAGGGCGCCTGCCCCGCCTGCAACGGCGCCGGTGTCATCTACACCGACCTGGCGATGATGGCCGGCGTCGCCACCACCTGCGAGGAGTGCGAGGGCAAGCGGTACCAGGCCTCGGTGCTGGAGTACCACCTCGGCGGCCGCGACATCAGCGAGGTGCTCGCGATGTCGGTGAGCGAGGCCGAGGAGTTCTTCGGCACCGGCGAGGCGCGTATCCCGGCCGCGCACACCATCCTCGACCGGCTCGCCGACGTCGGACTCGGCTACCTGAGCCTCGGCCAGCCGCTCACGACGCTGTCCGGCGGCGAACGGCAGCGGCTCAAGCTGGCCACCCACATGGCCGAGACGGGCGGCGTCTACGTCCTCGACGAACCGACCGCCGGACTGCACCTCGCCGACGTCGAGCAACTGCTCGGCCTGCTCGACCGGCTCATCGACTCCGGCAAGTCGGTGATCGTCGTCGAGCACCACCAGGCCGTCATGGCGCACGCCGACTGGATCATCGACCTCGGCCCCGGCGCGGGCCACGACGGCGGCCGGATCGTCTTCGAGGGCACCCCCGCCGATCTTGTCGCCGCCCACTCCACCCTCACCGGCGAGCACCTCGCGGCCTACGTCGGCGGCTGACCGGGACGGGTTCACGCAGAACGGCCCCCGATCAGCATCTCTGCTGGTCAGTGGCCGTTCTGTGCACCTGGTGGCGGGTAGAGGATCCGAACCTCTGCAGCTTTCGCGACGGATCCACAGGGCGTCCGCGTTACTGATCGGCTCCGTGGCCGTGACCTGGGGCCTTACTCCTTCAAGGCGCCACCGGAAACGGGACCGCCCACCATCCGCCCGCTGCCGCGGTTGCTCACCCGTCACCTGAGCATGTCGACCTCGCCAGTCTCCGGATCAACAGCCACGCTGAGCTTGAAGTGCCCCCGGGCCCTGGTCTCGCGCTGAGGAACGAAGTCGACAATGAGGTAACGCCTGCTGCCCCGGAGTCCCCGTATCTGCGCTTCGTACGGCTCGGAGATCTCCCAGTCCTCGACCGGGAACCCGCCCCGAGGCTTGGCGACGCCCATCCGTCTGGCGAACTCAGCGGTAGCCAGTTCCCGAGCCTCATCGTGATCCACGGTTCCCAGTATCAGTCGATTCATCCGAGCGCGTCGTTCGGAGGCATGTGCTACGCCGTGCTGCGGGCCCGAGGAGGTGCTTCACCTGAGGGAAGACGAATACGAACGGCCCGCCCAGCGTGGGGGGTGGGGCGTGCTGCACCTGACCGGCTCGACGGTGGCCGTAGGTCGGGACTGGGGCGACGGAGACGACACCGCCGAGGACCGAGGGCTCAAGCACCGGCCAAAGGCAGCGACCCGGGACGTACCCGTAGCGCCGCCGCTCGTGCGGCTGCTCAACCATCACATCAAGGAGTACCCGCCGGGATCGAACGACAAGCTGTTCGTGACCCGACGCGGCGCCGGCGGGCGGTACGTCCCCACCGCCGGCCAGCCGATCCCGAACAACACCTACGGGAAGGCGTGGCGCGACGCGCGGGCAAAGGTGCTCACCCCGGCTCAACAGCATTCCCCGCTGGCCCGGCGACCGTACGACCTACGGCACGCCGCCGTGTCGCTCTGACCTGAGTTGTAGCGGTTTGGTGACCACTCCAGCCGAGGTCGTTCAGGAGGGGCCGGGTCTCGGCGGGGATACGCGGCTGGGCGGTCACTTGCTGGGCGCCGATGGTGATGGTGGCTGAGCGGAGGGGTCGTAGGGTCTTGAGGATCTTGTTGATGCTCAGCCCGGAGCGTGCTTGGGCTTCGCGGGAGACGGCCAGGGCTGCGAACACGACGGTCAGGTGGGCCTGGATGCTGTCGTCGAGGCGGTGGAAGACCGGTCGTGCGGCCAGGTCGGACTTGGTCATCCGGAAGGACCGCTCGACTTGGTAGAGGTCGTGGTAGGCGGCCACGACGGCGGCCCTCGACCACCGCGGACGTACCGACCGCGTTTGCCCCGGCGTCATCCAGATCCAGGGCCAGCTGCCCAACATGACGGCGTTCCTCGGCGACCTGCAGCAGCAGCGCCAACTCGTCGTCGGTGTGAGCCGAACCGATGTGCTCGATACTCAACACCCGCCGGCCTCGCTTGTGCACAATCTGGACCGCAGTCGCTCCCGAGGCGGTCTTCACCCGCCGCACGAAACGCCACCCTGTCGAGGCTACCCACGCAGGCAAGCCGCGTTAGTGACCACACCAGCGCCAATCCGCCGGCAAACGCCCAGGTCAGCGGCACCCACGATCACAAGATCGCCAGATCGCTACAACTCAGGTCTGACTCAACGCCGGGGTGCCGGCGACCCAGGTAGCCGAGTGGGCCGGGCACAGCGTCCACGTCCTCATGCGGGTCTACGCGAAGTGCGTCTACGGCCAGGAGGAAGCCGCTCGCCGCCGGGTGGAGGCCGCGCTCGGCCTTACCACCTCGCCGGCTGGCCCAGCACCGCCCGCTCAATGACGAGTCTTGGCCCTGCGGCTGTCCGCATCCGCGATGGCGTGACGCACGGCCAACCGGATCACCCAATAGAGGACCGCAAGTCCGATTGCCCAACTGACGAGGGCCGCCACCAATTGATCGGGAGTATTGAACATCATGGCTTGCAGCCTAGAGACCGCTTGCCCGCTCTGGGTTCCCCGTCGATCTCGGTGACCGCATGTGACACAACCAGCGAGATTGAGCGGGCAAGAGCGGGACTGAGCGAGACTCACGAAAGAGGCCACTGACCGGCGTTCTCGCTGGTCAGGGGCCTCTTTGTGCACCTGGTGGCGGGTAGAGGATTCGAACCTCTGTAGCTTTCGCGACGGATTTACAGTCCGCTCCCATTGGCCGCTCGGGCAACCCGCCAGGGCGTACCACCGCACTCGCGCGCGGCGGCGGAGCCAAGGATAGCGGTTGTCCCCGGGGTCACCGCAAGCGGGTACCGTCAGGGGGTCGCACCGCTGGCCAGCGGGGGACATACCAGCACAGACCGCCAGACAGCAGGAGCATGAGCATGGCAGCGAACCCGTCGTTCGACATCGTGAGCAAGGTCGACCGCCAGGAGGTCGACAACGCCCTCCGCCAGGCGGAGAAGGAGCTCGCGACGAGGTTCGACTTCCGCGGCACCGGCGCGGAGATCTCTTGGTCGGGCGAGGAGGCGATCGGCCTCCAGGCGGAGACCGAGGAGCGGGTCCGGGCCGCCCTGGAGGTCTTCAAGGAGAAGCTGGTGAAGCGGAACATCTCGCTGAAGTCGTTGGACGCCGGCGACCCTCGCCCCTCCGGCAAGATCTTCAAGATCGACGCGAAGGTGATCCAGGGCATCGACTCGGACAAGGCCAAGGCGATCAGCAAGAAGATCCGCGACGAGGGACCGAAGGGCGTCCAGGCGCAGATCCAGGGCGACCAGCTGCGGGTCACCGGCAAGAAGAAGGACGACCTCCAGGCCGTCATCGCCCTACTCAAGGGCGAAGACTTCGGCATCGCCCTCCAGTTCACCAACTACCGGTAAGGAGGGTCCAGCCGGTCTGGTGGTCGGACCGGCCACGCCTTGCCACCTGGGCAGACGTCGTACCAATGGTCGTCATTGGTCGCCCACGATCGGCCTCCGACGGCCTGGCCCTCGTCGACCCCTGGCCCCCGGAAACGCAGCGCTGGTGGCCGCCAAATTCGCAGGAGTGCGGTCCGCTGACGGCGCTAGCATCGGCTACCCGTCACCGGTTGCGGCCGGCTCAGCAGAAGGAGCGGCAATGGCGGACGTGTCGGTCGAAATACCATCGCCCCTGAGCAAGTGCATCATTTTCTGCGAGACCGAGTGCGTCCTCGGTTGCTGCGGAATCGACGCCGTCTCCACTGACTCCGCCCTTATCGAGGCGTGGTGCCGTCGGGTGGGGTCTGTCGCGGTGGTCGAGGCTCGGCTTCAACTTGCCGAGCTGATCGAGATGGTAGAGGACCGTTCACACTGCCTCGCATCGACATTTCTGAACTTCCGCACGCCCGACGATGCCGCACGGCGTCAGTTGCTGGATTTCCTGGCCGCGCTTGATGCGGGACTTGCGGCCGGTGATGCGTCGTGAGCGGTCGAGGCCGGCGAAGGACTGATTGGAGGGCCGTGATCGCTACTCGGCGAAGCTGCCATTCGGTTGCGAGCGCCGCGGCAGTTACCGTACGTGGCAGTTCCCGATGGTCGCCGTCGGGCTAGCACCGTTCTTGACCTTGCGCCCAGGGATCACGCGCCGTTGCCATCCCGCCTGCCGCCGACCCGCCCGTCTGGGGAGCGGGCCGCCCGGCCCGCCACGTCAAGCGGACCTTGACGCCTCGTACGGACGCTGGCGGATCGGGCGGTGGTCTGCTCGGCTCGCCCGGGTCGGTGGCAGACGGGATGACCCTGGGCAACCACCCACGAACCGCAGCGCGCGCACGATGGCTGCCGGCGCGGTGGCGGCGTCGATCCTGGCCCCGTCGATGTCGATGCGGTCCGCCAGTTCACCCGCGACTGGTTCGCCGACCCCCGCTCCAAGCCCGTCGAGTAGAGCGCCGCTCAGTCGTGCTCCGGGGCACCGGTCACCTGGTGCGACGCCGCGTGCAGCACCTCGGTCACGAGCCGGCGCACATGCCCGCCTCTGGCCTGGTAGAGCGCTCGGCGACCCTCCCGACGGACGCTGACCAACCCGGCCAGCCGCAGCTTGCCCAGGTGCTGCGACACCGCCGGCCGTGCCATCCCCACTGCCGCCACGAGCGCGGTCACGTCGTACTCGCCCTCACTGAGCAGCGACATGAGTCGTAGCCGGGTGGGGTCGGCCAGCATGCGCAACATGTCCGTGGCTGCCTCGACCTGCTGCCCGCCAGGGAGGCGTTGTTGCAGGTCACTGGCATCTGCAACGTTGTCGCGTGCGTACATGAGCACATATTATCGCCGCTGTCACGGGCAGAGATCCTCGGTGCGACCGACAGACCTGGGGGAACGGTGCAGGACCACGAGCACGGTCATGATCACGGCCACTCGCACGATCACCACGGCTGGTGGCGCCGACTGACCCATGCCGTCGTCCTGCACTCCCACGACTCCCGCGCGAAGACCGACCCGGCGCTGGAGTCCTCCCGGGACGGCCTTCGCGCACTGTGGATCTCGCTGATCGGCCTCGGGATCACAGCCGTTGCCCAAGCGGTCATCGTCGCGCTGTCCGGCTCCGTCGCGCTGCTCGGCGACACGCTGCACAACGTCGCCGACGCCCTGACCGCCGTACCGCTGGGGATCGCCTTCCTCCTCGTCCGACGCGCCGCCACCCGCGCCTACACCTACGGCTACGGCCGGGCCGAAGACCTCGCCGGCATCGTCATCGTCGTGGTCATCGCCGCCTCAGCCGTCGCCGCCGCCTGGACCGCCGTCACCCGGCTACTGCACCCCGCCGAGATGACCCACGTGCCCTGGGTCGCCGCCGCCGGCATCGTCGGGTTCATCGGCAACGAGCTGGTCGCCCGGTACCGCATCCGGGTCGGCCGGCGCATCGGCTCTGCCGCCCTCGTCGCCGACGGCCTGCATGCTCGTACCGACGGCTACACCTCACTCGCCGTCCTCGCCGCCGCCGGCGGCGCCGCGCTCGGCTGGCGCTGGGCCGACCCCGTCATCGGCCTGGTCATCGCCGCCGCCATCACCTTCGTCCTCAAGGACGCCGCCCGCGAGGTCTACCGGCGACTCATGGACGCCGTCGACCCCGACCTCGTCGACCGGGCCGAGACCACCCTCCGGGCCGTGCACGGCGTCCAGGACGTATCCGCCGTGCGCCTCCGCTGGATCGGCCACCGGCTGCACGCCGAAGCCGACCTGGTCGTGGACTCCCACCTCAGCCTCGTCGCCGCACACGAGATCGCCGCCGACGCCGAACACCAGCTCACCCACGCCGTACCGCGGCTGATGACCGCCACCGTGCACACGGACCCCGACAGCCACCCGGGCGGCCACCACCACACCAACCTGTCACACCAGCGCCGCCGACAGAACTGATCCGGTTCCGGGGACGGCGCCCCGGCCCTGGACCGTCACCTCCACGACCGACCATCGCCAATCAGCGTTATCATCACGGTGTGGCGATGAACTCTTCCCCAGCACTGGAGCCCGCCGCAGCGTTGTTCCGGTCCCTCGGTGATCCGACCCGGTTGGCGATCCTGCGCCGGCTGGCGTCCGGTGAGGCACGGGTGGTCGACCTGACCGGCGAGCTGGGCCTGGCCCAGTCGACCGTGTCGAAGCACCTGGCGTGTCTGCGCGACTGCGACCTGATCGACTACCGGGCCGAGGGCCGCCAGTCGTTCTACGCGCTGACCCGGCCGGAGCTGCTGGACCTGCTGCGCTCGGCGGAGCAGGTCCTCGCCGCGACCGGCGAGGCGGTCGTCCTCTGCCCGGTCTACGGGGCACCGACCGGCGCCGGGGCGGGGGCGAGCGCGTGAGCGCCTCTCTGCTGACGCCCGAGCGTCGGGCGGCGCTGTCCCGGCGCAGCCTGTGGCTGGCCTACGCCACCGCCGGCTACAACCTGCTGGAGGGCCTGGTCGCGATCGTCGCCGGCACGGCGGCCTCCTCCACCGCCCTGATCGGCTTCGGCCTGGACTCGTTCGTCGAGGTGTCCAGTGCCGCCGTGCTCATCTGGCAGTTCCGCTCCCGGGTGCCCGAGGATCGCGAGCGGCTGGCGCTGCGGCTGATCGGCGCGTCGTTCTTCGCCCTGGCCGCCTGGGTGACCGTCGACGCCCTCCGCGCACTGTTCACCGGGGGCGACGCCGACGCCAGCCCGGTCGGCATCGGCCTGGCCGTGGCGTCGCTGCTCGTGATGCCGCTGCTCGTCCGCGCCAAGCGGCGCACCGGTCGGGAGCTCGGATCGGCCACGGTCATGGCCGACTCCACCCAGACGATGCTGTGCACCTACCTGTCCGCGGTGCTGCTCGTCGGCCTGGTGCTGAACGCTCTCTGGGGCTGGTCGTGGGCGGATCCGGTCGCCGGGCTCGTCATCGCCGGGGTCGCGGTCAAGGAAGGTGTGGAGGCCTGGCGCGGCGAGCACTGCGAGGATTGCGCCCCGCTGCCCGCGAGCGCCGCCACCGGCGAGACAGAGGCGTGCGGCGGCGACGGCTGCTGCACCGGCTAGCGGAAAGAGCCCCCGGCGCGAGAAGAGCTGCCCGGTCAGCGCGAGAAGATCAGGATCAGCACCACGGTCAGGATCGCGCTGATCAGGATCGAACCCAGGCACCCCAGCCGGTTCGAGAAGAAGACGAACATGACCGATGACGTACCCGTCGCCCTGCCCGGCACACCTCGCCGCCGGCAGCCCGGTCAGACCGGGGCGGGCTGCTCGGCGCGTACCGCTCTCGCCTCGGCGCGGGCGACGGGGCCGGCGGGCATCCCGGCGACCGCCGCCCCGACGGCGACCGCGGCCCCGGCGAAGAGGAACGCCCAGGGCACGCCGCCGGCCTGGTCGACGATCAGCCCGGCCACCGCGCCGCCCGCGGCGCTCGCCGCCACCGACATGGTGACCACCCAGGTGTACGCCTCGTTCAGCATGCTGGCCGGGGCGATCCGCCCGACCAGGGTGTTCTCCAGGGTGAGCGCGGGCGCGATGGTGGCTCCGCCGACCACCAGCGCGACACCGAGCGCCAGCGGGGTCGGCATCACCGCGAAGAGCGCGAAGCTGCCGGCGACCGCACCGAGCAGCCAGGAGAACTGGCGGGCCATGTTGGCCGACGGCTTGCGTACGCCGAACCAGAAGCCCCCGGCTGCGCTGCCGACGCCCCAGACGGCGAGCAGCAGCCCAGCGAGCCCTTCCGGGTCGCCGGTGGACTGGTTGCCGGCGTAGGCCGGCACGATCACCCCGGCCGCGCCGAATGCGATGCCGAGGCTGGCGACGCAGACCAGCAGGGCGGGGAAGCCCTCGACGCGCAGCGGGCCGAGCCCCTTGGCGTGGTGCTCGTGGGGGTGCGGCCGCCAGCCGCGCATGACCTTGCCGAGCGCCACCGCACCGGTGCCGACCAGGGTCACCACGGCAGCCCCGACCAGCGCGGCGGCGGCGTCGGCGACCAGCACGAAGCCGGCCACCAGCAGTGGGCCGAGCACGAAGACGACCTCGAAGAGCGAGGTCTCGGCGGCGAGCGCGGTGTTGCGCAGCCGGTAGCGGCCGGAGGCCGGGCCGGTGAGGTCGTTCCAGGCACCCCGGATCGCGGCGGTCAGCGGCGGGTACGTGGCCCCGGCCAGCCCGGCGACGAGGTAGATCAGGGCGAGACTGCCCGCCTCGGACCGGCTCGCCCAGAGCAGCCCGAACAGGGCGAGCGGGTGGGCGACGGCGGTGGCCAGCAGCACCGGGGTGGGGCCGATCCGGTCGGCGATCCGCCCGGCGACCGGGCTGAGCGCGGCGCCGGAGAGGGCGTAGATGCCGCCGGCCACCGCGGCGAGCGAGTACCGGCCGGTCACCCCCTCCACGACCAGCAGCAGCGCCAGCGGCGTCATGCCGATCCCGAGTCGCCCGATGATGCCGAGGATCAGCAGCATCGGCGCCCCGGGAATCCGCCAGACGCCCAGGTACTGGCGCAGAGCGGCCACGGTCGACCTCCTGGAGATGTAACGGGTGGGAGCCGTGCCGACCCTAACGCCGGGCCGGTCCGGCGGAAAGCGGATATGACGCGCGCGACGACGCCACGCCACCCGTACGCGAAGGTCCACCCGGGTCCGGCGGACCGGACACGGGCGGACCCGGGTGGTACGGGGGCCTCAGCGTTGGAACTGCACCGGACCGCTGCTGGCCGCCATCTGCTCCAGCCGGGCGACCCGCTCCTCCATCCGCGGGTGGGTGGAGAAGAGCGCGGCGATGCCGCCGCCCCGCTTGAACGGGTTGTCGATCATCAGGTGGGCGGTGCTGGTCAGCTGGCCCTGGGCGGGCAGCGGACGCGTCCGGGTCCCCATGTGGATCTTCCGGAGGGCGCTGGCCAGGGCCAGCGGGTCGCGGGTGAGCCGCGCCCCGGAGGCGTCCGCCTGGAACTCCCGGCTCCGGCTGATCGCCAGTTGGATCACGGTGGCGGCGATCGGGCCGAGGATCAGGGTGAGCAGCAGCACGGCCGGGTTCGGGGCGTCCTCGTCGTCGCCACCGCCCAGCGGGATGAACCAGGCGAGGTTGGCCAGCATGGTGATGATGCCGGCCAGGCCGGCCGCCACGCTGGAGATGAGAATGTCCCGGTTGTAGACGTGCGACAGCTCGTGCCCGATCACGCCGCGCAGCTCACGGTAGTCGAGGATCTCGGTGATCCCCCGGGTCACGCAGACCGCCGCGTGCTGCGGGTTGCGCCCGGTGGCGAACGCGTTGGGCTGCGAGGTCGGACTGACGTACAGGCGGGGCATCGGCTGCCGCGCCTCGGTGGCCAGCTCACGCACCATCCGGTACAGCTCGGGGAACTCCACCTCGCTGACCGGTTGCGCCCGCATCGAGCGCAGCGCGAGCTTGTCGGAGTAGAAGTAGGTCACGCCGTTCATCAGCAACGAGACGACGACGGCGATGACGAGGCCGCCGCTGCCGCCGAACCAGTAGCCGACCACGAGGATCAGCGAGGTCAACAGGCCGAGCAGCGCTGCGGTCTTCAGACGGTTGTGATGCACGATCGCTCCTTCGGTGCGCGGGCCACGCGGGGCCCGCCGACCGGTACAACAACACCGGTACCCCACAACCATCCTGCTCATGACTGAGAGTTGCCTGGAGCATGCTGAGCGCCCGCTGCAAACCGACCCCGACCTCGGGTTCATCCGACTGCGGCAGATCACGGCGTCACTCCCCGTGATCTGCCGCCGATACCGCACGGCACCGGCGTCCCCCGCCCGGAACACCCCGGGATGCACCGTTCCGCTGCCTCGATCAGCAGCGAAGCGCGCGGCGGATCGGGCGGGTCAGCGCGCGGCGAGGTCGAGGACGAGCTGCGGGGCGAAGCCGAGCACCACGGCGACGGCGGTGGCGAGGGCGAGCGCCACGCCCACGGTCCAGGCCGGGCGGCCGACCGGGGCACCGGAGACGGGTGCGGGGTCGACGGCGTAGAGAGTGGCGGCGAGGCGCAGGTAGTAGGCGAGCCCGACCACGGCGTTGACCGCCACCACCAGGGCCAGCCAACCCGCGCCGCCGTCCAGCAGTGACCGGACCACGGTCACCTTGGCGAAGAGCCCGGCCAGGCCCGGTGGCAGCCCGGCCAGCCCGATCAGCGCCAGCGCGAACGCCGCCCCGACCCACGGATGCCGGCGGGCCGCCCCGCCCAGCTCGTCGACGCTGCCGCCGTCCCCACCGGCCGGGCGCAGCGCCACCAGCGCCGCGAAGGCGGCCAGCTCCAGCACCACGAAGAAGACCGCGTACGCGACGGCGGCGGCGTACGCGGTCGCCGGGGCTTCACCGGTACGGCCGGCGGCCAGCGCCAGCGCGCCCAGCGGGGCCAGGATGTAGCCGGCCTGGGCCACCGACGACCAGGCCAGCAGTCGGACGGTACGCCGCTGGCGCAGCGCCACCAGGTTGCCGACGGTCATGGTGAGCACGGCCAGCAGGGCGAGCACCGGGCCGGTGACGTCGGCCGGCAGCGCCCGCTGCACCACGGCGAGCAGAGCCACCACACCGCCGAGCTTCGAGGCGGTGGAGAGGTACGCCGCCACCGGCAGGGGTGCGCCGTCGTAGGTCGCCGGAGCCCAGGCGTGCAGCGGCACCGCCGCCACCTTGAAGGCGATCCCGACCACCACCAGCGCGATCGCGGCGGTGGTGAGCGGCAGGTCACGCCCGTCACCGAGGAGTACGCCGAGCCGGCCCAGGTGCAGGCCGCCGGTGACCGCGTACAGCAGGGCCGCGCCGAGCAGGGTGAGTGTGGTCGCCACCACGCTCACCACGAAGAAGGTGACCGCCGCCTCGGCGCTGGCCAGACTGCCCCGACGCAGCCCGACCAGGACGTACAGCGGGAGGGTGAGGGTCTCCAGGGCGACGATCAGGGTGATCAGGTCACCGGCCGCGCCGAGCACCACGCCGCCGGTCATCGAACAGGCGAGCAGGAAGCAGTACTCCCCCGCCGGGGTCGGCCCGCTGCGCAGCAGTGGCCCGGAGAGCCCGAGCACCCCGAGGGCGAGCAGCGCGAAGACGGCGGCGACGAGGGCGGCGCGCCCGTCCATGATCCAGGAGCAGTCGGCACCCACGCAGAACGTCCGCCGGGTCTGGCCCGCACCCACCACCGCCGCACCGACCGCCGTGGCGACCGCGCCCACGGCGGCCACCGCCGCCGTCGCGCCGGCCCGGGCCAGCAGCAGGTCGGCCAGGAGCACCAGCACGGCCGTGCCGGCAGCCAGGTACGCCGGCAGCAGCGCCACGTTGTCGACGCTCTGCACCACGCTCATCCCGCCACCTCGCCCCACCCACGCTCGTCCGGGACCGCACTCCGCGCCATCACCGCAGCACCCCCACCAGCGCGTCCACCGGTTCGGCGGCCAGGCCGAGCACCAGCGTCGGGGCCAGCCCCACCGCGAGGGCGAGCAGCACCAGCGGCGCCCAGGCGGTCAGCTCCGCCCCGGCCAGGCCGGGCGTGAGCCGGGCCACCGCCGGGCTGGGCCGGCCGTGGGTGAGCAGTCGCAACAGCCGGAGGAAGTACGCCGCGGTCAGCGCCCCGCCGATCGCGGCCAGCACCGCCAGCGTGGTCCACAGTCCACCGCCCCGTTGCACGGCCGCGACGACGGCGAACGCCTCACCCCAGAAGCCGGCGAGTCCGGGCAGCCCGAGCGAGGCGACCGCCGCGAAGCCGAGCAGCCCGGCGAGCCGGGGGGCGGTCTCCCGCAGCCCGGACAACTCCGTCAGCGAGCCGGCGTGCGTACGGTCCTTGACCGCCCCGGCGAGGAAGAAGAGCAGGCCGGTGATCACGCCGTGCGCGATGTTGCCGATCAGCGCCGCCTGGATGCCGGTGGCGGTCAGCGTGGCCACCCCGAGCAGCACGAAGCCCATGTGCCCGACGCTGGAGTACGCGATGAGCCGCTTCAGGTCGGACTGCATCAGGCAGACCAGGGAGCCGACCAGGATCGCGGCGACGGCGAGCACACCGAGCACCGGGGCGGCCCACCGGGCGCCCTCGGGAGCCACCCCGACCGCGATCCGCACCAGGCCGTACGTGCCCATCTTGAGCAGCACCCCGGCGAGGATCACGCTGCCGACGGTGGGCGCCTGGCTGTGCGCGTCGGGCAGCCACGAGTGCAGCGGCCAGAGCGGGCTCTTCACCGCGAAGGCGAGCGCCAGCAGGGTGAACGCGGCCAACTGGGTGCCCCGGGACAGCCCGGCCCCACCGGTCAGGGCGACGACGTCGGCGGTGCCGGCCGCGGCGACCACCACGTAGACGCCGACCAGCAGCAGCACCGAGCCGAAGAGCGTGTAGAGGGCGAACTTACGGGCCGCCCGCCGCCGGTCCTCGCCGCCCCATCCGGCGATGATCGCGTACATCGGCAGCAGGACGACCTCGAAGAACACGAAGAACAGGACCAGGTCCAGGGCGAGGAAGGTGCCGAGGATGCCCACCTCGACCACCAGCAGCAGCGCCACCAGCGCCCGCCCGCTGCCGCCGGCCGGCACCCGCCAGAGCGTGTAGCCGCAGCAGAGCAGGGTGAGCAGCGCGGTGAGCACCACCAGCGGCCAGGAGATCCCGTCCACCCCGAGGTGGAAGCGCAGGTCCAGGCCGGGCACCCAGGGCACGTCGAGCCGGTGCCACGGCTGCACCGCGGGGGCCGGGCCGTACCCGAACCAGCCGTGGTCGCCGAGCACCAGCAGCGCGGCACCGACCAGGGTCAGCCCGGCGACGACCGTGCCGACCACCCGGGCGGCCCGGTCCCGGGGCGTGGCCGCCACCGCGACGGCCCCCAGCGCCGGCAGGGCCAGCACCGCGACCAGCAGGAACTCCCCGAGCCTCACGACATCTCCTCGGTTCGTGACTGCGGGGCTCGCAACACCGGCTCACTCCTCGCGCTCACCGCCGCCACCTCAGCTCGCGACTGCGGGGCTCGCAACACCGGCTCACTCCTCGCGCTCACCGCCGCCACCTCAATTCGCGACTGCGGGGCTCGCAACACCGGCTCACTCCTCGCGCTCACGGTGCCCCTCCGATCAGCAGGACCGCGGCCAGCCCGACCAGCAGCGCGCCGGCCAGCACCGCTGCCGCCGCGCGGGGCAGCGCCGCGCGGTGCAGCGCGGCCAGCACGCCACCAAGGCCGACCGTGCCCCGGCCGACGCCCTTCACCACGCCGGCGACCACCATCTCGTCGCCCACCTGCGCCACCCAGGCCAGATCGATCGTGGGGTGCACGACCAGGGCCTGCTGCACGTCGTCGAGGCGGAACGCGGTGGTGAAGACCGGGCGGAGCGGACCCAGCGCGCGGGCCGGGTCGGCGGCCGGGTTCCGACGCCAGCCGGTCCAGGCCAGCGCGGCCCCGGCGAGCAGCAGCACGGTCGGCAGCAGCAGCGCCGGACCGAGGTGGACGAGCACCTGCTCCCCGGGGGCGGGCGCCGTCGGGAGGAACAGCCGGTGCGCGAAGAACTGGGTGAAGCCGGCCAGGCCGAGCAGCGCGGCCGGCACGGCGAGCAGCAGCACCGGCCACCGCATGGCGGCCGGCGGGTCGTGCGGATGCAGCAGCGGCATCCGGCGTTCCCCGAGGAAGGTACGCAGCAGCAGCCGGGTGGCGTACCAGGCGGTGACCACCACGCCGAGCAGCCCGGCCAGCCAGACCAGCCAGCCCACCCAGGCGGGCGCGGGACCGGCGCCGTCCAGCGCCGCCGCCTGGGCGACCGCGAGCACGCCGTCCTTGCTCCAGAAGCCGGACAGCGGCGGCACCCCGGCCAGCGCGCCGAGCCCGATCACCGTGCACCAGAAGGTGACCGGCATGTCGCGGCGCAACCCGCCCATCCGGGACATCAGCGTGGTGCCCACCGCGTGGATCACCGCCCCGGCCGCGAGGAAGAGCAACGCCTTGAAGGCGGCGTGGGTGAGCAGGTGGAACAGCGCGGCGGCAGGCGCGCCGACCGCCAGCGCCCCGGTCATGTAGCCGAGCTGGGAGACCGTCGACCAGGCGAGCACCCGCTTCAGGTCGTCCTGGGCGGTGGCCGCGAACGCGCCGAGCAGCAGGGTGACCGACGCCAGCACGCCGAGCACCGCCAGCACGGCCGGGGTCGCGACGAAGAGCGGCCAGAGCCGGGTCACCGCGTACACGCCGGCGGCGACCATGGTGGCCGCGTGGATCAGCGCCGAGATCGGGGTGGGGCCGGCCATCGCGTCGGGCAGCCAGGTGTGCAGCGGGAACTGGGCGCTCTTGCCGGCCACCCCGGCGAGCAGCAGCAGGCAGGCGGCGGTGAGGGTGCCCGTCGAGTGGTCGTGGGCGAGCACGTCGGCGATGGAGAAACTGCCCGCCGAGACGCCGAGCAGCGCGATGCCGAGCAGGAAGCCGACGTCACCCACCCGGGTGACCAGGAACGCCTTCATCGCGGCGGCCGGGGCCTCGGGCAGCCGCCGGTCGTGGGCGATGAGCAGGTAGGAGCAGAGCCCCATCACCTCCCAGCCGACCAGCAGCATGACCAGGTCACCGGCGACCACCACCACCAGCATCGCGGCGGTGAAGAGGCTGATCTGCGCCGCGTAGGGCGGGTAGCGGTGGTCCACCTCGACGTCATCGTGCGGGCCGCGCCGCAGGTAGGCGGTGGAGTAGACCTGCACGGCCAGGGCGACCGCCGCGACCGCCACCGCGACCAGCGCGGCGGCGCCGTCCAGCCGGACGCCCAGGGTGACCCGCAGGCCGCCGAGGTCGATCCAGGTGGTGGAGGTCTCCACCGGGTCGCCGACCCGGACGAGCAGGAGCACCGCGATCAGCAGCGCGCCGGCCGCGCCGGCCACCCCGAGGACGGTCGCCGCCCGACGTGCCCGGTCCTCCCCGGTGGTCGCACCCTTCGGCGACGGTGGCAGCAGCAACCCGGTCAGGCCCGCCACCAGGGGTACGGCCGGCAGCGCGGCCCCGAGCAGCCCGGTCACCTCTCCCCCTCCGGTCCGTCCACACCCGAGCCGGCCGACGGCCGGTCGACGCCGACCGTGGTGGCCGGCCGCTCGACCACGGTGGTGGCCGGCACCGGCACCGGCGGCTCGGTCAGCGGCACCTCGTCCACCGCGACGCTGGCCCGCAGCCGGTAGAGCTGGAGCACGATGGCCAGGCCGACACCGATCTCGGCGGCGGCGAGCACGATCACGAAGAGCGCGAAGACCTGCCCGCCGTGTGGCAGGGCCGCCTTCGCCGTGGTGTCGGCGGTGACCAGGATCAGGTTGACCGCGTTGAGCATCAACTCGACCGCCATCAGCACCAGTACGGCGTTACGCCGGCGCAGCACGCCGTAGACGCCGAGGCCGAACAGGAGCGCGGCGGTGACGTACGGGATGACCGGTCTCACGCGCGACCACCCTCGTCCGTGGACGCCGTGTCGGGGCGGCGGCCGATGTCGGGGCGGGACAGCACGATCGCGCCGACCAGGGCGGCCAGCAGCAGCACCGAGAGCACCTCGAACGGCAGCACCCAGGAGCGGAAGACCTGCTCGCCGAGGCGCTCGGCGGTGCCCGCCGCCGGCAGCTCCACCCGGGTCCAGCGGAAGGCGTCCACCAGCAGCACGGTCAGGCCCAGCCCGGCGCCCCCGCCGATCAGCGCGGCCGGCCAGCCGGGACGGTCCAGGTCGTCGGAGGCGCCGATCGGGGCGCGGGTCAGCATCACCGCGAAGAGCAGCAGCACCACCACCGCGCCCACGTAGATCAGCACCTGCACCCAGGCGACCAGCTCGGCGGTGAGCACCAGGTAGTCGCCGGCCAGCGCGCCCAGGCAGACGACCAGGTAGAGGCCGGCCCGGACCAGGTGCCGGGTGGCGACCACGAGCACACCCGCCCCGACCGCCACCGCGCCGAGGGCGAGCAGCAGCACGTCCGCACCGGTCATGCTGGCGTACCCCCGTCGGGGGCGGGGCCGGGCTCGGGGCGTACCACGGTGGGGCGGGCGGCGGAGCTGGACGGGGCGGCGGCCTTGCGCGCGGCGGTGGCCTCCTCCTTCGCCGGCTCGCCGTTGCGGTCGTGCGCCGGCGGCGGCGGGACGGTGGCCATCCACTCGCCCAGGTGGTCCTTGTCGTGCAGCAGGTCCTTGATGTCGTACTCGGCGTACTCGAACTCCGGCGACCAGTAGAGCGCGTCGAACGGGCAGACCTCGACGCAGATGCCGCAGTACATGCAGAGCGAGAAGTCGATGTCGAACTTGTCGAGCACGTTGCGCTGGCGGGGGCGGGCGGCGCCGGGCACCGCCACCTCTTCCTTGTGCGAGTCGATGTAGATGCACCAGTCCGGGCACTCGCGGGCGCAGAGCATGCAGACCGTGCAGTTCTCGGCCAGCAGCGCGATCACGCCCCGGGACCGGGGCGGCAGCTCGGGGGCGACGTCCGGATACTGCTGGGTGGTCGAACGGCGGGTCATCGTTTTGAGCGTGACCGCCAGCCCCTTCACCAGCCCTTCGCCGGGAATGCCGCTGCGCTCGCTCACGCCGTCGCCCCGCTTCGCTCGCCGACGCCGGGCGGCCCTTCCGCGCCGAGCCGGCCGATTCGCTCGCTGCGCTCGCTCATGCCGCTCATCCTGCCCTGTGCCCCCGGCGAGCGCGACCACCACCCGGCTCTTCCCGGCGGTACGGTGACCGGTGGGGAGGACGACGCACCGGAAAGGACCGACCGATGACCGCCGCGCTGCAGAGCGACTATCCGCCCGAGGGCGGGTGGACGACCGACGATCTGGACGCGCTGCCCGAGGACGGCCGCCGCCGCGAACTTCTCGATGGAGTGCTGATCGTGTCCCCCTCCCCCACTCGTGTGCACCAGACCATCGCCGGGCGTCTCATGGTCGCTCTGGAAGAGGTCTGCCCCGACGAGTACGACGTGACCCAGGCCGTCGAGGTGCGGATCAACCGCACCCGTTCCTTCTTCCCTGACGTGCTGGTGACCACGTCGGTCGCCGCGGCCCGGGAGCCGTCGAGGTACGAGCCGCACGAGGTGGTGCTGGCCGTCGAGATCGTCTCCCCCAGCACCCGCTCGATCGACCGGGTGCTGAAGCCGGCACTGTACGCGCAGGCCGGCATCCCCTTCCACTGGCGGATCGAGGTCGAGGACGGTACGCCGGTGGTGCACACCTACAAGATCGACCCGGTGGACGAGGTCTACACCGAGACGGGCCGGTGGGCCAAGTTCGTGGACACCGGGGAGCCCTTCCCGGTCAACCTGTCGATCAGCCGGCTCACGCCACGCCACCGCTGACCGGTCTGGCCCTCCGCCGCCCGCCCGACACTCTGTCGCCCGCCCCACTCACTCCGCCGGCTCGCCGGGCCGACCGGCCGGTGATCGGCCAGGATAGGACGGAGAGCGACGGATCCGAGGGGGCGACGTGGGCGGGACGACAGGCGGGAAGTACGTGGAGCCGGGCGGGGAGTTCACCCGCGATCAGCGCTACATCGCCACCCGGATCACCGCCGACGGTCGGGACGGCTGGCCGGTGGAGCCCGGGCGGTACCGGCTCGCGGTCAGCCGGGCCTGCCCGTGGGCGAACCGGCTGATCATCGTCCGGCGGCTGCTCGGCCTGGAGGACGCCATCTCGATGGCCGTGGCCGGCCCCACCCACGACGCCCGGAGCTGGACGTTCGACCTGGACCCGGGCGGGCGCGACCCGGTGCTCGGCATCGAGCGCCTCCAGGAGGCGTACCTGCGGCGCTTCCCCGGCTACGAGCGGGGCATCACCGTGCCGGCGTTGGTGGACGTGCCGACCGGGCAGGTGGTCACCAACGACTACGCGCAGATGAGCCTGGACCTGTCGACCGAGTGGACGGCGTACCACCGGCCGGGTGCGCCGCAGCTCTACCCGGAGCACCTGCGCGCGCAGATCGACGAGGTCAACGCCCTGGTGTTCCGGGACGTCAACAACGGCGTCTACCGGTGCGGTTTCGCCGGCTCCCAGGAGGCGTACGAGAAGGCGTTCGGGCGGCTCTTCGACCGGCTCGACCGGCTGAGCGAGCGGCTGGCCGGGCAGCGTTACCTGGTGGGCGACACGATCACCGAGGCGGACGTGCGGCTGTTCACCACGCTGGTCCGCTTCGACCCGGTCTACCACGGCCACTTCAAGTGCAACCGGCAGAAGCTGACCGAGATGCCGGTGCTCTGGGCGTACGCCCGGGACCTGTTCCAGACCCCCGGTTTCGGGGACACGATCGACTTCGACCACATCAAGCGGCACTACTACCAGGTGCACCGGGACATCAACCCGACCGGCGTGGTGCCGCTCGGCCCCGACCTGTCGGGCTGGCTCACCCCGCACGGCCGGGAGGAGCTGGGCGGCCGCCCGTTCGGCGACGGCACCCCGCCGCCCCGGCCCTGACCCACCCCCACGCGGCGATCTCCGGCCCTGACCCACCCCCCCATGCGCGGCGATCTTGCACTTACGGCCCTCAAAGAGGGTGACATGTCGCGTTTGTCGAGGCCGCAAGTGCAAGATCGCGGCGATCAGAGGGCGAGGCGGACGGCGGCGGTGAGGACGAGCTGGGCCAGGGCGACAGGGACAAGGACCAGCCAGCAGAGGCGCTGGAGCTGGTCCTCGCGCAGGCGGGGGTAGCTCACCCGCAGCCAGATGATCACGAAGGAGACCGCGAAGACCTTCACCAGCGTCCAGAGCCAGCCGAGCTGCGCGTCGGCGAACGGGCCCTGCCAGCCACCGAGGAAGAGCACGGTGGTCAGCGCGGCGATCACCACGATGCCGACGTACTCGGCGAGCAGGAAGAACGCGAACCGCAGGCCGGTGTACTCGGTCAGGTAGCCGAAGACCAGCTCGGAGTCGGCGATCGGCATGTCGAACGGGGGCCGCCGGATCTCGGCCAACCCGGCGACGAAGAACACGATCATCGCGGGGGCCTGCCAGAGCAGCCACCACGGCCGCCACGCCTCCACGATGCCGCCGAGGCTGAGCGTCCCGGCCGCCATCGCCACCGACGCGGCGGCCAGCACCAGCGGCAGCTCGTAGCCGAGCAGCTGGGCCGCACCCCGCAGGCCGCCGAGGAGGCTGTACTTGTTGGCCGAGGCCCAGGCCGACATCAGCACCGCCACCACGCCCACCCCGACCACGGCGAGGACGAAGAAGAGGCCGATGTCCAGCGGCTGCCCGACCAGGTCGTCCGGGCCCAGCGGGATGACCAGCAGCACCAGCAGGTAGGGCACGAGCGCCACCACCGGGGCGAGCCGGAACACCGCCCGGTCCGCCTCACGCGGGGTGACGTCCTCCTTCTGCACGAACTTGATCCCGTCGGCGACGAGCTGCGCCCAGCCGTGGAAGCCGCCCGCGTACATCGGGCCGAGCCGGCCCTGCATGTGCGCCATCACCTTGTGCTCGGCCTGGCCGACCACGAGCGGCAGGGTGAGGAAGGCGACCAGCACGCCGCCGACCCGGATCACCAGCTCCAACCAGGTCGGCATCAGGCCGTACCCCCCTCGTCGTCGCCACGGCCCGCCGCCGGGTCGTCGCCGGCCGCGCCGGCCCGGGGGGTACGCGCCGGACGCGTGCCCGGGGCCGGGCGGGCCGGACGCTCCCGGGCCGGGCGGGCCGGCGTACCCCCGCGCGGTCCCTCGCCCACCCCGGCCGCGCCGGCGGGCGTGGGCGTCGTCCCCCACTCCCCCGGCGCGGGCACGCCCGGCGGGCGGACCGCCCGACGACCGCCACCGGCCTCGGACTCGCCCGGTTCCTTCGCGCCCGGCCACGGCTTCGCCACCCGGGAGGCGAGCACGAACTCCTTGCGCAGCGGGTGCCCCTCGAACTCCGGCGGCAGCAGCAGCGGAGCCAACCCGTGGTGGCCGGCGAAGTCGATGCCGAACATCTCGTGGGTCTCCCGCTCGTGCCAGGCCGCGCCGGGGTAGAGGTCGACCACGGAGGCCACGACGGGCGTCTCGCGGGGTACCCGGGTACGCAGCAGCACCCCGTGCCGGTGCCGGGTGGACCAGAGGTGGACCACCACGTCGAAACCGGCGGCCAGCTCGTCCACCGCCGACAGCCAGTCGAAGAAGTCGCAGGCCAGCTCGGCGTCGTCCCGGGCCGCCCGCAGCGCGTCGGCCCAGCTCGACAGCGGTACGTCGACGGTCGCGCGGGCATGCGACCGGCCGTCGGAGACCGACGCGGTGGCCTCGACCGGCGCGAGCAGCGCGACCACCCGCCGGCCGACCTCTTCCGGAGTCATGCCGCTGATCCTATGGCCGACGGCCGCCGGCCGTGTCGGGCCGCCCGTGCGGGCATCTGCCGCTTTGCCCGGCACGGGGCGGCGCAGCGGGGAAAGATGAAGCCGTGCGCGCTGTGACTGTGGCTCCCGGGGTCCCCGATTCGCTGCGCCTGGACCAGGACTGGCCCGAACCCGCCGCCGAGGAGGGCGCGATCCTGGTCGAGGCGCTCGCGGTGGGCATCTGCGGCACCGACCAGGAGATCATCGAGGGGCACTACGGCGAGGCGCCGCCCGGGCAGCAGCGGCTAGTGCTCGGCCACGAGTCCCTCGGCCGGGTGTTGGAGGACCCGACCGGCACCCTGCAGGCCGGTGATCTGGTGGCCGGCATCGTCCGGCATCCTGACCCGCTGCCCTGCCCCAACTGCTCGGTGGACGAGTGGGACATGTGCCGCAACGGGCAGTACACCGAACACGGCATCAAGGCGCTGCCCGGCTTCGCCCGGGACCGGTGGCGGGTGCAGCCGAAGTTCGCCGTGGGGCTGGACCCGGTCCTCGCCCCGGTCGGCATGCTGCTGGAACCGGCCAGCGTGGTGGCCAAGGCGTGGGACCACATCGAGCGGATCGGCGCCCGCTCGGAGTGGAAGCCGCAGAGCGTGCTCATCACCGGCGCCGGCCCGATCGGCCTGCTGGCGGCGCTGCTCGCCACCCAGCGCGGGCTGTCCGTGCACGTACTGGACCGCAACACCACCGGCCCGAAGCCGGACCTGGTCCGGGCGCTCGGCGCGACGTACCACACGGAGACGGTGGGCGAGCTGGACCTGGAGCCGGACGTGGTGGTCGAGTGCACCGGCGCGCCGGGGGTGGTGCTGGACGTCATGTGCAAGGTCGGGCCGAACGGGATCGTCTGCCTGACCGGGGTGTCCAGCGGCGGCCGGACGATCGACTTCGACGCGGGCGCGCTCAACCGGGCCCTGGTGCTGGAGAACAACGTCGTCTTCGGCTCGGTCAACGCCAACCGGCGGCACTGGGACCAGGCCGCCGAGGCCCTCGCCCGGGCCGACCAGTCCTGGCTGGGCTCGCTGATCACCCGCCGGGTGCCGGTGGCGGAGTACGCCCGGGCGTACTCCTCGGGCGGCGGCGAGGACATCAAGGTGGTGCTCGACTTCACCGCCTGATCCGACGCGGTCGGGCCGGGCCGGCCGGTCAGATCCCGGGCAGCCGGCCGTTGCGGAACAGGTCGACGAAGAGCTGGTGGTCCTCTCGCGCCCGCACCCCGTACGCGTGGGCGAAGTCGACCAGGTGCGCGACGAAGCCGTCGACGTCGTCCCCCACCGCCGCGACGATCGACTCCTCGGTCGAGTAGTCGACCAGGTCGTGGCTGGACTCGTCGTCGGCGACCGAGTGCATCCGGGCCACCGCCCGGCCCAGGTCGGTGAGCACCCCGGCCAGTTCCTCCGGCTCGTTGACGTCGGCCCAGTCCAGGTCGGCGGCGTACGGGGAGACCTCCGCGACGAGCTGGCCCGCCCCGTCCAGCTCGGTGAAGCCCAGCCACGGGTCGGCGTGCGCCTGCAACGCCCGCTGCGACTCGGCCGTCCGGTGCCCCTGGTGCCGGAAGTAGCCGCGGACCCGCTCGTCGTCGATGTGCCGGGCCACCGCCGGCACCTGCGCCTGCTTCATGTAGATGACGACGTCGTTCTCCAACGCCTGGGTGTGCCCCTCCAGCAGCAGGTTGTACGAGGGCAGCCCGGCCGAGCCGATCCCCACGCCCTTGCGCAGCACCACGTCCTTGACGTGGGCGGCGACCGGACGGAGCCGGGTGGTGGGTTCGGGGAGCGTGCCGAGGTAGTCCTCGAAGGCGGCGCAGACCTTCGCCCGGGTCTCCGGGTCGACCTGGTACACGCCGTCGCCGAGGGAGAACCGCCGCTCGTAGTTGTCGACGGTGGTCTGCGTGGCGAGCAGGTCGACCCGGGTGTTGAGCCGGGCCTGCTGGAGCACCCGGCGCAGCACCCCGTCGGCGTTGTCCAGGGTGATCGAGCCGATCGCGTCGTCCCCACCGGCGGCGATGGCCCGCAGCTCGGTCAGGTACGACCGGGCGAACCCGTCGACCAGGTCGCTGATCACCCGGTCGGAGAGGGCCTTGGCGTAGCAGAGCAGGGCCACGCTGGCCGCGAAACGCTTCAGGTCCCAGGAGAACGGCCCGACGTACGCCTCGTCGAAGTCGTTGACGTTGAACACCAGCTGCCCGGAGGCGTTCATGTAGGTGCCGAAGTTCTCCGCGTGCAGGTCGCCGTGGATCCACACCCGGCTGGTCCGCTCGTCCAGGAAGCGGTCGTCGGCGAAGTCCCCGAGCTGGTCGGCGTAGAAGAGCGACGCGCTGCCCCGGTAGAAGGCGAACGGGGTGGCGGCCATCTTTCGGAACTTGCGGCGGAAGGCCACCGGGTCGAGCGCCATCGACGCGCCGAACTCCTCGGTGAGCACGTCGATGATGAAGGCGGAACGCTTGTCCGCAGACTGGTTCATGGCCCGCAGGCTAATCCCAACCCGCCACCGTCCCGCCTACCCCCTGGGTCGCGCCCAGCCGGTGAAGCGGTCAGCCAGCGCTGTCCGAGGTCGCCGCCTATCTGGGCGTCTCACGCCAGCGCGCCGCGATCCTGGTCGACCGGCCCGACTTCCCGGCCCCCATCGACACGCTCACCGTCGGGCGCATCTGGGACGCCGCAGAGATCCGGACGTACGCCGAACGCCGCAACCGTCCCCTGTCGGAAACCCACCTGACCCACCCTCACCCACCCTCACCCACCCTCACCCCGCCCGCCCACCCGCGCCGATCTTGCACTTGCGGCCCCCGAGAAGGGCGTTTCGCCCGCTTTGCCTGGGCCGAAACTGCAAGATCGCGGGGGTGAGGGCTGCGCTAGGGGCGCATCGTGCGCGGGGGGAGCGGGAGGGGGTAGATCTTGGAAGTTCTCGGGTCCCAGAGGGGCCGTCCGCTTCCAAGATCTGTGAATTTCGGGGCGGGTGGCGTCGCAGGAGGGCTGCGGCTTGGGCAGGGGTGCGAGATCACGCTCGATCCCGGAAAGGGTGGCCTCCTCGCCGCAACAAGGCCACGCGTTCACTGATCGAGCACGATCTTGTTGTGCTGGCCCACGTCAGGCGTTCCAAAGAACCCACCCATGCGGGCCGCGGTGGGTCGGCTTCGACACCGGCTCCAGCTACTCAGGAGTGACCCGTCCGGTTCGCCGCCGTCAGTCGGGGCTCACCATGTCCCGTCCCGCCGGGGCGTCCCCGACAGAGCTGGCGCCTCGGTGGCGAGAACGACCGGTATACCCACACAGGGTCCTCGACAGGGACGCGCCGGTCATGGATGCGTTCCGGAACATCGAGCTTCAACATGGCTGATTGTGCCGGGGCAGGGCACGCGCGAACCGGGGCCCGGACACGGTGTCCTGCCGAGGCCCGCATCCATCACGCGCGCTCGGTCGGTCGGGGCGGGACTCAGTCGGGGCGGCGCATCGGTGGGGCGGTCAGCGACTCCACCGAACGGGAGGACCGGCCGCCGGCCGGTGGGGCCCCGGCGTCGGCCGGGGAGGCCAGGGGGTCGGCCGGGGAGGCCAGGGGGTCGGGGCGGGTCACGCCGCCGACGCCGGACTGCTCGGCGGCGATCTTCTCCTGGAGGCGGAGGATGCCGTGCAGCAGCGCCTCCGGCCGGGGCGGACAGCCGGGCACGTACACGTCGACCGGGATGAGCTGGTCGACGCCCTTGGTCACCGAGTACGAGTCCCAGTACGGGCCGCCGCAGTTGGAGCAGGCGCCGAAGGAGATGACGTACTTCGGCTCGGGCATCTGGTCGTAGAGACGCTTGATCGCCGGGGCCATCTTGTCGGTGACCGTGCCGGAGACCACCATCAGGTCGGCCTGCCGGGGGCCGTGGGCGAAGGGGATCACGCCCAGCCGCATGAAGTCGTGCCGCCCCATGCTGGTGGCGATGAACTCGATCGCGCAGCAGGCCAGACCGAAGTTGAAGACCCAGAGCGAGTAGCGGCGGCCCCAGTTCAGCACGAACCGGATCGGCTCACCGAGCACTGCCGGCAACTGCACGACCGCCTCCTCACCTGTCTCCCACCGGACAGTCAACCACAGCCGTGGGGCGCAACCCGGCGGGCCGGCATCGGCTCTCACCCGTGTGACGACGGGCCGTACCGGGCCGGCGGTGCGCGTCCGGCCCGGCTGTCGGACCCGACGGCATCGACGTCGATCGGACGCAACCACGCGCCCGGTCCAGCCGTGTGACCCGTGCCGGTGGGCACGCACCGCCGGCACCCACGGGGGAGGACGAGTGAGTGTGACGAAAGACAGGCGGCTCGGCGGTCCACCGCCGGACCCCGGCCCCGAGCCGCCGGAACTGACCTTCGACGAGTTCTACCACGCCCACTTCCGAGGGCTGGTCGTCCAGCTCACCGCGTACACCGGGGACCTGGGGCAGGCCCAGGACCTGGTCCAGGAGGCATTCTGCCGGGCGTACGCGCGGTGGGACCGGGTCGCCGGCTACGAGGACCCGCTGGCCTGGGTCCGCAAGGTCGCCTGGAACCTCGGCCACAGCCGCTGGCGACGGCTGCGGACCGCCCAGTCGTGGCTGGTGCGACAGCGCGAGACGCACGTGGCCGGGCCGAACCCGGACCGGGTGGCGCTGGACGCCGCGCTGACCCGGTTGCCGGCGAAGCAGCGCCGGGCGGTCGTACTGCACTACCTGGCCGACCTGTCGGTCGCCGAGATCGCCAGCCAGGAACGGGTCGCCGAGGGGACGGTCAAGTCCTGGCTGCACCGGGGCCGGACGGCGTTGGCGGCGCACCTGCGCGACACCACCGAGGAGGTGCGGGATGCCTGAGCGGGAGACGAGCCTTCTCGGCGAGGAGTTCGACCGCTACCGCCGTACGCTGCTGGCCGAGGTCGTGGCGCCCGGACCCGCCGCCGTCCGGCGGACCGTACGACTGCGCCGCCGCAAGCACCTGGTGGCCGCCGCCACGGCAGCGCTCGCGCTGCTCACCGGCCCGGCCCTCGGGTACGCGGCGCTGCACGAGCCGGCCCCGCCCCCCGGTCCGGTCGACCCCACCCCGAGCGTGACCGTGTCGCCGACGCCGAGCGGGTCGGCCAGCCCCACGCCGGCACCGTCGGCGGGCAGCGGCAGCCCCACCCCGATCCCGCCGGACGGCCGGATCAGCCGCTCCCAACTGCTCGCCACGCCGGTGACCCTGCCGGCCTGGCGCGCCGGGCCGGGCTGTCCGACAGCCGGCGTGCGGCTCACCGGCGACGGCCGGGAGGGCACCAACCACCTGCTGGCCCTCGCTCACGGCGACGTCGACTCCGACGGGGCCGCGGAGACGGTGGCGCTGGTGCGGTGCGCGCTCGGCACCGGCGGGCCGCAGCAGGTGGTCGCCTTCGACCGCGACGCCGGCGGGACGGTGGTCACCGTCGGCCGGGTGGTGGCCAGCACCATCGACAGGCCACAGTGGCTGGTCGCGGTGGACGTGCGCGACGACGGCGTGGTGCGGGTGCAGGTCGGCGACATCCATCCGGGCGGGGGCTGGCCGGGCGAGTGGTCGCAGCGACAGTGGCGGGGCTACCGCTGGAACGGGGAGTCGTTCAGGCAGGTGTCCGGGCCGACCTCGTTCGGGCCGAACCCGCACCAGGCGGACGTCGCGGTCACCGCCACCGACCTGGTGCTCACCGATGCGCCCGACGGCTCCCGCACCGGCAGCGTCACCATCGTGGTCCGCAACACCGGCGACACGGCGGTGGCGTACGTGGCGCTGCGGCTCGACCTGCCGTCGGCGCTGCGCCCCGACGGCGCCGGCTGGGCGGTCTGCCGCAACGACCCGGGGACCACGGGCCGGCCGGTGACCTGCGACCTGAGCCGGCTGGACACCGGCAAGGAGCGTCGGCTCACCCTCGGCTTCCGGGCCGCCGCCGGGGCCGGCGTCGGCGCGGGGACGGCCGAGGTGGACGTGCGGCCGATGGACGAGGGGTTCGACTTCCTGCCCGACGTCGGTCCCGCCGACAACACGACCCGGATCGGCTACCGGTGACGGGCGGGGTACGCGGCCCGGGCGGCGTACCCCGCGCCGGCCCGGCCGTCGCCGGCACCCCGCGTCGGGTGCCGGCGTGGGGCCGGGCCGGGGCCGTTCACCAGGCCGGGCGTTGCAGCAGGCTCACGAACTCGACCAGCAGCCGCTCCCGCAGCGCCGGTGGGGCGGCGTCGAGCAGGGTGTTGACCACGGCCATCCGCTCCGGCGTCGGCGCTCCCGTGCCGCCGGCCCGCCCCGACCCGGGGGCCGGCGTCGCCGCGCCGAGGCCGAGGCCGGCGGCGAGCCCGGCGACCAGCTCGGGGGTGAGCGCCTCCGGGGTCAGCGAGGTCGCCAGCGCCAGCAGCTCGGGCGGGAGCCGGACCGGACCGGCCGCCCGGGCCGCCGCCACCGCGTCCGCCAGCGCCGGGCCGAACTCGGCCACCCGGGGCGCGACGGAGGCGGTCACCGTCAGGTGCACGCTGGGCAGCAGGTCGGCGTACCGCAGTTGCGGCTGGGTGTGCCAGCCCCGGGCGGTCAGCTCGTCGACCAGCACGAACAGGTCCAGGTCGGGGTCGGTGGCGGTGAAGCAGACGACGGTCGACTCCGGCTCGGCCATCAGCCGCAGCCCGGCCACGTCGCGGACCGCCCCGGCGAGGGCGGTCACCGCGTCCCGGGTGGCGGCGGCGAGCCGCAGGTAGCCGGCGTCGCCGAGGTGCCGCAGGGTGGCGTACGCGGCGGCGATCGGGCCGCCCGAGCGGGTGGAGGCCAGCACCGGGTTGATCATCGTGTACCCGGGCCAGTCGGCGTACGCGAAGTACTGTGCGGCGCGCAGCGACGGATCGCGGTGCAGCAGCACCGACACCCCCTTCGGGGCGTACGCGTACTTGTGCAGGTCCACCGAGATCGAGGTGACCCCGTCGACGGAGAGGTCGAACGGCGGCACCGGCACGCCGAGGCGGCGCAGGTACGGCAGGGTCCAGCCGCCGAAGCAGGCGTCCACGTGGCAGCGCACCCCGGCTGCCGCCGCGACGGCGGCGATCTCCGCGACCGGGTCGACGACGCCGTGCGCGTACGAGGGGGCGGAGCAGGCCACCAGCACGGTCTCCGGGCGGATCGCGGCGGCCACGTCGGCCGGCGCGGGGCGCAGCGTCACCGGGTCGACTCCGACCGTGTCGAGGGTGACCCGGAGCAGGTGGGCGGCTTTGGCGAAGGCGGCGTGCCCGCTCGCCGGCACCACGATCCGGGGCGTGGTGATCTCGGGGCGGGCGTCCCGGGCCGCCTTGACGGCGAGGATCAGCGACTCGGTGCCGCCGCTGGTGACGCTGCCGACGACGTCCGGGGCGGCGCTGCCGGGGCCGCCACCGAGCAGCCGGGCGGCTGCGGCGACCAGCGCGTTCTCCATCGCCAGCAGGGACGGGAAGGCGGTCGGGTCGAGCCCGTTGACGTGGGCGCTCTGCGCGTGGGCGGCGGCGGTCAGCTCGTCCAGCCCGGGCACCGCAGGGTCGTAGACGTAGGCGAAGAGCCGCCCGCCGTGGGTGGGCCGGTCCGCGGCGCGCAGCGCGCGGATCTCGGCCAGTACCTCGTCGGCGGGAAGCCCCTTCTCGTCGATCATGATGCGTCCTCCGGGTCGGGGTGCAGGGTCCAGCCGCGCAGCAGCAGCACCGCGCCGCCGACCAGTGTGGCGGGCAGCACGCTGAAGCCGAGCAGCACGCCGAGGCGGGCGGTGTCGGACTGGGCCGCCGCGGTGCCGGTGTCCGAGGAGACGTACCCGGTGAGCGCCAGGACCAGGCCGTAGATGCCGGGGCCGAGGGCCAGCCCGAAGGTCTCCCCCGCCGTCCACAGGCCGGTGAAGACGCCCGCCTGCCGCCGCCCGGTCCGCGCGGTCTCGTCGGCCACGCAGTCGGGGAGCAGGGCGAGGGCGAAGACCTGCTGGCCGGCGTACCCGACGCCGAGGAGCGCGACCACCGCGTAGACGGCGGCGGCGGGGAGCACCGGCGCGGCGACCAGGACCGCCGCCCCGACGGCGAGCAGCACCGACGCGGCGACCAGCGCGGTCCGTTTGCCGAGCCGGGCGCCGATGCGGGTCCAGAGCGGCATCACCAGCAGCGCCGGCCCGACGAAGCAGGCGAACAGCAGGGTGGGGCCGTTGGCCGGGTCGCGCAGGATCTGGTCGGCGAAGTAGCTGACCCCGGCCAGGATGGTCGCCACCCCGGCGGACTGGATCACGAAGCAGAGCAGCAGCGCCCGGAAGGGCCGGTGCCGGCCGGCGACGGCGAGCTGGGCGCGCAGCGACGGCTCGGTCTCGGTCACCACGCCGGCGGACGCGGAGCGGGTGCCGAGGAACGCGCCGAGCGCGCCGAGGGCGATCAGCGCGGCGACGAAGATCCCCATCCAGCGGTGCCCGGCGACCCCGTCGCCGCCGGCGGTCACCACCATCGGGGCCACCGCGCCGGAGACCAGGATGGCCAGCGCCAGCACCGCGATCCGCCAGCTCATCATCCGGGTACGCTCCGCGCGGTCGCCGGTCAGCTCGGCCGGCATCGCCACGTACGGTACCTGGAAGAAGGCGAACGCGGTGGCGGTGGCGAGGAAGGCGAGGGCCACGTACGCCCCGGCGGCCGGCCCGCTGCCGAACGGCGCGGCGAAGATCGCGGCGAAGAGCACGGCGAGCGCGAGCCCGGCGCCGAGCAGCCAGGGCCGGCGCGGCCCCCAGCGGGAGCGGGTGCGGTCGGAGATCCGCCCGGCGACAGGGTTGACCAGCACGTCCCACGCCTTCGGCAGGAGCACCAGCAGGGCGGCCACCCCGGCGGCCACGCCCAGCGTGTCGGTGAGGTACGGCAGCAGGAGCAGTCCGGGCACGGTGCCGAACGCGCCGGTGGCGAGCGAGCCGAGCGCGTAGCCGGCGTGCACCCGCCGGGGCAGCGGGGACGGGGCCGGGCCGGCGGCGGCGACCGGTGGGGCGTCGGCCCGGGGAGGCGGCGGGGCGGCCCCGGCCGGGCCCGGGGAACCGGCTGCGGCCGGCGGGGCGTCCATGCGGCCGAATGTTACTCATGTTATGGCCCGGGTCACATCCCCTCTTCCGGCCACCAGCTCGCCGCCGCCAGGTCCACCCCGGCGGCGCGCAGCGGGCAGCCCTCGGCGCGCAGCCGGGCCCGCGCCTGGACCTCGTGCCCGGGTGGCAGCCGGCCGGCGGAGTTCACCACCCGGTGCCAGGGCACCCCGCCGCCGTGCCGGGCCATGATCGAGCCGACCAGCCGGGCCGAGGCCCGCCCGGACCGCTCCGCGAGGGCGTCGGCGACCGCCCCGTACGACATCACCCGGCCCGGTGGGATCCGCTCGACCAGCGCGAGCACCGCCTCGACGTACTCATCAGGCGTCACGAGCTGCCACACTATGGGAACGCGCCGAGGTCCGGCGGGACCGACCGCGCAGAATGGTCGGGTGCGCGAAGCAGTCACCCAGGCCCGGCGGGTCGTCGTCAAGATCGGGTCGTCCTCGCTGACCACCGCCGCCGGTGGGCTGGACGACGCCCGGGTCGACGCCCTGGTGGACACCCTGGCCGCGCTCGCCGACGCCGGCCGTGAGGTGGTGCTGGTCTCCTCCGGCGCGATCGCCGCCGGCCTGGCCCCGCTCGGGCTGGCCCGGCGCCCGCGCGACCTGGCCACCCAGCAGGCCGCCGCCAGCGTCGGGCAGGGCCTGCTGATCGGTCGGTACGCGGCCGGCTTCGCCCGGCACCGGCTCACCGTCGGGCAGGTGCTGCTCACCGTCGACGACGTGACCCGGCGGGCGCACTACCGCAACGCGTACCGGACCCTGCGCAAGCTGCTCGACCTGCGGGCGGTGCCGATCGTCAACGAGAACGACACGGTCGCCACCGAGGAGATCCGGTTCGGCGACAACGACCGGCTGGCCGCCCTGGTCGCCGCCCTGGTCGACGCCGACCTGCTGGTGCTCCTGTCGGACGTGGACGCGCTCTGGACCGGCGCCCCGACCCAGCCGGGCAGCAGCCGGATCACCGAGGTGCGCGGCGAGGGCGACCTGGCCGGCATCGACATCGGCGGGGCCGGCCGGTCCGGGGTCGGCACCGGCGGCATGGTCACCAAGGTCGAGGCGGCCCGGATCGCCACCGGCTTCGGCATCCCGGTGGTGCTCACCGCCGCGCCGCTGGCCGGCGACGCGCTGGCCGGCGAGGCGGTCGGCACGTACTTCCACCCGAGCAGCCGCCGACCCGCCGCCCGGCTCTTCTGGCTGGCCCACGCCACCGCGCCCCGGGGCCGGCTGCACCTCGACCCGGGGGCGGTGCAGGCCGTGGTGGGCCGGCGCAAGTCGCTGCTGCCCGCCGGGATCACCGCCGTGGACGGCGCGTTCACCGCCGGCGACCCGGTCGACCTGGTGGACGCCGAGGGCGCGCCGGTGGCCCGAGGGCTGGTCAACTACGACGCGGTGGAGCTGCCGGGGCTGCTCGGCCGCTCCACCGGAGAGCTCGCCGCGGCGCTCGGCCCGGCGTACGAACGGGAGGTCGTCCACCGTGACGACCTCGTGCTGCTGTGAGGAGTTGCGGATGAACATGAGCGAGCGTCAGCGAGCGAATCATCAGTCCAGCGCGGCGGTGCCTCATGGCGGCACGGAGCGAAGCGGAGTGCCGGCATGAGCGTCAGCGAGCAGGCCCGCCGGGCCCGGGAGGCGGCGGGGGAACTGGCCGTGGTCACGCGTACCGCCAAGGACGCCGCGCTGCACGCGATGGCCGACGCGCTGGTGGCGCGTACCCCGGAGATCCTGACCGCCAACGCGGCGGACCTGGCGGCCGGGCGGGAGGCCGGGCTGAGCGCGGCCGTGCTGGACCGGCTCGCCCTCGACGCGGGCCGGGTGGCGGGCATCGCCGAGGCGCTGCGCCAGATGGCCGCCCTGCCCGACCCGGTGGGCGAGGTGGTCCGCGGCTCGACCCTGCCCAACGGCCTGGAGCTGCGCCAGGTCCGGGTGCCGTTCGGGGTGGTCGGCATCATCTACGAGGCCCGCCCGAACGTCACCGTGGACGCCGCCGGGATCTGCCTGAAGTCCGGCAACGCCGCGCTGCTGCGCGGCTCCTCGTCGGCGGCACACTCCAACGCCGCCCTGGTCGCGGTGCTGCGCGACGCGGTCGCCGGGGCGGGACTGCCGGCGGACGCGGTGCAGCTGCTCGACGCCACCTCGCGCGACTCGGTCAAGGAGCTGATGCGCGCCCGCGGCCTGGTGGACGTGCTGATCCCACGCGGCGGCGCGTCGCTGATCCGCACCGTGGTGGAGGAGTCGACGGTGCCGGTGATCGAGACCGGGGTCGGCAACTGCCACGTGTACGTCGACGCCGCCGCCGACGTCGCCAAGGCGGTGGCGATCACTCTGAACGCCAAGACCCAGCGGCTGTCCACCTGCAACACCGCCGAATCGCTGCTGGTGCACGCGGCGGTGGCGGACGCCTTCCTGCCGCCGGTGCTGGCCGCGTTCGCCGACGCCGGGGTCACCGTGCACGGTGACGCCCGGGTGGCCGCCCACTCCGACGCCGTCGTCCCGGCCACCGACGAGGACTTCGCCACCGAGTACCTGTCGGCCGACATCTCGGTGGCCGTGGTCGACTCCCTGGACGCGGCGGTCGCGCACATCCGCCGGTACGGCACCGGACACACCGAGGCGATCGTCACCGACTCCCAGTCGGCGGCGCGTGAGTTCGTGGCCCGGGTGGACGCGGCTGCGGTGATGGTGAACGCCTCGACCCGGTTCACCGACGGCGGCGAGTTCGGCTTCGGCGCGGAGATCGGCATCTCCACCCAGAAGCTGCACGCCCGCGGTCCGATGGGCCTGCCCGAGCTGACCAGCACCAAGTACGTCGTCACCGGGGACGGCCACCTGCGCGGCTGAACCTCTTCTGTGGAGGGTCGCCCTGGGGGGTCGCACCGGGTCGCTAGGCTGGTACGCGGATTTCGGCACGGCTTGTCTGGGGGAGGCGGCATGCTGGACGACAGCGCCCTGGAACAGCAACTGACGCAGGCACGGGCCGCGCTGCGGGAGGCATCCCGCAGCGCCGTCCCACGGGAGCGGGCGGAGTCGGTGGCGGAGGCCGCCGACGGGCGGATCCGGGTCACCCTCGGCACCGACGGGCGACTCAGCGCGGTCGAGATCGACCCCCGGGTCCTGCGCGAGGGCTCGGAACACCTCGCCGACGAGCTGCGCCGGGCGGTGAACGCCGCGCTCGACGGGCAGGACCCGGGCGTGGGCGCCGAACCGGTGCCCGACCTCGCCGCGATGAGCGCGACTCTGGAGCGCCTCCAGGACCAGGGCCTGCGCCAGATGCGGGAGATCAGCACCACGATCAGCGAGACCATGCGCAAACTTCAGCAGCGGAGCTGACCGTGGAGCCCCTCGACGTCGACGTCGACGCGCTCACCCGCGGCGCGGAGCAACTGGCCGAGGCGAAGGAGAGCGTCCGGCAGACCTTCGAGTCGTTCCAGGCGGCGGTCGGCGCGTACGAGCAGGCCTTCGGCGGCGACGAGATCGGCATGCTGCTGGGCGTCGCCCACCAGGCGTGCGTGGAGGCGCTGACCGAGTGCCTGAGCACCAACATCACCGAGCTGGAGAGCTACGCCGAGGGC
This sequence comes from Micromonospora halophytica, assembly GCF_900090245.1. Classification (GTDB taxonomy): domain Bacteria; phylum Actinomycetota; class Actinomycetes; order Mycobacteriales; family Micromonosporaceae; genus Micromonospora; species Micromonospora halophytica. Next base: position 452,911 of record NZ_FMDN01000001.1, read on the forward strand.
CTGCGCGGGATGGCGGAGAGCTATCGGGCCGTGGAGGACGGGGTCACCGACGCCTTCCGGTCGATCCTCGGCAAGCTGGGCTGAGCCCAGGAAGAGAGGAGTCACCGTGGGCCTGACGCTCCCGGGTGAACTGGCGTCCCTGCTGTCGATGCTCGGGTACGACTGGCCCGAGTCCGACGAGACGGCGTTGTTCCGGCTGGCCGGCGAGTGGACCGGCATGGCCGACCGGATCAACGGCTCGGTGGCGCAGCTGGAGTCGGCGGCACGGTCGGTGCTCGACACCAACCGGGGCGAGAGCATCACGGCCTTCGCCAGTGAGTGGAACGACAAGGAGTCGGCGGCCCGCAACGTCGCCGACGCCGCGAACCCGGCCACCGTCATCGGGATCGGGCTGATGGCCGCCGCCGGTGTGGTGCTCGCCCTGAAGATCAACGTGATCATCCAGCTCGTGGTGCTGGCGATTCAGATCGCCCAGGCGATCGCCACGGCGGTGGTCACCTTCGGCGCGTCCCTGCTGCAGATCCCGATCTTCAAGATGATCACCGGGCTGATCGTCGACCAGCTCATCGGACTGGCCGTGGACACGGTGCTCAATGGCTAAGAAGCGCACCGCGCCGTCCCGGCGGACGCAGGCGAAGGGCGCCAAGATCGTCTCGGCGCACCTGGAGAACGCCGACGTGTTCCGCACCGCCAAGGCGGCCGGCACCACACCCCGCGGCCCCGCCGTGCTGGTCCTGCGCAACCGCCCGGACTTCGACAAGCGCGACTTCGACCGTAAGGCCAGGGACCTGGTCCGGCTCGGCCGCGAGGGCCGGCTGAGCAAGGCGAAGTCGGACCGGACGGCCAACAACGTCTACCACCGGGGAGGCCGGGGCACCAAGCCGGGCACCCGGACCCGCACCAACGTCTTCCGGGACCGGGTGATCCGCCGACTGACCAAGAACGAGCGGCTCACCCAGCAGCACGGCACCCCGGAGACCAACCAGTACGTGGCCAACAAGGGCCTCGTCGATCGCCTCTACGACGGCCGGGGGCCGATCACCGCCCGGGGCCAGGGACTGGACCCGGACCACGTCCACGAGCTACAACTCGACGGAAAGGACGAATACGCTAACCTCAGGCTGATGGACGCCTGGACCAACCGCCAGATCGGCAGCGACATCTCCGTGGCGTTGCGCGACGTCCCCGAGGGCACCCCGATCATCGTGAAGGTCCTGCCGTGACCGGTGCGGACCCCGCCGTCCTGACCCGGATCGCCGAGAAGCTGGAGCTGCTCACCCGGGTCGAGTCCGAGCACGGCTTCGGTGTGCGCATCGAGGGGCCGGCGCCGCTGGAGCCGATCGCCGACCTGCCCGGCGTGGCCGAGGTCTACAGCCTGTTCCAGCGGTTGGAGGGCGACAACTTCCGGTTCCACGCGCCGAAGGAGATCCTCACCCCGCAGGCCTGGGCGGAGCACGAGGTCGACCCGGACGACCCGATGGGCACCCCGCTGATCGTCGGCTACGAGATGGACAGCGTCCCCCGTGGCCTACGCGCCGAGATCCGCGGCGGCGACCCGATCTACCTCGACCTGGAAGACCTGGACGTCTACTACATGGAGTCCAGCGCCTACGTCCACCAGTACGAGCACCCCGACGAGGACGTCGAGTTCACCATCATCGCCCCCGACGTCGCCACGTTCTTCGACGAACACGTGCTCGGCCCCCGCTACCCCGAGCTGACGGCCGTCGTCTTCGGCCCCGCCGCCGCAGAGCAGCGGCTGCGCAAGGGCCGGCACGCAGGCGAGTACGCCGACAACTGGCGGCGGCTGCTGATCGCCGCCGGCCTGTCCTCCTGACCCACCGTCGACCCTGCGAAGGACCGTCATGGCAGCTGATCCCCGGTTCACCGCACTGTGGAACTCCGACGAGCTCATCCCGTACCCGCGTGAGGCGTGGCTGGAGGGCGGCTTCGCCCCGGACATGCTCCCGGCCGGCGACGAGATCCCGCTCGACGTGGAGGTCGTCTACACCGCCTTCCTCGAAGGCGACATCGAGCTGTACGACACCATCCAGCTCACCACCGAGGACGGCTCGCTGGACGTCCGGCTGATCGTGGTCGGGGCGGTCGCCGACAACACCGACCTGCTCTACGTGCTCGACCCGCGCACCGGCGAGATCCTCCAGTTCGATCTGGAGCAGCAGGACATCCAGCCGGTGAACAGCACCTTCCGCACCTTCGTCGAGTTCCTCTACCAGTTCGCGCTCTTCGTGGAGGCCGACGAGGGCAAGCCGGGCCGGGCCGAACGCGCGGAACAGCTCCGGACGGTCCTGGAGAGCATCGACCGGGCCGCTTTCGCCCCGGACGGCTGGTGGCCGCTGGTGATCAGCCAGCTCAAGTGACCGCCGGGCGGCACGCCCGGATCGCGGTCAGCGTGGTGTGCACGTCGAACTGGTGCCCGTCGTCGCTGTCCCAACCGCCGTCGCTGCGCTGGGTCTCGGCGAGCCGCCTGCGGGCCGAGACCAGCAGCCACTGCTCCTCGCCCACCTCGACCCGGCGCAGCGTCGCGGCCAGCCAGGCCGCGTCCGCCGGGGACACCTTCGGCACCCGTTCGGCCAGCACCGCCTGGATCCGCGCCGACTCGTAGTACATCTCCTGCCGGTGCAGCACGGCGGCGCTCAGCCAGCCGGCGGGCAGGAAGGACGGCCAACTGCCGTCCGGGGCGAGTTGCGTGGCCAGCGCGTGCGCCGCCGCCTGCACCACCCCGGCGTACGCCCCGCCCACCCGGTGGTCGAGCGGGCCGGCGGCCCGGGCGTCGAGCCCGGCGACAGTCAGCCAGAAGCCGGCGTTGGCGGTGAGGTAGAGCCGGGCCTCCGGGTCGCCGGGGCGGGCCCACTCCGGGGCGAGGCCGGCCAGTCGCGGGTCCTCCTCCCAGCCACCGTCGGGCAGTTGCCGGGTGGCGAGCCAGTCCAACGCGCGTCGGGCGGCCGGGCGGCCGAGGGCACCCAGGTCGTCCAGCTCCGCCAGGCGGAAGCAGGTCGCGTCGACCGAGGCGACCTCACCACCGAGCACGGCCGGCCAGCCACCGTCGGGCGTCTGCCCCGCCTCGGCCGCGTCGAGCAGCTCGTCCGGCACCGGCGCGCCGGTGCGCAACCGGGACAGTCGGGCGCGGTCCACCGCGTCCCCGTGAGCCACGACGAAGCCGATCGCGGCGTCCATGTCGACCACGGCGGACACGCTACCTGCGAAAAGGTGATCGCGCCTCCGGCGGACGGCCCGGCCGGGTCCACCGGGCAGCCACACCGACCGGCGTGCCGTACGGACCGGTCCGCCGTCCGGCTGTGGTACGCGAAGGCCCTCCCGCAGCGGCGGGAGGGCCTTCGGTCCGACCGGTCAGTACGCGGGCAGCGACGGGTCGATCTGCTTGATCCAGGAGAGCACGCCGCCCTGGACGTGCACGGCGTCGGAGAACCCGGCAGCCTTGAGCGCGGCGAGCGCCTCGGCGGAGCGGACGCCGGACTTGCAGTGCAGCACGATCTGCCTGTCCTGCGGGAGCTTCGACAGCGCCTCACCCGAGAGGATCTCGCCCTTGGGGATCAGCGTGGCGCCGGGGATCCGGACGATCTCGTACTCGGCGGGCTCGCGGACGTCGACCAGGAAGATGTCCTTGCCTGCGTCCTGCCACTCCTTGAGCTCGACGGCGGTGATGGTGGAGTCGACCACCGCCTCCTGCGCCTCCTCGGAGACCGCACCGCAGAAGTCCTCGTAGTCCTCCAGCAGGTCGGTGACCGTCGGGTTCTCACCGCAGAGCGCGCAGTTCGGATCCTTGCGGACCTTGATCTTGCGGTAGCTCATCTCCAGGGCGTCGTAGACCATCAGCCGGCCGACCAGCGGCTCACCGATGCCGGCGAGCAGCTTGATCGCCTCGTTGACCTGGATCGAGCCGATCGACGCGCAGAGCACACCGAGCACCCCACCCTCGGCGCAGGAGGGAACCATGCCGGGCGGCGGAGGCTCCGGGTAGAGGCAGCGGTAGCAGGGGCCGTGCTCGGCCCAGAACACCGACGCCTGGCCGTCGAAGCGGTAGATCGACCCCCAGACGTACGGCTTGCCGAGCAGCACCGCCGCGTCGTTGACCATGTAGCGGGTGGCGAAGTTGTCGGTGCCGTCGACGATCAGGTCGTAGGAGGAGAAGATCTCCCGGACGTTGTCCCGGTCCAGCGCGGTGTTGTGGATCTCCACGTTGACCAGCGGGTTGATCTCGCGGATCGAGGCGGCGGCGGACTCGGCCTTGGAGCGGCCGACGTCGGAGACGCCGTGGATGATCTGGCGCTGGAGGTTGGACTCGTCGACGGTGTCGAAGTCGATGATGCCGAGCGTCCCGACACCGGCGGCGGCGAGGTACATCAGGGCCGGCGAGCCGAGGCCGCCGGCGCCGACGCAGAGGACCCGGGCGTTCTTCAGCCGCTTCTGCCCCTCCACCCCGACGTCCGGGATGATCAGGTGGCGCGAGTAGCGGCGGATCTCGTCAACGGTCAGCTCGGCGGCGGGCTCGACGAGCGGGGGCAACGACACGGTGGACTCCCCGGGATCGGCTGGTGGCGAACCGGGCCATTGTCGCTCGCTGCACCGGAGGTCGGCCATGAGCAGGGACACCCTGCCCGACATGCGGGAGCGGGAATAACCCTAGAGGCCCTCGGTCGGCTCGCCCTCGTACCGGATGCCGTCGACGTACGGCCAGGCGTTGGCGACGCAGCCGTCCAGGCCGTACGTCTGCTGTTGCATGACCGGCGCCGGCTCCGCGGCGCCGGGGCAGGCCTGGTGCTCCTCGCCGAACTCGTGCCCGACCTCGTGGTTGACCACGTACGTCCGGTAGGTCTCCAGCCCGGCGCGGTAGTGCGGCACGCCGTCCAGCCAGCGGGCCAGGTTGATGATCACCTGGCCGGGCAGCCGGCACGAGGTGTACCGCTCGGTGACCAGCCCGCCCAGGGCGCACATCCGCTCGGAGGTGGCCGGGGTGGCCAGGTAGACGGTGAAGTCGGCGGCGGCGGCCTCGGGCACCCGCTGCACCCGCAGCTCGCCGGAGCCGATCCAGCTGCGCGGGTCGCCGAGCACCTCGTCGACCGTGGCGGCGAAGGCGTCGACGTCCTGGCCGGTCCCTTCCTCCACCGCCACCCGGTAGCGGCGCAGCGGGCCGTCGACGCCCCGCACCGGGGAGCGGCCGTCGGCGGCGGCGAACCGGCCGGGACCCTCGACCGGGTACGCGGGCGGCGCGATCCGCCCGCCCGCGCCGAGCCCGTACGCCGTGTGCCCCTCGGCGGGTGGGGTGGGCGCGTCGCCGGCCCGGACGAGGGCGACCCCGGCGATCGTCGCGCCGAGCGACACCAGGCCGAGCAGCGCGGCCCGCCGACGTCGCCGCCGCATCCGGACCAGGCCGGGACGGGGACCGGTCGGCGCCGGGGCGGCTGCCGGCCGACCGCCATCGGGCGGTGGGAAGGGTTCCACTCCGCCAGCATCCCAGATCAATCGGGCATATCCCCGCTTTTGCCGCAACTATCGCGAGAATGTTTCACAACAGCCGGGCCGGCTCAGAGCGGACGACCCCGGTACCGCCGGCCCTCACTGCGCCACCGGTCCAGGTTGACGATCACCTTCCCCGGCCGGAAGGAAGTGGGCATCCAGCTCAGCCTGCCACGTCCGGCCGCGACACGCCGTGCCCCGACTCGACGAGCAGGTGCAGAACGGCGCGCGCCACAGTGCGCGGCACCTCCACCTGGGCCACGTGCCCGACCCCGGCCAGCATCATCAGCCGGCTGTCCGGGATCACCCGGGCGGTCTGCGGCGCCACCCGGACGTCCACCAACCGGTCCTGCATGCCCCCCACCACCAGCGTCGGCGCCTGGATCGACGCGGCGATCCGCCACATCGACCTCGGGCCCGGCAGGTACGACCGCAGGAAGCTGGAGACCAGCCCACGGAACGTCCGGACGTACGCGGCGGCGTAGTGGGCGGCCTCGTAGCGCACCCGGATCTCCTCCAGCGCCTCCTGCCGGCGCTGCTCGCTGATCCGGCTCAGGTCGGCCACGCACGCCTCCATCGCCTGCCGGGCCATCACCTCCGGGGCGATCTGGGCCAGCCGCCACGCGGCCAGCCGCTCCCCGCGCGGGATCGCCAGCAGCGGCAGCATCCGCCCCTGCAACGACCGGTGGAACCCCAGGAACGGCAGGGCCGGCGAGATCAGGGTGAGCGTCCGCACCAGGTCCGGACGCAGGCCCGCCACGTACACCGAGACCGCCCCGCCCAGCGAATTGCCGAACAGGTGCACCGGCCCCCGCCCGGAGTGCTCGATCCACCGGATGACCCGCTCGGCGAAGGCCGGGATGGTGTAACTGAGCCCCGGCTCGCTGCGCCCGAAGCCGGGCAGGTCGATGGCCTGCCCGTCGAGCCGGCCGGCGAGCAGGCCGGCCAGGTCCGTCCAGTTCTGCGACGAGCCGCCCAGCCCGTGCACGTACAGCGCCGGCTCGGCGTCCGGGCCGTCGGCCGGGGTGTCCCGGACGTACGTGACGGTGCCGTCGAGGCGTACCGCCCGGCCCGGCCAGGGCGGCGGGACGTGGTGCGGGGGCAGCAGGTGGTCGGGCCAGAGAGCGGCGCGCTTCATGCCTGCCAGTCTTCCCCGCACGATCCGCGCCGACACCGCCGACTCAGGCGAGCAGGGCCTCCAGGCGACGGTTCACCGCGGCCAGCGTGGCGCGTACCACCGCCTGGCGGGGGTCGCCCGCGACCAGCGCCGAACCGGCGAGCTGCTCCACCCAGCCGTCGCAGACCAGCAGCACCACCACGGTGGCCACCTCGCAGTTGCCGAAGGGCACCACCGCCGCGTGCTCGACGAAGCAGCGTCCCCGCTCGGCGGTGCGCCCGCCACCCCGGAGCAACTGGTCCACCGCCGCCGCGGCGGCCACCGCACAGAGTCGCAGGACGTACCCGTCCACGGCCGGACCGGTCGCGTGGCCGGCCGCGGTCTCACCGGCGGCCAGCAGCCGCACCTCGACCGTGGCGTCGAGACCGAAGGTGCTCACCTGGACGTGGTCGATCACCACCCGGGGCCCCGGCACGCCGCCGGTGTCCAGCGGGCGGGAGGGCGCGGTCTCCGTCGTGGTCATCTGCCCACCGGAGTACGACGTGCCGGCCGTGACCGGGCTGCCGGTGGCCGTCGGAGCGGCGGACAGGGCCGCCTCCTCCACACTGGCCCGGCCCCGGTGCGGGGCGGTCTGCCGGCGGCGACGGGGCACCCCGCCGACCGTGCCCGGCTCCTCCTCCTGGCCGGGGGCGCCGGGGCGCTCGGCGGCGGGGTCGACCCGTGGGGCCGGCTCGGTGGCCCGCGAGCGGCCCACCGGCGCCGACCCCGGCTCCGCCGCACGCGCGTCGCCGGAGCGGGGCTCGGTCGGGGTGCCCTCCGGGCCGGGCGTGGCGCGGGTACGACCCTCCGCCGGCCGGGGTTCGACCGACCGACCCGGGGCGCCCCTGCGCCGCAGTGGCGCGGGGGCGGCAGCGGGCAGGTTCTGCGGGGCTGCCGCCAGCCCCATCCGCTCCTGGAGCAGCCGGGCCACCATCCGGCTCACCTCGGCCGGGTCGGCCCCGTCGGCGAGGTCCAACCGGAGGCTGTGTGCGCCGGCCGGGGTACGGCGCAGCGCGGCGTCCCGCACGCCGGCCACCTCCCGTACGGCGTCCAGGATGGCGTTGACGTCGAAGCCCTCCGGCCGCTCCTGCGGCGGGGCGGGCTCGTCGTCGCGGCGCAGGTGGGTGGCGATGCGGGCGAGTTCCGGGGTCTCGGCGGGTGGCTCCACGGCTGGCGGCTCCGGCACGACGGGCACGTCCGGCTCGGCGGGGACGCGCTGCGGCAGCACCGCCGCGTCGGCGTCCGGGGCCTCGTCCCCGGCGGCCGGCGGGGCCGTGGGCACGGGATCGGGGGCGGAGCGGCGGGCCGCGTAGGGGGGTGCGCTCGTCGGGGCGGGCGCGGACGGCGTGGGGCCCAGACGACGCGGCCCGCTCGTGGCGGGTGCGGTCGCGGTGCCGGGACCGGCGGGGGCCGGCGGCTGGCCGGGCAGGTCCGCAGGCGCGGTGGGCTCCCCCGGTACGGACCGGAGCCGGAACGGCGGCGCGGCCCGCTCGGTGATCGTGGCGGCACCGGCCGGCTCTTCCGCGACGGCGGGCGGCGCGCTGGCCGGGGCGAGCGCGGGCGGGGCGCTGCGGGGCGCGACGGCGGGCGGGGCGCTGCGCGGTGCTGCGGCGGGCGGGGCGCTGGCGGGCGCCGGGGCGGACCGACCGGCCCACGCCGGTCGGTCGACGGGGCGTACCGACGGCTCCGGCTCGGAGCGGGTGACCTCGTACGGCCGGGGCAGCTCGGAGCGGAGGGGCTCGTACGGTCGGGCGGGCTCGGCCCGGACCGGCTCGTACCGCCGGGCCGGCTCGGCCGGCCACTCCGCTGCCCGCTCCACCCGGGCGCGGCGGCCGGACGGCGGCTCCTCCTCGCGGGCCCCGCGCAGGCCGGGCGGCTCCTCCTCGCGGGCCCACGACGGGGCCCAACTCCCGCCCCAGCTCGGGCGGTTCCAGCTCGGCCCCGACCAGTCCGGTTCGTCGGCCGGGCGGCCGGCGACCGGCGACCCGGTGGGCGGCTCCGCCTCGACGGGCTCCGGCGGGAAGCGGTCGGCCCAGGCCGGGGGCTCGCCGGCCGACGGTCCCGGCTCGGCACGGTCGGCCCAGGCCGAGGGCTCGCCGGCCGACGGCCCCGGCTCGGCACGGTCGGCACGGGGGGCGCGGAATCCGGGCGGCACCTCGAAGCCGGAGGGGGCGGTGCCCACCGGCGGCACCTGGACGGCGGGCGGCGCGGAGGCGGGGAAGCCCTCGTCCGACCAGCGGCCCGCCCGGGGCGGGTCGTCCGAGGAATGCCGTGCGGGGCCGGCCTCGGGGTCGTGCTGCTGCTCGGCCGGGGGCGCGGGCCGCTGGGCCGGCACGATCAGCCGGTCGCCGTCGGCGTCCCGGCGCGCGTCGGCGCCGGACCAGGCTTCGGCGGGCGGGGCGCTGACCGGGGCGGGCCGGCCGGCCGGTGGTTCCTCGCCCGGGTGGCTCGTCCCGTTGAGGTGGGGCCGGCCGTTGCGGGGCGCCGGTTCCCCGTCCGACCGTGGGTCGGGCACGGGGGCCGGCAGATCGCCGTGCCCGGGCGAGGAGGCACCCCAGCCGGACGGCTCGGGCCGGTGCCAGGGGGAGGTCGTCTCGCGGTACGCCGGGGCGTCGACCCCGCCGGACCATCCGGCCCCCGGAGGTGCCCACCCGCTGCCGGAGCGGGCCGGATCGTCGTGCCGACCCGTCCCGTCACCGTGCTCTCCCGGGGTGGCGGCACCGGGTTGCCCTGTTTCACTCACCGCGCGCTCCTTGGTCGCCCCCGCTGAGGCTACCGTGTGGTGACAGTGGCGATAAGTTACAGCGGCGGGCCAATTCCGGGGCCGGGGTGGATGCCCTGACCGGTACGGGGTAAAAGTGCCGGCTCGTACGGAGAAACTCGGAGGTTCCCATGACCGCTGTGGGGAACGGTGCGCAGACCGCCGGCCGGCCCACCCGGCTACCCCGCTCGGCACGCCGTAAGCAGCTGCTCGCGGCGGCGCAGGAGGTGTTCGTCGCGCAGGGCTACCACGCCGCCGCGATGGACGACATCGCCGAACGGGCGGGGGTCTCCAAGCCGGTGCTCTACCAGCACTTCCCGGGCAAGATGGAGCTCTATCTCGCACTGCTCGACACGCACTGCGACGCCATCGTCGCCAAGGTGCACGACGCGATGCGCGGGACGAGCGACAACAAGGAGCGGGTCGGCGCGTCGGTACGCGCCTACTTCGACTTCGTCGACCACGAGAGCGAGGCGTTCCGCCTGGTCTTCGAGTCGGACCTGCGCAACGACCCGGCGGTCCGGCAGCGGGTGGAGCGGGTCGAGCAGGGCTGCATCGCGGCGATAACCGACACCATCATCTCGGACACCGGCGTCAGCCGGGCGCACGCCGAGCTGCTCGCGTCCGGCCTGGTCGGGGCGGCGGAGACGGCCGCGCAGTTCTGGCTGGCCGGCGGCCGCCAGGTGCCCAAGGCCGAGGCGGAGGCACTGGTCGCGGCGCTGTCCTGGCGGGGGATCGCGAGCTTCCCGTTGCAAGGTGAGTCAGCCTGAACATCCGGCCCCGAGATCGGATAGCCTTCCCATCGGCGGCTCTTTCGCCCACCTGAGGAGGCACAGTGGAGGTCAAGATCGGCGTGCAGTACGCGCCGCGCGAGCTGGTTCTGGAGAGCGCGCAGTCGCCGGCCGAGATCGAGCAGATCGTGACCGACGCCTTCGGCAAGTCCGAGGGGACCCTCTCCCTGACCGACGAGAAGGGCCGGCGGGTGATCGTGCCGGTCGGCAAGGTCGCCTACGTCGAGATCGCCGAGGCGTCGCCGCGAGCGGTGGGCTTCACCGTCCGCTGAACCGGTCCGGCCCCTGCGGCGGCTCAGCCCGCCGCGGGCCGGATCCGGGCCGTCCCCCCTCCACCGGCGCGGGGTGATCCGGCTCAGTTGTTGAGGCCGGCCGCGGCCATCCGGGCGGTGTGGTTGGCGGTCAGCCTGCGGAACAGCGCCGGCACGTCGACCTCGTCCCGCCCGATCAGGGCGGTGAGCGCGCCCCGGTCCGCCGCGGCGACCCGCCCCGCCTGGGAGAGCGCCTCTCCGACCAGCCGTCTCGCCCACATGGAGAGCCGGTTGGCCACCCGGGGGTCGACCTCGATCGCGGCCCGGATCTCGGCCACCGCGAACTCGGCGTACCGGGACTCGTGCAGCACGTCCCGCACCAGTTGCCGGTACGGCTCGTCCAGCCGGTCGGCCATCTCGCCGAGGAAGTCGTCGGTGATGCCGTCCCCGACGTACGCCTTGGTGACCGCCTCCAGCCAGTCCTTCGGCTCGGTCGAGTCGTGGTACGACTGCAACGCGTCCCGGTAGGGCGCCATCACCTCGTCCGGGCTGGCCCCGAGCGCGGTGAGCCAGTCGGCGAGCCGCCGGTAGTTGCCGATCTCCGCCGCCGCCATCTCGCTCAGCGCGGCCCGGCGACGCAGGTCGGGGGCGAGCCGGGCGTCGGCGGCCATCCGGTCGAAGGCGAGCAGTTCGCCGTAGGCGACCAGACCGAGCAGGTCGACCACGGCTTCGGGGCTTGTCGGGGCGGGCACGAGCGCAGGGTACCGTCCGGGGCGTACGACCGTTTTTTGCGTGATCCAGATCACAATTATTACCCCCGGGGGAGGGTCGGTCAACGGGCTTCGGAGCGAAACCCTGCTGCTCGGTTAAGATGGAGCAGTTGCCGTGGGCGCCGATCCGATCGAAGTCCTGCCTACGGCGCGCGTGCGGCCCGGTCCGGCTCGGCGAACACCGCCCCCGACCGCGTGGCCCGCGCCATACCGATCGCGCCCTGAGGACAAGACGGGGCGCACCACGAGAGGGCACCCCCAGATCCAGATGAGCGAACAGATTCTCGAAGAGCTGGAGGGCCACGAACTGGCCCCCACCGCCCCGGTCCGTCCGGAGGCGCCCACGTTCGCCGCGCTCGGCGCGCGGCCGGAGACCGTCGAGGCGCTGGCCGCGGCGGGCATCACCCGCGCCTTCGCGATCCAGGAGTACGCGCTCCCGATCGCGCTGCGCGGCACCGACCTGATCGGCCAGGCGCCGACCGGCACCGGCAAGACCCTCGGCTTCGGCGTACCGCTGCTGGAGCGGGTCTTCGCCCCCGACGAGGGCAGCGACGGCGTGCCCCAGGCCCTGGTCGTCGTCCCCACCCGTGAGCTGGGCATCCAGGTCGCCAAGGACCTCGCCGCCGCGGGCAAGACCCGGGGCGTGCGGGTGCTGCCGATCTACGGCGGGGTGGCGTACGAGCCGCAGATCGACGCGCTGCGCAAGGGCGTGGAGATCCTGGTCGGCACGCCGGGCCGACTGATGGACCTGCAGAAGCAGAAGCACCTGCGGCTGGACCGGGTGCGCGCGCTGGTCCTCGACGAGGCCGACCGGATGCTCGACCTGGGCTTCCTGGACGACGTCGAGAAGATCCTGGCGATGCTGCCGGAGGACCGGCAGACCATGCTCTTCTCGGCCACCATGCCGGACCCGATCGTCACGCTCTCCCGGCGCTTCCTGCGCCGGCCGGTGACGATCCACGCCGGGCACACCGCCGAGACCGGCCCGTCGCCGCAGACCAAGCAGCTGGCGTACCGCACCCACTCGATGAACAAGATCGAGATCGTGGCCCGGATCCTCCAGGCGGAGGGGCGCGGCCTCACCATGATCTTCACGCGGACCAAGCGGGCCGCCGACCGGGTCGCCGAGGACCTCGACTTCCGCGGCTTCGCGGTCGCCGCCGTCCACGGCGACCTGGGCCAGGGCGCGCGGGAGCGGGCGCTGCGGGCGTTCCGCGCCGGCAAGATCGACACGCTGGTCGCCACGGACGTGGCCGCCCGGGGCATCGATGTCAGCGGCGTCACCCACGTCATCAACTACGACTGCCCCGAGGACCAGGACACCTACACCCACCGGATCGGCCGTACCGGCCGGGCCGGGGCGACCGGCGTCGCGGTGACCTTCGTCGACTGGGACGACATGCCCCGCTGGCGGATCATCGACAAGACGCTCGGCCTGGACATGCCGGAGCCGCCGGAGACGTACCACACCTCCCCGCACCTCTACACCGACCTCGACATCTCCACCGAGATCACCGGCACCCTGCCGACCGCCGAGCGGACCCGCGCCGGGCTCGCCGCCGAGGTCGAGGAGGACCTGGGCGGACGGTCACGCCGTGGCGAGGGTGGCCGGGGCTCCCGGCGCGGCGAGAGCCGGGGCGAGAGCCGCGGTCGGGGTGAGCGTCGCCGGGGCCGCTCCGGCTCCGACACGCCGGACGCCGAGGCTCCGGTCGAGGCCGCCGCCGAGGAGGGCACCCGCACCCCGCGCCGCCGGCGTCGCCGCCGGGACGGCGAGACGGTCGCGGGCGAGCCGACCGCGGTGATCTCCGCCGACGCGGGCGCCACCGAGCCGGCCGCCGTCTCCGCCGACGGCGAGCAGCCGTCGAAGCCGCGCCGCCGCCGACGCCGCCGTGGTGGCGCTTCCGGCGTGGGTACGCCGGCCGAGGCCACCGCCGACTGACCCCGTGACACCCGGACATCCCCCGCACCGCTCGCCGGTACGGGGGATGTCCCCTTTGGTGACCGCCCCGTCCCGCCGGAGCCGCTCCCGGCGACCCGGATCGGCGGGAGCACGTCGCCCGCCCGCGGCGACGCAGGTCACCGGTCGACGTGCGGCGCGGGCCACCCCGGCCCGGGGCGCGCACCGCCACCCGCCCGCGAAGAAGGATGATGCAACGATGCCCGAACCGTTGGACGCCGCCCTGACCGAGGTACGGACGCTGCTGCTCGACCCCACACTGACCCGGGCGGTCGCCGCCGGCCGCCGGCGTGGACAGCGGCCGTCGGTGGTCCGCGCCGAGCTGCGCCCGGTCGTCCTCAAGGCCGGTCCACGGTTGCAGATCTCCACCTCCGACGGCAGCCGGCCGTACACCCGCAACGTGGCGCCGGGGACGGAGGCCGGGTCGGCGGTCGACGCGCTGCTGGCCGAGCCGTTCGGCAACTGGCACGTGGAGACCGCCGACGCCACGCTCCAGCTCCGGGTGACCAAGTCCGGCGAGGCGCAGGTGCACCGGGCCGCGGCGACCCGGACGGCGGCGGAGCCGGTCGGGCACGACCGGGCCAAGGAGTACCTGCTGGACCCGGGCGACCCGATCTTCGCCGAGATCGGCGGCTCGGCCGCCAAGCGACGCCAGGTGGACGCCTTCCTGCGGGCGCTCGCCGCCACCCTCCCGGAGGAGCTGACCGGGCCGCTGCGCGTGGTCGACCTGGGCTGTGGCAACGCGTACCTGACCTTCGCGGCGTACCGGTACCTCGCCCGGCGCGGCCTCGACGTCGAGCTGGTCGGGGTGGACGTCCGGGAGGACCAGCGGCGGCGCAACACCGAGCTGGCCGACCGGCTCGGCTGGGCCGGCCGGGTCTCCTTCGTCGCCGGCACCATCGCCGACGCGGTGGTCGAGCCGGCACCGGACCTGGTGCTGGCGCTGCACGCCTGCGACACCGCCACCGACGAGGCGCTGGCCCGGGCGGTGCGGTGGAACGCCCGTTGGGTGCTCGCCGCCCCCTGCTGCCACCACGACCTGGCCGCGCAGCTGCGCTCCCGTCCGGCCCCGGCCCCGTACGAGCTGCTGACCCGGCAGGGCATCCTGCGGGAACGCTTCGCCGACGTGCTCACCGACGCGCTGCGTGCCGGCCTGCTCCGGCTGCACGGCTACCGGGCGGAGGTGGTGGAGTTCGTGGACTCCCGGCACACTCCCCGGAACCTGCTCATCCGGGCCCGCCGGACCGGCGCCGCGCCCACCGAGGGCCAGCGGGCCGAGTACCGGGAACTGGTCGACCAGTGGCAGGTCACGCCCCGGCTGGCGGCCCTGCTGGCCGGGGACGCCCCGAACACCTGACCGCCGTACCACGGAAGGGGCCCGGCACGGCCGGTGGGCACCACGGGCCCGGGGTGGATCCGGGGTCCCGGGCGGGACACAGGGGTCGATCGGTCAATTGCTCCGACGCATCGTCGTACTACCCTGGGGAGGCGCGATCGACACCGCGCCCGGTTCGAGAAAGGGACCACCCCGCAGGAATGGGCTCCGCAGAGGTATCACCGCAGATGGCCTTCGCACGCTTCGTGCGACGTGCCATCGACGACGCCCGGGATGAGCGGGGTTGGACGGTGAGCGACCTGGCGGCGCACACCGGGGTGGGGCGGTCCACCGTCTTCCGCTGGCTGGCCGGCGACTGGCAGGACTACCCCGAACTGGCCAAGGTGCGCGGCTTCTGCGCCGCCCTCGACCTGCCGGTCGCGGCGGCGTTCCGGGCGCTCGGCCTGCCCGACGCCGGTCCGGCCCCGCGTCGCCGCGCCGACGACGCCCCGGTCGAGGCGGACGTGCGGGTCATCCTGGAGCGGCTGGCCGACCCCACTGTGCCGGCCGAGGAGAAGCACCACATCCGCGACCTGCTGCGCTACCTCGCCCGCCGCCCGGTCCGCCGGGCCGGCTGACCCCGCTCGCCCGCCGCCCGGTCCGCCGGGCCCGCCCCGCCGACGCGGGCCGGCCAGCCGGCGACCGTCCACCACCCCAGCCCTCGGCGACAGTGCGGGGGCGGGCTTCCGGCGGCGGCGGTCAGGCGACGGTGACGGTGAATTCGGCGGTCCGCACCACGCCGGCCACCTGGAAGTCGAGGTACATCCGGTAGCGGCCCGGCCCCGGCGCGGTGACCCAGAAGGTGACCGTGTCGCCGGCCTGCGTCGGCTCCGGGTGCACGTGCAGGTAGCCGAGGTCCCCCTCGCGCAGCGCGACGAGGTGCCCGTACGCGCCGAGGTAACGCTCCAGGGCGGCCGGGGCGGCGCCGTCGCGTACCCGGAAGCGCAACGGCAGCGCCCTGCCGACCTCGGGCACACCCTCGTGGTCGACGGTGAACCCGTCGACCGTCGTGGTGGTCGCCGGGGCGGGCAGCGGCCGGGGCGCGTACTCGCCGGGGGCGGTCAGGTCCACCCCGAGGGTGACCGGCGTCTGCCGCCCGTCGTCGGCGACGGCGACGAAGTCCGCGTACGCCCGCCAGACGCCGGGCTGTGCCAGGGTCAGCGGCACCGACCAGGTGCCGTCGGCGGCCATCGTCGGGTGCAGGTGCTGGTAGCCGGTGAGGTCCCGGCGTACCACGATCAGGTGCATCGGCTTGTCGTGCACCACGGCGAACCGGGTGACCGCCTGCCGCCGGTCGTCGTGGATCCGGAAGCGGAAGTCCCCGGCCCGGCCGGCGACCAGGTCCCCTGCCGACGGGGTGAGGGTGTAGCCGGACGAGGTGACCGAGAGCCCGCCGGCCGCGGTCGCGGCGTCCCCGCCCGCGCCGTGGTCGTGCGCGCCGGTGCCGGGCGCGTGGGCGTGCTCCCCGGTGGCCGCCGCGGCGACGCCCGTCCCGCCCGGTGTGGCCGGCTTCGGGTTGGCCCGGCCCAGGCCGAAGCCGAGCAGGACGGCGAGCACCAGCCCGCCCACGGTCAGCGCCAGCCGCAGGGTGCTCCGGTCCGGCCCGACGGGGTGGGCGTCGGTCGCCGACCCTCCGTCCGGGTCGACCGCCGCCGTGACGGATCGCTGCTCGGCCATGCGCCCACGGTACCGCCGTCCCCGGTGCCGGTCGGCTCTCGGCCGACCACCGTGGCGACGGTCGCAATCCGGCGTCGCCGGGAACTTTCCGCCCGGTCCGGCCCGGGACGGACCCAGGCGGGTGTCCGCGGCTCCCGAGCCGGCGCGGACCGCGGGCGGGAAGCCGTACCGCAGGTCGGCCCGGCGACCCCGATCCGGGCCCGACGCCGAGCCGGGCGGCGGGCCCGGGGCGTCAGCCGGCCACGGCGAGGGCGAGGGGCAGCACGTCCGGCGCGCCGGCCCGGCGCAGCAGCCGGGCCACCATGGCCATCGTCCAGCCGGAGTCGACCAGGTCGTCGACGAGCAGCACCGGCCCGTCCAGCCCGGTGAGGGCGTCGGCCAGGTCCGCCGGCACGGCGAAGGCGTCGTGCAGCGTGCGTACCCGCTGGGCGCTGTTGCCGCGCGGCCCGCCGGCCCCGGTCGGGCCGGTGGGGACGACCTGGCCGAGCAGTGGCAGCCGGCCCACGGTGGCGATCCGCTCGGCGAGCGAGCCGACCAGTGTCGGGCGGGTGCGGGAGCCGACGGCGACCACACCGGCCGGCCGGCGCGGCCACGGGTCGTCGCCGTGGGCCCACGCCCTGAGCACGTCGACCACCGCCGTCGCCACGTCGTCCGGGACCGGGCCGTCCGCCGCGTCCGGCCCGACCAGGGCGCGCAGCCGGCCACCCCAGCCCAGGTCGGACAGCCGTCCCACGGCCCGCCCGGGCAGCGCCTGCTCCGCCGGGGGGATCCGTCCCTTCAGGGGTACGCCCACCGCGTCCAGCCCGGTCGGCCAGAGCTTCTTCGGCGGGACCTGGACACCGGGGCGGCCGAGGAAGGTCTGCGCGGTGCTCAGCGCGGTGTCGGAGACCTCCGGGGTGAACAGCGGACCGGCGCAGTTGTCACAGCGACCGCAGTCGGTCGCCCCGGTGTCGTCGAGGCACTCGCGCAGGTACCGCATCCGGCAGCCGGACGTGGCCGCGTACTCCCGCATGGCCTGCTGCTCGGCGGTGCGCGCCTGGGCGACGCGGCGCAACCGGGCCTCGTCGTAGACCCAGGGCTCGCCGGTGGCGAGCCAGCCGCCGCGCACCCGGCGCACCGCGCCGTCCACGTCGAGCACCTTGAGCATCAGTTCCAGCCGGGCCCGGCGCAGGTCGACCATGGGTTCCAGGGCCTGGGTGGAGAACGGCCGGTCGGTGTGCAGGGCGGCGAGCACCGCCCGGACCTGCTCCTCGGGCGGGAAGGCGAGCGAGGCGAAGTACCGCCAGATGGCCGCGTCCTCGACGCCGGGCAGCAGCAGCACCTCGGCGTGCTCGACGGCCCGACCGGCCCGGCCGACCTGCTGGTAGTACGCGATCGGCGAGGGTGGCGCACCGAGGTGCACCACGAAGCCGAGGTCCGGCTTGTCGAAACCCATGCCGAGCGCGGAGGTGGCGACCAGCGCCTTGATCTTGTTGTCGAGCAGGTCCTGCTCGGCGGCGCGGCGGTCCGCGTCCTCGGCCTGGCCCGTGTAGGAGGCCACCGACCAGCCGCGCGAGCGCAGGAACTCGGCGGTCTCCCCCGCCGCCGCGACGGTCAGCGTGTAGATGATCCCGGAGCCGGGGAGCCGGTCGAGGTGGTCGGCGAGCCAGCCCAGCCGGTGGGCCGGGCTCGGCAGGTCGAGTACGCCCAGCCGCAGCGACTCCCGGTCCAGGGTGCCGCGCAGCACCAGCGCGTCGCCGCCGTCACCCGTGCTGAGCTGTTCGGCCACGTCGGTGGTGACCCGGGCGTTCGCGGTGGCGGTGGTGGCCAGCACCGGGGTGCGTTCGGGCAGGCCGGCGAGGAAGGTGCGCAGCCGGCGGTAGTCCGGCCGGAAGTCGTGCCCCCAGTCGGAGACGCAGTGCGCCTCGTCGACCACCAGCAGGCCGGTGGTGGCGGCCAGCCGGGGCAGCACGCCGTCCCGGAAGTCCGGATTGTTGAGCCGTTCCGGGCTGATCAGCAGCACGTCCACCGCGCCGGCGTGGATCTCGGCGGTGATCTCGTCCCACTCGTCGAGGTTGGCGGAGTTGATGGTGCGGGCCCGGATGCCCGCGCGGGCCGCCGATTCCACCTGGTTGCGCATCAGCGCCAGCAGCGGCGACACGATGACCGTGGGGCCGGCGGCGTCGGGGCGTTCCCGCAGCAGCGCGGTGGCGACGAAGTAGACCGCCGACTTGCCCCAGCCGGTGCGCTGCACGCAGAGCACCCGACGCCGGTCCACCACCAGCGCCTCGATCGCCCGCCACTGGTCCTCGCGCAGCGTGGCGTGCTCGCCGGCCAGCCGGCGCAGCACCGCCTCGGCCCGCTCCCGTACCGCTGCCCGATCCTGGCTCATCCGGCATTTCTACCAGCACCGGCCCGCGATCCAACCCGTCGATCATGAAGTTGTCGCCTACGCCGTCCGGCGTGTCGTGGCGACAACTTCATGATCGACAGGGCCCGAGCGGAGGTCAGCGTGGGGGGCGGAGGGCCTTGCGGAGGGGGGCCAGGCGGGTGGTGAGGCTGGCCAGGCCGCCGGGGAAGAAATAGACGGCCAGGATGAAGACGGTGCCGAGCACGAACAGAGGCTGGCTCAGCGGGGCGCTCAGCACGGCGGGCAGGGCGTCGACCGCGTCGCTGGCCCCGAAGGCGGTGAGGCGGTGGTCCAGGTACATGTAGAGGACACCGCCGAGCACCGGGCCCCAGCGGGTGCCGGGCCCACCCAGCACCACCATGACCAGCAGCGACAGGGTCAGCTCGGACGAGGTCACGTGCGGGCTCGCGCCGCCGACGATCAGGCAGTAGACCACTCCCCCGGCCGAGGCGAGGCCGCCGGACAGGGTGAACGCCACCAGCTTGAACCGGTACGGGTCGAGCCCGAGCACCCCGATCCGCCGCTCGTCGTCGCGCAGCCCGGCCAGCACCCGCCCGGTCGGCGAACCGGAGACCCGGTGCACCACGAACACCACCAACGCCAGGTACGCCAGCGCCAGCCAGTACAGGTTGACCGTGTTCGTGACGCCGACCAGGGCCGGTGGCAGGCCGGAGACGTCCAGCGGCAGCCCCTCCTCGCCACCGGTCCAGCCGCCGAAGTTCCGGGCCACCAGGATCGCCCCGACCTGGGCGAAGGCGAGCGTCACCATGGCGAAGGCGATCCCCACCGTCCGCAGCGCGACCGCCCCGAGCAGCGCCGCGAGGGTCGTCGCCCCGACGACGGCGAAGAGCCCGGCCTGCCACAACGGCAACCCGGCCCGGGTGACCAGGATGTCGGTGCCGTACACACCGGCGGCGAAGTAGAGCGCGTGCCCGAAGGAGAGCATGCCGGTACGGCCGAACAGCAGGTCGTACCCGGCGGCGAGACCACCGAAGACCAGGCAGACGGCGAGCAGTTGCAGGGTGCCCGGCGAGTTCAGCGGCCCCTCGAAGATCCCGGGCAGGACGAGCGTCGAGTACGGCACGATCGCGGCCACCGCCAGCGCCACCAGCGGCAGCCACGGCCGCAGCCCGTGCCAGCGCGAGTGCCCCGGGGTCAGTTCCGCCGGCACCGCGGCCGGGGGTGCGTCGACCATCTGGTCGGTCATGCGTGAGCCACCTTTCCGGCCAGGCCCTGGGGCCGCAGCAGCAGCACCACGGCGAGCAGGCCGACCACGCAGATGTCGCCCAGCCCGGAGACGCCGTAGTAGTTGACGAACTGTTGCAGCAGCCCCACCACGACCGCCGCGTACGCGGACCCGACCACCGAGCCCATTCCGCCGATCACCACCACGATGAACGCGAAGATCAGCAGCGAGCCGCCCTGCCCGGGTGAGACGGTGCCGAAGTAGACGCCGCCGAGCGCGCCGGCCAGCGCGGCCGCCGCCCCGCCGATGGCGAAGACCAGGGTGAACGCCTTGCGCACGTCGATGCCGAGCGCGGTGACCATTTCCCGGTTCTCCACCCCGGCCCGGATCACCAGCCCGTACCGGGTCCAGCGGAGGAAGGCGAGCAGCGCGCCGAGCACCGCCACCGCGGCGACGATCAGCAGCAGCCCGCCGTTGGGCACGCTCGCGCCGAGCACCGAGGTCACCTGGCGGGTCCACTCCGGGCGCGGGAACGGCCGGGCGTCCGCGCCCCAGGTGGCCTGCAGCAGCGCCACCCCGGCCAGCGAGAGGCCGACGGTGACCAGCACCTGCTCGATGGTGCGCGAGTAGAGCGGCCGGATCAGCACCAGCTCCACCAGTACCGCGACCAGCGTGCCGGCAGCCACCCCGAAGAGCACCGCGAGCACGAAACCGAGGCCGTCCGGGCCGGCGCCGGGCAGGTTCTGCGCGGCCCACCAGGTCGCGTACGCGCCGACGCCGAGGAAGAGCCCGTGCGCGAAGTTGAGCACGTCGGCCAGACCGAAGACGAGGGAGAGCCCGGAGGCGACCAGGAAGTAGAGCGCCGCCAGGCCCAGCCCGGTCAGCGTCAGCAGGATGACCGTCCCCATCAGCTTCCGTCCTTCCGCGCCGCCGTCGGGGCGGTCTCGTGCCCGCCGCCGGAGCCGACCCCGAGCAGCGACTTCGTCAGCCCGGTCTCCAGCAGCAGTTCCTTGGCGTCGCCGGTCCAGGCCACCTGGCCGGCGGCGAGCACCACGGCGTCGTCCGCGAGCCGCCGGACCACGGCGAGGTTCTGCTCGACCAGCAGCACCGGCACCGACTCGGCGACCCGTTGGAGCACCTCGGCCACCTCGGTGACCACCTTGGGCGCCAGCCCCTTGGTCGGCTCGTCGACCAGCAGCAGCCGGTTGTCGTTGAGCAGCACCCGGCCGATCGCCAGCATCTGCTGCTGCCCGCCGGAGAGCGAGCCGGCCCGTTGCCGTCCGCGCCGGTCCAGCTCCGGGAAGAGCGCATAGACCTTGTCGTACGCCGGGGTGCTGCCGCGCCGTTCGGCGAGCCGCAGGTTCTCCGCGACGGTGAGGCCGGCGAACACGCAGCGGTCCTCCGGCACGTAACCGAGGCCGCCGCGGACCAGTCGGTGGGTGGGGCGGGCGAGCAGGCTCTGCGCGCCCATCCGGATGGTGCCGCGCACCTCGCCGTTGCGGGGGGTCAGGCCGACGATCGCGCGCAGCGTGGTGGTCTTGCCGACGCCGTTGCGCCCGAGCAGCACGGTCACCCCGGTCGGGGCGACCGTGAACGACACCCCCTGGAGGATGTGCAGCCCGGCGATCCGCACCGACAGGTTCTCGACACTCAGCACAGGTTCACTCACCGCGCCGCCTCCCTTCGCGACTGCGGGGCTCGCAACCCCGGCTCACTCCTCGCGCTCACAGTGACTCCCCCAGGTACGCCTCCTGCACGGTGGCGTTGGCCATCACCGTGTCCGGGGTGTCGCAGGCGAGCAGCGCGCCGTGGTGCATCACGGCGATCCGGTCGGCCAGCTCCAGGATCACGTCCATGTGGTGCTCGACCATCAGCACCGACCGGCCGCTGTCGCTGGTGAGCGACCTGATGACGTCGACCAGTTCGGGCACGTCCTCGGCACTGACCCCGGCCATCGGCTCGTCCAGCAGCATCACCCGGGGCTCCCCGGCCAGCAGCAGGGCGATCTCCAGCTTGCGCTTCTCGCCGTGGGCGAGGGTGCCGGCGAGCGCCGCACCCCGGTGGTGCAGGCCGACCCGGTCGAGTGCCGCGTCGGCGGCGGCGGCCACCTCCCGGTCGGCCGCCGCCCGCCGCCACAGTTTCATCGAGCCCCCGCGGTGGGCCTGCACCGCGAGCCGGACGTTCTCCCGCACGGTGAGCGAGCCGAAGACCGAGGACGCCTGGAAGGTACGTCCCAGTCCGAGGCGGGCCCGCCGGTGCGGCGGGAGGGTGGTGACGTCCTCGGAGTCCAGCGTGATCCGGCCCTCGGTGGGCCGACGCAGGCCGGTGATCAGGTTGAACAGGGAGGTCTTGCCGGCGCCGTTCGGCCCGATCACGCCGAGGAACTCCCCGGGCGCGAGATCGAGGTAGACGTTGTCGACGATGGCGACCTCTCCGATCCGCCAGGTCAGACCGCGGGTGGCGAGCACTTCTCAGCCCTTCATCGGGGTGACCGGCGGGGCGGTCTCGTCGCCGGTCAGGGTCTTCTGGGCGGCGGCCGTGAAGGTGGTGCCGCTGCCGGAGAGCTTGGCCTGGTACATCGGCTGGAGCAGGGCGTGGTCCTCGGCGCGGATGGTCATCTTGCCCTTCACCCCGTCGAACGTCCAGCCTTCGAGCGCGGTGACCATCTTGTCGACGTCGTCGCCACCCTCCTGCGCGGCCTGGACGACCATCTGCGCGGCGGCGAAGCCGTCGGGGTGGAACAGGTCGATGGTGCCCACCTTGCTCTTGAGCGCGGTGGCGGCCTCGGTGTCGCTGGCCCCGTCGAAGTAGTGCGACAGGAAGGAGATCTTGCTGCCGGCGGCGCCGAAGGTGGGCCAGGAGGCGCGGATGTCCAGGCCGGTGACGACCGTGGTGGAGGTGAGGACGCCCTGCTGGTCGAGGGTCTGCCACATGGCCGGGGCGGTGGTGCCGGCCCAGGCGACGAAGAGCAGGTCCGGCTTGGCGGCCTTGATCTGGCTGGCGAACGGGGTGAACTCGGTCGCGCTGGCCGGGGCCCGGACGCTGCTCACCGTGGCGCCCGCGCCACCGATGACGGCCTTGACGGCGGCCTCGTTGGCGTCGCCGAACGCGCCGTCCTGGGCGAAGACGACGACCTTCTTGCCGGCCGGGTCGCCGATGAACGACTTGGCGGTCACCACGTCCTGGTACGACTGCCGCCCCGAGCGGAAGGTGTACTTGTTCGCGCCGGTCACCGCGTCGGTGGCGGCCGGCCCGGAGATGAAGAGGACCTTGTTCTGCGCGGCGATCGGGGCGACCTGGAGCGCCACCCCGGAGGCGGTGGAGCCGGCGATGATCTTCGTACCCTTGCCGATCAGGTCCTTGGCGGCCGAGACCGCCTTGGCCGGGTCACCGGCGTCGTCGACCTCGGTCACCTCGATCTTCCGGTCGCCGACCTTGCCGGTGCCGCCGGTGGCGTGGTCGAGGCCGGCCTTGAATCCTTCGATGTACTGCTTGCCGTAGCTGGCCAGGGGACCCGACTGGGAGTAGACCAGGCCGACCTTGACCGGGGCGGTGGCGTCACCGCCGCCGGAGGCGGTTTCCTGCGGGCTGCCGCAGGCCGTGGCGGCGAGCGCCGCAGCCATCATCGTGGCGGCGGAGAGGAACGCCCGCCGCGTGTGCCGGACCGTCATCGCGACTCCAGGTGAGGAGGACAGGAAGCATGTGTCGGCTCACGCTAGAAGTGACGTCACCCACGGGCTATGTGGCGGAAACACACAAGTGATAGGGACGAGGTGGCCGGTCGTAACAATCCCCGGCTCGGTCGGGGCCGCACGCGCGTCCCTGGTGGCCGCGGTCGCCACCGCCCCGGCCGCCGCTGTGTCGCCCCCCGCCATCGCCACCCGTCGCTCACCGCGTCCCGCGTCGGGCGCCGACCGGTGGACCGCAGCCGCCGTCGTGGTCCGCCGGTCTCGGACAGCGCCGGCCGCCGTCGAGCAACCGGTCGCAGAAGACCCAGTGGCGTACGCCCTGCGCGTCCTCGGCCGAGACGGTCGACCCGCCGCCGTCCACCTCGGGCAGGAACCCGAGCGCCCGGGTGACCGCCCGGGCGAGGCGCAGCGCGGCGGCCAGGTCGGTGGCGACGACGGGCAGGTGGACGACGAAGCGCTCCGGGCTCACCCCCGCGCGCCCGGCGCGAACCGGGACTGCCAACTGCGCAACGCCCGCTTGATCCGGATGTTCTCCTCGGTGACCATGGCCAGGTCCCGCCGGGTGTTGGCCAGTTCGCCGGCGACCCGGTGCAGGAAGGCGTGCACCTCGGCCGGGTCGAGCCCGCGTCGCACCTGGTGGAACTGCCGTTCGCGGATCTGCCCGGCGGTCAGCGGCCGGCAGGAGCCGGAGCGGTACCAGCCGGCGTTCGCCGGGCGGGACGGACGACGCCGCGCGGCGCGGCGGAACCGGGCGAGGACGTTGCGCATGGGCCACCTCTCGGGTCACGTGTGCACTGGTCACGTCGTGTGTGCGCTGGAAGGCGACCCGGCCCGCCGATAGGGGACGCGGACCGGGCCGCCGGCCCCGGAACCGCAGCCCTGCTCGGCGGTACGGCCCCGCGGCCAACTGTGGCGTCCGCCCCCGAGGCTTGCCGAACCAACCGGAGCCGGACACCCAGCAACTTACGCCACTAAGTGGCGTGAGTCTAGCCCTCCGTGCCGGCGCGGCAACTTATTGCAGATGCTGGTGCAGGTCCGGCATGATCGGGGAGCCGAACCAACCGGAGTCCCGCCATGCCCACAGCACAGCCTTCGTTCCGCCGCATCGTCGACGACATCGCCGGAAAGATCAAGAACGGCGAATTGAAGCCCGGAGACAAGCTGCCCTCAACCAGCCAACTCGCCGACATGTATGGCGTCAGCAACAACACCGCCTATCGGGCTTTGGTCATCCTGCACGACCGGGAACTGATCATCGGTCAGCAGGGCCGGGGCACCTACGTGGCTGAGCGACCGAGCACCTGAGGTCCACCGACGCTACCGACCTGATCGCACAGATGGATCAGCACCGCCCGAGCAAGAGATCGTGCAAAATCGTGGAAGTAGTGGCCTCCGCCCACCGGCAAGGCCACTACTTCCATGTTCGAGCAGGCTCACCGGTTCCCATGTTCGAGCAAGGCTCACCGGGGCTGCGCCCCCGGGAGCGGGCCGACAGCGGTGATCCATCTGTGCGATCAAGTCGGTAGTCACCCGACAGCACCTCCGGCCCTCGACCGGCACGACAAACGACGGTGGGGCGTCCGGTGGAACCGGACGCCCCACCGGGCTCACGGGAGGCGGCAACCGCAGGGCCGCCCGGGAGGGGTCGCTCCGCCCCTGGACCAGATCACCTGCGACGGTCAGTGTCGGGACAGGCCGGCGCGGGCCGCCACAGCGGTGTCGGGCTGGTCGGTGAAGACGCCGTCCAGGCCGAGGCCGTAGAAGAGCTCGTACTCGGCGGTGACGTCGCCGCGGGCGTTCGGGTCGGCGCCGATCCGGAAGTCGGCCGGGAGGAACTGGTTCTCGGCACGGAACGTCCAGGCGTGCACCACGAGCTTCTCCCGGTGCGCGTCCCGGATCACCGTGGTCGGCGCGCGCAGCCTGCCGGCGGCGTCCCGGGGGACGATCAGGTTCTTGTTCACGCCCACCCCGTCGGCGTAGCCGGCGATCCAGCGCAGACCGGCCGGCGTGGCCAGGTCGGCGTAGCTGCGGGTGTCACCGGCGGCGGTGAAGTCGTACGGGCGGCCGGAGGCGTCGAGGAGCTGCACCAGCGGCACGTCGATCATCCGGTCCAGCTTGCGCAGGTTGGCCGTCTCGAAGGACTGCACGAAGACCGGGGCGCCACGGTGGGCCAGCTTGTTCCTGCGCAGCACCGCCACCAGCGGCTCCTCCAGCGGCAGCCCGATCGAGGCGAAGTAGCTGGGGTGCTTGGTCTCCGGGTAGACGCCGATGGTCCGACCCCGGTTCCGGCTCTCCGCCCGGGCCAGGTCGACGACCTCCTGGAAGGTCGGCACCTCGAACCGCCCGTCGAAGGCGGTGTTCGCCACCCGTACCTGCGGCAGCCGCTCCTTGGCCCGCAGCGTCTTCAGCTCGGCCAGGGTGAAGTCCTCGGTGAACCAGCCGGTGACGGTCACCCCGTCGATGGTCTTCGTCGCCTTGCGAGCGGCGAACTCCGGCCGGGCCGCCACGTCGGTCGTACCCGAGATCTCGTTCTCGTGCCGGGCGACCAGCACGCCGTCCTTCGTCGGCACCAGATCCGGTTCGATGTAGTCGGCGCCCGTCCGGATCGCCAACCGGTACGCCTCCAGGGTGTGCTCCGGGCGGTAGCCGCTCGCGCCACGGTGGCCGATCACGATGGGCCGATGGGTGGCCCGCTCCGCGCGGCCCGCGCGCTGGGAGTCGTCCTCACGGGCGGACGCCGCGCCGGGCACGGCGACCGCCACCGCGAGCAGCGTGCCGGCCAGGCCGAGGGCGGAAAGGGTACGTCGCAACGCCGTCTCCTGTCGTCGATGGGTCGCGCTCAGCAGACCGGCCCGGGCTGACCGCCAGTTGGTCGGCGACTGACCACCGGATGAACCCTCCGGGATGCGCCATTCACCGACCCCGGACCGCCAGGAAACAGAAGATTGTCTGGTGCGCCGGTTTCTTCGTCATCCCGTCCGGCTGGTGCCGTTGGGGTTCCTGGCGGCGATCGCCCTCGGCACCGGCCTGCTGATGCTGCCCTGGGCGACCAGCGACGACCGCTACACCCCGTTCACCCAGGCACTGTTCACCGCAACCTCCGCCGTCTCGGTCACCGGCCTGTCGGTGGTCGACACCTCGACGTACTGGAACACCTTCGGGCTCATCATGATCACCGTGCTGACCCAGGTCGGTGGCCTCGGCATTCTCACCGGCGCCACCCTGGTCATCCTGGTGGTCGCGCGGCAGCTCGGTCTGCGCAACCGGATGCTGGTGCAGGCCGAGACCGCCGAGTTCGGCTCCGGCGACGTACGCCGGCTGCTGCTGCGCATCGCGGCGCTCGCCCTGGTCAGCGAGGTGCTGTTGACCGCGATCCTGGCCGGCCGGCTCTGGTGGGCCTACGACTACCCGGTCGGGCGCGCGCTCTGGTACGGGCTGTTCCACGCCGTCCAGGGCTTCAACAACGGCGGCTTCTCACTCTGGCCGGACAGCCTGGTGAGCTTCGGCCGCGACCCGTGGATCTGCCTGCCTCTCGTGATCGGCACGATCATCGGCGGGCTCGGGTTCCCGGCGCTGTTCGAGGTCGCGCGGGCGTGGCGCCGGCCCACCTCGTGGGCGGTCTCCACCAAGCTCACCGTCTGGGGCAGCCTCACCCTGCTCGTGGTCGGTTTCGTCGGCCTGCTCGCCACCGAGTGGGCCAACCCGAACACCCTCGGCGAGTACGACTGGCGAGGCAAGATGCTGGCCGCCTTCACCCAGACCGCGGTCGTCCGCACCGGCGGCTTCAACACCGTCGACACCAACCAGCTCGACGAGGAGACCTATCCGCTGCTCATCTCGCTGATGTTCGTCGGCGGCGGCAGCGCCAGCACCGCCGGCGGGATCAAGGTCTCCACCTTCTTCCTGCTCGCCTTCGTCATCTGGGCCGAGGTGCGGGGCGAGCCCGACGTCACCGTCGGGCGGAGCCGGATCGCCACCGCCAGCCAGCGGCAGGCCCTCACCGTGGCCCTGCTCAGCGTCGCGCTCGTGGTCGCCGGCACGGTCGCGCTGATCATCATGACCGAGGGCGTGCGCTACTACCGGGCGCTGTTCGAGGTGACCTCGGCCTTCACCACCACGGGCCTCTCCGTGGGCAGCCCGGACGACTACGGCACCCCGGGCCACCTGACGCTGACCCTGCTCATGTACATCGGGCGGATCGGCCCGCTCACCCTCGGCTCGGCCATCGCGTTGAACACCCGACGACGCCTGTACCGCTACCCGGAGGAGCAACCCATTGTCGGCTAGGCGCACGGACCACAGCGGCATCGTGATCATCGGCCTCGGCCGGTTCGGTTGCCACCTGGCCGGATCCCTCACCCAACTCGGTCACGAGGTGCTCGCCGTCGACCGCAGCCCGGACCGGGTGCAGCGCTGGTCGGCGCAGCTCGACCGGGTGGTGCAGGCCGACGGCACCGAGGAGGCCGCGCTGCGACAACTCGGCGTGACGGACTTCGACCGGGTGGTCGTCGCGATCGGCGCGTCGGTGGAGGCGAGCGTGCTGTCCGTACTGGCGCTGGCCGAGTTGGGCGTGCCGCAGATCTGGGCCCGGGCCACCTCGGAGAAGCACGCCAAGATCCTCGCCTCGGTCGGTGCGCACCACGTGGTGTTCCCCGAGGCGGAGACCGGGGAGCGGGTGGCGCACCTGATCGTCAGCCGGATGCTCGACTTCATCGAGTTCGGCGACGACTTCGCCATCGCCAAGGTGCCCGTGCCGTCGAGCCTGATCGGCCGGCCGCTGCGCGACCTCGTCCCGACCGAACGCTACGGGGTGATGGTGGTCGGCGCGAAGCTGCCCGGGGAACGCTTCCGGTACGCGGGCCCGGAGACGGTGCTCATGCCGGAGAGCGTGCTGATCGTGGAGGGGACGATCGACCAGGTGCAGCGGTTCGCCACGCTCAGCTGACCCGCCCCGTCAGTCGTCGTCGCCTCCGTCGTCGTCATCGTCGTCCCTTGCCACGGGCGCCGCGGCTTTTTTTGCGCCGTCACCCGCCCCCTTGCCGGACTTCGCCTTCGCGCCCCCGCCGGAGCCCTTCCCGGAGGTGGCGGTGGAGCCGCCCTTGCCGGTCGCCTTCTTGGCCGGCGCCTTGGCCGGGGCGGTCGTCGGCGTGGAGCCGGCCACCCCGGACACCTGGACCGCACAGGTGGCGTCGCCCAGCCGGAACTCCACCGGCAGCGGGTTCGCCCCGGTGTACGAGCCGGTCATCGCGACCTTCTCCGAGGCCCCCGGCGCGAGCGCGGCCCCGCCGGCCGCAGGCTGGACGACGACCGTACGCCCCTGCTGGCGGGCCACCGCCGGGCTGGCCTTGGTCACCTTCTGGGTGCCGGGGAAGGCGAAGCTCATGCTCCAGTCCCGCAGTTCCTGCTTGCCGGTGTTGGTAAGCGTCACCTCGGCGGTGAAGTCCTTGCCGGAGTCCTTGCGCAGCACGTACGAGACGCCGCAGAGGTTCTGCTGCTGGAGCCCCATCCGCGCCTCGGTGGGCTTGTCCACGCCGCCGCTGGCGGGGCTCTTGGAGGTCACCCCCCACATCGCGGCGGTCACCGCGACCAGGCCGGCGGCGGCCACCCCCGCCTCGGCCTTGCGCCGGCGCGCCGCCGCCCGGCGGTTGCGGGTCCGGCCGGAGAACGGCAGCGCATCGGTGTCGGAGGACCAGGGCAGGATCGTGGTGCCGGCGTTGGCCAGCAGCGCCGGGTCCGCGATGCCGGGCGCCGGAGAGACCGGCACGGCCGCGATCATCCCGGCCGCCTCGGCCAGGGTACGAGCCACCTCGGCGGTCTGCGGCCGGTCCTCGGGCTGCTTGGCCAGGCACCGGCTCACCAGCTCCGCCACCTCGTCGGGCAGCCCGGTCACCTCGGGCATCGGCTCCGGGTCGTTGTACATGTGCGCGCGGAGCATCTCGGTGGTGGTGCTGGCCTGCCACGGCAGCCGGCCGGTGAGCATCCGGTAGAGCAGCAGCCCGACGGCGTACACGTCGGTGGCCGGGGAGACCTGGCCGTTGTCCAGCCGCTCCGGGGCCAGGTAGGCGGGGGTGCCGAGCAGGGCGCCGTCCGGGCCCTTCTCGCTCTCCCCGACCAGCGCCGAGATACCGAAGTCGACCACCTTCACGCCGGTGGAGGTGAGCATGACGTTGCCCGGCGTGACGTCCCGGTGCACCACGCCACGGGCGTGCGCGGTGGCCAGCGCCGAGGTGACCTCCGCGCCGATCGTCACCGCCTCCCGCCAGGGCAGCTTGCCGTCCCGGCCGAGCCGCGCGGTCAGCGGGCCGCCGTCGACCAGCTCCATCACGACGTACGGCACGGTCAGCCCGACCTGCTCGGACTCGCCGTAGTCGTACACGTTGGTGATGTTGGGGTGGCAGAGCCGCGCGGCGGCCTGGGCCTCGACCCGGATGCGGTGCCGGAACGCCCGGTCGGCGGCCAGCCGGGAGGCGAGCACCTTCACCGCGACCTGCCGGCCGAGCACCTCGTCGTAGCCGCGCCAGACCACGGACATGCCGCCCGCGCCGAGCTGCTCGATCAGCCGGTACCGCTCACCCAGCAGTTGCGCGCCGTTCCGGATCGCTCCACCCATGGTCGAACGTGTTGCCCGAGTCGGGGCGGGCTACACCTGGATGGTCGTAATCGGTCAGCAATGTCACCCGATCAGGCGGTCGCCAGCAGCTGGTCCACCGGGGCGTAGTCGTCGGTGAGCACCAGCGCGTCGCCGACGAAGGCGGTGAACTCCGCCCCGGCGAGCAGGTCGGGCACCGTGTCCAGGGCGCCGAGGCGCTGGTTGAGCGCGTCCAGCGGCAGCGGCGCGTCGGAGGCGACGACGAGGAAGTTCGACCCGACCTGCCCGGCGAGCGCCGCAGGCGGCGCGACCACCGCGACGTGCCGGAACTCGGCCGCGACGGTGGCCAGCTCGCTGCGGATGAACCGCCCCGGCGGGTAGTCGATGACGTTCTGCACGTAGAGCCCGCCGGGACGCAGCACCCGCCGGACCTCGGCGGCCATCTCCCGGGTGGCCAGGTGCCAGGGCACCACCAGATGCCCGAAGGCGTCCCCGACGACGAGGTCACGGCTGTCGGCCGGCTCGCCGGCGACCAGGATCCGGGCGTCACCCACCACCGCCCGCAGCCCCGGCCCCGGGCGTACGCCCAGCTCACGCCGGTCCAGCTCGACCAGCCCGCCGTCGATCTCGAAGACCACGTTGTCGGTGCCCGGCCGGGTGGCGCTCAGATAGCGCGGCACGGTGAACCCGCCCCCGCCCAGGTGCAGCGCGTCCAGCCGCTGCCCCTTCGGGGCGAGCACGTCCGCCGCCGCGCCGATCCACCGGGTGTACTCGAACTCCAGGTGGGTCGGGTCGGCCAGGTCGACGTACGAGTGCTGGGCCGAGTTCAGGTACAGCACCCGACCGCTGGGCCGCGACGGGTCCTCGGCCACCCGGGCGCAGTGGTACGCGGTCTCCACGTCGCACGGGTTCGGCGCGACCGCGCTGAGCCCCGCGCCGAGCAGCCCGAGCACCGCCAGGGTGGCCTTCGCCCGGGCCGGGCCGGGCAGCCCGGCGCCCCGCTGCCGGCGCAGGTACGCCCCGAGGGCGAGGCCGGTGACGCCGAGCAGGGCCGCCAGCGCGATCAGGATGACCGTGCTGGGCAGCGCCGCCACCAGCACGAAGCCGGTGACCAGGGTGGCGGTGATACCGCCGAGGGTGCCGATGCCGGAGAGCCGGCCGACCACCTGCCCGGTGCGCCGCAGGTCGGCCAGCTGGAGCTTCACCACCAGCGGGGTGACCGCCGAGAGCAGGGCCGCCGGCACGAAGACGGCCGCCGCGACGAGCAGCAGGATGGCGGCAGCCGCCCCGCCGCGCAGCACCTCACCGGCGTACCGGACCACCGGCAGGGTGACCGCGGCGGCGATCCCGGCCAGCACCAGCGCCGGGGCGAGCAGGCCACGCGGGTCCCGCCGGTCGGCGAGCCACCCGCCCGTCCACGCCCCGTACGCGATGGCGGCCAGCGCGATGCCGATGACCGAGCTGGTCACCTGGAGGGTCACCCCGACGTACGGGCCGACCAGGCGCAACGAGACCGTCTCCAGCACCAGGACGGCGCCGCTGGAGAAGAAGACCAGGAACGCGGCGAGCCCGTTGGGCAACGCGCGGGAGGTGGCCGGCGAGGCGGGTGCCGTCTCGTCCACGACGTCGGAGGATGAGCTGCTCACCGTCGCGATGGTACGCAGCGTTCCTGGCCGCCCGGGTCAGTACATCGAAAGATGAACATGGTTCGTGTGGTCGGCGGCCGGGCTGCCGGAACCGCTGTACGCCCGCCACCCGGTGTTCGGCATCCAGATCTGCCGGTACCAGATCACGTAGAGCACGCCGAGCCGGCTGGCGTTGTTCTTGTAGTAGTTGGCCAGACTGTCGCCGTACGCCTTGTCCCCGCCGGTCGCCGTCTCGTCCTTGAACGTGCTGGTGGCGGCGGAGAAGTCACAGGCACGGCCCTTCGGGTGCTCACCGTCGCCGCCGGTGCGGAAGCACTTGACGTACCGCTTGTAGCCGGCGGCCTGAGCCTGCTGGAGGGCGTGCAGGGTGCGCGGGGTGATGCACCCGTCGGTGGTCGGGTCGTTGACCGAGCACCTCTCCGACGGCCAGGAGCCGTCCGGGTTGCGCGGCGCCGGCTTCGCCGACGACGACCCGCCGCTGAAGCCGGAACTGACCCCGGAGCTGACGGTGGCGAGCGCACGCTCGGCGTCCCGCTTCCGCTTGGCCAGGGCGGCGACCTGCTTCTGCTGCTCGCGCACCTCGGTGTCGATGGCCACCTTGGCCTGCGCGGCGGTCTGCTTGGCCTCAACGAGGTCGCGCAGCTTCCTGGCGTCGCGCTGGCCCATCACGTCGAGCTCGGCGGCGCGCTGCAAAAACGACTCGGGGCTGGCGCTGTTGAGCAGCGCCGAGGTGGGGGTGAGCCGACCCAGCCGGTACGACTGCGCGGCCACCTGGCCGACCTGGGCGTTCAACCCGACCAGCCGCCCCTCGACCGCCTTCAGCTCCCCGGTGAGGGCGGCCTGGCGGCGCTTGGAGTTGTCGAGCTTGGCCTTGGCCTCGATGTGGCCCTTGGCGGCGGCCTCCAGCGCGTCGCGCAGCTTCTTGGTGCCGCCCTCGTTGGGCTCCGCGGAGGCCGGCACGACGCCCCCGCCGAGCAGCAGCGCCACCACGGCGAGCAGCACGATCAACGGCCGGCGTACGCGCGGCCGGGTGCTGGTGGTCCTGGGCACGAAGGTGTCCTTCCCTCTCCCCCACGGGGCCCGGTCGACCCCTGCGCGGCGGTGGCCCCGCCGACGAAGCAGGTGGCCCGCTGGCGGGAGACCGCCGGACACGATACCGGACGCAGCCCGGTCGACCGGGCCCGTGACCACTCGGCTCATCGAGCATCGACACAGCGTTCCGACGCCGTCGCACAGCGCCGCGAAACCGGCGGCCGGCGCGGGCGCTCAGCCCCCGATCAGGGTGTCACGCACCTCGGTCCAGGTGTCCTCGTCGGCGGCGACGAGCAGCCCTCGGCCGTCGTCGGCCGGGTGGTAGTCGGTGCCGTCGAAGCGGCGGGCCACCCCGCCGGCCTCCCGGACCAGCAGCACGCCGGGAGCGTGGTCCCAGGGCAGGGTCCGCCAGAAGAGCACGAACTCCTGCTCCCGGGTGAGCAGGTCGAGGTACTCCCGGCCGGCGCAGTGCTGCCCGGGGAGCAGTTCGCCGATCCGCTCACCGCCGGCCTCGATCCGTTCCCGGGTGCCGGGGGGCAGGAACCGGGTCATCGCCGTGCCCCGCAGCCCGCCCGAGGCGACGGCAAGCTCGGCGACCCGCACCGGCCGGCCGTCCAGCCGGCTGCCCTCGCCCCGCCGGGCGTCCGCCAGGGTGTCGGCGAGCGGGTCCAGCACCCAGGCGGCGGTCAGTTCACCGTCGGTGAGCAGGGCGACCATCAGCGCGAACGGGCTCCGTCCACCGGCGAAGTTCCCGGTGCCGTCGACCGGGTCGACCAGCCAGACGTCGCCACCGTCGCGCAGGTGCCGCAGCAGCGACGGGTCCTCGGCGACCGCTTCCTCGCCGACCACCGCGGAGCCGGGCCGCAGCTCACGCAGCGCGGCGGAGATCTTCGCCTCCGCCCGCTGGTCGGCCACCGTGACCAGGTCGCCGGGGGCCTTCTCGGTGACGTCGGCGTCGTCCAAGTGGCGGAACAGGGGCAGCACGACCTCTGCCGCGGTCTCCCGCAGCAGCTCGCCGACCTGGTCCCGCAGCCGGTCAGCCACGCGGCGGGAGCTTGACCACGCTGACGAAGAACTCGTCGATCTGCCGGACCACCGAGATGAAACGCTCGAAGTCCACCGGCTTGGTCACGTAGGCGTTGGCGTGCAGCTGGTAGCTGCGCAGGATGTCCTCGTCGGCCTGGGAGGTGGTGAGCACGACCACCGGGATCCGGCAGAGCTGATCGTCCTTCTTGATCTCCTCCAGCACCTCCCGCCCGTCGCGGCGCGGCAGGTTCAGGTCGAGCAGGATCAGATCGGGCAGCACCGCGTCCGCGTACTGCCCCTCGCGCCGCAGGTAGGCCAGCGCCTCGGCGCCGTCGGAGACGACGGTCAGCCGGTTGCGGAGCTTGTGCTCCTCGAACGCCTCCTGGGTCATCAGCACGTCGCCCGGGTCGTCCTCGACGAGCAGGACCTCGATCGGGCTGTTGCCGTCCGCCGGCACCGTCATCCCACCGTCTCCCTCATGCCACCCGTTGTACCCTGCTCCGACGTCCCGTCGGGCGTACTCCCGTCCGCCGCGCCGTCCGGCTGCCGGTCGACCGGGGCCGACGCGTCGGCCGGGGCCGCGTCCTCGGCGCCGTCGGCGTCCACCGGGACGTCCCCGGTCGACTCCTCGGCCGCGGCGGCCTCGGCCTTCGCCGCCTCGACGTCCTCGGGGCGCGCCGGGAGGGTGAACCGGATCGCGGTGCCCTCGTCGACGGCGGTGTCGACCCAGACCCGGCCGCCGTGATACTCGACGATCTTCTTGACGATCGCCAGGCCGATGCCGGTGCCCGGGTACGCGTCCTTGGAGTGCAGCCGCTGGAAGATCACGAAGATCTTGTCGGCGAACTCCGGCTCGATCCCGATGCCGTTGTCCTGGCAGCTGATCTCCCACTCGTCGTCGACCAGCCGGGCGGAGACGTGCACCTTCGGGGCGACGTCGGGCCGGCGGAACTTCACCGAGTTGCTGACCAGGTTGGCCAGCAGGTTGGTCAGCAGCGGCTCCTCGCCCCGGATGGTGGGCATCGGGCCCCAGGTCAGCTCGGCGTCGGCGTACTGGCGGGCGGCCTCGGTCTGCCCGGCCACGTCGCCCATCACCTTGTCCAGGTCGACCTCGGTGAAGCCGCTGGTGAGGCGGCCGATCCGGGAGAAGGCGAGCAGGTCGTTGATCAGGCGCTGCATCCGCTGCGCGCCGTCGACCGCGAAGGCGATGTACTGGTCGGCCCGCTCGTCGAGCTGCCCGGCGTAGCGCCGCTGGAGCAGCTGGCAGAAGCTCGCCACCTTGCGCAGCGGCTCCTGGAGGTCGTGCGAGGCGACGTACGCGAACTGCTCCAGGTCCCGGTTGGAGCGGGTCAGCTCCTCGGCCTGCTTCTGCAGCTGGCTGTTGACCCACTCGATGTTCTGGCGCGCCTCGCGCACCTCGTCCAGCTCCCGGGCGATCTTCTGCCGCATGGCGTCGACGTCGTCGGCGAGCCGGCGGAACTCCGGTGGGCCGGACCCCTCGATGTGGTGCCGGTAGTCGCCACCGGCGACCTCCCGCACCTGCAGGGCCAGCCCGGTCAGCGGCCGGATCACCATCCGGTCCAGCGAGAGCACCAGCAGCACGCCGGCGACCGCGATCACCACCGCCGCGATGATCAGCAGGACGACCAGGAAGTTGCTGCTCTGGTAGACCTTCTGCGCGGTGCGGTTGCGCTCGGCGAAGATCTCCTCCTGGAGCACCTCGGCCGAGGCCCGGATGTCGTCGAACTGCTGCCGGGCCTGGTCGGTGATGAGCGCCTGCCCGGCCTCCGTGCCGTCGCGTTCGGTCGTGGCGATCACCGGCTCGGCGATGGTCCGTCGCCAGTCGGCCGACTGCTGCTCCACGACCCGCAGCTCACGCTGGATGGCCGGGTAGTCGCCGATGAGCTTGTTCATCGCGGCGACCGTGTCGCGTTCCTGCCTCAGACCGGTCTCGTACGGGGCGAGGTCGGCCCGGTCGCCGCTGACCGCGTAACCCCGGACGGCGGTCTCCTGGTCGAGCAGGGCGTTGAGCAGCTCCTGGCCCTGCACCCGCAGCGGCCCGGTCTTGATCAGCACCGCGTCCATGTTCTGCCGGGTCTTGGTGGCCAGCGCGGCCTCCGCCGCCGCCAGGCCCAGCAGCAGCGCCACCACCACGGTGAGCAGCGCGAGCACCCGCCGCCGCAGGGTCCAGCCCTGGCGGTAGGTGTTCACCGGCCACCACCCCGGGTGACCAGGAGCATGGCGACGTCGTCGGCGAGCGGACCACCGTTGATCTGCTCCGCCCGGCCGACCAGCCACGCCGGCAGCTCGGCCAGCGGCACCGTGTGGTTGGCCGGGTCCTCCAGCAGACCGGCGAGCCCCGGCACGTCCAGCCGGTCGTCGCTGTCGCCCACCCGCCCCTCGATCAGGCCGTCGGTGTACATCAGCAGGGACCAGTCATCGGTGTCGAACTCCAGGTCGAACGCTACGGGCCGGCGCGGTCGTACGCCGAGGAGCAGGCCGCCGGGCGCCGGAACGGGCGCGACCTTGCCCCCGAAGAGCAGCAGCGGCGGCGGGTGACCGGCCAGCCGGACGGTGGCCCGGTTGGCGTCCAGGTCCAGCCGTACGGTGGCGACGGTCGCGAAGATCTCCTGGAGCCGACGCTCGCTCATCAGCACCTGTTCCAACGCCGGCAGCACCTCGTCGTCGGGGACACCGGCCAGGATCAGCGCCCGCCAGGCGACCCGGAGCTCGACGCCGAGCGCCGCCTCGTCCACGCCGTGCCCGCAGACGTCACCGACGATCAGGTCGACCCGGTCGGGCCGGGTCTGCACGACGTCGAAGAAGTCCCCGCCGATCAGGGCGGCGTGCCGGCCGGGACGGTAGAAGGTGTGCACCGACACCTCGTCGGTGGACATCAGCGGCTGGGGTAGCAGGCCGCGTTCCAGGCGGGCCGACTCGGCCTGGCGCAGCTCGACCTCGCGCAGCCGGCGGGCGTTCTCGTCGGCCCGCTTGCGCTCCACGGCGTAGCGCAGCGCCCGGGTCAGCAGCACCCCGTCGACCTGGCCCTTGACCAGGTAATCCTGCGCGCCCTCGGCGACCGCGACGATGCCCAGGTGCTCGTCGGAGCGGCCGGTCAGCACACAGACCGCCGCGCCGCTGGACATCTCCAGCACCTTGCGCAGGCCGTCCAGGCCCTGCGCGTCCGGAAGCCCGAGGTCGAGCAGGACGCAGTCCACGCCGGCCACCCGCTGGCGCGCCTCGCTCAGACTGGTGGCGACCAGCAGGTCGATCATCGAGTTGGTCTCGGCGAGCAGTTCACCGACCAGGAAGGCGTCACCCTCGTCGTCCTCGACCAGCAGCACCCGCAGTCGCTCACCGGGCGGCAGGTTCGGGTTACGCCCGAGACCGCCCTGCGGGTACGGCGCGACTGAGGGACCGGCCGTGCCGGGCCCCCGGTGCGGCCGGGTCACCGCCGCGAGACGCGGGAGTTCGCTGGTGATGTCGGGCTCCTTCCGAGTGCCCTGCTGATCCTGTATCAGACAACGGTCGCACACAACATGAGCACGACGGCACGGGCGTACCCGGGCAAGGCAGTCACCGAGTGAACGTTCGGGCGGACGACCGGTCACGGATCGGCACCGGGTGTCGCGGATCACTGTGCGGCGGTGCAGGATGGGCCCACCCCCGCCCCACCGGAGAGGAGTCCGCCGTGGGCGTACCCCGAGTCCCCGCCGCCGACCGGGCCCTGGCGCGCCCGCGTCACCGGCCGCTCGCCGCGCTCGTCGCGCTGGTCGCGCTGCTCGCGGTCGGCGCCGCCGTCCTGGTCGACCTGCGGACGCCCGCACCCCGACCGGCGGACGCCCCGGCCGGGGAGTTCAGCGCCGGGCGGGCGTACCGGACGGTGGAGACGATCGCGGCCCGGCCGCACGTGGCCGGCAGCGCCGCCAACGACCAGGTACGCGAGCACCTGGTCGGCGCGCTGCGCGGGTTGGGCCTGGAGACCGAGGTGCAGGACACCGTGGCCGACGAGGCGGGTCAGCTCAGCGGGGCGGCCGCCGGGGCCACCCTGGCCCGGGTCCGCAACGTGGTGGCCCGGCTGCCCGGAACCACCCCGACCGGCCGGGTGTTCCTGGTGGCGCACTACGACTCGGTGCAGTCCGGGCCGGGCGGCAACGACGACGGCGCCGGCACCTCCACCATTCTGGAGGTGGCCCGCGCGCTGGCCGCCGGCCCCCGGCCGCGCAACGACATCGTCTTCGTGCTGACCGACGCCGAGGAGGCCTGCCTCTGCGGGGCGTCGGCGTTCGCCTCGCAGCACCCGCTGGCTGCGGACGGCGGGGTGGTGCTCAACCTGGAGGCGCGCGGGTCCACCGGACCCGTGATCATGTTCGAGACGTCCCGGGACAACGCGAAGCTGGTGGACGTCTTCGGCCGGGCCGCCCCGCACCCGGTGGGCACCTCGTTCGCGGTGGAGATCTACCGGGCACTGCCCAACGACACCGACTTCACCGCGTTCCTGGACGAGGACTTCGTCGGGCTGAACTCGGCGTACATCGACGGTGGGGCGATCTACCACACCCCGTTGGACACCCCGGCGAGCATGGACCGGGGCAGCCTCCAGCAGCACGGGGACAACGCGTTGGGGCTGGCGCGGGAGTTCGGGCGTACCGACCTCACCGCCCTGCGCGCCGGGCACGACGCCACCTACTTCCCCGTCCCGGGTGGGCTGGTCCGCTACCCCGGCTGGCTGACCTGGCCGCTCGCCGGGCTGGCGGTGGCGGCGGTGCTGGGGCTGGCCTGGCGGGCCCGGCGGCGCGGCCGGGCCACGGCCGGCCGGCTGGCGGCCGGTTTCGGGCTGGCGCTGGTGCCGGTGGTCGCCGCGCCGCTCGCCGCCCAGCTGCTCTGGGCCGGGATCACCACGCTCCGCCCCGGCTACGCCGAACTGCTCGACCCGTACCGGCCGGTCTGGTACCGGCTGGCCGTGGTGGCGCTGGCCGCCGCGATCCTCTTCGCCTGGTACGCGCTCACCCGCCGCCGGGTCGGCCCGGCCGCCCTGGCGGTCGGCGGGCTGGGCTGGCTCGCCCTGATCGGGGTGGCGCTGGCCGCGACCGTGCCGGGCGGGGCGTACCTGGCGATCCTGCCGGCCCTGGCCGGCGCGGTGGCCGGCCTGGTCGCGCTGGCCACCCGGGTCGACGGCCCGTGGCCGGTGGCCGCGGTGACCCTCGCCGGCGCGGTGGCCGTGGTGATCCTGCTGCCGACGGTGGTGCTGCTCTTCCCGGCCCTCGGCATGGGGATGGGCGGGGTGGCGGCGCTCTTCGCGGTGCTGCTCGGCCTGGCCGCGCTGCCGGTGGTGGACCTGCTGCACCCGGCGGCCGGCGGCCAGCGCGGCACGGTCGCCGGCCGCGCCCGCCGGGCGGGCGCGCTGCCGGCGCTCGCCGCCGGGCTCGCGGCGGTGGTGCTCGCCGGGGTCGGCCTGCGGGTGGACCGTTTCGACGCCGCGCACCCGGTGCCCACCCATCTGATGTACGCCCTGGACGCCGGCACCGGGCAGGCCCGTTGGCTCAGCCACGAGGAGGACCCGCAGCCCTGGACGGACGGGTACGTGGACGAGGTCGAGACGGTCGAGGACTTCCCGGGGCTCGGTGACGCCGAACTGCGCGCCGGTGCCGCCCCGGCGGCGAATCTGCCCGCACCGAAGCTGGAGGTGCTGGCCGACACCACGGCCGGCGCAGAACGGACCCTGCGCCTGCGCCTGGTGCCGCAGCGGTCGGTCCGGCTGGCCTCGCTGCACGTGGAGACCGCCGGTCCGGGTGGCGCGGACGTCACCGCGGCGACGGTGGCCGGCAGGCCGGTCGAGATCGAACAGCGGCACCTGGACGGCCGCTGGTGGGGCGTGGTGTTCCACGCACCGCCGGCGGAGGGGGTCGAGGTCACCCTGACCCTGCGACCACGCGGTGGGCAGGTGCGGCTGCGGGCGATGGACGCCAGTGACGGCCTCGACGCGCTGCCCGGCTTCCGGCCCCGCCCGCCGGACGTCGGGGTGGTCGGCTCGCACAGCTCGGAGATGCTGGCGGTGGCCCGGACGTACCCGCTCTGAGCGACTCGGTACCGGTCTGCCCGGCGATGGCGCAGGTCCTGCTCGGCGCCCGCTCGTCGCCCGCCCCACCCGTCACGACTGACCGTCTACACTCGACACTCGCCCACCGTGTACACCCCGGGGCATTCGCGCCTACTGCTGTCAGCCGCACGCCCCTGGCACGGGGTGGTGTCCGGTCCGGGGTGGAACCTCGAAGAGGAGTTGCCTTGAGCACAACTCGTCGTCTCGGCCCCCTCGTCCTCGCCCTGGCCGTCGCCGCGGTCGCGTCGTTCGACGCCGCCGCCGTCGCCCAGCCCAGTCACGAGTCCGGCCAGCAGTCCGACCACCGCCGCCTGCGGATCCTCGTCACCAACGACGACGGCTGGATCGGACCGGGCGGATCGAGCACCCCACTGATCGCGGCACTGCGCGACGCCCTCGTCGCCGACGGCCACCAGGTCACCGTCGTCGCCCCGGCGACCAACCAGAGCGGCACCGGAACGTTGATCACCTATCCGACGGTGAACCTCGCCAACCCCGAACCCGGCGTGTGGACCGTGACGGGCACGCCCAGCGACGCGGTGATCGTCGGCCTCGACGCCCTGTTCCGGAGCGAACCACCCGACCTCGTCGTGTCCGGGATCAACCCCGGCGGGAACTACAGCTCAATCGTCAACCACTCCGGGACCGTCGGCGCAGCGACCATGGCCCTGGAGAACGACGTTCCCGCGATCGCCGTGAGCATCGACGGCAAGACCCGCGAGCAGTCCGTGGCGCTCAAGGACCAGGTCGCCGAGTACACCAGTGACGTCGTGGCGGCGCTCGCCCGACGCGCCCGGGACGGTGCCGTCCTTCCCGCGGGGCTCGGCCTGAACATCAACTACCCCGGAACCGCCGCGGCCAGGGGCACGAGCCTGACGCACGTCGACCCGAACAGTTACCTCCGTTTCGGATTCACCAACACCACCGGGGCGCCCGGCCAGCCCGGGACGTACGCCCTGACGCTCGGCGGGCCCACGGGCACGCCTGAGCCCGGCAGCGACTGGAGCGCACTCCAGGCCGACAAGGTCAGCATCACCCCGATCGACGCCGACCTCAGCGCGAACCCACGCGACGTGGCCCGCGTGCAGTTCCTGGAGCGCGTCGCTCCCTGACCGCTCAGCCGTCCGCCGCAGCCCAGGTGACAACGCCCACCCGTCCCACCGGGCCGGACAGCTCGAGGCTCGGCCCACGACTGCGCGGGCCGAGCCTCGTCCTCCGGCGCGGAAGGAGGATCGTCACTTCCAGCGGAAGTGCACGAAGAGGCGGCCGAAGTTCTTCGAGTCCTTCTCGACCCGGTGGTAGAGCTGCTTGACGTCCTTCTGGTCGAGGAACCGCAGCACCCGCTTCTTGAGCTGGCCGGAGCCCTTGCCCGGGATGATCTCGACCAGGGTGGCCTTCTTCGCCACCGCCTCGTCCATGATCCCGCGCAGCGCCCGGTCGATGTCGTGGCCCTTGTTGAAGATGTCGTGCAGGTCCAGCTTCAGCTTCATGCCCCGCCCACCCCCGGCTCAGGTCCCATGACCGCCATCGTATTCCGGCCCGCCGTTCGGCCCCGGACACGCGTCGGGGCAGCCCCGCAGGGCTGCCCCGACCTCCGCGTCGCCGCTCAGCGACCGCCGCCGACCCGGCTCTCGACCCGGCGCAGCGCGGTCGCGTAGTCGTCGTTGGTGGAGTGCATCGCCGCGGCGATCCGCAGGTGCCGCAGCGCGTCGGCGTGCCGGTTCAGCCGCTCCAACGTCCGGCCCAGAACGTGGTGGGCGTAGTGGTCGCTCGGGTCCCGCTCGACCAGCTCGCGCAACTGCTCCTCGGCCCGGCCCAGCTGGGCCGACTGGAAGTACGCCCGGGCCAGCAGCTGGCGTACCGAGGAGTTGCCGGGCTCGGCCTCGACGATCGGTTCGAGCAGCCGGGCCGCCCCGGTCGGGTCACCTGATTCGAAGAACATGGTCGCCCGCCGGTAGTCCGCCAGAAGATCCATCCCGACCCCTCCTCGTGTCACGCCGCCCTGGGTTCGACGCTGGCACAACACCGGCCGGACCGCGAGTGTTCCTGCGCGGGAAACGCCCGGGTCAGGGGGTCGGACGGCGGTCGCCGAGCAGGTCCCAGGCCCGGACACCGCCGACGATTCCGGCCGTGTTCGGTACGACCACGACGTCGTCGCCCATCCGGGCCAACTGCTCCGGACGGATCAGCCGGGAGTTGCCGCCACCCAGGTAGAGCCGGTCCCAGCGGAAAACCGGGCGCAGCCCGTCCACCACCTGCCGGATCCGGCGGGACCAGAACGCGTCACCCAGCCGGCGGCGCTCCGGCTCCCCCACGTACGTGTCGTAGGTGGTGCCCCAGCGCACCGGGGCGTGGGACAGCTCCAGGTGCGGGGCGAGCACACCGCCGTCGAAGAGCGCACTGCCCAGCCCGGTGCCGAGGGTCAGCACCAGCTCGCAGCCGGTCCCGGCGACCACCCCCGCGCCGTGCACCTCGGCGTCGTTGAGCACCAGCGTCGGCACCCCGAAGGTGTCGGTCAGCGCGGCGCGGGCGTCGTACCCGGACCACTCGGCGACCAGCTCCGGGTCGACCCGGCTGCGCGGGCCGGAGCGGGTGACGTAGTGCGGGGTGGCCACCACCACGCCGTGCCGGATCATGCCGGGCATCCCGACGGTCACCCGGTCCGCCGCCGGCAGCCGCCCGCCCAGCTCGACGAGGGTCTTGACGAAGAGCGCCGGCGGCAGCGGGTACGGCGTGGGCACCCGCAGCGGGCGGGCCCGCATGGTGCCGGCCGCGTCCAGCACGGAGGCCTTGATCCCGCCGCCGCCGCAGTCGATCGCCAGAGTGGTCACCACGGGAGTGAGTGTGCCTCGCGTCCACCGACCCCGTGCGGCGGGCCGGTTATCCGGTCGGCCGGCCCGGACCGCCCCGGTACGCTCAGCTCCTCATGAGCGCCACGCTGATCGCCAAGGGTCTCGCCGCCGGCCACGGCGACCGCCTCCTCTTCTCCGACCTCGACCTGGTCGTCGCCCCCGGCGACGTGGTCGGGCTGGTCGGCGTCAACGGGGCCGGCAAGTCGACGCTGCTGCGCACCCTCGCCGGGCTCCAGCCCGTCGAGCAGGGCGGCATCTCGCTGAATCCGCCCACCGCCACCGTCGGCTACCTCCCCCAGGAGCCGGAGCGCCGGCCGGGCGAGACGGTCCGCGACTTCCTCGCCCGGCGAACCGGGGTGACCGCGGCGCAGGCGACGCTGGACGCCGCCACCGAGGCGCTCAGCGTGGGCGCGGCCGGCG
Organism: Micromonospora halophytica; assembly: GCF_900090245.1. Taxonomy (GTDB): domain Bacteria; phylum Actinomycetota; class Actinomycetes; order Mycobacteriales; family Micromonosporaceae; genus Micromonospora; species Micromonospora halophytica. Next base: position 496,077 of record NZ_FMDN01000001.1, read on the forward strand.
CCGACGACGCGTACGCCGAGGCGCTCGAACGCTGGCTCGACCTCGGCGGCGCCGACCTGGACGAACGCGCCGAGCAGGTCGCCGCCGAGCTGGGGCTCACCGTCGACCTGGACCACCTGATGACCGGTCTCTCCGGCGGCCAGGCGGCCCGGGCCGGGCTGGCCTCGCTGCTGCTCAGCCGGTACGACGTCTTCCTGCTCGACGAGCCCACCAACGACCTGGACCTGGCCGGCCTGGAGCGGCTGGAGGGGTTCGTCACCGGGCTGCGCGCCGGCACGGTGCTGGTCAGCCACGACCGCGAGTTCCTCACCCGCACGGTGACCCGGGTGCTGGAGCTGGACCTGGTCCAGCAGCAGATCCGGCTCTACGGCGGCGGCTACACCGCGTACCTGGAGGAGCGGGAGGTGGCCCGCCGCCAGGCCCGCGCCGAGTACGAGGAGTACGCCGACACGAAGGCCGGGTTGGAGGCGCGGGCCCGGACCCAGCGGTCCTGGATGGAGAAGGGCGTGAAGAACGCCCGGCGCAAGGCCACCGACAACGACAAGATCGGCCGCAAGTTCCGCGCCGAGGCGACCGAGAAGCAGGCGGCGAAGGCCCGGCAGACGGAAAAGTTGATTGAGCGGCTGGACGTGGTGGAGGAGCCCCGCAAGGAGTGGGAGCTGCGGATGGAGATCGCCGCCGCTCCCCGGGCCGGCGCCGTGGTGGCCGCGCTGCGCGGCGCCGTCGTCCGCCGGGGCGGCTTCACCCTCGGCCCGGTGGACCTCCAGATCGACTGGGCCGACCGGGTGGCGATCACCGGGGCGAACGGCTCCGGCAAGAGCACACTGCTCGCCGCGCTGCTGGGTCGGCTGCCGCTCGACTCCGGGCACGCCTCGCTCGGCCCCGGAGTGGTGGTCGGCGAGGTCGACCAGGCCCGCGGGCTCTTCCTCGGCGAGCAGCCCCTGCTGGACGCGTTCGGCGCGGCCGTACCCGAGCTGGCCCCGGCGGACGTCCGCACGCTGCTGGCCAAGTTCGGCCTGCGCGCGGCGCATGTGCTGCGGCCGGCGGCGACCCTGTCGCCGGGCGAGCGGACCCGCGCGGCGCTGGCCCTGTTGCAGGGGCGCGGGGTCAACCTGCTGGTGCTGGACGAGCCGACGAATCACCTGGACCTGCCGGCGATCGAGCAGTTGGAGTCGGCCCTGGCGCACTACGCCGGGACGCTGCTGCTGGTCACCCACGACCGGCGGATGCTGGACGCGGTGAGCGTCAACCGGCGGCTGCGGGTGGACGCCGGACGGATCGCCGAGGATTGATCCCGTGCCGACCTGCTCGCGCGGGGTGACAATGACTCCATGCTCAAGTGGGAGTACGCGCTGCTGGTCCGCCGCCGCCAGGCGGCCACCGACGACACCGGCTGGGAGATCGTCTTCATCTGGTACGGCCCGGACGGCTCGATGGTCGACGTGACACCGTACGGAGACACCGCGCTGGCCCACCTCAACCGGGCCGGCGACCAGGGCTGGGAACTCGTGGCGATGAGCGAGGACCCGTCCCTGCCGGGCAACAACGAGCTGCACCGGTACCACCTCAAGCGACCCAGGACGATCGCCGCGCCGCGCCAGCGGATCCGGGGTGGCGTCCGGGCCCCCCGGCGCACCATCTCCGGCTGATCCGTCGCACGCCGCGTCGCGCCGCCGCGTGATCCACTCCGGTTCGGCGACATGGCGGTGTCCGAGCGACGCGGATACCGCCATGTCGCCGCACTGGAGTCGTTACCGACTGGGTCCGGGCCGGGCGGGCATGTCCGGCGGATTTCGGGGTAACGCGGCCCGGGAGGTGGCCATGGTCGCGCTGGCTCAGACACCGCCCTCGGCCGAGCGGCTGCGGGCGATCGACGGATTCCTGGCCGAGTCCTGGGCGGACCAGGCCCGGCACGACGAGCGGCTGCGCCGGATCGCGGTCGAGGTGCGGTTCGACCGGGGGGTGGCCCACCTGACCGGCGAGGTCGCCGAGGCGGCAGACCTGCGCCTGGTCCGGGACCTGGTCGGCCGGCTGGCCGGTGTCTACGGGGTCTGGGACCGGGTCCGCGTCGCCGGGCGGGACCCGGTGGTGGTGGACCTGGGCTGCGGCGGCCAGAAGCAGTACCCCACCAACCTCGGGCTGGACATCTTCCCCGCGCCCGGGGTGGACGCGGTGGCCGACCTGTCCGGCTCGCTGCCGCTGGCCACCGACTCGGTGGACGCGCTCTTCGCGGTGCACATCCTGGAGCACCTGATCGACTTCCTGCCGCTGGTGGACGAGTGCCACCGGGTGCTCCGCCCCGGCGGCGTGCTGCATGTGATGAGTCCCTGGTGGGGGCACGTCAACGCGGTCGCCGACCCGACCCATGTCCGGCTGCTGGACGTGCAGACCTTCAAGGGGATCTGCGGCCAGCGTCCGCCGGGCACCCCGCGCTGGTACCCGCTGCACGCCGGCTGCGACGGCGCGTCGATCTTCGCCGACCTCACTCCCCTGCCGCCAGGGGCCGACCCACCCACCCCCACCCACCTCGCCCGCTTCTTCGACTGACCACCGGCTCCGGGGCTCCGGTCAGGCCTGCGCCCGGCCCTCGGTGGACTCGCGCAGTTCGAGGCGGTACGGCACCGACAGCTCACGCGCCGGGGCGGCACGCTCACCGGCGAGCCGGCCGGCGAGGAGTTCCACCGCGAGGCGGGCGATGACCTCCTTGTCCGGCGAGACGGTGCTCAGCGTGGGGACGGAGAACCGCCCGTCCTCGACGTCGTCGAAGCCGGCCACCGCGACGTCGTCGGGGACCCGCAGCCGCGCCTCGTGCAGGGCACGCAGCGCGCCGAGGGCGAGGGTGTCGTTGAAGCAGAAGACGGCGTCGGGCCGGGCACCGGAGGCGAGCAGCCGCCGCATCGCGGCCGCCCCGTCGGCCCGGTGCCAGGCGGCGGCCGGGGCGACCAGACTCTCGTCGTAGGGCAGGCCGGCGGCGGCCAGTGCGGCACGGTAGCCCTCCAGCCGGAGCCGGGCGCTGGCTCCCTCGGGGGTGCGCTGCGCGCCGATCGCGGCGATCCGACGCCGCCCCAGGCCGATCAGGTGGGCGGTGACCTCGCGTGCGGCGGCCACGTTGTCGACCGCCACGTGGTCGGCGGGGCCGTGGTCGACCCGCTCCCCGACCAGCACCATGGGTATTCCGTCCAGGCCGGTGAGGTCGTCCGCCGTGAGCGCCAACGGGCTGAAGATGAGCCCGTCGATCATGTGGTCGCCGATGCCCGAGGCGGCCACCCGCTCCTGTTCCGGGCCGCCGCCGGTCTGGTCGACCAGCACCGTCCAGCCGTGTACGCCGGCGGCGGTGACCACGTGCCGGGCCAGCTCCGCGAAGTACGGCATGTCCAGCTCCGGGACGGCGAGGGCGATCACTCCGGTACGCCCCGTGCGCAGGTTGCGGGCGGACAGGTTGGGCCGGTAGTTGAGTTCGGCGATGGCCTCCTCCACCCGGGCCCGGGTGTCCGGTCGCACGTGCACGTAGCCGTTCACCACGTTCGACACGGTCTTGACCGACACGCCGGCCCGTTCGGCCACGTCCTTGAGCCTGTGTCGCACGACCTCGTCCTCCCGCGGGTGCCGGGTGCCAGGCCCGGACTCTACCGCGCGACGGCATCTTTACAACGTTGGTTACAACGTTGTACAAACCTGGGGTACGGCGTGACCGGCGTCACCCGACACCGGTGAGGAAAGGTGGCACCCTTGCGCAGCGCCCAGCTGACCATCGACCCGGCCTTCGCGATCGGCCCGGCCGACCGGCGGATCTTCGGCTCCCTCGTCGAGCACATGGGGCGCTGCGTCCACGGCGGCGTCTACGAGCCCGGCCACCCGCACGCCGACGAGCGCGGGCTGCGCCGTGACGTGCTCGAGCTGACCCGCGAGCTGGGCGTCTCGGTGGTCCGCTACCCCGGCGGCAACTTCGTCTCCGGATACCGCTGGGAGGACGGCGTCGGCCCGGTCGGCGACCGTCCGCGCCGGCTCGACCTGGCCTGGAAGACGATCGAGACCAACGCCTTCGGGCTGAACGAGTTCATGGCCTGGGCCGGCGAGGCCGGGGTGGAGCCGATGATGGCGGTCAACCTGGGCACCCGGGGCGTCCAGGAAGCCTGCGACCTGTTGGAGTACGCCAACCATCCGGGCGGCACCCACCTGTCCGACCTGCGCCGCGAGCACGGTGTCGAGCACCCGTACGGGGTGCGGCTCTGGTGCCTCGGCAACGAGCTGGACGGCCCCTGGCAGGTCGCGCCGACGAGTACGGCCGGCTCGCCGCCGAGACCGCCCGCGCCATGAAGCTCTGGCTGCTCTGGAAGAACGACGGCAACGCCGTCGGGGCGGACACCTGGATCTGGTCGCAGCGGCTCTCCGCCGACGGGCTGCGCCTGGTGGGGGAGCCGACGAGGCTGCTGCGGCAGACCGAGCCCTGGGAGGGTGCCCTGGTCGAGGGGCCGTTCCTGCACCGGCAGGACGGCAGGCTGTACCTCTTCTACGCGGCGAACGCCTACGACCAGGCCCGTTACGCCGAGGGTTACGCGGTCTGCGAGAGCCCCGCCGGCCCCTGCGTGAAGGCGGCGGAGAACCCGATCCTCAAGGCCAACGGGGTCGCCACCGGTCCCGGCCACGCCTCGATGGTGGTCAAGGACGGCCGGACCTGGCTGGTCTACCACGCCTGGCCGCCGGGCCGGGAGGGCAGCACCGACCCGGGCCGCCAGGTCTGGCTCGACGAGGTGATCTGGACCGACGGCAGACCGGTGGTGCGGGGCCCGAACGCGGATCCCCAGCCGAGGCCGTGATCCACTCCGGCCACGACCCGGCGTGTGGAACCAGTCACCCTCCGGGGTACGAGTGGGCCGCCGGGGACGGCAACCCCCTGCAGTATCCGGACATCCAGGTCAGACCCTTGCGCGGAGGCCGGACGGTGTGAAAATTTCCTACCAGCGGTAGATAGCTTGCGGCGAATGTTGCCGCCATCGGCCGCGACACCGGGAGCCCGACGAAGGGACACACCGCATGAAGGCAACTCGGCTCCGAGCCGCCGGGCTGGCCGTGGCACTGCTCGGCGCGCTGGTCGCCGGCACGCCCGCGAGCGCCGCACCGGACACCACCGCCACCCCCACCACCATCGACTGCACGACCGACCCGGCCACCCCCAAGCGCCAGTTCCGCGCCATGTGGATCGCTTCCGTGGTCAACATCGACTGGCCGACCAAGGCCTCCCAGACCGCGCCGGACCGGATCGCCAGCCAGCAGGCCGAGTACCTGGGCTGGCTCGACCTGGCACAGCAGCTGAACCACAACGCCGTCGTGGTGCAGGTCCGCCCGACCGCCGACGCGTTCTGGCCGTCGCCGTACGAGCCGTGGTCGGAGTACCTGACCGGGGTGCGCGGGCAGGACCCGGGCTGGGACCCGCTCGCCTTCCTCGTCACCGAGGCGCACAAGCGCAACCTGGAGTTCCACGCCTGGTTCAACCCGTACCGGATCTCGATGCCGGCCCCGGGCGGAGCCGGCGCGGACATCGCGAAGCTGGCACCGGACCACCCGGCCCGCCAGCACCCGGAGTGGACCTTCGCCTACCCGCCGGCCGGCGTCGCCGGCAGCCGGCTCTACTACAACCCCGGCCTCCCCGAGGTCCGCGAGTTCGTCCAGACCGCCATGATGGACGCGGTCCAGCGGTACGACATCGACGGCGTGCACTTCGACGACTACTTCTACCCGTACCCGAGTGGGACGCACCAGGTGCCGGACGACGCCACGTTCGCCGCGCACCACCGGGGCTTCACCGACAAGGCGGACTGGCGGCGGGACAACATCAACCTGCTCGTCCGGGAGATGGGTGACCGGATCAAGGCGGCCAAGCCGTGGGTGAAGTTCGGGGTCAGCCCGTTCGGCATCTGGCGCAACAAGTCGGTCGACCCGCTCGGCTCGGACACCACCGGCTCGCAGTCGTACGACATCATCTCCGCCGACACCCGTAAGTGGATCAAGGAGGAGTGGATCGACTACGTGGTGCCGCAGCTCTACTGGTACATCGGCCAGTACCCGGCCGCGGACTACGCGCGACTGGTGCCGTGGTGGGCCGAGCAGGTGCGCGGCACCCGGGTGCAGCTCTACATCGGCCAGGCCGACTACAAGAGCGGCGAACCGGCGTACGGGTCGTACTGGATGAACCCGCGCGAGCTGTCGGACCACCTCACGCTCAACCGGTCGTACCCGGAGGTGCTCGGCAACGTGCACTTCTCGGCCGTGCAGGTGAAGGCCAACCGGCTCGGGGCGACCGACATCTACGCCGCCGAGCACTACTCCCGGCCGGCACTGCCACCGACGATGACCCACCTGCCGGCGAAGCCGCTGCTGCATCCGGTGGTGACACGGACCGAGCGGTCCGCCGACGGGGTGCGGCTGCACTGGTGGCAGCCGGCCGACGGCCAGGGCCCGCTCGGTACGGCCACCTCGTACGCGGTCTACCGCTTCGACGGCGACGGCCCGGTCGACGCCTGCGACTTCGCCGACGCGGCGCACCTGGTCGGCACCGTGCGCGCCGACCAGGTGGCGGGCGCGCAGTCCTGGCTGGACGAGACGGCGACGCCGGGCGCGACGTACACGTACGCCGTGACGGCGCTGGACCGGCTCTGGAACGAGAGCGCGCCGAGCCCGGTACGGGTGGTGCGCTGACCGATCCGCGAATGCCCCGGGCGACCCCGCCCGGGGCATTCGTCTGTTTCGACGCCTGTCACCAATAATTCGTATCCGCCACGGCCGGCCGCCGCGAACCCGATCGACACTGACCGACATCCCGTGACCCACCGGCAACCCGCCACCACACCGCACATCCCCCAGCGGAGGAAAACGTGACCAGACGCCTCGCCACCCTGCTCGCCTCGGGCACTCTCGCGCTGCTCACCGCGCTCGGCCTCGCCACCCCGGCGACCGCCGCGGTCAGCACCCAACAGAAGCTGACCGTGCTGAGCAGCTGGACCCAGACCAGCGCGACCAGCTACAACGCCTGGAACGCGGCCCGGCTGGACAAGGCGGCCTGGTCCGGGTACGCCTTCAACTGGTCGACCGACTACTGCTCGTCCAGCCCGGACAACCCGCTCGGCTTCAGCTTCAGCCTCTCCTGCTACCGCCACGACTTCGGCTACCGCAACTACAAGGCGATGGGGCAGTTCTCGGCCAACAAGTCCCGGCTCGACAGCGCCTTCTACGCCGACCTGAAGCGGGTCTGCGCCCGGTACAACGTCGTCGTCCGGCCCGCCTGCTACAGCCTCGCCTGGACGTACTACGAGGCGGTCAGCACCTTCGGCTCGGTGGCCGCCGTGCAGCAGTCCGACATCGACCGCGCCGCCCGGATGAAGGCCGACGCCGAGCGTCGGGCCGCCCTGCGCGGCTGACCCCGCCCGGCACGCGCGGCTGCGGTCACCAGCAGCCGCGCGTGCACGTCGGCGCCGTCCAGGCGGACGGCGGCCCACGCGGTCAGGCCCACTCGCAACGACCCAGCTCCCACCGGGTCGGCCCGGCCGGACGCGGCGTCGCCGTCCCGGAGGGACGGAAGCGCACCGAGCCCTCCCCCAGGTCGGGGTGCTCCACCGACAGGGCCAGCGCCGCCGCCTCCTCCAGGCCCAACAGTCCACCCTCGCCGTACGCCGCGTCGAACGCCGCGTCCCCGATCCTCCGGCGCAGCGTGGACTGCTGCTCCAGCCAGTACGGCCCGTAGATGCCGGGGGTGGCCCGCAGCCGCGCCCGGGTGGCCTGGGCCGCGCCGAAGAGTCGGGCCGCGGTGACCGGGTGGTCGGTGGCGCAGCGCACCGCCACCGCGCTGACCGTGTCGCAGGCCCGCCCGTGGTAGCCGTGGCTCATCCGGGAACGCAGCGCCACCAGCAGGTGCTCGTGCGCCGCGACCACGTCGCCGCGGGCCAGCGCCACCATGCCGAGCAGCATGTCCACCGACCGCCGGCCCCGCTCGACCGGGCGGGCCGCCTCCACCGGGCGGGCCCCGCCCAGCAGCTCGGCCGCCTCGTCCAGCGCGTCCCGCCGCCACAGCAGCTCGGCCAGGAGGTAGACGGCGAAGAGCGCGTCGCCGGCCACCTCCTGCTCGTGCGCCCAGTCGATGACCTCGCGGCAGACCCGCTCCGCCTCGGCGAACTGCCCCATGTCGATCAGCGGGGCGGCCCGCCCGGCCAGCACCCGGGCGAGCAGGCCCACGTCCCCGGCCTGCCGGGCCGCCGCCTCCGCCCGCTGGGAGAAACGCAGCTCCTCGGCGAACTCGCCGTCCGCCCCGGCGTGCAACGAGTGCAGGTGGTACGCCGCCGCCAGCTCCGCCTCCGGGATCCGCTCGCCGGTCTCGGCGATCCGCCCGTACAGCCGGAACAGCCAGAGCCGGGCCTCCCGGGACAACCCACGCTCCCGCCACCACTGGTCCAGGCCGCCGGCCAGCCGCAGCCCGGCCCGGGCGCTACCACCGGTGGCGCACCAGCGCAGCGCTGCGCGCAGCTCCCCGGCCAGCGGGTCGAGCGCGTACAGGGAGAGGGTGACCGGCCGCCCGTCCGGCCCGAGATGGGCCTGCTCCAGCGCGTACGACGACCAGGCCACGTGCCGGTCCCGCGCGCCCTGTTCCTCGCCCGCCTCGGCCAGCCGCCGGGCCGCGTACGCCCGGATCGGGTCGAGCATCCGGTACGTGCTGCCCGCCGGCGACGGCTCGGCCAGCACCATCGACTTGTCCACCAGCACCGACAGCGCGTCGAGCGGGTCGTCGTCGAGCAGCCACTCCACGCTGGACAGGCTGACCGGCCCGGCGAAGACCGCCAGCCAGCGCAGCAGCCGCGAGGCGCGCGGCCCCAACGTGCGGTACGACCAGGTGACCGTCGCCTGCATGGTGAGGTGCCGCTCCACGGCGGAACGCTGCACGGCCCGGTGCGCCGGTGACGGTGGCGTGCCACCGGCCGCCGCGGCGACCAGGTCCACGGTGTCCTGCTGGTTGCCCGTCCAGCCGTGCTCCACCGGCGGCGTCGGATCGACCCGACCGGCGTCCAGCGCGCCCAGCACGTCGTCGAGGCGGGCGGCGAGCTGCCCGGCGGAGAGCACCCGCAGCCGGGCGGCGGCCAACTCGATCGCCAGGGGCAGCCCGTCCAGCCGCTGCACCACCCGGTGCAGGTCGCCGACCTCGGCCCAGTCCGGCGGCCGGCCGCCCCGGGCCGCCGCCGTACGGTCGAGCAGCAGCGCCACCGCGTCGCTCTCCGCCCGCCCCGGCTGCGGGTCGACCGAGAGCGGCGGGATCCGCCAGACCACCTCGCCGGGCAGCCCGAAGGACTCCCGACTGGTGGCCAGCACCCGCACCCCGCCACCGCCGGCGAGCAACCGGGAGATCACCTCGGCGCAGGCGGCGGGCTGGGCGTCGCAGGTGTCCAGCACCACCAGCATCCGGCGGGCGGCCGTGTACTCGACCAGGGTGTCCAGCATCGGACGACCCGGCTCCGGGCGCAGCCCGAGCACCGCGGCGATCGCGAACGCCACCAGCCCCGGGTCGGTGACCGTGGCGATGTCGACGAACCACACCCCGTCCGGGTACGCCTCGACCAGCCCGGAGGCCAGTTCCACGGCCAGCCGGGTCTTGCCCGCGCCACCCGCCCCGAGCACGGTGACCAACCGGTGCCTGCGGACCAGCAGGTCCAGCTCGGCCCGCTCGGCCCGCCGGCCGACGAAGGAGGTGACCTGGGTGGGCAGGTTGTGCGCCACCGCGTCGGCGGTCCGCGGCCGGGGGAACTGCCGCTCCAGCCCGGGCGCGACGAGCTGGAAGAGACGTTCCCGGTCGTCGAAGCCACGCAGCCGGTGCAGGCCGAGGTCGAGCAGGGTCGCGCCGGACGGGAGCGGGTCGGCGAGGCGGGCGGTCGACGCCGAGCAGAGCACCTGCCCGCCGTGCGCCGCGGCGGCGACCCGGGCGGCCCGGTGCACCTCCGGGCTGGCGTACTCGCCGTCGCGGGGTTCCGCGTAGCCGGTGTGCAGCCCCATCCGGACGCGCGGCGTGGCGTCCTCGTTCGGCCAGTCGTGGGTGGACAGCGCCCGCTGCGCGGTCAGGCAGGCGGTCAGCGCCTTGGCCGCGTCGGGGAAGGCGAGGAAGAACGAGTCCCCCTCGGTCAGCAGCTCCGCGCCGTCGGTCACGGCCAGGGTGTCCCGGAGCAGCCGACGATGCTCCCGCAGCACGGGGCGGTACTCCGGTCCGAGCAGCTGGGCCAGCCGGGTCGAGCCCTCGATGTCGGTGAAGACGAAGGTCACCCAACCGCTCGGGAGGTGGATCCGTAGCGACATGCGTGGAACCTCCGCCCTGACGTCGGGTACATGCTGCCCTATGGTCGCGTCGTCACGCATCGTGAGAACGGCCGGGCGACGTCCGACTCAAGGTGCCATCCGACCAGGCAGCCGGCAAGGTGGTCGATCAGGGAGCGCGGCGGTCAGCCGCAGCAACCGCCACCGCAGCAGCCACCACCGCCGGACGGCGCCGGGGCGGCGGAGGGCGTTCCCGCCCCACCTCGGCCGGTGACCGCGACGGTGGAGAGGAGTTTGACGGTGTCGGCGTGCCCCTGGGGGCAGGACGCCGGTTCACCGGCGTGGGCCATCGGGCGGTTGACCTCGAAGGTGTCGCCGCAGGCGCGGCAACGGAACTCGTACCGGGGCATGCCTCCAGCGTACGACCGGGCCTGACGCTCCGGCGGGCATGGGTGATACTCGACGGGTGAGCGGCGAGGAGAGTGCGACGGTGCGGCCCCTGCGACCCGCGACACCGCCCGACGGGCCGCTCGGCAGCTCCGGCGCCGCGCCCGAGCCGGCCCCGCTGCCCCGGCCCCGCCGACCCGTCCCGGACGACGGCGACACGGCAGGCGCCGCCCGGCCCGACGGCGCGAGGCCCGAGCCGGCCCCGGGTGAGCCTGCCGGGGGCGAACCGGCAAAGATCGGCACGGCGGAGAGCGACCCGGCCGACGCCGGCACGGCGAAGGGTGCGCCCGGGAGGCGGCGGCGGATTCCGTTCGCGCACGCGGTCCGGCTCCCCCCGCCCCGGCAGGCGGTCGCCGGCGCGGCCCGGGCCACCCGGGCCTGGTCCCGCCGGCCGAGCGGCCGACTGACCCTGCCCGGGCTGTTCCTCTTCGCGCTGGTCGCCGCGACCGGCGCGGTCGGCGCGGTCGTGGTCCCGTCGGCCGTCCGGCAGACCAGGCCGGTCGCCGTGGACGCGACCGAGCCGGGCGCCGTCGTCGTACCCGCTCCGGGCGCGCTGCCCGGCGCCACGGTCGCGCCGGTGCCGCCCGGGGTGACCCCGCCGGTCGGGCTGCCGCCCACCACGCCGCCGCCGGGCGGCGCGACACCGACCGCTCCGGCGGCCGGGCCGGTCACCGGACGCCCGGCGGACGCCCTCGCCGCCTGGGCGCAGACCACCGGCGCGAAGGTCGGCGTCTCACCGGTGGCGATGCAGGCGTACGGCTACGCCGAACTGGTGCTGGCCGAGACGAACCGGAGCTGCCAGCTCAGCTGGACCACGCTCGCCGCGATCGGGTACGTCGAGTCCCGGCACGGGCAGGCCAACGGCGCCCGGCTCGGCTCGACCGGCCGGGCCGAGCCGGAGATCATCGGTGACCCGCTGGACGGCAACGGTGGCCGGATGCTGATCCGGGACACCGACCGGGGTCTGTTCGACCGGGACACCACCTACGACCGGGCCATCGGGCCGATGCAGTTCATCCCGACCACCTGGCAGGAGATCGGCGCCGACGCCGACAACGACGGCCGCAAGGACCCGCACGACCTGGACGACGCGGCGCTGGCCGCCGGGAAGTACCTGTGCAAGGGTGGCCGGAACATGACCGTCCCCGGCGACTGGTGGGGCGCGATCCTGTCCTACAACGACGTACGCCGCTACGCCACCGACGTGTTCGACAAGGCCAACGAGTACGGCCGGGCCAGCCGTACGTGACGTGATCGTCCGCGTACTTTGCCGGACCGGACACTTCCCCCGGGCAGCCGTTACCGGCAAGCTGTACGGGTGATGGTGCGCGAGTGGGATCCCCGGACCGCGTCGTCCGACGAGATCGCGTCCGTGCTGGACACGCTGAACGCGGTCCTGGCGGCGGATCTCCCGCAGGACCCGCCCTGGCGGGAGAGCTCCCTGCGGGAGTACCTCTCCGAGGTGATGCCGGGCGAGCGGCGGATCTCCTGGGTCGCCGAGGGCGATCCCGGCCCCGACGGCGCACCCGGTCCGATCCTCGGCCACGTCCACGTGCTGCTCCTCGGTGACATCGGCGTGCTGGAGGTGCTGGTGCACCCGGCGGCACGCCGCACCGGCCTGGGCCGCCAGCTGGTGCTGACCGCGGCCCGCCGGGTCTACCAGGAGGGCTTCCAGTCGATCGGCGTCGAGGTGGTCGGCGACACCCCCGCCGTCGCCTTCTACGAGTCGCTCGGCTTCCTTCGCGAGTACGTGGAGACCCGCAGCGTGCTCGACCTGCGCACGGTCGACTGGCCGACGCTGACCGAGATGGCCGGCGGCGTGGGCGCCGGTTACCACCTGGAGTTCTGCCCGGGCGGGCCGCCGGACGAGCTGATCGAGGCGTACGCGCGGGCGAAGGCCGAGGTGCGCGACGTCGACGACGGCGAGCTGCGCCCCAGCTCGTACGACCCGCAGCGGCTGCGGGACAGCCTGGACACGCTGCACCGGCGCGGCATGAAGCCGTACATCGTGCTGGCCCTGCACGAGCAGACCGGGCAGGTGGCCGGGCTGACCGAGGTGGTGGTGCCGGCGCAGCACCCCACCCGCGCCGACCAGTACGACACCATCGTGGTGCAGGATCACCGGGGCTACGGCATCGACCGGGCGATCAAGGCCCGGATGCTGCTGGAGCTACGCTCGGCCGAGCCCGAGCTGGGTGAGGTGCAGACCTGGAACGCCCAGGCCAACGAGGCGATGCTGAAGGTCAACGCCGAGCTGGGCTACCGCCCCGACCGGGAGTGGTGTGAATACAGCGTGGACGTCGCTGAGCTGGTGCACCGGCTCGACGCCTCCCGCTGACCACGAATTCACCACACCGCCCCCCGGGGGATGGACGGCGGCCAGCACCGACCCTTAACGTGCGTTAGTTCACGTCCACCCATCGTGGAGGCCTCATGCGCCCGCGCCGCAGATTCGCCGCGCTCGCAACCGCCGCCGCCGTCACCATTCCGGTCATCGGCGTCGCACCGACCGCGGCCAGCGCCGCGCCCACCGACCTTTTCATCTCCGAGTACGTCGAGGGCTCGTCCTACAACAAGGCGATCGAGCTCTTCAACGGCACCGGGTCCCCCGTCGACCTCACGGCCGGCGGCTACCAGCTCCAGTTCCACTTCAACGGCTCCACCACGCCGACCAGCGTCGCGCTGAACGGCACCGTCGCCGCCGGTGACGTGTTCGTCTTCGCCGCCTCGTCGGCCGCCCCGACGATCCTCGCCCAGGCCGACCAGACGTACGCCGCCTCGCTGTTCAACGGCGACGACGCGGTCGTGCTGCGCAAGGGCGGCGGCGTGCTCGACTCGATCGGCCAGGTCGGCGTCGACCCGGGCACCGAGTGGGGCGCCGGGCTCACCGGCACCGCCGACAACACGTTGCGCCGGCTGCCGTCGGTCTCCACCGGGGACACCGAGCCGTCCGACGCCTTCGACCCGGCCGTGCAGTGGGCGGGCTTCGCCACCGACACGTTCGACGGTCTGGGCAGCCACGCCGTGGGCGACGGCGGCCCGGTCGACCAGCCGGCCGCGCTGAACTGCGGCACGCTGACGCTGGAGGCGGGCGCGACCGCCACCCGCGAGGTCACCGCCACCGACGCCGACGACACCGTCGTCGACCTCGCCGTCACCGCGGTCAGCCCGACGCCCGCCACCGGCTCGATCAGCCGTACCGCGTTCACGCCGGCCACCGCCACCGGCGGCACGGCCACCGCCACGGTCACCGCCACCGGCCTGCCCGGCGGAACGTACGCGGTCACCCTGACCGCCACCGACGCCGACGGCGGCACCGCGACCTGCACGCTCACCGTGCGGGCCACCACCGTGCTCTCCGTGGGCGAGGTGCAGGGGCGCACCGGTGACGAAGAGAACGGCCACACCGACCGCTCGCCGCTCGCTCCGGCCAGCGGCAACGGCACCAGTTCCACGCTGTACGACGTGCGCGGTGTGATCACCCAGAAGTCGCTCGCCCGCACCTCGTCCGGCGCCGACCAGCACGGCTTCTACCTGCAGAGCCGCATCGGCACCGAGGACGGTGACCCGCTCACCTCGGACGGCGTCTTCGTCTTCATGGGTTCGTTCACCACGCTGATCGGCGGCTACGCGCCGACCGTCGGCGACGAGGTGGTGCTGCGCGGCCGGGTTTCGGAGTACTTCAACCAGACCCAGCTCTCCAGCGCCTCGCTGGTGCGCAAGCTGGACTCCGGCCTGGACGTGGACACCGCCGTCGCGGTGGCCGACGCGGTCCCGCCGGCCGAGGTGGCCGACGCGAACCGGTTCTGGGAGCGGCACGAGGGCGCCCGGCTGCGGGTCCGCGCGGGCAGCGGCGTGACCGGCCCCCGGGACGTCTTCGGCTCCACCGCCGACTCGGAGGTCTGGGTGGTGGACCGGGAGGACCCGCTGATGAAGCGGACCGACGCGTACGCCCGCCGGGTCTTCCGTGACGCGCACCCGCTCGACGACGTGTCGGACCGGCTCTTCGACAACGGCAACGGCCAGCGGATCCTGCTCGGCGGCGGCGGCGTCAAGGCCACCGCCGGTGACTCGACCACGCTGCTCCCACCGGCCCGTACCTTCGACACCCTCGCCACCGACGCGTACGGCGCGGTCTCCTACGGCTTCAGCAAGTTCAGCGTGCAGCCGGAGACGCTCTCCCTCACCGCCGGTGCCGACCCGTCGGCGAACAACCCCCCGAAGCCGGCCGACCGGCAGCGGGAGCTCACCGTCGCGACCTACAACGTGGAGAACCTGTACGACCACCGGGACGACCCGTTCGACGGCTGTGACTTCGCCGGCAACGCGGGCTGCCCGGGGGTGCGTCCGCCGTTCAACTACGTGCCGGCCGGCGAGCAGGAGTACCGGGACCACCTGGCGGCACTCGCCGACCAGATCCGCAACGACCTGCACGGCCCGGACCTGATCCTGGTGCAGGAGGCCGAGGACCAGGACATCTGCTCCGTCTCCGGCACCGAGCTGGTCTGTGGTGACACCAACGACGCCGACGGCGCTCCGGACACCCTCCAGGAGTTGGCGCTGGCCGTCGCCGCCGCCGGTGGCCCGGCCTACGCGGCCGCGTACGACCGGACCGGCGCGGACGAGCGCGGCATCGTCTCCGCGTTCCTCTACCGCACCGACCGGCTGTCGCTGGCCGGGGCGACCGCCACGGACCCGCTGCTCGGTGCGACGCCGACGGTGCGGTACCGCGCGGCGGGGCTGCCGTCCAACGCGGACGTGCAGAACCCGAAGGCGCTCAACGCCACGCTGCCGGCCGACACCGACACGTCGACCGGCAAGGACGGCGACAACGTCTTCACCCGTGCGCCGCAGCTGGGCAAGTTCGTGGTGAAGGCGACGCCGGGCGGGTCGGAGTCCTACCTGCTGTACGCGGTCACCAACCACTACTCGTCCGGCCCGGACAGGAGGGTCGGGCAGCGCACCGAGCAGGCCGCGTACGGCGCCGCGATCGTCACCGCGATCGAGGAGTCGGACCCGAACGCCCGGGTGGTGTACGGCGGGGACCTGAACGTCTTCCCCCGCCCGGACGACCCGATCGCCACCGGAGCGGACCCGACCCCGTCGGACCAGCTCGCCCCGCTCTACGCGGCCGGCATGCACAACCTCTGGGACGACCTGGTCGCCGACGTCCCGTCGGCGGCGTACTCGTACAGCTTCCAGGGCTCGGCGCAGACGCTGGACCACCTGTTCGTCAACGAGGCGCTGCACGACGACCTGGTGCAGGTGCGGGCCGCGCACGTCAACGCCGACTGGCCGGCCGACTTCACCGGTGACGGGTCGCGTGGTGCGAGCGACCACGATCCCCAGGTCGCGCGGTTCCGTTCGCAGCCGTCGTTGCGGGTCGCCGACGCGTCGGTGGTCGAGGGCGACAAGGGCGACAGCACGCTGACCTTCCAGGTCACCGTTTCCCGCCCGCTGTCGCAGCCGACGACGCTCTGCGCCGCCGCGGTCGGCCTGACCGCCACGGCCGGCGCGGACTTCGACCCGTACATCGGTTGCCGGGTGCTGCCCGCCGGGCAGACCTCGCTGGCGTTCCCGGTGACCGTCCGAGGTGACCGGAAGGTGGAGGCGAACGAGAGGATCGCGTTCGCGGCCGCCGGGCCGCTGACCCTGCGGTTCGCCGACCCGCTGGCGATCGGGACCATCACGAACGACGACTGACGGTCCGAGGTACGACGACGGCCCGTCGTCCGGGGGTGTGCACTCCCGGACGGCGGGCCGTCAGTCGTCGGGGCGCGGCACGCGGGGCGGTGGTGGCACGTTCCGGTACTTCGCGACGCGGACCTCCCACTGGCTGCGTCGGCGCATCGCGTCCCGCACCGCGCGGTTGCGGTAGTACGTCTCGGGCGGCCGGGCCAGCCCGTAGACGTCCGCCCACCACTCGCCCGGCTCCGGGTCGAGGATCGTGTCCAGGTGGGAGGGGTATCGCCGCCCGGCGCCGTCCCGGGTGTCGTCGCGGTCCCGCATCGGACGCAGCACCCGCCCGGCCTCGTCGACCACCACCAGCCGGAGCCCGGCGACCGCGAGGACCCGGTGCAGCACGTCGAGGCTCGGGATCAGGCCACCGGCCTCGATCCGGCCCACCGTCGCGTGGTGCAGTCCCGCCGCGCGGGCCAACTCCCGTTGACTCGCGTCGGCCCGCCGCCGGACCGCGCGGACGATGCCGGCGACCGACCAGGGCACCTCCGCCGCTCCCCGTCCGGGCCGGCCCGGCAGCGCATCCTGACCCGGCTCGACCGGCTGGTCGCCCGGATCTGCGGTCGGATCGTGCCCTGCCGCGCCGCCCTCGTGGTCCGCACCGCTCCGCTCGCCCGTGCCGTCACCCTCGTGGTCCTTCCCACCGCTCCGCTCGCCCATGCCGTCACCCTGGTGGGCCGGGGTGCGCCTCCGCCACCCCGGGTCAGCGGCCTGTGGACAACGTCGGGCGCTGTGGATATCGCCGGGCGCTGTGGAACCTCGGCGCCACCGTCGCGGCACCACGGGAGATGGTGGCTTCCCCCGGTCCGCTGAGCCACGCCGCCACTGACATCCCGGCACACCTCCCCACACCCAGTTGTCGACGAGGCAGCGCCATTGGCATCACTTTCCGTGACAGCCGACCCCACAAGGTGCGCTGACACTCTGCGTGATCGGCCGAGTCGGCTGCTTGATCTCAACGGTGACCACCACTGGCGTCTTCACCGCCGTGAGCAGCAACAACCGGAGTGGAGCTAATCCGAGCCGGTGATACCTGGGAGACGCTTTGCTCTGCACCCATCAACGCGCCGGTCACCTGGCGTGACCGGTGCGTCTGCGGGTGCAGAGCAAAGCGTCCGAAGGACAGTGTCCCCCCGGACGGAGAAGGTGACGGTGAGTAGTCAAGGTGTCCCCAGCACAGGCGAACGGGGAGGTGCCCCTCGGCCCCAGCCGCCGAACCCGCCGGACACACGGCTGTGGTCAGCTACCGGCAGGCCGGCTCGGCGGTGGCTCAGTAGCGCTCGCGGAGCAGTTGGGCGGCCTCGACGGCCCAGTAGGTGAGGATGATCTGCGCGCCGGCCCGGCGGATCGAGGTGAGCGTCTCCAGCATCACCCGCTCCCGGTCGACCCAGCCGTTCGCGGCGGCCGCCTCGACCATCGCGTACTCGCCGGAGACCTGGTAGGCGGCGACCGGTACGGCCACCGCCGCGCGGACCGCCGAGACCACGTCGAGGTAGGGCAGAGCCGGCTTGACCATCACCATGTCGGCGCCCTCGGCAACGTCCAGCTCCACCTCGCGCAGCGACTCGCGCAGGTTCGCCGGGTCCTGCTGGTAGGTACGCCGGTCCCCCTCCAGCGCGGACTCCACCGCGTCCCGGAACGGGCCGTAGAAGGCCGAGGCGTACTTGGCCGCGTACGCCAGCACCGCCACGTCCTGGTGGCCGGCGGCGTCGAGCGCTCGGCGTACGACGCCGACCTGGCCGTCCATCATCCCGGAGGGCCCGACCACGTGGACCCCGGCGGCGGCCTGGGCCACCGCCATCTCGGCGTACGCCTCCAGCGTGGCGTCGTTGTCCACCGCACCGTCCGCGGTCAGCACGCCGCAGTGCCCGTGCGAGGTGAACTCGTCCAGGCAGAGGTCGCTCATCACGACGGTGGCGTCGCCCACCTCGGAGACGACGTCGGAGATGGCGACGTTGAGGATGCCGTTCGGGTCGGTGCCGCCGGAGCCGCACTCGTCCCGCGACGCCGGCACCCCGAAGAGCATGATGCCGCCGACCCCGGCCTGGACCGCCTCGACGGCGGCCTTGCGCAGCGAGTCCCGGGAGTGCTGCAACACCCCCGGGAGCGACGCGATCTGCCGCGGCTCGGCCAGCCCTTCCTTGACGAACATCGGCACGACCAGCTCGGCCGGGTCGATGCGGGTCTCGGAGACCAGCCGCCGCACGGCCGCGTTACGACGCAGCCGGCGGGGCCGGATCTCGGGGTACGGCATGCGGAGCCTCCCTGTCCGTCAGCGGAACCTCAAGGCGGTCGGCCCCTGCACCTTCGAGCCGCGGCGCTGCTTGGCCGGCATGGCGGCCAGCTTCTCCCGCAGTTCGACGGCGTAGGCGGCGAGCGCCTCCACCAGGTCGGGCACCGAGGCGTGCGGGGGCTGCACGTCGACCCGCAGGCCGAACTCCGTCGCAGTCTCCGCCGTCTTGGGTCCGATGACTGCAACAACGGTACGGGCATGCGGCTTGCCGGCGATACCTACCAGGTTGCGTACGGTCGAGGAGGACGTGAAGAGCACCGCGTCGAACCCGCCCGACTTGATCGCATCGCGGATCTCGGCGGGCGGCGGCGCGGCCCGCACCGTCCGGTACGCGGTCACGTCGTCGACCTCCCAGCCGCGCTCGGTGAGCCCGGCGGCGAGGGTCTCGGTGGCGATGTCGGCGCGCGGCAGCAGCACCCGGCCCACCGGGTCGAGGATCTCGTCGTGCGGCGAGAACTCGGCCAGCAGGCCCTCCGAGGACTGCTCGCCGGACGGGATCAGCTCCGGCTGGATGCCGAAGGCGCGCACCGCGTCGGCGGTCGCCTCGCCGATGCAGGCGATCTTGACGCCGCCGAAGTGGCGGGCGTCGAGGCCGTGCTCGGCGAACTTCTCCCAGACCGCGCGGACCGCGTTGACCGACGTGAAGATCACCCAGGCGTACCGGCCGTCGACCAGCCCCTTGACCGCCCGCTCCATCTGGGCCGGGGTACGCGGCGGCTCGACCGCGATGGTCGGCACCTCGCACGGGATCGCCCCGTACGCGCGCAGCCGGGCGCTCATCGCGCCGGCCTGCTCCTTGGTCCGGGGAACGAGCACCTTCCAGCCGTACAGCGGGCGGTTCTCCCACCAGCTCAGCTTGTCCCGCTGGCCCACGCCCTCACCGACGGTGAGCACCACCCGGCCGGTGAAGCCGAGCGCCGCCGCGACGAAGGAGTCCACGGTCGACGTGGTGGTGTACTGGGTCTCGCCGGTGCCGTCGCCGGTCACCCCGACGCCGGTGGTGCCGTCCACCCCGGCGGCGAGCAGGCCGTCCCGGATGGCGGCCAGGTCGCCGGCGTCCACGGCCAACGCCAGCGAGCCCCGGCCGACGGCGGCGGCGAGCGCGTCGAAGTCCAACGTGCCGACGTCCTCGACGTCGGCGGCGGTGCGTACGCCCGGCAGCGGCACACCGGCGTACGTGGCGACGCCCTCGGCCTGCCCGACGCCCGGGACCACCTCGAAGTGCGCGGCGGTACGCGCCACCGCCTGCACCTCCTTGACCACCGAGTCGTGGCCGAACGGGTCACCGGCGACCAGGTGCACCGCGTTCAGCCCGGAGCGGGCCGCGGAGATGAGCACCTTCGCCACGTCACCCGGCACACCCTCGGCGGGGGTGAACTGGGCGTCCTCCTTGGCCTGGGCGCGGACGACGTCGAGCAGCGACTCGGGGACTCCCCGGTCGTACACCACCTGGTCGGCGTCGACCAGGGCGTCGTGCGCCCGGCGGGTCAGCAGGCCCGGGTCGCCGGGGCCAGCCCCGACGAATGCGATCCGGCCTACGGGCTTACGGGTGCGGGTCATTCTGTGCTCCCAAATTGCTGGGTCCCCGGGCCGGTGCTTCCGTCGTGGCCGAGGATCGAGTCGGCGCCGAGGTCGAGGAGTTCGGTGGCGAGTGCCTTGCCGATCTCCGCCGCGTCGGCGGGCGTTCCGGTGCGGGACAGCCGCAGGTCTCGGGTACCGTCCGGGCTGATCACCGCCCCGCGCAGGTAGATCTCCTGGACGACGTCGCCTTCGGCACCCGAGCCGGTTGGCTCGCCTTCGGCGACGACGGCGTAGGCGGCGACCGGAGCGGAGCATCCGGCCTCCAGGGTGGCCAGCAGCGCCCGTTCCGCGACGACCGCGGCCCGGGACGGTGCGTGGTCGAGCACCGCGAGCAGCTCGACCAGGTCCGTGTCGTCGGCCCGGCACTCCACCGCCAGCGCGCCCTGGGCGGGCGCGGGCAGCATCAGCATCGGGTCGAGCGTCTCGGTGATCTCGTCGGTCCGTCCGAGCCGGGCCAGACCGGCCCGGGCCAGGACGATCGCGTCGAGATCGGCGTCCGGGCCGAGCACCCGCCGCAGGCGGGTGTCCACGTTGCCCCGGATCGGGGTGACCTCCAGCTGCAGGCCGAGGGCGTGCAGCTGGGCGATCCGGCGCAGCGCGCCGGTGCCCACCACCGCGCCCGGCGGCAGCTCGGCGAGGGTACGACCGCCCTTGGCGACCAGCGCGTCGCGCGGGTCCTGGCGGGGCGGCACCGCCGCGATGTGCAGCCCGGCCGCCGCGGCGGTGGGCAGGTCCTTGTAGGAGTGCACCGCGAAGTCGATGGTGCCGGCGGTCAGCGCGTCGCGCAGCGCGGAGACGAAGACGCCGACGCCGAGCCGGTGCACGGGGGCCGAGGAGCGGTCACCGGCGGTGAGCACCTCCACCAGCTCGACCGGGCGGCCGGTGGCGGCGGTCAGGGCCTCGGCGATCTGGCCGGACTGGGCCATCGCTAGAGCGCTGCCCCGGGTACCGAGGCGCAGGGGACTGCTCATCGCTCACCTCCGGTGTACGGGGTGGTGTCGGTGTCGACCACGTCGGGCACCGTGTCCACCGGGGAGGTCTGTGGCACCTCCAGGTCGAACAGCTCGCGCAGCAGCGCGGCGTACTGGTCGCCGCCGGGTTCCGCGGCGAGCTGGCGTACCCGCACCGTGGGCTGGTGCAGCAGCCGCTGCACCACCCGGTGCACGGTCCGGGCGACCTCGGCGCGCTGGTCGTCGCTGAGGTCCGGTCGGCGCTGGGCGAGCCGGCGCAGCTCGGCGCCGACCACGTCCTCGGCCCGGCCACGCAGCGCCGCCACGGTCGGTGCCACGTCCGCGCCGCGCAGCCAGCTCAGGAACGCCTCGACCTCGCCGGTGACGATCCGGGTCACCTCGGCGGCGTCGGTGGCGGCCGGGCCGTCGGCAAGCAGGCCGGCCATCCGGTCGATGTCGATCACCTCGACACCGGCCAGCCCGGCCACGCCCGGCTCGACGTCGCGCGGCACGGCGAGGTCGAGCAGGACCAGCGACCCCCGGTCGGGGTCGCGCCGGGCCAGCGCCCGGGTCACCACGTCGTGGGTGAGGACCGGTTCGGCGGCCGCCGTGGCGGCCACTACGATGTCCACTGTGGAGAGCGCGTCGACGAGTTCGGCCATCGGGACGGCGTTCGCCCCGTACGACTCGGCCAGGCGTACCGCCCGGTCGGCCCCCCGGTTGGTGACGGTGAGCGGGCCGGCGCCCAGCCGGGAGAGCGTCGCCACGCTCAGCGCGCCCATCGCGCCCGCCCCGACCACCATGGCCGGCCGGCCGGAGAGGTCACTGTCGAGGTGATCGGCGGCCAGATCCAGCGCGGCGGTCACCACGCTCTGCCCGGCCCGGTCGATGTTGGTCTCGGCGTGCGCCCGTTTGCCGACCCGCAGCGCCTGCTGCATCAGCTCGTGCAGCAGCCGTCCGGCGGTGTCCGCGCCGCTGGCCCAGTGGTACGCGTCCCGCAGTTGGCCGAGGATCTGCGCCTCGCCGACCACCATCGAGTCCAGCCCGGCGGCGACCCGGAAGACGTGGTCGACGGCGGCGCCGTCGTAGTGCACGTAGAGGTGGTTGGCGAGTGTCGCCGGCGGGGCGCCGGCCTGCTCGGCCAGGACGGCGCAGATGTCGCCCAGGCCACCGTGGAAACCGGACACGGCGGCGTAGACCTCCACCCGGTTGCAGGTGGAGACCAGCACGGCCTCGGCGACGTACGGCTGGGCGACCAGCCGGTCCAGGGTGCGGGTGAATTCGGCGGGGGCGACCGCCAACTGCTCCAGGGTGGCGACCGGAGCGGTGCGGTAGGACGCGCCGACGACGAGCAGTTTCACGTGCCGATCGCCTCCTGGGTGTCGGGGGCCGGGAGCCCACCTGGCAGGGCGGTGAGCGCGGACCCGCCGGTGGCCGGCAGCGCGGTCAGGGACGCCTTGCGGTGCTCGTGGAACGACAGGATCTGGAGCTCGATGGCGAGGTCGACCTTGCGCACGTCGACGCCCTCCGGCACCGAGAGTACGCACGGAGCGAAGTTGAGGATGCTCGTGACACCGACGGCGACGAGTTGGTCGGCCACCGCCTGGGCGGCCGGGGCGGGGGTGGCGATGACGCCGATCGAGATCTGCTCCTCGGCGGCGACGTCGGCCAGGTCGTCGACGTGCCGTACCACCAGGCCGTTGATGATCTCGCCGACCCGGGCGCGGTCGGCATCCAGGAGAGCGGCGATCCGGAAGCCGCGGCTGGCGAAGCCGTCGTAGCCGGCCAGGGCGTGACCGAGATTACCCACGCCGACCAGGGCGACGGCCCGCCGCTGGGTGAGCCCGAGCACGAACTCGATCTGGTCGACCAGGAGCCCGACGTCGTAGCCGACGCCCCGGGTGCCGTACGAGCCGAGGTGGGAGAGATCCTTGCGGAGCTTGGCCGAGTTGACCCCGGCGGCGCCGGCCAGCCCTTCGCTGGAGACCGTCTCGTGACCGATCTCGGCGAGGTGGTGCAGGGCACGGAGGTATTCGGGGAGCCGCGCGACGGTCGCCTCCGGGAGGTCCGGGAGCGCCGGTACGGCACCGGCGCTGCCGGACGCGCCAGGGTGACGGTGCTGACTCATGAGACTCCGTGCGGTGCGATCCTCGGCCGGTGACCGACCGTTTCGGGACTCCCGCTGGCGACCGAGATTGCCGGCTGTGCTAGCAGGGCGCGTCGGAACTACAGGGTAGGCGCTTGTGAAGACGTGCACAAATCGCGATCTTGCTGGTTCGCGACGCGCCTCCACCAGGCCCTCCATTCTGCAAGATCGATCCGGCGGCCTTGGCCCGCGCCGCTGCGCGATTATTGCTCAATCCCGACTTCTCTGACCAATCACGCGCGCTCCGCGATGACGTGGCGTACCCCTCATCACCACGTACGGTGGCCCCACCCCCGAGGGCCCGCCCGACCGCGGGCGGCCGAGAGGGAACAGGAGTCAGGACAGGGTGGTGGCGAGGGTCACGGCCTCGGTCAGGGTGTCGGCCACCGGGTGACCGGAGGCACGCAGACCGGCCGGGTCCGACAGGCCACCGGTGTAGAGGACACAGTGCGCCCCCACGCTCACGGCGGCGTCGGCATCGTCGATCGAGTCGCCGATCAGCACCACCTCGCGACCGTCCAGGCCCAGCTCGGCCAGGTGCTTGGCCAGCCACTGCGCCTTGAAGCCGCCACCGACCGCGGCGCGCAGCCCGTCCACCCGGGTGAAATGCGGGGTCAGCCCGTACGTGTGCACGGTCGGCACCAGTTCGTCGTGGAACCACATGGACAGCAGCGACTGGGTGCCCGGCCAGGCGGCGATCGCCGTGGTCGCGTCGTCGGCCAGCGCACAGGAGGTCAGCCCGGCCCGGTACGCGTCGTGGAAGATCCGGTCCAACGCGCCGAACGCCTCGGCGTCGACCGCCCGGCCGAGCATGTCCGCGTAGTAGGCGGCGATCGGCCGCCGGAACCGGGCCCGGTGCTCCTCCACGGTCACCGAGGGACCACCGACGCTGGCGAAGGCGACGTTGGTGGCCTCCACCACCAGGCCGAGGTCGTCGAGCAGGGTGCCGTTCCAGTCCCACACCAGGTGTCCGCGCGTCGGAGTCATCGATGCACCGTAGACGCCGGTCACAGCTGCGGGGTGGTCAGGTCCCGCAGCAGCCGCTCCTCCTCCACCCGCCAGTAGCCGTGCTCCTTGCCGTCGAGCAGCACCACCGGCAGCCGGTCACCGTACTCACGCTCCAGCTCGATGTCGTCGGTGACGTCCTTCTCCACCCACCGGTCGCCGGTCACGGCCACCACCCGGTCGAGCGCCGCCTTGGCGTCCTCGCAGAGGTGGCAGCCGGGCCGGGTGATCAGGGCGAGCCGGGCGTCACTGGACATCGGGCACCTCCGGGGAGCGGGCGGCCGGGACGGACCGCAGCTGGGTCTTGCGTACCTTGCCGATCACCGAGTACGGCAGTTCGTCGACGAACTCGACGGCGGTCGGGCACTTGAACCGGGCCAGGTTACGCGCGCAGTGGGCGAGCAGGTCCTCGCCGGTGACCGGCTGCCCGGCCGCCGGCACCACGTACGCCCGCACAGTCTCACCCGTACGGGGGTGCGGCACACCCAGGACGGCCGAGCCGGCCACCCCCGGGTGCGCGTCGAGCACCAGCTCGACCTCGTGCGGGTAGACGTTGAAGCCGTTGACCAGGATCAGCTCGCCCAGCCGGTCGACCAGGAAGAGGTCGCCGTCGGAGTCGGCGTAGGCGACGTCCCCGGTCGCCCACCAGCCGTCAGCGTCCGGTCCACCCCGGCCGTCCGGCCAGTAGCCGGTGAAGAGGTTCGCCCCGCGTACCACGATCTGGCCGGGGTCGGTGCCGGGCGAGGAGTCGGCGAGCCACGGCTCGTCGGGGTCGTCGTCCGGCTCGGCGACGCCGTCGCGCCACAGGTCGGCGGAGTCCGGGCCGACGAGGCGCACCTCGACGCCGGGCAGCGGCCGGCCGATCGAACCGGGCTTCGGCTCCCCGCCGACCAGGGTCGAGGTGAGCACCGGCGCGGTCTCGGTCAGGCCGTACCCGACGTGCACCGGATGCCCGGTGACCTCGGTGAAGCGCGCCGCGGTGGCCGGGTCGAGCGGCGCCGCGCCGCAGACCGCGACCCGCACCGACGCCAGCGCCGCGACGACCGCGTCGGCGTCCGCCGCCGACCAGGCGAGGAACATCGACGGTACGCCGACCAGCACGCTCACCCGGTGCCGGGCGATCTCGTCGAGCGCGCACGAGGGCCCCGGCTCGTCCACCAGCACCCCGGTCGCGCCATGGTGGACGACGGCGCCGAGCCCCGAGTTCAGCCCGTACGCGTGGAACAGCGGCAGCGCGAGCAGCACGGTGTCGTCCGGGCCGACCACCGGGGGCTCGATCCGGTCGATCTGGTCGTGGTTGGCCGCGAGCGCCCGGTGCGACAGCATCGCGCCCTTGGGCCGCCCCTCCGTGCCGGAGGTGTAGAGCAGTACGGCGAGGTCGCCCCCACCGCGTGCCGGTGGCTCCCCCGACTCCTCGGGCAGGGTGGTGTGCACGGCGCGCAGCGCCGGCAGGTCGGCGGCGACGGTGGCCACCCGCTCGGCGACCTCCCCGGTCGCCAGGAGCAGCGCGGCGCCCGAGTCGGCGAGCACATGCCGCAGTTCCCGGGTGGTCAGGCCGGGGTTGACCGGCACCGCGACCAGCCCGGCGCGCAGCGTGGCGAGGAAGGCCACCACGAAGTCCGGCGTGTTGGGCAGGGCGATCGCCACCCGGGCCGGCACGGTGTCGGCTCCGGCGGGATCGGACCGGGCCGGCACGGCGCGGGCCAGCGCCCGGGCCACCGCGGTCACCCGCACGTCCAGTTCGGACCAGGTCAGCGTGGTCTCGCGCCAGTGCAACGCGGGGCGGTCGCCGTGCTCGGCGGCCGCGCGGCGGAGCCGGTCGGCGAGGTGGGGCGCGGTGCTGTCGGCGGCATCCTGCACGGTGGCTGAGTCTGGCACAGCACCACCCCGTCGGACCATGCCCGCAGGACGTTCCACTCCACATCAAGTCGTGACGTGAAAGTCAACCGCACACGACGGACAACCGGTCCGCCATCGGTGCGACGCAGGGGGAAATACTTCGGCCCTGTGTAACGGACTTGCCACGCGCGGGTGACGTTGGCCCTATCATCACTCGGGTCGGCTCACCCCATTTGCCGTGAGTCGACACCCCTCAGCCCGAGGAGGCCCCCGTGCCTGTGAGCGCATTGGACCAGCACCTCAAGGGGATCTGCCGCCCGTCGGCACCTCCCCGCACGGCCCTGCCCGTTCCCGGCGGACCGGACGCCGCAGCGACCTGTCGCCGACCCGCCCGGCCGGCCGCGCAGTGGACCCGGGAGGCGCGATGACCACCTTCGGCTACGCGGAACGGCCCGCCGGGCTCACCGGCCCGACCCCCCGGACATCGCCGAACGAACGGCTGGAGCCAGGTCGCGGCACGGACCCCGGCTCCCGCCGGCTGCACCACAACGAGGCGGCGACCCGACCGGCCGTGCCGGGCGGCAACGCGACGCCCGCCGGCCGGATCGTCGCACCGAGCCGGCCCACCATGCCGGCGCAGAGTCGCCGGGTCGGCGAACCGTCCGCCGTGACCGACCCGGCCGGCGCCGAGACCGCGGTGCTCCCGGCCGTGCCGGCCGGCGACACCGCCGTCATCCCCGCGGTGCCCGCCGCCACCAACCCGAGCACCGGTTTCCCGAGCCGGCCCGACCCGTCCGACCCGGCCACCGAGGTCTGGGCGCTGATCGAGCGCGCGCAGGCCGGCGAGGCCGAGGCGTTCGGCCTGATCTACGACCGGTACGTCGACACCGTCTTCCGCTTCGTCTACTTCCGGGTCGGCAACCGCCAACTGGCCGAGGACCTGACCTCCGACACCTTCCTCCGGGCGCTCAAGCGGATCGGCAGCTTCACCTGGCAGGGCCGGGACCTCGGCGCCTGGTTGGTCACCATCGCCCGGAACCTGGTCGCGGACCACTTCAAGTCCGGCCGGTACCGGCTGGAGGTGACCACCGGCGACGTGCTCGACGCCGACCGCGAGGACCGCGGGCCGGAGGGCAGCCCGGAGGCGGCGGTGGTGGAGCACATCACCAACGTCGCCCTGCTGACGGCGGTCAAGCGGCTCAATCCGGAGCAGCAGGAGTGCATCGTGCTCCGGTTCCTGCAGGGCTTCTCGGTGGCGGAGACCGCCCGCGCGATGGGCAAGAACGAGGGAGCCATCAAGGCGTTGCAGTACCGGGCCGTCCGCGCCCTCGCCCGACTGCTCCCGGACGGCTTCCAGCCCTGACGCGGCCCTCACGCCGGCCCCTGCCCGGGGCCGGCGAACGTCCGGGCGTCCGTGACGACGATCACTCTTGGTGATTTCGCCTCCGCCGCCCCGTAACCGGCACCCGGCGCGGTCCGTTTCTCCGGGTGCGACCCGTGGTTGTCCCGGCGTCCCCGGGCCACCCGGTCCGGCCCGGACGGTCGGCACCCGTGCCGTCCGTCGGCGTCACGCTGCCACCGGTCGCTGGCGACGACCACGGCCGACCGGCCGGACAGCGAGAGGGGGTGCCTGCGGTGGACAGCGACCTCTTCTCCCGTCGGCGGGCCGCACGCTTCGCCCAGCTTCTCGACGAGGCGAACGGCGGCCGGCGTCACCACGTCCGGTGCCGCGCCGACGACCAGCTCGCCGCCCTGGTGGCGGTCGGGCGGCAGCTCACCGAGGAACGGCCGGACGTCGAGGTCGACACCGAGTTCCGGACCGGGCTGCGCGCCATGCTGGTGGCCACTGCGGAACGGGAGGGCGTCGGCCGGGCGTCGGCGACCGCGCCGGAGACCGCACCGGCCGGCACCCGGGCCTCGCTGCTCGGCGCGGTGACCGCCCGTCAGGTCCGCGCCCGGGGCGCCATCCTGGTCGGCATCGCCGCCGGTGCCGTCGCGGTGTCGGGCATCTCCGCCGCCAGTGAGGACGCGGTCCCCGGTGACGCGCTGTACGGCATGAAGCGCTCCACCGAACGGGCCCAGCTCGCCCTGACCGGCTCGGACCTCAGCCGGGGCCAGCTCTTCCTCGACTTCGCCCGCACCCGGCTGGACGAGGCCGCCTCCCTGCGCGGCGACCTGACCGGCTTCCGCGCGGTGATGGACGACATGGACGCCGACACCCGCCAGGGCGTACGCCTGCTCACCACCGCCTCGGCACAGCGGTCGGACACCGCCGGGCTGGACGCGGTGAACACCTTCGTGGCCGGGCAGCGCCAGGCGGTCAGCGGGCTGCTCGACGGGGCCGACCGCGCCGAGCGGGAGCGGACCCGGCGGTCGCTGGCCCTGCTGGACGCGATCCGCAAGCGCTCCGACGCGCTGCGCTCCGCCATCGCCTGCGGGCTGCCCACGCCGGTCGGCACCGACGCCCTCGGCCCCGCCCCGGCCACCTGCCCCGTCGGCCGCTGAGCGCGCGGAGCAGTTCACGCCACAGTTGCGCCTTCGGGCGACCGCCCGTCACGGACCCCCGACTAGGCTCAGGGACAGGCGCGGTCGTCGTACGGAGGGAGGTCGCCGTGGTCCGGTCCCGCAAGGTCACGGTCAGCACCGACGTCCACGGGCACACCGCCGGCTGGGCGGAGGCCGAGCCGGCCGTCCCGGTGGCCCCCGATCCGAGCGCCGCGGCCTTCTTCGACGTGGACAACACGATGATGCAGGGCGCCTCGATCTACTGGTTCGCCCGCGGGCTCGCCGCCCGCAAGTACTTCACCACCGCCGATCTGGCCCGGTTCGCCTGGCAGCAGGCCCGGTTCCGGCTGCTCGCCACCGAGCACGCCGGGGACATGTCGCAGGCCAAGGAGGCGGCCCTCGCCTTCATCGAGGGCTGGCGGGTGGACGAGATCGAGCGGCTCGCCGAGGAGATCTTCGACGAGCTGATGGCCCCCCGCATCTGGGCCGGTACGCGCCGCCTCGCCCAGCGGCACCTCGACGCGGGTGAGCGGGTCTGGCTGGTCAGCGCCGCCCCGGTGGAGATCGGCCGGGTGATCGCGACCCGGCTCGGCCTGACCGGCGCGATCGGCACGGTGGCCGAGGTGGTCGACGGCGCGTACACCGGGCGGCTGGTCGGCGACCTGATGCACGGCCCGGCCAAGGCGGAGGCGGTCACCCAGCTCGCCGCAGTGGAAGGGCTGGACCTGTCCCGCTGCGCGGCCTACAGCGACTCGGCGAACGACCTGCCGATGCTCTCCACCGTGGGCCGGGCGGTGGCGATCAATCCGGACGGGACGCTGCTGCGGCAGGCCCGGGACCGGGGGTGGGAGGTGCGGGACTTCCGGACCGGCCGGCGGGCGGTCAAGATCGCCGTACCGTCGACCGCCGCGGCCGGGCTGCTCGCCGGCGCGGTCAGCGCGGGGATGGCCCTGCACCGCCGCCGACGCGCCGGGGTCTGACCGACCACGCGGGTGACCGGGCCACGACCCGCGCCCGCACTGCCCCGGGTCAGGGGCCGAACGGGTCGGGGCGGCGTTCCAGCAGCTTGTGGAGGGTGTGCTGGATGGTCTCGCGGACCTGGTCGGCGAGGTTGAAGACGACCAGCGGGTCGTCGGCGGAGTCGGTCAGGTGCGCCGTCGGGATCGGCGGGCAGAACTCGATCAGCCACTTGCTCGGCAGCGGCACCATGCCCAGCGGGCCCAGCCACGGGAAGGTCGGCGTGACCGGGAAGTACGGCAGCTTGAGCAGCCGGGCGAGCGGCTTGATGTCGGCGAGCATCGGGTAGATCTCCTCGCCCCCGACGATGGCGACCGGCACGATCGGGGTGCCGGTACGCAGCGCCGCCGACACGAACCCGCCCCGGCCGAAGCGTTGCAGCTTGTACCGGTCGGAGTAGAGCTTGCCGATGCCCTTGAAGCCCTCCGGGAAGACGCCGACCAGTTCCCCGCCGCCGAGCAGCCGCTCCGCGTCCGGGTTGCAGGCGACCGTGCCGCCGGTCTTGCGGGCGATCTCGGAGACCACCGGCATCCGGAAGACCAGGTCCGCGCCGAGCAGCCGCAGGTAGCGGTGCCCGGGATGCTGGTCGTGCAGGGCGGTGGAGAGGATCATCGCGTCCAGCGCCACGGTGCCGGAGTGGTTGCCCACCACCAGGCCGGCACCCTGGACGGGCACGTGCTCCAGGCCGGTGACCTCGGTGCGGAACCAGTCCCGGTACAGCCGGCGCAGCAGCGGATGGAAGACCGCGTCGGTCAGCTCCGGGTCGAAGCCGAACTCGTCGACCTCGTACTCGCCGGCGAGCCGTCGCCGCAGGAACGCCAGCCCGGCGGCGACCTTCCGGTCCCAGTGGTCCCCCGCCCGGTCCGGCACCGCCGGCCCCTCCGGCGACCCACCGGTCGGCGACTCGTCGATGGCGGCCACCGGCTCCGGCTCGTCGGCACCGGAACCGACCGGCACGTCACGCCCGGGCACCTCGTCCGGGTGCCGATCGGCCGGGTCCGGCCCGTCGGCCGTCGCGGGGGCGCGGACCGGCTCGTCGGTGGCCGAGGTGTCCGGCTCGTCCCGCGCCGCCGGTGCGGGGGCGGCGGCCTTCGTGGTGCGCCGGTGCCCGTTGCGCCGCGCCGGCTGCGCGTCCGGCCCGGCCACGGTCAGCGGTACGTCGTACCGGCCCTCGGGGCGCTCGTCGGACCTGCTCACGAACGCTCCTGTACGGCTGAACGGACCTGGCGGATGCTCTCCATCACCAACTGCTCGGCGGCGGCGAGCGTGTCCCGGGTGAGCACCACGCCGCCGTGGTGGGCGCGGATGAAGTCGTCGAACGCGGCGGCGGTGGATCGCGGGGTGAAGCCGTACTCCTGCTCCAGCCGGCTGGTGTCCACCACCCGGCCGTGCACGAAGAGGTCGACCTGGTCGAGGCCGTAACGGCCGAAGCCGAGGTTGCGGGCGAGCGCGGCGGCCCCGGAGAGGCCCGGTTCCAGCACCGGCACGGCGACCCGGCCGGCCCGCCGGATCGCCTGGGAGAGGGAGAGCACCCCCGGCCCGGCGACGTTGTACGTCCCCGGATGGTCCTCGGCGATGGACCGGTGCAGCACCTCCAGGGCGTCGTCGAAGTGCACGAACTGCAGGCGCGGGTCCCGCCCGAAGACGGTCGGGACGAACGGCTGGGAGAAGTAGCGGGTGAGCGTGGTGTCCGCGGTGGAGCCGATGAAGGGCGCGAAGCGCAGCACGGTGGCGGTGACGTCGGGCCGGCGACGGCGGAACCCGCGGACGTACCCCTCTATGTCGAGGATGTCGCGGCCGAAACCGCCGCGTGGCACCTCGCGCGGCTCGGTCTCCTCGGTGAAGACCGCCGGGTCCCGGAAGGACGCGCCGTACGCGGCGGTCGAGGAGCGGACCACGAGCTTGCGCAGCCGGGGTGCCCGCTGGCAGGCGGCGAGCAGTTGCATGGTGCCGATGACGTTCTGTTCCTTCATCGCCGTCCGGCCGCCGTGCTGCGGGTCGGGGGCGCTGACCAGCGCGAGGTGCACCACGGCGTCGACGTCGAGGTCGGCGAGGAGGCCGGCGAGGGAGCCGAGGTCGAGGCGGACCCGCTCGACCCGGTCGAGCAGGTCGGTGAACTCGGGGCCCGGGGTGGTGGGGTCGACGCCGATCACCCGCTCGATGCGGGGGTCGGCGGCGAGCCGGGCGGCGACGTGCGCGCCGAGGTAGCGGCCGACCCCGGTCACGACGACGACCCCCGGAGCACCTGGGGTGCCACCGGGGGTCATCGAGAACGCCTTGACCGGCAGGCGGGACCGAGCCGGGACGTCCGCGGCCTGATCACCTGAGCCTCCGAGGGTCGACGGTTCTGGCAAGTGGTGCCGGATGCCGGGCCGTGGCCCGGCATCCGGTCACTTGCCGAGACGGCGACGCTGGACGCGGGTCTTGCGCAGCAGCTTGCGGTGCTTCTTCTTAGCCATGCGCTTGCGGCGCTTCTTGACCACCGAGCCCATACGACAGCCTTTCAATGCAACGTGCGGGGCGGACGGGTGGCACCACGACGGTGGCGCCGGCGACCGCTTGCGGACAACGGAACCGGACCAGCCTGGTGGCGTCGGGGCACACCGGCGTTGCGGTCACGGTCGACTCCAGGGTAGCCGGAGAGCATCAGCAGGACCAACGCGCCCCCGTCGATGCCCGTTACGTCGCACTCGACACCGGTCAGGCGGTCTCCTGGAACGCGCCCCGGAGATAGTCGTGCACCGCGTGCTCGGGCACCCGGAACGAGCGGCCGACCCGGACCGCGGTCAGCTCACCGCTGTGCACCAGGCGGTAGACCGTCATCTTGGACACCCGCATGACCGACGCCACCTCGGCGACGGTCAGGAACCTGACATCCGACAGCCGACCGTCGGACTGTGACCCGGCCATGGCTCACCCGACCCATCCCATGCCCGGCGCGTGCCACCCGAGGTGGAGATCCCGCCCGGCCGACAACGCGCGTGTAACCAGTACGGTAGCGGGGCGGCTGTGACCGGCGCGATCCCTTCGTACAACTGATCATGCCCGAGCCGTTGTTCACCCGGTCGTGACCTGCCGTCATCCACCCGAAAGCGCGTCCCGTCCCGTTGCCGCGACCGGCGGCGGGTCACTCGGCACGCAACGCGACCACCGGGTCCAGGCGACCGGCCCGTTGCGCCGGGACCACCCCGAAGACGATGCCCACCGCCGCGGAGACCCCGAAGGCGAGCGCCAGCGACCACCAGGTGATCGCCGCCGGGATCGGCGAGACGGCGTCCACCAGCAGCGCGGCGCCCACCCCGAGGGCCATGCCGGTCAGCCCGCCGATCGCGGTGAGCAGCACCGCCTCCAGCAGGAACTGCACGCCGATGTCCCGGGGACGCGCGCCGACCGCCTTGCGCAGGCCGATCTCCCGGGTCCGCTCCCGTACCGAGACGAGCATGATGTTGGAGACGCCGACCCCGCCGACCAGCAGCGAGATGCCGGCGATGGCGGCCAGCACGCCGGTGAGCACGCCCAGGATGTCGCCGAGCACGCCGAGGATCTGCTGCTGGGTGACCGCGCTGAACTCGGTGTCCGGGTGCCGGCGGGACAGTTCGGCGACGATCCGGTCGCCCAACTCGTCGATCCGCTCCCGGTCCGGGGCCTTCACCGCGATACCGTCCACCCGCTGGGTGCCCCAGAGCCGCTGCGCGGCGGTGACCGGCACGTGCACCTCGTCGTCCCGGTCGACACCGAGGCTCTGCCCCAGCGGCGTGAAGACGCCGATCACCCGGAACCGGACCCCGGCGAGCGTCACCTGCTGGCCGAGCGGCTCCCGGTCCGGGAAGAGGGCGCGGGCCACCGAGTCCCCGAGCACGGCCACCCGGCGGCTGGTGTCCACGTCCGCGCCGGTCAGGTAGCGCCCCCGGGCCAGTGACCGGGTGAAGACCGTCGGAGTGGTCTCCAGCACCCCCTGCACGGTCGTGAAGTCGGAGCGGTTGCCGGCGCGGGCGGTCGCGCCGGAGGCGATGGTGACCGCGACCCGGTCGGGGTCACCGACCACCCGGGACACCGCGTCCACGTCCTTGAGCGTCAGCGGCGACACCACCGGGGCGGTGCCCACCTCGATCCGGCCGGGAACCACCAGCAGCAGGTTGGAGCCGAGCCCTTCGACCTGCTGCTCGACCTTCTGCTTGGTGCCGGTGCCGATGGCGACGAGCAGCACCACCGAGGCCACCCCGATGATCACGCCGAGCATGGTCAGCGCGCTGCGCATCCGGTTGGCGCGCAGTGCGTCCAGCGCCACCCGCCAGGCCTCGGCCACCCTCACGCCGCACCCCCGGCCGCCGGCTCGCGCGGAAGGCGCCCGGTGGCTCCGGCGGCGCCACCGGAGCCACCGGACGGGTGCCCCGGGCCGCTTCCGGACGCGGACCGGGGCTCCGCGCTGGGAGCGGCCCCCAGTGTCTCAGGTCCGTCTCCGGCGTCCGACAGCGGTCGATCATGAACGACCGGCCCGGTCGCCCGGGACGGGTCCGCCTCGCCGCGCACCCGGTCCCGACCCGCCGCCTCCTGCCACGTCGTCGCAGGTGACGCCGCGCCGGCGGTGTCCGACACGACCACCCCGTCCCGCATCGCGATCCGCCGCCGGGCCCGGGCCGCCACCTCGTTGTCGTGGGTCACCATCACCAGGGCCACCCCCGACTCGGCGTTGAGCTGCTCCAGCAGGGCCAGCACCGCCTGACCGGTCGCGGTGTCCAGGTTGCCGGTCGGCTCGTCGGCGAGCAGCACCGTCGGGTCGGTGACCAGCGCACGGGCAATCGCCACCCGCTGCTGCTCCCCGCCGGACATCTGGTTGGGCCGGTGCTCCAGCCGGTGCCCGAGGCCGACCCGACCGAGCATCGCCGCCGCCCGAGCGCGCCGCTGCCGCGCGCCCACCCCCCGGTACACCAGCGGCAGCGCCACGTTGTCCACCGCCGAGGTACGCGGCAGCAGGTGGAACGCCTGGAACACGAAGCCGATGGTCTCGTTGCGCAGCGTCGCCAGCTCCGGCGCGGAGAGGGTGTGCACGTCCCGGCCGCCGATCACCAGCCGGCCGCCGGTCGGCCGGTCCAACCCACCGAGCAGGTGCATCAGGGTCGACTTGCCGGAGCCGGACGGCCCGACCAGGGCCACGTAGTCGCCGGGCGCGACGGTCAGCGTCACCCCCCGCAGCGCCGGCACCGACACCCCGTCGAGCTGGTACGTGCGGGACACGTCGACGGCCTCGATCGCAGGAGCGGGGTTCACCGGACTTCCTGGCCGTCGGTGACCCGGTCGGCCCCGCGTACCACCACCTGGTCGCCGGCCTGCACCCCGTCGAGGATCTGCACCAGGTCCGGCCCCTGCACGCCCACGGTGACCGCCACCCGGTCCGCCTGGCCGTCCCGGACCAGCCAGACGGCGTCCCGGCCGTCGGCGGAGAAGACCGCCGAGGCGGGGACGGTGACCGCGTCGGTGGCCTCGCGCACCCGCAGCCGGACCACGGCGTTCATGCCGGGGCGGGGCGCCGGGGCCGCCTCCTGATCACCGAGCCGGCCCGCGCCGAGGGCGAGCCGCACCCGGTAGCTGACCCCACCCCGCGCCGAACTGCTGGGCAGCACGTCGACCGAGCGGACCGTGGCGTCGTACGTGGCGCCGGTGACCGCGTCCAACTCCACCGTGGCGGTCAGGCCGGGACGGACCAGCAGCACGTCCGTCTCGTCCACCTCGGCGAGCAGGCCGAGCGCGCCGGTGTCCACGACGGTGAGGATCGGGGTGCCGGCGGTGACCCGGCCGCCGGCCGGGATCGCGTCGTCCACCCCCGGCGGCGGTCCGGAGCGGGTCGGGCCGAGCGCCGACGGATCGAGACCGGCCGGAAGCTGACCCCCGCCGAGCAGGGCCGACAGATCGGCGCCGCCCCCGGACGGGGTGCCGCCCGGCTGCACCACCCCCGGAATCGGGGCGCGCAGGGTCAGCGCGTCGACGGTCGCCTTCGCCAGGTCGTACGCCTGGCGGGCCTGCAGCCGTTGCGCCGACGACAGCGCGCCGACGGCCGAGTTGAGCCCGGCGACGCCCCGCTGCACCGACCGGACCGCCTCGTCGGCGGTACGCGCGGCGGCGGCGTACTGCCGCTGCGCGGAGGTGACCTGGGCCAGCAGCGCGTCGCGTACCTTCTGGTCGGCGATCTTTCCGGCGGCCTCGCGGGCGGCGTCGAACGCCTCGTCGGCGGCCCGGTCGGTACCGCGCCGGCGGGTGCCCAGGTGGCCGACGGCGACGCCCCGGCCGGCCCGGTCGGCGGCCCGCAGCGCCTCGCGGGCCTGGCGGAGCCGTTCCTGGGCGGACGGCGAACTCACCACGGCGAGCACCTGGCCCCGCCGCACCCGCTGTCCGGGCTGGACGCGGAGGCTGGCCAGGGTGCCGTCGGCGGGGGCGGTGACGGTGGCGGCGGCGCGGGCCGTCACGGTGGCCGGGGCGTCGATCACCTCGGCGACGGCAGCGCGGGACGCCGGGGCGAGCGCGACGTCGGACTTCTCGTCGCCGCACGAGGCGGCGGTGCCGCCGGTCAGGGCGACGACGGCGAGCAGGGCGGTGAGCAGGCGGGGCCGCGTGGCTGTCAGGGGCCGCGGCGAGTCGGTGCGGCGCACCGGCCAACCCTAGCCCGGCGTCGATGCCACCGGCGGAGCGGCCGCCGCCGTCACCCGGCCACCGACCGGACGTACCCGACGCACTCGTCGTGCAGCGTCGACCACCGCTCGCCGAGGACCTGCTCGGACGCCTCCTCCACCGGCCGCCGGTCGTGCACCACGGACCGGAAGAAGGCCAGCACCTGCTGCTCGCCGTACCGGTCGACCAGGTGACGGACGGCGAGGTAGCCGACGCCGTAGCTGCCGCCGACCCGGTCCGCCGGTGCCGTGTCGGCCGGGGCGAGCGCCGCCAGCCGGCCGTCCCAGCCGCCGGTGACCAGTCGCCGGACCTCGTCCAGCCCGTCGTAGCGGCTCACCCGCGCGCCGTCGGCCCCGGCGTACTCGGCCAACCCCTCCACCAGCCACCAGGTCGGCCGGCCGGGATGGCCCCGGTCGGGCAGCGAGGCGGCGTGGGTCAGCTCGTGCCGCAGCAGCTCGCCCCGGCCGGAGGCGGACAGCGCGTCGGCGTTCAGCACCACCTCGTGGTGGCCACCGCCGACGCTGACGGCGTACCCGGCGGTCCACTTCGGGCGACCACCGCCGTACCAGCGTCGCCACTCTGCCCGGCCGGCGTAGAAGACGCGGTACCGGTCCGGGGGTGGGCCGGCCACCGCGTACCGGTCGGCCACCTTCGCCGCCTCCTCCGCCTCGGCGAGCAGGCCGGGCAGCTTCCCCCGCAGCGCCGGGGTGGTGGCGACGACGGTCCGCGCGCCGACGGCCACCACCAGCTCACTGACCTCCCAGGGCCGGGCGCCGGTCCGCGCCGAGCGGGACTCCTCGACGGCGAGCAGCAGCGGCGCGTCGCCGCCCTCCCGCCAACGGGTGGCGGCCAGCACCGGGCTCGGCGTGCAGTCCGGCACCACGAGGCAGTACCGGAAGGCGACCAGTTGCCGCCACTGGCCCGGCCGCCCGGCGACCGGGGTGGGCAGGCCCTGGGGCTCGGCGTGCCAGACGGAGACCCGCAGCGCCCGCAGCGCGGCGAAGCGACGGGTGAGCTCGGCCCGGGCGCCCCGGTCGGCGACCGCGAGGAAGCCGGCCCGGTCCCCGCCGAGCAGCGCGACGGCCTGCCGGTCGAGCTGGGCGGTCAGCCGCTCGGCGACCCGCCGGGCGGCGAGGGTCGCGGGATCGTCCGACGCGGCGGAGGGACGGCCGGTCGCGGAACGGCCGGCGTCCCGGTCCGCCAGCCCGGTCAGCAGTGCCGCCGGCACGCCGCAGGCCAGCAGCACGAGGACCGTCGCGAGCGCCGCCCAGCCCCACCACCGCCGGCGTACGCGCCCGGCCGGCCCAGGGGCCGGGCCCGCAGCCACGTCCGGGGCCGGGGTGGGATCCGGGGCCGGGACGGAGGTCGGGGTTTCGGCTACGGGTGGAGGCGCGTCGATCCGGATGCCCGGCGCGGGCTCGCCCGGCCCCGGCTCGTCCGCCACGTCGGTCGCCGGCCCGTCAGTCACCGGCGAAGGGTACGGCCGATCGGGTGATCCCGGCCAGCGCCACTCGCGTGCCGAATCGGCGGGCGCGTACGACGGCCAGTGGGCGCTGGAGTCGCCGTGCCCCCGGACGTCCGGCCTACGTCCTCGACATCAGGGCCCGGCCGAAGAACATCAGGTTCGCCGGCCGCTCGGCGAGCCGGCGCATCAGGTAGCCGTACCAGTCCTCGCCGTACGGCAGGTAGGTCCGCACCGTGTACCCCTCGCCCACCAGCCGGGTCTGCTCCTCCGGCCGGATGCCGTACAGCATCTGGAACTCGAAGCGGTCCGGGCTGCGGTCGAACCACCGGGCCCGGTCCTCGCCGATGGCGATCAGACGCGGGTCGTGGGTGGCCAGCATCGGGTAGCCGGCCCCGGACATCAGCACGTTCATGCAGCGCACGTACGACTTGTCCACCTCGCGGGCGGACTGGTACGCCACCGACTCCGGCTCCTTGTACGCCCCCTTGCAGAGCCGCACCCGGGACCCGGCGCCGGCCAGCTCACGGCAGTCGGACTCGGTGCGCCGCAGGTACGCCTGGAGCACCGCGCCGGTCGACGGGTGGTCCTTGCGGAGCTTGGCCAGGATGTCCAGCGTCGAGTCGGTGGTGGTGTGGTCCTCCATGTCCAGGGTGACCGTGGTGCCGGCCTCGTCGGCCGCCGCACAGATCGCCCGGGCGTTGTCGTACGCCAGTTGCTCGTCGAACTTCTGGCCCAGCGCGGAGAGCTTCACGCTCACCTCGGCGGCCGGGGTGAGCCCGGCACCGGAGAGCATCCGCAGCAGTGTGAGGTATTCGTCCCGGGTGGCGGTGGCCTGCTCTGCGGTGACGGTGTCCTCACCGAGGTTGTCGAGGGTGACCGCGAGGCCGTCGGCGACGAGTTCGCGGGTCGCGCGCAACGCGTCGTCGGTGCCGCTGCCGGCGACGAACCGGCGGACGACGTCCCGGGTGAACGGGGCCGTCGCGATGAGCCGCTCCACCTGGGATGACCGGGAGGCGGCGAGGATGACGGAACGGAGCATGAGCCGAGCGTAACGCCCGCCGACCGTCGTCGGCCCGGGGGCGGCCGGAGCACCGGCCATCGGGTTCCGGGCGCCTGACAGGCCCCGTTCGGGGGAGCGCGCCGGTGGCATCCATCGGTTACAACCATGAACGTGGAACGACACCCTCGCCGCCGGCTCCGGTCCGCCTCCGTGCAGCTCGGCGCGCTCACTGCCCTGGCGCTCGCCCTGTCCGGCTGCAACATGTCCTCCGACGACGACGATGACGACTGCGCCCTCGGGCCGGTCGGCGGCGGCGGGGACACGGTCGCGCTGGCGATGCGGGTGCCGACCGTCACCGTCGGGGCCGGGCGCACCGAGCCCCGACCCCCGGCCACCGCCGTGCCGGAGCGGGGCGGCTTCGGCACCCACCTCGCCTCCTGCGGCGGCTGAGGTGCGACGCGAGGCGGCCACCCCCCGTCCGGGCTGGGAGGCCACCATCCTCGAACAGGGCCTGGTCTACGCCACCACCGAACTGCCCGACGGCGACACCATGTCGTACTGGGACGAGACGGCGGCGTACGCCTTCGACCTGGCCGAGGTGCTGCGGCTGGAGGAGGCGACCGAGGAGCTGCACCGGATGTCGGTCGCCGCCGCCGAGCACATCGTCGCCCGCAACCGGTACGCCGAGTTCGGCATCCCGGCCTGGGCCGCCGAGGCGGTGGCCCGGTCACTGCGGGAGCAGCCGCCGACCCTCTACGGCCGCTTCGACCTCGCCTACGACGGCAGTTGGCCGCCGAAGCTGCTCGAGTACAACGCCGACACCCCCACCTCGCTGGTCGAGGCGAGCATCATCCAGTGGTACTGGCTGGAGGGGACGCACCCCGACGCCGACCAGTGGAACAGCCTGCACGAGCGGCTGGTCGGGGCCTGGGCCAGGATCGGCGCCGGGCTGCACGACCGGCGGGTGCACGTGTGCTGGTCGAACGAGGAGGAGTCCGGCGAGGACCAGATCACCGCCGGCTACCTCGCCGAGACGGCCCGGCAGGCCGGACTGGACGTGACGCTCCTGCCGATCCAGCACATCGGCTGGGACGGCCGGCGCTTCGTCGACGCCGAGGACCGGCCGGTGACCACCTGCTTCAAGCTCTACCCGTGGGAGTGGATGCTGGCCGAGCCGTACGGCCCACCGGCGCTGGAGCCGGGCACCCCGACCACCTGGATCGAGCCGGCCTGGAAGCTGCTGCTGTCCAACAAGGCGCTGCTCGCCGTGCTCTGGGAGCTGTACCCGGGCCACGAGTACCTGCTCCCGGCGTACCTGGACTCGCCGCGTCAGATGACCGAGTACGTGGCGAAGCCGCTGCTCGGCCGGGAGGGCGGCTCGGTGCGCATCGTCACCGGCGACACCGAGTTCACCAGTCCGGGCATCTACGGCGACGAGGGCTACTGCTACCAGGAGTTCCGGGCGTTGCCGGAGTTCGCCGGCAACCACATGGTGCTGGGGAGCTGGATCGTCGACGGCGAGTCGGCCGGCGTCGGCATCCGGGAGAGCGAGAGCCTCGTCACGGACGGATACGCACGGTTCCTGCCGCACTACATCGACGCGCCGCGCGCCTGTTGAGTCGTCTACGGTTGGTGTCGTGAACTTCGACGCGTACGCCCGGACCGGCGTTGATCTCGTCAACGCCCGTCTGGACGACCTCGACGACCTGCGGGCCCTCTTTCCGGACGAGAACGCGTGGATGCGCGACGAGGTCTCGGAGCGGGATCTGGCGATCTTCCGGCGGGCGCAGAAGCGCCTGCGCGACGTGTTCGACTACGGCACCTCGGGGCGCGACGGCCAGGCGGTGGTCGAACTGAACACCCTGCTGGAGGCGTTCCCGGTGCAGCCGCGAATCTCCGGCCACGACTCCAGCGACTGGCACATGCACGTGACCAGCCGGGGCGCCTCGGTCAGCGCGGAATACCTCGCGGGCGCGGTCTGGGGCCTGTCGGTCTGGCTCTGCGAGTACGGCAGCGCCCGGTTCGGGGTCTGCGCGGACGAGCGCTGCGGCAACGTCTACCTGGACACCTCGTCCAACTGCTGCCGCCGGTTCTGCTCGGAGCGCTGTGCCACCCGCTCCCACGTGGCCGCCCACCGGGCCCGCAAACGCGCCGCCGTCAGCGACCAACTCCCCGTCCCCACCCAACCCGAAGCCCCCCTCACCCCCGTCAGCTGACCCGACCCACCCCCCACCCTGCCGGACAGTGCCGGTGATCAAGAAGTTTGCGTACTCCGGAGGCCCGGAACCGTGCACAAACCTCTTGATCACCGGAGGTACCCAGGGCGGGAGGGCGGGGGCGGGGTCAGGGGGTTACCGGGGAGGGGGCGGTGAGGTTGGCGCGGGCGAATTCGAGGGACTCGCGCAGGTCCGCCTCGCGGACCTCGCGGCTCTTCGCGCCCCGGGTGGTGACCTCGACCGCCACCGAGCCGGTGAAGCCCCGGCCGGCGAGCGAGCGCAGCAGCTCGGCGCAGGGCTGACCGCCCCGGCCGGGCACCAGGTGCTCGTCGCGCCCCTCGCCGGTGCCGTCGCCCAGGTGCACGTGCGCCAGGCCGGCACCCATCCGGTCCGCCATCTCCAGCGCGTCGCTGTGCGACGCGGCGCAGTGCGACAGGTCCAGGGTGTAGGAGGCGTACCCGGCCTCGGTCGGGTCCCAGCCCGGGACGTACGGGACGAACTGCCGGCCGGCCATCCGCACCGGGTACATGTTCTCCACCGGGAAACGCAGGTCGGGATGCTGACGGGCGATCCTGTCCAGCCCGTCGGCGAAGGTGCGGGCGTAGTCGCGCTGCCAGGTGAACGGCGGGTGGACCACCACGGTCGGCGCCCCCAGCGTCTCGGCCAGCTCCGCCGACCTGCGCAGCCGCTCCCACGGGTCGGGGCTCCAGACCCGCTGGGTGACCAGCAGGCAGGGCGCGTGCACCGAGAGCACCGGCACGCCGTAGTGCTCGGCGAGGCCGCGCAGCGCGCCGGTGTCCTGGCTGACGGCGTCGGTCCAGACCATCACCTCGACACCGTCGTAGCCGAGCGCGGCGGCCATCTGGAAGGCCGCCGCGGTCCGCTCAGGAAAGACCGAGGAACTGGAGAGGAGCACGGGGACGCGGGAAGTCACACCCATCAGGGTAACCCTGCCCACCGCACCGCTTCAGGACGAGCATCCGCAAACCGCCCACTTCGGTTGCTGAGCGTCACATCGGCTCCAGCTGATCCAACCGGCGCAGGATCACTCCCTCCCGCAGCGCCCACGGGCAGATGTCCACCGACGCCACGTCCAGCCGGCGCATCACCGCCTCCGCCACCACCGCCCCGGAGAGCAGCTGGTGCGCCCGCTGCGCGCTGACCCCCTCCAACTCGGGCAGCTGGGCCGGCGGGATGTGCCGGATGAAGCCGAGCACCTGCCGCAGGCCCGTCCGGGTGAGGCTGCGCCGGGCCCAGAGCCCCGCGCCGGACGGGGCCGCGCCGGCGAGCCGGGCCAGCATCCGGAAGGTCTTCGAGGTGGCGACCGGCCGTTCCCAGCCCACCTCGGTCAGCTTCTCCACCACCGGATCGAGCAGCTCGTCGACGTACTCCCGCAGCTCCTCCACCGCCTCCGTCGACGGCGGCGTCAGGCCCGACGGGTCGACCCGCAACCGCTCCCGGCTCAGCCGCCCGGCACCCAACGGCAGTGAGATCGCCACGTCGGGATCCTCGTCGATGCCGGCGGCCAGCTCCAGCGAGCCGCCACCGATGTCCATCGCCAGCAGCCGCCCGGCCGACCAGCCGAACCACCGCCGCACCGCGAGGAAGGTCATCCGCGCCTCGTCCGCGCCGGAGAGCACCTCCAGGCGTACGCCGGTGGTGTCGCGGACCCGGGCCAGCACCTCGGCGGCGTTGGTGGCGTCGCGGACCGCGCTGGTCGCGAAGGCCAGCAGGTCGTCGGCGTCCAGCCCGGCCGCGGCGGTACGCGCCATGCCGACCGCCTTGACCAGGCCGTCGGCGCCCTCCTCGGTCAGCGCGCCGTCCGGGCCGATCTGCTCGGCCAGCCGGAGCACCACCTTCTCGGAGTGCGCCGGCCAGGGGTGCGCGCCGTGGTGGGCGTCGACCACCAGCAGGTGCACCGTGTTGGAGCCGACGTCGAGGACACCCAGTCGCATGGTGTCGACCCTAGGGCCAACACATTCGTGCGGCTCACCGGCCGGGCACCGTCACCCCGCGTACGCTGGTCCGGGTGACGAGCCAGGTGGAACTGCACGTGCTGGTGGACGACCCGGACGACCCGCGCAGCCGCGAGGTCGGGCTGGACTTCCCGCGCGAGTGGATCGAGTTCGTCGACCCGGCCGACGCCACGCACGTGGTCCGCGCCGACCTGACCTGGCTGCTGTCCCGCTGGACGTGCGTCTTCGGCCGGGGCTGTCACGGCATCGTCGCCGGCCGGGCCGCCGACGGCTGCTGCTCGCACGGGGCGTTCTTCACCGACGCGGACGACGAGAAGCGGGTCCGCGCGGCGGTCAGGCGGCTCACCCCGGCCACCTGGCAGCACTTCCGCAAGGGCTTCAAGAACTGGACCGAGAACGACACGATCGACGGCGAGAACCCGGCCCGGCGTACCGCCACCCGTGACGTCGACGCGCCGTGCGTGTTCCTCAACGACGCCGACTTCCCCGCCGGGGGCGGCTGCGCGCTGCACGCCCAGGCGCTGCGCGACGGGGTGCACCCGCTGGAGTACAAGCCGGACGTCTGCTGGCAGCTGCCGATCCGCCGGGACCAGGAGTGGCACAAGCGGCCGGACAACACCAAGGTGCTGGTGTCCAGCCTGTCGGAGTTCGACCGGCGGGGCTGGGGCGCGGGCGGGCACGACCTGGACTGGTGGTGCACCTCGTCCACCGACGCGCACGTCGGCGCGGACCCGATGTACGTCTCGTACGGCCCGGAGCTGACCGCCCTGATCGGCGCGCCCGCGTACGCGAAGCTCGCCGAGCTGTGCACGGGCCGGCTGCGGCAGGGCCAGGTCGCCCCGCACCCGGCCAGCGAGGGCTGACCGGGTCGACGGCGGCCTACGGCTCGAACTTGTAGCCGAGGCCGCGCACGGTGACGATGAACTGCGGCGCGGACGGCTCCGGCTCGATCTTGGAGCGCAGCCGCTTCACGTGCACGTCCAGCGTCTTGGTGTCGCCGACGTAGTCGGCGCCCCAGACCCGGTCGATGAGCTGGCCCCGGGTCAGCACCCGGCCGGCGTTGCGCAGCAGCAGCTCCAGCAGCTCGAACTCCTTGAGCGGGA
Organism: Micromonospora halophytica; assembly: GCF_900090245.1. Lineage (GTDB taxonomy): Bacteria > Actinomycetota > Actinomycetes > Mycobacteriales > Micromonosporaceae > Micromonospora > Micromonospora halophytica. The sequence goes on from NZ_FMDN01000001.1 coordinate 540,306, forward strand.
GCTGGACGGGGGCACCGTCGACGGTGACCACGTGCCGCTCGATGTCCATCCGCACCGGGCCGGCGGCCAGCGTCGGCGCGCCCGACTCGGCGACCTCGGGGCTCTGCCGGCGCAGCACGGCGCGGATCCGGGCGACCAGCTCACGCGGCGAGTACGGCTTGGTGACGTAGTCGTCGGCCCCGATCTCCAGGCCGACCACCTTGTCGATCTCGCTGTCCCGGGCGGTGACCATGATGATCGGCACGTGCGAGCGCTGCCGCAGCTGCCGGCAGACCTCGGTGCCGGACATCTCCGGCAGCATCAGGTCGAGCAGGACGATGTCCGCGCCGGTCCGGTCGAACTCGGTGAGGGCGGAGGGGCCGGTCGCGGCGACCGACACCTCGAAGCCCTCCTTGCGAAGCATGTACGACAGGGCGTCGGAGAACGACTCCTCGTCCTCGACCACCAGTACGCGGCTCAACGGGGTGCTTCCTTTCCTTGGTCAGACCTGCCGGAGCTCGGCCGGGCCGGCCTCGATCCCAGCCGACGGCAGTATCGTCTCCAGGTCGTCCGGGGGGCTCGCGGGTAGCCGGAGGGTGAACGTCGAACCCCCGCCCAGGGTGCTCGACACCTCCACCCGTCCGCCGTGGTTGCTGGCGATGTGCTTGACGATGGCCAGGCCCAGGCCGGTGCCACCGGTGGAGCGGGAGCGGGCCTGGTCGGCACGGTAGAACCGCTCGAAGATCCGGTCCACGTCGTTCGGGGCGATGCCGATGCCCTGGTCGGTGACGGCGATCTCGACGTGGTCGTCGTCGGCGTGGGTGGCGACCCGGACGACGGTGCCCTCGCCCGAGTAGTTGACGGCGTTCTCCACGAGGTTCGCCACGGCGGTGGCGAGCTGGCTGTCGCTGCCGTACGCGGTCAGCCCCTTCTCACCCTCGGTGACCACCTGGATGTCCCGGGCGGCGGCCGTGGTCCGGGTCCGGTCGAGCACCTCGGCGAGGACCCAGTCCACGGAGACCGGCTCGGGCGCCGGCTGCGGTTCGGCCCCCTGGAGCCGGGTCAGCTCCAACAACTCCTGCACCAGCCGGCCCAGCCGGGTCGACTCGTGCTGGATCCGCTCGGCGAAGCGGCGGGCGGCGACCAGGTCCTCGGAGAGGTCGGGCGCGGTGGCGGAGGCCGGCTCGGTGGCGTCCAGCAGTGCCTCGGCGAGCAGTTGCAGCGCGCCGATCGGCGTCTTCAGCTCGTGGCTGACGTTGGCCACGAAGTCGCGGCGTACCCGGGCGAGCCGGTGCGACTCGGTGACGTCGACGGCCTCGACGGAGATGTAGCCGGCGCCCAGGCCCATCGCCCGCAGGTGCACCCCGAGCGGGTTCTCCCCGGCGTTGTCGCGGCCGCGTGGCAGGTCCAGCTCGATCTCGCGCCGCACGCCGGTGCGACGCACCTGCCCGGCCAGGGTACGGATCAACGGGTGGGCGGCGATGGAGCCGGGCGTGCCGCCGGTGCGCAGCAGCCCCATCGCCCGGGCGGCCGGGTTGACCAGGACCGGCGCGTCGTCCGGGTCGAGCACGACCACTCCGGCGCGCAGCGAGTCGATCGTCTTGCGGCCGAGTCCGGAGAGCCCGCCCTGCTGGTTGTCGGGAATCGCGAGCCTCCCCATGCTCCATCGGGAGCCGCGGCTCCCCGACGACGCCGCCCGGCGTCGCCACGACCCGAGGGCCCGGGACAGCAGCAGCCCGGCGACCAGCCCGGTCACCAGTGCCAGGGCCACCACGGCGGCCACCACCCATTCCACCCGGCGATCGTAGGGTCATTGTTAACCTGAGGAACGCCCAGACCGGGACGAACCACCCTCACTTCCGCAGAAGTTCACTTTCGGGTCCCGCGTCGTTCACCGGAGTTCACCTCGGGTCCGCTCCCTCGGCCTACGGTGGGCCGCGCACCGCTGACCACACCCGCCGGATCTCCGGCGAACACCGAACCCAGGAAGTGACGATGCGCGACGAGTTCCGGGCCGACCTGCAGATTGTCAGCCAACTGCTGGTGGACATGGCGGAGGGGGTGCGCGCCGCCATGCACCGGGCCACCCGCGGCCTGCTCAAGGCCGACCGCGAGGCGTCGGAGGCCGTGATCGCACGGGACGCCGAGATCGACGACCTCTACCGTCAGGTCGAGGAGCGGGTCTGCGACCTGCTCGCCCGGCAGGCGCCGGTGGCCTCCGACCTGCGCGCCATGATCACCGCGCTGCACGTCGCAGCCGACCTGGAGCGGATGGGCGACCTGGCCGACCATGTGGCGAAGACGGCGCTGCGCCGGCACCCCTCGCCGGCCGTGCCGGCCGAGCTGCGGCCGGTCTTCACCGACATGGCCGCCATCGCCGACCGGATGGCCGAGAAGATCGCCAAGGTGCTGGCCAGCCCCGACGCGGACCTCGCCGCCGAGCTGGACCGTGACGACGACGCCATGGACGACCTGCACAAGAGCCTCTTCGGCGTGCTGCTCGGCGAGGACTGGCCGTACGGAGTGGAGACGGCGATCGACGCCACCCTGCTCGGCCGCTTCTACGAGCGCTTCGCCGACCACGCGGTCAACGCCGGCGAGCAGGTGGTCTACCTGATCACCGGGGAGAGCTCGCCCTCGCCCAACTGACCCGGGCACGACGAAGGCCCCCGGGTCCCGGGGGCCTTCGTCGTCTGGTCAGCGGCCCTGGTTGGCGACCGCGGCGGCGGCGGCCTTGGCGGCCTCCGGGTCGAGGTACGTCCCGCCCAGCACCTGCGGACGCAGGTTCGGGTCGAGGTCGTAGCGCAGCGGGATGCCGGTCGGGATGTTCAGCTTGGCGATCGCCTCGTCGCTGATCTGGTCGAGGTGCTTGACCAGGGCGCGCAGCGAGTTGCCGTGCGCGGCGACGAGCACCGTGCGGCCGGCCAGGATGTCCGGCACGATCGAGTCGTACCAGTACGGCAGCATCCGCTCGACGACGTCCTTGAGGCACTCGGTACGCGGCATCAGCTCGGTCGGCAGCAGCGCGTACCGCGGGTCGCCGACCTGCGACCACTCGTCGTCGTCCGCGATCGGCGGCGGCGGCGTGTCGTACGACCGGCGCCAGAGCATGAACTGCTCCTCGCCGTACTCCTCCAGGGTCTGCTTCTTGTTCTTGCCCTGCAGCGCGCCGTAGTGCCGCTCGTTGAGCCGCCACGACCGGCGCACCGCGATCCAGTGCCGGTCGGCGGCGTTCAGCGCCAGCTCGGCGGTGCGGATCGCGCGCCGCATGACGCTGGTGTGCACCACGTCCGGCAGCAGGCTGTGCTCGCGCAGCAGCTCGCCGCCGCGTCGTGCCTCCTTCTCGCCCTTCTCGGTCAGGTCGACGTCGACCCAGCCGGTGAAGAGGTTCTTGGCGTTCCAGTCGCTCTCGCCGTGCCGCAGCAGGACCAGCGTCCCGACGGTGGGCCCTTCGCTCGCAGTCATGCCGATCATCCTGCCGCACCTCACCGGAGGACACGCGGTCAGCGGTCGTGACGACCACCACGTGGAAAAACCGGTGACCGGTGATTCGGCCGGACACTAGGTTGTAAGGCGCTGAACAGACGGCGGTCATTACCTGAGCGGGGGCGCGGGCGTGCGGACGATGCGGAGCTGGTTCCGGGACACGACGGGCGGGCTGCCGAGGACCTTCTGGTACCTCTGGACCGGCACCCTGATCAACCGGCTCGGCTCGTTCGTCCTGATCTTCCTCGCCATCTACCTCACCCGGGAGCGCGGCTTCTCCGACGCCCAGGCCGGCCTGGTGCTGGGGCTCTGGGGCATCGGCGGCGCGGTCGGCACCACCGTCGGGGGCACCCTCGCCGACCGGTGGGGACGCCGCCCCACCCTGCTCACCGCGCATCTCGGCGCGGCCACCATGATGCTGGCGCTCGGCCTGGCCCGGCCGCTGTGGACGGTGGCCGTGGGGGCGCTGCTGCTCGGCCTGTTCGCCGAGGCGGCCCGACCGGCGTTCGGGGCCATGATGGTCGACGTGGTGCCGGCGGCCGACCGGCTGCGCGCCTTCTCCCTGAACTACTGGGCGATCAACCTCGGTTTCGCCTGCGCCGCCGTCCTCGCCGGGCTCGCCGCACAGTCCGGCTACCTGCTGCTCTTCGTGGTCGACGCGGTCACCACGCTGGTCACCGCGCTGATCATCTTCGCTCGGGTCGGCGAGACCCGCCGGGCCACCGCCCCCACCGTGACCAGGGGCGGCCCGGCCCCGGTCGGGGCGCTGCGGACCATCCTCACCGACCGGGTCTTCCTGGGCTTCGTGACGCTCAACCTGTTCGGCGCGCTGGTCTTCCTCCAGCACATCTCGATGCTGCCGATCGCGATGGGCGACTCCGGCCTGAGTCCCGCCACCTACGGCTCGGTGATCGCGCTCAACGGCGTCCTGATCGTGGTCGGGCAACTCTTCGTGCCCCGGCTGATCGAGGGGCGGAGCCGGTCGCACGTGCTCGCCCTGGCCGCGCTGGTGATGGGGGTCGGCTTCGGCCTCACCGCGTTCGCCGAGACGGCCTGGTTCTACGGGCTCACCGTGCTCATCTGGACCATCGGCGAGATGCTCAACTCGCCGTCCAACGCCACCCTGATCGCCGAACTCTCTCCCGCCGAGCTGCGTGGCCGCTACCAGGGCGCCTTCTCACTCTCCTGGCAGGTGGCCGGCGCGGTGGCGCCGGTGGCCGGCGGCCTGGTCCGGGAGCACGCCGGCAACGCCACCCTCTGGGCCGCCTGCGCGGCGATCGGCGGCCTCATGGCGGTCGCCCACCTGGTCTCCGGCCCGGCCCGGGAGCGACATGCCGCCAAGCTCCGCCGGGCGGCGGAGCCGGTCACGCCGGTGACCGTCGTGCGGCCGTCGGCGGCCGAGGCCGCCGCGGCCCCTTCCTGAGTACGCGCACCGCCTCCCCACCCGCCGCCTCGCGGAGGCTCTCGGAGCTCCACCGACGCCATGGCGGCGACATCGCGGATCCGGCCCGCCCGGACACCGCCACTTCGGCGCAACGGAGTCGATCGAGGGGGAACCCGGCAACGGCGAAGCGCCCGCCCCGACCGTGGTCGGAGCGGGCGCTCGCACCGCTTGCCCGGCGGCGGCGGGCGACACTCACCCCCGTAAGCGTCGCCCGCTCGCGCCGCCGGTTCCACGGGTGGCACCGTCCCCCAACGATGTGCTCCACCCGTTCGGCGCCTCGCTCGGTGCATGGATCTGATCGATCCGCCGCTCCCCCGAACGGTTCCGAGCGTGGCGCGGTGCAATAAAGTTAGTTCGCCCGGATTCCGGATTCAACCTGGATCGCTGTCTCGCCGGTCACAGCACCGGCGTCCCGATCGGCCACCCCGCTCCGGGCCTCGGAGGTGGGAAACATGGCGTTCCCGTCGAGCATTCCCCTAAACCTCAGGCGTCCTCCCGGTCGGGTGACTCGGTCCGGAAGAAGTTGCTCTGCCGCCCGTCACGCAGCTGCTCCTGATAGATCAGGTTCAACCGCCGCGCGTCGAATGTCCGGAACCAGTCGTCCCAGGTGATGACCTGCACCCGACTGCTCTCCCGATAGCCCGGGATCTCGAAGGTGAGCACCCCCGGCCGGCCGTTGCGTTCGGTACCGGCGATCGTGGCCGGCCTGGCACCCCGGGCCCGCGCCCAGTTCCGGATCACCTCGTGGTTGGTGGTGACCAGGCTGCGACCGGGGCGCTCCGGACGGTCCGCCGGCGAACTGATCAGCTGCGACGACCGTACCGACCGGGCGGTGGACCGGCCGGTACGCCTGCCCGTCGCCGTGGACGCCGACCGGGCCGGGGCCGCCTTCGCGCGCGACGGGGCCGACTTCGCGCGGGTCGTGGTGGACTTGGCGCGCGACGGGGCCGACTTCGCCGCCTTCGCGGGCGCGTTCTTCGCCCCGATCGTCGCCCGGGTGGTCGTCGACCGGCGGGCCGCCGCCGTGGTGGTCTTCCGGGGGGCCGCCGCCTTGCGGGCGGGAGCCGGCGCGGCCTTCGCCCGGGTCGCCTTCCGGGCACCCGTCGTCTTCGTCGCGGCGGCTTTCTTCGCCGGCGCGCGGCCGGCCGGGCCGGTGCCGCGCCGGGCCGCCCCGCCCGCGCCGCCCTCCGCCCGCAGGGTCCGCGCCAGCGTCTTCACCAGCTCGGGCTTGCGCAGCGCGGAGATGCCCGGGACACCGCGCCGCCGCAGCTGCCCACGGATGTCGTCCACCTTCATCCGGGAAATCTCCGACTCGGAGATCCCCGGCGTGTTCGGGGTCTGGTTGCCCGCCTGACGCTTCGTCCTGGTCGCCGTTGCGCCGCGACCTGAGCTGTTCCGCTGAGCCATGGCACGCTCCTCGACAGTCCGTCCTCGGCCTGCGGCGGGTCCCACAACGCCGCACCGCAGCGGTGCGGCATACCCGTCAGGACCGGTCCGAACCTCCGGAGGACGGTTCGAAGAGGTGGGCGAAGGCGGCGAGGTTCGCGGTCGACTCGCCCCGCTTGACCCGCCACTCCCACTCCCGCCGGATCGAGCTGCCGAAGCCGATCTCCAGCATCGTGTCGAAGGACTCGTCGGAGTAGGTCAGCACCGCGCCGAGCAGCCGGTCCAGCTCGTCGGCGTCGATGCCGGCCGGATTGACCCGCCCGGTCAGGTAGACGTCACCGACGGCGTCGATCGAGAACGAGACCCCGTACATCCGGGCGTTGCGTTGCAGCAGCCAGGCCCAGAGCTCCTCGCGGCGCTCGTCGGGCTGACGCATCACGAACGCCTCGATCCGCAGCGCGTGCTCGCCGACGATCAGGTTGCAGACCGTCCTGAGCTTGTGCGTACCCGGCAGGGTGACCGCGTACGAGTGCTCACCGGTCGATTCCCAGTCCAGCTCCCGCTCGGTGCAGACGGCCTCGATCAGGGCGGCCAGCTCGCTCTTCGCGCTCATCGCACCCACTCTACGGCCGGCCCGGCACCCGCACCCGACGGCGACAGGTGGCCCGGCTCACCACGAGCAGGACAGGGCCGCGTCACCGGCGAGCTGGGCCGACAGCCGGTCCCGGTGCCCCGCGATCGCCTCCCCGTAGACGCTCAGCAGCCCGGAGACGGTCCGCTGCCAGGAGAAGTTCCGGGCGTGCCGGGCCGCGCCGACGGCCAGCCGGGCCCGCCGGCCCCGGTCGGGCAGCAGGTGGGCGAGGGTACGGGCCCACTCGGCCGGATCGTGCCCGTCGACCAGCACCCCGCTGACCCCGTCCCGGACGGCGGTGACCAGACCACCCACCGCAGCCGCCACCACCGGCGTACCGCAGGCCTGCGCCTCCAGGGCGACCAGCCCGAACGACTCGTTGTACGACGGCACCGCGACCAGGTCGGCGGCGCGGTACAGAGCGGGCAGGTCCGCACCGGTCTGCGGGGGCAGGAACCGCACCCGGTCGGCGATGCCGAGCGAGGCGGCCAGCTCGATCAGCGCGGTGGGGCGTTCCAGGCCGCTGCCGCTCGGCCCACCGCAGATCACCACGGTCAGCTCGTCGGCGAGGGCGGGATCATGCCGGCGCAGCGCGGCCACCGCCCGGATCAGCACGTCAGGAGCCTTGAGCGGCTGGATCCGGCCGACGAACGCCACCACGTACCCGTGGGTGGGCAGCCCCAGCCGGCGGCGGGCCGCGACGGTGGCGGCGTCCCGGTCACCAGGGGCCGGCCGGAACCGGTCCAGGTCGACGCCGGGCTCGACCACGGCGACCCGGGCCGGGTCGGCGTCGTACCGGCCGATCAGGTCGTGGGCCTCGACGCGGGTGTTGGCGACCAGCCGGTCGGCCTCGGCCACCACCTGCTCCTCGCCGATCACCCGGGCCTTCGGCTCCGGCCGGTCACCGGCGGCGAGCTGGGCGTTCTTGACCTTGGCGAGGGTGTGCGCGGTGTGCACCAGCGGCACTCCCCAACGTTCCTTGGCCAGCCAGCCGACCTGGCCGGAGAGCCAGTAGTGCGAGTGGATCAGGTCGTAGTGGCCGGGGGCGCGGGCCGCCTCGGCGCGCAGCACCCCGGCGGTGAAGGCGCAGAGCTGGCCGGGCAACTCCTCCTTGGTCAGCCCTTCCAGGGGGCCGGCGGTGACGTGCCGGACGTGCACGCCGGGGGCCATCTCGACCACCGGGGGCAGGTCACCGGAGGTGGCACGGGTGAAGATCTCCACCTCGACGTCCGCCTCGGCGAGCCGTCGGGCGACCTCCAGGATGTACACGTTCATCCCACCGGCGTCACCGGTGCCCGGCTGGTGCAGCGGCGAGGTGTGCACGGAGACCGTGGCGATCCGGCGGGGACGGGCCCACGGCGGAGCACAGCGCTGACGGCCGACACCGGTGTGCAACTCCGCCACGTCCGCTCCCTCTGTCACGGTTGATGCCGCCCGCACGACCGGCGCTTCTCGGTCAACATCCACGCCGGATGTCATCTTCCCGATTGCCCAACGGACATGCTCTTTCGCGGGGGCCGGGCGTGACGGACCTCATCGACGGGCCTCCGCCGCCGTCTTCGGCGGGCGGGTGACAATGGCCGGATGACCTCAGTCGCGATCGTCACCGGGGCGTCCAGCGGGATCGGTGCGGCCACCGCCCGCCGGCTGGCCGCCGAGGGCTTCCACGTGCTGGCCGCCGCGCGGCGTACCGACCGGCTGGCCGAGCTGGTCGCGGAGATCGAGGCGGCCGGTGGCACGGCCACCGCCGTGGCCTGCGACGTCGTCTCCGACGAGTCGGTCGCCGGGCTGGCCGCCGCGGCGGCCGCCGCACCCGGGCCGGTCACCCTCCTGGTCAACAACGCCGGCGGCGCGCGCGGGCTGGACCCGGTGGAGTCCGGCTCGGTGGACGACTGGCAGTGGATGTACGACGTGAACGTGCTCGGCACGCTCCGGGTCACCCAGGCCCTGCTGCCGGCGCTGGAAGCGTCCGGCGCCGGCACCATCGTCATCGTCTCCTCGACCGCCGGCTTCACCGTCTACGAGGGCGGGGGCGGCTACACGGCGGCGAAGCACGCGCAGACCGCCGTGGCCGGGACGCTGCGGCTGGAGCTCTGCGGACGGCCGGTCCGGGTGGTCGAGATCGACCCCGGCATGGTGAAGACGGACGAGTTCGGCCTGGTCCGCTTCGGCGGCGACGCCGACAAGGCCGCCGCGACGTACGCGGGGGTGGCCGAGCCGCTGGTCGCCGAGGACGTCGCCGACTGCATCGCCTGGTGCGCCACCCGCCCGCACCACGTCAACGTGGACCGCCTCGTCGTCCGCCCGCTGGCCCAGGCCGCCCAGCACAAGGTGCACCGGGTCGGCCCGTGAAGCACGCGGAGTGAGCCGGGTCCGCAGGCCGCACGGCCACGACCGGGGACGGCCCCGGTGAGCCCGGGCCGGCGGTTCGGGACGGGGGCGACACCGGCCCGGCCGCTCGGCGTGGTCACCCGGGGGACGACCAACCCCAACCGGCTCCGGCGGGTGGACAACTGGATCGTCGACAACTGCGGCGACCTGCTCCGCGCGGCCCCCGAACCGTTGGTGGTCGACCTCGGCTACGGCGCCACGCCGGTCACCGCGGTGGAGCTGCGCGCCCGGCTGGCCGCCGGGGTCCGCCCCGACGTACGGGTGGTCGGGCTGGAGATCGATCCGGTACGCGTCGCCGCCGCCGCGCCCGCCGCCGACCCGCCGTGGCTGACCTTCGCCCGGGGCGGCTTCGAGTTGGCCGGGCTGCGTCCCGCCCTGGTCCGGGCGTTCAACGTGCTGCGTCAGTACGACGAGAGCGAGGTCGCCGACGCCTGGCGTACGGTCACCGACCGGCTCGCCCCCGGCGGGGTGCTGGTGGAGGGGACCTGCGACGAGCTGGGCCGGCTCGGCGGCTGGGTGCTGGTGGGCGCCGAGGGCCCGCGGACGCTCACCCTGGCCGCGAAGCTCACCACCCTGGAGAGTCCGGCCCAGCTCGCCGAGCGCCTGCCCAAGGCCCTGATCCACCGCAACGTTCCCGGCGAGCGGATCCACGACCTGCTCCGCGCCCTCGACGACGCCTGGCGGTCGGCGGCCGGCTACGCCCCCTTCGGCCCCCGCCAGCGCTGGCTACGCGCGGTCGCCGCCGTACGCGAGGCGGGCTGGCCGGTGCTCGGCCGTCCCCACCACTGGCGTCACGGCCACCTCACGCTCCCCTGGCCCGCCATCTCCCCCGGCTGACCCCCACAGCGTCCCCGCCCTCGTCCTCCCCTTTCCGAGGGGGTGGGTCAGATGTGGCAGTTGACGAGGACGGGTTCGGGGTGGAGGGGGACGCCGAAGCGCTGGTGGACGCCGTCGCGGATCTCGCGGGCCAGCGCGACGAGGGCACCGGTGCTGGCGGTGCCGGAGTGGTTGGTGAGGGCGAGGGTGTGCTTGGACGAGATCGCGGTGCCCTCGGGGCCGGGGTGGCCCTTGCCGAAGCCGGCCTTGTCGATCAGCCAGGCAGCGCTGACCTTGACCATGTCGCCCGGGCAGGGCCAGGAGGGCGGCTCACCCAGGTCGGCGGCACGCTCGCGCAGCAGCTCGTACGCCTCCCGGTCGAGCACCGGGTTGGTGAAGAACGAGCCGACCGACCAGGTGTCGGGGTCGGCCGGATCGAGCACCATGCCCTTGCCGGCGCGCAGCCGCAGCACGGTCGCCCGGGCGTCGGCCAGCGGCACCCGGTCGCCGACCTCCACGCCGAGCGCCCGAGCCAGTTCGGCGTAGCGCACCGGGCCGGAGAGCGGCGAGCGGTGCAGCCGGAAGTCGACGGTGAGCACCGCCCAGCGGTCGCTGTACTTGAAGATGCTGGACCGGTACGCGAAGCCGCAGTCCGCCGCGTCGATCCGGTCGACGCGGCCGTCGCGACGGTCGTACACCTCGACGCCGGTGATGATCTCGGCGACCTCCTGCCCGTACGCCCCGACGTTCTGGATCGGGGTGGCGCCGGCCGATCCGGGAATGCCGGAGAGGCATTCCAGTCCGGACCAGCCGTTGGCCACGGTGGTGGCCACCAGGTCGTCCCAGGGCTCACCGGCCTCGACCCGTACGGTGACGGTGTCGGCGTCCTCGGCGACCACCCGCAGCCCCCGCGACCGCACCAGGACGACCGTGCCGGGGAAGCCGGCGTCGCCCACCACGACGTTGCTGCCGCCCGCGAGAATGAGGACCTGATCGTCCCGCCGCTGCGCCTCCTGCACCTTTTGTACGATTTCCTCTGCGGTGGCGGCGGCCTCCAACCGGCCGGCGGGACCGCCGAGGCGGAGCGTGGTGTATCGCGCCAGGGCGGACGGGGCGGCGGGACCGGCTCCGGTCGTCGGTTCGGCGTAGACGTCAGACACGCCTTTCACCCTAGGCTGAGAGGCAGCCGCGGCACCCACTGGTGGCCCGGTCACCCCCGGGGAGGATTGGGATGAGCAGACTGCACGGCACGAAGGACTTCTGGATCGGCGCGCTGCGGGCCGACGGCCCGGCGTTCGCCTCGGCCGTCGCCGAGGCTCCGCCCGAGACCCCGGTGCTCTCCCGTCCGGGCTGGACGGTCGCCGACCTCACGCTGCACCTCGCCAGCATCTACCACTGGGTGCACTCCTTCGCCGGCTCGGGCGACGCCGGCCAGCCGGCCCGGCGCGACGACGCCGAACTGGCCGCCGGAGCCACTCCGCTACAGCTCTGGCAGCACGGCTACGACCAGCTCATGACCCTCTTCGACGGCCTCGACCCGGAGGCCCCGGCGTGGAACTGGGCGCCGCAGCCGAAGAAGGCCGCCTTCTGGCTGCGCCGGATGGCCCACGAGACGGCGGTGCACCGCTGGGACGCCCAGCTCGCCATCGCCGCGGGCGGCCCGATCGAGGCGAAGCTCGCGGCCGACGGCGTCGGCGAGGTGCTGGACACCTGGCTGCCCGCCGGCCGCCGGGCGGTGCCGGGGCAGTGGCACGGGGTGGTGCAGCTGACCGCGACGGACGTCGCCCAGGAGTGGTACCTGCGGCTGCGCGGCGACGGGGTGGCCCTGCTCGACACCGCCACCGTCTTCGGCCACGAGGACCACCACGCCCGCGCCCAGGCCACCGGGACCGCCAGCGACCTGCTGCTCGCCCTCTGGGGCCGGGTCAGCTTCGACACCCTCGAGGTCACCGGCGACCGCACGCTGCTGGAGGGCCTGCGCACCGGCTGATCCGTCGACCACCCCGAGAGCGGCCGCCCCCCGGGAACGGCCGCTCTCGTCGTTCCCGGGGTCGGAAAGGTCACGGCTCGGATTCACGGGAGAGCGCTCTCTTGACAGAACACGGGGCACCCACCACGCTGACGTGAGAGCGCTCTCTCAGCCCCTCTGATCCACCTCGGGAGATGGCTGCGACTCGCTCATCAGCAGGTCCATTCGCTCCACCACCCGATGACCTGAGAGGAATCCGAGGAAGATGGGTACCTTTTCGCGCCGCCGCTTGGCGGCCGTTGCCCTCGTCGCCACCACCGCGCTGCTCGGCACCACCGCGTGCGGCGGTGACGAGGCGGCCGAGGACGGGCCGATCACGCTGACCGTGGACGTCTTCGGCCAGTTCGGCTACGACGAGCTCTACAAGGAGTACATGGCCAGCCACCCCGACGTGAAGATCGTCGAACGGGGCACCGGCAGCAACCTGGACGAGTACTCGCCCAAGCTGACCCAGTGGCTCGCCGCCGGCAAGGGCGCGGGCGACGTGGTCGCCATCGAGGAAGGGCTGCTGGTCGAGTACAAGGCCAACCCGCAGAACTTCGTCAACCTGCTCGACCACGGCGCGGCCGACCTCAAGGGCAACTTCCTGGAGTGGAAGTGGAACCAGGGGCTCACCGCCGACGGCAAGCAGCTGATCGGTCTCGGCACCGACGTCGGCGGCATCGCGATGTGCTACCGCAAGGACCTCTTCGCCAAGGCCGGCCTGCCCACCGAGCGGGACGAGGTCTCCAAGCTCTGGCCGACGTGGCAGGACTACATCAAGGTCGGCGAGCAGTTCAAGGCGAAGAACACCGGTGCCTCGTTCCTCGACGGCGCGACCAACACCTTCAACACCATCCTGCTGCAGACCGCCGGCAACTCCACCGGTTACAGCTACTACGACACCAGCGACAACCTGGTCGTCGACAGCAACCCGGCCGTGAAGCAGGCGTACGACACCACCATGGACATCATCGACTCCGACCTCTCCGGCAAGTACGGCTCCTGGTCGGAGGAGTGGGTCTCGGCCTTCAAGCAGTCGAAGTTCGCCACCATCGCCTGCCCCGCCTGGATGACCGGCGTGATCGAGGGCAACGCCGGCGCGGCGGCCAAGGGCAAGTGGGACGTCGCCGACATCCCCGGCGACGGCGGCAACTGGGGCGGCTCCTTCCTGGCCGTGCCGAAGCAGAGCAAGCACCAGGCCGAGGCGATTGAGCTGGCCAAGTTCCTGACCAGCGCCAAGGGCCAGATCGGCGCGTTCAAGGCCAAGGGCCCGCTGCCGTCGTCGCCGCAGGCGCTCGACGACCCGGCGATCGCCGACTCGACGAACGCGTACTTCGCCGACGCTCCCGTCGGCAAGATCTTCGGCACCGGCGCCAAGAGCCTGAAGCCGGTCTACATGGGTCCGAAGAACCAGGCCGTGCGCACCGAGGTGGAGAACGCCGTCCGCACGGTGGAGCTGGGGCAGCGCAACCCCGAGCAGGGCTGGACCGACGCCGTGAACAACGCCAAGAAGGCCGCCGCCAAGTAGTCCGAGTCGAACGTACGGGCGGGCCCGGGGGTGCACCGGACCCGCCCGTACGGCGGAAGAAGGAGTTTCACGGCATGGCCGTCCAGCTCGACGCCCGGCCGCCGGTCGTACCGGCGCCGCGCCACGCCCGCTCGCCCCGGGGCAGCCGGCTCACCCGGTTCGACACCCGGTTCTCGCCCTACCTCTACATCGCCCCGTTCTTCCTGCTCTTCGCCGTCTTCGGCATCTACCCGCTGGTCTACACCTTCTGGGTCTCGCTGCACGACTGGGACCTGCTCGGCACCAACCCCACCTTCATCGGGGGGCAGAACTACAGCCAGCTGATGGCCGACCCCGACTTCTGGCACTCGGTGGTCAACACCCTCGGCATCTTCGTCCTCTCCACGGTGCCGCAGCTGCTCCTCGCGCTCTGGCTGGCCAACCTGCTCAACCGGCAGCTGCGGGCGCGTACCGGCTGGCGGATGGCGGTGCTGGTCCCGAACGTCACCTCCACCGCCGCGGTGGCGATCGTCTTCGGCGTCCTCTTCGGCCGCGAGTTCGGCATGATCAACTGGATGCTCGACCTGGTCGGAATCGACGCGATCAACTGGAAATCGAACCGGATCGCCTCCTGGGTGGCCATCTCGACCATGGTCGACTGGCGGTGGACCGGCTACAACGCCCTGATCTTCCTGGCCGCGATGCAGGCCATCCCGCGCGACCTCTACGAGTCCGCGTCGATCGACGGGGCCAGCCGGGCCCGGCAGTTCTGGTCGATCACGGTGCCGCTGCTCAAGCCGACGATCATCTTCGCCGTCATCATCTCCACCATCGGCGGGCTCCAGCTCTTCACCGAGCCCCGCCTCTTCCACTCCGGCACCAACGCGATCCGCGGCGGCCCGCTGCGCGAGTCGCAGACGGTGACCATGTACATGTTCGAGAACGCCTTCGCACCGCACTACAACTTCGGCTACGGCTCGGCGGTCGCCTGGCTGCTCTTCGCCCTGATCGCGATCGTCGCGGCCATCAACGTGCTGGTGCTGCGCCGCCTCGGCGGCGGCGGGCGCAAGGAGGGAACCCGATGACCCGATTGTGGTCGGCCGGCCGGCTCACCTACGCGGCACTGGCCCTCACCGCCGTCCTGTCGATCTTCCCGATCTACTGGATGTTCGTGGTGGCCAGCCGCACCAGCGACGCGATGGGCCAGGTGCCGCCCCCGGTCACGCCCGGCGGCAACCTCGGCACCAACATCGCCCGGCTCTTCGCCAACACCGACGCGTACTTCCTCACCGGTCTGATCAACTCGGCGATCGTCGCGGTCTCGGTCACCGTCTCGGTGGTCTTCTTCTCCACCCTGGCCGGCTTCGCCTTCGCCAAGCTGCGCTTCCGCGGCTCCAACGCGCTGCTGATGGTCATCATCGCGACGATGATGGTGCCCACCCAGCTCGGCATCATCCCGTTGTACATGCTGATGACGAAGCTGAACTGGAACGACCGCCTCCCGGCGGTGATCGTGCCCGCGCTGGTGACCGGCTTCGGCGTGTTCATGATGCGCCAGTACGCCGGCCAGGCGGTCAGCAACGAGCTGATCGAGGCCGCCCGGGTGGACGGCTGCAACACCGCCCGGATCTACTGGAACGTGGTGCTGCCCGCGCTGCGCCCGGCCGCCGCCGTGCTCGGCCTGCTCACCTTCATGACCACCTGGAACGACTTCCTGTGGCCGTACGCCGTGCTCAACGATCCGGAGAACCCCACCGTGCAGCTGTCGTTGCGGGCCCTGTCCGACGGGTACTACCAGGACATGTCGCAGGTGTTCACCGGGACGGCGATCGCCACCCTGCCCCTCCTGCTGGTCTTCGTCGTGTTCGGCCGCCAGATCATCGGCGGCATCATGGAAGGTGCGGTCAAGGCGTGACTGAGCTCCGTTTTCCCGAGAACTTCGTCTGGGGTGCGGCCACCGCCGCGTACCAGATCGAGGGCGCGGTCCACGAGGACGGGCGCGGTCCGTCCATCTGGGACACCTTCAGCCGTACCCCGGGGAAGGTCTTCCAGGGGCACACCGGCGACGTCGCCTGCGACCACTACCACCGGTACGCCGACGACGTGGCGCTGATGGCCGAGCTGGGACTGAAGGCGTACCGCTTCTCGGTGGCCTGGCCCCGGATCCAGCCGGACGGCACGGGCCCGGTCAATCCCCGCGGGCTGGACTTCTACGACCGGCTCACCGACACCATCCTGGCCCGGGGCATCGACCCGATCGTCACCCTCTACCACTGGGACCTGCCCCAGACGTTGCAGGACCAGGGTGGCTGGACGAACCGGGACACCGCCGAGCACCTGGCCGACTACGCCGTCGCCGTACACACCCGGCTCGGTGACCGGATCCGCACCTGGACCACGCTCAACGAGCCCTGGTGCTCGGCCTACCTCGGCTACGGCAACGGGGTGCACGCCCCCGGCGAGCAGGACCCGGGCAAGGCGTTCGCCGCCGTACACCATCTGCTGCTGGGGCACGGCCTGGCGGCCCGCGCGCTGCGCGCGGCCGGCGCGGAGACCCTCGGGATCACCATCAACCCGGCGGACGTGCAGCCGGCCGACCCGGCCAGCGCCGCGGACGGCGAAGCCGTGCGGCTGGTCGACGGCCTGCACAACAGGATCTTCCTCGACCCGCTGACCGGGGCCGGCTACCCGTCGGACGTGCTGGAGCACGTCAGCCGGCTGGTCGACCCGACCTTCATCCGGGACGGGGACGAGAAGACCATCGCCGCGCCGATCGACCTGCTCGGTGTCAACTACTACGCACCGACCTACGTCGCCGGCCGGCCGGGCGGGGCCGGCAACGGGGCGTACCCGGGCACCGAGGGCCTGGTGGAGTTCCTGCCGCCGACCGGCCCGCTGACCGAGATGGGCTGGATGATCGAGGCGGCCGGGCTGGCCCGACTGCTGGAGCGGATCGGCCGGGACTACCCCGGACTGCCGCTGATGATCACGGAGAACGGCGGGGCGTTCCCCGACAAGGAGGGCGTCGACGGCCCGGACGGGCACGGCCAGGTCATGGACAGCGACCGGATCGCCTACCTCGACGGTCACCTGCGCGCCGCGCACCGGGCCATCGCCCGGGGAGTCGACCTGCGCGGTTATCTCGTATGGTCGTTGCTGGACAACTTCGAGTGGGCCGAGGGGTACCGGAAGCGGTTCGGGATCGTCCACGTCGACTACCTGACCCAGCGGCGCACACCGAAGTCCAGCGCCCGGTGGTACCGGGAGGTGATCTCCCGGAACGGGCTGTGACGAGGTGGTGGTAACGGGGATGACGACGACACATCGACCGACCCTGGAAGCGGTCGCCCGCCGGGCAGGTGTGTCCCGGGCGACCGTGTCCCGGGTGGTCAACGGCTCCACCACCGTCGCCGGGCCGATCCAGGAGGCGGTCCGCCGGGCCGTGGCCGAGCTGGGGTACGTGCCGAACCTGGCCGCCCGCAGCCTGGTCACCCAGCGGACCGACTCGGTCGCCCTGGTGATGCCGGAGGAGGCCACCCGGGTCTTCTCCGACGACCAGGTCTTCCCCGGCATCATCCGAGGCGCGGCCCAGGAGCTGGAGGCGGCCGACAAGCAGCTCGTGCTGATGTTGGCCGGCTCCCCCGCCGGGCACGCCCGGGTGGAGCGCTACACCACCGGCCGGCACGTCGACGGGGTGCTCTTCGCCTCGCTGCACGGCGCGGACCCGCTGCCCGGCAAGCTCGCCCAGCTCGGCATCCCGGTGGTGTGCAGCGGTCGTCCGCTCGGCGGCGCGCAGGTGCCGTACGTCGACGTGGACCACCTCGGCGGGGTGAGCAGGGCGGTCCGGTACCTGATCACGAACGGTCGGCGGCGAATCGCCACCATCGCCGGCCCGCAGGACATGGTCGCCGGCATCGAACGGCTCGCCGGCTACCGGAACACGATCGCCGAGGCCGGACTGCCGGAACGGGTGGCGTACGGCGACTTCACCCGGGAGTCCGGCGCCCGGGCGATGCACCAGCTGCTCGCCGAGCACCCCGACCTGGACGCGGTCTTCGCCGCCTCCGACCTGATGGCGCACGCCGCCCTGCGTACGCTCCGCGAGGCGGGGCGGCGGGTGCCGCAGGACGTGGCGGTGATCGGCTTCGACGACATCGAGACCGCCGCGTACACCGATCCGCCGCTGACCACCGTCCGGCAGCCGATCGTGGAGCTGGGCCGGGCGCTGACCCGCCAGCTGCTGCGGATGACCGCCGGCGAGGCGATCGACGAGGCGCTGATCCTCCCGACCGAACTGGTGCTGCGCGAGTCGGCGTGAGCACTGCCCCGGGACGTCGCGGACGTCGCGCGACATCCCGGGCGGCCGATTTTCCGCCCCCCGACCTCCCGGGGCCTCCGGTGCGGGCGGTTAACCGGTCGAGCGGCGCGGTCCCGCGGCGGTAGCGTCGCCGGATGACCGGCCCCAGCCACCTGATCCACGTGCCCGCCCTCTCCGACGTCGCCGAGTACGCCTACGCCGCCACGGTCGACCCGCCGGCCCGGCTGGTCTTCACCGCCGGGGCCTGCCCGCTCGACGCCGACGGCCGTACGGTCGCCCCCGGCGACCCGGTGGCCCAGGCCCGCCAGGTGGTGGCGAACCTGGAGACCGCGCTGGCCGCCGCCGGCGCACGCCTCACCGACGTCGTCAAGACCACGGTGTACGTGGCCTCGTCCCGCCGGGCCGACCTGGTGGCGGTCTGGGAGGTGGTCCGGGACGCCTTCGGCGACCACGATCCGCCGAGCACGCTGCTCGGGGTTGCCGTGCTCGGCTACCCCGACCAGCTCGTCGAGGTCGAGGCGGTCGCCGCCGTCCGGCCGGTGGGCTGAGTGCGCGTCCGCACCGCCGTCCCCGAGGACGCCGCCGGGGTGGTCGCGCTCCGCGCTGTCGTCCACCCGTACCTGGTGGGCGGTGTCGAGTCGACCCGCCGCATGATCGCGCATTCGCCGCCCGGCGAGGACTGGACGGCCTTCGTGGCCGAGGTCGGCGGCCGGATCGTCGGGTGGGCGTCGGCGTACCGCAACGTGCGCACCTCCGAGGAGGGCGTCGGCGAGATCGCCCTGCCGCACGTCCACCCCGACCACCGGCGGCGCGGCCTCGGGCACCGGCTGCTCGACCGGGCGCTGGGTCACCTGCTGCCGCTCGGGGTACACCGGATCCGCACCTGGGCGCAGACCGGATCGCTGGACTTCGCCCGCCGCAACGGCTTCTCCCCCAGCCGGGAGGTGCGCTACTCAGCCCTCGACCTGCACCCGGCCCCGCCCGCGCCGGCCCCGCCACCGGGCGTGCGGCTACGCCCGCTGGCCGCACTGGACCCGCGCCCGGTGTACGACCTGGAGGTCGCCAGCGCCGCGGACGAACCCGACGACATCGGCTCCGACGTGCTGAGCTTCGAGAGCTGGCGCTACGACGTGTGGGACAACGTCGGGCTGGACCGGGACGCCAGCACCGCCGTCGAGGTCGACGGCGTGCTCGCCTCGTACAGCCTGGTGGTGCGCGACGGCGACCGGATGTGGTCCGACTTCACCGGCACCACGCCCGCGTACCGGGGGCGGGGGTTGGCCCGGCTGGCGAAGCAGGCCGCCCTGCACCGCGCCGCCGCACGCGGGGTACGCACGGCGTACACCTCGAACGACGAGGCGAACGCGCCGATGCTGGCGGTCAACGACCGGCTCGGCTACCGGCCGGTGGCGTCCCAGTGGTCCTGCCTGCGCGAGCTGCCCTGATCAGCCTTCCTCGAACACCCGGCGGGCGGTGGCGTAGGTGTCCGCGCCGAGGAGCACCAGCCGGGTCTCGGTGACGGTCGCCGGCCCGGCGGCCCGCAGCACGGTCAGCGCCTGCCGTACGGCGTCGTCGACCGGCCAGCCGTAGACCCCGGCCGAGATCAGCGGGAACGCCACCGTGGTCGCGCCCAGCCCGTCGGCGACGGCGAGGCTGTTGGCGTAGCAGTCGCGCAGCAGGCCGGAGCGGTCCTCGGTGGCCGAGTGGACCGGCCCGACGGTGTGCACGACCCAGCGGGCCGGCAGGTTCCCGGCCGTGGTGGCGACCGCCTGCCCGGTGGGCAGGCCCCGGCCGTAGCGGGAGGCGCGCAGCGCCTGGCACTCCGCCAGGATGGCCGGGCCGCCCCGGCGGTGGATGGCGCCGTCCACTCCTCCGCCGCCGAGCAGCGACGAGTTGGCCGCGTTGACGACCACGTCGACGTGCTGGGCGGTGATGTCCCCCTCGACCAGGGTGATCTCCACGTCAACGCTCCTCGGTGGACTGGCCCAGCGACCGGCGGGTCAGCAGGGCGGCGCCGGCGACGGCCGCCGGCATGACCAGCACCGCGCCGAGCGGGATCAGGAAGCAGAGGAAGACCGCCACGCCGAAGCCGAGCGTGGTGGCCCGGTCCGCCTTCAGCACCGACCGCCGGTCGGGCAGCCGCAGCCCGCGCCGGGAGAAGGGCGCGCCGGCCAGTTCCACGGCGAGCAGCCAGCCGCCCACCGCCGCCCCGATCACCGGCACCACGGTCTGCCCGACGACCGGGATGAAACCGGCGGCGAAGAGCGGGATGCCGAAGAGCACCGAGAGGCCGACCAACCGGAGCGAGTCGACGACGCTGCGCCGCAGCGAGGCCCAGAACGGCACCTCGACCGCACCCGGGGTGCCGCCCAGGCGCTCCTCCACCCGCTCGGAGATCTTCTCGTAGAACGGGTCGCCGATGACCAGGGTGACCGCGGTGAAGCTGACCACCGCGAGCAGGCCGCCGAGGCCGAGGAAGGCCAGCCCGGCGACCACCCGGACCAGGCTGCGCGGGGTCGTCGACCAGTCGTCCGCGAACGGCGTGACCAGTGCGGCGAGGTCGTCGACGAACCACACCAGGGTGGCGAACGCGGTGACGAACACCGCGCCCGAGATCAGCGCCGGGACGACGCCGAGCAGCATCAGCCCGGGGCTGCGGACGTACAGGCCGAGACCGCGCAGGAGCAGACCCACGCCGGAGAAGAAGCGACCGGCGGCGCCGGCCACCGGTGCGGCGATGTCGCGGGGTGCGTTCACGAGCGCAGAGCCTAGCCAGTGGTGCTCTGTCGGTGCAGCCGCCGTCGGGACAGCAGCACCGACGCGGTGACAGTCCTGTTCCCCTGGCACACCACTCGGGAGGCGACGACCGTCGAGGGGCGTCCCGGATTGAGGCGTACGCACGTCGAGAAACTGCTGCGGGCGGAAGCGAACAGTGTTAGAAAATGGACTAATCGGACGGGCGCGTTCACTGGCCGGGGCCCAATCCTCGAGGCCCGAGTGAAGTTGGGGATCGACATGACCGCTGAGGCACGCCCTGGGCTTCCCGGCCGGCGGCGAACGTTGAGCGCCGCCCGCCGACGGCTCGTCGGAATCCTTCGGCTGGCCGTTGCCCTGATGCTTGCCGGGGGTGTCTACGCAGCGCTCGCGCCACCGGCACAGGCTCAGGACGCGCCCGGCTTCAGCGCTGCGGCGCTGGAGGGCAAAGCGTTGTTCGAGGTGGGCTGCGTGACGTGCCACGGCCGCAACGCCCAGGGCGTGGAGGGGCGTGGGCCGAGCCTGGTCGGGGTCGGGTCGGCGTCGGTGTTGTTCCAGGTGGGGACCGGGAGAATGCCACTGGCGCGGCAGGAGGCGCAGGCCTGGCGCAAGCCGCCGCAGTACAGCGACGAGGAAGTTCGCCAGTTGGGCCAGTACATCCAGGAGCTCGGTGGCGGCCCGCAGGTACCCGAGGGTGACCTGACGCGAGGCGCGGACCTGTCGGTTGGCGGCGATCTCTTCCGCATCAACTGCTCCCAGTGTCACGCCTTCGGCGGCGGCGGTGGCGCGCTCTCCTCGGGAAAGTTCGCTCCGAGCCTGTACCCCGCCACGAGTCAGCAGATCTACGCGGCGATGCTGTCGGGGCCGCAGAACATGCCGGTGTTCGGCGACACCCAGATAACCCCTGAGCAGAAGGCCGACATCATCGCCTACATCCAGCAGGTTCTGCAGGACGGCCAGGACGCGGGGGGCTTCAACCTCGGCCGCTACGGGCCGTCGACGGAAGGGGTCGCCATCTTCCTCGTCGGCATCGTGGCGCTGGTCTTCGCCAGCCTCTGGATCGCCGGCAAGTCCTGATCACGATGAGGATCCCATCATGAGCCGGCGTCGGGGCAAGCGGGAGGAACCGTCGGGCCCGGGCCTTCGTCAGACGTCCCGGTTCGACGTGGTGCGTGAGGGGGCGCGCCGCGACGATATCGAGATCGTCCACTACGAGCCGCAGGCGAGACCCGGGTCGGCGGCTGAGCGACGACTCACCCGGACGGTCGCGTCGTTCTTCTTCCTCGCGGGCCTGGCCGCGACCGCCTTCCTGGTCATCTACATCTGGTGGCCGTGGCGGTTCCAACTCGGCAACGGAAGCCAGCGCCTCTACACCCCGCTGCTCGGGATCACCCTCGGCGTCGCCCTGCTCGGCATCGGCTTCGGCATCCTCACCTGGGGCAAGAAGCTGCTGCCGAAGGAGGTCTCGGTCCAGGACCGCCATGACACCCCCAGCAGCCCGCAGGAGCGGGAACTCACCGCACAGACCATGCTCTACATGGCCGACGAACTCGGCGTCAAACGGCGTCCGCTGCTCGGCGTGTCCCTGCTCGCCGGCCTGGCACCGGTAGCGGCGGTCGCCGCCGCGCCCTTGATCGGAGGATTGATCGAGGACCCGCACGAGAACAACCAACTGTTCCGGACCGGATTTGCACCCGCCGACGACGACGGACTGATCACCCTCATCAGACTCGTCCGCGAGGACGGCCGGGCCGTCCGCCCGGCGGACATCAGTGCGGCGGGTCAACTCACCGTCTTCCCCGGAATCCCGCACGGCGTGAGCAACCGCTACGCGGACTCGCCGACGCTGCTGATCCACCTTCGTGAGGAGGAAGCACAGACCGCTCGTGCGAACAACCTGCGCGCCGGCAAGCAGGACTACATGTGGGCCAACTACATCGCCTACTCCAAGATCTGCACTCACGCCGGCTGCCCCGCAAGCCTGTACGAGCAACAGACCAACCGGCTGCTGTGCCCCTGCCACCAGTCCCAGTTCCTCATCACCGACAACGCCAAACCGATCTTCGGCCCTGCCAACCGGCCACTGCCCCAACTGCCGATCGAGGTGGACGATGAGGGCTTCTTCGTCGCCAAGTCCGACTATCAGGACGCGATCGGCCCGGACTTCTGGGAACGGCCCTGAATCGGAAGGCCGCCAGTCATGCCCAGAGCGCTCCCGCCGCACCCAGGGCAGCCTGAGTCGACGACCCGGGCCGGGCGAGGCGCGTACCCCGGGCGGGGACCCGGCTGGGGCAGGATGGCGGGGTGCGCGCCTCCCGGCTGATCTCGCTGGTCCTGCTCCTGCAGTCCCGGGAGACGATGACCGCCGCCGAGCTGGCCCGGGAGCTGGAGGTCTCCGAGCGGACGGTCTACCGGGACGTGCTCGCGCTCTCCGCCGCCGGGGTGCCGGTCTACGCGGACCGGGGCCGGGCGGGCGGCTACCGGCTGCTCGGCGGCTACCGGACCCGGCTGACCGGGCTGACCCGGGACGAGGCGGAGGCGCTCTTCCTCGCCGGGTTGCCCGGGCCGGCCGGCGACATGGGGCTCGCCGACGCGGTCGCCGCCGCCGAGCTGAAGGTCCTCGCCGCGCTGCCGCCGAGCCTGCGCGACGCGCCGGCCCGCACCGGGCAGCGGTTCCACCTGGACGTGCCGGGCTGGTTCCGCGACTCGACCCCACCGCCCCTGCTCGCCGACCTGGCCCGTGCGGTCTGGGCGGACCGGGTGGTCGAGCTGCGCTACCGGCGCGGCGACCGGGAGGTCACCCGCCGGGTCGAGCCGTACGGGCTGGTGCTCAAGAGCGGAACCTGGTACCTGGTGGGCCGCGTCGGGGACGACATGCGCACCTACCGGGTGGACCGGGTGCTCGACGTCGTGCCGGGCGCGGAGGGTTTCACCCGGGACGAGGACTTCGACCTGGGCGGGTACTGGCGGGAGCAGGCCGAGGCGTTCCTGCGGGCGATGCTCCGGGAATGGATCACCGTCCGGTTGAGCCCCGCCGGCCGGTGGGCGCTGCGCCGGGCCACCGACACTCCCTTCGGGTACGACGAGGCGCTCGCCGCCGGCGTTCCCGACGGGCAGGGGTGGCTGGTCACCCGGCTGCCCGTCGAGTCCGTCGACGTGGCGTACGACCTGGTGCTCCGGCTCGGCCCGGAGCTGGAGGTGCTCGATCCGCCGGAGCTGCGGGAGCGGCTGGCGGAGGCGGCCCGGCGCCTCGGCGAGTTGTACGGCGCTCAGCGGTAGTCGGAGCCGTCCGCCTTCCGGCCGCCCTCGACGACCTCGGTGATGTACCGGAAGCCCTGCGGCCGGCTGCCGTCGAGGTCGGTGAAGCCGTAAACGGTCGCCAGTTCGCCGCTGTCGGTGGACTTTCCGTTCCACCGGTGGCGGTCCGGGTCGGCGGCCAGCGCGGCGACGGCCCGCCCGACGTACGCCGGGGTCTCCGAGATGACGAAGTCCGGTTCCTTGGCGACTGCGTCGCGCCAGTTCTCCTCGGTGACGCCGAAATGGTCGAGCATCGCCTCCGAGCGCAGCCAGCCGGGGGTGACCGCCACCGCCGTGCACCCGTGCGGCTTCAGCTCCTCGGCCTGGACGAACGCGAGCCGGTTGACGCACGTCTTGGCCAGGTCGTAGAAGGCGGACAGCCGGTAGTGCTCGTCGTTGTAGGCCTTCGTGCCGTCGCCGATCTCCACCACCAGCCCGCCGGGGTTGCGGATCAGCAGCGGCAGCGCGAAGTGGCTGGTGATCAGGTGGGTGTGCACGGCCAGTTCCAGGGTCCGGAAGCCCTTGTCGAGCGGCTGCTTCCAGACCGGTTCGTGCCAGGTGATCAGGTGGTCGCTGCCCCACACGTCGTTGACCAGCACGTCGAGCCGGCCCTGTTCGGCGTCGATCCGGGCGATGAGGTCGCGGACCTGCTCGGGCACCGTGTGGTCGACCCGTACCGCGATGCCGGTGCCCCCGGCGGCGGTGACCAGCTCGGCGGTCTCCTCGATGGTCTCGGGCCGGTCCATCTCGGAGCGGCCGGCCCGGGTGCTGCGGCCGGTGGCGTAGACGGTGGCCCCGGCCGCCCCGAGTTGGATCGCGATCTGCCGTCCGGCGCCCCGTGTCGCCCCGGCCACCAGCGCGACCTTCCCTTCCAGCGGTGTCGTCGTCATGCGTCGAGCGTGTCAGCGATACCTGACAGCCGAAGTCCGGTTTTGCGAAGAGGGTGTCGTGGGTCATGCTCGCCGGCATGCACCTGCTGCTCTCCGGGATCGTCGGTTCGGTCGCGTACGGCCTGGCCGGGCCGGGCTCGGACACCGACCGGATCGGCGTGTTCGCCGCGCCCACGGTGGCCTTCCACGGCCTGCACCCGCCCCGGGAGTCGGTGGTCACCACCGACCCGGACGTCACCCTGCACGAGGCCGGGAAGTACGCCCGGCTGGCGTTGAGCGGCAACCCCACCGCCACCGAGCTGATGTGGTTGCCCGACGACTGCTACGAGACCCGGACGGACCTGGGTGAGCGGCTGATCGGCATCCGGTCGGCGTTCCTCAGCGCACCCCGGGTCCGCGACGCCTACCTGGGTTACGCCACGCAGCAGTTCCGCAAGCTGACCACTCGCGACTCCTCGCCGGGCGGCCGGCGGCGCTCGGCCAAACACGCCCGGCACCTGGCCCGGCTGCTGCACCAGGGCCGGGTGCTCTACGCGACCGGCATCCTGGAGATCCGGCTGGCCGACCCGCAGTGGTTCCGGGCGTTCGGCGAGCGGGTCGCCGGTGGCGCGTTGGACGAGGCGGAGGCGCTGGTCGCCGAGGCGGAGCGGGACTTCGACCGGATCCGCACCCCGCTGCCGTCGCGACCCGACGAGGCGGCGGTGGAGCGCTGGCTGCTCGACGTCCGCGCCGCCCACCTGCCGCCGGAGCCGACCGGGCGCTGACCGGTCCCGCCGGCCGGCTCCGTGCCCGGCCGGTCACTGCACGTCGAACTCGTTGCCCTCCGGATCGGCCATGGTGGTGTGCCTGCTGCCCCGGTCGGCCACCTCGCGCAGCACGGTCGCCCCGAGCCCTTCCAGCCGTTTCACCTCGGCCTCCCGGGCGTCCGCCCCGACGTGCAGGTCGAGGTGGAGCCGGTTCTTGACCTGTTTCGGCTCCGGCACCGCCTGGAAGAGCAGCCGGCGGCCCAGGCCCATGTCACTGTCCGGATCGATCGGGTCGTCCGGGTGCCGGACCGCCGCCAGCTCCCGGAAGGCCCGCCGGCCGTCCACCTCGACGTACGCCTGCGGCGGGAGCACCCCGGTCTCGGCCAGCCGGCCGATCAGGGCGCTGTGGTCCTCGACCCGGTAGCCGAGGGCCTCGGCCCAGAATCCGGCCAGTCGGATCGGGTCCGCGCAGTCGATCACGAGCTTCCAGTGCAGCGCCATCGCGTCCTCCGTCACTCGTCGATCACCCCGGTGGGACGACCGGACACCTGTAACCAGTTATAGTGGTTACATGACGGACGGGGCAAGCGGACTCACCCTCACCTCCCCCGAAGGGACCCGCTACCGGTTCGACCCCGGCGCGCTCTGCCTGGAGTTCCTGACCACCGGCGGCCCCGGCGCGCTGGCCCGCTACGACGTGCTGCGCCAGCCCCGCGACCTGGCCGACTGGCTGGCGCTGTCCCGGTTGCGCCTAGACCCGGCCGACGTCGACGTGGACGCCGACGAACTCGCCCTCGCCCGGCGGCTGCGCGACACGCTGTGGCGGATCGCGCGACGGCGCACCCGGGGCGAGACGCCGGAACGCGCGGACCTGGCCGTGGTCAACGAGGCTGCGGCGGGCCCACCCCTGGTCCCGCAGATCGCCGACGACGGCGGGCGGGCCTGGCGGTTGCCCGCGACCGGCGGTCAGGCACTGAGCAGCATCGCCCGCGACGCCGTCGACCTGCTCACCGGCCGCTACGCCGACCGGATCCGGGAGTGCGGCGCACACGACTGCCAACTGGTCTTCGTGGACACCTCACGGCCCGGGCAGCGGCGCTGGTGCGCGATGGAGCGCTGCGGCACCCGGCACAAGGTCCGCGCCCTGCGCGCCCGCCGCGACTAGGCCGTGTTTCAGAAGTGGGCAGGGTTGACTGTCCGGGCTTGATCGATCCGGCGTGTCGGTGATCGATAGTCGGTGAGGTCTCCGGTAGATGGTTCTTCGACCAAGAAGACCTGAACACCGGAGACCTCGTGGCCAGCGTAGCGGCAACGAGGCGGCACGACCTGACCGACGCGCAGTGGGCGGCGCTGGAGCCGTTGCTGCGCACGGGCAAGAGGCCGGGTCGGCCGCCGACATGGAGTAAACGGCTGCTCATTGATGGGATCAGGTGGCGGACCAGGGTCGGATCGCCGTGGCGGGACGTGCCGGAGTGCTACGGACCCTGGCAGACGGTGTACGGGCT
>NZ_FMDN01000022.1 GCF_900090245.1 Micromonospora halophytica
TATTCGGTATTAGCCCCGGTTTCCCGGGGTTATCCCAAAGCCTAGGGCAGGTTGCTCACGTGTTACTCACCCGTTCGCCGCTCGAGTACCCCGAAGGGCCTTTCCGCTCGACTTGCATGTGTTAAGCACGCCGCCAGCGTTCGTCCTGAGCCAGGATCAAACTCTCCAACAAAAACTGTTGAAAACATGTCCTGACAACAAAAGTGTTGCCAAAGGAATCCCAACCAACAACCCTCCCGAAGAAGGATCACCAGTCCGGGGTATAAATCAAATTGGCACTGGCTTATCAAGCACCCTGTTGAGTTCTCAAAGAACAACCACACACCGCCCAGAAACCCCGCAACCACGGAGCCCCCGACCCGGGGCATTTCATCCCACCACCCGCCGCTCTCGCGCCGGGCACTTTTACTACGTTACCCGCTGATATCCGCCGTGTCAAACCGCTCTGTCGCGATCCACACCACTTCCACCACAATTCCGGGCACCACAATTCGACCGGCTCTCACCGCCCATCTCGTGGATTCTCGACAGGACGGCCGGTCGAGGTTTCCCACGAACCCGCCCGCTTCCCTGCCGACGTGGAACCATACCCGGTCGGCTCCGCCCCACCAAATCCGCCCTGCGGCGAATCCGGGGCACCGCCCGGCCCGAACTCCGAAAGACACAACCTCCGAAGCCCGAAGTCCCGTCCCGCGCCCGGCCTCCCAGGTCTTTCGCCCTGTTTAGTCCGTTCCGCGCTGGCAGAGAAAAAGTTACGCCCCCGGCGAGTTGATCGTCAAATCCGCCGGGGGCGTCCCACGTCACACTCTCGTCGTACGGCTATCCCCGCAGCTCGACCCCGGCGAAGGACCGCTTGCCGCGGCGCAGGACCAGGTAGCGGCCGTGCAGCAGGTCCTCCGGGGCGACCACCGCGTCGACCTCGGTGACCCGGGTGTTGTTGACGTACGCGCCACCCTCGGCGATCACCCGGCGCGCCTCCTTCATGCTCGGCACCAGGCCCGACTCCTTGAGCAGCCCGGCCACGTCCGGCAGCTCGTCGAGATGGACCAGGCCGGCCTCGGTCAGCGCGGCCCGCAGGGTCTCCGGCGTCAACTCCTCCAGCGACCCGCGGCCGAACAGCGCCTGGCTCGCGGCGACCGCCTGGGCCATCTCCCGCTCACCGTGCACGAGGGTGGTCAGCTCCTCGGCGAGCGCCCGCTGGGCGGCTCGGGCCGCCGGCCGCTCGGCCGCCTCCTTCTCCAGCGCCTCGAGTTCCTCACGGGACCGGAAGCTGAAGTACCGCAGGTAGCGGGTGACGTCCCGGTCGTCGGCGTTGACCCAGAACTGATAGAAGGCGTACGGGCTGGTCATCTCGGGGTCGAGCCAGACGGCCCCGCCCTCGGTCTTGCCGAACTTCGTGCCGTCGGAGCGGGTCACCAGCGGGGTGGTGAACGCCTGCACCGGCCCCGCGCCGCGCCGGCGCACGTAGTCGACCCCGGCGGTGATGTTGCCCCACTGGTCGGAGCCGCCGTACTGGAGCTGGCAGCCGTGCCGGCGGTGCAACTCGAAGAAGTCGTTGGCCTGGAGCAGTTGGTAGCTGAACTCGGTGAAGCTGATGCCGGTCTCCAGCCGGGCCTTGACCACCTCGCGGGCCAGCATCTTGTTCACCGGGAAGTGCTTGCCGACGTCGCGGAGGAACTCGACCACCGACATCTCGCCGGTCCAGTCCAGGTTGTTGACCAGTTGCGCCGCGTTCTCACCGGTGTACGACACGAAGGGCGCGAGCTGGTCACGGATGCGCTGCACCCAGCCCGCGACGACCTCCGGCGGGTTGAGGGTGCGCTCGGCGCTCTCCTTCGGGTCGCCGATCTGCCCCGTCGCGCCGCCGACCAGCAGCAGCGGCCGGTGCCCGGCGAGCTGGAGCCGACGGGCGGTGGTGACCTGCATGAGGTGGCCGACGTGCAGGCTGGGCGCGGTCGGATCGAAGCCCACGTAGAAGGTGGCGCTCCCCCCGTCGAGCAGGTCGCGCAGCTCGTCGAGGCCGGTCGAGTCCTGGATCAGGCCTCGCCACCGCAGGTCTTCGATGAGGGAGTCCCGCCCGTGCGGGAGGTTGCTGTCGGTCACGGTCACCGATTCTCCCCCATGCCGGGCACCGGGCCGTACCGGGTTTGCCCGACCCGCCCGCCGACTAGGCTGCGCCTGGCCGAGGCGAGGAGGGACGGGTCGTGGAGATGCCGGACATGACGGGTGGCCTGGTCGGGCTGCTCGGGCTGAAGTTCGACGAGATCGGCGCCGACCGGGTGGTGATCCGCTGGCAGGTACGCCCCGAACTGCACCAGCCGTTCGGCATCCAGCACGGCGGGGTGTACTGCGCGGTGGTGGAGACGGCCGCCAGCGTCGGCGGGTCGATCTGGCTCGGTGGACGCGGCACCGTGGTCGGCGTGTCGAACCAGACGGACTTCCTCCGGGCGGTGCGCGACGGCGAGCTCACCGCGGTCGGCACACCGGTGCACCGGGGGCGCAGCCAGCAGCTCTGGCAGGTGGAGATCACCGACGCCGACGGGCGGTTGGTCTCCCGCGGCCAGGTGCGGTTGCAGAACCTCGCCCACCCCTGAGCCGGGCAGGCCGGCCCCTGGTCGACCCGGCGCAGGTCGGACCGCCCGGTCCGGCACCGGTGCGGACGCGCCGGCGGCAGGCCGCTCGATGGACGGGCACCGCCTGTCCTGTTCGCCGGAAAAGGTACTGCTGACGCCGATATCGTCGCGTCGATGAGACCGGCCGCCCCGTACCCGACGTGAGAAAGCTCCTCGCCGCCACGCTCGGCGTGCTCTCGGCCATCGGGGGCTTCGTCGACATCGGCGACCTGGTGGCGGCGAGCCAGGCCGGAGCGCGGTTCGGCATGGGGCACGCCTGGGTGCTGGTCCTCGGGGTGGTCGGCATCTGCGCGTACGCCGACATGGCCGGCCGGATCGCGGCGGTGAGCGGCCGGGCGGTGTTCGACCTGGTCCGGGAGCGGCTCGGGCCACGGGTGGCGCTGCTCAACCTGGTCGCCTCCTACCTGGTCACCGTGCTCACCCTGGCGGCCGAGCTGGGTGGCGTCGCGTTGGCGCTGCAACTGGCGTCGCGGGTCAGCTACCTGCTCTGGGTGCCGGTGGCGGCGTTCGCGGTGTGGCTGGTGCTGTGGCGGATGCGGTTCCAGCTGATGGAGCGGGTCTTCGGGTTGACCGGCCTGGCTCTGGTGATCTTCGCGGTGGCGCTGTTCTGGCTGCCGACCGACTGGCCGGAGCTGGCTCGCGGGGCGCTGCACCCGCAGGCGTACGGGCAGGGGTGGGGGGCGTACTGGTTCGTGGCGGTGGCGCTGTTCGCCTCCACCGTCAGCCCGTACGAGGTGTTCTTCTTCTCCTCCGGCGGGGTGGAGGAGAACTGGACCGCCGCGGACCTCGCCGACGCCCGGACGAGCGTCCTGGTCGGGTTCCCCGTCGGCGGCTTCCTCGCGCTGTCGCTGGTGGCCACCGCGACGGTGGTCCTCCACCCGCACGGCGCCTCGCTGTCGAGCCTCGACGAGGTGGCCCTGCCGGTGGTCCTCGCGTTCGGCGGGGTGGGCCTGGCGATCGCCGCGCTGGCGTTCTTCGCGGTGACCTTCGGCGCCGCGCTGGAGACCGGGCTCTCCGCCGCGTACGCAGCCGCGCAGTATTTCGGCTGGCAGTGGGGCAAGCGGGTCAGTCCCCGGGAGGCGGCCCGGTTCCACAGCGTGCTGCTGGTCAGCGTCCTGCTCGGGGTGCTGGTGCTGGCCACCACCGTCGACCCGGTCCGGCTCACCGAGTACATGCTGATCGTCAGCGCGGTGGCGCTGCCGTTGACGTACCTGCCGATCCTGATCGTGGCGAACGACCGTACGTACCTGGGCGACCGGGTCAACGGGCGGATGTCCAACCTGCTCGGGGCGGTCTTCCTGGTGGTGATCGTGGCGGCGTCGGTGGCCGCGATCCCGCTGGCGGTGTCGACGGGGATGGGGCGATGAGGGTCCAGCTCGGCCGGCAACTGCTCGACCGGCAGATCGTCGACTCCGCCGGGCGGCTGGTCGGCAAGGTCGACGACGTCGAGTTCGCCGTCGACTCCGACGGCTACCCGTACGTGGCGTACCTGCTCAGCGGGCAGGGGGCGCTCGGGCAGCGGATCGGCGGGCGGATCGGCCGGCTGCTGGTGGCGGTCGCCGACCGGTTCACCGAGAACCCGCCGACGCCGCCGGTACGCATCCCGATCGGCCTGGTCAGCCGGATGGACAGCGCGGTGTGGCTGCGCTGCCGGGGCGAGGAGCTGCCGCGTCCGCCGGTGGAGGCGTGGCTGCGCCGGCACCTGATCGACCGGATCCCGGGGGCCGACCGTGCGAGCGGGTGAGCTGCTCGGCCGCACGGCGTACGACCTGCACGGGCGGCGGCTCGGCCGGGTGGTGGACGTGGTGGTGCGGGGCGGCTTGCCGCACGGGCGGCTGCGGTTGACCGACGTGATCGTCACTGGCCACTGGTGGGGCCGCCTGGTGGGGCGGCTGATCGGGGCGGAGCGCCACCCGTCCGGGCCGTGGGCGATCCGGCTGGTGGCCCGGGCGTTGAGCCGCAGCACCCGTCAGCTCCCCGCCGACCAGGTGCAGCTCCTGCCGCCGGTGCCCGACTTCCCGTTCGGCCGGCCGGACGGGTGAGCCCGTGCCGGGTCAAGGCCGGAAGGGTGAGCCCGGGCCGGGTCAAGGCCGTACGGGTGGGCCCGGGCCAGGGCCGGACCGCGCGGCACCCGGCGGGGGGCGCTGCGGTCAGCCGCGGGCCTCGTCGAGGATCGGCTCACCCTCGGCGGCCTCCTCGACGGCGGCGACGCGGCGCAGCCGTACCTGGCTGATGGCCCGCTGGTCGATGGCGGCCACCTCGATCTCCCACCCGTCCACGGTGACGTTCTCCCCCGCCACGGTGGGGATGTGCCCGAGGCAGCTCAGCAGCATCCCGGCGACCGTGGTGTAGTCGCCGGCCGGACGGCCGGGCACCTCGACGCCGACGTCGGGCAGGTCGTGCACGGGGAAGGTGCCGGGCAGCAGCAGCGCCCCGTCGGCCTCGGTACGGACCGCGCGCACGTCCCGGTCGGCCTCGTCGTAGATCTCGCCGACGATCTCCTCCAGGATGTCCTCCAGGGTGACGATCCCGTCGACGGCGCCGCGCTCGTCCACCACCAGGGCGATGTGCTGGCGTTCGGCCTTGAACTGTCGCAGCGCGTCCACCACCGGCAGCGAGTCGGGCAGCAGCATGGGCGGGCGGGCGATCTCGTCGACCGGGCGGTCGTCGGGCACGCCGACCAGGTCGCGCAGGTGGATGATCCCGGCCGTGTCGTCCAGGCCGTTGTGGCGTACCACCGGGGCCCGGGAGTGGCCGGTGGCGGCCAGCACCAGCCGGGCGGCCTCTGCGGTGGTGCCGCTGTCGAGCGTGAAGACCTGCAACCGGGGTACGAGCACCGCCTTGAGCTGCCGGTCGGCGATCTCCACCGCCCCGGCGATGATGGTCCGCTGTTCCTTGGTGAAGCCGTGGTTGCCGGCGACGATGTCCCGCAGTTCGTCGGGGCCGATCTCCTCGGGTTCGTGCTCCGGGTTCAGCCCGACCAGCCGTACGACGAGGTCGCTGGCGGCGCCGAGGGCCCGGACGGCGGGACGGGTGACGGTGGCCAGCAGGTCCAGCGGGCGGGCCACCAGCAGCGCCCAGCGCTCGGCCGACTGCATGGCGATGCGCTTCGGGGCCAGCTCGCCGAAGACCAGGGTGACGAAGGTCAGCGCGAGGGTGACCACCACGATGGCGACCGTCTCGGCGGCGCCGCCGACGAAGCCGAGCAGCGGCACCAGGGGCTTGGCCAGGGAGACCGCGGCGGCGGCCGAGGCCAGGAAGCCGGCCAGGGTGATGCCGATCTGGATGGTGGCGAGGAACCGGTTCGGGTCCTTGGCGAGCCGGGCCAGCACCCGCCCGGCCCGGCTGGTGCGCTCCAGGCGCTGCAGCTGGCTGTCCCGCAGCGACACCAGCGCCATCTCGCTGCCCGCGAAGATCGCGTTCAGGATGACCAGGACTCCGACCAGGGCCAGTTGGCTCCAGTAGCTCTGCACGCCCGGCTCTCTCCCTCACCGCGACCGACGCCGGCGTCGCGGCCGGCGTCGCCGGGCGGAGGACCCGCCCGGCGTAGGCCCCTCTGTGCCCCGCGGAGGGCCGGGTGAATCCTCCCGGGGTGCGTGGTCCGGCTCAGGCCGGCGCGGGCGCGGGGAGGTCGAGCACGTACGTGCCGTCCTCGGGGCGGAAGCCGAGCCGGTGGTAGTAGGGGGCGACCATGCCGGGCGGGCTGACCACCCGGCGGAAGCCCCGGTCGGTGAAGAGGCTGCTGCGCCGGTAGACGAACTCCCCCGGGGTGAGGTCCCGGAACCGCGGGGTGACGTAGTCCAGGTCGATCTGGGCGATCCCGCCCGGTTCGGCGTGCGACAGCACCACGCCCACCACCTCGTCGGCCTTGAGGACCAGGAACGCCGAGCGCTCGGCGGCGTGCGACTCCCACCGGAAGTCCGGGTTGAACCGGCTGATGTCGGCGGAGTGCACCCGCAGGGTGTGCGCCAGGAACCGGTCGTCGACGCCCACCTCCACCGCCTGGTAGGTCTGCTCGTCGTGCCGGGTGGCCAGCAGCTTCCGCAGGTACCACAGGTTGATCACGGTGAGCACCACGTTGAGGCCGACCATGGGCCAGACGGCGACGGCGGCGTTGTAGCCGATCAGGATCAGGCAGCCGAGCAGGTTGAGCGCCCGCAGCCGCAGGATGCGTGTCTGCAGCAGGGACCAGACCAGCAGCGCGGAGCCGGCCCAGCCGACGAGTTCCAGCCAGTTCACCCCCGGGAGACTAGTGGTCGCCCTGCTCAGCCGCCTCGGCGGGCAGCTCCAGCACCCATTCCTCGACCTCGACGCCACGGCCGTGGGCGAATCCGGCGTCCTCGCCGACCACGACGAAGCCGCACTTGCGCAGCACCGCCAGGGAGGCGCGGTTGTCCTTGGCGGCGCGGGCGTGCACCGGCCGCTGCGGCAGCTCGCGCAGGAGCGCGGCGAGCGCGGCGGTGGCGTACCCCCGGCCCCAGCGCCGCGGGTCGATCCAGTAGCTGACCTCGGTGCGCTCCTGCACCGGGAAGGCGTTCACGTGCCCGACCACCTCGCCGTCGACGAGCACCGTGCGCGCCACGATGCGCGGGTCGGCGCGGATGCGGGCCCAGTGCGCGTCGAAGGCGGCCCGGTCGGTCGGGTCGGCGGGGCCGAAGGCGGCCATCCAGGCGGCCTGCGAATCCTGCTCGTAGGCGAAGAGGTGGGGCAGGTCGGCGTCGCGCACCGGGCGCAGTCGCAGGTCGGCGGTCACCGCCGGATGATACGTACCGGGTGCGACGATTCCGGGACCTCCGGCCCCCCGCCCGTACCGTCCGGCCCTGCCGGCGGAGGCCCGCGCATTGCTACCAACGAATAAAGAGAATCCGTGCGGTAGCGGAGTGGAGGCCGGGACCATGGCCAAGTTCGTCTACGACTTCATCGAGGGTGACCGCAGCAGAGCCGATCTGCTGGGTGGCAAGGGCGCGAACCTGGCCGAGATGACCCGGCTGGGGCTGCCCGTCCCGCCCGGGTTCACCGTCAGCACCGACGCCTGCCGGGCGTACCTGCGCACCGGGGAACCCCCGGAAGGGCTCTTCGAGGAGATCAACGCCCACCTGCGGGAGGTCGAGGCCCGGCTGGGCCGGTGGCTCGGCGACCGGCACGACCCGCTGCTGCTGGCGGTCCGCTCCGGCGGCCGGTACTCGATGCCGGGGATGATGGAGACGATCCTGGACATCGGGCTGAACGACACGACCGTGCACGGTCTCGCCGCGCGCGCCGGCGACGACCGGTTCGCCTGGGACTCGTACCGCCGGCTGATCCAGATGTTCGGCCGGACCGTGTACGGCGTGCCGGCCGACGAGTTCGAGCGGGAGCTGGAGGCGCTGCGCGCCTCGGCCGGGCCGGCCGGGCCGAGCGCCGAGCAGTTGCGCGACCTGGTGGAGACGTACAAGAAGGTCTTCGCCGCGCATGTCGGGCACGACTTCCCGCAGGCCCCGCACGAGCAGCTCTACCTGGCGGTCCGCTCGGTGTTCGAGTCGTGGAACTCGGAGCGGGCCCGGATCTACCGGCGGCAGGAGCGCATCCCGGACGACCTCGGCACCGCAGTGAACGTGATGGCGATGGTCTTCGGCAACCTGGGCCCGGACTCGGGCACCGGAGTGGCGTTCACCCGCGACCCGGCCACCGGCGCGCCCGGCGTGTACGGCGACTACCTGCCCGACGCGCAGGGCGAGGACGTGGTGGCCGGCATCCGCAACACGATCCCCCTGCCCGAGCTGGAGCGGATCGACCCGGCGAGC
Source organism: Micromonospora halophytica (assembly GCF_900090245.1). Classification (GTDB taxonomy): domain Bacteria; phylum Actinomycetota; class Actinomycetes; order Mycobacteriales; family Micromonosporaceae; genus Micromonospora; species Micromonospora halophytica. Next base: position 8,417 of record NZ_FMDN01000022.1, read on the forward strand.
TTCCGCCGGCTGATGACGATCATGGCGACGTTGGAGCGGCACTACCGCGACCTGTGCGACATCGAGTTCACCATCGAGCGCGGCCAGCTGTGGATGCTGCAGACCCGGGTCGGCAAGCGCACCGCCGCCGCCGCGTTCGTGATCGCCGCGCAACTGGTCCAGGAGGGGCTGATCAGCCTGGACGAGGCGCTGCTGCGGGTCAGCGGCGCGCAGCTCGGCCAGCTGATGTTTCCGGCCTTCGACCTGTCGGGCGCCCCGACGCCGGTCGCGGTCGGGGTGGGGGCCTCCCCGGGGGCCGCGGTGGGCCGGGTGGTGTTCGACTCCGCCGCCGCGGCTGCGGCCACCGAACCGGTGATCCTGGTCCGCCGGGAGACCAACCCGGACGACCTGCCCGGCATGATCGCCGCGGCCGGGGTGCTGACCTCGCGCGGCGGCAAGACCTCGCACGCCGCCGTGGTGGCCCGGGGCATGGGACGTACCTGCGTCTGCGGGGCGGACGCCCTGCGGATCGACCCGGAGCGCGGCGAGTTCGCCGTCGGCGACCGGGTGGTCCGGGCCGGGGACGTGATCTCCATCGACGGCACCACCGGCCGGATCTACGCCGGCGAGGTCCCGGTGCAGCCCTCCCCCGTCGCCCGTTACCTCGCCGGCGAGCTGGAGCCGCAGGCCGACCCGCTGGTCGCGGCGGTGCACCGGCTGCTCGGCCACGCCGACGCGGTACGCCGCTTGGGCGTGCGGGCCAACGCCGACACCGGGCAGGACGCCCGCCGGGCCCGCCGGCTCGGCGCCACCGGGGTCGGGCTGTGCCGTACCGAGCACATGTTCCTCGGCGAACGCCGGGAACTGGTGGAGCGGCTGATCCTGGCCGAGGGCCCGGACGAGGTGACGGCCGCGCTGGACGCTTTGCTGCCGTTGCAGCGGGCCGACTTCGTGGAGATCCTCGCGGCGATGGACGGGCTGCCGGTGACCATCCGGCTGATCGACCCGCCGCTGCACGAGTTCCTGCCCCCGCTGCACGAGCTGACCGCCCGGGTGGCCCGCGCCGAGGCGCTCGGCGAGGACCCCGGCCGCGACGGCCGGCTGCTGGTCGCGGTCCGCCGGATGCACGAGTCGAACCCGATGCTCGGCCTGCGCGGGGTGCGGCTCGGGCTGGTGATCCCGGGGCTGTTCGCCATGCAGGTCCGCGCGGTCGCCGAGGCGGCGGCGCAGCGGGTGCGCGACGGTGGTGACCCGCGACCGGAGATCATGGTGCCGCTGGTCGGCGATGTGAAGGAGCTGGCCGCCGTCCGGGTGGAGGCCGAACAGGTCCTCGCCGGGGTGCCGGAGGCGCCGGAGATCCCGATCGGCACGATGATCGAGGTGCCGCGGGCGGCGCTGACCGCCGGGGAGATCGCCGCCGAGGCGCACTTCTTCTCCTTCGGCACCAACGACCTGACCCAGACCGCCTGGGCGTTCTCCCGCGACGACGTGGAGGGCTCGTTCTTCGGCGCGTACCTGCAACGGGGGATCTTCGCCGTCTCCCCGTTCGAGAGCATCGACGTCAAGGGCGTCGGGCGGCTGGTCCGGCTGGCCGTGGCGGAGGGTCGGGCCACCCGGCCGGAGCTGACCGTCGGGGTCTGCGGCGAGCACGGCGGCGACCCCGAGTCGGTGGCGTTCTTCGCCGACGCCGGGCTGGACTACGTCTCCTGCTCGCCGTACCGGGTGCCGATCGCCCGGCTGGCGGCCGGGCGGGCCGCCGTCGACTCCACCACCGGCACGTCCGACTCCCGATAGGAGGGCAGCGCGATGACCGCGATCTTCAACCCCACCGGCCCCGCCCCGCTGGCCCCGCCGCCCCGGCGGGCCCCGGAGCCGGCGGCGACGCCCGCGCCGGTCGTACCGGTGGGGCCCGTCGGGCCGGTGCTGGAACTGCCCGGCACGCCGGCTGCGGCGCTGGTGCCGGTGACCCGCGACGGGCGGGCCGTCGGGGCGTTCGTCCTGGCCGGCGGACGGGTCCGCTACCGGTCGGTGCCGGACCCGGACCAGGTGCTCGCCGCCGCGGCCGGCGCGGTCGCCGTGGCGCTGCTGGCCACGGCGGTGGCGGTGGTGGGCCGGCGCCGGCCACCGGCGATCGGCGCGGTGACGATGGGCCCCGGCGGCTGGGTCAGCCTGCGCGGGACCCGCGCCCCGGCGCTGCGCCCGGCGACGCCCCGGCCGTGGTGGGCCCGCGTGCTGCGGGCCCGCCGGCTGGTCGCCGAACGCTGACCCCCGGTGCCGCCGGGGCCGGCCCACGGCCCCGGCGGCACCGCCGCCCACCCACCGGCCTGTTCCGGGGTACGCCCCGCAACGGCACTCCACCCCGACAACACCCGCACCCGAACGTTCGCGGAACGAGGGCCCGTTCCCCGTCGAACAGGCCCTCATCTCTCTGCGAAGGGCACGGATCCTCGAGGTCGGGTCCGCGTGGTGACGCAGGCGGCCACGCGCCCGCCGAACGGGCGGCGGGAGGGGTGGGGGTCTTTGGTCCCGGGCGGTCGTGGTCCTGCGCCCCTGCCCGCTGCGGCGCCGGCGGCGGAGGCTGGTCCTGGAAGCGAAGAAGACCTGGGAGGCCCCCGATGCGCGCGACCGTCGTCACCTCGTTCGACCAGCCACTGGAGATCTTCGACGTGCCGGTGCCGGAGCCCGGCCCCGGCGAGATCCTGGTCCGGATCGAGGCGAGTGGGCTCTGCCACACCGACATCCACGCCGCCCGCGGTGACTGGCCGGTCAAGCCGAACCCGCCGTTCGTGCCGGGCCACGAGGGCGTCGGCATCGTCGAGCGGGTCGGCGTGGGCGTCACCGAGCACGCCGTCGGCCACCGGGTGGCCCTGCCCTGGCTCGGCTGGGCCTGCGGCACCTGCGACTACTGCGTCTCCGGCTGGGAGACGCTCTGCGAGGCGCAGCGCAACACCGGCTACTCCGTCGACGGCGCGCACGCCGAGTACGCGGTCGCCTCGGCCCGCTACGCCGTCCGCGTCCCGGACGGGGTCGACCCGTTCGAGGCGGCCCCGCTGACCTGCGCGGGTGTCACCACGTACAAGGCGGTGAAGGTGGCCGCGGTACGGCCCGGCGACCGGGTGGCGGTCTTCGGCATCGGCGGGCTCGGGCACCTCGCCCAGCAGTACGCGCAGCTGTTCGGCGGCGAGACCGTCGCCGTGGACGTGACGGACGAGAAGCTGCACCTGGCCCGCGCCCTCGGCGCCACGCACACCGTGAACGCGGCCGAGGTCGACCCGGTCGAGGCGGTCACCGCGCTCGGCGGGGCGGACGTGGCGATCGTCCTGGCCGCCAGCCCTGCCGTGATCGCGCAGGCCCACCGCTGCCTGCGCCGGGGCGGGCGGCTGGTGCTGGTGTCGCTGCCGAAGGAGAACGGCTTCACCCTGCCGGTCTTCGAGACCGTGCTCAAGGGCATCACCGTGATCGGCTCGATCGTCGGCACCCGCGCCGACCTGGCCGAGGTGTTCCGGCTGCACGCCGCCGGCCACACCCGGGTCGCGTACGAGGTGCGCAAGCTCGACGAGATCAACGAGGCGGTGCAGGACGTGCTGGCCGGCCGGGTCGCCGCCCGCCTGGTGCTGCGGCCGTGACCGCCGTCCGGCCCCCGACGACCGTCCGGCGGCCCGCAGACCCGCCGGCGCACCTCCTGGAGGGACCCCTCATGACCGGCAACGCACACCTCGACCCGTGGCGCGGCTTCACCGGCGCCGCGTGGCGCGACACCGTCGACGTCGCCGACTTCGTCCGCGCCAACCACGAGCCGTACACCGGGGACGCCGCGTTCCTGACCGGGCCGACCGCCCGGACCCTGGCGGTCTGGGGCGCGCTGAAGACGCTCTTCGTCGAGGAGCGTCGGCGTGGGGTCCTCGACGTCGACGCGGCCACCCCGTCGACCATCACCGCACACGGGCCCGGCTGGATCGACCGGGACCGGGAGCTGATCGTCGGGCTGCAGACCGACGCGCCGCTGCGCCGGGCGATCATGCCGGCCGGTGGGTTGCGGATGGTGGAGACCGCGCTGAAGGCGTACGGCTTCGAGCCCGACCCGGAGGTGCACCGCATCTTCACCAGCTACCGCAAGACGCACAACGACGCGGTCTTCGACGCGTACCCGGCCGACGTGCTCGCCGCCCGGCGCTCGCACGTCATCACCGGCCTGCCCGACGCGTACGGCCGGGGCCGGATCATCGGCGACTACCGGCGGGTGGCGCTCTACGGCGTCGACCGGCTCGTCGCCGAGCGGAAGGCGCTCAAGGCGGCGCTGGACGAGCGGCCCTCCACCGACGAGGTCATCCGCGACCGCGAGGAGTTGGCCGAGCAGATCCGCGCACTCGGCGAGCTGAGGCAGATGGCCGCCGGCTACGGCTACGACATCTCGGCCCCGGCGACGACCGGCCGCGAGGCGATCCAGTGGCTGTACTTCGCGTACCTGGCCGCCACCAAGGAGCAGAACGGCGCGGCGATGTCGCTGGGCCGCACGGCGAACTTCGTCGACGCCTACCTGCGCCGTGACCTGACCGAGGGACGGCTGACCGAGAGCGACGCCCAGGAGCTGGTCGACGACTTCGTGATCAAACTGCGGATCGTCCGGTTCCTGCGCACCCCCGAGTACGACCAGCTCTTCTCCGGCGACCCCACCTGGGTCACCGAGTCGCTCGGTGGGATGGGCGCCGACGGGCGACCACTGGTCAGCCGGACCAGCTTCCGCTACCTGCAGACCCTCTACAACCTCGGCCCGGCGCCCGAGCCGAACCTGACCGTGCTCTGGTCGCCGCAGTTGCCCGTCGGGTTCAAGCGGTTCTGCGCCCAGGTGTCGCTGGACACCAGCGCCATCCAGTACGAGAACGACGAGCTGATCCGCCCCGCGTACGACGACGACACCGCGATCGCCTGCTGCGTCTCGGCGATGCGGGTGGGCCGGGACATGCAGTTCTTCGGGGCCAGGGCCAACCTGGCCAAGGCGCTGCTGTACGCGATCAACGGCGGCCGGGACGAGATCACCGGCGAACAGGTGGCCCCGGCGACCCCGCCGGTCGGCGGCGAGACGCTCGACCACGCCGAGGTGCTGGCCGCGTACGACAAGACGCTGGACTGGCTGGCCGCGACGTACGTGGACGCGCTCAACGTCATCCACCACCAGCACGACCGGTACGCCTACGAGCGGCTGGAGATGGCGCTGCACGACCACCCGGTGCGCCGCTTCATGGCCACCGGCATCGCCGGGCTCTCCGTCGCCGTGGACAGCCTCGCCGCGATCAGGTACGGCACGGTCAAGGTGCTGCGCGACGAGACCGGCCTGGCGATCGACTACGCGGTCGAGGGCGAGGTGCCGACCTTCGGCAACAACGACGACCGGGCCGACGACATCGCGGTGTGGCTGGTGGAGACGTTCGCCGAGAAGCTGCGCCGGCAGCGCACCTACCGCGACGCCGAGCTGACCATGTCGGTACTGACCATCACCTCCAACGTGGTCTACGGCAAGCACACCGGCAACACCCCGGACGGCCGGCGCGCCGGTGAGCCGTTCGCGCCGGGGGCGAACCCGATGAACGGCCGGGACACCCACGGCCTGGTCGCGGCCGCGCTGTCGGTGGCGAAGCTGCCGTACGACGCCGCCCGGGACGGCATCTCGCTGACCGGCACGGTCACCCCCGACGGGTTGGGCCGCACCCGGTCCGAACGGATCGACAACCTGGCCGGGGTGCTCGACGCCTACACCGACTCCGGCGGGTTCCACCTGAACGTCAACGTGCTGGACCGGGCCACCCTGGTCGACGCGATGGCGCACCCGGAGCGCTACCCGCAGCTCACCGTGCGGGTCTCCGGGTACGCGGTGAACTTCGTCCGGCTCACCCCGGAACAGCAGCGGGACGTGGTGTCCCGGACCTTCCACGGGTCGCTGTGACCGTCCGCCCGCCCTCGCCGCCCGGGCTCACCGAGCCCGGGCGCACGGGCCTGCCCGGCGTACCCGCCCCGGCCGGCGGCGGTCCCGCCGGACCGGTGCCCGCCCGCACGCCCGACGACGCGGCCGGGCGGGGAGGGGCCGGCGGCGAGCTGACCGGGGCGGTGCACTCCTGGGACATCTCGGTCGGGGTGGACGGGCCGGGCACCCGGTTCGTGACGTTCCTCGCCGGCTGCCCGCTGCGCTGCCGCTACTGCCACAGCCCGGACACCTGGTACCGGCGCAGCGGCCGGCACCGCACGGTGGACGAGCTGATCGCCGAGATCAGCCGGTACCGGCGGTTCATCCAGGTCGCCGGGGGCGGGGTGACGCTCAGCGGGGGTGAACCGCTGCTGCAGCCCCGGTTCACCGGCGAGGTGCTGCGCCGCTGCCACGAACTGGGCCTGCACACCGCGCTGGACACCTCCGGCTTCCTCGGCGTACGCGCCGACGACGCCCTCCTCGATGCCACCGACCTGGTGCTGCTGGACGTGAAGTCGTGGGATCCGGCGACGTACCGGCGGGTGACCCGGACCGGGTCGGTCGCGCCGACGCTGCGCTTCGGCCGGCGGCTGGCCGAGCGGGGCACCCCGATCTGGATCCGGTTCGTGCTGGTGCCCGGGCTCACCGACGCGGAGGAGAACGTGGCGGGGGTGGCCGACTTCGCCGCCGAACTGGCCACCGTGCAGCGGGTGGAGGTGCTGCCGTTCCACCGCCTCGGCGCGCACAAGTACGCCGACCTGGGGCTGACCTTCCCGCTCGCCGACACCGAGCCGCCCACGCCGGAACTGCTGGACCGGGTCCGGGGCCAGTTCGCCGAGCGGGGCGTCACCGTCTACTGACGGGTCACCCGGGCCGGCTCAGCTCGCCGAGGACGTCGGATAGCCGTACAGGTCCAGCAGCCGGACCCGGGACGCCTGGAGCCGGTCCACCACCACGGCCATGAACCGGGTCGTCAACTCCCGGCCGAGGTGGTCGTCGGACGCCATCAGCCGGCGCACCCCCTCGGCGGTGAACTCCACCGTCGGGGTACGCCGCACGGCGACCGCCCCGAACTGCCAGCGGTACGGCGGGAAGAGCCAGGACCAGCCCAACACCCCGCCCGGGCCGATCGTCTCGATCCCCACGTCACCTCGTCCGGGCACCGGGAAGTCCAGTGCCACCTCGCCGCCGCGGACGAGCCAGAACCGTTCCGCCGGCTGCCCGGCCCGAAACAGTCGATGGCCGGGGTGCCAGACCACCGGCCGGGCGTACCCGGTCAGCCGGGGCAGCCACTCCTGCGGCAGGCCGGCCAGGAAGGGGTGTTCACGGAGCATCTCCAGTGGCGTCATGCGAGGTCCCTCCGGTAACGGGCGGGGCCCGGCGGACGACCGGGCCCCTGCGGTCGGCTCAGCGCTTCCCACCGTGCTCCACGGTGGTGACGGTGGACACGTCGACATCCCTGTCGCTGGTCCTGTCCCCATCCGACTCCTGTTCAGGGCGACGACGTCAGGGCCGTTGGTCCCGGGCCCGGCGGGCGCAACGCCTCTGCCCGTGACACCATCGCGGCGGGATGGTGGAACGGGACGGCGTGCCCGCGACGCGCCGCAACGAGGCGGGGGGACACCGGTGACGACGACCGGCGGACGAGGCGGGACGTTGGAAGGCGCCGTGCAGCGCCCGGCCGTCCCGGCCGGGCTGCGCGCCGACGAGGCCGCCGCCAGGTTGCGCGCCGACGGGCCGAACTCGGTGCTCCCACCGCCCCGCCGGCACCTCGCCGTCCGGGTCCTGCGCCAGCTCACCGATCCGCTGGTCGCGCTGCTGCTCGCCGCCGCCGTGGTCACCACGCTGCTCGGCGACCTCCCGGACACCGTGGTGATCGTCCTGGTCGTCGTGGTGAACACGGTGATCGGGGTGGTGCAGGAGGTCCGCGCGGACCACGCTATCGCCGCGCTGGACCGGCTCGCCGCGCCGACCGCCCGGGTGGTCCGCGACGGTGTCGACATGGTGGTGCCCGCCGCCGACGTCGTCCGCGGTGACCTGGTACGCGTCGAGGCCGGCGACGTCGTCCCGGCCGACCTGTCGCTGGCCGAGGCGAGCCGGCTGCACCTGGACGAGTCGGCGCTGACCGGTGAGGCGGTGCCGGTCGGGCGGGAGGTCGGGCAGGAGGTCCTGGCCGGGACGGTGGTGACCACCGGCAGGGGCGCCGGCACCGTGGTCCGCACCGCCGGCGCGAGCGCCCTGGGCCGGATCAGCGCGCTGGTCGCCGGCACCCGCCCCACCGCCACTCCGTTGCAGCGCCGGCTGTCCGCGCTCGGGCGGGTGCTCGGGCTCGTGGTGGTGGCGTTGTCCGGGCTGGTGTTCGCCGTCGGGGTGCTCGGCGGGCGGCCGGTGGTGGACATGGCGATCACCGCGGTCAGCCTGGTGGTCGCGGCGGTGCCCGAGTCGCTGCCGGCGGTGGTGACGCTCGCGTTGGCCCTGGGCGCCCGCCGGATGGCCGGCGCGCACGCGATCCCGCGCCGGCTGCACGCGGTGGAGACGCTCGGCTCGGTGACCGTGATCGCCTCCGACAAGACCGGCACCCTCACCGAGGGGCGGATGGCGGTGCAGGCGGCCGTCACCGCCGACGGCACCCCGTACGGGGTGACCGGGGCCGGCTACGCCCCGCACGGCACGGTGCACCGGGACGGCACGACCGTGGTCGTACCGGAGGAGCTGCGCCGGCTGGCGCGCGCCGGGCTGCTCTGCAACGACGCCGCGCTGTCGCCGCCGGACGACGAGCGACCCGACTGGGGCGCGGTGGGCGATCCGCTGGAGGCGGCGCTGGTCGCCTTCGCGGCCCGGGCCGGCCTCGACCCGCAGAGCACCCGCGCCGCCTGGCCCCGGGTCGCCGAGCACCCGTTCGACCAGGCCACCCGGCGGATGGTCACGGTGCACCGGTCCTGCGACCGGCGGTACCTGGTGGTCTGCAAGGGCGCGCCGGAGAGCGTGCTGGCCGCGCCCCTGGTCGACGCAGGCACCGAGGAGCTCGCCGAGCTGACCGCCGCCGCGCACCGGCTCGCCGGTGAAGGGCTGCGGGTCCTCGCGGTGGCCACCGCCCTGGTGGACACGCCGCCCGACCCGGCCGCGCCGACCGGGCTGCGGCCGGCGGGCCTGGTCGCCGTCGGCGACCCGCTGCGCGCCGGCGCCCCGGAGATCGCCGAGAGCTTCGACGCCGCCGGGGTGCGGCTGCTGCTGATCACCGGCGACCACCCGGCCACCGCCGCCGCGATCGGCGGTCAACTGGGCCTGTGGCGCGACGGTGACCCCCTGGCCCGGGGCGACGACGACGATCCGACCGCCGCGCACCCGGAGACCCGGGTCTTCGCCCGCACCCAGCCGGAGCAGAAGCTCGACATCATCGCCGGCCTCCAGTCGCGGGGGCACGTCGTGGCGATGACCGGTGACGGGGTCAACGACGCCCCGGCGCTGCGCCGCGCCGACATCGGGGTGGCGATGGGCGGCGGCACGGAGGTCGCCCGGCAGGCCGCCGACCTGGTGCTGGTCGACGACGACCTGTCCAACGTGGCCACCGCGATCGGTGAGGGACGCCGGATCTACGACAACATCCGCCGGTTCCTGCGCTACGGGCTCTCCGGCGGCGTCGCGGAGATCCTGGTGATGCTGATCGGTCCGCTGTTCGGGCTGGCCGTCCCGCTGCTGCCGGCGCAAATCCTCTGGGTCAACCTGCTCACCCACGGGCTGCCGGGGGTGGCGCTCGGGGCGGAACCGGCCGAGCCGGGCACGCTGCGCCGCCCGCCCCGCTCGCCGCAGGAGTCGGTGCTCGGCGGCGGGCTGGGCCGGGACGTCCTGGTCACCGGTGCGCTGATCGCGGCCGTGGTGCTCGGCGCCGGGGTGTTCGCCGCCGCCCGTGAACTGCCCTGGCAGTCGGTGGTGTTCGTGGTCCTCGGGCTGGCGCAGCTCGGCGTGGCGCTGGCGGTGCGGGCACCCCGTCCGGCGGGCGCGCGGCGGGCCAACCCGGGGCTGCTCGTCGCGGTCGCCGTGTCGGCGGTGTTGCAGGTCGCCGGGGTGCTCGTCGGCCCGCTGCGGGAGCTGCTCGGCACCGACCCGCTGGGCGCGGACGTGCTGCTGGCCTGCGCGGCGGTCAGCGCGCTGCCCGGTCTCGCGCTGCGGCTCGCCCGCCGTCGGCCCCGGCCCGACGAGGACGCGCCCACCGTCGTACCCGGTCCGCGTGGCGCCACCCCCTGACCGCCGTACCCGCTCCCCCGGGCCCTCGTCGATCGTGGTGCGACGGCCTCCGGGGGGCGGGACGAAGGACCCGGGTCCGGATGTCCGACGCCTCTGACCGTCGCCGCGACGCGGGAAGATACTGAGGACAGAAGAAGGAGGACGTGATGACCATCAGATCCGGTGCTCCCGTCGTAGTGGGTGTGGACGGTTCCGCCACCGCCCTGGACGCCGTACGGTTCGCCGCCCGGGAGGCCGCGCTGCGGCACCGTCCGCTGCGGGTGGTGCACGCGTTCATCTGGCCGCTGCTGGGCCAGCCGCTCGGACCCGCGTCCGGCGGCCCGCCGGACGCGGGCCTGCGACCCCAGGCCGAGCGGTACGTCACGGACGCGGTCGCCGAGGCCGGCAAGATCGCCCCGGACCTCGCCGTGACCGGTGAGCTGATCGACGGCGCGCCCACGCCGGTGCTGCTGCGCGAGTCCCGCGACGCGGCGCTGATCGTGCTCGGCAACCGGGGCCTGGGCGGCTTCGGCGGGCTGCTGATCGGCTCGTCGGCCGTACAGGTCTCCGCCCGGGCCGACTGCCCGGTGCTGGTGGTCAAGGGCGAGCCGCGGGCCGACGGACCGGTGCTGGTCGGCGTGGACGGCTCGGCGCTGTCCACCGAGGCGATCGGCTTCGCGTTCGAGGAGGCGTCGCTGCGCGGCACCTCGGTGGTGGCGGTGCACGCCTGGCTGACCCCGACGTCGCTCGGCCCCGGCGACATGCTTCCGCTGGTGTACGACGTGGACGCGGTCGCCGCCGAGGAGCAGCGGGTGCTGGCCGAAGCCGTGGCCGGTTGGGCGGAGAAGTACCCGGACGTGCCGGTGCGCCAGCTCGTCGCGCACGGCTCGGCGGCCCGGGTGCTGGTGGAGCAGTCCGCCACGGCACAGCTGACCGTGGTCGGCGCGCACGGTCGGGGCGCCTTCACCGGGCTGCTGCTGGGCTCGGTGAGCCATGCGGTGCTGCACCACTCGCACAGCCCGCTGGCGATCCTGCGGCACCACAAGGAGGACGGCAACTCCTGACCCGGCACCGTCCGCGCCGGCCGCTTTCCCGGCCGGCGCGGACGTGCGGGCACCCGGCCCGCCACCCCGCCGCCGGCGAGTCGGCCCCTCACCGGGCGGGGGCTGCGGGCCGGACGCGACGGCGCGTCCCGGCCGAATGCCGGCGACACGGGGCGGGCACGTCGACAATGATCGGACCGACCCCGGGGAGTGCCGATGAACCGACCTGTCGTGGTGGGCGTCGACGGATCGCCGTCGAGCCTGGTCGCCGCCGAACACGCGGCCCGCGCCGCCGTGCTGCGGCGCCTGCCGCTGCACCTGGTGCACGGGTACCTGCACCCGCTCGGCTACGGGGTGCCGCTCAACCCGTACGACCTGGGGCTGCCGGCGCCCACCGAGGAGTCCCGGCGGATGCTGGAGAAGGCGGCGGCCGAGCTGGTCGACCGCTGGCCCGGGCTGACGGTGGAGGTGCGCCAGGTCGCCGGTGGGCCGGGCGCGTCCCTGGTCGAGGCGTCCCGGCACGCCGCGCTCGTCGTGGTGGGCAGTCGCGGGCTGGGTGGCTTCGCCGGGCTGCTGCTCGGCTCGGTGGGCAGCCAGGTCTCGGCGCACGCGCACTGCCCGGTACTTGTGGTGCGGCCCGAGGAGCAGCCGATCCCGGTCGACGGGCCGGTGCTGGCCGGGGTGGACGGCTCGGACGGGGCACGGCTGGCCGTCGGCCAGGCCGCCGAGGAGGCGGCGCTGCGCGGGGTGCCGCTGGTGCTGGTGCACGTCGGCCCGCCCGACGGGGACCGTCCGGTGCCGGAGGAGGTCGAGGAGTCGCAGGTCGCGTACCAGGCGGAGGCGGTGCGGCTGCTCGCCGAGGCGTCCACGGCGGTCCGCGCCGAACACCCGGACCTGGTGGTACGCGAGCATCCGGTACGGGCGGCCGGCGCGGTGCAGGGGCTGGTGGAGGCGAGCGGGGCGGCGTCCCTGGTGGCCGTCGGCACCCGGGGCCGGGGCGGGTTCACCGGGCTGCTGCTCGGCTCGGTCAGCCAGGCGCTGGTGCAGCACGCGCACTGTCCGGTGCTCATCGCCCACCCGTACGACTGAGGCTCAGTCCTCCCGTCCGCCGAGCAGCTGCGCGAAGTCGGTGGTGAGGGCCGCGACCAGCGCGGCGTGGGTGGGAGCCTCGGGTACGTGCGCGGGACGCAGCGAGTCGAACTCCTTGCGCAGCACCGGGATCACCTCCTCGCCGAGGATGTCGAGCTGCTCCAGCACGGTCTTCAGCGGCAGGCCGGCGTGGTCGATCAGGAAGAGCTGGCGCTGGTAGTCGCCGACGTACTCCCGGAAGCCGAGGGTGCGGTCGATGACCTGCTGCGGGCTGCCCACGGTCAGCGGGGTCTGGCGGCTGAAGTCCTCCAGCGACGGCCCGTGCCCGTAGACCGGGGCGTTGTCGAAGTACGGTCTGAACTCCCGGACGGCGTCCTGCGAGTTCTTCCGGACGAACACCTGCCCGCCGAGCCCGACGATGGCCTGCTCCGCAGAGCCGTGGCCGTAGTGGGCGAAGCGCTGCCGGTAGAGCCCGACCATCCGCTGGGTGTGCTCCTTGGGCCAGAAGATGTGGTTGGCGAAGAACCCGTCGCCGTAGTACGCGGCCTGCTCGGCGACCTCGGGGCTGCGGATGGAGCCGTGCCAGACGAACGGCGGGACGCCGTCGAGCGGGCGTGGGGTCGAGGTGAACGACTGCAACGGGGTGCGGAAGCGCCCCTTCCAGTCGACGGCGTCCTCCCGCCACAGCCGGTGCAGCAGGTCGTAGTTCTCGATGGCGAGCGGGATGCCGTTGCGGATGTCCTGGCCGAACCACGGGTAGACCGGGCCGGTGTTGCCGCGCCCCATCATCAGGTCCACCCGGCCGTCTGCCAGGTGCTGGAGCATGGCGTAGTCCTCGGCGATCTTCACCGGGTCGTTGGTGGTGATCAGCGTGGTCGAGGTGGAGAGCAGCAGCCGCTCGGTGCGGGCCGCGATCCAGCCCAGCATGGTGGTGGGCGACGACGGCACGAACGGCGGGTTGTGGTGCTCGCCGACGGTGAAGACCCCGAACTGCATGACCAGTTCCTCGCGTCTCGGACCGGGGCCCTGCTGGCGTCCCGGACGCCGCGCACAACATATTTGACGAATCAACTATTCCGTCGTCGCGGGACATGGCGGCGGTAGCTGCTGACGGTGGGGTCGCCGGTGACCCAGAAGCGCCACGGGACGTCGTGTGCGGCGGCGACTCCGACTCGCGGGCCGGCGGAGATCTCCGACGGCGTGACCGGACGCTCCGGTGGCGTCAGCAGAAGCGGACCGCTGCCGTCGATCACGGATGTGCCGTTCGCCTCGGCGGTGACCCCCAGCGCGACCACCAGCCGGGCCGGCCCGCGCGCCAGGTCACGGTCCGCCACCTCTCCTCGACGCTTGCGGGCGATGTCCGATCCGTCGACGACCTCACCCGCTCGAAGCAGGACCGCCGCAGCCTCGCCGTCACCGCCGCAGACGATGTTCAGGCACCAGTGCACACCGAACACGAAGTAGGTGTAGGCATGTCCGGCCGGCCCGAACATGACCCTGGTCCTGGGGGTGGGCCCCCGATGGGCGTGCGAGGCCGGGTCCTCCCCGGTACCGGCGTACGCCTCGACCTCGGTCAGCCTGATCCGCACACCACCGGCCGAGATCTCCCAGCCCAGCAGCGTCCGCGCCGTCCCGGCCACCTGGGCGGCAGGAGCACGAAGCCATGAGTAGTCCACCGGTCCAGCAAACGTCGCGCGGCGGAGATCGGCAACCGATGGCGGTGTGAGTTGCGGGCGGGACAGGCAGCGTAGCTGGCGAGTGCGATCGAGCGGGCCGGCGTGGAGCCGGCGGCCTACGCGGCCGCCCACGAGCAGGGAGCGAAGCTCGCCGGGGGCGAGGTGATTCCGTGCCTCGAGGCGCTGGGCCACGAGCCGTTCGAGGATGCCGACAGGACGATCCGGCTGCGCAACTGCCCGTCCCACGCCCTGGCCCAGGCGCATCCTGGGCCGGTCTGCGGGTTGAACCTGGCACTGCTCGAAGGTCTGGTGGGCGACGACGGCCAGGGCGTACAGCCCCGACCCGGGCCCGACCGGGCTGCGCGGAGTGGTTCGTTCCCCTCGACGGGCCCCACCTCGTGCTGTGATGGATCCCCGCCGACGTCCCGCCGACCACCGCCGAGGCCGCCGAACGGCTGGACCTGCTGCGCCGCAGCGGCCCGTCGCCGGAGGCGTTCACGCTCCGCGAGCCGTACCCTGCCGCCGGCATGCTCGCCGCGTGACCGCCCGCGGCCGACAGTCGGCGGGCGCCCGCCTCGACCAGGAATTCCACCGCCTCCTCGTCGTCGGGCTCGGCGCGACGCAGCCCCGCCCGCCAGGGCACGACGCAGCCCGGCACGGCACGACGCAGCCCGGCACGGCACGACGCACCACGGCACGGCACGGCCGGGCGGGCGGGGCCTGGTTTCGACCCAGCCCGGTCCGGCCGCAGGCCGGCCTGCACAGCCAGCAGCCGGGTAGGGGTTGGGCACGCTACAGACTTGATCGCATGGATGGATCGCCCACCGTGATCCATCCATGCGATCAGGTCCGTAGCGACCGCAGACCCCTCCCGCTTCTCCCGGCGGCCGGTCCAGCACTCGCCCGGACGCCCGCCCGGACGCCCGCCCGGACGCCCGCCCGGACGCCCGAGCAGCAGCCCTCGACCCGGGCCATCCGGGTCAGTCGCGCACCCGGGCCCAGGAGATGAAGCGTTCGTGCAGGTCCGGGGCCCGGTCCGGATTGAGCTGGGCGAGCTGGTCGCGGGCCCCTCGGCCATCAACGCGCCGAGGTAGAGCAGCAGCGCGGTACGGTTGCCCCGGTACTCCACCAGCAGACTGGCCGCCAGGATCGGCACCGGGCGCCGATCCGGGTCGTCGCTGGCCAAGGGGGCACACCGAGCGCGTGTGACTCACCACCCTGCCTCGTCATTAGGATTGCCTTACCTTAGAGTTGCCACCGTGGCACCCCTGTCCCACCTGCTTCCCGCCGTACGCGCAGTGCCGTTCGTCCGCGATCTGGCCCGCCACGGCGCGCGTCCCGCCGTCGTGACGACCGACGGCGTGCTGTCGTACGCCGAACTGGCCGCCCGGGTCGCGCAGATCGCGCGACAGCTCGGCACCCGCCGGCGGCTGGTCCTGGTGACCAGCGCGAACACGCTCGACGCGCTGGTGGCCTACCTCGGCGCCCTGCACGGCGGGCACCCGGTGCTGCTGGTCCCCGGCGACGGCCCGGCAGCCGGGACGCTGACCGAGGCGTACGACCCGGACGTGGTGATCGGCCCGACCGACGGCGAATGGACGCTGCACGAACGGCGGGCAGGGACCGCCCACGACCTGCACCCCGACCTGGCGCTGCTGCTGAGCACCTCCGGGTCGACGGGCTCGCCGAAGCTGGTCCGGCTCTCCCACGACAACCTCCAGGCCAACGCCGAGGCGATCGCCGACTACCTGGGCATCCGTGACACCGACCGGGCGATGACCAGCCTGCCGCTGCACTACTGCTACGGCCTGTCGGTGGTGCACAGCCACCTGGCCCGTGGGGCCGCGCTGGTGCTCACCGACCGCTCGGTCGCCGACGCCTGCTTCTGGGACCTGTTCCGGCACGCACGGGCGACCACCTTCGCCGGGGTGCCGTACACGTTCGACCTGCTCGACCGGGTCGGCTTCGCCGCGCTGGAGCTGCCGCACCTGCGCTACGTCACCGTGGCCGGCGGCCGGCTCGCGCCGGACAAGGTGGTCCGCTACGCCGACCTGGGCCGGCGCAACGGCTGGGACCTGTTCGTCATGTACGGCCAGACCGAGGCGACCGCCCGGATGGCGTACCTGCCGCCGGACCTCGCGTCGAGCCGGCCGGAGGCGATCGGCGTGCCGGTGCCGGGCGGGGCCTTCCGCCTCGCCCCGGTGGCCGACCAGCCGGACGACGTGGGCGAGCTGGTGTACGCCGGCCCGAACGTCATGCTCGGCTACGCCGAGCGCCCGGCCGACCTGGGCTCGGGACGTACCGTCGAGGAGCTGCACACCGGCGACCTGGCCCGGCGCGGCCCGGACGGCCTGTACGAGATCGTCGGCCGGCGCAGCCGGTTCGCCAAGATCCTCGGCCTGCGGGTGGACCCGCAGCAGGTGGAGGCGCTGCTCGCCGCGCACGACGTCAGCGCCGCCTGCCTCGGCGCGGACGACGAGCTGCTGGTCGCGCTGGCCGGCGACGCCGACCCGCAGCGGGTCCGCCGGCTGGTCGGCGACGAGGTCGGCCTGCCGCCGCGCGCGGTACGGGTGCTGCCGGTGGACGCGCTGCCCCGGCTGGCCACCGGCAAGGTGGACTACCCGGCGCTGCGTACGCTCATCGCGGCTCCCCCGCCCGCCGCGCCGCCCGGCGACGACCTGTGCCGGCTCTACGCCGAGGTGCTCGACCGCACCGACGTGACCCCGGAGCGCAGCTTCGTCGACCTCGGCGGCGACTCGCTGTCGTACGTCGAGATGTCGGTCCGGTTGGAGCAGGTGCTCGGTCAGCTCCCGCCGAACTGGCACACCGTGCCGATCGGCGCCCTCCCCGCGCCCAGGGCCGGCCTACCCCGGCACCGCCGAACGTTGGAGACGAGTGTCGCGGTGCGCGCGATCGCCATCGTGCTGATCGTCGGCTCGCACATTCCGCTGTTCACCCTCACCGGCGGCGCGCACCTGCTGCTCGGGGTGGCCGGCTTCAACTTCGCGCGGTTTCAGCTCACCGACGCGGGCCGCACCGACCGGCTGCGCCAGGTCCGCGCCGGGCTGGCCCGGATCGTCCTGCCCACCATGGCCTGGATCGCGGCGATGCTCGTGGTCACCGACCAGTACCGGCTGAGCACGCTGCTCCTGGCGCACAGCCTCCTCGGCCCGGACGACGGGGCAACCGAGTGGCACTTCTGGTTCATCGAGGCGCTGGTCTACATCCTGATCGGGGTGGCCGCCCTGCTGGCCGTGCCCCGCATCGACCGGCTGGAACGCCGGCACCCGTTCGCCCTGCCGATGACCCTCGCCGGGCTGGGGCTGCTCAGCCGGTACGACGTGTTCGACCTGGACGCCCGCCACAACCTGCCCACCGCGCTCGTGGCGTTCTGGCTCTTCGCGCTCGGCTGGGCCGCCGCCCGCGCCGACGGCGTACGACAGCGGCTGCTGGTGACCGCCGCCGCGGCGGCGACCGTGCCAGGATTCTTCGGCCAGCCCGGCCGGGAGGCGCTGATCGTGGCCGGATTCGCGCTGCTGATCTGGCTGCCGACCGTGCCGAGCCTCGGGCCGCTGAATCGGGTGGCGAGCGTCCTCGCAGGCAGCTCGCTCTACATCTACCTGACCCACTGGCAGGTCTACCCGCATCTGCGCGACCTGCCGCTGGTCGCCCTGGCGGCCTCGCTGGCGCTGGGCATCGGGTACGCGGCCCTGGTCAACCGGGTCGGCCGCTGGTTCGCCACCTGCCGCAACAGCCCGTCGTTACGCAGCAGCACGAATTCTTCAACGAAGCGTTGACAATGCATCGTTGATGGCGTCTGATGGTGACATGGAGCAATTCACCGCACCCAACTCCGCCCGGGCCCGGGCCGAGCGCACCTACGCCGCGCTGCACCGGCTCACCGAGCGGCACGCGGGCACCGACGCGCGCCGACGCCGCCACACGAACCCGTACGTGGCCGACCCGTGGGAGGCCGTCGCCGTCGTCACCGCTCTCGCGGCCGGCGGCGTCGAGCCGGAGCCCGGTGAGGAACCGGTCGACGGCGACGACCTCACCGCCGCGCTGACCCTGCTGCCACACCTGCGGGCCGAACTGGACACCCTGGAGGCGGGGCTGCTGTCGCTGGCCCGCGCCCGCGGGCTCACCTGGCAGGCGATCGCGTTCGGCCTCGGACTGGGCAGCGCGCAGGCCGCCAAGCAGCGGTACGAGCGGATCGTCGCCCGCACCGCCTGACCGGCAGCCGGATCGGCGGATCGGCGGGCGCGACGTGCGCTCGCAGGCGGCGTCCGCTTCGCTTGGCGGGCGACGGTAGCCGGCCACGGCCACCAGCACCGAGCACCGGCCACGGGCACCGGGCCGGGGCACCGGGCCGGGGCACCGGGCACTCCGCTCGGGCCCCGGACACAGGCCACAGGTCGCCCGGTCACCCGGTCACCCGGTCGCCCCGTCACCCGGTCGCCCCGTCACCCGGTCGCCAGGTCACCCGGTCACCCGGTCACCGATAGCAACGACAGCTCCGGGGCGGCGAGGCCCCTCCACACGCTTTGCTCTGCTGCCATCGGCGCACCAGGCACAGAGCGTGACGCGAGGGTGGGTCGGCGTCGCGCCGACCAAAACGGAAATAGGCAGCTCATGCCAGTGGTGCGTGGGTGGCAGCAGAGCAAAGGCGGCGACACCCCTCCCACCGCCCCACGGCGAAGGTGACGGCGAGTGAACATCACCACTGCTCACTGAGCGCGACGAGGGAGGCCGTCGGCGAAGCACCGACCGGCACCCGCGCACGGCTGGGCCCGCGCGATGGCCGGCCGGGAAACCGCGACGACAGCAGCCACCGCGCCACCGTCACCCCACCGGCCCGGCCGCCGCCCGTCAATGGGCTGCCGCCTGTCGGCAGGGCCGGCACGGCGGCGGGTGGCGCTGTCAGACTGGGGCCCGGTCGGGACGGGAGGACGCGATGACCCGCGACGAGATGCTGGCGTACTGCCTGGGCCTGCCGGCGGCCTGGCTGGACCGCCCCTGGGAGGAGACCGAAGTGGCCAAGGTGGGCAGCCGCATCTTCGCCTTCCTCGGCGCTCCGCACGATCCGCCCCGGGTGTGGGTCAAGTGCGGCCCGGACCGGACGCTGGCCGACGAGTGGCTGCACCGGCACCCGGACGATGCCGAGGTTGCTCCCTACCTCGGCCGGTACGGCTGGAACACGCTGCGGCTCGACGGCGGCATCGGCGACGACGAGCTGTTCGAGGCGGTCGACGCCTCGTACGACGCGGTGGTGGCGAAGCTGCCGAAGCGCGAACGACCCACACCGTGACGCAGAATGCGGCGCGCGGGGGAACACCTCCGCGCGCCGCGACCGGCCGTCACGACCTCAGCGGGGTACGACCCGCTCGGCGGCCCACTCCCGCCAGCCGGCCAGCTTGTCCGCCGCGGCGGCGAGCTGGTCGGCGACCGGGCCGGGGCCGGTGGAGCCGGGGGTGGTGCGGGCGGCCAGCGCCGAACGGACCGAGAGCACGTCGCGCACGCTCGGGTCGAGGTGCTCGCTGACCGTGGCCAGATCGGAGTCGCAGACCTCGTCGAGGGCACAGTCCCGGGCCACGCAGAGCGCCACCAGCTTGCCGGTGATCTCATGGGCGTCGCGGAACGGCACGCCCTTGCGGACCAGCCAGTCGGCCACCTCGGTGGCCAACGAGAAGCCCACCGGCGCGGCGGCGACCAGCCGGTCGACCCGCACCGTCATCGTGGAGATCATCCCGGCGAGCGCGGGCAGCAGCAGCTCCAGGGTGTCGACCGCGTCGAAGGCCGGCTCCTTGTCCTCCTGCATGTCCCGGTCGTACGTCATGGGTAGGCCCTTGAGCATGGTGAGCACGCTCATCAGCCCACCGACGAGCCGGCCAGACTTGCCCCGGGCCAGCTCGGCGATGTCCGCGTTCTTCTTCTGCGGCATGATCGACGAGCCGGTGGCGAAGGCGTCGTCCAGCTCGACCCAGCCGAACTCCTGCGACGTCCAGAGCACCACCTCCTCGCCGAGGCGGGACAGGTGCACCCCGACCATCGCGGTGACGAAGAGGAACTCGGCGACGAAGTCCCGGTCGGCGACTGCGTCCATCGAGTTGGCGAAGGACGTCCGGAAACCCAGCTCCTTGGCGACGGCCACCGGGTCCAGCGGCAGGCCGGAGCCGGCCAGCGCGCCCGCGCCCAGCGGGCTGACCGCCGTCCGGTGGTCCCAGTCGCGCAGTCGCTCCAGGTCACGCAGCAGCGGCTGAACGTGCGCCAGCAGCCAGTGCCCGAAGGTGACCGGCTGAGCGTGCTGCAGGTGGGTCATGCCGGGCGCGGCCGTCTCGACGTGCCGCTCTGCCTGCTCCACCAGGGCCTCGGCCAGCTCGACCAGGCGGGCGGCCACGCCCCGGGCGTGGTCACGCAGGTAGAGGCGCAGGTCGGTGGCGACCTGGTCGTTGCGGGACCGGCCGGCGCGCAGCTTGCCGCCGAGGCTGCCCAGCCGCTCCAGCAGACCCCGTTCCAGGGCGGTGTGCACGTCCTCGTCGTCGATGGTCGGACGGAACTGCCCGGAGGCGCAGGCCGCCTCCAGGTCGTCCAACGCGGCCAGGATGCGGCCCAGTTCCTCCGGGTCGAGCAGCCCCGCGCCCGCCAGCACCCGGGCATGCGCCCGGGAGCCGGCGATGTCGTACGGGGCGAGACGCCAGTCGAACTGGACGCTCACCGACAGCCGCGCGAGGGCCTCGGCGGGGCCGCCGGCGAACCGGCCACCCCACAGGCTCGTCCGGTTGGTGGCAGCGCTGTTCTCGGTCAGGCTCTTGTCGTCCACGCCGCCCATTGTGGTTCCCACGATCAGGCACCGCCCAGCCGGGCGTCCCGCGCGGCGGCCATCTTGCTGGGCAGGCCCCACAACTGCACGAATCCCTTCGCCAGCGACTGGTCGAAGGTGTCGCCGGTGTCGTAGGTGGCCATGCCGAAGTCGTAGAGGCTGGCCTCGGAGCGTCGGCCGGTGACGGTGGCCCGGCCGCCGTGCAGGGTCAGCCGCACCTCGCCGGAGACGTGCCGCTGCGTGTCGTCGATGAACGCGTCGAGGCTGTCCTTGAGCGGGGAGAACCAGAGCCCGTCGTAGACGAGCTCGCCCCAGCGTTGGT
The DNA here is from genome assembly GCF_900090245.1 of Micromonospora halophytica. Classification (GTDB taxonomy): domain Bacteria; phylum Actinomycetota; class Actinomycetes; order Mycobacteriales; family Micromonosporaceae; genus Micromonospora; species Micromonospora halophytica. The sequence continues at coordinate 29,529 of NZ_FMDN01000022.1, forward strand.
CGACGCCCTTCTTGAACCGGGCCAGGTCCCGCTCGACGGTGACCGCCTCCAGCTCCTGGTGGGCGGTGATCAGCGCGATCGCGCCCGGGGCCTCGTACACCTCGCGGCTCTTGATGCCGACGAGGCGGTCCTCGACCATGTCGAGCCGGCCCACGCCCTGCGCGCCGGCACGCCGGTTCAGCTCCAGGATCGCCTGGTACGGGGTGACCGTCTCACCGTCGACGGCGACCGGGACGCCGGCGTCGAAGGTGACGACGACCTCGTCGGCGTCGCGCGGTTCGGCCGGGTCGGACGTGTACGAGTACAGGTCCTCGACGGGTGCGTTCCAGATGTCCTCCAGGAAGCCCGTCTCGACGGCGCGTCCCCACAGGTTCTGGTCGATGGAGTACGGCGACTTCGTCGACACGTCGATCGGCAGCCCCTTCTCCTCGGCGAAGGCGATGGCCTTGTCCCGGGTCCAGGCGAAGTCCCGGGCCGGGGCGACGATCTTCAGGTCGGGAGCGAGCGCGCCCAGGCCGACCTCGAAGCGGACCTGGTCGTTGCCCTTGCCGGTGCAGCCGTGCGACACGATGGTGCCGCCGTGCTTGCGCGCCGCGGCGACCAGATGCTTGACGATCAGCGGCCGGGACAGCGCGGAGACCAGCGGATAGCGGTCCATGTAGAGGGCGTTGGCCCGGATGGCCGGCAGGCAGTAGTCGGCGGCGAACTCGTCGCGCGCGTCGACCACCTCGGACTCGACCGCCCCGCAGTCCAGAGCGCGCTGCCGGATGGCGTCGAGGTCCTCGCCGCCCTGCCCGACGTCGACCGCTACCGCGATCACCTCGGCGCCGGTCTGCTCGGCCAGGTAGGGAATGGCGACAGAGGTGTCGAGACCTCCGGAGTACGCCAGGACGACCCGCTCGGTCATGGTGTGGTGCCCCCTTCAACGTTCTCTTCCCGGCGGGCCCAGCCGGCGAGCTTGTCGCCGAGCGCGGCCCCGCCGTCGGCCTCGCGGGCCACGACGAGGATGGTGTCGTCGCCGGCGATGGTGCCGACGACCTCGGACAGGCCCGCCCGGTCCAACGCGCTGGCCAGATACTGGGCTGCGCCCGGCGGGGTGCGCAGCACGGCGATGTTGCCGCTGGCGTCGACCCCGTTGAGCAGCTCGCGCAGCAGCCGCACCAGCCGGGCGGGGGCCGCCTCGGCGTCACGCAGCGGCCGGTGGCCGTCCTCGGGGATGACGTAGACGGCCCGGCCGTCGCCACCACGGGCGGTGACCGCGCCCAGCTCCTTCAGGTCCCGTGACAGGGTGGCCTGGGTGACCTGGATGCCGTCACCGGCGAGCAGGTCGGCCAGCTCGGTCTGCGAGCGGATCACCTTCTCCCGGATCAGCTCGACGATGCGGGCGTGCCGGGCGGCGCGGGTCAGCGGGGCGGTCATGGTGTCGATGCCTCCAGGAGAAACGTCAGCAGCGCCTTCTGGGCGTGCAGACGATTCTCCGCCTGGTCGAACACGGCGCTGCGCGGCCCGTCGAGCACCTCGTCGGTGATCTCCTCGCCCCGGTGGGCGGGCAGGCAGTGCAGCACGATCGCCTCCGGCCCGGCGTGGGCGAGCAGCCCGTCGTTGACCTGGTACGGCAGGAACGGGGTGATCCGGTCCAGCCCGTCGTCCTCCTGGCCCATGGAGGTCCAGGTGTCGGTGGCGACCACGTCCACGCCGCGCACCGCGTCGACGGGGTCGACCAGCACGCGCACCGACGCGCCGGTGCCGGTGGCGATCTTCTCGGCCCGGGCCACGATCTCCGGGTCTGGGTGGAAGCCGACCGGCCCGGCGATCCGCACGTGCATCCCGGCGGTCGCCCCCGCCAGCAGGTACGAGTGCGCCATGTTGTTCGCCGCGTCCCCGACGTACGCCAGGGTCCGCCCCTGCGTCGCGCCGAAGCGTTCCCGGACGGTGAGCAGGTCGGCCAGGAGCTGGCAGGGGTGGTAGTCGTCGGTGAGCGCGTTCACCACCGGCACGCCGGCGTGCGCGGCGACCTCGGCGATCCGGTCGTCGCCGTGGGTGCGCAGCACGATCGCGGCGACGTAGCGGGACAGCACCCGGCCGGCGTCGCCCAGCGTCTCGCCCCGCCCGAAGTGGGTGACCTGGGTGTCCACCACGAGGGGATGCCCGCCCAGTTCGGCGATGCCGACGTCGAAGGAGATCCGGGTACGCAGGCTCTGCTTGTCGAACAGCACCGCCACCGAGCGCGGCCCGGCGAGCGGCTGGTACGCGAACCGGTCGGTCTTCATCCGCGCGGCGATGTCGAGCACGGCCGACTGCTCGGCGGGGGTCAGGTCGTCGTCACGCAGGAAGTGCCGGATCATGCGTCGGCCTCCGTGCCGGTCGTCAGGGTCGGGGCGGGGGCTGCCGCGTCCAGGGCGGCGGGCAGGGCGGCCAGGAAGGCGTCGACCTGCCCGGCGGTGAGGATCAGCGGCGGGGCGAGCCGGACCACCCCGGGCTGCACCGGGTTGACCAGGAAGCCCGCGTCGCGCAGGGTGGCGGCCACCGGGCCGGAGACCGGCTCGGTGAGCACGATGCCGAGCAGCAGCCCGGCGCCGCGTACCTCGGCCACCAGCGGATGGCCGAGCGCCTCGACGCCCCGGCGCACCCTTTCGCCGGTCCGCTTGACGTGGTCGAGCAGTCCCTCGCTGGCGATGGTGGCGACGACCGCGAGCGCGGCGGCGCAGCTGACCGGGTTGCCGCCGAAGGTGGTGCCGTGCGAGCCGGGGGCGAGCAGTGCGGCGGCCCGGCCGAAGGCGAGGCAGGCGCCGATCGGCAGCCCGCCACCGAGCCCCTTGGCCAGGGTCACCACGTCCGGCTCGACGCCCTCGGCCTGGTGGGCGAACCAGTGCCCGGTGCGGCCGACGCCGGTCTGCACCTCGTCGAGGACGAGCAGCGCGCCGTGCCGGGCGGTGATCCGCCGGGCCGCGGCCAGGTAGCCGGCCGGGGGTACGACCACGCCGTTCTCGCCCTGGATCGGCTCCAGGATCACCATGGCGGTGGCGTCGGTGACGGCCGCCTCCAGGGCGGCGACGTCGCCGTACGGGACGTGGGTGACGTCGCCGGGCAGCGGGCGGAACGGGTCGGCCTTGGCCGGCTGGCCGGTGAGCGCCAGCGCCCCCATGGTGCGGCCGTGGAAGCTGCCCTGCGTGGCGACGACGTGCGAGCGGCCGGTGAGCCGGGACAGCTTGAAGGCCGCCTCGTTGGCCTCCGCGCCGGAGTTGGCGAAGAAGACCCGGCCGGGCCGGCCGGCCAGGGCCAGCAGCAGCTCGGCCAACGCCACCGGAGGCTCGGCGACGAAGAGGTTCGAGACGTGCCCGAGGGTGGCGACCTGCTTGGACACGGCGGCCACCACGGCCGGGTGGGCGTGGCCGAGGGCGTTGACCGCGATGCCGCCGAGCAGGTCGACGTACTCCCGGCCGGCCTCGTCGACCACCACCGCGCCGGAGCCGGAGACCAACGCCAGCGGCGGGGTGCCGTAGTTGTCCATCAGGGCCTGGCCCCAGCGTTCGACCAGCGTGCTCATGAGTCGGTCACCATGGTTCCGAATCCTTCCGAGGTGAAGACCTCCAGCAGCGTGGAGTGCGCGACCCGGCCGTCGACGACGTGCGCGGCGGGCACCTTGCCGCGTACCGCCCGCAGGCAGGCCTCCATCTTCGGCACCATCCCCGATTCCAGGGACGGCAGCAGCTTTTCCAGCTCGTCGGCGGTGATCTCGCTGACCAGGCTGTTGCGGTCGGGCCAGTCGGCGTACAGGCCGGGGACGTCGGTGAGGACGACCAGCTTGCGGGCCTGCAGCGCGACCGCGAGCGCGGCGGCGGCGGTGTCGGCGTTCAGGTTGTGCAGCACCCCGTCGACGTCCGGCGCGACGGTGGAGATCACCGGGATCCGGCCGGCCGTGATCAGGTCGGCCACCGCGGAGACGTCGACCGACTCGACGTCGCCGACCTGCCCGACGTCGACCGGCTCCCCGTCGACGTACGCTGGCCGCCGCACGGCGGTGAACAGGCCGGCGTCCTCGCCGGAGAGGCCGACGGCGAACGGGCCGTACGCGTTGATCAGCCCGACCAGTTCCCGGCCGACCTGCCCGACGAGCACCATCCGGACGACGTCCATCGCCTCCGGGGTGGTGACCCGCAGGCCGCCCTTGAACTCGCTGGCGATGCCGAGCCGGCCGAGCATGGCCGAGATCTGCGGGCCGCCGCCGTGCACCACGACCGGCCGGAGTCCGGCGTACCGGAGGAAGACCATGTCGGCGGCGAAGGCGCGCTGGAGTTCGGGGTCGACCATGGCGTTGCCGCCGTACTTGATCACGACGGTGGCGCCGGAGAAGCGGGCCAGCCAGGGCAGGGCCTCGATCAGCGTCTCGGCCTTGGCCTGGGCCCGGGTGAGGTCGGCGGAGAGGCTCACGTCCGAGCCCTCCTTACGTTCGCGACTGCGGGACTCCGCTGCGCTGCGTTCCTCGCGCTCACCGGTGCCCTCCTTACGTTCACGACTGCGGGACTCCGCTGCGCTGCGTTCCTCGCGCTCACGTCGAGTACGCCGAGTTCTCGTGCACGTACGCGTGCGACAGGTCGTTGGTCCAGACCGTCGCCGCCGCGTCGCCGGCGTGCAGGTCGATCCGGATGGTGACGTCCCGGTCGGTCAGGTCCACCTTGGCGCGCTCCTCGGCGGCGGCGCCGGAGCGGCACACCCAGATCCCGTTCACCGCGACGTCCACACCGTCCGGCTCGAACGCGGCGGCGGTGGTGCCGACGGCGGCGAGGATCCGGCCCCAGTTCGGGTCGTTGCCGAACAGGGCGGTCTTGACCAGGTTGTTGCGGGCCACCGAGCGGCCCACCTCCACCGCGTCGTCCTCGCTCGCCGCGCCGACGACGTCGATGGCGATCTGCTTGGTGGCGCCCTCGGCGTCGGCGATCAGCTGCTGGGCCAGGTCGTGGCAGGCGGCGGTGACCGCGGCGGTCAGCTCGGCCTCGGTGGGCTCGATGCCGGACGCGCCGCTGGACAGCAGCAGCACCGTGTCGTTGGTGGACATGCAGCCGTCGGAGTCGATCCGGTCGAAGGTGACCCGGGTCGCGGCGCGCAGCGCGGCATCCAGGGCCTCCGGCCCGGCCACCGCGTCGGTGGTGAGCACGCAGAGCATGGTGGCCATGGCGGGGGCGAGCATGCCGGCGCCCTTGGCCATGCCGCCGACGGTCCAGCCGGCGCCCCTGGCCACGGTGGTCTTGGGCCGGGTGTCGGTGGTCATGATCGCCTCGGCGGCGGCCGGGCCGCCGTCGCGGGCGAGGCCCCGGATGGCGCCGCGCACCCCGGGCAGGAGCTTGTCCATCGGCAGCCGCTCACCGATCAGGCCGGTGGAGCAGACCGCGACCTCGCCGGCCCCGAGCATCAACCGGGGGCTGACCGAGGTGAGCGCGGCAGCGGTGTGCTCGGCGGTGGCGTGGGTGTCCTGGAAGCCGGCCGGGCCGGTACAGGCGTTCGCGCCGCCGGAGTTGAGCACCACGGCGCGGACCACGCCACCCCGGACGACCTGCTGGGTCCAGAGCACCGGCGCGGCCTTGACCCGGTTGGCGGTGAAGACGCCGGCTACCCCGGCGTCGGGGCCGTCGTTGACGACGAGGGCGACGTCGGCGGCGCCGCTGGCCTTGAGCCCGGCGGCGACACCGGCGGCCCGGAAGCCCCGGGGAGCGGTGACGGTCATGGCGCGACTCCGTAGACGGACAGTCCGGTGGTCTCGGGGAGACCGAGCATGAGGTTGGCGTTCTGCACGGCCTGGCCGGCGGCGCCCTTGCCCAGGTTGTCGATGGCGCTGACCACGATCACCCGGCCGGCGTCGACGTCCACGGCCGCCTGGAGGTGGCAGGAGTTCGCGCCGGCGGTGGCGGCGGTGTGCGGCCAGGCGCCCTCGGGCAGCAGGTGCACGAAGGGCGCGTCCGCGTACGCCTGTGCCAGCACGTCGCGTGGGTCGGCGTCGCCGGTGGGCACGGCGGTGACGGTGGCCAGGATGCCGCGCGGCATGGGCGCGAGGACCGGGGTGAAGGAGAGGCTGGTTGCGCCGGTGGCCTGTTTGATCTCCGGCACGTGCTGGTGGGCGCCGACCTTGTAGGGCGACAGGTCGCCCATCACCTCGCTGCCGAGCAGGTGGGCCTTGGCGGCCCGGCCCGCGCCGGAGGTGCCGGAGGCGGCGACGACCACCACGTCGGCGGGGAACACCGCGCCGGCGGCGATCAGCGGGGCGAGCGCGAGGGTGGTGGCCACCGCGTAGCAGCCGGTGCTGGCGACCCGGGTGGCGGCGGCGATCGCCGCGCGCTGGCCGGGCAGTTCGGGCAGGCCGTAGGTCCACGCGCCGGCGTGCGGGCCGCCGTAGTAGCGGGCCCAGGCGTCGGCGTCGTGCAGCCGGTGGTCGGCGCCGAGGTCGACCACCCGGACGGTCTCCGGCAGGGCCGCGGCGAGGGTCGCCGACTGACCGTGCGGCAGGGCGAGGAAGACCAGGTCCGCGTCGGCCAGGGTCGCCGGGTCGGTCGCCCCGAACACCAGGTCCAGGCCGGCGAGCTGCGGGTGTACGGCGGTGACTGGCTGACCGGCCTGGCTGTGCGCGGTGGCGGCGACCAGGTCGAACTCCGGGTGACCGGCGATCAGGCGCAGCAGTTCGCCCCCGGCGTACCCGCTCGCACCCGCGACCGCTACTCGAATGCCCATACTCACCTCCGCATGACTATGCAGTGAAGGTTAGTGGCGCGACGGATGCAGTGCAAGTTCATGCGCCCTGCTGCATGGCCATGCCGCCGGTGACCCCGATCACCTCCCCCGGGTCGACCGCCCGGGACGCGTCCGCATTGACAGGAGCCCATGCGGCCCCGATGCTGTGAGAGCGCTCTCTGAGAGAGCGCTCTCACAGGACCGTCCCGATCCGGTGAGACGCCCCCGTCCCGCACCCGGCCACCGCCACCACCGACCCGCGGCAGCCGGCCTACCGGGCCCTCCCGGGCCGAAGGAGTCGTCCTTGCGTACCCCCACCAGGCTGACCCGCGTCCTGCTGGCGCTCGTCCTGGCGAGCGCCACCTCCGTCGTGACGGCGGCATCGCTCGCCCAGGCCGTCGGCCCCAACCAGCTCCCGATGACCGTCACCAACCACACCGGCCGGGCGGAGGCCGTCCACCTCTACGTGCTCGGCGTCGACCTCGGCTCCGGACGGCTCGGGTACGTCGACGCGGCCGGGACCTTCACCCCCTGGCCCGCCGGCGGCCTGCCCCCCACCCCGGCCCCGGACGTCTCCATCGCCGGCCCCGCGCCGGGCGGCAGCACCACGCTGCGCATCCCCCGCAACCTCTCCGGCCGGGTCTACTTCTCCTTCGGCGAGAAGCTGCGCTTCGCCCTCACCCCGGACGGCCTGGTGCAGCCGGCCCCCTGGGCGGCCGGCGACCCCAACCGGGACATCCTCTTCGACTGGTCCGAGTTCACCTACAACGACGCCGGGCTCTGGCTCAACAGCTCCCAGGTCGACATGTTCGCCGTCCCGCACGCGGTCACCGTGACCGGCGCCGACGGGGTCACCCGCCGCACCGGCGAGGTGGTCGACGGCGGACGGCAGGCCGTCATCGACGCCGTCCGGGCCCAGCCCGGCTGGGGCGGATCGGTGCAGACCCGCGCCGACGGCACGGTGCTGCGGGTGCTCTCCCCCGGCAAGGCGGCCGACGCCGGCCTGTTCAGCGCCACCTACCTGGACCCGTACATCACCGAGGCGTGGAACGCGTACACCACCCGGACGCTGACCGTGGTGCCCTTCGCCGCGCAGCCCGAGGTGAAGTACTTCGGCCGGACCAGCGGCACCACGATGACCTTCACCGACACCGCCGGCCGGCAGGTCGCCAGCTTCACCAAGCCGTCCAGCTCCGACGTCTGGGACTGCGACGGGGCGCTCGCCGCACCGAACGACCTGGTGGTCGGGCCGATCGCCCGTACCCTCTGCGCGGCGTTGCACCGCTCCACCCTGGGCACCCTCGACACCCAGCCCGGCGGCGGACCGGCCGACTTCTACCGGGGAGACCTGACGAACCACTACTCGCGGATCGTGCACGCGCACATGGTCGACGGGAAGGCGTACGGCTTCGCCTTCGACGACGTGCAGGCGCAGGAGTCCCTGGTGCACGACGGCGACCCGCGCGCAGCCGGCATCGAGCTGAACTCGTTCACCGCGGGCGGCACCCCGCCGCCCAGCCCCACGCCGACCACCACCACCAGCCCGGATCCCAGCCCCACGGCGACCACCACGACCAGCCCGACGCCGACCTGCCCGACCGGCCGGCACCGGGTGCAGCCCGTCGAGTACCTGCTGGTCGGCGGCGCGATGGGCGTCGACCAGGGCCCGACCGGCAGCGCCACGGTGCCGGCGGCGAACGGCAACCACGACGGCACGCCGAGCAACCCGCTGGTCTTCACCGCCTGCGGCCTCGACGGCGACCACCGGGGCGGAGCCACCACGTTCCAGCTGGCCGTCGACGCCGGCACGGCGGTGGGCAACGGCGTGCAGGCCCGGGTGTCGTACGACCTGACCGGCGACGGCACCGTCGAACGGGTGGAGACGTACCGCTACTTCGCCACCGACCCGCTGCCCGGCTGGGAGTCCTACGGTGCGCAGCAGGGCCTGCTGACCGCCAGTGGAACCCTCGGCGACCTCGTCAACGGGACCGTCACGGTCGAGGTCTGGAACGCCATCGGCGGCAGCCCGACCACGCTGGGCATCGGCGACTCCTCCCGGATCAGCCTGCCGTTCACCGGCTGATCCGCCTCCGCCGCGTCCCGGACGGCTGCCACCACCCGGGACGCGGCACCGGCGGGTGGGACCCGCGCGCACGCCCCGGGGCGGCGGGCCCACCCGTCGCCCCGGGAAGCACCGGATGAAACCGGGTGCGGCGGCCCTCCCGGTGCCGGGGGACGGCCGCCGCACGATCAGTTGACCCGCTCCGAGAGCCCGTGCTGCCGCTCGTACGTCCGCAGCGCCGCATCCCACGCCTGCGTGTACTCCGACGGACCCAGGTTCAGGTCGTTGTGCCCCCGCACCGCCTCCCGCAGCAGGCTGACCAGGTCGGGCACCATCTCCCGGCGCTCCTCGACGTACCGGCGGAAGACTTCGGCGAACTGCTCCCCGGTCAGCCGCGCGGCGTGGGCGGTGACCGGATCGTCCTCCAGCGCCTGCAGGACCGCGCACCACCGCCGGGTCAGATCGTCGGCCTGACGTGCCCTGATCTTCTGCAGCTCGTGGTCGCACTCCAGCTTGATCCGCTCCTCCCAGTACGGCCGTAGCCGCTCCCGGACCCGCTCATCGGGACGGACCCGCACCTGGGCGGAGAACTGGGGTGCGTTCTCGTTCCGGGGCCAGCGCTGGCCCGCCAACCGGTCGTTGAGAGCCCGTTCGAGATCGTGCGAGCGGTGCGGCTCGTACTCGCGGGCGAGATCGACCGCCCGGTCCCGGATGATCCCGCCGGCCCAGCTCAGGTAACGCTCGGCGCGGAAGCGCAACTCCTCGAACGTCATGTGCCGGGCGGTCCAGACGTAGACGGCGTGCAGGTGGAAGTCGAACGCGTCCCCCCTCGCCGGGACCAGGATCGGCTGCGGCGCGTCCTGACGGAACGACACCGTCGGCGGCACCGGCGGCGGGAGCGGAGCCGCCGGGACGGGCGTCGTCGGCGGGAACAACGCGTGCCACCAGCGGCGGCGGTCCGCCTGCACGGGGACGGACGGGCGGGCTCCGGCATTGGGGTCGGCATGAGTGCTCATCGGGGTTCCTCGGTGGTGAGTCGTCGTACGTCGTCGAGCAGGGTGTTGCGGGGCATCAGCGGAGCCCAGACATGTCGGAGCTGATGCTCCAGGCGGCGGCGCAGCGGCTCCCGCCCCGTCACCAGCCGGGCGAGCAGCTCCAGGCAGTAGGCCGCGACCTCGGGCTGCCGGTCGGCGCGGTTCAACCAGAAGCCGAGCGTGCGCCACGAGCGGTAGGCGGTGCCGGGGAGGCTGAGAGCGGCGGCCCAGCAGGTGACCAGGTCCGTCATGGGCACGGTGCCGCCACGCACCATGTCGAGAAGCTCCGGCCAGTGCTCCCGGGGAGCCGGTGCCCACCGGTCGGCGAGCACGCGAAGGGCACGGCCGGCGTGCAGCCGGACCTCCGGATCCGGCGAGGTGCTCCACTCGGCCAGGGCCGGCAGCACCCGCTCCTCATGACCGGCGGCGTGCACCTCGACCAGGCCGCGCACCACCGAGTTGTGCCACCGCTGCATCCGTGCCTCGGCGATCTGGCGAAGCTGGACGAGCGCCGCGTCCGGCCACAGGCGGGCCAGCCCCGATGCGTACGCCCTGGCCACCGTGTCCCGAAGATGCGCCGGTCCGTTCGCCGCCCACCGGTCCAGTTCCACCCGGACCCGCTGCCGCAACTGCGGCTGCATGGCCATGGCCACCAGAGCGACGGCGGCCGCCTGCCGCACGCTCGCCCGGCGTTCCCTCGCGAGAAGATCGACGGTGTGGAGCGCCGCCCGCACCCCGTGCCGGGCGGCCCAGCCGATCGAACCCGCAGCAGCCTCCCGCACGCCGGGGGAACCGGTCCGCACCAGCTCGGCCAGCCAGCCGAGCAGTTGTTCCGGGAGCCACCAGTCCGACCAGGCCACCTCCAACAGGCTGGTCCGCAGCTGGTCGTTGCCGGCGGAGAACTCGAGCCGCCGCCCGCCCGTCGGCCGATCGTCGTCGACCAGCAGGACCGCCTGCCGTAGCGCGGGGCCGAGCAGCGCGTCGACCGTCCCGCCGGTGAGGCTCGCCGGCGCGGGACCGGGGAACTCACCGATCGGCCCGGACGCCGCCAGCAGTCGACCGGCAGCGTGGATCTCGGCCACCGGCTGTCCCGCCAGGACGGCGCACGACAACCGGAACGCCCGGCGGTGCTCGGCGCTCCACGGACCGGCAGCGGACGACGTGTCCTCGACGGCCAGGATGCGGGTCGCCCGCTCACGCAGCTGACGCGGCAGCAACCGCTCCAGCCGCTCGGTGAAGTCGGCAGCTCGCGGGGGCGCCTGCCCGATCAGCTCCGCCAGCCGTACGACCTCGCTCACCCGGGGACCACCGGACAGGTGGGCCGAGAGGAGCGGGTGCGCCACGCACTCGTCGAGGTACGCGTCGAGGCAGTCACCTACGCAGTCGTCGGAGCACCACCCGACGCAGCGTCCCCGCAACAGGCGGCGCAACTGTGCCCGGAACACCTCCACCGGAGCCGCCGGGCGGTGCGGCACCAGGTGCCCCGCGAACGCGTGGTCGCGCCGTCCGAAGTCCCCCACCAGCAGCAGAGTGCTGCCGACCGTCTCGGCGCGGGCGGCCAGAGCGACGAGGGTCATCCCGTCCAGCTCGCCAACCACGCCGTCGGTCAGCCGCAGCACGTGGCCGTAACCGGCGCGCAACGGCGCGTCAGGGCGCAGCAGGTCGGTCAACTGCTCCGCGTCGAGGACCGCGACATGGTCGAAGCCGTGTCGGCGGGCGGAGGCCAGGCATGCCGCGCTCTGCCGCCCCGTCCCCTCCGGCCCCGACAGGCAGACCAGATGACGCTGTTTGAGGTGCCGGTCGAGCTGCTGGTCGCTCGGGGTCGGGGCGTAGCCGTCGGCCAGTTGCCGGACCCAGACTCCACTGAGCGTCTCGGACCAGGTCCGGCCGCCGGAGCCCACGCCCGTCGTGGTGATGTTCACGGTGCCGATCGCGGTCGCCCCCGGCCCGGTCGCGTTCTGGCCCCGCACTCGTACGTCGCCGACATCGATCAGGGACGGGGCACCGAGCAGAGAAGCGAGCCGGGCCAGGACCTGACCGGCGTCGACCGCCTCCTCAGGTTCATCGGCGAGATCCTGCTCGTCGGGACCCTCCGCCTCCGCAGACCCCGTCGGCGGGCCGGGCAGCCCGTCTTCCGGCCCGACCCGCCGCTCCCCGTCGTCGCGTGTCAGCTCGTCCTCGACGTCGGCATGCGGCACGGACGCCGGGCCGAGCGAGGCATCGGCAGGGTGACCCCGTGCTTCGCCTGCCCAGGTCGTCCCGGTCATCGGCCACCGCCGTCGCCACCGAGGCTGACATCGCGGCCGACCGAGCCGATCGCCGTCGCATTCGGTCCGATCGCGTTCTGACCACGGACCTGGATGTCGCCGGTGCTGATGTGCGTCCCGGTCGACGTGGCTCCCTCGGCTGGCGCCGCAGGCGATCGTCGTCCGCCCCTCGCCCCTTCCTCGGCGGTGTGGCGGGTGCGCGGCCCGTCCGCCGGCGAAGTCTGCGACGGCTCCCAGGACGAGATGTCCTCGTCGACGACGCAGAGCCAGGCGTGCTCCCGGAAGTCCTTGTCCGGGTGGGCGATCTCGACACGGCGGAATCTCTCCGGACGCATCTCCTCCGGATACTCGGTGACGACGTCTCGGTAGATCTCCGTGGAGACCACCAGCGCGACCCCGGCGCCGGGGAAGTCCGCCAGTGCCTTCCGCACGGGGTCGGCCTCACAGAGCCGGCAGACGTGCACGACCGCGTTGCCCGGAAAGCCGTTCGCACCGTCGAGGTGGACCATTCCCTGGTGGATCGCCACCCGGAGGCGGACCCGGGCAGCCGGGAGGCGGCTGCTGTTGTGGTGCCTCAACCGGCGGTCCAGCTCGGGTACGAAGCGGCCGATGACTCGCGCCTCGGGAACATCCCTGGGCAGGATCGCCAGTTCGCCGTCTCCCGCCTGCTGGGTCGTCCAGGTGACGCGGTCCAGCCCGACGTCCCGCGCCGCCTTCTTCAGCAACTGCTTGAAGTCCTGCTGCGCCTCGTACTGCTGGAGATTGCTGCGCCGGCTGTACCGCTCCATGTCCACGGCCACCAGGAGTCGCCGCTCGGGATGTCGCATCGTCTTGCCACCCTTCGTCACCAAGCCCGCCGTACGTACGGACACCGCAGGGGACATCGAAGCGACATCGACGGGTCGAGAACCCGTAGAAGTAGGGCATCGGCCGAAACTGTCGGGCACCGGTCATCCCATCCTGATCAGGTGTCGGGGACGCCCGCTCAGGCTGCGCTGAAGCCATGCGAACGGCGGTGATCGACCTGCTCCTGACGGTGGGGGTGGAGCCACTGACGATCCTGGCTCTGCTGGTCGTCCAACTCGTGACGACGGCCCTGGCCCGCTTCGGGGCGTTGCGCTCCGCGTGGGACCGGCTACGCTTCGACGGCCTTCGTTGGTGGAGAAGAGTGAGGGTGCCGATGCGGCGAGAACGTGCCCGACCCGCCGTGGAGTGGCCGTACGGGACCTTCCTGCAACGGCTGGCCCCCTCGGTGCGCGCGGCGTTGTTGGAGCTGGGCGTCCGGCGGCGGGTGCCGGCCGGGCAGATCGTGATCCACGAGGGCGTCCGCGAGTCCCACCTGGTCCTGCTGGAGGAGGGCCTGACCAAGGTCACCGCCACACTTCCCGACGGCCGCACCGCTCTGCTGGCCCTGCGGGTCGGTGGCGACCTGGTGGGCGAGATGTCGGCGCTCAACGACCGCCCCCGCTCGGCGACCATCACCACCTGCGGCCCGACCCGCTACAGCGTCATCTCGCCGGACCACTTCAAGACCTTCCTCGCCCGGCACCCGGACGCCGCGCTCGAACTCGCGGCCATGGTCTCGGACCGGCTGCGTTGGTCGAACCGGCGACGCATCGACTTCACCTCGTACCCGGTGAAGATCCGGGTGGCCCGGGTGATCGCGGAGCTGTGCCGATCACATGGCCGGCAGGACAGGCACGGCATCGTCATCGACGTACGGCTGACGCAACCGGAGCTGGCCACGATCTGCGGGGCGGCCGAGACCTCCGTGCAGAAGGCGCTCCGCGAGCTGCGCACCGACGGCCTGGTCGAGACGGACTACCGGCGGATCACCGTCCCTGACCTGGCGTCGCTCGCGCGCTGCGGCGAGGTGGAACCGGAGTAGCCGCGGGGGCGAGGGGTACCGATTCGGCGCCTCGGCGATGAACGCGCACGACGACACCGTCGGCGCGCGAGACGGCGGCCGGTGGCACGCCCTCTCCGCCGGCTCGAACCCACCCGTCGTACGGTCCGTGCAACTTCCGCCACCGTGCGTTTGCATCGATTGCTATGATTCCCTGGCGGAGGTGTGGGGTCGATGACGACCACGGGGGGCACATGGGCCTGGCCTACGAGATCCTCGGTCCGGTACGCGTGTACCGGGACGGCCGGACGCTGAGACTGCCCGCCGGTCGTCCCACCGCCGCGCTGGTCACTCTCCTCCTGCACGCCGGGTCGGCGGTGCCCGTCGAGCGACTGTGCCAGGAGTTGTGGGGCGCTCACCCACCCGCGTCGGCGGTGGCGAACCTGCGCAGTCACGTCAGCCAGTTACGGCACCTGCTCACCTCGCCCGGCGAGCCGGTGCGCTTACGCGCCGAGTGCGGCGGCTACCTGCTCCGGGTCGAGCCGGGTGAGCTGGACGCCGCGGAGTTCGAACGGCTGGCCGACGAGGGGCAGGCGGCGCGGGCCCACGGCGCGGCGGACCTCGCCGCCGCCCGGTGCGAGCAGGCCCTGGCACTGTGGTCGCCCACCGAGCCGCCACCCGCGTACGGCCCGATCACCGCAGCCACCTTCGACCGGCTGCGCGAGCGGCGGGCCGAGGTGCGCGAGACGTACGCCCAGGCCCGGCTGGACCTGGGCGATCCCGGCTCATCCGCGCTGACCGGCCTGCTCCGGCGACACGTGGCGGAGTACCCGCTGCGCGAGTCGGCCTGGAGTCTGCTGATGCGGGTGCAGCACCGGGCCGGCGACCGGGCCGCCGCCCTGCAGACCTACCGGGCCGCCTGCCGGGCGCTCGCCGGTGAGCTGGGCGTGCCGCCCGGGCCCGAGCTGACCACGCTCTACCGCACCGTCCGCCGGGGCGAGGGCCCGCCGGACCGGACCGCCCTGCGCGTACCCGGCCGGTCGCCGCGCGGCCCGCAACCGGTCCGCCTCGCGCCCGTACCCCATGAGCTGCCCTGCGCCGCACTGCCCTTCGTCGGCCGGCGGGCGGAGCTGACCCGGCTCACCACCGGGCTGACCCGCGCCGGGCGACGGCCGATGACACTGTCCGTGTACGGCATGGCCGGCGCCGGCAAGTCCGCCCTCGCGCTCAGGGCCGCGGCCGAGACCGTCGACGCCTTCCCCGACGGGCAGCTCCACCTGGACCTGGGTGGCTCGGTCGCCGGCGCGCGGCTCCCGCCGCTGCAGGTGGCCGACCGGGTGCTCCGGTCCCTGGACCCCTCGGCCGGGCCCGCCACCAGCCTGGCGGAGGCGCGCGCCCGGGTCCGGTCCCTGCTGTTCGACCGCCGGGTGCTCCTGGTGCTCGACAACGCCACCGATCCGGCCCAGGTGGAGGAGCTGCTGCCGGTACGCGGCGGGTGCGCGCTGGTGGTGACCAGCCGGACGCCGGTGCTCGACGTGGCCGGCCGCATCCGGCTGGAACCGCTGCCGCAGGAGGACGGGCTCGCCCTGTTGCGGGCGACCGTCGGCGACCGTCAGGTGGACGAGGAGCCGGAGGCCGCCGTCGCGGTCGTCACCCTCTGCGAAGGGTTGCCGCTGGCCCTGCGGACCGCCGCCCGCCGGCTGGCGGAGGGGTCGCACTGGTCCATGGCGCGGCTGGCCCGGCTGCTGCGCGACGAGCGTTTCCGGCTCGCCGAGACCGGGCTGCGGCCCCGGCTCACCGCCAGCTACCAGCTGCTCGGGTCGGCGGCCCCGGTGTTCCGGCTGCTCGGCCGGACCCGCCCGGGGCCGGTCACCGCCGACCAGGCGGCCGCGCTGACCGGCGTGCCGCGGGAGGAGGCGGCCCGGGCGCTGGACCGGCTGGTGGCGGCGCAGCTCGCCGAGCCGGTCGGGCGGGGCCGTTTCCTCCTCGGCGAGCTGGTCCGGCTCTACGCCGCCGAACTGGCCGCCGCCGAAGCGACCGTGACCTGACGGGCGGCGCGACGGTCACACCGGCGACGGGGTGTCCTCCCGGTAGCCGTGCGCCTGGAGGTTGAACAGCCGGGCGTAGTCACCGGCGGCGGCGAGCAGCCCGTGGTGGTCGCCGCGCTCGGTCACCCGGCCGTCGGCGAGCACCACGATGGCGTCCGCCTCGCGGACGGCGTTGAGCCGGTGCGAGATGAGCAGGCTGGTCCGGCCCCGCCGCAGCTCCCGCAGTCGGGTGTGCAGGTCGTGCTCGGCCTCGGCGTCGAGGCCCGAACTCGGTTCGTCGAGGACGAGCAGGTCCACCTCGGCGCGCAGGAACCCCCGGGCCAGCGCGACCCGCTGCCACTGGCCGCCGGACAGGACCACCCCCGCCTGCGGGTCGTCCCGGTCCGGTCCGTCGAAGAACACCCTGGTCAACAGGGTGTCATAGCCACGCGGCAGGGCGGTCAGGGTGTCGTCGACACCGGCGTGCCGGGCGGCCTGTCGCAGCCGGTCGGAGTCCCCGAGCGCCGACAGGTCACCGACGGCGATGTTCTCGCCGGCGGTCAGGTCGTACGGCACGAAGTCCTGGAACACCGCGCCGAGCCGCTCCCGCAACGCCTGCGGGTCGAACTCGCGCAGGTCCACACCGTCCCAGAGGATCGCGCCACGCTCCGGGTCGTAGAACCGGCACAGCAGCTTGACCAGTGTGCTCTTCCCGGCGCCGTTGAGGCCGACCAGCGCCGTGGTCGCACCGTGCGGCAGGTACAGGTCGACCCCGCGCAGCACCCAGGGATGCTCGGGCGAGTACCGGAACCAGACGTCACGCAGCTCGATCCCGCGCCGCAGGGGCGGCACCGGGCGGGGCGTGGCGGGTACCGGCAGGTCGGGCTCGGCGCGTACCACCTGGTCGTAGTGGTCGAAGAGCAGCAGCGCTTGGTGGATGGCGCCGACCTGGCCGACCAGGGCGCCCAGGGCGCCCTGCACGCCCGGCACGGCCGCCAGGTAGACGGCGACGTCGCCCAGGCTGAGCCGCCCGGCGGCGGCCGCGTTGACGGTCCACACCACACCGACGCCGGCCACCCCGGCGCCGAGCAGACCCAGCAGCGCCTGTGCCCGCATCTCCCGGCGATCCAGCCGACTCTCCACCCGGTGCATGCCGTGCAGCTCGTCGAGCATCCGGTCGCCGAAGAACCGGCCGAGGCCGAAGAGGCGCACCTCCTTGGCGGCCGGCACCCCGGTCAACAGGTGGGCGAAGAACAGGTCGCGCCGCTGGAAGTGCTCCAGCCGCAGCACCATCGCCATCCGGGCCCGGTTGAGGCGCAGCTGGATCCAGAGCGTGGGCAGCGCCGCCACCAGCACGAGCAGCCCGATGACCGGGCTCAGGGCCAGCAGCACGCCGAGGAAGCCGGCGATCGCGATGACGCTCTGCACCGCGCCGAGCGCGTTGCCGGTGAGCTGGGTCGGCCCGAGGTGCCCGGTCTGCTGCGCGGCCTGCAACCGGTCCTGGAAGACCGGATCCTCGAGCCGGACCAGCCCCACCAGGCGGGACACCGCGTCGTGCAGGCGTCGGCGCACCAGGCGGGTGACCGCCCGGCTGCGCTCGTCCTCGACGTACCTGCGCAGGTGCGGCAGGACCGCCGCGACGGCGGCGGCGACGGCCAGCCCCACCCCGAGCAGCACCACCGGCACGGCCGGGCCGCCCCGGCCGGTGAGCCGGTCCAGGACGAGCTTGGTCAGCCCGGCCACGACCACCGGGGTCGCGCCGGCCAGGACGGCGAGCAGCAGGTCGACGCCCGTGCCCGCGGGCGCCGCCCGCCAGGTGAGCCCGAGGGCCACCCGGGCGTGCCGGGCGGCCCGACGGGCGGTGAGGCGCGGTGCGGTCACCGCGCCACCGGGAGGTCCAGGCGGGCGATGCCGAACGCCGTGGACGCCACGACCCCCTGCTGGTCCAGCAGGCCGAAGGCCGGGAAACCCTTGATCGCGAACGCCTTCGGCAGCGGTCCGGTGCCGGGTTCGACGAAGACCGTGGCCAGCGCGGCGAACCGGTCGGCGTACTCCTGGGTCTCGGGACCCTTGCCGACCACGACGACCCAGACGTGCTCCGGGCCGCCGGGCATCTCCGCAGCCCGCTGCTGCAGCTCCGGCAGCTGCTCCTCGCAGTGGTCGCAGCCCGGGGAGAGGAACGCCACCAGGGTCATCGGCGGGATGTCGGCACGGGTGCGGACCCGGCCGTCCACGGTGGTGGAGACGAAGTCGCCGGGGATCGCGCCGACCTCCAGCATCACCTCCGGGGGTGCGGACTGACGCTCGTTGAGCAGTTCGGTGTGCTCCCGCAGCCGGCGGATCACGCCGAGCAGCAGCACCAAATTGAGCAGGCCGAGAGCGGCGACGAGGACGACGGCGGCGGTCAGCAGCGCCATGGACGGCTCCTTCGGTAGGGGTGGGGTCAGGGTCGCCCGGCGGGGCGGGTCGGCCGGGACGGCGCGGGGGCGAAGAGGGCGACGAGGTCGTCGAGGCGGACCACCACGGCGGCCAGTGGCAGCGCCACCCCGGCGGCGAGCAGCACCGCCGCCGACGACGACGGTGACCCGCCGCCACCGTTCAGGCCGGCGGCCAGCCCGAGCAGCGCCACCGCGCCGAGCGCCAGGTTGCGCAGCACGTGTCGTCGGCCGATCGGGGTGTCGCCGGCACCGAAGCAGCGGCAGGCCGGCCGCTCACCGCGGCGCAACGCGGCCACCAGCGCGGCGGTGAGCACCCCGAGCAGGGCCACGGCGAGCGCCGACCCGGCCGGTGCGGCGCCCGGCGTCACGAGCAGGACGACCACCGCCGCCTCCGCGGCCACCGCCGCCCGGGCGACCGGGCGGGTCCACCGGGCGGGCACACCGAAGCGGCCCACCGTGGCGACGAAGTCGGCGAAGTCGGACCGGGTGCGCAGCTTGCCGACGACCGCGGCGAGGAAGACCAGCGCCAGCAGCAGGCGGGCGGTCAGCTCCAGGTGTCGCATCCGGTACGCCTCCTCGCGGATCGGGAGGCCCACGCTAGGGGTGGCGGATACATCGGACGTACATCGCGGACCGGCCGACTGTAGGTGCCGGTGTGCGGCCCCGCCGTAGCGTCCGCTCATCGAATGACGGGAGGAGGTGAACGAATGTTTCGTCGACTCGAGAGCCTGGGCGAGCGGATGCTCGGCGTGTTCGTGCCGAAGGTGACCGCGGCGGCCGGCTGTCCGCCGGACCCGTGGTGCGCGTTGTGCGGCACCTGCTACTTCAAGCGGTGCTACATCACGCCGACGTGCAAGGCGAGCTGCGGGACCTGCGGGTACTACTGCAGCGCGGGCGCGACCACGATGACCAGCCTCTGCTGAGGCCGGCTCCGGCGTGCCGCGCGGCTGCGGCCGCGCGGCACGCCCTCGGTCAGCGCGCGAGCCGGCGTGGCCGGACCACCACGCCGAGCACGTCCGAGCCCGCGATGTAGCCGCACTCGCGGGAGTCGTAGCTGAACGGCGGGTTGTCCCCCAGCACGACCAGTTGGCCCGCCGGTACCACCGCCTCGCCTCGCCGGCGCAGCAACGGCACCCGCTGCACCGGCACCGGGTCGCCCGGCACCGCGTGCGCCCGTTTGATGAGCAGCCCCGGCCCTTCGCCGGGCAGGCCGGGGCGACCGGCCGTCATCGCCGCCGGCGCGCGGACCACGACCACGTCGCCGGCGCGTACCCGGGCCAACGGCACCCGGCGGGCCAGCACCCGGTCGCCGGCACGCAGCGTCGGCTCCATGCTCCGGCCCACCACGGAGACCAGCAGCAGGCGCCGACGCGCCCAGAGCAGCCCGACGACGACCGGCGCGAACGCGCCGGCCACCGCCAGCCAGCCGAGGATCGGCACCGCTCAGGCGCCGCGCAGGGTCGCGCCGAAACGCTCCGCCGCCACGGCCACCGCCGCGTCCCGGGCCGCCACCGCCTCCTCGACGGTCAGCGTCCGGTCCGGGGCCCGGAAGGCGAGCTTGTACGCCAGCGACCGCCGGCCCGCACCGAGCTGTTCGGAGGCGTACACGTCGAAGAGGCGGACGCTCTCCAGCAGCTCGCCGGCCCCCTCGACGAGGGCCCGGCGCACCTCGGCGGCGGGCACCGAGGCGTCCAGCACCAACGCCACGTCGATCAGCGCGGGCGGGAAGGTCGACACGGTCGGCGCGGGCGCCACCGGGGCCGGCGGCAACGCGTCCAGGTCCAGCTCCATGGCGCTGGTCCGCTTCGGCAGCTCCAGGGTCGCCACGACCGCCGGGTGCAGTTCACCGGCGTACCCGACGACGTCGCCGTCGACCAGCAGCGCGGCGCATCGGCCGGGGTGCCAGGGGGCGTGCTCGGCGGCCCGCACCTCGACCCGGTCGGCCGGGATGTCGGCGGCGGCCAGCACGGCCCGGCCGGCCTCGATCGCGTCCGCCCAACCGGCGGCCCGGCCCGCGCCCCACCAACCGGCCGGGTCGAGATCGCCGGTGAGGACGACGGCGACGTGCCGGGGCTGGTGCGGCACCGCCGCGTCGGCCGCGGCGAACTCGGCGTCGGTGGGCCGCCGGTCGACACCCATGGCGGGCGGACGGCCGGCACCGGGACGCGGGTGGAAGACCGTGCCGATCTCGTACAGCGCCAGGTCGCGGTGACCGCGGCCGAGGTTGCGCCGGAGGATGCCGAGCAGCGAGCCGAGCAGCGTGGTGCGCAGCAGCGGCTCCTCCTCGGACAGCGGGTTGGCCAGGCGTACCGCCGGGCGGCGCGGGTCGTCGGCGGGCAGGCCGAGCTGGTCGGCGAGTTCCGGCGAGGTGAACGGGTGGGCGACCACCTCGACCAGACCGCGCTCGGCGAGCGATCGGGCCACCGCCCGGCGGCGGCGCTGCTGCCAGGTCAGGCCCCGCCCGGGCGGTGTGGTCGGCAGCACCGACGGCACCCGGTCGTACCCGTCGAGGCGGACCACCTCCTCGACCAGGTCGGCCGGATCGGTCAGGTCGGGCCGCCAGCTCGGCGGGGTCACGCTGAGCACGTCGCCGCCGCCCACCGCGACACCCACCTCGCCCGGGTCCTCGGCCAGCCGGTCGGTACCCTGCACCACGGTGCAACCGACCTGCTCCAGCAGGGCGACCACCCGCTGTGGCGAGTACGCCACGCCGACCCGCCGGGCCGGCAGGTCGACCGGAAGAGTGACCGGCGACATCGGCCGGACGTGGTCGATGTCGAGAATCGCCGCGCCGACGGTGCCACCGGCGTGCGCGGTGAGCAGTTGGACCGCCCGTTCCAGGGCGACCAGCGGCAGCGCCGGGTCGACGCCCCGCTCCCAGCGCTTCGCCGCCTCGCTGAACAGCTTGTGCCGGCGAGCGGTGCGCCCGACCATCACCGGGTCCCAGTGGGCGGCCTCGAAGAGCACGTCCGTGGTGCCGGCGACGACCTCGCTGGTCTCGCCGCCCATCACCGCGGCGAGCGAGATCGGGCCGGCGTCGTCGCAGATGACCATGTCCTCGGCGGCGAGGGTCCGGGCGACACCGTCCAGGGTGGTCAGCTTCTCCCCCGCCTCGGCGCGGCGGACCACCAGCGGGCCGCTGATCCGCTCGGCGTCGAAGGCGTGCATCGGCTGGCCCAGCTCGAGCATCACGTAGTTGGTGATGTCGACCGGCAGCGAGATGCTGCGGATGCCGGCGACGGTGAGCCGCTGCTGCATCCAGCCGGGCGTCGCCGCGGTCGGGTCGACACCGCGCACCATCCGGGCGGCGAACCGGTCGCAGCCGACCGGGTCGCGCACCTCGACCGGGTACGCCGGCTCGGCGGTGCCGCCCGGCGCGGGCGCCAGCGCGGGGTCCCGGAACGGCACGCCGAGCGCGTGCGCCAGCTCGCGGGCCAGGCCGCGCACGCTCAGCGCGTACCCCCGGTCCGGGGTGATCTCCAGCTCGACCACGACGTCGTCGAGCCCCACGACGGGCCGTGCGTCGTCACCCGGCTTGGTCGGGCTGTCGGCCGGCAGCACGATGATGCCGGAGTGGTCGTCGCCCAGACCCAACTCCTTGGCGGAGCAGATCATGCCGGCGGAGTTGCGCCCGTAGGTCTTGCGCGCGCCGATGGCGAAGTTCCCGGGCAGCACGCCGCCGGGGAGGATCACCACCACCTTGTCGCCCTGGGCGAAGTTGCGCGCCCCGCAGACGATCTCCTGCGGCTCGCCGGTGCCGTTCGCGGTGCCGACGTCCACCCGGCAGAACCGGATCGGCTTCTTGAAGCCGGTCAGCTCCTCGATGTCGAGCACCTCACCGACCACCAGCGCGCCGGTGACGGTGGTGCGCAGGTCCACGATGGAGTCGACCTCGATGCCGAGGTCGACCAGGGCCTGCTCGAGGTCGCCGGTGGGCAGGTCGGCGGGGAGGTCGACGTACTCCCGCAGCCAACTGACAGAAACTCGCATGACTTCAGACCACCGTTCCCGTGACTCGTACCCGCATCGCCCTACGCACCGATCCCGAACGCGCGGGTGAACCGCACGTCGCCCTCGGCCATGTCCCGCATGTCGCTGACCCCGTGCCGGAACATCACGGTCCGGTCGATGCCCATGCCGAACGCGAATCCGGAGTAGACCTCCGGGTCGATGCCGCAGGCGCGCAGCACCCGCGGGTTGACCATGCCGCAGCCGCCCCACTCGACCCAGCGCGGGCCGTCCCGGTGCTCCGGGAACCAGACGTCGAACTCGGCCGACGGCTCGGTGAACGGGAAGTAGTGCGGGCGGAAGCGGGTCTTCGCGCCCTCGCCGAACATCGCCCGGGCGAAGTGGTCCAGGGTGCCGCGCAGGTGGGCCATGGTGATGCCCTTGTCCACCACCAGGCCCTCGACCTGGTGGAAGACCGGCGCGTGGGTGGCGTCCAGCTCGTCGGTGCGGTAGACCCGACCGGGGCAGACCACGTAGATCGGGGGCTTGCGGCTGAGCATGGTGCGCGCCTGCACCGGCGAGGTGTGGGTCCGGAGAACGAGGCCCGACCCCACAGGGCCGCCCGACGTCGCGGCTGAGCCCTCGGCGGGTGCGATGTGGAAGGTGTCCATCAGCCCGCGGGCCGGATGGTCGGCGGGGATGTTCAGCGCGTCGAAGTTGGTCCACTCCAGCTCGACCTCGGGACCCTCGGCCACCTCGTAGCCCATCCCGACGAACAGGTCGCTGATCTGCTCCATCAGGGTGCTCAGCGGGTGGCGGGCACCCCGGGGGCGCCGGTCGTACGGCAGGGTCACGTCGACCCGCTCCTCGACCAGCACCCGGGCGGCCTGCTCGCGCTCCAGGATCTCGGCACGGGCGACGTACGCGGACTCGATCGCCCGGCGGGCCTCGTTGACCCGCTTGCCCGCGTCGGACTTCGCGGCCGGCGGCAGCGCGCCGATCTCCCGGCGGGCCAGCGAGACCGGTGAGCGGTCGCCGAGGTGGGCGGGGCGCAACGCGGTCAGCGCGTCGGGGTCGGTGGCGCCGGCGAACGCCTTCCCGGCGTCGGCGACGGCCTCGGCCAGGGCGGCCGGGTCCAGCAGGGCGACCTGCTTCGGGTCGTACGGATCGTTGCGGTAGCTCATGGCGTACGGGCACTCCCTCACGGCGGCGCCGGCCCTCACGGGCGGCTAGGCGAGTCTACGGACGCGCGGCTGTGCCGCAGCCCGCCGGTGGGAGGTACGCGCAGGAGGAAGGTCAGGCCCGCCGCCCGCCGACACCGGCGGGCTGGCTAAACGAACGCTGTGCTGCGTTCAGCATGCGGACGACTCCCCTGTGCTCTCTGACTGCGTGACACGGTCAGCGCAGTGCTCTGGCTGAAGCGTACAGGCAGACGGCCGCGGCCGCAGCCAGGTTGAGGCTCTCGGCGCGCCCGTGCAGCGGCACCCGGACCCGGGCGTCGGCAGCGGCGGTCAACTCCTCGGGCAGGCCGTGCGCCTCGGAGCCGAACAGCCAGGCGGTGGGGGCGGCCAGCCGGCCGGCGTCGGCGAGGTCGTCGAGGTCGCTGTCGCCGTACCCGGTCGTGGCCAGAACGGTGAGCCCGGCGGCCCGCAACGCGACGAGCACGTCCCGCGGGTCGGCGGCGCGGACCACGTCGACGTGGAAGAGGCTGCCGGCGGAGGCCCGCACGCACTTGCCGTTGTACGGGTCGACGGCTTCGCCGGCGAAGACCACCGCACCCGCGCCGGCCGCATCGGCGGTACGCAGTACGGTACCGGCGTTGCCGGGGTCGCGGATCTCGGCGAGCACCGCGACCAGCTTCGGCCGGGCGGCCAGCGCACGGTCGAGCGGCACGTCGAGGTGGCGGCAGACGGCGACCAGGCCTTGCGGGGCGACGGTCTCGGCGAGCGCTGCCAAGGCCTCGTCGGTGACCTCGGAGACTGCCACGTCGGCGCGGGCGGCGGCAGCCGCGAGGTCGGCGTACCGGTCGAGCGCGACCGGCGTGCCGAAGAGTTCGGTGACCGTCCCGGCGCGGGCCAGGGCCTCGCGGACCGCCTGCGGCCCTTCGGCCAGGAACCGGCCGGTGGCGTCGCGGTCCCGGCGGCGCTGGAGCCGGCGGGCGGCGACCACCCTGGGGGTACGCGGGGTGAACGGTCCCGGGACAGCGTCGAGGCGCCTCCCGCGCGATGGTGACTGCATGGGAGACGCCTCGATCTGCTGCGGGTGGATCAGGCGGCCTGGGACGCGGCGCCACCGGTGCCCTCGGCCGCCACGGCGGCGCGGGCCAGCTCGACGATCGCGGCGAACGCCGCGGCGTCGTTGACGGCCAGGTCGGCCAGGATCTTGCGGTCGACCTCGATGCCGGCCAGGCGCAGGCCCTGGATGAGGCGGTTGTAGGTCATGCCGTTGGCGCGAGCACCGGCGTTGATCCGCTGGATCCAGAGCTGCCGGAAGTCGCCCTTGCGGTCGCGACGGTCCCGGTAGGCGTACTGCATCGAGTGCAGCACCTGCTCCTTGGCCTTGCGGTACAGCCGGGAGCGCTGACCGCGGTAGCCACTCGCGGTCTCCAGCAGGGTACGACGCTTCTTCTGGGCGTTCACAGCCCGCTTGACGCGTGCCATCTCAACTCCTTCTTCGGTTCAGGTGGCGCGCGTCAGCGGCCGAGCAGCTTCTTGATGCGCTTGACGTCAGCCTTGGCCAGCTCGACCGTGCCGGTCAGCCGGCGGGTCTGGGTGGAGGGCTTCTTCTCCAGGTTGTGGCGGAGGCCGGCCTGCTGGGCGACGATCTTGCCCTTGCCGGTCACCTTGACCCGCTTGCCCATACCCGTGTGGCTCTTCATCTTCGGCATGTGGAACGTCTCTCCCCTGTTACTGGCCGCTGGTGTCAGCGGTCGTGCCGGTCTCACCGGCTGCTGCGGTCTCGCCGGCCGCCGGGGTCTCGCCACCTGCCGGGGCGGCGGACTCCTCCGCGGCCCGTTCCCGGGGTGCGCCGCGCGACGCCGTGGCGGCGACCGCGGAGGCCTTCACGGCCCGGTGCGGAGCGAGAACCATGATCATGTTTCGACCGTCCTGCTTCGGAGCGGCCTCGACGTAACCCAGGTCCGTGATCTCGGACTCGAGTCGACGCAGGAGCCGGTAACCCAGCTCCGGGCGGCTCTGCTCGCGACCGCGGAACATGATCGTGACCTTGACCTTGTCGCCGGCCTTGAGGAACCGCACCACGTGACCCTTCTTGGTCTCGTAGTCGTGCGGGTCGATCTTCGGCCGGAGCTTCATCTCCTTGATGACGGTCTGCTGCTGGTTACGCCGCGCTTCGCGCGCCTTCAGTGCGCTCTCGTACTTGAACTTGCCGAAGTCCATGAGCTTGCACACCGGCGGGCGCGCCATCGGCGCAACCTCGACCAGGTCCAGGTCGACGTCCGCGGCCAGCTGCAGGGCGCGCTCCAGCGGGACGATGCCCACCTGCTCACCCTCAGGGCCGACCAGTCGGACCTCACGTGCCCGGATCTGCTCGTTCACGCGTGGTTCGACGCTGATGGGGCCTCCTCGAGTCGAGTTTCCTGCGTGTGGCGACCCCGCGGGCCCCCGGGTGGGGGCCGCCCGGAAAGCAGAAGGCCCCGGCACATGCCAGGGCCCGCTCGACCGGTCGGCACGATCACATGATCGCGCATCCGGAGCCGGGACGTGCCCGGAACCGGGGACCGGACCCGGCCACCTACTGGGGGCGACTCGGGTGGGAGCAGGCGCTCCGCTTCAAGACCGCCCGCACGTCGCAACGGGGGCAGTCTGGTCGACTCGGCAACACTACACCCTGACCCCAGCCACCCCCAAACCGGGCCCGCAGGTCAGCGCGGGTGCGCCCCTGAGCTGGCCGCCCGCGGATCCGCCGCGGCGGCGGTGCCGCAGGTCGGCGCGGCGCCTACGGACGGCCGAGCGGGCCGGTGCCGCAGATCCTGCGGCTCAGCGAGGGCCGGCGCCGCCGGCCAGGGTGGCCAGGTGGGCCTGGTGCAGCCGGCGCAACGCCCGGACGCCCTCGACCGCGAACTCCTTGTCAGCGGCCTGGAGGGCGACCATCGGCAGCAGGTCGTCGTCGTGCAGCTCCAGGCTGGCCCAGGGCGCGCCCCGGTCGAAACGGACACCCCGGACGACCTCCCAGGGCAGCTCGTACGAGCCGATCACGTTGCGGACCCGCACCCCCCGGGCGTCCGCCTCGACGCGGGGGCGGGTGAAGAGCAGGACGGCCAGCGCCCCGAAGACGCCCAGCCCGACCATGGCGAACTGGTCGCCGCGCTGGAAGGTGCCGTAGCCGTTGCCCGTGGGACCGGACAGCGAGGTGGCCACCAGGCCGAAGACCACCACCAGCGCGATGGCCGAGGCCCAGCACACCACCCGGACACGACGGGGCTTCAGGCGGATCAGCTCGGAATCGCTCACCCCACCAGTCTGCCATCCGTCCCGCGCCACCGGCCCGCCGCCACGACGTCCACCTGCCCTCCGCAGGCGGCAGCCGGGCTCGATCGGTCGGCCCCGGGCTCGATCGGTCGGCCCCGGGCTCGATCGACTCCGTTGCGGCGATGTGGCGGCATCCGGCGGCCCCGGACACCGCCACATCGGCGACATGGAGTCGGTCACGCGCAGCCGGCAGGCGGTCACGCCCAGCCGGCAGGCGTGGACGTCAGAGCCGGCAGGCGTGGATGTTGGTGACCAGGATGGCGCGGGCGCCCAGGTCGTACAGCTCGTCCATGATCCGGTGCACGTCGTCGCTGAGCACCATCGCCTGCACCGCGACCCAGCCCTCCCGGTGCAGCGGGGAGACCGTCGGCGACTCGATCCCCGGGGTGAGCGAGCTGGCCCGGTCGAGCAGCCCGGCCGGCACGTCGTAGGCGAGCATGACGTAGCGGCGGGCCACCAGCACCCCGTGCAGCCGGCGCAGCAGCTGCGCGGACTGCGGGTGCACCGGCGCGTCGGTGCGCCGGACCAGCACCGCCGAGGAGCGCAGCAGCGGCTCGCCGAAGACCACCAGGCCGGCCTGGCGCAGCGTCGTGCCGGTCTCCACCACGTCGGCGACCACGTCGGCCACCCCGAGCCGGATGGCGTTCTCCACCGCGCCGTCGAGGCGGATCACGTCGGCCTTGACGCCCAGCTCGGCGAGGTGCCGCTCGACCAACCCCGGGTACGCGGTGGCGATCCGGTGCCCGCCCAACTCCCGGACGTCGTCGACGTCCTCGGGACGGGCCGCGAAGCGGAAGGTGGCCCGGCCGAAGTCGAGGTCCACCACCTCCTCGGCGGGCGCACCGGAGTCGATCAACAGGTCCCGGCCGGTGATCCCGACGTCCAGGTCACCGGAGCCGACGTAGGTGGCGATGTCCTTCGGGCGCAGGTAGAAGAACTCGATGTCGTTGGGCTCGTCGCGGCAGACGAGGTCCTTGGCGTCGGTGCGCTGGCGGTAGCCCGCCTCGCGCAGCATCTGGGCGGCCTTCTCGGCCAGGGCGCCCTTGTTGGGTACGGCGACACGCAGCATGACGGAGTGCTCCTTCGATCGGACGAGATCAACGACGGGGCGCACTCACAGATGTCGGTAGACGTCCTTGAGCTCGAGACCGCTGGCGAGCATCAGCACCTGGACCTGGTAGAGCAGCTGCGAGATCTCCTCGGCGGTCCGCTCCGGCCCCTCGTGCTCGGCGGCCATCCACGACTCGGCCGCCTCCTCGACGACCTTCTTGCCGACGAAGTGCACCCCCTTCTGCAGGGCGACGACCGTGCCCGAGCCCGGGGTGCCGGCGGCGGCCTTGGCCTGCAGCTCGGCGAACAACTCCTCGAACGTCTTCACGGAAGGCGATTCTTCCAGTCACCCGACACCGACGCGTGCGCCGGGTCCGGCCACGTCATCTTGCCCACGCCTCCCGTACCTCGGGACGACCCGGCCGATCGACCACCGCGGCGGGCCCGCCGCCACGCCGTCGGGCACGATCAGGCATCGATCTCCTATCTGAGTGGTGGGACAGCCTTCAAGGTCGTCGCGGCCCGCCCTACGCTGTCCGCCATGGCCAGCACCCGCTTCCGTGTCCTCGCGCTCACCGCCGCCACCGCCGCCGCCGTCGCGGTGACCGGGTGCGCCCCACAGGACGACAAGAGGACCACCGCCTCCCCCACCAGCGCCGCCACCGCCTCCTGCACGAAGGAGAGCCTGCCCACCCGGACCCCGGGCAAGCTCACCATCGCCACCGACGAGCCCGCGTACGAGCCGTGGTTCAAGGGGAACAGGCCGGAGAGCGGCGAGGGCTTCGAGGCCGCCGTCGCGTACGCGGTGGCCGACGAACTCGGGTACGCCCGCGGGGACGTCACCTGGACCCGGGTGAAGTTCGACGCGGCCATCGCCCCCGGCCCGAAGAGCTTCGACTTCGACATCAACCAGTTCTCCGTCACCGAGGAGCGCAAGCGGGCGGTCGACTTCTCCGCGCCCTACTACCTGGTGCGGCAGACCGTGATCGCACTCAAGTCCTCGAAGATCGCCGGGAGGAGGAGCCTGGCCGAACTGCGCGACGCCAAGCTCGGCGCCCAGGTCGGCACCACCAGCTACCAGGCGATCACCGACCTGATCAGGCCGACCGTGCAGCCGCAGGTCTACAACAGCAACGACGACGCCAAGAAGGCGCTGCAGAACGGCCAGCTCGACGGCCTGGTCGTGGACCTGCCGACCGCCTTCTACATCACCTCCGCCGAGATCACCGACGCCACCATCGTGGGCCAGGTGCCGCAGGTGGGCGCGCCCGAGACGTTCGGGTTGCTGCTCGACAAGGGATCCCCGCTCACCCCGTGCGTCAACGCGGCGATCAGCCAGCTCGGCGAGTCCGGCACGCTGAAGCAGCTGGAGCAGAAGTGGCTCGCCCAGGTGGCGGGAGCGGCCGAGCTGACGTGAGCCTGCTCGCGTACACCCCCTCGGCGGCGCAGCGGCGGCGGGCCGCGTACCGGCGCCGGCAGACGGTGCGCAGCGTGCTGGTCGCCGCCGCCTCCACGGCGACGCTCGGCACGCTGCTGGTGCTCGCCGTCACCGGCGCGCCCGGCTGGGACCGGGTACGCGAGTCGTTCCTGGACCCGGCGATCGCCCGTGACGCCCTGCCGGCGGTGCTGTCCGGGCTGTGGTTGAACATCCGCCTGCTGGTCTTGTGCGCGGCCGGCGCGCTGCTGCTCGGGCTGCTGGTCGCGCTCCTGCGCACGCTGCGCGGCCCGGTCTTCTTCCCGGTCCGGGCGCTCGCCGCCGGCTACACGTACACCTTCCGCGGGCTGCCGCTGATCATCGTGCTCTACGTGCTGACCCTCGGCGTGCCCGGGCTGCGGCTGCAGGGCATGCCGCCGGTGCTGGTGCTCGGCGGGCTCGCGCTCGTGCTCACCTACGGCGGCTACCTGGCGGAGGTGTTCCGGGCCGGCATCGAGTCGATCCACCCCAGCCAGCTCGCCGCGGCCCGGTCGCTGGGCCTGACGTACCGGCAGACCATGCGCCACGTCGTCCTGCCGCAGGCCGTCCGGCGGGTCGCCCCGCCGCTGCTCAACGACGTGGTGGCGTTGCAGAAGGACGTGGGGCTGGTCTCCCTCGCCGGGCCGATCGACGCCGTGCGCGCCGCGCAGATCGCCACCGCGCAGACCTTCAACTACACCCCCTACATCCTGGCCGGGGTGCTGTTCGTGCTGCTCGCGATCCCGCTGATCGCCGTCACCGACTGGGTGACGCTGCGCGCCGCCCGACGCCAGTCCGGAGGCTGAGGTGGCGGTGCTGACCTGTCGAGGGCTACGCAAGGAGTTCGGCGGCCACGTCGTGCTCGACGGTCTCGACCTGACCGTCGCCGAGCACCAGGTGGTGGCGTTGATCGGGGCGTCCGGGTCGGGCAAGTCGACCCTGCTGCGCTGCGTCAACCTGCTGGAGGAACTGGACGACGGAACCATCGAGCTGGACGGCGAGGAGATCTCCGACCCCCGGGTCGATCCGGACCGGGTACGCCGCCGGATCGGGATGGTCTTCCAGTCGTACAATCTCTTCCCGCACCTGACCGTGCTGCAGAACGTCACCCTGGCCCCGCGCCGGGTGCACCGGCGGGCCCGGGCCGACGCCGAGGCCCAGGCGCGGGACCTGCTCGACCGGGTCGGGTTGGGCGCGAAGGCGGACGCCTACCCGGACCGGCTCTCCGGCGGGCAGCAGCAGCGGGTGGCGATCGTCCGGGCGCTGGCCAACCAGCCCCGGCTGATGCTGCTGGACGAGGTCACCTCCGCGCTCGACCCGGAGCTGGTCGGGGAGGTGCTGGCCATGATCCGCGACCTCAAGGCCGACGGGATGACGATGGTGCTGGCCACCCACGAGATGGGCTTCGCCCGGGAGGTCGCCGACCAGGTCTGCTTCCTCGACTCCGGCCGGGTGGTCGAGGCCGGGCCGCCGGGGCAGGTGCTGGGCGAGCCGACGCAGCCGCGCACCCGGCAGTTCCTCAGGCGGATCATCGAGGCCGGCCGGCTGTGACCCACGGCCCGGGGCCGTCGCCCCCGGGGTCCGGTCCGCGCCGAGCGAGTGGCCGACCACGGTGACCCGGTCCAGCCCGAGGGCGTCGAGCAGGGCCTGCACGTCGTCGCGCATCAGCTCCAGGCCGTACCGGCCGGGGCGCTCGGTCGCGCCGAAGCCGCGCAGGTCGGGGGCGTACCCGCGGGTCGAGTCGCCGAGCAACCACGGGCCGACGCCTCTTGGCCGCCCCGACTGCCACCGGCCCGGAGATCCACTCCATGGCGCCGAGATGGCGGTGTCACAGTGCGCCGGACACCGCCATCTCGGCGGAACGGAGTCGATCACACCCGAGTCGCCCCGGCCGGGCCGTGGGGTCGGGCGGGAAGGTGGGGCGAGGGTCAGCCGCCGAAGCCGACCCGGTGGCCGTTGGCCGCCAGGCTCCGGACGACCAGGGCGGCGTCGAGGGCCGCGACGGTGGCCGCCCAGCCCTTGTCCTCCGCCGAGCCGGGCAACCCGGCCCGGTCCCGGGCCTGCTCGATGGTGTCGACGGTGAGCACCCCGTGCGCCACCGGCTTCCCCTCGTCCAGGGCCACCCGGGTGAGCCCGTCGGTCACCGACCGGCAGACGTAGTCGAAGTGGGCGGTCGCGCCGCGTACCACCACGCCGAGGGCGACCACCACGTCACAGCGGCGGGCCAGGGCCTGCGCCACCACCGGCAGCTCCACCGAGCCGGCGACCCGGGCGACCACGGCGCGCGCGCCGCACGCCTCGGCCGCCGCGACCGCCCGGTCGAGCATGTGGTCGGTCAGGTCGCCGTGCCAGCGCGCCGCGACCACGCCCACCGTCATCCCGGCGGCGTCCACCGTGGTCACTCCGGGCTCGCCGAATCCCGCCATGTCTACGCTCCGATCTCGTCTCCGGGGACCGGGCGGCCCATCGGGGCCTCGGTCACCTCGTCCAACTCGTCCAGCAGGTGGCCCATCCGGTCCCGCTTGGTCCGCAGGTAGCGCACGTTCTCCGGGTGCGGCCGGATCGGCAGTCCCTCGCGACCGGTGACAGTGAGGCCGTACCCCTCCAGCCCGGCCCGCTTGGCCGGGTTGTTGGTGAGCAGCCGCATCGACCGTACGCCCAGGTCGTAGAGGATCTGCGCGCCGGTGCCGTAGTCCCGGGCGTCGGCCGGCAGGCCCAGGTCAAGGTTGGCGTCCACGGTGTCGCGGCCCTGGTCCTGGAGCTGGTACGCCTGCAGCTTGTGCAGCAGGCCGATCCCCCGCCCCTCGTGCCCGCGCACGTAGAGCACCACACCGCGCCCCTCCCGGGCGACCCGGGCCAGCCCGGCCTGCAACTGCGGTCCGCAGTCGCAGCGCAGCGAGCCGAACACGTCCCCGGTCAGGCACTCCGAGTGCACCCGGACCAGCACGTCCTGCCCGTCGCCGAGGTCGCCGTAGACCATCGCGACATGCTCGGCCGAGTCGTGCTCGGCCCGGTAACCCAGCGCCCGGAACACCCCGTACGGGGTGGGCATCCGCGCGTCGGCGACCTGCTCGACCTGCTTCTCGTGCCGCCGCCGGTACGCCACCAGGTCGGCGATGGTGACCAGGGTCAGCGAGTGCTCGGCGCAGAACTTCTCCAGGTCCGGCATCCGCATCATGGTGCCGTCGTCGTTGACCATCTCGCAGAGCACGCCGGCCGGACGCAGCCCGGCGAGCCGGGTCAGGTCGACGGCCGCCTCGGTGTGCCCGGCACGACGCAGCACACCACCCTCGCGGGCCCGCAGCGGCACCACGTGCCCGGGGCGGGACAGGTCGGTCGGGTCGGTGGCCGGGTCGGCGAGCAGCCGGATGGTGTGCGCCCGGTCGGCGGCGGAGATGCCGGTGCTGACCCCCTCCCGGGCGTCGACGGTCACCGTGTACGCGGTGCCGCGCCGGTCCTGGTTGGTGTGGTGCATCGGCGGCAGGTCCAGCCGGTCGCACTCCGACTCGGTCAGCGGCACGCAGATGTAGCCCGAGGTCCAGCGGACCATGAACGCGACCAGCTCCGGCGTCGCCAGTTCGGCGGCGAAGATCAGGTCGCCCTCGTTCTCCCGGTTCTCGTCGTCGACCACGACGACGGGCCGGCCGGCGGCGATGTCCGCCACCGCCTGCTCGATACTGGCGAAGAGCGTGGTCATGCGACGGCCTCCGAGTACGTGGACGGGATCGGTCGCGCCGCCCGGGCGACGCGTGAGGTGCGCCACCAGGCGACGAGGCCCCAGACGCAGAAGGCGCCGTAGACCAGGTACATGGCGGCGGACGGGTAGAACCCGCCGCGCAGCAGCAGCGGCACGCCGACCGCGTCGACGGCGATCCAGATCAGCCAGAAGTCCACCCAGCCGCGCGCCATGCCGTACGTGGCGAGCAGGCTGCCGGTGAGGATCCAGGCGTCCGGCAGCGGGCCCCAGGAACCCAGCGCGGCGAGCACCGGGTACGCGACGGCGGTGCCGAGCACCGCGGCGGCCAGCAGGCCGAGGCGTTCCGAGCCGGTGGCCCAGCGCGGCGTGACGGCGGGCTCGTCACCTGCCCCGACACGCCGGTTGCGCGACCAGCGCCACCAGCCGTAGAGGCTGACCGCGAAGAAGAAGATCTGCCGGCCGGCCTGGCCGTACAGGTCGTGCTCCTGCGGGGTGGCGAAGACACCACCGAGGAAGACGGTGAACAGCAGCGCGTTGCCGACGATGCCGACCGGCCACGCCCAGACCAGCCGGCGCAGCCCGAGCAGGGCCGAGGCGAGACCGAAGACGTTGCCGACGATCTCCCGGACCAGCACCGGCGAGCCGGCGATCTGGACCTGGGCGTCGAGCAGCCAACCGAGCGCACCCATCAGACCGCACCGCCCGGCACACGGTCGCCGAGCAGCCGCTCGACGTACTTGGCGAGCACGTCCACCTCCAGGTTGACCGGGTCGCCGACGCGCCGGGAGCCGAGGGTGGTCAGCTTCAGGGTGGTCGGGATGAGCCCGACGGCGAACCAGTCGTCGCCGACCTCGGCGACGGTGAGCGACACCCCGTCGACGGTGATCGAGCCCTTCTCCACCACGTACCGGGCCAGGCCGGCGGGGAGCCGGAAGCGCAGGGTCTCCCACTGCTCGGCCGGCTCCCGGGAGAGCACCTCGCCGACGCCGTCGACGTGGCCCTGCACGATGTGCCCGCCGAGCCGGCTGTTCAGCGCGGCGGCCCGCTCCAGGTTGACCGGGTCGCCGGGGCGCAGGCCCCCGAGCGCGGAGCGGCGCAGGGTCTCCCCCATCACGTCGGCGGTGAACACCCCGCCGTCGACGTCGACGACGGTGAGACAGACGCCGTTGACCGCGATGGAGTCGCCGTGCCGGGCGTCCGAGGTGACCAGCGGGCCCCGGATGGCGACCAGGGCGCAGTCACCTCCGGTGTCGGCGGTCCGGACGACCTCGCCCAACTCCTCGACGATGCCGGTGAACATGTCAGGCCTCCCTCTTCCGGGGCAGCGCGGTGATCCGCAGGTCGGGGCCGACCTGCGCAACGTCGGTGATCTCCAGATCGATGGCGTCGGCGATGGTCGTCACGCCGGCGTCGAGCAGCGCGGTCGGGCCGGCGCCGAGCAGCTTCGGCGCGACGTACCCGACGATCCGGTCAACCAGGCCGGCGGCGAGGAACGCGCCGGCCAGGCGCGGGCCGCCCTCCAGCAGCGCGGCCCGCACGCCACGGTGGTGCAGCTCGGCCAGCAACGCCGGCAGATCGACCCGGCCGTCCGGGTCGGCGCCGACCTCGGCGGCGGTGGCGATCCAGGTCCGTGCGGCGCCGTCGCGCACCCGGGCGTCGGCAGGGGTACGCCCCGCGCTGTCCACCACCACCCGCAGCGGCTGCCGGATGGCCAGCGTGCCGTCGCGCAGGTTGCGGGCGGTCAGCCGGGGATCGTCGGCGAGCACGGTGCCCACTCCGGCGATCACCGCGTCGACCGTGCCGCGCAGCGCGTGCACGTCGATCCGGGCCGCCTCGGAGGTGATCCACATGCTGGTGCCGTCGGCGGCGGCGGACCGGCCGTCGAGGGTGGCCGCGTACTTCCAGATCACGTACGGCCAGCCCCGCCGCATCGAGGTGAGCCAGGCGACGTTGCCGGCCTCGGCCTCGGCGGCGCGTACCCCGAGCTGTACCTGGACGCCCGCGGCGCGCAACGTGGCGGCGCCGCCGGAGGCGACCGGATTGGGGTCGGGGACCGCGATGACCACGCGGGCGACGCCGGCCTGGATCAGCGCGAGGCTGCAGGGGCCGGTGCGGCCCGTGTGGTCACAGGGTTCCAGGGTGACCACGGCGGTGCCGCCGCGGGCGCGCTCCCCGGCCTGGGCGAGCGCGACGATCTCGGCGTGCGGTCCGCCCGCGTACGCGTGGAATCCCTCCCCGACGACCGTGCCGTCCGCATCGAGCAGGACGCAGCCGACGACCGGGTTGGGGCTGGTGGTGCCGAGGCCACGGGCGGCGAGCGCGACGGCACGACGCATCGCTTCGTCGACGGAGACGCCGGCCATGGCCCATCCCTCTCACTCGCCGGTCCGCGCGCTGGGCGGTCGACGGGAGGTGCCGCGGGCAGGCGGCGGCGGATCCGGGAACGGCACGGCCGCCCCCGGGGAGCCCACGCGGTGGCTGGATGACAGCCCACGCAGGCCCGCCCCGTCCCGCGCGCTGTCTCCCATCCGGACTGTCTGGCAGCGGAACGATCCCGCCGCCAACCGTCGGCCCCGGACTCTCACCAGGTCCACCGGGCGGCCTGAGCCGTCCGGGTCGCGGGCTTACCACGGTCGGACCGTGGATCACCGCCGGTTCGGAATTTCACCGAGCCCCGCCAGCGCGTGGTGGGTACGTGGAAAGTGTTACACGTCGGGCCGGGGGGCACGCTACTCCCAGCGTGCTACTTCACACACCGTCCGCGCGCCGGCGGTCCACCGCCACGTACGACCCCGGCTGGCTCTTGGCGACCGTCTTCATCTCGGAGGCCACCGCGATCGCGGCGAGCGGATCGGTGAAACGCTTGCGGGAGTCCGACAGCGAGACGCCGATGGAGAGGGTGACCAGGTGCGCCCTGCGGACGTTTCCCCGGCGGTCCTTGAGCTCCACGTAGCCGCGCTCGGCGTCGGCGGGGTCGTAGAGCTTGTCGGCGGCCCGCTCGAAGTCCACCACCGCTCGGGAGGTGAGCGGCCGGACCTGCTCCGGGGTGCAGACTATGACGAAGTCGTCCCCACCGACATGGCCGAGGAAGGCCGGCGGCAGCCCGATCGACACCACCGCCCGGTGCAGGCTGCGGGCGAGCGCGGAGATGAACTCGTCGCCACGGACGAAGCCGTACCGGTCGTTGACGCTCTTGAACCGGTCGATGTCGACGTAGCCGACCGCGTAGTCGACGCCGCTGCGCACCCGGTCGCTGATCTCCCGGCGGATCCGGCTGTTGCCGGGCAGCCCGGTCAGCGGGGAGACCTCCCGGAACTCCTTGTTGCGGCGCAGCGTCGAATTGACCCGGGCCACCAGCTCCAGCGTGTCGAAGGGCTTGACCAGGTAGTCGTCCGCGCCGACGCTGAGGCCGTTCACCTTGTCCTGGGTCATCCCCTTGGCGGTCAGCATGATCACCGGGAGGGCGGAGGTCATCGGGTCGGCGCGCAGCCGGCGGGTCAGCTCCAGGCCGTCGATGCGCGGCATCATCAGATCGACCACGGCCAGGTCGGGGCGTTGCCGCTCGATGACCTCCAGCGCCTCCTGCCCGTCCGAGGCGTGCAGCACCTCGAAGCCGTGCAGCCGCAGGTTGAACTCGACGAAGCGGGCGATGTCCTCGTCGTCGTCGACGACCAGGATGATGTCGGGTCGGTCGCCGGCCGGCTCCACGTCAGGCCCCGGCGACCGCGCGCTCCGCGAGCCCTCGCAGGCGGCGGACCGCCTCCGCCGGATCGGCCGCCCCGTACACCGCGGTGCCGGCGACGAACGCGTCGGCGCCCGCCGCCGCGGCCTGCTCGATGGTGTCGGCGGCGATCCCGCCGTCGACCTCGATGCGCAGCTCCAGGTGGCCGCTGTCGACGTGCCGGCGGGCGGCGCGCACCTTCTCCAGCAGTTGCGGGATGAACCGCTGCCCGCCGAAGCCGGCCTTGATCGTCATGATCAGCAGGGTGTCGAAGCTCGGCAGCAGCTCCAGGTACGGCTCGATCGGGGTGTCCCGGTCGATGGCCAGCCCGGCCTTCGCCCCGGCCGAGCGGAGGTCCTTGGCCAGCGCCACCGGGTCGTCGCAGGCCTCGGCGTGGAAGGTGACGTTGTAGGCGCCGGCGTCGGCGTAGCCGGGGGCCCAGCGACGAGGGTCAGTGATCATGAGGTGTACGTCGAACGGGATCTGGGTGGCCGCCCGCAGGCTCTGCACCACCGGCAGCCCGATGGTCAGGTTCGGCACGAAGTGGTTGTCCATCACATCGACGTGCAGCCAGTCCGCGGCGCCCTCCACGGCGCGGACCTCTTCGGCGAGGCGGGCGAAATCGGCGGCGAGGATGCTGGGCGCGACGATCGGCGGCGGTACGGTCACCGGGTCAGTGTACGAACGCGGCCACCCGTCGCGGTCAGCGCGCCTCCACCGGGAACACCCTGTGATCCAGGGGTGACCGATGGTGCAAGATTGAACCCCGCGAACCCGAGAAGCGGACGAAAGGCCATCCGTGACTGGCCGATCGACGGAAACGCGGGAACACTCCATCGGGGACGGTCACATCTGCTGCCCGGCCGGCGGGGCAACGCCGTGCGGGCCGCGATGATCGGCCGTCATCTCCCGGAAAGGGCGGACGATGCGACGGTGGCTCGTGGCGCTGGCGCTGGCCGGCGCGGCGACGGTGGCGATGAGCGGCTGCCTCCGGCAGCACCAGGGCGACGGCGATCTGATCGACGACTGGTCGGCGCTGCCCGCACCCCAGTTGTTCGTGCCCGCCACGGACGCCTGCCTACCGCGGATCACGGCGGTGGTGCAGGCCAGCACCTACGACACGGTGGACTGTGCCCGCAGCCACCTGGCGGAGGCGATCCACGTCGGCGCGTTCACCGGCGCCGCCGAGCGCGGCCCTCGGCCCGAGCCGGGGTCGCCGGCGCTGCGCCCGGCGCGGGCCGAGTGCGACCAGCGGGCCCGGGAGGTGCTCGGCGGTGACTGGCACTCCGCGCGGCTGACCCTGAACATCGCGCTGCCCTCCGTGTCGGCCTGGAACGGCGGCGCGAGGTGGTACCGCTGCGACCTGAGCGAGACCGACAGCATCGACAACACCCGCCCGGTCAACCGGACCGGAAGCCTGCGCGGGGCGATGATCGGCGACAACCCGCTCTCCCACCGCTGCTTCGACCCGAAGCTCATCGGCGACAACCTGAACTACATGGCCCCGGTGCTCTGCTCCGAGCCGCACCGGGCCGAGTTCGTCGGCGTGTACCTCGAACGCGACATGAGTTGGGAGGAGTTCACCAAGGCCAACCAGCAGGTGCACCGGCGCTGCATGGCACTGATCGCCAGCTTCGCCGAGGTGCCCGACAACGCCGACCTGCCGTACCGGGCCGGGTCGATCTTCTACCCGCCGTCGCAGCGGGAGTGGCAGGAGGGCGACCGGGGCATCCGCTGCTTCCTGTGGAGCGACGACCGGAAGCTGACCCGGTCGATGCGTGGCGTCGGCCCGAAGGGACTGCCCGCCAGCTGAGACCGGGTGCCGTATGCTGCCGCACCGTGGCGGCACCGCCGGTCGGGCGGACGGCGGCGAAGGGTCGGATGCGATGCGGCGGTACGGGACGGCGGTCGCCGTGGGCCTTCTCGTGGCCCTCGCGCTGACCGGCTGCCGCGCCCCGGCCGGGCTGGACGCGGACATCACCGACGACTGGCCGGCACTCGCCGCCCCGCAGCGCGTCGTCCCCGCCGCCGGGACCTGCCACCTGGGCACGCAGGACGTCGGTCACCTCGGCGGCTACCAGCCCGTCGACTGCGCACGGTCGCACCGCACCGAGACCATGCACGTCGGCACACTGACCGGGGCCCACGCGACGCGGGACACCCCGCCGGCGAGCGGCACCCCGGCGCGGCTCACCGCCCGCGCCGAGTGCGACCGGGAGGTCCGCCGGGCGGTCGGCGGCGACTGGCGCGCCGCCCGGCTCGGCCTCACCGTCGTCTTCCCCTCCCCCGCGGCCTGGCGCGGCGGGGCCCGCTGGTTCCGGTGCGACCTCAGCGAGATCCGCGGCCTCGACGAGCCGGGGGTGATTCCCCGCACCGGCAGCCTGCGGGGCGCGCTGAAGGGCGACGGCGACCTGCGGCTGGGCTGCTTCAACCCGACGGTGGCCGGCGGCGACGTCGAGGCGATGGTCCCGGTCTCCTGCACCGCCCGGCACCACGCCGAGTTCGTCGGCGTCTGGCAGGCCGACGGCCTCAGCCACGCCCAGCTCCGCCGGGGCGACGAGCGGGTCCACCGGGGATGCCTCCGGCTGCTCGCGGCGTACACCGGGGTGCCGGACGACGGCAACCTGCGCTTCCACGCCGGCTCGATCTTCTACCACCCGCGGGAACGGGAGTGGCGCGACGGCAACCGCGGCGTGCAGTGCTTCCTCTGGCTCGACGACCGCGCGCCGACCCGCTCGCTCAAGGGTGCCGGCACCCGTGGGCTACCGCTGCGCTGAGCCGACGGGTGCCGGACCCCTGCGGGGTGGGGAATGCCCGGGCACGGACGGCGGTCTCGCGGTTGGGGCGAGCTGGGACTCGAAGCGGAACGTCACGTCCGCACCCGGACCAGGAGACATTCACATCCACCGGCCGACCGGTCAACGCCCCTGAGGCGCGGACGGCCGGAGTTGCCACAATCCGGCACATCGCGCAGCCGGGCGCGGCCGGCTCACCGGTGCGGGGTGCGCAGCCGTTCCGCCAGGTCACGGACCTCCGGCAGGTCGCCCCAGCCGTCCCGCAACCGGGCGTGCAGGCCGCGCAGCTCGTGGACGATGGTGGTCCGCCGGGTCCGCAGCGCCTCCTCCACGACAGGCGCCGCCACCGCCACCGCCGCTTCCGGCATCCCCGCACAGGCGTGGCTGTCCGCCAGCCGCAGGGTGAGCAGCAGGTACGTCGGGCGCATCCGCGACGGCAGGTGGGCCAGCGACCGCTGGGTGGCGTGGACCGCCCGTCGAGCCGTGGCCCGGTCCCCGGTGTGGGCGGCCAGGTCACGTAACGCCCCGCCGATGGACGACTCGGCCCGCAGCTCGCCCTCGTCGCCGGTCAGCCAGGGCGCCTCCGCCCGGTCCCGTTCGTCGATCCGGGACAGCCGCCGGCGGGCCAGGTCGACCTGGCGCCGGCACTCGGCCACGTCACCGTCGAGGGCGTACGCCCGGGCCTGGTACAGGTGCGACAGCGTCGACATCCAGCCGCGGGAAGGGTCCACCGCGCCGAGCGCCCGGGCGTACGCCAGCGACGACGCGGCGTCGCGGTCCAGCCGGGTCAACGTGCAGTAGTCGCTGAGCAGGGTGGCCTGGGCGACGCGGTCGGCGGAGACGCCGGCCCACCGCAGGCCGTGCCCGACCCAGGCCATACCGACGACGCTCTGCCCCCGCTGCATCCGCAACCGGCCGGCCAACTGGGCGTAGTGGGCGGCGAGGCGGAGCAGGCTGTGCGGGGAACGCCCGGCGGCGTCGACCACCTCGGCCCACCGCACCAGCAGGTGCAGGACGCTTTCGACGGCGCCGACGGCCTCGGTCGAGACGCTCTCGGCGGTCGCCTGCGTGTAACCCGGCAGCAGCGCGGTCAACCCGTGCACGAGGTCGGGCACCGGCTCGACGGGCAGCGTCGCCGGATCGCGCCGGTCGAGGCGGGCCAGTGCCGCCAGGACGTCCCCGACCGGCGGCACCGCGCAGCCGTCGTCGCCGTGCAACGGGCAGGAGAAGCCCCGGTCGGGCAGCCGGAGCGGCCACACCGGCACACCGGGCGGCGTGACCCGGTCGGTGGTGTCCGCGCCCGGCACCACCGCGAACAGGGTCGGGTCGTTCACCGCCAGGTGGGCGGGACGCCGTCGGGCACCCGGCCCGGCCAGCGCGGTCAGCGTGCCGCCCGTCCCCAGCAGCTCGTCGAGGCGCGCGGGCAGCCCCATCGGCGGCTCCCGCAGCCCGCTCTCCACCTTGCTGATCACGCTGTGGTGGTAGCCGACCCGTAGGCCGAGCTGACCCTGGGTCAGCCCGGCCCGGCGGCGCCAGCTGCGCAACTCCCGACCGAACTCCGCCCACCGTTCGGTCCTACGGACCTCCATCGCCCCTCCCGATCGACCGGGGTCCGGCCTGCCCAGGTCAAGTGGTGCTGGACTATAGCAGCCGATCGGGGCAGCTCAATGGGTCGCGGAAGGCCCGCGCCGGCTCAGCCCCGGCGCAGCACCGCCAGGAACATGGCGTCCGTGCCGTGCCGGTGCGGCCAGAGCTGCACCGTCGGGCCGTCACCCAACCCCGGCATGCCGGCGGGCAGCAGCGTACGGGCGTCGACGAAGTCGGCCGGCACCGCGGCGCGCCGGGCCGCCTCGGTGACCGTCACGTGCGTCTCCACCGTGTGCGGCGAGCAGGTCACGTACGCGACCAGACCACCGGGGCGCGCCGCGCGCAGGGCGGCGGTGAGCAGTTCCCGCTGCAACCGGGTCAGCGGCGGCAGGTCGGACGGCTGGCGGCGCCAGCGCGACTCCGGCCGTCGGCGCAGTGACCCAAGCCCGGTGCAGGGCGCGTCCACCAGCACCCGGTCGAAGTGCCCCTCCGGCAGCTTCGGGTCGGCGCCGACCGTCCGCCCGTCGGTGTGCAGCACGTTCACCGGCAGGCCCCGGGCGGCCTGCGCGACCAGCCGGGCGCGGTGCTCGGACACCTCGACGGCGGTCAGCCGGGCGTCGCGCTGCGCGGCGAGCGCGCCGAGCAGGCCGGACTTGCCGCCGGGGCCGGCGCACAGGTCGAGCCACCGCCCGTCCGGCCCGTCCAGCGGGGCGTGGGCCAGGGCGTGGGCCACCAGCTGCGAGCCCTCGTCCTGCACGTGCGCCCGGCCCTGCGCCAGCGCCGGCAGGTCGCCCGGCGCGCCGCCGGAGAGGTAGACCGCGTACGGGGAGAACGCGCCGGGCGCGCCGCCCACCTCGTCGGCCAACTCCACCGGGTCGGCCAGGCCGGGCCGGGCGCACAGGTGCACCGGGGGCCGCTCGTTGTCCTCGATCAGCAGCCGGGTGGTCTCCCCCAGGTCGCCGCCGAGCGCCTCGTTGAAGGCCCGCACGATCCACTGGGGATGGCTGTACGCCAGGGCCAGGTGCCCGATCGGGTCGGTCTCCATCGGTGGGGCGAGCTTCGCCACCCAGGCGTCGGCGTCGCGGCCGGCCACCTCGCGCAGCACCGCGTTGGCGAAGCCGGTGGCGCCCGGACCCACCGTGCGGACCAGGTCGACGGTGGACGACACCGCCGCGTGCGCCGGCACCCGGGTGTGCAGGAGCTGGTACGTCCCGAGCCGCAGCGCGTCGCGTACCGGCGGGTCGATCCGCTCGACGTCCCGGCCGGCCGCGTCGGTGACGATCGCGTCCAGGGTGCCGGTGTGGCGCAGCGTGCCGTAGGTCAGCTCGGTGGCGAAGGCGGCGTCCCGGCCGGTCAGCCCCTCCTCGCGCAGGATCGAAGGGAGCACCAGGTTGGCGTACGCGTCGTCCCGGTGCACCGCGGCGATCGCCTGGTAGGCGGCGTACCGGGGCAGGTCGACGGCCGGGCGGACGGGACGGCCGCCGCGTCGGTCGACGCCGGCCCAGCCGCCACCGGGCCGGTCACCGCGGAAACCGCCGCCCGCCGGACGGTCGCCGCGCGGGGCGTCGGGACGGCGGGGCGCGGACCGGTCGTACCGGTCACCCCGGGGGCTGTCGGAGCGGAAGCTGTCGGGACGGTCCGAGGGGGCGGTCACGCGAACACCTCGCCGGCGGTGACCCGGGCGCCGCGCGCCCAGTCGCTCGCCGACATGGCCTTCTTGCCCGCCGCCCGGACCTCACCGAGCTGCACCGGCACCGTCGCGGTGCCGACCAGCACCCGGGACTTCTCCGCCAGCAGCTCGCCCGGCTTCAGCTCGGGGCCGTTCGCCACCGGGGTGGCCGGGCCGAGCTTGACCCGCTCGTCGCGGAAGGTCGTCCACGGGCCGGGGGCGGGGGTGCAGGCGCGGATCCGCCGGTCCACCGCGAACGCGGGGTCGCTCCAGCGCACCCG
The DNA here is from genome assembly GCF_900090245.1 of Micromonospora halophytica. GTDB lineage: Bacteria > Actinomycetota > Actinomycetes > Mycobacteriales > Micromonosporaceae > Micromonospora > Micromonospora halophytica. The sequence goes on from NZ_FMDN01000022.1 coordinate 72,614, forward strand.
GGCGTCCTCCACGGTCAGCTTCGGCGCCAGGGACACCCCGTCGGCCGGCTGCGGCTCGGCCCGGGCCGTCCCCGCCCCGATCGCGTCGAGGACGGCCACCAGCAGGCCGGCCCCGGAGTGGGCCAGCCGTTCCAGCAGATCGCCGGAGGTGTCGGTGGGACGGATCTCGTCGGTGAGGGTGCCGTACACCGGACCGGTGTCCAGCCCCTGCTCCAACTGGAAGACGCTGGCGCCGGTCAGCTCGTCGCCGTGCAGCACGGCGTGCTGCACGGGGGCCGCGCCGCGCCAGGCGGGCAGCAGCGAGAAGTGCAGGTTGATCCAGCCGTGCCGGGGGATCTCCAGGGCGACCGGCGGCACCAGCGCGCCGTACGCGACCACGGGGACGCAGTCCGGGGCCAGCTCGCGCAGCCGGTCGAGGAACTCCGGCTCCCGGGGTCTGGCCGGGGTGAGCACCTCGACGCCGTGCTCGTCGGCCCAGGCGCCGACGGGCGAGCGGACCAGGCCGCGACCGCGGCCGGCGGGGGCGTCGGGACGGGTGACCACGGCCAGCAGGTCGTGCCCGGAGGCGTGCACGGCGGCCAGGGCGGGGACGGCGACGGCCGGCGTGCCGGCGAAGACCAGGCGCATCCGGGTCACCGCCCCAGGCCGAAGGGGTTGCCGGCGGCGTGCGGGTTCAGCTTGACCGTGGGCGGGGCGGCCGGGTCGTACCAGTCGGCCTGGCGGATGGCCTTCATCGCCTCCTTGCGCCCGGCCGGGTCCAGCCGGTCGACGAAGAGCACGCCGTCGAGGTGGTCGGTCTCGTGCTGCACGCAGCGCGCCATCAACCCGGTGCCGACGATCTGCAGCGGGTCGCCGTAGCCGTTGAAACCCTTGGCGACGACGTTCTGCCGGCGCTTGGTGTCGAAGTAGAGCCCGGGGATGGAGAGGCAGCCCTCCGGGCCGTCCTGCTCCTCGGAGTCGGGGAACTCCAGCACCGGGTTGACCAGGTGGCCGAGGACGTCGTCGACGTCGAAGGTGAACACCCGCAGGCCCACCCCGAGCTGCGGCGCGGCCAGGCCGGCGCCGCCCTGCTCGCGCATCGTGTCGGTGAGGTCGGCGATGAGCCTACGCAGCTCGACGTCGAAGTCGACGACCGGATCGGCCGGCGTGCGCAGCACCGGATCCCCGAACAGACGGATGGGCTGGACGGTCACTCGGTGTGGCTCCTTCGGCGGTGCGGACGGGTGCCGTACCAGTCTACGGAGTGCCGGGGGCGGTCCCGGCCGGCGTACCGCGATGCGACGCGGCCGACTCCGTGTCGATGATCACCGGCAGGGTCTGGTAGCCGCGCAGGGTGAGCCGGGTCCGGTGCCGGGGCCGGCCGGCGAGGGCCAGGCCGGGCAGCCGGCGCAGCAGCAGCGGGAAGGCGACCTGCGCCTCCAGCCGGGCCAGCCCGGCGCCGAGGCAGTAGTGCGGCCCGGCCCCGAACGACAGCGGGTGCGACTGCGCCCGCCACGGGTCGAAGCGCGCCGGCTGCGGGTAGCGCCGCGGGTCCCGGTTGGCCGCGCCGAGCAGCAGCAGCGTCCAGCTGCCGGCCGGCAGGTCGACCCCGCCCACGGTCGCCGGGGCGGTGTTGACCCGGGTGGTGAGCTGCACCGGCGAGTCGTAGCGCAGCAGTTCCTCGACGTGATCGGGGGCGAGGTCGGGGTGCTCGCGCAACGCCTGCGCGGCGCGGGGATGGTCGAGCAGTACGACCAGGCCGTTGCCGAGCAGGTTGGTGGTGGTCTCGAAGCCGGCGACCAGCAGCACGACCAGGTTCGCCAGCAGCTCGTCGCCGGAGAGCCGGTCACCGTCGGCGTCGTGCACCTGCACCAGCGCGGTGGTCAGGTCGTCGGCCGGCGCGCGGCGGCGGTCCTCGACCAGCGCGGCGAAGTAGCTGGTCAGCTCGGCGGCGCCCCGGTCGGCGACGGCCAGCTCGTCAAGGGTGATCTCGGGCTCCAGCACCCCGGTCAGGTCGGCCGCCCAGCGGCGGAACAGCGGCCGGTCGGCCGCCGGGACGCCGAGCAGCGCGCAGATCACCCCGACCGGCAACGGGTACGCGAACTCGGCCAGGACGTCGACCGGCTCACCGTCGCGGGCCCGCGCGACCATCCCGTCGACCAGCTCGTCCGCCTGGGCGACCACCACGTCCCGCATGGCGGCGATCCGGCGCGGGGTGAACGCCCCGGCCGCGAGGCGCCGCATCCGGCTGTGGTCGGGCGGGTTGGTACGCAGCATGGAGCGGGAGATCGAGGTGACGGCGGGGCTGTCGCGCCAGCCGGGCAGGAACTCGTCGCGCAACGCGTCGTCCATCACCCCGAACCGGGGGTCACGCAGGATCGCGTCGGCCTCGGCGTAGCCGGTGACCGCGAAGAACACCGGCCCGGCCTGGGCCACCGGCCCGTGGGCGCGCAACCGCTCGTAGGTGGGATACGGGTCGATCCGCCCCGGCGGCGACATGAGCAGGGCGAGTGCCTCGGCTGCGTCCATGACCGGCCTCCCGCGTCGATACGTCGGAAGGCTCCATCATGCGTGTCCGGAGGCGCCCCGGCGACCCCGGGCGGCCGACCAGGGTGGTCGGGAGGGCAACGGCCGGGCCGGGCGTGACCGGTCCGGCGGGGCCGCCGTCGGACCGGGCGTCGAACGGCGTGGGCCCGGCGGACGACCGGTCAGGCGCCAGCGCCGGGCTCCCCCGCCAGAACCGCGTCGCCACCGAGCAGGGCGTGCTCGGGCAGCGGCAGCGTGATGCCGTGCGCGGCCTCCCAGTCGTGGATGGTCGACGGGCGGACGTGGGCGGCGAAGTAGTCGACCGCGCTCATGCCGCCGACGACCGGCTCGTCCACCTCGGCGACGAGCTGGGCCGGCACCAGGTGGAAGCCGTTCTGCAGGGCGGCGCTGAGCCGACGGTGGCCGTCGACGACGAAGTAGTACTCGCCGGTGTAGCCGATCCGCAGCGGCTGCAGAGCCTCGTCACCGGCCTCGGCCACCTCCCCGACGAACTCCGAGTCCCACAGTCCGCGCAGGGTGGCGATGTCCTCGGTCGGGTAGACCCGGGCCGGGTCGAGCAGCAGCAGCGGCGGGGCCTGATCGAGCACGTCGGCACCGAGCCGACCCTCGTACGCGTCGACGATGTGCTCGATCACCTCGGCCGCGGTGGCCCGGGTGCTGTCGCAGATCAGGTCGTAGTTGCGCAGCCGGGCCTTGTCGACCCCGTAGCGGACGATGAACCGGCTGCGCTCGCTCTCGCTACGCTCCCTGAGCTTGGCCTTCGCCTCCTCCAGCGAGGTGTAGCTCTCGGCCGGGCCGGAGGGGCGCAGCAGCACCCGGCGGGCCGCCTCGCCCGGCTCGGTGATCATGTGCACCTTGAGCGCGTCGGTGAAGAAGTGCCAGGCCAGCCGGGAGTCCATCACCAGCGACTCGCCGGAGGCGGCGATGTCCCGCTGGAGCTGGTCGACGTAGCCGTCGACGGCCTGGTCCAGCTCGGCGTGCAGGTTGAGCTGGAGCGCGGTCATCTGCCGTTCCTGGGCCATCTGGCGGTAGAGGTCGCCGACGCTGACCCGGCGCATCCCGAGCCGCTTGGCGATCTCGACGGAGACGGTGCTCTTGCCGCTGCCGAGGTCCCCGTTGAAGACGATCGATTTGCGAACGGTCACGACTGGTCCACCCCTGATCACCGGCTGATTGACATCATCGACTCGGCGCCGGACCGACGCCTTCCGCCATCGTCGCGCCATCCCTGCGCCCGGGCATGACGGGCGATGCTATCACGCGCCTGCCAGCGCTTTACCGGACGCGGTGTGCGACGGTGACGCTCCGCAGCGGGATGGTCGGCGGCCGGAGTGTCCGGGGTCACCCGCCGGGCCGGCCGTCAGAACAGGCTCAACGGGTCGACCTGGAGCCGGACCGGCTCCGCGGCCTTGCGCGCGCTGCGCACCCCGGCCGCCGTGTGCAGCGCCTCGGCCAGGGCGGCGGCCCGGGCCCGGGGCACCCGGACCAGCATCCGCTCGCGGCCCTCGTCGGCCGGAACCGGGCCGAGCACCTCGGCGGACTCCGGCAGCCGGGCCTCGGCGAGCAGCCCGGCCACCGCCTGCGCCGTGCCGGTGACGCTGGCCATCTTCGTCGCCGGCGGGAAGCCCAGCTCCCGCCGCTCGGCCAACTCCCGGGCGGCGAACCAGGCCGGGTCCCAGCGCAGCAGCGCCTGCACCGGGGCGAGCGCCCCGTCGGCGACCACGACCACCCGGCCGCCGGCCGGGCCGGGCCGGGCCAGCGCGGCCGCGCTCAGCCAGCGGCGCAGCGCCTCCTCACCGGCGCGCAGGTCGGCCCGGGTGAGCAGAGCCCACGAGTCGAGCAGCAGCACCGCCCCGTAGCCGCCCTCGGCGAGCGGCTCCGCGCCCGGGGTGGCGATCACCAGGCCCGCGCCGCCGGGCACCGTGCCCAGCACCTCCTCCCGGCCCGAGGTGCGCACCGGCACGTCGGGGAAGGCCCGGCCCAACTCCTCCGCGGTGCGCCGGGCACCGGTGACCGAGGCACGCAGCCGCCGCCCACCGCACTGCGGGCAGGCGTACGCGGCGGCGACCCGGCCGCACCAGCGGCAGGCGGGCGTGCCGGCGGCCGACGGCAGCGCCAGCGGGCCGGCGCAGTGCGGACAGCGGGCCGGGGTGCGGCAGTCCGCGCAGGAGACCGCGGGGAGGTAACCGCGGCGGGGCACCTGGACCAGCACCGGGGTGTCCGCGCGCAGGGCGTCCCGCGCGGTGGTCCAGGCCAGGCTGGGCAGCCGGGCGGTGGCCGCGCCCGGGTCGCGGGCCAGTTGCGGGCCGTCGCCGGTCGGGGCGATGGCCGGGGTACGCGCCCGCACGGTCGCCCGGTCGGCGACCACCTCGCGGGCCCAGCCCGTCTCCACCAGCAACTGCGCCTCGGCGGTACGGGTGAACCCGCCGACCAGGGCGGCGGCCCCGGCGAGCTGGGCCCGGGTCAGCAGCACGTCCCGGGCGTGCGGGTACGGGGCACGAGGCTCGGCGTGCAGGTCGTCACCGTCGTCCCAGATCGCCACCAGGCCGAGCCGGTCGACCGGGGCGAACATCGCCGCCCGGGTGCCGATCACCACCGGCACGTCGCCACGCCGCGCGGCGAGGAAGGCGCGGTACCGGCGGGCCGGGCCGAGGGCGGCGGAGAGGCACGCGTGCCGGCCCGGGCCGAGCGCCGCGGTGAGCGCGGTGTCGAGGCGGTCGAGGTCCCGGGCGTCGGCCACCACCACGACCGCGCCCCGGCCACCGGCGACGGTGGCGGCGACCGCGTCGGCGTAGCGCGCTGCCCAGTCCTCGCCGGCGAGGGCCGACCAGACCGCGCGCGGGGCACGTCCTTCGGCGAGCGCCCGCAGGTACGCCGGACCGGCCGGGTAGTCCCGCCAACCGCGCGGGTCGGCGGCCGGGCCTGCGGTCGGCGCGGACGCGGCAGCCGCCCCCGGCCGGCCGGGGGACGGCACGCCGGGCCCGGCGTTGTCGGCCGCCTCCGGGGCGTCGCGGGGCTCCTTCTCGACCCGGGCGTGCCGGGGCGGGACGGCGAGGCGGAGCACGTCGGCGAGGCTGCCGGCGTACCGGTCGGCGACCGCCCGAGCCAGCCGGGCGACCTCCGGCGCCAGCACGGGCTCCGCGGAGACGACCTTCTCCAGGTACGCCAGCCGGGGGTGGGCGGACTCCGCGACCCGGTCCAGCAGCCAGCCGTCCACGAGCTGTCCCGCGAAACGGACCTTCACCCGGACCCCGGGGCGCGCGTCGGCGTCCAGCTCGGCGGGGACCAGGTAGTCGAAGGGGCGGTCCAGGTGCGGCAGGGGCACGTCGACGCAGACGCGAGCGACCGGCGACCCGTCAGCGGGTCGCCGGTCGCTGCGCCTGGTGCCGGTCAGGCTCCCGCGGCCGACTTGAGGTCGGCGGCCCGGTCGGTGCTCTCCCAGGTCAGGTCCGGCAGCTCACGGCCGAAGTGGCCGTACGCGGCGGTCTGCTGGTAGATCGGGCGCAGCAGGTGCAGGTCCCGGATGATGGCGGCCGGACGCAGGTCGAAGACCTCGGTGACGGCCTTCTCGATGGCGGGGACCGGCACGTTCTCGGTGCCGAACGTCTCGATGAAGAGGCTGACCGGGTGGGCCTTGCCGATCGCGTACGCGACCTGCGCCTCGCAGCGCTCGGCCAGCCCGGCGGCGACCACGTTCTTGGCCACCCAGCGCATCGCGTACGCCGCCGAGCGGTCCACCTTGGACGGGTCCTTGCCGGAGAACGCGCCGCCGCCGTGCCGGGCGTACCCGCCGTAGGTGTCGACGATGATCTTCCGACCGGTGAGGCCGGCGTCACCCATCGGACCGCCGATCTCGAACCGGCCGGTCGGGTTGACCAGCAGCCGGTAGCCCTCGGTGTCCAGGCCGAGGCTCTCCAGCTCCGGCGCGATGACGTGCTCGCGCACGTCCGGGGTCAGCAGCGACTCCAGGGAGATGTCCGCGGCGTGCTGGCTGGACACGACCACCGTGTCGAGGCGGACCGGGCGCAGGCCGTCGTACTCGATGGTGACCTGGGTCTTGCCGTCCGGGCGCAGGTACGGCACGGTGCCGTCCTTGCGGACCGCGGCGAGCCGGCGGGCCAGCCGGTGCGCCAGCGCGATCGGCAGTGGCATCAGCTCCGGGGTCTCCGAGCAGGCGAAGCCGAACATCATGCCCTGGTCGCCGGCGCCCTGCGCGTCCAGCGCGCTCTCCGACGCCCCGGTACGCAGCTCGAAGGCGTTGTCGACGCCCTGGGCGATGTCGGCGGACTGCTGGCCGATGGAGACGCTGACGCCGCAGGACGCGCCGTCGAAGCCCTTCTTCGACGAGTCGTACCCGATCTTCAGGATGGTGTCCCGGACGATGGTCGGGATGTCCGCGTAAGCCTTGGTGGTCACCTCACCGGCGACGTGCACCTGACCCGTGGTGATCAGGGTTTCCACCGCGACACGGCTGTGCGGATCCTTGGCGAGCAGGGCGTCGAGGATGCCGTCGCTGATCTGATCGGCGATCTTGTCCGGGTGGCCTTCCGTGACCGATTCGGACGTGAAGAGACGTGTCACGGTACTCCTAATCACTTGATCTCGGTGGAACACTTCGCTCGGCGGCAGTTTAGTCACCCCCGCTCCAGGGTGGCTAAAGAACTTTGACGCGACCAGGGTTCAGGAACGGTCCGCGAGCCGCGCCACGACGAGGTCCCAGACGGCGTCGGCCAGGTCCTCCTTCGCCTGCTCGGGCAGCGTGTGCAGGGAGCCGTCCGCGCCGATGACGGTCGCCGCGTTGGTCTCGGCGCCGAAGACCTTGTCGACCCCGACCTCATTGACGACAATGAGGTCCGCACGTTTGCGGACGAGCTTGGCGCGGCCGTTGGCCTCGGCGTCGCCGGTCTCGGCAGCGAAGATCACCAGCACCTGCTCGGGCCGGCGGCGCCGACCCAGCTCGGCGGCGATGTCGGGGTTGGTGACCAGCTCGATGGTGGGCGCGTCGCCGTCGTCCGACTTCTTGATCTTTCCGGGGGCGTACGTCGCCGGGCGGAAGTCGGCCGGGGCCGCCGCCATCACCACCACGTCGGCGTCGGCGGCCGCCTCCAGGGTGGCCTTGCGCAGCTCCTCGGTGGTGCCGGCCCGGACCAGGTCGACGCCGGCCGGGTCGGGCAGGGCGACGTTCGCCGCGACCAGGGTGACCCGGGCGCCCCGGGCCACGGCCGCGCGGGCGAAGGCGTACCCCTGCTTGCCGGAGGAACGGTTGCCGAGGAACCGGACCGGGTCCAGCGGCTCACGGGTGCCGCCGGCGGTCACCACGACGTGCCGGCCGGCGAGGTCGGCCGGGGCGTCGACACCCCGGGCGAGGGCGCGGCGGGCCACGGCGAAGATCTCCGCCGGGTCGGGCAGCCGCCCCTTGCCGGTGTCGGCGCCGGTGAGCCGGCCGACGGCGGGCTCGATCACCCGTACGCCCCGGGACCGCAACGTGGCGACGTTGGCGACGGTGGCCGGGTGCTCCCACATCTCGGTGTGCATGGCCGGGGCGAGCACCACCGGGCACCGGGCGGTGAGCAGCGTGTTGGTGAGCAGGTCGTCGGCGAGGCCGTGGGCCGCCTTGGCGAGCAGGTCCGCCGTGGCCGGCGCGACCACCACCAGGTCGGCCCGCTGACCGAGCCGGACGTGCGGCACCTCGTGCACGTCGGACCAGACGTCGTCGGCCACCGGGCGGCCGGAGAGCGCCGCCCAGGTCGGCGCCCCGACGAAGCGGAGCGCCGACGCGGTCGGCACGACCCGGACCCGGTGGCCCGACTCGGTGAACAGCCGCAGCAGCTCACACGCCTTGTAGGCGGCGATGCCGCCACCGACCCCGAGGACGATCTCGGCGGACATCGGCGCGCGGGGGTGTTACGGCTGGTCGGTCGGCTCGGCGGTGAGCAGGCCCGCGTTGATCTCGCGCATGGCGATGGAGAGCGCCTTCTCCTGCGGGGTGGTCTCCACGAGCGGGCCGACGTACTCCAGCAGGCCCTCACCGAGCTGGCTGTAGTAGGCGTTGACCTGGCGGGCACGCTTGGCGGCGAAGATCACCAGCGCGTACTTCGAGGTGGTCTTCTCGAGGAGCTCGTCGATCGGCGGGTTGGTGATGCCCTCGGGGTTGGCGATGGATCCCACGAAAATTAACCCTCTGCGTCTGAAGTGTCCGCGCGAGCGCGGCTGGTCGCTCAACCGCGAGGTCGCGGCCGGGCGGGAGCCAGATAGGAAGAACCGAGCAAGCCTACCAGCTCGTCGACGACCCGCTCGGTGAGGTCGTGGACCACGGTGTGTCCGGCGGCCGCGGCGAGCGCCGGGTCCGGACGACGACCGGGCGGCGTCAGCAGCACCAGGTGGACGTCCGGCAGGGCCTCCCGGACGGCGAGCGCCCCGGGCAGGTCGAGCGGGAGCAGCACCGGTCGCCCCTGCGCCAACCGGGCCCGCAGTGGCTCGCGGGGCGTGCCGCGCAGGTGCGGGCCCGTCCGGAACCACTCCAGCAGCTCCCCGGCGGCGACCATCCGGTCGAACTCGGCCGGGTCGACGAAGAGCCGGTCGACACCGTCGGACTCGTCGGGGCGGCGCGGCCGGGTGGTGACCGGAACGGGCACCCACACGGATGGAGAACGCGCCCGGACCAGCTCGACGACACCGTCCCGGCCGGCACCCGAAGGTCCGGTCAGGACGGTGAGCCGAGCCGCCGGGCGCGTCTCGTCATCCGTGCTCACCGCTTGTTTCTACACGGTGGCGGCGGTCAGTTCGCGGCGAACTCTCCAAGCAGCGCCTTGCGCTGCTGCTCGCCCAGTCCGCGCAGGCGACGGCTGTCAGCGATCTTGAGCTTCTCCATGATCTGGGTGGCCCGGATCTTGCCGATGCCCGGCATCGCCTGCAGGACGGCCGAAACCTTCAGCTTGCCGACGACATCGTCGGACTCGGCCCGCTCAAGGACGACGGCGAGGGTGGTCTTGCCCTGCTTGAGCTGCTCCTTCAGCTCAGCACGGGCCTTGCGGATCTCCGCAGCCTTCTCCAGCGCGGCAGCGCGCTGCTCGGGGGTCAGTGACGGGAGCGGCACCAGTTCTCCTCAGGTCCCTATCGCGACGGGCGGAACGCGCCGCCGCTCTGTGAAACGTGGTGTCGCTGGCAACCAAAGGGGTCCGTGGTTACCAGCGCGGGGAAAACTAGCGGTCGACGGCGCTTTCGGCAACGTGGGCACGCGAAGATCAACGTAAAGTGACCGAGCCGTCAGTCAGCCAGAACGCCCCGGCAGTCGGCCAGGACGCGCTCCGCGGCGGCCCGCAGGGCGGCCGGATCCGGGCCGGCGTGGAGCACTTCGCGCGAATAGGACGGGAGCACCGACGGCAGGCTCGACCCGAACACGGTCCGCAGGTCGGCGGCGGTCGCCCCCTGCGCGCCGAGGCCCGGGGCGAGCAGCGGACCGTTGACCCGGGAGAGGTCGTGGCCGGTGTCGCCGATCGTCGCCCCGACCACCAGCCCGAAGCTGCCGAGCGGCTGGGCACCCGCGTTGAGCTGGGAAATCTCGTCGATGACGGTCTGCGCCACGGTGCGTCCGTCGGCACCGTGCGCCCGCTGCACCTGCGCCCCCTCGGGGTTCGAGGTGAGCGCCAGCACGAAGACGCCGCCGCCGTGCGTGGCCGCCAGCTCGAACATCGGGGCCAGCGATCCGACGCCCAGGTAAGGACTGGCGGTCACCGCGTCGACATACAGCGGAGCGGCCGGGTCGAGGTACGCCGAGGCGTACGCGGCGACGGTGGAGCCGATATCGCCACGCTTGACGTCAAGTAGAACGAGCGCGCCGGATTCGCGTAACTGTCGGATAATTGACTCTAGAATCGCTACACCCCGGGCGCCGAAGCGCTCGAAGAAGGCCGACTGGGGCTTGACGACCGCGACCCGGTCACCGAGCGCCTCCACGACCGTCCGGGCGAACCGGTCCAACCCGTCGACGTCGTCGGACAGCCCCCAACGGGCCAGCAGCCCGGGGTGCGGGTCGATGCCCACGCAGAGCGGTCCCCGCTCGGTCACGGCCCTGTGCAGCCGGCCACCGAAGGTCTCCATCCGTCCCTCTCCCTCACACGCTCGTGCTCGCCGGCGGCGTCCGCCGGACCTGTCGTCCGTCCTCGCGCCGGCGTCTCCCGCCGGCGCGGTCAGCCGGCCTTCACCGCGGCAGCGATCCCGGCCGCGATCCGGGCCACGTCGGCGTCGTCGGCGACATAGGGCGGCATGGTGTAGACCAGATCGCGGAACGGACGCAGCCAGACCCCCTGCGCCACCGCTGCCGCCGTCGCCGCCGCCAGGTCCACCTCGTGGTCCAGTTGCACCACCCCGATGGCGCCCAGCACCCGCACGTCGACCACCCCGGCAGCGCCGCGCAGCGGCTCCAGGCCGGCCCGCAGCCCCGCACCCACCCTGGACACCTGCGCGGCCCAGTCAGTGGCCCGCAGCAGCCCCAGGGAGGCGTTGGCGACCGCACAGGCGAGCGGGTTGCCCATGAAGGTCGGGCCGTGCGCCAGGACCCCGCCCGCCGAGATGCCCCGGGCCACCTGCGGGGTGCAGAGCGCGGCGGCCAGGGTCAGGTAGCCGCCGGTGAGCGCCTTGCCGACGCAGAGCACGTCGGGGCTCACCCCGGCGTGCTCGGCGGCGAACATGGCGCCGGTCCGGCCGAAGCCGGTGGCGATCTCGTCGAAGATCAGCAGCACCCCGTGTGCCCGGGTCACCTCGCGCAGCACCCGCAGGTATCCGGGGTGGTGGAAGCGCATCCCGCCCGCGCCCTGCACCACCGGTTCCACGATCACCGCAGCCAGCTCGTGGGCGTGCCGCTCGACCGCGTCGGTCAGCTCCGCCACGTACGCCGGGTCGGGTCCGTCGTCGAAGCCGCCGGGCGGCACGGGAGCGAAGACCTGTCGGGGCAGCACGTCACCCCAGAGGTGGTGCATGCCCCCCTCCGGGTCGCAGACGCTCATCGGGTGGAACGTGTCGCCGTGGTAGCCGCCCCGCCAGGTGCCCAGCCGCCGCCGCTCGGGCCGGCCGGTGGCCCGCTGGTACTGCAGGCACATCTTCACGGCCACCTCGACGGCGACCGAGCCGGAATCGGCCAGGAAGACGTGTTCCAGGCCGTCGGGAGTCAGCTCCACCAGCGTCCGCGCCAGCCGGACGGCGGGCTCGTGGGTGAGCCCGCCGAACATCACGTGACTCATCCGGCCGAGCTGGTCGGTGACGGCCGCGTCGAGCACCGGGTGCCGGTAGCCGTGGATCGCCGCCCACCAGGACGACATCCCGTCGACCAGCTCCCGGCCGTCGGCCAGCCGCAGCCGTACCCCCTCGGCGCTGCGCACCACGTACGGCGGGACGGCCGGCGGCAGGGCCGCGTACGGGTGCCAGACGTGGGCCCGGTCGGCGGCCAGGATCTCCTCGGGCGTCACGCGCTCTCCTTCGTACCCTCGTCGATCGCCGCCGCGGCCACCGGCCGGCTCACCCCACCGGCGCCGGTGCGGCGGCTGTGACCCGGGCGGCGGCCCGGACCAGGCCCGGGCCCCGGTAGATGAATCCGGTGTAGAGCTGCACCAGGCTGGCCCCGGCGTCGAACATCCGGGCGGCGTCGTCCGGGTCGAGGATGCCGCCGACCCCGATCACCGGCAGCCGGCCGCCGGTCTCGGCGTGCACGAAGGCGACCACCTCCCGGGCCCGCCCGCGCAGCGGCCGGCCGGAGAGGCCACCGGTCTCGGCGCCCCGCGCCCGGTCGGCCGGGGCGAGGCCGTCGCGGGCCAGTGTGGTGTTGGTGGCGATCACGCCGGCCGCACCCCGGGCCAGGCAGACCTCCAGCAGCTCGGCGATGGCCGGCTCGGTGAGGTCCGGGGCGATCTTCACCAGCACCGGCTTCTCCCCGACCAGTGCCGCCAGCAGGGCGTCCAGGTGGCTCTTGTCCTGCAGGCTGCGCAGCCCGGGGGTGTTCGGCGAGGAGACGTTGACCGCGAAGTAGTCGCCGTGCGCGCGCAGCGCCCGGTACGAGGCGAGGTAGTCCTCGACCGCCTCGTCCAGCGGGGTCACCTTGGACTTGCCCAGCGAGATGCCCAACGGCACCCCGAGCGGGCGGGGCAGCGCCGCCAGCCGGGCCGCGAGGGCCTCGGCGCCGGCGTTGTTGAAGCCCATCCGGTTGATCACGGCCTCGCTGTCGCGCAGCCGGAACAGCCGGGGCCGCGGGTTGCCCGGCTGGGCGTGCGCGGTGACCGTGCCGACCTCGACGAAGCCGAACCCGAGCGCCGGCCAGGCGGGCAGCGCGACCCCGTTCTTGTCCATCCCCGCGGCCAGCCCGACCGGGTTGGGGAACTCGACCCCGAACACCGTGCGCGGCGCCCGCACCAGGTACCGCGCCCGCAGCGCCGCGAGCGCCGCCGGCCGCCCCGAGAGTACGGCCAGCCGCCGCAGCGTCCACTCGTGCGCCGCCTCGGCGTCCCCTCCCCCGATCCGGAACAACCCGGCCCGCACCACCCGCTCGAAGATCACGCGCCGCCTCCCCCGCGCCGAGCCCTGTCGATCATGAAGCTGCCGGCGATGTCGATCTCCGGCCGCACCGCCGTCCTCATGATCGACGTGACCGGACCGGCGGTCACTCGCCGGCTCGCAGGGCGGCGTGGAGCTCCTGCAACGGGCGCACGCGCATGTCACCGCGAATCCGGGCCTCGATGCCCATCACCGCGGCGGCGGCGCCGGGGACGGTGGTGATGCAGGGGATGTCGGCCGTGACGGCGGCGCTGCGGATCTCGTAGCCGTCCGTGCGGGCGCTCGCGCCGGAGCCCTGCGGGGTGTTCACCACCAGGGCCACGTCGCCGCCGAGGATCATCGACACCGCGTCCTCGCCCTCTCCCGACTCGTAGTGCTTGCGGATCTGCTCACAGGCGATCCCGTGCCGGCGCAGCACCTCCGCCGTGCCGGTGGTGGCGACGATCTCGAAGCCCAGGTCGGCCAGACGCTTGATCGGGAAGATCATGCCCCGCTTGTCCCGGTTGGCCACCGAGACGAAGATCCGGCCGCCGGTCGGCAGCGAACCGTACGCGGCCGACTGCGACTTGGCGAAGGCGTGCCCGAAGTTGGTGTCGATGCCCATCACCTCACCGGTGGACTTCATCTCCGGGCCGAGCAGCGAGTCGACACCCTTGCCGGACGGGGTGCGGAACCGCTTGAACGGCAGCACCGCCTCCTTCACCGCGATCGGGGCGTCGGCCGGCATCGCCCCACCGTCTCCGGTGGGCGGCAGCATCCCCTCGGCGCGCAACTCGGCGATGGTGGCGCCGAGCGCGATCCGGGCCGCCGCCTTGGCCAGCGGCACCGCCGTGGCCTTGGAGACGAACGGGACGGTACGGGAGGCACGCGGGTTGGCCTCCAGCACGTACAGCATGTCGTCCTTGAGGGCGTACTGGACGTTGAGCAGCCCGCGCACGCCGACGCCCTTCGCGATCGCCTCGGTGTAACGGCGGACCTGGGCCAGGTGCGAGCCGGCCAGGGTGATCGGCGGCAGCGCGCACGACGAGTCGCCGGAGTGGATGCCGGCCTCCTCGATGTGCTCCATCACACCGCCGAGGTAGACCTCGCCGTCGGCGTCGCAGAGCGCGTCCACGTCGATCTCGATGGCGTCGTCCAGGAACCGGTCGACCAGCACCGGGTGGTCCGGGGAGATGTCGGTGGCCCGCCCGATGTAGTCGCGCAGCGTGGCGTTGTCGTAGACGATCTCCATGCCCCGCCCGCCGAGCACGTACGACGGCCGGACCAGCACCGGGTACCCGATCTCGTCGGCGATCGCCTTCGCCTCGTCGTACGAGGTGGCCATGCCGTGCGCCGGGGCCCGCAGCCCGGCCCGGGCGAGCACCGCGCCGAACGCGCCCCGCTCCTCGGCCAGGTGGATCGACTCCGGCGAGGTGCCGACCACCGGCACCCCGACGTCCTTGAGCCGCTGCGCCAGGCCCAGCGGCGTCTGCCCGCCGAGCTGCACGATCACCCCGACCACGCCCGGACCGCCGGCCGCCCGGCCCGACGAGTCCTCGGCGTGCCAGACCTCCAGCACGTCCTCGAAGGTCAGCGGCTCGAAGTAGAGCCGGTCCGCGGTGTCGTAGTCGGTGGAGACGGTCTCCGGGTTGCAGTTGACCATCACGGTCTCGTAGCCGGCGCCTCCGGCACCGGACGCAGCGGCTGCGCCGAGCGGCGCGCTGCGCAGCGCCTGAACCGCGTGCACGCAGGAGTAGTCGAACTCGATGCCCTGGCCGATCCGGTTCGGCCCGGAGCCCAGGATGAGCACCTTCGGCCGGGCCGACGGCACGACCTCGGTCTCGGAGTCGTAGGTGGAGTAGTGGTACGGCGTGGTCGCCTCGAACTCGGCGGCGCAGGTGTCCACCGTCTTGTAGACCGGCCGGACGCCGAGCCGGTGCCGCAGGGTACGTACGCCGTCCTCGGCGGCCAGCTCGGGACGGAGCGCGGCGAGCTGCCGATCGGACAGGCCGGCCCGCTTGGCCCGGCGCAGCAGGTCGGCGTCGAGCACCGAGGCGTCCACGATCTCGGCGCGCAGTTCGACCAGCGCGGCGATCTGGTCCAGGAACCACGGGTCGATCCCGCCGGAGGCCGCGGCCACCTCGGCGACGGAGGCGCCCAGCCGCAGCGCCCGCTCGACGGTGTACAGCCGGCCGTCGTGCGGCATCCGAAGCGCGGCGAGGGTGTTCTCCTTCGTCGCGCCGGCCGGGTCGGGCTGGGTCCAGAACCCGGTCGCCTTCGTCTCCAACGAGCGCATCGCCTTGTTGAGCGCCTCGGTGAAATTGCGCCCGAGGCTCATCGCCTCGCCGACGGACTTCATCGTGGTGGTCAGCTCCGGGTCGGCGCCGGGGAACTTCTCGAACGCGAACCGGGGGATCTTCACCACCACGTAGTCCAGGGTCGGCTCGAACGCCGCCGGGGTCTTCAGGGTGATGTCGTTGGGGATCTCGTCCAGGGTGTAGCCGATGGCCAGCTTGGCGGCGATCTTGGCGATCGGGAAGCCGGTCGCCTTGGAGGCCAGCGCCGACGAGCGGGACACCCGGGGGTTCATCTCGATGACGACGATCCGGCCGTCGGCCGGGTTGACCGCGAACTGGATGTTGCAGCCGCCGGTGTCCACCCCGACCTCGCGCAGCACGGCGATGCCCAGGTCGCGCAGGCCTTGGTACTCCCGGTCGGTGAGGGTCATCGCCGGGGCGACGGTCACGCTGTCGCCGGTGTGCACGCCCATCGGGTCGACGTTCTCGATCGAGCAGACCACCACCACGTTGTCGTGGCGGTCGCGCATCAGCTCGAGCTCGTACTCCTTCCAGCCGAGCACGCTCTCCTCGATGAGCACCTCGTGCACCGGGCTGGCGGCCAGGCCGGCGCCGGCGATGCGGGCCAGGTCCTCGTCGGTGTGCGCCATCCCGGAGCCCAGGCCGCCCATGGTGAACGACGGGCGGATGACCACCGGCAGGCCCAGCTCGGCCACGGTCGCCTCGACCTCGGCCATGGAGTGGCAGACCCGCGAGCGCGGCACCAGCGCGGTGGGGTCGGCGATGCCGATCCGGGCGCCGGCCCTGGCGACGATGTCCTTGAACAGCTGCCGGTCCTCGCCGCGGTGGATCGCCTCGATGTTCGCGCCGATCAGCTCCACGCCGTACTTGTCGAGCACGCCCGCCTCGTGCAGGGCGACCGCGGTGTTCAGCGCGGTCTGCCCGCCGAGGGTCGGCAGCAGCGCGTCGGGACGCTCCTTGGCGATGACCAGCTCGACGAACTCCGGGGTGATCGGCTCGACGTACGTGGCGTCGGCGAACTCCGGGTCCGTCATGATCGTCGCCGGGTTGGAGTTGACCAGGCTGACCCGGATCCCCTCGGCGCGCAGCACCCGGCACGCCTGGGTGCCGGAGTAGTCGAACTCGCAGGCCTGCCCGATGACGATCGGCCCGGAGCCGATGACCAGGATGTGCTTGAGGTCGGTGCGTTTAGGCATTCTTTCCGCCTTCGATGAGCTCGGCGAAGCGGTCGAAGAGGTAGTCCGCGTCGTGCGGGCCGGCCGCCGCCTCCGGGTGGTACTGGACGGTGAAGGCGGGCACGTCCCTGGCCCGCAGCCCCTCGACCACGTTGTCATTGAGGCAGACGTGCGACACCTGGACGCCGCCGAACTCGGTCTCGATCACCTGGTCGGGGACGACCGCGCCGGCCCCGACCCCGGGAACCTCGACCGCGAAGCCGTGGTTGTGGCTGGTCACCTCGACCTTGCCGGTGGCCCGGTCGAGCACCGGCTGGTTGATGCCGCGGTGGCCGTAGCCGAGCTTGTAGGTGCCGAAGCCGAGCGCCCGGCCGAGGATCTGGCTGCCGAAGCAGATGCCGAACAGCGGGATCCTGCGGCTGAGCACGTCGCGGGCGAGCGCGACCGGCCCGTCGGCGGTGGCCGGGTCGCCCGGGCCGGGCGAGAAGAAGACCGCGTCCGCGCCGGCGGCGAGCAGGTCGTCGATGGTCGAGCCGGCGGGCAGGACGTGGGTGGTGACCCCGCGCACGGCGAGCCGGCGCGGGACGTTGCGCTTGATGCCCAGGTCCAGCGCGGCGACGGTGAACCGGTGCGGGCCCTCCGCCTCGACGACGTACGGCTTGTCGGTGGTCACCTCGGCGGAGAGGTCCGCGCCCACCATCTGCGGGGACTGGCGAACCCGGGCCAGCAGGGCCCGCAGGTCGTCGTCGACGCTGGAGATGCCGACCCGCATCGCGCCCCGCTCGCGCAGGTGCCGGGTCAGCGCCCGGGTGTCCACGCCGCTGATGCCGACCACGCCCTCGGCGGCGAGCCGGTCCTCGAGCCCGCCGGTGGCGCGCCAGTTGGAGCCGATCCGGGCCGGGTCGCGCACCACGTACCCGGCGACCCAGATCCGGCCGGACTCGTCGTCCTCGCCGTTGACGCCGGTGTTGCCGATGTGCGGCGCGGTCTGCACCACCACCTGCCGGTGGTAGGAGGGGTCGGTCAGGGTCTCCTGGTAGCCGGTCATGCCGGTGTTGAAGACCGCCTCGCCGAAGCTCTCCCCGACGCTGCCGTACGCCTCGCCGTGGAACGTGCGCCCGTCCTCCAGCACGAGGATCGCGGATCTACGCTTCGCCATCTACCGTACCCGCCTCTCGTTCGCGACTGCGGGACTCCGCTCCGCTGCATTCCTCGCGCTCACTTGACAGCCTTTCCGTCCAGGACCGTCGGCTCGCCGCGCAGGAAGGTCGCCACGATGCGACCCGGCAGCGTCATGCGGGCGTACGGGGTGTTGCGACTGCGGCTGGCCAGGTCCGCGGGCTCGATCACCCGGCGGGCGGCCGGGTCGACCAGGGTGAGGTTGGCCGGCACGCCGGGCGCCGGGTCGACGCCGTGGGAGTCGAGGCCGGCGATCCGGGCCGGGGTGCGGGACATCCGCTCGGCGATCAGGTCCCACTCGGGGCCGAGCACGTCGAGGGCGATGGAGAGCGCCGTCTCCAGGCCGAGCATGCCCGGCCGGGCGTACGCCCACTCGCACTCCTTGTCCTCCACGGCGTGCGGGGCGTGGTCGGTGGCGACGATGTCGATGACGCCCTCGGCCAGCGCGGCGCGCAGCGCGGCGATGTCGGTGTCGGTGCGCAGCGGCGGGTTGACCTTGTAGACCGGGTCGTAGGTCTCGGCCTTGGCGTCGGTGAGCAGCAGGTGGTGCGGGGTGACCTCGGCGGTGACCCGGACGCCGCGCGCCTTGGCCTGGCGCAGCACCTCGACGCTGCCGGCGGTGGAGACGTGGCAGACGTGCAGCCGGCTGCCGACGTGCTCGGCCAGCAGCACGTCCCGGGCGATGATCGCCTCCTCGGCGACCGCCGGCCAGCCGGTCAGCCCGAGCCGGGTGGAGACCTCACCCTCGTGCATCTGCGCGCCCTCGGTGAGCCGGGGCTCCTCGGCGTGCTGGGCGATGATGCCGTCGAACGCCTTGACGTACTCCAGGGCCCGGCGCATCAGCTTCGGGTCGGCGACGCAGTGCCCGTCGTCGGAGAAGATCCGGACCCGGGCCGCCGAGTCGGCCATCGCGCCCAGCTCGGCCAGCCGCTCGCCGGCCAGGCCGACGGTGACCGCGCCGATCGGCTGCACGTCGACCAGCCCGGCCTCCCGGCCGAGGCGCCAGACCTGCTCGACCACGCCGGCGGTGTCCGCGACCGGGGAGGTGTTCGCCATCGCGCAGACGGCGGTGTAGCCGCCGAGCGCCGCCGCACGGGAGCCGGACTCGACGGTCTCGGCGTCCTCCCGGCCGGGCTCGCGCAGATGGGTGTGCAGGTCGACCAGGCCGGGCAGGGCGACCAGCCCGGTGCCGTCGATCACGCCTGCGTCCGGCGCGGTGAGCCCGGAACCGGTCTCGGCGACGACGCCGTCGCGGATCAGCAGGTCGGTCGGCGCGGCGCCGACGACGCTCACGTTCCTGATCAGGTACGGGGTCACAGGTTGTTCCCTCCGAGCAGCAGGTAGAGGACGGCCATCCGCACGGAGACCCCGTTGGCGACCTGTTCGACGATGGTGGAGCGGGGTGAGTCGGCGACCTCGGGCGTGATCTCCATGCCCCGGTTCATCGGGCCGGGGTGCATGACGATCGCGTGCTCGGGCAGCCGACGCATGCGCGGGCCGTCGAGCCCGAAGCGGCGCGAGTACTCGCGGGCGGAGGGGAAGTAGGAGTCGTTCATCCGCTCCCGCTGCACCCGCAGCATCATCACCACGTCCACGTCGGGAAGAACGGCGTCGAGGTCGTAGGAGACGGCGGTGCCGGGGGCGAGCGCGGCCGAGATGTCCATCGGGATGAGGGTGGGCGGGCCGACCAGGGTGACCTTCGCCCCGAGGGTGGAGAGCAGCAGCACGTTGGAGCGGGCCACCCGGGAGTGCAGCACGTCCCCGACGATCGCCACGTGCAGGCCGGCCAGCCGGCCCAGCCGGGAGCGCATGGTGTACGCGTCGAGCAGCGCCTGGGTCGGGTGCTCGTGGGTGCCGTCGCCGGCGTTGACCACCGACCCGTCCACCCAGTTGGCCAGCCGGTGCGGGGCGCCGGAGGCGGGGTGCCGGACGACCACCGCGTCGGCCCCCATCGCCTGCAGGGTCAGCGCGGTGTCCTTCAGGCTCTCGCCCTTGGTCACGCTGGAGCCCTTGGCCGAGAAGTTGATCACGTCGGCGCTGAGCCGCTTGGCGGCGGCCTCGAAGGAGATCCGGGTCCGGGTGGAGTCCTCGTAGAAGAGGTTGACCACGGTCCGGCCGCGCAGCGCGGGGAGCTTCTTGACCTCCCGGCCGGCGACGGTGGCCATCTCGGCGGCGGTGTCGAGGATCTGGGTGGCGGTGGCCAGGTCCGGGTCGGCCCCGGAGAGCAGGTGGCGGATCACTGGGCCTGCCTTTCGTTCGCGGCTGCGGGGCCCCGCCGCGCGGCACTCCTCGCGCTCACGGGGCTCCCCCGAAGAGCTTGACCTCGTCGGCGCCGTCGGTCTCGGCGAGGGTGACCTTCACGCTCTCGGCCAGCGAGGTGGGGATGTTCTTGCCGACGTAGTCGGCGCGGATCGGCAGCTGGCGGTGCCCCCGGTCGACCAGGACGGCGAGCTGCACCGAGGCGGGGCGGCCCACGTCGTTCAGGGCGTCGAGGGCGGCCCGCACGGTACGGCCGGAGAAGAGCACGTCGTCGACGAGGACGACCCGCTTGCCGTCGATGCCGCCCGGCGGGAGCTGGGTGGGGCCGATCGCGCGGGTGGCGTGTCGGCGCAGGTCGTCGCGGTAGAGGGTGATGTCGAGCACCCCGACCGGGACGTCGACGTCCTCGAAGGTGCTGATCCGGGCGGCGAGCCGCTTCGCCAACGGGGCGCCCCGGGTGGGAATGCCGAGCAGCACGGTGTCGGCGGCGCCCTGGGTCTTCTCCAGGATCTGGTGGGCGATCCGGTCGACGACGCGCTGGACGTCGGCGCTGGCGAGGATCACCTTCACCGAGGGTTGTCGCTGTGGCGACGCTGGGGCAGCCGGTGGGCAGGCCACGGCGGACCTCCTTCCCCGCCTCACGGGACGGGTCGTTAAAGGACGTCTGGCACCACCGGTGCGGATCGCGGGCGAGCCACGCCGGGGCTTCACGCCACGTTACCAGCGGTCACCGGACCGACCGCCGGCACCCACTGATCCCCGGATCAGGGCGGCCAAATGGGGACAACTCCACACGGGCTCGCCAACGGTAAGGTCACGAGCACTTGACCACATGTCGCAATCCCCGTACCGTCACGCTCCGTAGCGATCGCTGGGAGAACCCCAAAGCACAGCACTGGGAGTGTCCGAATGCCCTCTGAATACGCCAAGTCGCTGGGCGCCCGCCTGCGCTCCATCCGCCAGCAGCAGGGCCTGTCCCTGCAGGGTGTGGAGGAGAAGTCGAACGGGCGGTGGAAGGCCGTGGTGGTCGGCTCGTACGAGCGCGGCGACCGGGCCGTCACCGTGTCCCGCCTGGCGGAGCTGGCCGACTTCTACCGCGTTCCCGTCTCGGAGCTGTTGCCCGACGGCAGCGGGGTGCGCCACGAGCCCACCAGCAAGATCGTGCTGGACCTGGAGCGGCTCTACGACGAGGCCTCCGAGGACCTCGCCTACGTCGCCCGGTACGCCCGCGCCATCCAGCAGCAGCGTGGTGACTACAACGGCCGGGTGCTCTCCATCCGCGCCGACGACCTGCGCGCCCTGGCGATCGTCTACGACGCCTCGCCGTCCGGCCTGATCGAGCGACTCACCGAGCACGGTGTGCTGGTCGCCGACCCGCGGGCGTTCTTCGCGTCCTGAGCTGTCGCACCGAGAAGGGCCCGTGCCGGTCGGCACGGGCCCTTCTCGTCGTCGGTGCCGCGGTGGGACCCACCCGTCGCCGCCGGTCAGCGGGTGGTGTACTCGGCGATCCGGCCCAGCACGCCGTTGAGGAAGCGCGGCGAGTCGTCGGTCGACATCTGCCGGGCCAGCTCGACCGCCTCACTGATCGCCACCGCGTCGTCGATCTCGTCGACGTAGAGCAGCTCGTAGACGGCGATCCGGGCGAGGTTGCGGTCGACCACCGGCATCCGGTCCAGCGTCCAGCCCTCGGCGTAGCTGGCGATCACCTCGTCGATCCGGTCGAGGTGCGCGGCCACCCCCTCGACCAGGCTGACCGCGTACCCCAGGTGCTCCGGCCGTGGCTTCTCGATCCGCTCGACGTAGCCGGCGAGCACCTCGACCGGGGGCCGGTCCCGCAGGTCGGCCTCGAAGAGCACGTCCAGCGCCCGCTTACGCGCCTTGCGGCGCGACGGCATCTGCTGCTTGGGACCCTCGGCCATCAGGCTCGGCCGAGGTAACGGCCGTCGCGGGTGTCGACCTTGATCTTCTCGCCGGTGGTGATGAAGAGCGGCACCTGCACGGTCGCGCCGGTCTCCACGGTGGCCGGCTTGTTACCGCCGGTCGAGCGGTCGCCCTGCAGGCCCGGCTCGGTGTAGGTGATCTCCAGCACGACGGAGGTGGGCAGCTCGATGTAGAGCGGCACGTCCTCGTGCGTGGCGACGGTGGCCTCGGCCTCGGGGAGGAGGTAGTTGGCCGCCTCGCCGACGGTGCCGCCGGGGACGGTGATCTGGTCGAACGTCTCCAGGTCCATGAAGACGTAGTCCTCGCCGTCGGCGTAGAGGTACTGCATGGTGCGCTTGTCGACGGTCGCGGTGTCGACCTTGGTGCCCGCGTTGAAGGTCTTGTCGACCACCTTGCCGGACAGCACGTTCTTCAGGGTGGTCCGCACGAAGGCGCCACCCTTACCGGGCTTGACGTGCTGGAACTCGACGACGGACCAGAGCTCCCCGTCGAGGTTGAGTACCAGGCCGTTCTTCAGGTCGTTGGTGGAGGCCATTTCCTGCCTTGATCGTCAAGTGGCGGACAGACCCGGGAAGTCTACTCGCTGCGTCGAACCGGCGACCCCCGCCTGTCGGAGGCGGACCGCCGTCCCACGCTCCGGTCACCCCCGGACGGGCGACGAGCGTCACAGCCGGTGACGTACGACGCCGACGCCGGTCACCCGGAGCGGGTGGCCAGGTGCCGCAGCGCCAGGCGGTAGCCGTCCACACCGAGGCCGCAGATCACCCCGGTCGCCACGGCGGAGACCACCGAGTGGTGCCGGAACTCCTCCCGGGCGTGGATGTTGGAGATGTGCACCTCGACCAGCGGGCCGCGCAGCAGGGCGCAGGCGTCGCGCACCGCGATCGAGTAGTGCGACCAGGCGGCCGGGTTGAGCACCACCGCCGCGCCCTCGTCGGCCGCCTCGTGCAACCAGCCGATCAGCTCGTGCTCGGCGTCGGTCTGCCGCACCGTCACGTCCAGCCCCAGCTCCCGGCCGGTGGCCACGCAGAGGGCCACCAGGCCGGCGTAGCTGGTCACGCCGTACACGTCGACCTGACGGGTGCCCAGCCGGCCCAGGTTGGGCCCGTTGAGCACGTACACCCTCGGCGCGCTCACCGGCTGATCTCCCGGTACGCCGCGTACAGCAGGTCGTCGTCCGGGCCCTCCAGCATCGCCGGCCGGGCCAGGCCGTCCAGCACCACGAACCGCAGCCGGCTGCCCCGGGTCTTCTTGTCCACCCGCATCGCGGCCAGCAGCTGCGGCCAGGCGTCGGCCGAATAGCTGGTGGGCAGGCCGAGCGCGGCCAGCACGGTGCGGTGCCGCTCGGCGGTGGCCGCGTCGAGCCGCCCCGCCAGCCGGGCCAGGGCGCCGGCGTAGACGGTGCCGACCGCGACGGCGTGCCCGTGCCGCCAGCGGTAGTCCTCCACCTTCTCGATGGCGTGCGCCAGGGTGTGCCCGTAGTTGAGCACCTCCCGCACCCCGGACTCGCGCAGGTCCCCGGAGACCACGTCGGCCTTGACCCGGATCGCCCGTTCGATCAGCTCGCGCACCACCGGCCCGCCCGGATCGGTCGCGGCGGACGGGTCGGCCTCCACCAGGTCGAGGATGACCGGGTCGGCGATGAAGCCGCACTTGACCACCTCGGCCAGCCCGGCGGCCAGGTCGGCCGGGGGCAGGCTGTCCAGCGTGGCCAGGTCGGCCAGCACCCCGACCGGCGGGTGGAAGGCGCCGACCAGGTTCTTGCCGGCGGCGGTGTTCACGCCGGTCTTGCCACCCACCGCGGCGTCGACCATGCCCAGCAGCGAGGTCGCCACCGGCACCCAGCGCACCCCGCGCAGCCAGCAGGCCGCCACGTAGCCGGCCAGGTCGGTGACCGCGCCACCGCCGACACCCACCACCGCGTCGGTACGGGTGAAGCCCGCCGCGCCGAGGCGGTCCCAGCAGTCGGCGGCCACCTCGAACCGCTTGCCCGCCTCGGCGTCGGGCAGCTCCACGGTCAGCGGGGTCGCGCCGGCCGCGCCGAGCTGCTCGGCGAGCGCGTCGGCCAGCTCCTTGAGCGGGGGCGCGTGCAGCACCGCCACCCGGGTCGCGCCGGGCAGCAGCCCGGGCAGCTCGTCCAGCAGGTCGCGTCCCACCAGCACGTCGTACGGCCGCTCGCCGCCGACCGGGATCCGGGTCACCTCGTCCATCGCCCGGGAGCCTAGTCCAGCGCGGACGTCGAAACGGCCGGCTGTCCACCTGGTGGCGCGTCGGCCCGCCCCGGATCCGTGAGCCGACGGCAATCCGGACGTTTGGCCCTGCGGGGCGCGGGCAGGGGCGAACGGGACAGCCCATTGTCGGTGGCCGCACACGCCACCCTGGCCCAGCTGATGTACGCCGGCCTGGTCGACGCCGCCGCGCCGGGGGCGCAGCTGCGGGTGGCGGCCACCCTGATGTACTACGTCGGCGACCTCGTCGAGATCCTGCTCGCCCTGGCCCTGCTGGTGACCTGGCGTCCGAGCCCGGCCCGAACCACCCCCGTCACCCACCGACGACCCGCCCCGGCCCCCGCCCGGCCGCCGTCCCCCGCACGCAATTTCACGGATGTAGTGGCTATCGGCGGCCGGATGGCCACTAGGCCGTGTCTCCTGGATCATGGCTTGGGGCGATCGGGTTTCGCGCGTAGCCAGATGAGGATGTCGGCGATCTGCACGGTGGCGCGGTAGCGACAGGCGAGCTTGTCGTATCTGGTGGCCACGGCGCGGAACTGCTTGCGCCGGTTCATCAGCCGTTCGATGGTGTTGCGCTGCCGGTAACGCTGTGGGCGGAAGGTGGGTGGGCGGCCACCGCGTGACCCTTTCCGGGTCCGGTTGGCTTTCTGGTCGTCTTTCTCCGGGATGTCGTGCGGGATGCGTCGGGCCCGCAGCGCGCGGCGGTTGCCGCGTGAGCTGTAGGCCT
>NZ_FMDN01000033.1 GCF_900090245.1 Micromonospora halophytica
GTGAACACGATGGTGGATCAGTTGTCGTCGTTCGCCGACGAGGTGACCCGGGTGGCCCGTGAGGTGGGCACGGAGGGCAAGCTGGGTGGTCAGGCCCAGGTCAACGGCGTCGCCGGCACCTGGCGGGACCTGACCGACAACGTGAACTCGATGGCGTCGAACCTGACGTCGCAGGTGCGCAACATCGCCTCGGTGACCACCGCCGTGGCGAAGGGCGACCTGGGCCAGAAGATCACCGTCGACGCGCAGGGTGAGATCCTGGAGCTGAAGAACACCGTCAACACGATGGTGGACCAGTTGTCGTCGTTCGCCGACGAGGTGACCCGGGTGGCCCGTGAGGTGGGCATCGAGGGCAAGCTGGGTGGTCAGGCCCAGGTCAAGGGCGTCTCGGGTACGTGGCGCGACCTCACCGAGAACGTCAACCAGCTCGCCTCGACGCTCACCACCCAGCTCCGGGCGATCGCCCAGGTGTCCACCGCGGTGACCCGTGGCGACCTGACCCAGCGGATCGCGGTCAAGGCGCAGGGCGAGGTCGCCGAGCTGAAGGACAACATCAACCAGATGATCGTCACCCTCCGGGAGACGACCAAGAAGAACGCCGAGCAGGGCTGGCTCGACTCCAACCTGGCCCGCATCGGTGGCCTGCTCCAGGGCCAGCGCGACCTCGGCGAGGTCTGCCGCATGATCATGATGGAGGTGACCCCGCTGGTCGACGCGCAGCTCGGCGCGTTCTTCCTGGCGGACACCTCCGAGGGCGTGATGCGGCTGCGGCTCACCGCCTCCTACGGGTACGTGGCCCGGGGCCACACCGTCACCTTCGGCCCCGGGGAGGGGCTGGTCGGTCAGGCCGCGCTCTCCCGCCGGACGATCCGGGTCAACGCGATGCCCGACGGCCGGCTCACGCTGCGCTCCGGGCTGGCCGAGACGCCCCCGGCCGACCTGGTGGTGCTCCCGGTCCTCTTCGAGGGCGAACTGCTCGGCGTGATCGAGTTCGCCGGCGTGGCCCGCTTCTCCGAGCTGCACCTGGCCTTCCTGGAGCGGCTGGTGCTCACCATCGGTGTCGCGGTCAACACCATCCAGGCCAACCGGCGTACGGAGGAACTGCTGGCCCAGTCGCAGCGGCTGGCGCTGGAGTTGCAGGACCAGTCGGCGGAGTTGCAGCGCACCAACGCCGAGCTGGAGGACAAGGCGAAGCTGCTGTCGGAGCAGAAGGGCAACATCGAGACCAAGAACCGGGAGATCGAGCTGGCCCGGCTCGGCCTGGAGGAGAAGGCGCAGCAGCTCACCCGGGCCTCGGCGTACAAGTCGGAGTTCCTGGCGAACATGAGCCACGAGCTGCGTACGCCGCTGAACTCGCTGCTCCTGCTGGCCCGCCTGCTCGCCGAGAACTCGGAGCAGAACCTGAGCCGCAAGCAGATCGAGTTCGCCCGCACGATCCACAGCGCCGGCTCGGACCTGCTCTCGCTGATCGACGACATCCTGGACCTGTCGAAGATCGAGGCGGGCCGGATGGACGTCGAGCCGACCGAGGTCCGGTTCGACGAGATCCGGAGTTACGTCGAGCAGGCGTTCGCCCCGCAGGCCGAGGAGAAGGGCCTGGACTTCCAGGTACGGGTGGCGAAGGACCTGCCCCCGGCGCTGGTCACCGACGCCCAGCGGTTGCAGCAGGTCCTGCGCAACCTGCTCTCCAACGCGATCAAGTTCACCGACGACGGTGCGGTGACGCTGCGGATCGGCCTGGCGCCGGAGGACGCGGTCTTCGACGTGCCGGCGCTGACCAACGCCCGGCAGGTGATCGCGTTCACCGTGATCGACACCGGCATCGGGATCTCCGACGACAAGCTGTCGCTGATCTTCGAGGCGTTCCAGCAGGCCGACGGCACCACCAGCCGCCGGTACGGCGGGACGGGGCTGGGACTGTCGATCAGCCGTGACCTGGCCCGGTTGCTGGGCGGCGCGATCACCGTGACGTCCGCGCCCGGGCAGGGCTCCACGTTCAGCCTTTTCGTACCCGATGTGCTGGCGCCGGACGCGGTGGTGGCGCCGCAGGCTCCGTCGCCGCAGCGCGCGGGCCTGCCGTCGTCGCTGCTGATGCCGCCGATGGAGCTGTTGCCCCGGCCGGAGGTCCCGGCGACCCGGCAGCTCGACGGCGCCACCGTGTTGATCGTCGACGACGACGTCCGGAACGTCTTCGCCCTGACCTCTGCGTTGGAACTGCACGGCATGACCGTGTTGTACTCGGACAACGGGGCGGACGGTGTCCGCCTGCTGGCCGAGCATCCGGAGGTGGACATCGTGCTGATGGACGCGATGATGCCGGACCAGGACGGGTACGAGACCACCCGGCAGATCCGCCGCAACCACCGCTTCGCGGACCTGCCGGTCGTCTTCCTGACCGCGAAGGCGATGCCGGGAGACCGCGAGTCCGCGCTCGCTGCCGGTGGCAGTGACTACATCACCAAGCCGGTCGACCTGGACGAGCTGATCGAGCGGATGGCGTCCTGGATCAGCGGCAGCCGAGGCGAGGAGAATTCGTGACGCAGACGGCCAAGGCGCTGCTGGTCGACGACCGGCGGGAGAACCTGATGGCCCTGGAGGCCATCCTCCAGGGGCTCCCGGTGCAGTCGGTCGCCGTGGAGAGCGGCGAGGCGGCGTTGAAGCAGCTGCTGGTGGACGACTTCGCGGTGATCCTGCTGGACGCCCAGATGCCGGACATGGACGGCTTCGAGACGGCCAGCCACATCAAGCGGCGGGAGCGGACCCGGCACGTACCGATCATCTTCCTCACCGCCGCCGACAAGGACGCGCAGCTCGCGCTGCGCGGCTACGCCGTGGGTGCGGTCGACTACCTCACCAAGCCCTTCGACCCGTGGGTGCTGCGGGCTAAGGTGTCGGTCTTCGTGGAGCTGTGGGTGAAGACCCGCCAGCTCGCCGCGCAGTCCGACGTGGTGCGGGAGCGGGACGCGCAGTGGCGGGTGCTCACCGACGCGGTGGACGAGGCCACCATGATGCTGCGGGCCGACGACAGTCTGGAGGCCCGCGACCGGGCCGTCGAGCTGCTGGAGCAGGCCCGCTGGGGCAACACCCCCTGACCGGGGCCGCTGTCACCCACCCGTAGCGGCGACGGTGTCAGAGGCCGGGTGGGGCACCGCGGCCGGTGGCGGCGCGGCGCGCGCGCCAGCGTTCGCCGATGGAGTCGATCTCCTCCTGAACGAAGACGAAGAAGTCGCGCATCTCGGCGACCCGTTCGCCCGCCGCGGTGGTCCGGCCGTGCAGCGCCGCCACTCCGCCGTCGGCGATGTCGATGAGAGTCTTGTAGAGGCCGGTCTTGGTCAGTGTCGCCTCGTACCAGGGGTTGTCCGGCACCCGGTAGCGGTCCCGCCGGGAACCCTTCACCGGCTCGCGGAGCAGCATCCCCCACTGGGTCAGGTAGCGGACCGCCCCGGAGACCGCGGCGGCGCTGACCCCCAGCCGGTCGCCGATCTCGGCCGCGGTCAACGGCTCGTCGGCGCTCATCACCGCGAACAGCACCCGGGCCGCCATCCGGGGGAAGCCGACCTCCGCGAAGGCCATCGCCATCCGTTCGACGAAGTGGTGGACCTCCTCCTCGCTGCGGGCGGTGCTGTGGTCGTCGGCCATCTGTGCGGGCTCCTCGGTGCGTCGGGTACCCGATCCTGCCCCGACTCTCACAGTCTTCACAAGTTTGTGAAGCGAGTGTAGCTTCCTAACCATGGAAACTCCCATCGAAGTGGCCGGCCTGGTCAAGACCTTCGGCCGGACCCGCGCCCTGGACGGGCTCGACCTCACCGTCCGCGCCGGTGAGGTCCACGGCTTCCTCGGCCCGAACGGCTCCGGCAAGTCCACCACCATCCGGGTGCTGCTCGGGTTGCTGCGGACGGACGCGGGGGCCGTCCGACTCCTCGGCGGTGACCCGTGGCGCGACGCCGTCGCACTGCACCGCCGGCTGGCGTACGTCCCCGGGGACGTCACCCTCTGGCCCAACCTCTCCGGCGGCGAGGTCATCGACCTGCTGGGCCGGCTGCGCGGCGGGCTCGACCCGAAGCGCCGGGCCGAGCTGCTGGAGTCGTTCGAACTGGACCCGCGCAAGAAGGGCCGCGCCTACTCCAAGGGCAACCGGCAGAAGGTCGGCCTGGTCGCCGCGCTCGCCTCCGACGTCGAACTGCTCATCCTCGACGAGCCGACCTCCGGCCTCGACCCGCTGATGGAGGAGGTCTTCCAGCAGTGGGTGCGCCGGGCCAAGCGGGACGGCCGCACGGTGCTGCTCTCCAGCCACATCCTGGCCGAGGTCGAGGCGCTCTGCGACCGGGTGACCATCATCCGCAACGGGCGGAACGTGGAGACCGGCACCCTGGCCGAGCTGCGCCACCTGCACCGCACCTCGGTCGACGCCGAGGTCGTCGGCTCCCCGGACGGCCTGGCCGACCTCCCCGGCGTGCACGACGTGCGGGTGGAGGGCACACGGGTGCGCTTCGACGTGGACAACCCGGCGCTGGACGCCGCGCTGCGCCGGCTCACCGAGATCGGCGTACGCAGCCTGGTCAGCCAGCCGCCGACGCTGGAGGAGCTGTTCCTGCGGCACTACGGGACGATTACCGACGAGCCGGCCGGGGTGGCCCGATGAGCACCCTCACCGGCACCCGTCACCTGGTCCGGCTGATCCTGCGCCGGGACCGCGTCCTGCTGCCGCTCTGGGTGCTGCTGCTGGCGCTGCTGCCGATGACGTACGCGACGAGCTTCTTCGAGCTCTACCCCGACGCGGCGCAGCGGACCGCGTACGCCACCGGCCCCGCGACCAACCCGTCGATCGTCGCCCTGCTCGGCCCGGTGTACGGCGACAGCATCGGCGCGCTGACCGCCCAGCGCGGCGGCTTCCTCACCCTGATCATCGGGCTGGTCAGCCTGCTCACCGTCATCCGGCACACCCGCACCGAGGAGGAGGCCGGCCGGCGCGAGCTGCTCGGCGCCACCGTGCTCGGCCGGCACGCCGGACTGGCCGCCGCGCTGCTGGTGACGTACGCGGCGAACCTGCTGCTCGGGCTGCTCACCGTCGCCGGGCTGGTCGCCACCGGACTGCCGGCGGCCGGATCACTGGCGTACGGGCTGGCGGCCGCGCTGGCCGGCGTGGTCTTCGCCACCGTGGGCGGGCTGACCGCCCAGCTCACCGAGACGGCCGGCGGGGCGCGCGGCATCGCGGTCGGGGTGCTCGGGGTGGCCTTCGCGCTCCGCCTCGTCGGGGACACCGCCGAGCGGGACTGGGTGAGCTGGCTCTCCCCGCTGGGCTGGGCCCCACGGATCCGCGCGTACGAGGGTGAGCGCTGGTGGGTGCTGGTGCTGCCGGTCGTGCTGAGCGTGCTGCTCGCCGCGCTGGCGTACCCGCTGTCGGTGCGCCGGGACCTCGGCGCCGGCCTGCTGCCGCCCCGGCTCGGTCCGGCCGACGGCGGCCTCGCCGGGCCGTTCGGGCTGGCCTGGCGGCTGCACCGGGGGCAGCTCATCGGCTGGTCGGTCGGCTTCGGCCTGCTCGGGCTGGTCCTGGGCGGCGCGGCGGAGGCGGCCGGCAAGGCGGTGGAGGGCAACGCCCAGGTGGAGGAGATCCTGGCCCGGCTCGGGGGCACGTCCGCGCTGGCCGAGGCGTACCTCGGTGGCACCCTCGGCTTCGTCGGCCTGGCCGCCGCCGGGTACGGCATCCAGGCGGCGCTGCGGATGCGGGCGGAGGAGGTCGCCGGGCGGGCCGAGCCGCTGCTCGCCACGGCGGTGCACCGGTTCCGCTGGCTCGCCTCGCACCTGCTCTTCGCCCTGGCCGGGCCGGTGGTCGTGCTGGCTGTGGCCGGGCTCGCGGTCGGGGTGACCTACGGGCTCGGCGTGGGCGACGTGCCCGGTCAGCTGCCCCGGATGGTCGGCGTCGGCCTGGCCCAGGTCCCGGCGGCCTGGGTGCTGGCCGGCCTGGCGGTGCTGTTGTACGGTCTGCTGCCCCGGCTCGCCCCGGTGGCCTGGGGAGCGCTCGCGGCCTGCGTGCTGCTCGGCCAGCTCGGCGCGGTGCTGGAGCTGAGCCAGTGGCTGCTGGACCTCTCCCCGTTCACCCACACCCCCCAGGTCCTGGGCGACGACTGGACCGCCACCCCCCTGCTCACCCTCACCGCGATCGCCCTGACCCTGGCGGCAACCGGCACCGCCGCCCTCCACCACCGCGACCTCCCCACCACCTGACCCCCACCCCCCGAAGAGCGTCGATCATGAAGTTGTCGCCACGACACGCCGGGCGGGGTGAATGGCAACAACTTCATGATCACCGGGGCCATGGGGGCCGGGGAGGGGGTCAGGGGGCGGTTTCGTTGCGGATCATCAGGGCGGAGCGGAGGCCGGTGATGTCGAGGACGCGGAGCAGGAAGTCGCCGACGTTGCTGAGCACCAGCAGGCTCTGCGCGTGGCTGGCCTTGCGGCTGAGCACGACGAGGGTGCCCAGGCCCTGGGAGTCGCAGAAGGTCACCCCGGCCAGGTCGAGCACGATGCGCGGCGGAGGATCGGCGAGCACCTCGTTCACGACGGTCGACAGCTGGCCGGCGGTGAGCATGTCGATCTCACCGGCGAGGCGAAGCACGGCTTCATCGCCCGTCCGGTGTACCGTGATGGACAGTTCGGCACGATCCACCGGGTCAGCCTATCGCGATCTCGACGCCCCGGCCCGATGAGAGTCGGCCGGCTGACCCGTGGCGCGCGCGCCGGGGTGAGTCTGGTAACCCCGTCCCAGGGGTGGCTGCCGATTCCCGGTCCGGCGCTGTAACAATGGCCGCATCGTGACCAATACCTTTTCCGCCGGATCCGGCCGCTACCCGGCCGACGCACCGGCCTCAGAGGCCCTGTTCGACCGCGCCACGGCCATCGTGCCCGGCGGGGTCAACTCACCCGTGCGCGCTTTCCGTGCCGTCGGCGGCACCCCGCGCTTCATGGTCCGGGGGGAGGGTCCCTGGCTCTACGACGCCGACGACCGGCGCTACGTCGACCTGGTCTGCTCCTGGGGGCCGCTGATCCTCGGCCACGCCCACCCCGAGGTGGTCGAGGCCGTGCAGGCCGCCGCCGCGAAGGGCACCAGCTTCGGCGCCCCGACGCCGGGTGAGGTCGAGCTGGCCGCCGAGATCGTCGCGCGGACCCCGGTCGAGCAGGTCCGCCTGGTCAACTCGGGCACCGAGGCCACCATGTCGGCGATCCGGCTGGCCCGCGGCTTCACCGGCCGCTCCAAGATCGTCAAGTTCTCCGGCTGCTACCACGGGCACTCCGACGCCCTGCTCGCCGCCGCCGGCTCGGGCGTCGCCACCTTCGGCCTGCCCGACTCGCCCGGCGTCACCGGCGCGGCGGCCGGCGACACCATCGTGCTGCCGTACAACGACATCGACGCGGTCGAGCGGGTCTTCGCCGCCGAGGGTCCGCACATCGCGGCGATCATCACCGAGGCCGCCGCCGGCAACATGGGCGTGGTCGCCCCGCGTGACGGCTTCAACCAGCGGCTCGCCGGCATCGCGCACGCGCACGGCGCGCTGCTCATCGTCGACGAGGTGATGACCGGGTTCCGGGTCTCCCGCGCCGGCTGGCACGGGCTCGACCCGTCGGAGGCCGACCTGTGGACGTACGGGAAGGTCATGGGCGGTGGCCTGCCCGCCGCGGCGTTCGGCGGGCGCGCGGAGGTCATGTCGCGGCTGGCCCCGGCCGGCCCGGTCTACCAGGCCGGCACCCTCTCCGGTAATCCGCTCGCCTGCGCCGCCGGCCTGGCCACCCTGCGGCTCGCCGACGACGCGCTCTACCGCAGGCTGGACGAGACGGCCGCCGTCGTGGGCAAGCTCGCCGCCGACGCGCTGGCCGCCGCCGGGGTCCCGCACCGGCTGTCGTACGCGGGCAGCATGTTCTCGATCTTCTTCACCGATGCCGACGTGGTCGACTACGACAGCGCCCGTACCCAGCAGGTGCCCGCGTTCAAGGCGTTCTTCCACGGGATGCTCGCCGCCGGCGTCTACCTGCCGCCGAGCGCGTTCGAGTCCTGGTTCGTCTCGGCGGCGATCGACGACGCCGCTCTGGAGCAGATCGCCGCCGCGCTGCCGGCGGCGGCGAACGCGGCGGCCGCAGCAGGTCACGGGGGGTAGCAGTGAGTGCGAGGAGTGAGCCGGGTCTGCGAGCCCCGCAGTCGCGAACCAAGGGGGCGCAGCGGTGAGTGCGAGGAGTGAGCCGGGTCTGCGAGCCCCGCAGTCGCGAACCAAGGGGGCGCAGCGGTGAGTGCGACGGTGGTGCACGTGCTCCGGCACGGCGAGGTGTACAACCCGGAGGGCATCCTCTACGGTCGCCTGCCTGGTTTCCGCCTCTCCGAGCTGGGCGTCCAGATGGCCAAGGCGGCCGCGCAGGCGCTCGCCGAGCGGGAGGTCGTGCACGTCGTGGCGAGCCCGCTGGAGCGCGCCCAGCAGACCGCCGAGCCGATCGCCGCCCAGTTCGGGCTCCCGGTCGGGGTGGACGATCGGCTGATCGAGAGCGCCAACTGGTTCGAGGGCAAGAAGGTCTCGCCGGGCGACGGCTCGTTCCGCGACCCGCGCAACTGGTGGGTGCTGCGCGACCCGGTGACCCCGAGCTGGGGTGAGGCGTACCGGGCCATCGCGGAGCGGATGTTCGCCGCCGTGCAGGCCGCCCGGATCGCCGCCGAGGGGCGCGAGGCGGTCCTCGTCTCGCACCAGCTGCCCATCTGGACCCTGCGCCGCTACGTCGAGCGCAAGCGGCTCTGGCACGACCCGCGTCGACGTCAGTGCGGGCTGGCCAGCCTCACCTCGTTCCACTTCGACGGCGCGAAGGTTTCCGGGATCGGCTACACCGAGCCCGCCGCCCACCTGATCGCCATCTCGCCGACAGCCAGGACGGCCAAGGGGGCCTGATGTCGATCCGGAGGACGCTCGCCGCCTCGCTCGCCGCCGTCACCGCCACGGCGGCGCTGGTCGGCTGCTCCTCCGAGAACGGGGAGAGCCGCTGCGCCAACGACGGGGGCATCATCGAGTGCGCCCCCCAGCAGCGCTCCGCCGCCCCGAAGATCGCCGGTGACCTGCTCACCGGCGGCCGGTACGACGTCGCCGAGGCCCGCGGCCAGGTGGTCGTGCTCAACTTCTGGGGCTCCTGGTGCGCGCCCTGCCGGGCCGAGGCCGACGACCTGGAGGCCACCTACCAGGCCACCAAGGGCTCCGGGGTGACCTTCCTCGGCATCAACGTCCAGGACAGCAAGGACAAGGCCGTCGCCTTCGAGGAGGGCCGGGTCACGTATCCGAGCCTCTTCGACCCATCGAGCCGGCTGGCGCTGGCCCTGGACATCCCCCCGAACACCGTCCCCGCCACCGTCGTGCTCGACCGGGACGGCCGGATCGCCACCGTGATCCGCGCCGCCGTCAAGCAGGACGGCCTCCAGCCGATCGTCGAGCGGATCGCGGCGGAACCGCCCGCGTCCGGTTCCCGCTGATGGGCGAGACGTTCCGTCAGCTCGCCGAGTCCGGCCCGCTGCTGCTGGCCGTCGGCGCGGCCGCGCTCGCCGGGCTGGTCAGCTTCCTCTCCCCGTGCGTGCTGCCGTTGATGCCGGGCTACCTGTCGTACGTGACCGGGCTGGCCGGCGCGGACCTGGAGGGCCGTCCCCGGACCGTGCCGTCGGCGGCCGTCGGCGCCGGTGACTCGTCCGGTGGCGGGGTGGCCGTGGCCACGCCGCCGCAGACCCGCAGCGCAGCTGCGGTCAAGGGGCGGGTGCTGGCCGGCACGCTGCTCTTCATCGCCGGCTTCACCGCCGTGTTCGTCGCCACCGCGATCCTCTTCTCCGGCGTCGGCAAGCTCTTCTTCCAGCACGAGCGCACGCTGGAGGTCGTGATCGGCGGGCTCATCGTGGTGCTCGGGTTCGGCTACCTCGGTGTCATCCCCGGGTTGCAGCGTGAGTTCCGCATCCAGCGGCTGCCGGCCGCCGGTCTGCTCGGCGCCCCTGTGCTCGGCGTGGTCTTCGCGTTGAGTTGGGTGCCGTGCACCGGTCCGACGCTCAGCGCGGTGCTCGGCATGGCGACCGTCGACGGGCGGACCGACCGGGCGGTGGTACTGGCGGTGGCGTACTGCCTCGGGCTGGGGGTGCCGTTCATCCTCTTCGGGCTGGGCTTCCACCGCCTGCTCGGGGTGTTCCGTGCCGTCCGGCGCAACAGCCGCTGGGTCACCCGGATCGGCGGCGCGCTGCTGATCCTGATCGGCCTGGCGCTGATCACCGGCGGGTGGCAGAACTTCGTGATCTGGCTGCAGACCACCGTGGGCGTGGGCGAGGTGAGCATCTGATGACGACCGTGGACGACCGGCCGGCCGCGCCGGCCGGAGCGCCCCGGCGGCCCAACCCCGTGCTGGCCCTGCTGCGCAACTCCTGGCGGCAGCTCACCAGCATGCGTACGGCGTTGGTGCTGCTGTTCCTGCTCGCCGTCGCCGCGATCCCCGGTTCGGTGCTGCCGCAGCGTGGGGTGAACCCGGAGCAGGTCGACCAGTACTTCCGCGACCACCCGGAGCTGGCCCCGCAGCTCGACCGGCTCGGCGGCTTCGAGGTCTTCGCCTCGGTCTGGTTCTCCGCGATCTACCTGCTGCTCTTCACCTCGCTGGTCGGCTGCATCCTGCCCCGGATGCGTGACCACCTGCGCGCCCTGCGTTCGCGCCCGCCGGCCGCCCCGAAGCGGCTGGAGCGGCTGCCCCAGCACACGGTGCTGGAGGCCCCGGCCGCCGCCGACCCGGAGGCGATCGCCGCGGTGCTGCGCCGCCGACGCTGGCGGGTGGTGGTGCGCGGCAACGAGGTCTCCGCCGAGAAGGGGTACCTCAAGGAGACCGGCAACCTGCTCTTCCACACCTCGCTGGTCGCCGTCCTGCTCGGCGTGGCGCTCGGCTCCTGGTTCGGCTGGCACGGCAACCGGCTGCTCGTGGCGGGCGAGGAGAACGCCTTCTGCAACACCCGGCAGCAGTACGCCGAGGCGTCGCTCGGCCCGCGCGTCGACAGCACCGACCTGCCTCGCTTCTGTCTCACCCTGGACGACTTCGATGCTCGCTTCCTCCCCTCCGGGCAGCCGGAGTTCTACCGGGCCTCGGTGACCGTGGACGAGCTGGACGGCACGCCGCGCAAGGCCGCCTTCTCGGTCAACTCGCCGCTGCGCCTCGACTCCGCCAACGTCTACCTGCTCGGTCACGGCTACGCCCCGATCCTGAAGTACACCGACCGGTACGGCCGCAGCCAGACCAGCACGGTGCCGTTCCTGACCACCGGCGACGCCAACCTCACCAGCGAGGGGGTGGCCGCCTTCCCGGACGCCAACGTCGACCCTCAGACCGGCAAGCGGGATCCCGCCCAGCAGATCGCCTTCGAGGGCCTGTATCTACCCACCGCGCCGGAGACCGGGCCGTTCTCGTCGTCGCAGTTCCCCACCGAGCAGAATCCGGCGGTGGTGCTGGTGGCGTACCGGGGGAACCTGGGGTTGGACGCCGGCATCCCCGGCTCGGTCTACCAGCTCGACCAGCGTCAGGTGTCCAGCGGCAAGCTCAAGCAGATCGGCGATCAGAGGCTGTTGGGCGTCGGTGAGAAGTGGACCCTGGACGACGGCAGCACGCTGGAGTTCCTGGGCACGAAGCCGTACATCACGCTCTCCGTCCGGCACGCTCCGGGCCAGACGCTGATGCTGGTGGCCTGTGTGGTGCTGCTCGGTGGGCTGATGGGTTCGCTGTTCGCCCGCCGCCGACGGGTCTGGTTCCGGGTGCTCCCCACCGACCCGACAAGTGGATCTCCGACAAGCGGTAGTAGTTTGGTCGAGGCCGGTGGGCTGCCGCGCACCGAGCATCCAGGCTTCGCCGACGAGTTCGCGCAGCTCGTCGCCGCCGTACGCGACGACGGGCGGGCCGACAGGCGGGCGCGAGAGGGAGTCGAGTGATGGCCGAGCTGTCCGACCAGCTGGTGACGTTCGCGATCCTGGCGTACCTGGTCGCCATGATCAGTCACGCCGTCGAGTACGCGCTCGGCAACGCCCGCGCCGTGTCGGCCAAGGCTCCCGCCCGGGAACTGGTCGGCGCCGGAGTGGGTGCGCCGGGCGACACCGTGACGGCTCCCGCCGCTCCCACCGCCGACGAGGTGCGCACGGCGCGGACCGCGCGCCGCGCCGAGCTGGCTGGGCGGATCGCCGCCGGGGTCACCGTGGTGGCCGCCGCGATCCACCTGGGCGCCGTGGTCACCCGGGGCATCGCCGCCGACCGGATGCCCTGGGGCAACATGTACGAGTTCGTGCTGACGGTCACCTGGATCGGGACGGCGGCCTGGCTGGCGGTGCTCGCCAAGCGTCCCTCGCTGCGCCGGCTCGGGCTCTTCCTGAGCCTGGTCATGGTGCTGCTGCTGGCCTTCGCCGAGCTGAAGCTCTACGTCGAGGTGGTGCCGCTGATGCCGGCACTCCAGTCGTACTGGTTCATCATCCACGTCTCGACGATCATCTTCGCCTCCGGCATCTTCCTGCTGGGCATCGTCCCGGCGGTCACGTTCCTCATGCGCAACGGGTACGAGCAGGGCCGGCGCAGCTTCCCGTACACCCTGGCCCGCCGGCTGCCGGCGGCGGCCGGGCTGGAGCGGCTGACCTTCACGCTGCACGCCTTCTCGTTTCCGATCTTCACCTTCTCGGTGATCGCCGGCGCGATCTGGGCCGAGGCGGCCTGGGGGAGGGCCTGGGGCTGGGACCCGAAGGAGACCTGGGCGTTCATCTCCTGGGTGGTCTACGCCGGCTACCTGCACGCCCGGGCCACGCCGAGCGTGAAGCGCAACGTGGCGACCTGGATCGCGGTGCTCGGCTTCCTGACGGTGCTGATGAACCTCTTCGGGGTCAACTTCTTCTTCAGCGGCCTGCACTCGTACGCCGGGGTGGAGTGAACCGGCCGGTGAGCACCCGGTCGACGCCCAGGGTCACCTGGTAGGCCACCTCCGGCACGTCGGCCAGCTCGATGCGTTCGGCCCACAGCGCGAGCCGGGCGTGCAGCTCACACGCGACCGCGTCCCTGATCTCCGGCAACAGCGGGGAGGCCCTCGGGGTCGCCCACCACGTACGCGTCGTCCATGCCACCCATCGTCGCTGCGGGGATGACGTGTCAACGCGCCCGGTCTCCAAAATGTATAACTACACTTCTAAGAAGTGTAGTTATACGAAGTGCGGAGCCGGGATGCGTGAATTGGCCAAGCCTGCGGGGATCTTCGACCGCGACGTCGAGTGGACGGAGCTCGCGCGATTCGCGGCGGACGAGCGCCCGGGGGCGACGCTCGGCGTGGTGAGCGGACGCCGCCGTCAGGGCAAGACGCTGCTTCTCTACGAACTCGCCAGGGCCGGAGGCGGCTTCTACTTCGGCGCCACGGAGGCGACGGCCGTCGAGTCGCTTCGGCGGCTCGGGGAGGCGCTCGGCAATTACACGGGCGCCCCCGGCCCGGTGCATCTCCCGGACTGGGCCGCTGCCGTGGACGCTCTGCTCGCCCTCGGGCGTGACCGGCCGGTGACCGTGGTGATCGACGAGTTTCCGTACCTGGTCCGTGCCGCGCGGGACCTGCCGTCAATCATCCAGTACGCGCTCACGCCGGGGCGGCCGGAGCGGACCGCGTCCCGAGCCCGCCTGCTGCTCTGCGGCTCAGCGCTGTCCTTCATGGGTGGCCTGCTCGCCGGCTCGGCCCCGCTGCGCGGACGGGCCGGTCTGGAGTTGCCGGTCCAGCCCTTGGACTACCGGGCCGCGGCAGCCTTCTGGGGCGTCGACGATCCCCTGCTGGCGGTAAAAGTCTTCTCCATTGTCGGTGGGACTCCGGCCTACCGGCGCGAATACGTGCAGGATGACGCGCCGTCCGGCCCGGCGGACTTCGACGCCTGGGTCGTACGGGCGGTGTTGAACCCGGCGCGACCGCTTTTTCGTGAGGCGCGGTACCTGCTCGCGGAGGATCCGGACCTACGGGACACGGCTCTGTACCACTCCGTGCTCGCCGCCGTGGCGGAGGGGAACGCCAGCCGGGGTGGGATCGCGGGCTACATCGGGCGGAAAGCTACCGACCTGCAACACCCGCTCACCGTGCTCGAGGACGCCGGGCTGTTGGTCCGTGAGCCGGATCTTCTGCGCAGCGGTCGCAGCAGCTACCGGATCACCGAGCCGTTGATCTCCTTCTACCAGGCGGTGATGAGGCCGGCCTGGACCGCGCTGGAGCAGCGGCGCGGCCAGGAGGTCTGGCGACGGTCGCAGCGCAGGTACGCGAGTGCCGTCCTAGGCCCCAGGTTCGAGGAGATCGTTCGGCAGTGGGCGGTTCGATTCGCCGACCCGGATGTCCTGGGGGGTCCGGTGGCCGAGGTCGGTGCGGCCACCCTGACCGATCCGGCGAGTCGGACCAGCCACGAGCTTGATCTCGTGGCTGTCGGTGAGCCTCCCATGGGAGACGGCCCGCGTCCGTTGCTCGCGATCGGTGAGGTGAAGTGGGGCCGTCGCCTCGGCTTGCCGGACCTCGAACGACTGGGACGCCTACGGGAACTCCTCTTGCAGAGGTCGGGCGTCAACGCGACCGGAACACGCCTGCTTCTAGCGAGCGCTGAGGGCTTCACCGACGAACTCGTCGAGGATGCTTCCGCTCGACCGGATGTCGTCCTCGTCGACCCCGGGGTGCTGTACGCGTCGAGCGCTGACCGGACTGCGGGCTGGAGCGGTTGACCGTCACGCAAGTCCACCCGTAGCGGCAACGACAGCGGGGCGTGCGTCGAGGTCGCGGACAATCTGCCCGGCCGGGTGCACGTCCGCGACTCCGGACCGTCACGGCGCGGTGTTGACCTTCTCGCCGACCGCCTGGCGGGCCTTCGTGGAGCTGGCGCGCAGCCACTGACCGTCCACCCGTCGTCCGGCATCCGCAGGACCGAGCGTCAGCCGCCGAACCAGCCGGGGACGTCGAGGCGGAAGAAGTTCGGCGGGGTGACCGCGCGCAGGTCGTCCTCCATCGCGGCGACCCGCTCCTCCCCGAGGGTCGCTGCCCAGCGTTTCCGCAGCGCGTCGAAGAGCACCGCCGAGCGGCGTAGCCCGTCGACGCCCTTCTCCGTCATCCGGACCAGCTTGCGGCGGGCGTCGGCGGGGTCGTCGACACGTTCCAGGTAACCGAGGGCGACCAGCCGGTCGACGGTCTTGCCGGCGGCCTGCTTGGAGACGCCGAGGCGCTGACCCAGCTCGGACGCGGTCGTGCCGTCGACGCCGACGGCCTGGAGCACGAACCCGTGCACCGGCCGCAGGTCGGGGTGCCCCTGCCCGGCCAGCTCGGCGTGCAGGTCGTCGATGAGGGTACGGAAGCCGGCCAGCAGCAACAGGGGCAGCAGGAAGCCGGGCCGCTCGGGGTCAGCTGTTGCCATGTTCGACAACCAGGTTTACGATTCCGACAACCACGTTGACGATCGTACCTGAGAGGCTCCTGCCGTGTTCACCGTGCACACCCTCGACACCGCACCCGCCGCCGCCCGCCCGACCATGGAAGGGGTGCGCCGCAAGCTCGGCCACCTGCCCGGCGCGGTCGCCCTGATGGCCGAGTCGCCCGAGCTGCTCAAGGGCTTCCTCACCGCCAACGCCACCTTCGAGGCGACCGACCTCGACCCGGTCGAGCGGGAGGTGGTCGTGCTGACCGTCGCCACCCGCCACGGCTGCCGCCTCTGCGTGGCCATGCACACCGCCACGCTGCACCGGCTCGGCAGCGATGAGGAGCTGGTCACCGCCCTGCGCGACGGCACGACCCCGGCCCACCCCCGGCTGGCGGCGCTGCGCCGCTTCACCCTCGCCGTCCTCGATCACGCCGGTGCCGTGCCCGACGACGAGCTGCGCGCGTTCCTCGACGCCGGCTACCGGCCGCGGCACGCCCTCGACGTGGTGCTCGGCGTCGGGACGTACACGATCTCCACCTTCGCCAACCGGCTCACCGGTGCCCCCGTCGACCCGCACCTGAGCCCGTACGCCTGGGAGCCGGCAGCCTGACCCCTGCCCGACGGATGCGTGGGCAGGCCCACGTGGGCGCGGTCGGGGGCGGTACGGGAGACTTGCTGCCATGGCGGCTCGTGGCTTCCCGTACACCGACCTCAAGGACTTCCTCGCGGCGCTGGAGCGCGCGGGCGAGCTGCGGCGGGTGAACGTCCCGGTCGACCCCACGCTGGAGATCAGCGAGGTGGTCACCCGGACGGTCCGCGCGGGCGGCCCGGCGCTGCTCTTCGAACGCCCGACCCGGGGTGAGATGCCGGTCGCGATCAACCTGTTCGGCACCGAGAAGCGGATGGCGATGGCGCTCGGCGTCGAGTCGCTGGACGAGATCGGCGCCCGGATCGGCGCGCTGATCAAGCCAGAGCTGCCCGTCGGGTGGTCCGGCATCCGCGAGGGCCTGGGCAAGGTCATGCAGCTCAAGTCCGTGCCGCCGCGCAAGGTCAGGACCGCCCCCTGCCAGGAGGTGGTCTACTCCGGCGACGACGTCGACCTGAACCGGCTCCCCGGCCTCCAGGTCTGGCCCGGCGACGGCGGCGTCTTCCACAACTACGGGCTGACCCACACCAAGCACCCGGAGACCGGCAAGCGCAACCTCGGGCTGTACCGCCTCCAGCAGCACAGCCGCAACACCCTCGGCATGCACTGGCAGATCCACAAGGACTCCACCGCCCACCACGCCGTCGCCGAACGGCTCGGGCAGCGGCTCCCGGTCGCCATCGCGATCGGCTGCGACCCGGTGGTCAGCTACGCCGCCTCCGCGCCGCTGCCGGGTGACATCGACGAGTACCTGTTCGCCGGCTTCCTGCGCGGGGAGCGGGTCGAGATGGTCGATTGCCTCACCGTGCCGTTGCAGGTCCCCGCGCACGCGCAGATCGTCCTGGAGGGGTACCTCGAACCCGGCGAGCGGCTGCCCGAGGGGCCGTTCGGCGACCACACCGGCTTCTACACCCCGGTCGAGCCGTTCCCCGTGCTGCACGTCGAGACGATGACCACCCAGCGCAACCCGGTCTACCACTCGATCGTCACCTCCAAGCCGCCGCAGGAGGACCACGGCCTGGGCAAGGCCACCGAGCGGATCTTCCAGCCGCTGCTCAAGCTGATGATCCCGGACATCGTCGACTACGATCTGCCGGCCGCCGGTGTCTTCCACAACTGTGCGATCGTGTCGATCCGCAAGCGCTATCCGAAGCACGCGCAGAAGGTCATGAACGCGATCTGGGGCGCGCACCTGATGTCGCTGACCAAGCTGATCGTGATCGTCGACGAGGACTGCGACGTGCACGACTACAACGAGGTCGCCTTCCGCGCCTTCGGCAACGTCGACTACGCCCGCGACCTGCTGCTCACCGAGGGCCCGGTGGACCACCTCGACCACTCCTCCTACCAGCAGTTCTGGGGCGGCAAGGCGGGCGTCGACGCCACCCGCAAGCTCCCCACCGAGGGCTACACCCGCGGCTGGCCGGAGGAGATGCACATGTCCCCCGAGGTCGTCTCCCTGGTCGACAAGCGCTGGAAGGAGTACGGACTCTGATGCCCGGCGCCACCAATCCTCGCGATCTTGCAGTTCCGGCCTCCGATCCGTCCGCTTCCTCCGCTTCTGTCGGGGCCGAAAGTGCAAGATCGCGGGGGAGGGTCAAGTCCTTCCTCAGGCTTGTCGCGATCGAGCACTCGGTGTTCGCTTTGCCGTTCGCGTACCTGTCGGCGTTGGTCGCGATGCAGGTGGACGGCGGGCGGGTGCGGTGGGTGGACCTGCTGCTGATCACGGTGGCGATGGTGGGGGCGCGGACGTTCGCCATGGCCGCCAACCGGATCCTCGACCGGCGGATCGACGCGCGGAACCCGCGTACCGCCAACCGGGAACTGGTCACCGGGGCGGTGAGCGTGCGGACGGCCTGGACCGGCGCGGCCGTCGCCCTGGCGGTCTTCCTGGCCGCCGCTGCCCTGCTCAACCCGCTCTGCCTGGCGTTGGCGCCGCTCGCCGTGGTGCCGCTGGTCGTCTACCCGTACGGCAAGCGGTTCACCAACTGGCCGCACGCCATCCTCGCCGTCGCCCAGGCGGTCGGGCCGGTCGGCGCCTGGCTCGCGGCCACCGGCACCCTCGACGGCTCCTGGCCGGCCTGGCTGCTCGGCGCGGCCGTCGGCCTCTGGATCGGCGGCTTCGACCTGATCTACGCCTGCCAGGACGCCGAGGTCGACCGGGAGATCGGCGTGCACAGCGTCCCGGCCCGGTACGGCAAGCGCTTCGCGCTGCACGCCTCGACCGTCGCGCACGTGGTGACCTTCGCGCTCTTCCTCTGGTTCGGTGCGCTGATCGGCTTCGGCTGGCCCTGGTGGATCGGCCTGACGCTGACCGCCGTCGCCTTCGGCTACCAGCACGTGGTGGTCACCCCGACCGATCTGAGCAAGGTCAACCGGGCGTTCTTCACCGCCAACGGCTTCGTCGGCATCGCGCTGTTCGTCTTCGCCCTGCTCGACCTGGTCGTCCGCCTCGATCTGCGCCCCTGACGCGGCTGGCCGGCGCCCCGGTCCTGCCCGGCCCCAGCCTGTCACCGGCCCGGCGGGGCCGGCTTGATTGACTCCATGTCGCCGAAGTGGCGGTCTCCAGGATTGGCGGATGCCGCAACCTCGGCGCAACGGAGTTGATCAATCCCTCCGGGCCGGCAGTGGGCAACCGTGCGCCGACCCGGGACCGCACGGGCGCCGGGGACCGTCAGGGGGTGTCGGGGACGGGGTAGCGGGCGCTCTCCAGGGTCCAGTCGAC
Organism: Micromonospora halophytica; assembly: GCF_900090245.1. Classification (GTDB taxonomy): domain Bacteria; phylum Actinomycetota; class Actinomycetes; order Mycobacteriales; family Micromonosporaceae; genus Micromonospora; species Micromonospora halophytica. The sequence goes on from NZ_FMDN01000033.1 coordinate 18,797, forward strand.
GGTGCCGCGTACCGCGTTGGCGACCCCGTCGAGGTGGGCGGTCACCGCCGCGTCCCAGGTCGGCCCGAACGACGGGACCGAGGCGCGCAGCACGACGAAACGTGCCATCGCGTCCCGCCACCGGTCGGCCACCAGGCCCACGGCGGTCTCCTGCGGCACACCCCGCTCGGCGGCCACCGCCAGCACCAGGTTGTGCCCCCCGGAGGTGGCGACGTCCCGGTCCAGCGAGGCGAGGTCGTTGTACCAGGAGAGCAGGTCGTTGCCGAGCTCACCGATCCGGCGCAGCAACGGGTGGTGGTAGACCGCGTCCGGCACCGTCCGGCCGGTCGCGAACTCCACCAGCGGGTACGAGACGTACGCCGCCGAGGTCGCCCGGCGCAGTTCCACGTACTCGCTCACCGACGGCGGTCGCCCCGCCTCCTTGGCGACCGCCTCCCGCCACGTCCCGTCCAGGTGGTGGGCGACCGCGTCAGCGAAGCGTGACCGCCAGCGGGCCGGCATCCGGCGACGCGGTTCCCGCCACGCCTCGACCAGCAGGCGGCGCAGCGGCCCGCCGAACCCGGGATGCCGCCACCGCGGCCCCTCCCGGAGCAGGGTCAGCGCCCCGGCCCGCAGCGCCCGGATCTGCTCCGGGGCGAGCCGGTCCGGTCCGTCACAGGCGTCGTCGACCAGGAAGAACCAGGTGAAGAGGGTGGCCAGGGTACGCAGGTCCGGCTCGCCGGCGTCGGGGTAGAGGCGGCCCGCGTACCGGGCGAAGCCGGCCCGCTCCAGCCGACGGCGGGTGGCCCCGTCCAGCGGCAGCCCCAGCCGGGCCAGCCGGTCCAACACCCACTCCTGCACCGGGTCCGCGTACGGCGAGAGCCGGGGCGCAATCGGGCACGCCGACCGGAGCGACCAGAGGACCTCTTCGAGCATGCCCCGATTCCTCCCGTACGGCGTGGATCGCCGACGGCAGCATGCCAGTCCGGCGAGACTCCCGCCGCCACGCCCACCGGGGTGCCCTTCATTCACCCCGGGGGGTGGCAGTCGACCCGCCACGGTGACCAGGCAGGCTGGACGGTATGCGTGAACCTTGGGTGGTCGGGGTCTCCGGCGCGTCCGGCACCCCGTACGCGGCGGCCGTCGTCAACGGGCTGCTCGACGCCGGTGAGCCGGTGGACCTGATCGTCTCCCGGGCCGCCCGGCTGACCGTGCTCGACGAGACCGGCCGGCCGTTCCGGGACGGGCACTGGGCCGAGGACCTGGCCGCCTGGCTGGGCCGCGACCTGACCGGTGCGGACGTGCGGCACTGGCCGGCCGGCGACATCGCGGCAGGGCCGAGCAGCGGCTCGTACCGGGTACGCGGGATGGCGGTGGTGCCGGCGAGCACGGCGGCCTGCGCCGGCATCGCGATCGGGCTCTCCAAGGACCTGCTGCAGCGCGCCGCCGAGGTCAACCTGAAGGAACGCCGGCCGGTGGTGCTGGTGCCCCGGGAGACGCCGGTCACCCGTAGCCACCTGGAGCACCTGATCGCGCTGCACGACGCCGGCGCGGTGGTCCTCCCGGCCAGCCCCGGCTTCTACGGCGCCGGGGCCTCCGCCACCGCGCAGCAACTGGTCGACTTCGTGGCCGGCAAGGTGCTCGACGCGCTCGGGGTGCCCCACACGCTCTTCCACCGCTGGTCGGGGCAGCTCAACGCGGACCGCTCCTGACCGTCGCCCGCCGTGCGTCCCCGCGAGGAGGGCCGGCGGGCCCCGACGGACGCGGACCGGACCTCCCAGGCCGGCCCGCGTACCCGTGTCGCACCCCTTCAGTACATCCCGGCGTTGGCCGGGCCCGGCCCGGTCGAGGCGGCGGGGCCGACATTGCGCGGCCTGCCCATCTCCTCCGCCTCGTCCAACATGCCCTCCCCTTCCAGCAGGGCCCGCACCTCGGATTCCCGAAACCGGCGATGCCCGCCTGGAGTCCGGATGCTGCCTATCCGGCCGGCCGCTGCCCAACGCGTCACAGTCTTCGGGTCCACCCGAAAAAGCGCGGCGACCTCACCCGGTGTCAGCAGGCGATCTCCAGTGTCCACAGCCCCCTCCTCGCGTCGACGAAGCCCCCGGCTGAACACACTGCCCCCGGCCGGTGCGAGCCCAGAGCCGTCATGAGGGACGTATGGCAATTACAGCACCGGCGACCTGGCGTGTCCGCCAAACGCGAAAAACGCACTGAGTGGGAAGTTAGTAAATGGTACCGGTGCCGGACTCCCTTGACCGATGGTCTGCGAACTGTGACGGGCTGTCATGTCCAACGGAGTCCGGACGTCGGACGTTACGCCCGGGCAGCTAAGGTCACACTCCGTGGACGCCATCGACCGGAGCCTCGTCGAACTGCTGCGCGGCAACGCCCGCCTGTCGTACGCCGAACTGGCACGACAGGTCGGACTCTCCGCCCCGGCCGTGCACGAACGGGTCGGCAAACTGGAATCCGGCGGGGTCATCCGCGCGTACCGGGCGGAGGTCGAGCCGGAGTCGATCGGGCTCGGGGTGACCGCGCTGATCGGCATCGTCGAGGACTCCGACGCCGACACCGACGACGTGCTGGAGGCGTTCCGGCAGATGCCGGAGATCGAATCCTGCTACTTCATGGCCGGGGTCGAGTCGTTCCTGCTCAAGGCGCGGGTCGGCACCATCGCCGAGCTGGAGCAGCTGATCGTACGGCTCAACCGCACGCCCGGCGTGGCCTCCACCCGCACCGGCATCGCGCTGTCGACGAAGTGGGAGAACCGCCCCCAGCCGATCGAGCCCGTCACCTCCTGACCCGCCGCGCACCCCCGCACGCCGCTGCCCAGGGTCTGGCGCGACGCCGGGTACGGGGGCTAGTTTGCGGCGATGACGAGCCCTGCGCGGGGAACCGCCGTGGTGACCGGGGCGGCGGGCGGGCTCGGTCGGGCCATCGCCACCGCCCTGCACGCCGACGGGTAGACGGTCCTCCTCACCGACCTGGACGCGGACACGGTCGCCACCGCCGCCCGGCCGCTCGGCGGCTGGTCCCGCGCCCTCGACGTACGGGACACCGCCGCCTGTGCCGAGGTCGCCGCCGAGGCGGCCGGGCGGGGCGGGCTCGACCTCTGGGTCAACAACGCCGGCGTCCTGGAGACCGGCGCGTCCTGGACTCACGACGCGGCCACCCGACGCCGGCTGGTCGAGGTGAACACCCTCGGGGCGATGAACGGCACCCTCGCCGCCCTCGACCTGATGCGGGCCCAGGGGCGCGGGCACGTGCTGAACGTCGTCTCGCTCGCCGGGCTGATCGCCGCGCCCGGCGAGACCGTCTACGCGGCCAGCAAGCACGCGCTGCTGGCGTTCAGCCTCGGCACCCTCGCCGACCTGCGGATGGCCGGGCTCAGGGGCGTACACGTCTCGTGCCTGTGCCCGGACGGGATCTGGACGCCGATGCTGCACGACCGGCTGGACGACCCCGGAGCCCTGGCCTCCTTCACCGGGACGCTGCTCACGCCGGAGCGGGTGGCCGCGCGGGCCGCCCGGCTGGCCCGCCGCCCCCGCCCGGTGGTCAGCGTGCCGCGCTGGCGTGGCGCGCAGGTACGGCTGCTGGACGCCTTTCCCCGGCTGGCGCTCGCACTGACCCCGCTGATCCGGGCCGCCGGCCAGGCAGGGCAGCGCCGGCAGCGGCGCCGGGCCGGGCCGGACCCGGGCGGACGTCGCTTGTAACGTTGCCGGCGTGACTCATCTCGACCGGTGTGACGCGGCCAGCCGGACGTGGGTGACCGAGGCGATCGCCGCGGTCGAGGCGGACGCGAACCGTTCCGCCGACACCCACCTGCTGCCGTTCCCGCTGCCCCGGGAATGGGGTGTGGACCTCTACCTCAAGGACGAGTCGGTGCACCCGACCGGCTCGCTGAAGCACCGGCTGGCCCGATCGCTCTTCCTCTACGGGCTCTGCAACGGCCGGATCGGCCCGGAGACCACGATCATCGAGGCGTCCTCGGGCTCGACGGCCGTCTCCGAGGCGTACTTCGCCCGGATGCTCGGGCTGCCGTTCGTCGCCGTGATGCCGGCGACGACCTCGCCGGAGAAGATCGCCCAGATCGAGTTCCAGGGCGGGCGCTGCCACCTGGTCGAGGATCCGGCCAAGGTGGTGATCGAGGCGCGCTGGCTCGCCGAGGACAGCGGCGGGCACTTCATGGACCAGTTCACCTACGCCGAACGGGCCACCGACTGGCGGGGCAACAACAACATCGCCGAGTCGATCTACGCGCAGCTCTCCCTCGAACGGCATCCGATCCCGGCCTGGATCGTGGTGGGTGCCGGCACCGGCGGTACCAGCGCCACCATCGGCCGGTACGCCCGCTACCGCCGGCTGCCCACCAAGCTCTGCGTGGTCGACCCGGAGAATTCGGCGTTCTACCCCGCCTGGCAGGCCGCCGACTGGTCGGTGCGCACCGGTCGGGGTTCCCGGATCGAGGGCATCGGCCGGCCCACCGTCGAGCCGTCCTTCCTGCCCTCCGTGGTGGACCGGATGACCGCCGTGCCCGACGCCGCCTCGCTGGCCGCCATGCGGGCCGGCTCGGCCGTCCTCGGCCGTCGGGTCGGCGGCTCCACCGGCACCAACCTGTGGGGCGCGTTCGGCCTGATCGCCGAGATGCTGGCCACCGGGCGGACCGGTTCGGTGGTCACCCTGATCTGCGACGCGGGTGACCGCTACGCCCACACGTACTACGACGACGGTTGGGTGGCCGGGCAGGGGCTCGACCTCGCCCCGCACCTGGCCACCGTCGACCGCTTCCTGCGCACCGGGGCCTGGCCGGCCTGAACGGCGCCGGCACCGCGCCGGGCTACCCGGTCCGCACCGTCGAGGGCGGCCATCACCGCGATCGGCAGGCACACGTCGCCGCGCTGCGCCGACCGGACTGGCACGGTGCGACTCAACCGGCGTCGGGCCGCTCGACCAGGCCCGGATAGCGCGTCACGAAGCCGTCGTCGTCCACCGTCAGCTCCGCCCGGAAGGTGTCGCTGGCGAAGCCCACCCGGCCCGGCCCGAGCGCGGTGTAGACCTGCTCGGCGGCGATCACCTCCAGGCTCGGCACCAGCACCCACGCCACGGTGATCCGGTGCTCGGTGCCGGCCGCCGCGCCGGCCAGGCCGAGCCGGCGCACCGGGAGGGCGTTGAACAGCGGCGACCCGCTCAGGTCGACGTCGACCGCGTCGTACAGCCGGCCCGGGTCCTCCGTGCCGGCCAGGCCGGCCGGCGGGCGCCCGGCGGCCCGCAACGCCGCGTCCAGGTCACCCTGCTCGCCGGTGGTCACCCGCCACCCGTCCGCGCTCCGCTCCAGCCGTACCCGCCGCGACCAGCCGGCGCCCTCGGCCTCCACCTCCAGCGCCGAGGTGGACCCGTCCGCGTCGGCGGAGAGCCGGTACCGGCAGGTGCAGGCGACGGGGTCGACGGCGAGCAGCGTGCCGTACACGGTGAGCCCCGGACCGTCGGCGAGGACGGCGTGTTCCGCGCCGGCACCGTCCGTCCGGCTCCAGAAGAGTGACCTCGGCATGCTCCGGACGTTACGCCAACCCATCGACGCCGGCAGCGCATGCGGAAACGCCGCCGGGGAGCGTGGGCTCCGCGACGGCGTTCCGGGTGGTCGGTCGGATCAGTGGGTACGCGCCGGCGGTCGGCCGCCGAAGCCACGCCGGTCGTCACGCGGGCGGTCGTCCCGGCCCCGCCCCTCCGGGCGGAACCCGCCCCGGCGGTCGGCGCCGCGCTGCTCGCCGCCGAAGCGACGCTCACCCTGGGGCCGCTCACCGAAGCGCTGCTCGCCCCGGGCGTGGTCGCCGTAGCGCCGCTCGCCGGCCGGACGGTCACCGAAGCCGCGCTGCCCCCGGTCGCCGAAGGAGCGGTCACCGGTCGGCCGGTCGCCCCGGCCGTCGTGACGCCGGTCGCCGTAGCCCCGCTCGCCGGCCGGCCGGTCGCCGTAACGGCGCTCGCCCTGCGGCCGGCCCGCGTCGCCCCGCTCGGCGTAGGAGCGCCCGCCGGTCGGCCGGTCGCCGTAGGAGCGCCCACCCGACGGCCGGTCGCCCCGGCTGTCGTAGCGTTGCTCGCCCCGGTCGCCGAAGCGCTCGCCCCGGTCGCCGGTCGGGCGGTCGCCGTAGCGCCGCTCGCCGCCGTAGCTGCGCACGCGGTCGCCACGCTCGGCGAAGGTCCGCTCCCCGGTCGGGCGGTCGCCGTAGCGGCGCTCGCCGTAGCCGCTGCGGCCGTCGCGGTCGCCGTAGCGGCGCTCGCCGGTCGGCCGGTCACCGTAGCGGCGGCCACCGGAGCGGCGCGGCTCCGGCTCCTCCCGGACCGGCACGCCGCTCGGCTCGCGGGCACCGGTCAGCTCGGCCAGCGCCGGGTCACCGACCCGGACCCGGGTCTGCTCCGGCTCGACGCCGGCCTTCTCCATCATCGCCAGCGTGGTCCGGCGCTGCTTCGGCAGCACCAGGGTCGCCACCGCGCCCGACTCCCCGGCCCGGGCGGTACGACCCGCACGGTGCAGGTAGTCCTTCGGGTCCTTCGGCGGGTCGACGTGCAGCACCAGGGAGACCCCGTCGACGTGGATGCCCCGGGCCGCCACGTCGGTGGCGACCAGCACGTTCATCCGGCCCTCGCGGAACTCGGCGAGGGTCTTGGTACGCATCCGCTGGGTCTTGCCGCCGTGCAGCCCACCGGCCCGGACGCCCACCGCGGCGAGCTGCTCCACCAGCCGGTCGACGCCGAGCTGGGTACGCGCGAAGAGCATCGTCCGGCCGGAGCGGGCCGCGATCGAGGCCGCCACCGCGAACTTGTCGTGCGGCGGGATCAGCAGGAGGTGGTGGTCCATGGTGGACACCGACGCGGTGGACGGCGCGGTGGAATGGGTCACCGGGTCGGTCATGAACCGCTTGACCAGCGAGTCCACGTCACCGTCCAGGGTGGCCGAGAAGAGCAGCCGCTGGGCGTCCGCCGGCGTTTTCGCCAGCAGTTCGGTGACCTCGGGCAGGAAGCCCATGTCGGCCATCTGGTCGGCCTCGTCGAGCACGGTGACCTCGACGTCGTCCAGGACGCAGACGCCCCGTTCGATCAGGTCGCCTAGCCGGCCCGGGGTGGCCACGACGATCTCCACCCCGCGCCGCAGCGCGTCGATCTGCCGGTCGTACGGCACCCCGCCGACGGCGGTCTTGAGGAAGATCCCGACGGCCTTGCCGAGCGGCATCAGGGCGTCGTTGACCTGCATGGCGAGTTCCCGGGTGGGGACCAGCACCAGGGCCCGCGGGTGCAGCGGCCGGGCCCGGTTGCGGTCGGCGAGCCGGGCGATGATCGGCAGGCCGAAGGCGAGGGTCTTGCCGGAGCCGGTCTGGCCCCGGCCGAGCACGTCCCGGCCGGCCAGGGCGTCGGGCAGCGTGGCCCGCTGGATCTCGAACGGGGTGGTGATGCCCTGCCGGGCGAGGGCGTCGACCAGCGGGCGGGGCAGCCCCAGGTCGGCGAAGTCGACATCGTCGGCCGGGGTGGTCTCGTCGGCCGTGGCGGCCTCGTCGGCCGGAGCGGCCGGGGTGTCGACGGTGTACTCGACCGGCAGGTCGAGGACGGACGTGATGGTGCCGGGGTCAGCGGAGGTGGTCAAGAAATGCCTTTCGAGCGGGGCGCATCTTCGCGATGGCCCGCTGCGGCTCAACGCCGCCGAATCGCCCGCAAGATCGCCCATGGGCGCGCACCACGCGCGCCGGGTCAGTGATCCCCACCAGTGTACGGCGAGCGGGGGAGACCGCCAGTCGGCCGCGAGCGGGTAGTGGGCGGGCTCACCCCGCCCGGCGCGGCGTCCCGCCCCCGCTCACTTCGTGAGGATGTTGCCGACCAGCCCGTCCATGGCGTCGCCGGCCAGCAGGACGACCAGCACGCTGATCGCCACCAGCAGACCGAGGGACGCGGCCAGGACGACCACCACCCGGGCGGTGCGGGACTTCTCCGTCGCCGGCGTCTCCGACCAGCCCTGGGCGAGGATGTGCCCGGTCAGCGACCCGGAGTTCTCCAGCGGGTTGTTGGCCGGCAAGGACACGGTGGCGAAGCCCGGCCCGTCGGTGCCGCCGTACGCGGTGCTGGCCAGGTCCGGTCCGCCCCGGTACGGCGTGCCGGGCCGGCCGACGGCGCCGACCGGCGGTGCGCCCGGGGAGGGACTCCCCACTCCCGCTGCCCACTGTGGGGCCGGCGCGGCGGCGCGGGCCGGCGGAGCCGAGCTGGGCGGGGCGACCGGGAAGGCCGTGGTGGGCGGCGTGATCGGCGGGGTCGACGCGGGCGGGGCGACCGGCGGGGCCGGAACGGGCGGGGCGACCGGGAAGGCCGAGGCGGGCGGGGCGACCGGCGGGGCCGGAACGGGCGGGGCGACCGGGAAGGCCGTGGTGGGCGGCGTGACCGGCGGGGTCGACGCGGGCGGGGCGACCGGGAAGGCTGCGATGGGCGGGGCGACCGGCGGGACGGAGGCGGGCGGCGTGACCGGCGGAGCCGAGACGGGCGCGGACGCCCGGACCGGCTGGGTCGGGAGCGGCGCGAAGCCCTCGGGCGGGGAGGAGTTAGGTGCGGCGCTGCCGGGGGGCGCGGAGACCGGCGCGGCGCTGCCGGGCGGTGCGGAGACCTGGGCGGTGGCCCGGGCGAGCGGGCTGCCCGTGCCGGCGAATCCACCCGAGCCGGCGGAGCCGAACACGCCGGCGGATCCGAATACGCGGTCGGGGCCGGTGGCGCCGGGCATCGCCGGTGGCGGCGGGAACGGCGGCGCCGGCATCGGGCCCGGTGGCGGCGGGGGCGGCGGCACCGCCGGTCCGGGCGGGGGCACCGGAGGTCCGGGGACGGGCGGCACCGGCCCCGGCGGGGGCGACGGGCGCGGTCCCGGCGGCGGGCCGGGCAGCGGTGGCACCGGCGCGGGGAAGGGCCCGGGCGCCGGCGGCGGGCTCGGCACGGGCGGGACGGGCGTGGGGGCCGGCTCGGGCGTGGGGGCCGGCTCCGGAGCCGGGGCGGGTTCCGGCTCGGGTGTCGGCGGGGTGGGGGGCTGGGCCGGCTCCGGGGGCTGGGCGGGCTCGGGCGGCTCCGGGTTCACCGGAGCGGAGCGGTAGACCGTGGCCGCACCCCCGGCCCGGGCGACCGCGTCGGCCGCCCCGGCGGCCGCGTCTCCGGCCGAGATCCGGCTCAGGCCCGGCACGCTGGCGCTGGCCCGCGTGGTCGCGCCGCGCTGCCCGGGTACCACCGCGCTGCCCGTGGCGCTGCCGGACCCCGCGCCCGGACCCGGCGCGGGGCGTGCGGAGGAGCGGTCGTCAGCGGAGTTGGACGAGCCGGCCCGGTAGGTGGTGCCGGAGGCGGTGGCCACCGGCAGCGCTCCCTCCGGCGGGGCGGTGGCGGTGGCGACACTGGCCCGGGCGCGGGCCGTCGCGGGCGAGCCGGCTGCCCCGGCGGGAAGCCCCGGGGTGGCCCCGGTCGGACCGGTCAGGGCGGACGACGCCACGCCGTCGCTTACCGGGACGTCGACAGCGGACGGTGCCGGCAGGGTGGCCCGGCCGGCGACGGGTTCGGGCCCGGATCCGCGGTCGGCCGTCTCCGCCGGAACCTCTTGCTCGCCCATGCTCGCCCTCCGCGCCGCGCTCGCACCCGGTCCGTGGCTCGGACCGGATGTGCCTGGATGTCACGGTGCCACATTCCACCCCGCCGGCACAGCCGGAGTGCGTACCGGGCGGGAGTCGGCGTGACCGCCGCAGGTCAGGAGCCGGTGCTCGCGGAGGGCGACGCCGAGATGCTGCTCTCCGGGGCCAGGCTGCTCGGCGCGGTGCTCGGCTGCGCGCTGCTCGCCACCGGGCTCGGCGTACCGGAGTCGGACGGGCTCGCGGTGGTCGAGTCGGACGGGGTCGGGGCCGGCGAGTCCGACGGGGTCGGCGTCGGCGACGGAGTCTCCGACGGTGGAGGCGTCGGCCGCGTCGGCCGCGGGGACGGTACCGTGGTGGAGGTCGGCGAGGGCTTCGGCGGGGCCGGGGTGGTCGGCTTGGGCGACGCCGGGCCGGTCGGCTTCGGAGCCGGCGTGGTCGGCTTCGGTGCCGGGGTGGCCGGCGCGGGCACCGCACCGACGACCCGGGTGGCCGCGTACAGGCCGGACCAGCGCACCGTGGAGATCTTGACGACGTCGCCGGTACGCGGGGCCTGCACCATCTTGCCGCCGCCGATGTACATCCCCATGTGGTGGATCGTCGTCCAGCTGCTGCCGGAGGCGAAGAAGAGCAGGTCGCCCGGGAGGAGCGCGCTGCGGTCCACCGTCCGGGAGCGGGTGGCGTAGTACTGGTCGCGGGAGACCCGGGGCAGGTCGTAGTAGCCGGCCGACCGGTACGCGGCCCAGATCAGGCCGGAGCAGTCGAACCGGTCCGGCCCCTCGGCGGCCCAGAGGTACGGATCGCCGAGCTGCGCCAGCGCGTACCGGACGGCGGCCAGGGCCTGCGGGCTGGCGATCAGACCGGTGGCGCTCTGGCCCTCGACGTACGCGGCGCCCAGCTTCTGCTCGGCGGCCTCCTGCTGCCGCTCCAGCTCGATGACCTGGGCCTGGTTCTGTGCCCGGAGCTTGACCAGCTTGCGCTCGCTGTCCCGCAGCGCCTCCTCCACCGCGGTGTACTGCTCGCCGGCCCGGCGGACCCGGTCCTGGGCGGCGGTGACGGCCTGGGTGGCGACCTGCTCCGCCGTCCGGGCGCGGGACAGCTCGCCGGTGGCGGCGGTGGTCGCCCCGTCGGCCTGCTCGCCCCGTGAGATCCGCTGGAGCACGCTGAGCCCGTGCAGGTCCTCGGCGAGTTCACCGGGGGGCAGCGCGGCGGCGGCCTTGAAGGCGTCCGCCGCCACGGCGTCGGCGCGCTCCTGGGCCCGGGCCAGGGCGTCCCGGGTCAGCCCCAGCTCCCGCTCGGCGGCGGTGAGCTGTGTCTGCGCGTCGGTGCGCTGCTGCCGGAGCCCGAGCAGCTGGTCGCCGAGCTGGCCGAGCTGCACCTCCAGGGCGCTGATCTGGGCCAGCAGCGGGCTCGCCGGGACGCCGCCGACCGGCAGCGTGGTCGGCGTGCCGCCGGGCAGGCCGGCCCCGGCGCCGGGCAGGCCGGTGCCGGGCTGGCCGGGGATCCCGTCGGGCAGCTGGAGGCCGCCGGAGACGACCGGGCGCGAGCCGGTGTCCGGCACGGTGTTCGGCAGCGGCGGGTCGGCGTACGCCGGGGTGGCGAGGGCCATCGCGGCGACGGCGCCGAGCAGGGCGGACCAGAGCCGGGGACGCAGCACCGGCGAGATCACCGGGATCCCGCGTCGTCGCTGCTGTCGCCCGTACCCGCTGTCGACCATTCCGCTCCCCGTCCGGCGTGTCGTGCCGCGCACGGTGGGCGCGGCGGAACGGGACGGTACCAGGGTGTGTTCCGTCCCACCCTGTCTTACCGCACGCCGGCAACGATGTCGATGTGTTGGCGGGTCACGGAAGGCTGGGAGCGCGGTGAAGTACGTCGCTGCCGGTGCCCGTCCTGCCGGGCCGTCGCCGGGCCGACGTAGGCTCGACCGGGACCGCAGGGTGGAAGGGACGTGGCTTTCGATGGACGCCGGACTCAAGCGCGAGCTGGAAGCGAAGGTGTACGCCGGGGAGCGGCTGACCCGTTCCGACGGGATCGCCCTCTACGACAGCGACGACCTGGCCTGGCTGGGGCGGCTGGCGCACCACCGCCGCACCGAGCTGAACGGCGACCGGGTGATGTTCAACGTCAACCGGCACCTGAACCTGACCAACGTCTGCTCCGCCTCGTGCGCGTACTGCTCGTTCCAGCGCAAGCCGGGCGAGAAGGACGCGTACACGATGCGCATCGACGAGGCGGTCCGCAAGGCCAAGGAGATGGAGGACGAGCAGCTCACCGAGCTGCACATCGTCAACGGCCTGCACCCGACGCTGCCCTGGCGCTACTACCCCAAGGTGCTCAGCGAGCTGAAGGCGGCGCTGCCGAAGGTCAAGCTCAAGGCGTTCACCGCGACCGAGGTGCAGTGGTTCGAGAAGATCAGCGGGCTGAGCGCGGACGAGATCCTCGACGAGCTGATGGACGCCGGCCTGGAGTCGCTGACCGGCGGCGGCGCGGAGATCTTCGACTGGGAGGTCCGGCAGCACATCGTCGACCACGCCTGCCACTGGGAGGACTGGTCGCGGATCCACCGGCTGGCGCACGCCAAGGGCATGAAGACGCCGTCGACCATGCTGTACGGCCACATCGAGGAGCCCCGGCACCGGGTCGACCACGTGCTGCGGCTGCGGGAGCTCCAGGACGAGACCGGCGGCTTCGTGGTCTTCATCCCGCTGCGTTACCAGCACGACTTCGTGGACTCGGCGGACGGCAAGATCCGTAACCGGATCCAGGCGCGGACCACGATGGCCTCGCCGGCGGAGTCGCTGAAGACCTTCGCGGTCTCCCGGCTGCTCTTCGACAACGTCCCGCACGTGAAGTGCTTCTGGGTGATGCACGGGCTCTCGGTGGCCCAGCTCTCGTTGAACTTCGGCGTGGACGACCTGGACGGCTCGGTCGTGGAATACAAGATCACCCACGACGCCGACTCGTACGGCACCCCGAACACGATGCACCGGGACGACCTGCTGCACCTGATCTGGGACGCCGGTTTCCGCCCGGTCGAGCGCAACACCCGCTACGAGGTCGTCAAGGAGTACGACCCTGCTCCGTCGCTGGCCGAGCGCCGTTCCGAGCCGCAGCAGGTCTGGGCCTGAGCCCGGCCGTATCCTCACAGGACCATGACCGGACAGGCACGATGACCGAGCAGCGGGCCGGTTTCCCCCGGCGGGACGACGACGGCCGCATCCTCACCCTGGGCGACCTGCTCGGGGTGAGCCTCGCCGGCTGGGTGATCGGGATGCTGGCGCTGGTGCTCTTCGACTGGGGCTTCGCCACGCTCGGCGCCGGGGAGTTCGGCCGTACCAACGGCTGGCTGGCCGTCATCCTGCCCGCCTGGCTGTTCTGGGACGACTTCCGCGCCTGGGAGTTCGGCGCGGCCCGGGTGGTGGCGGCGCTGGTCGCCGGTGTGGTCGCGGTGGTCGGTGGCCTGCTGGTGGCCGGCCTGGTCGGCGGCCTGGCGCCGCTGGCCACCGGCGGCCTGGCGGCGGTCGTCTTCACCCTGCTGTATGCGGTGCTCTGGTTCCAGGGCGTGCACTGGCTGGCCCGGCGGACGGGCTGAACCAACCGCCCGGGGTCACCCGGTGCGCGAAGAACGGAGTGGGAACGTGAGCGCGGCGGCAAAGTACACGCTGGGCCGGATCGGGCTGTTCGTCGTCGTCCTCCTGGCCCTCCTGCCGGTCGAGTTGAACATCTTCCTGAAGTTGATGCTGGCGCTGGCGTTCTCCGCGGCGGCCTCGTTCTTCCTGCTGCGCGGCTGGCGGGACGAGATGGCCGAGGAGATGGCGGCGGCCGCGGAGCGCCGTCGGGCGGAGAAGGAGCGGCTCCGCTCCGCCCTGGCCGGCGACGACCAGCCGTCGACCGACCAGCCGTCGACCGACCGGCCGTCGACCGACCGGCCGTCGACCGACCGGCCGTCGACCGACCGGCCGTGACCACGGGGTCGTCGCCCGGCGACGACCCCGTGACCGCTGCCGTGCAGCCGGTTACCAGTTGGTGGAGCCCGGGACCACCGGCCACGGCTGGTCGGCCGGCTTGATCAGGTACGCGATGCCGCCGGAGCCGCCGGCCACCGTGCCGTTGGCCCGGTACCGCTTGGTGCGCAGCCAGACCTGCTCGAACTGCTCGCGCTGGTAGACGTTGCGCACCTCGGCGTTCGACGACGAGGCGGGGTCGTTGACGATCACGTCTCCGTCGGCGGTGAAGCCGACGACCACGAACAGGTGTCCGGCAGTGCCGTAGTTCGAGCCGTCCAGTTCGTCGGCGAGGAACGACTGCGAGGTGACGACCGGGATCCCGGCGGCGATGAAGCGCTCCACCTCGTCGAGGGAGTGCAGCCGGGTGACCCGCGCGTCGATGCCGGGGAAGCTGGCGGCGTACGCGGTGTTGAACGGCCAGTTGCCGGCGCCTTCGTACTCGTGGTCCCAGGTCATCCGGGCCGCGTGGGCGACCTGCGGATCGGTGTATCCGGGGGTCACCCAGGACAGGTCCTCGGCCGACGGGCCCCGGCCGTGGTACTCCAGCACCATCGTGGTGGAGGTCGGGCTGCACCAGACCTGGCCGCCGCCGCCCCACTCGGGGTAGTTGCCCCGGTGGATCATCTGGGAGCGGGCCGGCACGGCCAGTTCGGTCCCCCAGGCGATCCCGCCCCGGCTGGGGGTGACGGTGAACCGGTCGGGCACGTTCGAACTCATCGCGCCGAGCATCCGGACCCGGGGCGAGGCCGTCTGCCCGGGCGCGCGGTAGAGGGTCAGCCGGAGCTGGTACGACCGCAGCAGCACCCCGGCCGCCGCGTCGTCGATGGCGAAGGTGTCGGTCCAGACGCTGGACCAGGGGTCCCCCTGCCCGTCGAGGGTGGCCCGCTTGACGTCCTGGTCGCCGGAGGCCCAGCGTCCCAGCACGTACCAGGGGGTGTGGGTCCCCGTGTTGTAGGCGCCCTGGAGTTCGACCTGGAGCCAGGTGCCGGCCGGGGTGTCGGCGTTCCAGGAGGCGACCAGTTCGGTGGCGTCGAAGCCGATCCGGGTGACCGGGGAGGTCCAGGTGGCGTACTCCCAGGTCCGGGTGACGCCGGTGTGCTCGTCGGTGAAGTCGGTGGTCCCGGCGGGACGGCCGATGGTGATGCCGGCGCGGTGGCCGGGGACGGCGTGGGTGCCCTGGTGGCTGCCGCCACGCCAGTCGGGGTGGCGGGACCACTCCTGGAAGGTGATCTGCTCGTCGTGCGCCACCACCGGCAGGCCGTTGTCGGCCTGTACGGGCACGGCGGTGCCGAGCAGGGTGAGCGCGGCGACGCCCAGCAGGGCGACGGTCCGCAGGGATGTGCTGGCCATGGCAACTCCGCGAGGTGAGGAATCGTTGCCGTTCACTGTCCCGCCTGGAGGGAAGTTCCGCCAGATGTTGAGGGATGGAAAATAATTGCCAGAAGGAGGATCAGGCTGAGATGGATCACGGCAATGATGGATGTTGATATGACCATGTGAGTCCTGGTGAAGTGTGCGGACAACGGGATCTCCCCGTACCCCGAGGAGGTTGTTCATGGCCCTCCGCACGTCCCCACTCCGCCGCCGACTGGCGTTGGCCGTCGCCGTCGGGTTCGGCCTCGTCACCGTCACCACCGGACCGGTCGCCGCGCGACCGGCCCCCGACCCGGAACCCGCCGCCGTCGGCTACCAGGTGTTCGGGCCGCGTACCCTCGCCGACCGCGACGCCGTCGCCCGCACCGGCGCCGCCATCGACTACGTCGAGCACGGCAGGCTGCACGTCTCGGCCACCCGGGCCGAGGCGGCGGCGATCACCCGGCTCGGCTTCCGGCTCGAGAAGGAGGCCGCGCCGACCGCCGACCCGCACGACCACGGCGACGTCGGCACCCTCGACTTCCCGCCCGCCGACTCCAGCTACCACAACTACGCCGAGCTGACCGCCGTGGTGAACAAGGTGGTCGCCGACCACCCGTCGATCGCCCGGAAGATCAGCATCGGCACCTCGTACGAGGGCCGCGACCTGATGGCGGTCAAGATCTCCGACAACGTCGGCACCGACGAGAACGAGCCGGAGATTCTGATCAACTCCCAGCAGCACGCCCGTGAGCACCTGACCGTCGAGATGGCGGTCTACCTGCTCAACCTCTTCACCGACAGCTACGGCACCGACTCCCGGGTCACCAACGCCGTCAACTCCCGGGAGATCTGGATCGTGCCGACGGTCAACCCGGACGGCAGCGAGTACGACATCGCCACCGGCTCGTACCGGTCCTGGCGGAAGAACCGGCAGCCCAACAGCGGTTCGTCGTACGTCGGCACCGACCTGAACCGGAACTGGTCGTACCAGTGGGGCTGCTGCGGCGGCTCGTCCGGCTCCACCTCGTCGGACACCTACCGCGGCCCGTCCGCGTTCTCCGCACCGGAGACCCAGGCGCTGCGCAACTTCGTCAACAGCCGGGTCGTCGGCGGGACGCAGCAGATCAAGGCCAACATCGACTTCCACACCTACTCGGAGTTGGTGCTCTGGCCGTTCGGCTACACCTACAGCAACACCACCACCGGGATGAGCGCCGACCAGTACAACACCTTCGCCACGCTGGGCCAGCAGATGGCGAACACCAACGGCTACACCCCGCAGCAGTCCAGCGACCTCTACATCACCGACGGTGACAGCATCGACTGGATGTGGGGGGCGCACGGCATCTGGGCGTACACCTTCGAGATGTACCCCGGCTCGTCCTTCGGCGGCGGCTTCTACCCGCCCGACGAGGTCATCTCGCGGGAGACCTCGCGCAACAAGGAGGCGGTCCTGCTGCTGTCCGAGTACGCCGACTGCCCGTACCGGGTGATCGGCAAGCAGTCCCAGTACTGCGGCGGCGGTGGCGGCGGCACCACGGTCTGGTCGGACACCTTCGAGACGGCGACCGGCTGGACCACCAACCCGACCGGGACGGACACCGCCACCACTGGGGCGTGGGAGCGGGGCGCCGCCCAGGCGACCAACTCCTCCGGCGCCAAGCAGCTCACCCCGTACGCGGGCAGCAACGACCTGGTGACCGGCCGGCTCGCCGGCACCGGGGCGGGTTCGTACGACATCGACGGTGGGGCGACCAGCGCCCGGTCCCCGGCGGTGACCCTGCCCTCGACCGGGACGCTCACCCTCTCGCTGGCCTGGTACCTGGCGCACGGGTCGAACTCGTCGTCGGCCGACTACTTCCGGGTCAGCGTGGTCCACAACGGCGGCACCACCACCCTGCTCAACCAGGCCGGGGCCGCCACCGACCGGGACGCCGCCTGGGCGGTGTCGAACCTCGACCTGACCCCGTACGCCGGGCAGTCGGTGCGGATCCTGGTCGAGGCGGCGGACGCCTCCGGGGCCAGCCTGGTCGAGGCAGCTGTGGACAACGTCACCATCACCAGTTCGTGAACCGAGGGTGGGGCCCCGTCCCGAGCCTCGACGGGGCCCCACCACCCTCCCGTCCGGACGATCTCCGCTGGTCGTGCGCTACCGTGACACCGATCAGCCCGCAGCGAAGCCGGTGCGAAACCGGCGCTGTCCCGCAACTGTGATGCCCCGCCCCGGCGGGGACGAGCCAGGTCGCCTGCGGACTGGTCGCGACACGCGCTCTCGAGGAAGGGCGCCTCGCGGACGGGCCCGCACGCGGTCCCTGTCGGCGAAGCACCACACTCCTCGACCGACAGGAGGACCATGACCCGCCGTACCCCCAGGCTGCTCGCCGCCACCCTCGCGGTGGCCGCGTTGACCCTCGGCGCCTGCGCCGAGAAGACCTCGACCGACACCCCCGCCGCCGGCAGCAGCTCCGCGGCCGCCACCTTCCCCGTCACCGTCGGCAAGCTGACGCTGGAGAAGCGTCCGGAGAAGATCGTCTCGCTTTCGCCGACCGCGACCGAGATGCTCTTCGCCATCGGTGCCGGCAAGCAGGTCACCGCCGTCGACGACCAGTCGAACTACCCGCCGGACGCCCCGAAGAGCGACCTCTCCGGCTTCCAGCCGAACGCCGAGGCGATCGCCGCGAAGACCCCCGACCTGGTGGTGCTCTCCAACGACACCAACAAGATCGTCGACCAGCTCACCACGCTGAAGATCCCGGTGCTGCTCACCCCGGCCGCGGCCACGCTGGAGGACTCCTACCGGCAGATCACCGACCTGGGCGCGCTGACCGGCCACCCGACCGAGGCGGCCGACGTCACCCAGCGGATGAAGGACGACATCGCCAAGCTGGTCAAGGACCTGCCGCAGCGGTCGAAGAAGCTGACCTACTACCACGAGCTGGGCCCGGAGCTGTACACCGCGACCAGCAGGACCTTCATCGGCTCGATCTACGCGCTGGCCGGCCTGGAGAACATCGCCGACGCCTCCGACGCCGACGGCAAGGCGGGCGGCTACCCGCAGCTGAGCCAGGAGGTCATCGTCAAGGCGAACCCCGACTTCGTCTTCCTCGCCGACACCAAGTGCTGCCGGCAGAGCCCCGAGACGGTCAGGGCGCGCGCCGGCTGGGCCGACGTCACCGCGGTGAAGAACAACCAGGTGGTCGCCCTCGACGACGACATCGCGTCGCGCTGGGGCCCGCGCGTGGTCGACCAGCTCCGCACCATCGTCGACGCGGTCGCCAAGGTGCCCGCGTGACCCTCCGCCGTCCGTGAGGGTGCGACCCACGGAACCCGGGTCGGCCGGCACGCCTCGGGCGTCCCGGCCGACCGGGGTGCCCGCATCCGTCCTGGCTCCCGACCTGTCCGGGCCTGGCGCGGCTGCCGAGGGGCCCGGATCCGGCCCGGCTCATGACGCGCCCGGCGGCCCGGAAGTCGACGCCGGGTCCGCCGCCACGGCGGGTCGCCGGTCGTCGGCCCGGTCCGGCCCCCGGCCGGTCGCCGCTGGTACGGGCCGGCCGGCCGGACTGCGCAAGCGGTGGCTCGCCGCCGGGGTGCTGGCGGTGCTGGTCGCCCTGGTCGCCGGGGTGTCCCTCGGCCCGGTCAGCCTGCCGCCCGGCAGCGTCGCCGTCGAGCTGCTGAACCTGCTCCCCGGCGTGCAGCTCGACAGCGGGCTGACCGCCGGCGAGGCCGCCATCGTCACCCAGCTCCGGCTGCCCCGGGTGGTGCTCGGCCTGCTGGTCGGTGGCCTGCTCGCCCTCGCCGGTGGGGCGTACCAGGGGGTGTTCCGCAACCCGCTGGCCGACCCGTACCTGCTGGGCGTGGCGGCCGGGGCGGGGCTGGCGGTCACTGCGGTGATCGCCCTCGGCGGGGCGATGGATCCGCTGGTCGGGCTGCCGTTGACCGTGCCGCTGGCCGCGTTCGTCGGCTCGCTCGGCGCGGTCGCCATGACGTACCTGCTCGGGGCGGCCGGCGGGCGCAGCCGCTCCCCGGCGACGCTGATCCTGGCCGGGGTGGCCGTCTCGGCGTTCCTCTCCGCCGGGCAGACCTACCTGCTGCAACGGCACTCCGACAGCATCCAGCAGGTGTACGCCTGGCTGCTCGGCCGGCTCGCCACCGCCGGCTGGCACGACGTGTTGCTGGTGCTGCCGTACTTCGTGCTCACCGCGGTGGTGGTGCTGCTGCACCGCCGGGAGCTGGACGTGCTCGCCCTCGGCGACGACGAGGCGGCCAGCCTCGGCCTGCACCCGCAGCGCTCCCGCTACCTGCTGATCGCCGCCGCCTCGCTCGGCACCGCCGCGGCGGTCTCCGCCTCCGGGCTGATCGGTTTCGTCGGGATCATCGTGCCGCACACCGTGCGGCTGCTCGCCGGATCGAGCTACCGGGTCATCCTGCCGCTGTCGATGCTCTTCGGCGGCGCGTTCCTGGCGCTGACCGACGTGGTCGCCCGGACCGCCGCCGCCCCGGCCGAGATCCCGATCGGCGTGGTCACCGCGCTGCTCGGCGGCCCGTTCTTCGTCCTGGTGCTGCGTACGGCCCGCCGGGTGCTGACGTGAGCGCGCGCGGTGTGCCCGGGCCCGCACGCCCGGCGGTCGCGACCGGGGCGAACCCCGTGACGGCACCCGCGATCGAGGTCCGTGACCTGCACGTCACGCTGGGCGGGGCACCGATCCTGGCCGGCGTCGACCTGACCGTGTCGACCGGCGAATGGGTCACCGTGATCGGCCCGAACGGCGCCGGCAAGTCGACCCTGCTGCGCGCCGTCGGCGGCCTGCTCCCCACCGGACCCGCCGTCGCCCTCTCCGGTACGCCCCTGTGGTCGATGCGTCCCCGCGCGCGCGCCCGGGTGGTGGCCACCGTCGCCCAGTCCCCGGCGGTGCCGGCCGGCATGTCGGTCCTCGACTACGTGCTGCTCGGCCGTACCCCGTACATCCCGCCGCTGGGCCGGGAGTCGGCCGCCGACCTGGCCGTCGTGCACGAGGTGCTGGACCGGCTGGACCTGTCCGCCTTCCACGGCCGGGAGTTGGCCACCCTCTCCGGCGGGGAGCGGCAGCGGGTCTTCCTGGCCCGGGCGCTCGCCCAGGGCGCCACCCTGCTGCTGCTGGACGAGCCGACCAGCGCCCTGGACATCGGCCACCAGCAGGAGGTGCTGGAACTGGTCGACCAGCTGCGCCGCGAGCACGGCCTGACCGTGCTCGCCACCATGCACGACCTCTCCATCGCCGGCGAGTACGCCGACCGCCTGGTGCTGCTCGCCGACGGCCGGGTCGTCGCCGACGGCCCGCCGGCCGAGGTGCTCACCGAGGACCTGCTCGCCACCCACTACCGCGCCCGGGTCCGGGTCATCCCCGGCGACCACGGCCCCCTCGTCGTCCCCGTCCGCCCCCACTAACCACCCCCACCTCACCTCACCCACCCGCCCCACTTGCCCCACCCCATCCACAGCGCGATCTTGCACTTGCAGCCTTCAGTAATCGGGGCAAAGGGTGCGAATCAGCGGCCCAAAGTGCAAGATCGCGGAGGGCCGGAGAGCGGAGGGTCGGAGGGTGGAGGGTGGAGGGTGGGTTGGGGTATGGGGTGGGCTAGACGAGTAATTCCTAAGTCGGTCCGGGGCTGCGAACGCAGCGAAGGGTGTTGATGATCCGTTTGTGACGACAGACCTCAACACCCTTCTCACCGCACTGTACGTGAAGATCGACGACTGGCTGGGGCAGCCCCGCAGGGCTGGTCGGCCACCGAAGCTGTCGGATGCCGAGCTGTTGACCCTCGCGGTGGCCCAGGTGCTGCTCGGGATCCGGTCCGAGGCCCGCTGGCTGCGGTTCGTCCCCGCGCATCTGCCCGGAGCGTTTCCCTATCTGCCGGGCCAGTCCGGCTACAACAAACGCCTCCGAGCCGCCTTGCCGCTACTGAAGC
>NZ_FMDN01000005.1 GCF_900090245.1 Micromonospora halophytica
GACCCGCTACGACAAACTCGCTGTCCGCTATGAAGCCACCGTGCACATCTCCATGATCAACGAGTGGCTACCCCGCTTATGAAACGCGGCCTAGCTCCGCTACTCCACGATCAGTTCGTACCGCAGGCGCCGGCCCTGCGGCACCATCGTCATCACGCTCAGCTCGATCGGCACGTCCTCGGCCGTTCTGAGCAGTCGCGTCAGCCCGAGTACCCATTCACCTCGGGCCAGGCCAAGAGCTTCCCGCTCGGTCTCGGTGGGTAGCCGTGTGTAGACGTCCTCTGTGACCCGTTCGGGACGATAGCCCATCTCGGCCAGCAGGCTTACCGCTCCACCTCTGATCTTGCGTAGCTCACCCAGGGCCGTGCCACGAGCGATCGAGGCGGGGTAGTAGGAGTCCGTCAGCTCGACTGGTTGCCCGTCGGTCAGCATGAGCCGCCGTCTGACGATCACCGACGCCCCAGCCTCCAGTCGCAGCGCCAGCGCCACGTCGGCCGGAGGGCTCATCTCCCTCACCTCAAGCAGACGCTGGGTGCCGACGCTGCCCCGCTGCGCGGATTCAACGGCCCATGCATCCCCGCTGCCAGGCGTGACGTAGGGCATCGAGACGCTGACCCACTCGGGACGGCTCACTTCGACTCCTTTTCCCCGACATTGGCCAACGGTAGACCGAGCGCCACCACACTTCACCACAACCTTGCTACCTTATTGAAATGGCAGCAAGGTAACCGCCAACGAGAAGGACCGGGGTGGGTCGGTTTGGCGGCCTCTCCCACTCCCGGTCCGGCACGAGTCGACGGGAGCAACCACGACGGATCACGCCCGGGGAACGACTCCCCTCCTGTCTACCAGCCTCTGGGTACACCTGCGCGGCGTCGAACTGGGCCATCCGTCGGGGCCGCGTCAACGACGGGTGTTGGCCCGGCTCGACGCGGTCCGGGTCCGGCCGGTCGCCGCTGCGGCCGCCCATGTGCCGGTCCGCCCCGGCTGGCAGTGCGCCGGGTGCGGCGAGCCCTGGCCCTGCCAGGTCCGCCGCGACCGGCTGCTCAGCGAGTACGCGCAGAATCGCGCCGCCCTCGGTGTCTACCTGGGTCTGCACCTGGCCGACGCATCGTCGGACCTGCGCCGGGAACCGGCCGGTGACCTGTACGCGCGTTTCCTCGGCTGGCTGCGGCCGACCTGATCAACTCCATGTCGGCGAAGTGGCGGGGTCGAAGCGGCCTCGACACCGCCATTACGGCGAAACGGAGTCGATCAACGCCGGCCAACGCCAGCCAACGCCGGCCAGGGCCGGTCAGGGCCGGTCAGGGCGGGGTCAGGGCCGGGTCAGGACGGGACGGGCCGCCCGGTCAGCGCGTGCCACAGCCCCGCGCAGGCGTCCTCCTCGGTGTCGAAGGCCTGGCGTACGTCGTACACCCCGCGCTCGTACGCTCCGATCTCCCAACGCCCGTCGGCGGACCGGCGGAGGAACCAGAAGTCGGGCGGCAGGGGGACGTGCTCGTGCACCCCCTCCAGATCGAAGGCGTCCGGTGAGATACCGGCCTTCATCAGGGCGTTGCGCACCTCGTGCCGGTCCATCCCGTCCTCCCGTGGTCAAGCCTGCCCATCATGCCGTCGCCCCGTCACGCCGGCCCCGTCTCTCGCCTGCGCCACGCGTCGGCCACCGGGCCGGCGGCCACCCGTTCAGGTGACCGCCGACCGACGACTGCCCTCCCAGTGAAACCCGGGATCAGCAGACGTTGACGGTGGGCACGCCGCCGCCCACCCCACCCTGCAGGGGTACGGGGAGCGGCACGGCGTCGGTCGGGCACGGCGGCGGGGTGGGCTCGCCCAGGTGCTCCTCGACGATGAAGTGGTGGTCCAGCAGCCACTGCACGGTGAGGTTGCTGCCGGCCCGCGGCACGTACGCGGGGTTGAGTTGGAACTGGGTGCCCATGCCGGGCTGCGCGAACCACGGTGCGATCGGGCCGGAGTCGACGTCGAACGGCTTGAGCAAGCAGTAGGTGTGGTAGTTCGCCAGCGGCGCAGGCGGTGTGGTGGCCGGCGGCGTGGGCGGGGTGTTCAGGCTCTGCGGGGCCAGGGAGCGGGAGCCGAACGGGGTGCCGAGCGGGGCCAGGAAGGCACCACCGGGGAAGCCGAAACGGTCGAGGCGGTACCCGGGCAGCAAGGTCTGCCGCTGCTTGACCGGCTCGCCGTCCGGGCCGAGGAAGAAGCCGTTCTCGGGTGGGAAGACCAGTTGCGTCCCGGCCCCGTTCACGGTGTAGTTCCGGATCCACTGGGCCTCGCTCTGCGCGCCGAACCGCTGGTAGCCGGCGAGCAGCGGACCGACCGGCGACTGGAGCGGCAACGCCTCCGGGCCGAGCAGCCGGTTGTCGTCGTAGAACTGGGTGGTCTGCGGCGCGTTCGGCGGCAGGCCGGACCGGCAGAGGTTCTGGTGCGCCGGCGGCTGCGGCCGCGCCCCACCACCGGGCGACTCCGGCTGACCGGGCTGGCTGCCACCGGGCCGACCGGGCTGGTCGCCGTGCTGGCCACCGGGTCGGCCGGGCTGGTCGCTGGGGCCGGGGCGGCTCCCGCCCTCGCCCGGTCGCGAGCCGTCGTCGGAGAGGCCGGCGGCCTGCGGCACGGTGGTCGGGGTCGCGGTCTGTTGTGGCCCGCCGGGAAAGATGGCCAGGGCCGCGCCGGACACGACGGCGAGCAGCCAACGTCTACGCCTCACCACGAACCTCCCGTTGAAGGACGATCAGGCCTTCATCGTCGGGAGGTCAGTGCATGAATGTGAGCGTTAGTGACTGTTTGCCCACGAAAGGTGGACAGCTCCCCGCTCGTCCGGAGACGGGCGGGGAGCCCGGTCTCAGCGCTCCAGGATCGCGGTGACGCCCTGCCCGCCGGCCGCGCAGATGGAGATCAGCCCCCGGCCGCCGCCCTTTTCCGCGAGCAGCTTGGCCAGGGTGGCGACGATCCGTCCGCCGGTGGCGGCGAACGGGTGCCCGGCGGCGAGCGAGGAGCCGTTGACGTTGAGCCGGTCCCGGTCGATCGACCCGAGCGGGGCGTCCAGGCCCAGCCGGTCCTTGCAGAACTCCGGCGACTCCCAGGCGGCCAGGGTCGCCAGCACCTGCGAGGCGAACGCCTCGTGGATCTCGTAGTAGTCGAAGTCCTGCAGGGTCAGCCCGGCCCGGGTCAGCATCCGGGGGACGGCGTACGCCGGGGCCATCAGCAGCCCCTCGTCGCCGTGCACGAAGTCGACGGCGGCCGTCTCCGACCAGGAGAACCAGGCCGCCACCGGCAGGTGGTGCTCGCGCGCCCACTCCTCGCTGGCCAACAGCACGGTCGACGCGCCGTCGGTGAGCGGGGAGGAGTTGCCGGCGGTCATCGTGGCCTGCTCGGCGTCCGGCCCCTTGGCGCCGAAGACCGGCTTGAGCGAGCCGAGCTTCTCCAGGCTGGTCTCCGCACGGAGGTTCTGGTCCCGGGTCAGCCCCAGGTACGGCGTCAGCAGGTCGTCGAAGAAGCCCCGGTCGTACGCGGCGGCGAGGCGCTGGTGCGAGCGCAGCGCCAACTCGTCCTGGGACTGCCGGTCGATCCCCCAGCGCAGTGCCGTCCGGGCGGCGTGCTCCCCCATCGACAGCCCGGTACGCGGCTCGGCGTTGCGCGGGATCTCCGGCTTGAACGGGTGGTGCGGGCGCAGCTTCGCGGCGATCTTCAGCCGCTCGCCGAGGGTACGGGCGGAGTTGAGCTTCAGCAGGGTGCGGCGCAGGTCCTCGTTGACCGCCAGTGGCGCGTCGGAGGTGGTGTCGACGCCACCGGCGATGCCGACCTCGATCTGCCCGAGGGCGATCTTGTTGGCGACCAGGATGGCCGCCTCCAGGCCGGTGCCGCAGGCCTGCTGGATGTCGTACGCGGGGGTGTGCGGGTCGAGCTTCGAGCCGAGCACCACCTCACGGGTCAGGTTGAAGTCCTTCGAGTGCTTGAGCACCGCCCCGGCGACCACCTCGCCGACCCGCTGCCCGGCCAGCCCGAACCGGGCGACCAGCCCGTCCAGCGCCGCGCCGAGCATGTCGGCGTTGGACGCGCTCGCGTACCGCGAGTTGGACCGGGCGAAGGGGATGCGGTTGCCGCCGATGACCGCGACCCGCCGGATGCTCTGCACGATCCCGCCTCCGTTTCAGGGCTTGCCCATAACCTACTGGCCAGTAGGCTACGCCTATGACCGACAGGTACGCGAGCTTCGTCCAATCGGGGGCCGGTCGCACGCTGGTCAAGCGCCTCGGGCTGCCCGACCCGCCGCGACTGCGCCGGCACACCCCCGGCGACCCGCTGCTGACCGGCCCCGCCCTGCTCGGCGCGGCCACCGGCGGCCGGCTCGCCGAGCCGGTCGGCAAAATCCTGGCGTTCGCCGGGGTCGAGGCGCGCGACCCCCTCACCATCGACGCCGACGCCCGCTTCGGGGCCCTGGTGTACGACGCCACCGGCATCACCGACTCCACCGACCTGCGCCAGCTCTACGACTTCCTCCACCCGCACGCCCGCTCCGTGCTGCCCAGCGGCCGGGTGATCGTCCTCGGCGCCCCGCCCGCCGAGTGCGGATCCCCCCGCGAGGCCACCGCCCAGCGGGCCCTGGAAGGGCTGACCCGCAGCATCGGCAAGGAGTTCGGCCGGGGCGTCACCGCCCAGCTCGTGTACGTCACCCCCACCGGCGACGACGGCACCCTCACCAGCCTCGAATCGACCCTGCGGTTCCTGCTCTCGGGCCGCTCCGCGTACGTCTCGGGGCAGGTGGTCCGGGTCGGTGCCGGCCAGGCGCAGGCCCCGGCGGACTGGGACCGACCGCTGGACGGACAGGTCGTCCTGGTCACCGGGGCGGCGCGCGGGATCGGCGCCGCGCTGGCCCGGGTGCTCGCCCGCGACGGCGCCCAGGTCGTCGCCCTGGACGTCCCGGCCGCCGGGGACGCGCTGGCCGCGGTCACCAACGAGATCGGCGGCAGCGCCGTGCAGCTCGACCTGACCACCCCGGAGGCGCCCACCCGGCTCGCCGAGCACCTGGCCGCCCGGCACGGCCGGGTCGACGTGGTGGTGCACAACGCCGGCATCACCCGGGACAAGACCCTCGGCCGGATGGACGCCGACCGCTGGGACTCGGTGATCGACGTCAACCTCTCCAGCCAGGAGCGGATCAACGACGTGCTGCTGGAACGGAAGCTCATCCCGGCGGGCGGGCGGATCGTCGCGGTCTCCTCGATCGCCGGCATCGCCGGCAACCGGGGCCAGACCAACTACGCCACCAGCAAGGCCGGCGTGATCGGCCTGGTCGACTCACTCGCCCCGGTGCTGCGCGAAGAGCAGATCAGCGTCAACGCGGTCGCCCCCGGCTTCATCGAGACCCGGTTGACCGCCCGCATCCCCCTGATGGTCCGCGAGGCGGGCCGCCGGATGAACAGCATGTCGCAGGGCGGCCTGCCGGTGGACGTGGCCGAGACCATCGGCTGGCTGGCCTGGCCGGCCTCCGGGGCGGTCAGCGGCAACATCGTCCGGGTCTGCGGCCAGAGCCTGCTGGGGGCGTGATGGTCCGGCGCGACGAACCGAGCGACGAACTCTCCGTCCACGAGCTGATCGACGGCCCGACCGAGGTCATCTCGGCGCACGACCTGGCCGCCGTCCGCGCCGCCGGGCGCGGGCACGACGTCAGCGTCGAGGAGACGCACGACCTGTCCAAATACGCCACCGAGGACCTCTCGGCGCACACCGCCCGGACCGCCCGGGCCCGGGTCGAGCTGCTCCGGATGCCGACGCCGGGCGCCCTCTACCGGCGGGCGCTGCGCGACGCGGTGCCGGTGATCGGCCGGTCCCGCCGGCCGGACGCCGCGCCGCAGGTCGAACTGGCCGTTGCCGGGGTCACCGTCGACCGGGCGCACCTCGCCGAGTACGACCGGGTCTGCGGGTTCCGGCTGTCCGACACGCTGCCGGCGACGTACCCGCACGTGATGGGCTTCCCGCTGGCGCTGCGGCTGATGACCACGCCGGAGTTCCCCGTCCCGCTCACCGGCGTGGTGCACGTCGGCAACCGGATCACCGTGCACCGCCCGGTCCTCGCCGGGGAGACGCTGGACTTCGTCACCCACGCGGAGAACCTGCGCCCGCACGAGCGGGGGCGGCAGATCGACGTCGTACTGGTCGCCTCGGTCGGCGGCGAGGAGGTCTGGCGCGGCGTATCGACGTACCTCGGCAAGGGGCGCGCGGCGGGCGGCGGCGGGCGGCGCGACCCGGGCGAGCGGCCCGCGCCGCCGGCCGCCACGGCGCACTGGCGGGTCACCCCCCGGGTCGGTACGGACTACGCCCGGGTCTCCGGCGACCACAACCCGATCCACACCTCCAGGCTGGGGGCGCGGCTGTTCGGCTTCCCCCGGCCGATCGCGCACGGCATGTGGAGCAAGGCGCGCTGCCTGGCCGCCCTGGAGGGCCGGCTACCGGAGGCGTTCACGGTGCAGGTGGCGTTCAAGCTGCCGGTGCCACTGCCCACGACGGTGGCCTTCAGCGCCACCGGGGCCTGGGACTTCGCCCTGCACGACGCCCGGACCTCCCGCCCGCACCTGGTCGGCACGGTCCGCTGACATCCGCCGCCGGCCCCGTCGGCCGGCGGCGGGCGTGATCCGGCGACTCGGCGCGCGACCAGGGCCGAGCGCCGAGCATGAGGGCATGGAGACCGTGCTCGACCTGCTGCGCCACACGGTCACCTCGCCGTGGGTGTACCTGGTGATCTTCGCGGTCACCGCGGTCGACGCGTTCTTCCCGGCGGTCCCGGGCGAGACGGTCGTGATCACCGCCGGGGTCTTCGCCGCCGGGGGCGAGCCCGTGCTGGTCGCGGTGATCGTGGCCGCCGCGCTCGGCGCGCTCGTCGGCGACCACGTCTCGTACGCCATCGGCCGGGGCGGCGGCGCGCACCGGCTGGCCCGGCTGCCGGCCGACAGCCGCCGCCGGGCCGGCTCCGAGTGGGCCCGCCGCGCCGTGGACCGGCGGGGCGGCTCGATCCTCACCGCCTCGCGGTACGTGCCCGGCGGTCGCACCGCGGTCACCCTGACCATGGGCGCGGTCCGCTACCCGCTGCCGCGGTTCCTGTTCTTCGACGCGCTGGCGGCCGGCACCTGGGCCCTGTACTGCGGCCTGCTCGGCTACTTCGGCGGGCTGGCCTTCGAGCGCGACCCGGTCAAGGGCCTGCTCGTCGGCGTCGGCCTCTCCCTGGCCGTCACCGGCCTGGTCGAGCTGGCCCGCTGGCTGCGCCGCCGCGCCCACCACCGCGCCGCCCACCGCGCTCCGGGTCCGTGACCGTCCGGCCCCAGCCGTCTGCCTCACGATCGGGTTGCGGAAAAGGAGACGACACGCCGCCGAAGTTGTTCCGGAATGCTACTGGATCATGATGCGACCCGCCGTGGCCCAGGATGGCGGGGCGGGTCAGGGGGTTGGGGGGCGCCAGGTGGTGCCGTGCAGGAGTTGGGCGGCGCCCAGCCAGGCGACGTTCATCATCCGGGTGGCGGTCTTCTCCGGGTCGGCCTCTGGGCGGTCGGCGAGCCAGTCGGCCAGCGACTCGGACGCCCCGACCAGGGCGTACGCGACGACCTCCAGCTCGGTCTCGGCGACCTCGCGCCCCTCGGCGCGCAGCGCGTGGTCCAGCATCCCGGCGACCACCTCGACCAGCCGGGCCCGCATGGCGGCCAGTTCCCCGGCGAACGGCTGAGAGCCCCGGGCCTGCCGGTAGAGCACCGCCCAGCCGTCCCGGTGCGCGCCGACGAAGCCGAAGAAGGCGCGCAGCCCGCGCCAGAGCCGCTGGTCGGCGGGGAGGTCCGGAGCGGCGGCCCCGGCGATCGCCTCCATCATCCGGGCGGTCTCCCGGTGCAGGCAGGCGACGAAGAGCTCCTCCTTGGTGCCGAGGTACGCGTAGACCATCGGCTTGGAGATGCCGGCGTCGTCGGCGATCTCGTCCATGCTGGCGGCGTGGAAGCCACGTCGGGAGAAGACTTTCACGGCGGCGTCGAGCATCTGCTGCTCACGGACGGCTCGGGGGAGACGTTTGAAGGTGGGTGTGCTGGACACTCTTGCGAGCATACCTACTCGTGCGTAAGGTTACGCATGAGTAACCACTCACGCCCTCGGAAGGTGCATCCCCCATGACTGACTTCGACCCGGCCAACTTCGCCAACGTCGGCCCCAAGGAGTTCGCCCAGCTGGTCAAGTCCACCCCGGACGACAAGATCGCCGAGGTGATGTCCGGCGACCTGCGCGGCAAGATCCTCAGCGAGGTCTTCGGCCGGATGCCGCAGCTGTTCCGCGCCGACCGGGCGGGCTCGACCAACGCGGTCATCCACTGGAACATCACCGGCCGCCCCGACGGTGGCACCGACACCTACGAGGTGGCCATCGCCGACGGCGCCTGCACCGTCAACGAGACCCCGCAGCACGACCCGAAGCTCAGCCTGACCATGGGCCCGGTCGAGTTCCTCAAGATCGTCTCCGGTGGCGCCAACCCGGTGATGATGTTCATGACCGGCAAGCTCAAGGCCAAGGGCGACCTCGGCCTGGCCGCCAACATCGCCAACCTGTTCGACATCCCCAAGGCCTGACATGACCGAGTTCTCGCTCGACCTGAACGAGGAACAGCGGGATCTACGCGACTGGGTGCACGGCTTCGCCGCCGAAGTCGTGCGCCCGGCCGCAGCCGAGTGGGACGCCCGGGAGGAAACTCCCTGGCCGGTGATCCAGGAGGCGGCGAAGGTCGGCCTGTACGGCTTCGAGTTCCTCGCCACCTGCTGGGCCGACCCCACCGGCCTGTCTCTGCCGATCGCCAGCGAGGAACTCTTCTGGGGTGACGCCGGCATCGGGCTGAGCATCTTCGGCACCTCCCTCGCCGTCGCCGCCATCTACGGCGCGGGCACCCCCGACCAGATGGTCGAATGGGTGCCGCAGTGCTTCGGCAGCACGGACTCCCCGGCCGTCGCCGCGTTCTGCACCAGCGAGCCGGAAGCCGGTTCCGACGTCGGCGCCATGCGTACCCGGGCGATCTACGACGAGGCCCGCGACGAATGGGTGCTGCGCGGCCAGAAGGCGTACGCCACAAACGGCGGGATCGCCGGGATCCACGTCGTCACCGCCTCCGTCGAGCCCGAACTGGGCTCGCGCGGGCAGGCCGCATTCGTCGTACCGCCGGGCACCGCCGGGCTCAGCGCCACCCGCAAGCTGCGCAAGCTGGGCCTGCGCGCCTCGCACACCGCCGACGTCTTCCTCGACGACGTACGCGTACCCGGGCGTTGCCTGCTCGGCGGCAAGGAGGCCCTGGACGAGCGGCTGGCCCGCGCCCGCTCCGGGCAACGCGCCTCCGGCCAGGCCGCGATGCGCACCTTCGAGCTGTCCCGGCCCACCGTCGGGGCGCAGGCGCTCGGCGTGGCCCGGGCCGCCTACGAATACGCCCTGGACTACGCCAGGGACCGGGTCCAGTTCGGACGACCGATCATCGAGAACCAGGCGGTCGCGTTCGCGCTGGCCGACATGCGGATGGAGATCGACGCCGCCCGGCTGCTGGTCTGGCGGGCCTCCTGGATGGGGCGCAACAACCGTCCCTTCACCGCGGGCGAGGGCTCGATGTCCAAACTGAAGGCCGGCGAGGTGGCCGTCTCGGTCACCGAGAAGGCGGTGCAGCTGCTCGGCGGGGCCGGCTTCCTCCGCGACCACCCGGTCGAACGCTGGTACCGGGACGCGAAGATCTACACCATCTTCGAGGGCACCTCAGAGATCCAGCGGCTGGTCATCTCCCGCGCCATCTCCGGAGTACACGTCCGCTGACCCACCGGCCGGTGCCCCCGCACGGGTCCCGGCGTCACCGTCGGTGTCGGCATCCACCACCGCAGGTGGCGAACGGGGCCACGGCTTGGGCCGACGCCGTCGACGCAGGCATGATCGAAAGGTGAAGCCCAGGTGAAGGGCCCTTCGCGCGGCCCTTCACCGCACCCCCGCACGAGGAGGCCCCGCCGCATGGACCTGCCGTTCGTCGTGGCCACGCTGACCCGGCGCGGACTGCTCACCCCGGGCCGACCGATCCGGGTCGCCTCCCAGCTCGGGGCGCTGCGCAAATGGGGCTGGAGCCTCACCGGCGAGCTGCGCCAGGCCGCCGCCCGGGACCCGGGCCGCACCGCCGTGATCGACGACACGGGCGCCGAGCTGACGTACCAGCAACTGCTGGACCGGGCCGAACGGCTGGCCCGGGCCATGCGCTCCGCGCTCGGCGTGCAGGCCGGTGACCGGGTCGGGCTGCTCTGCCGCAACCACCACGCACTGATCGAGGCGATCGTCGCCGCCACCGTGCTCGGCGCGGACGCCGTGCTGGTCAACACCGGCCTCTCCGCCGCCCAACTGGCCACCGTCGCCGAGGAGCAGCAGCTGCGGGTGCTGGTGCACGACGACGAGTTCGCCGAGCGGGTCGTCGGCCTCCCCGCCGAGGTGCAGCGGGTCGACGAACGCACGCACGAGGACCTGGTGGCCGGCGCGCTCCCCGGCGACCTGCAACCGCCGGAGCGCGACGGGCGCACCATCGTCCTCACCTCCGGCACCACCGGCGTACCCAAGGGCGCCCGCCGCCCCACCCCCAACGGCTTCGGCCCGCTGGTGTCCATCATCGACCGCATCCCGCTGCACGCCCGCGACACCGTGATGATCGCCGCGCCGATCTTCCACACCTGGGGGTACGCCGCCCTCCAGGTCTGCTTCGCGCTGCGCGCGACGATCGTGCTGCACCGACGCTTCGATCCGGCCGCCACCCGGGACGCCCTCGTGACCCACCAGTGTCAGGCGCTCTTCGCCGTACCCGTGATGCTGCAGCGGCTGCTCGACGTGCCGCCGCCGGACCCCCGCCCCCCGCTGAAGGTGGTCGCGGTCAGCGGCTCGGCGCTGCCCGGTGGCCTCGCGCCCCGCTTCATGGACGTCTACGGCGACGTCGTCTACAACCTGTACGGCTCGACCGAGGTCTCCTGGGCCTCCATCGCCACCCCCGCCGACCTGCGCCAGGCACCCACCACCGCCGGTCGCCCACCGCACGGCACCCGGCTGGCCATCATGGACGACGACGACCAGCCGGTCCCCGACGGGCGGGTGGGCCGGATCTTCGTCGGCAACGAGATGCTCTTCGAGGGCTACACCTCCGGGGCGCGACGGGAGACCCACGACGGGCTGCTCGACACCGGTGACCTGGGGCGGATCAGCAGCGACGGACTGCTCTTCGTCGACGGCCGCGCCGACGACATGATCGTCTCCGGCGGGGAGAACGTCTTCCCGTCCGAGGTGGAGGACCTGCTCGCCCGCCTCCCCCAGGTACGCGAGGCCGCCGTCATCGGCGTCGAAGACCCCGAGTACGGCCAGCGGCTCGCCGCCTTCCTCGGCCTGCACCCCGGCGAGACCCTCGACCCGGAGGCGGTGCGCGAGTACGTCCGGCACTACCTGGCCCGCTTCTCCGTCCCCCGGGACGTGATCTTCGTGAAGTACCTGCCGCGCAACGCCACCGGCAAGGTGCTCACCCGGGAACTGCGCCGCTACTACGGCTGACGGGGCCCTCGGCACACCGGCCGGGCCCCGACGGACCAGCGACAGAGCGGTCGGCCCGTGAACACTCGACGAGCCGATCGGCCGTCAGTCGGGGACGGCGATCCGGCCCTCGACCGCCGCGGCGGCGATGTCGGTGCGGTGATGCGAGCCGGCCAACTCGATCCCGCGTACCAGGGCGTAGGCGGCGTCCCGCGCGGCGGCCAGGTCGTGGCCGGTGGCCGTACCGCAGAGGACCCGGCCCCCGGCGGAACGCAGGGTGCCGTCGTCGGCCCGGCGGGTGCCGGCGTGGATGACCCCGGCGCGGTCCGCGCCGATGATCTCGTCACCGGTACGCGGGGCCGCCGGGTAGCCCTCGGCCGCGACCACCACGGTGACGGCGGCGCCCTCGCGCCAGCGCAACGGCGGGTGGGCGGCCAGCGTGCCGGTGGCGGCGGCGTGCAGCAGCCCTGCCAGCGGCGTCTCCAGCAGGGCCAGGACGACCTGCGTCTCCGGGTCGCCGAAGCGGGCGTTGAACTCGATCACGCGGGGGCCGGCGGCGGTCAGCGCCAGGCCGACGTAGAGCAGGCCGGCGAACGGGGTGCCCCGGCGGCGCATCTCGGCCAGCGTCGGATGCACGACGTCGCGCATCACCTCGTCGACCAGGCCCGGCGGGGCCCAGGGCAGCGGCGCGTACGCCCCCATGCCGCCGGTGTTCGGGCCGGTGTCGCCGTCGCCGACCCGCTTGAAGTCCTGCGCGGGCAGCAGCGGCAACGCCGCCTCGCCGTCGGTCACCACGAACAGGGAGACCTCGGGACCGGCCAGGTACTCCTCGATGACCACCCGGCCGCACTCGCGCGCGTGCTCCTCGGCGATCGTCCGGTCATCGGTGACGACGACGCCCTTGCCGGCGGCGAGCCCGTCGTTCTTCACCACGTACGGCGGGCCGAAGTCGTCGAGCGCCCGCCCGGCGCTCTCCGCGTCCGTGCAGGTGTGGGCCCGCGCGGTCGGCACCCCGGCGGCCGTCATGATTTCCTTGGCGAACGTCTTGGAACCCTCCAGCCGGGCCGCCTCCGCCGACGGGCCGAAGGCCGGAATGCCCTTGGCGCGTACGGCGTCCGCCGCCCCGGCGACCAGTGGCGCCTCCGGCCCGATCACCACCAGGTCGGCCTGCACCTCGACGGCGAGCGCGGCGACCGCGGCGGGATCGTTCGCCGCCACCTCCCGCAGCTCCGCGAGCGAGGCGATGCCCGGGTTCCCCGGCGCCACGATCAACTGGTCGACGGCAGGATCGTCAGCGAGTCCGAGCGCGAGCGCATGCTCCCGCCCGCCACCCCCCACAAGAAGTACGCGCACGACCCCGCATCCTACGCGGCCACCCCACCCGCCCAGTTGATCAAGAAGTTTGCGTCTCACGCGTTGGTCAGCCGGTTCTGCCTGACCCGGTCCTCGTAGAGGGCCTCCGGTGTGCGATGTGGGGCCTGGCCGTCCGCCTCGGCGATCAGCCGGGCCGCCCGCCAGCCGAGATCGCCGACGCCGAGCAGGTAGCCGTCCTCGTCGCGCACCTCGAGTTGAAGGGCGTCCGGCGGGACACCACCGTCGACGCAGCGCAGGCGCACCCGGGTCTCCGACGGGGGCTGCGCGCGTCCGTCCGCCTCCGCGAGGTGCCCCCCGAGCCGCCACCGCCCCGCGCCGCCCCGCAATGAGCGCCGGTACCTTCCCGAGGTCCGATCCGGTGACGAGTCCCCGGTTCAGGGCCGAATCGAGCGCGCTGACGGCGCAGAACCGGTCCGCCCGGAGCGACACGTCGGCCAGGGTGCGCAGCGGCGTGGTCGCGGGCACCCCACCCACCGTGCAGAGGTCGTGCTCGCCGAGGGTGAGTTGGTGCACGACCAGCCCGGTGTCCGCCCGGCGCTGCGGGCGGGGCCGAGCGACCGGCACCGAGACATGGATGGCCGATGTCGGACGGAGGCCGGCGATCCGGTGCAGCTCGGCGGCGGTGTCGAGGACCGCGACGGCACCCGGTCCGAGGCTGGTCACCGCGGCACGGACACGCGCCCGGCGCAGCATGGCCGCCGACACCTGGGGCAGCGGCACGAAACATCCCCGCGCCACCCGGGTCCATCGCCCGGTACGGCACAGGTACCGGATCTGGTCCCGGTTGAACCCTACGGCCAGCGCCTGGGCCACCGTGACCATCCCGTCCTGCTGCCCGGCGATACGGATGAGGAGGTCGGACTCAGCCACCCCCACACCCTGACGGCCCCATCCACAACCCCGCCGCCCCTGTGGACAACCATCCCCACCCTGTGGATAACCCGCAGCGCCCAGTCAGTTGATCAAAAAGTTTGGGTACGGATCATGCGTGCATCCGTACCCAAACTTCTTGATCACCGGCGACAAGCGGGGCGGGGGGCCGGTGGGGCGGGTGGGGTTAGGGGAGGAGGGGGTGGCGGAGGACGTTTTCTTCGCGGCCGGGGCCTACGCCTACGACGCTGACGCGGGTGTTGGTGAGTTCCTCGATGCGGGCGATGTACCTGCGGGCGTTCTCGGGGAGTTCGTCCTCGGTCCTCGCCTTGGAGATGTCCTCCCACCAGCCGTCGAGCTCTTCGTAGATCGGCGTGGCGTGGTGGAAGTCGGTCTGCGTCATCGGCATGTCGTCGAAACGCTCGCCGTTGATCTCGTACCCGACGCAGATCGGCACCTTGGCCATGCCGGTGAGCACGTCCAGCTTGGTGATCACCAGGTCCGTGACGCCGTTCAGGCGGCAGGCGTACCGGGCGACGACGGCGTCGAACCAGCCGCAGCGGCGCTCCCGGCCGGTGGTGGTGCCGTACTCGTGGCCGATCTTGCGCAGGTGCTGGCCGTTGTCGTCGAAGAGTTCGGTCGGGAACGGGCCGGAGCCCACCCGGGTGGTGTACGCCTTGCTCACCGCGATCACCCTGGTGATCGCCGTCGGCGGGATGCCCGCGCCCACGCACGCCCCGCCGGCCGTCGGGTTCGACGAGGTCACGAAGGGGTAGGTGCCGTGGTCCATGTCGAGCATGGTGGCCTGGGCGCCCTCCAGCAGGACCGTCTCGCCGCGGTCCAGCGCGTCCCAGAGCATGACCCGGGTCTCCGCGATGTACGGCTTGAGCCGCTCCGCGTACGCCAGGTACTCCTCGATCGTCGCGTCGACGTCGATCGCCTTGCGGTTGTAGATCTTGAACAGGAGCTGGTTCTTCTCGCGCAGCGCGAGCTCCAGCTTCTTGCGCAGGATGCCCGGGTCGAGCAGGTCCTGCAGCCGGATGCCCATCCGGGCGACCTTGTCGCCGTACGCGGGGCCGATGCCCCGGCCGGTGGTGCCGATCCGGGAGCTGCCGAGGTAGCGCTCGACCACCCGGTCCAGGGCCCGGTGGTGCGGCATGATCAGGTGCGCGTCACCGGAGATGCGCAGCCGGGAGACGTCCACGCCACGCTCGGCGAGGCCGTCGATCTCGGCCAGCAGCACCTTCGGGTCGACGACCACACCGTTGCCGATGACGATCATCGCGCTCGGCGAGAGCGCCCCGGACGGCATCAGGTGCAGCGCGTACTTCTGCCCGTCCGGCGTGATGACGGTGTGACCGGCGTTGTTGCCGCCGGAGTAGCGCACGACGTAGTCGACCCGCTCACCCAGCAGGTCGGTAACCTTGCCCTTGCCCTCGTCGCCCCACTGAGCGCCGATGAGCACGATCGCTGGCATCTCTTCCGCCTCCAGAAGGCTCGGGTGCCAGGTGGCGACCGGTCAGCGAGCCCGGGGTGTCAGGCTAACAAGTAGTGACGGCGGGACCGGCAGGGGTCGCGTCGAGAGGCAGGAGGCTCCTTCGTGTACGACGTGGTGCTGCTCACCCTCGGCTCGGAGCGGGACGCCTCCGGTGGGGGCTGCGGCAGCGGCGACGCCTGCTGCGGCGGCGCCACCGAGGCGGGCGGGGAGAAGACCGAGGCGGGCGGGGGTAAGACCGAGGAGCGCTGCGAGACGCCGCGCGTACCGGTGCTGGCCTGCGCGGACGCGTTGACCGCGCGGGGCGCCCGGGTGGAGACGGTCACCGCCCGCTCGGACGCCGAGGTCGACGAGGTGCTGGCCCGGCTCGACGGCCCACCGCGTGCCGACGGCCTCGCCTGGCCCGACCCCGACTCCAAGACCCGGCTGATCGTCGCCACGGCCAGCGACGCCCAGTTGCGCGCCGTCCTGCGCCGGCTGGTCCGGCGGTACGCCCCACCCCCCAGCCGCCGCCCCGAGGACCTGGCCGGCAGCCGTACGGTGCCCGACCTGCCGCCGGTGGGCGTACTCCCGCTCGACCCGGCCCGCAGCGGCACGCACCGTGACCTGGCCGCGCAGCTCGGGCTGCCCCGCGACCCGGCGGCGGTGGCCGCCGCGGTGCTGGACGGCACCGCCCGCCGGCTCGACCTGCTGCGCAACGACGGCGGCTCGGTCACTTTGGACGGCGCGCTGCTCGGCGCGGCGGACGACGCCGGCCGCCCGCTGCACTGGCGCGGGCGGGTCGAGGTGGACGACACGCTCCTCTCCGACGGCGAGGACCCGATCCTGGCCTGCGCGGTCGGCAACGCCGGCGGGTACGCGAGCCTCGACGGGCTGCCCCTGCTGGCCGCCCCGGACCCGGCCGACGGCCTGGTCGAGGTGGCGGTGGCCGTTCCCGTGGTGACCCGCTCGGCGTTGGGCAGGAAGAAGATCCGGTTCGAGGTCCGGCGGGCCCGGGGCCGGGCGGTGGCGGTCGTCCCCCGGGACGCGAAGGTCCCGTTCCTCGACGACGGCGTCGAGGGCGAGCTGAGCCGCAAGCGCTCCTGGTGGATCGAGCCGGGTGCCTGGGCGGTCTGGACGAACTGACCCGAACCGGCGCTTCACTACGGTCCGTCACCGGAACGGGACGGCCTATCCTCGGCGGGAGGAATGGGGAGGAGCCGTGGTGGACGAGAACGCCGACCGGGCCCGGCTGCCGGGCCAGCAGCCGGTGCCGGAGCGGGACATCGAACCGCTCTGGCCGCCCGACGCGACCGACTCCGCCCCGGCCTGGGGCGGCCCGCCCTCGATGCTGTACCCGTCGCTGACCGCGGAGGTCGGCGGGCCCCCGGCGACCCCGGGCCGGACGCCGCCCCCACCGGACGGCGACTGGCCGTCGCTCCAGGCCGAGCCGACGCTCCCGCAGCCGTACCAGCGGGACGACGGCAGCGGCGCGACCAACGGGTACGGGCACGTGGGCGCCGTCGCCAACGGGACCGGCAGCACGTCCGGCCACGAGGGTGGCGCGTCCCACGGAGCCGGCACCGCCGCCCGGCACGGGAGGGCCGCCGCCCACGGAAGCGACCCCGACCCCGGGCACGGGAGTGGCGCGTCCCACGGGCCGTACCCGGCGTGGCCGGGGCCCGACGCCGGGCCGGACTCCGCCGGCGTACCCGAGCGGGCCGTGCCGGTGCCCCGGGTGGGGCAGCCCGCCCCGGTCGACCTCGACCTGCCGTTCACCCTGGACCAGCCGATGACGTCGGGGCCGGTCGACGCCCGGCGACCCGACCCGGGTCCGACCCACGCCGGTGAACAGGTCGACGCCCCGGCCACCGGCCTCGACGACCACCCGGCGGACCCGGTCGACGACCACCCGGCCGACCCGGTCCAGGTCTACCCGGCGACCGCCGACCCGCAGACCGGCCCGGTCGACACCGGGCCCGCACCGGACGGCGGAACTGCCGACAGCGCACCGGGCACCCCGGTCGTACCGGCGGAGACAAGCGGCGTCACCCAGCGGGAGTCCCCGTGGGCGCAGCCGCCGCAGCGGCTCTCGGCCGCCGCCGGGGAGGAGGCGGTGGGCAGCGCGGCGGTCCCCGGCCAGCCGGAGAAGCCCCCACCCGCCCCGAAACTGGGCCCGTTCCCGCCCTCGCCCGGGACGCCGTTCAGCCCGCCCGTGCCGCCGACGGAGTACCCGCCCGGCCCGACGCTCGCGGTGCCGCCCCCGCAGCCCGCCCCGGCGCCCCCGCAGCCCGGGCCGGCACGGCCGCACCTCGCCCCGGCGCCACACCCCGCACCGGGGCCACCCGGCCCCGCTCCGGCGCAGGCCGCCGGCTGGTACCAGCCGGCCTGGCAGCAGGGCACCCCGCCCGCCGGAATGCCGCAGCAGCCGCCCGCTCGGCAGCCGGCCGGCCCGCCCGAGCCGGCGTGGACCCCGGCGGCCGGGCCCGCGCCGACCGCCGAGGACTTCGCCCGCCGCAGACAGGCCCGCCCCGCCGACCCGGTCGCGACCATGGGCGTACGGGCGGTGGTGAACAGGATCGGGCTGGTCAAGCTCCCGCCGGGGCGGCACGAGCAGGAGGTGAAGCGGGACATCGAGATGGTCCGCCGGAACTTCGGCGGGCTGCGCCAGGTGACCGTGGTGAACCCGAAGGGCGGCGCCGGCAAGACGGTCGCCATCCTGCTGCTCGCGATGACCTTCGGGCAGAAGCGCGGCGGGTACGTGCTGGCCTGGGACAACAACGAGACCCAGGGCACCCTCGGCATGCGGGCCCAGCAGGACTTCCACTCCCGTACGGTCCGGGACATGCTGCGCGACCTGGGGCAGTTCCAGGGTGCGCACGGCCGGATCGGGGACCTGTCGCAGTACGTCCGCTCGCAGGGCGAGGGGATGTTCGACGTGCTCGCCTCGGACGAGTCGGCGACCGGCGGCGAGATGCTGACGGCGGCGGCGTTCGCCGAGATCCGCGAGGTGGTGAGCCGGTTCTACAAGCTGATCTTCGTGGACACCGGGAACAACGTCCGGGCACAGAACTGGCAGGCCGCGATGGACGCCACCGACCAGCTCGTGGTCACCATGTCGGCCCGCAACGACTCGGCGGAGACGGCCGCCCGGATGCTCGACCACCTGGAGCAGAGCGGCCGGCAGCGGCTGGTCCGGCAGGCGGTGACGGTGGTCTCCATGCCGCCGTCACGCAAGGAGATCGACCTGCCGGCGATCCAGGAGCACTTCGCCGCCCGGACCAGGGCGGTGCTGCTCGCGCCGTACGAGCGGCTGATCGACACCGGCGAGCCGATCCGGTACGGCGGGCTCTCCTCGGCCACCCGGGACGCCTGGCTCAAGATCGCCGCCGCGGTCGCCGAAGGGCTCTGACCGGCGGGCCGCCCGGACGGGTGCCGGGCGGCCCGCCGGGCCCGGATTCAGCTCCCGGCGCCGGCCAGGGCGTCCCCGGCGGCCGGGTCGCAGTCGCGCAGGAACTGGGCGCAGCGGGCCGCCTCGTCCGCCTCACCGATCTCCCCGGCGGCCCGGGACAGCACGTACAGGCAGCGCAGGAAGCCCCGGTTGGGCACGTGCGACCAGGGCACCGGGCCGTGCCCCTTCCAGCCGCTGCGGCGCAGCTGGTCCAGGCCCCGGTGGTACCCGGTGCGGGCGTAGGCGTACGCCGGGACGACCTGACCGACGTCGAACGCCCGGGCTGCCAGCGCCGCCCAGGCCGCGCTGTGGGTGGGGAAACGGGCCGCGACCTCGGCGTACGCCTCGTCGGTGCCCTGCCCGACGGCGTCGGCCAGGGCGGCGTCGGCCTCGTCGTGCGCGGGCAGGAGGGTGGCCGGTGGCTCAGGCAACAGGTTCTGCATCGCCCCATTCAACCCGCTTCGCGTAGCGGCGCGCGAGGGGGTCCGGCAAGGTGCGCTGACTGAACGGTGGAACGGCCGCCCCGCCTGCGGTCGGGGCGGCGAGCCCTGCGGCCCTCGGTGGCGAGCCCTGCGGCCCATGCCGTCACGCAATGTTTTCGATTACAACTATTGGTCCGGAGCCTCCCCAGGAACCGGTTACGCAGGAGCCCGGTGGCCTCGGTCACCGGGCTCCTGTCCGTTCGGGCGGGCCTGGTTCGGCGGGTTGCCGGCCGGGGGCAGGATGGCGTGGTGCCCACCCCACCTCCGGCGGACGTCATCGCGCCGCACACCCACCCCGACGAGATCGAGACCCGCGCCGCGTTCGACCGGCGACTCGCCTCCGGCAGCCTCGCCGGGCTGACCGTGCAGGGGCTCCGCCTCGACCTCGACCCGGTCCCCGACCTGACCGCCACGGACGTCGCGGGCACCCTCTTCGTGGGGTGCCGGTTCGCCAACCGGGAGGTCGGCGCCGACCTGGTCCGGCGCGGCGCGAACGTGGTGCCACCCTTCTCCGGGCTGCCGTACCCGACCCAGCCGTCGCACCTGTACACCCCGGAGGAGCTCTCCACCGGCTTCGCCGAGGGCGGCTTCGCCGGCATGTACGACACCCGGGTGTACACGCACTTCCGCGAGCACGGCGGCGCGCTGCCGGACGTCCGCGAGGCGCTCGGCCAGCGGCTGCACGACCATGGCGTGGACAACGCCCTGGCCGACGCGACCCGGGCCTGGCTGGCGA
The DNA here is from genome assembly GCF_900090245.1 of Micromonospora halophytica. GTDB lineage: Bacteria > Actinomycetota > Actinomycetes > Mycobacteriales > Micromonosporaceae > Micromonospora > Micromonospora halophytica. The sequence continues at coordinate 19,941 of NZ_FMDN01000005.1, forward strand.
CGCACGGCCCGCAGTCGGTGGTGGGCGTGATGGGCGGGCACGCCGTGCCGCGCGGCAGCGTGCCGTACCGGATGGCGGCCGTGCTGGGCTGGGAGCTGGCCCGGGCCGACCGGCTGGTGGTGACCGGCGGCGGCCCCGGCGTGATGGAGGCGGCCAACCTCGGCGCGTTCCTCGCCGCCTGGCCGGCCGACGAACTGAACGCCGCGATCGACCTCCTCGCGGCGGCCCCCGACTTCACCGACCACGACCGGTACACGGCGGCGGCGCTGGCGGTACGCGAGCGGTACGCGACGCCCCCGACCCTGCCGCAGCAGCGGGGACCCGGCGTCGACTGGGCCCGCACGGGCGGGCTGGCCGTCCCCACCTGGCTGTACGGGCACGAGCCGGCGAACCTCTTCGCCGGCAAGATCGCCAAGTACTTCTCGAACGCCATCCGGGAGGACACCATCCTGCGGCTGGCCCGGGGCGGGATCGTCTTCGCGCCCGGCCGCGCCGGCACCGTGCAGGAGGTGTTCCAGGCGGCGACGAAGACCTACTACGGCACCGACGGGGCGAGCGGCGCGTACGTCTTCCTGGACCGGGCGTACTGGACCCGGGAGCTGCCGGTCGAGTCGCTGCTGCGGCCGCTCTTCGCTGCCTCCCCGTTCGGTGACCTGTCGGCGACCGTGCACCTCACCGACGACGTCCGGGAGGCCGTCCGGGTGCTCACCGCGACGACCTGACCGGAACGGCGCAGTCCCGGCCGGTGCGGTAACGACGACGGCCGGCCCCCGATCCGGGAGCCGGCCGTCGCGCTGCTACGCGCAGGTCACTTCATCGTGGTGCCGGTCGAACGCAGGTGCTCGCAGGCCTCCACGACGCGGGCGGCCATGCCGGCCTCGGCGGCCTTGCCCCAGACGCGCGGGTCGTACATCTTCTTGTTGCCGACCTCGCCGTCGACCTTCAGCACGCCGTCGTAGTTGCGGAACATGTGGTCCGCCACCGGCCGGGAGAAGGTGTACTGGGTGTCGGTGTCGATGTTCATCTTCACCACGCCGTAGTCCAGCGCCTCGCGGATCTCCGACAGCAGCGAGCCGGAACCGCCGTGGAAGACCAGGCTGAGCGGCTTCTCCTTGCCGTACTTGGCGCCGACCGCCTCCTGGATGTTGTTCAGGATCTCCGGGCGGAGCTTGACGTTGCCCGGCTTGTAGACGCCGTGCACGTTGCCGAAGGTCAGCGCCGCCATGTAGCGGCCCTTCTCGCCCAGGCCGAGCGCCTCGACCATGGCCAGGCCGTCCTCGACGGTGGTGTAGAGCTTGTCGTTGATGGCGTTCTCGACGCCGTCCTCCTCGCCACCGACGACGCCGACCTCGATCTCCAGGACGATCTTGCCCTTGGCGGCCTCGTCGAGCAGCTGCGCGGCGATCTCCAGGTTCTCCGCCACCGGCACCGCCGAGCCGTCCCACATGTGCGACTGGAACAGCGGCTCCTGGCCGTTCTTGACCCGCTCCTGGGAGATGGTCATCAACGGCCGGACGAACTTGTCCAGCTTGTCCTTCGGGCAGTGGTCGGTGTGCAGCGCGATGTTGACCGGGTACTTCTTGGCCACCTCGTGCGCGTACGCGGCGAACGCGACCGCGCCGGTGACCATGTCCTTCACCGACGGTCCCGAGAGGTATTCCGCGCCACCGGTGGACACCTGGATGATGCCGTCGCTCTCCGCGTCGGCAAAGCCCTTCAGCGCCGCGTTCAGGGTCTGCGACGACGTCACGTTGATCGCGGGGTACGCGTACCGGCCGGCCTTGGCACGGTCCAGCATCTCCGCGTAAGCCTCGGGGGAAGCGATGGGCATGTCTAACGCTCCTTACTTACCGCTCTCGGCCGAGCCGGCCGCTGTCTTCCATCGGGTGCGCCGGACCGCGCTGTCCACCGCCGGAAGTATCCCGTAGATGGCGTCGGTCGGCACAACCACCCCGGTGGGGACACCCACCGCGGCGGTCACCGGCCCTCCAGACGGTCCGGCACGGCGACGCTGATCAACCAGCTCACCACCGCCATCACGATGGCCCCCCAGAAGGCGGCCCAGAAACCGTCCACCCGGAACGGCAGGTCGATCCCGCGGGCGATCCAGTCGGTCAGCAGGAACAGCAGCGCGTTGACGACCAGCGCGATCAGCCCGAGCGTGAGCAGGTAGAACACACAACCGACCACCTTGATGACCGGCTTGAGCACCGCGTTGACCACCCCGAAGATCAGCGCCACCGCGAGCAGGGTCAGCGCAGTGTTCGCGCCGTCCCGACCGGTCACCTCGACCCCGGGCACGACCAGCGTGGTGACCCACAGCGCGAGCGCGGTGATCGCCAACCGGATCAGGAAGCCCACGCCCCCATCCTGGCACCGCCGATCGTCCCCGGTGGCGGGATCCACCGAGTCCGCTTCCCGCGCCCACCGCGCGACGACCCCGCACAACCCGTACGGTGTGGGTGGAAATCCGCCGGAACCAGGGAGGACGACGATGGGTCACCCCGACGAGGAGTTCACCCCGAGCGACCACCTCAGCCCGGAGGAACGCGACCCGGAGGCCGAGCCGGCCGACGCGGTCGAGCAGGCCACGGTGGCCGGCCCCACCGAGGAGGACGGCGAACCGCACCGCGGCCTGGAGGTCGCCGACTGGGACGCGATGGAGCAGGCCCGGGTGGTCACCGCCGACGAGGACGACTACCGCTGATTTCCGGGCACCGGGTCGGGTCACCTCGTCGGGGTGACCCGACCCGGGTGCTCCGCCACCCCCGATCACCGGCGGGTCCACCGGCCTGATCGCCGGCATCGGCGGCCTGCTGCTCGCCGCCGGCCTCGGCGGCTACGTGGTGGCCCGCCGCCGCAGGACCCGCTTCGTGGCCTGACCCACCCCGCACCACCCGGCGCCCCGCCGACCCACCGAGGTCGGCGGGGCGCCCCCGTCTCACCCGCAAGCCACACCGCGACCGTGGAAAACGGGACGACGCAAGATCGAGGCAGCTGGAACCATGAGCGCGTGCTGCTCACCCTGACCACCACCCACCGGCCGGCGACCGACCTCGGGTACCTGCTGGTCAAGCACCCTGACCGGGTCCAGTCGTTCGACCTCCCCGCAGGCGTCGCGCACGTCTTCTACCCGGAGGCGGACGACGCCCGCTGCACCGCCGCCCTGCTGCTCGACATCGACCCGCAACGGCTCGGCGCGGGCCGGGGTCGCGGGCGGAAACAGGCCGCCACCCCGGAGAGCTTCACCCTGGGGCAGTACGTCAACGACCGGGCGTACGCCGCCTCCAGCCTGCTCTCCTCGGCGCTGTCGTCGGTGTTCCGCTCGGCGCTGCGCGGTGAGTCGCGGGACCGCCCGGAACTGGCCGGCACCGCCATCCCGCTGGAGGTACGGGTGCCGGTGCTGCGCTGCCGGGGCGGCGCCGACCTGGCGGTACGGCTGTTCACCCCGCTGGGCTGGACGGTCACGGCCACCCCGGTGCCCCTCGACGAGCAGCACCCCGACTGGGGTGACAGCCGGTACGTCGACCTGCTGCTGACCGGCACCCTCCGGGTCGCCGACGCCCTCAACCACCTGTACGTGCTGCTACCGGTGCTGGACGACGCGAAGCACTACTGGGTCGCGCCGGACGAGATCGACAAGCTGCTCCGGGCCGGGGCTGGCTGGCTGGCCGACCACCCGGAGCGGGGGTTGATCACCCGGCGCTACCTGGCCCACCGTCGGGCGCTGGCCGGGCAGGCCCTGGCCCGCCTGGCCGAGCTGCGGCTGGCCGACGAGCCGCCCGCCGACGACAGCGTCGACGAGGCCGCGCCGACGCAGCAGCGGGACGGCGCCCGCGCCTCGCTGGCCGTACGCCGCCGCGAGGCGGTGCTCTCCGCGCTGGCCGCCAGCGGGGCGAGCCGGGTGCTGGACCTGGGTTGCGGTGGCGGTGCGCTGCTCACCGCCCTGGCCGCCGACCGGCGGTACGCGGAGATCGTCGGCACCGACGTCTCCACCCACGCGCTGACCCTGGCCGCCCGTCGGCTGCGGCTGGACCGGCTGCCGGAACGGCAGCGCGACCGGATCCGGCTGTGGCAGTCGGCGCTGACCTACCGGGACGACCGGCTGCGCGGCTGGGACGCGGCGGTGCTGATGGAGGTGATCGAGCACGTCGACCCGCCCCGGCTGCCGGCGCTGGAGGACGCCGTCCTCGGCCACGCCCGGCCGGGCACGGTCGTGGTGACCACGCCGAACGCCGAGTACAACGTCCGCTACGAGGGGCTGGGGGCGGGGCGGTTCCGGCACGCCGACCACCGCTTCGAGTGGACCCGCGCCGAGTTCGCCGAATGGGTGACGCGGGTGGCGGACACGTACGGCTACACCGCCGTGCTCAGCGGGGTCGGCGACGACGACCCCGAGGTGGGCAGCCCCACCCAGATGGCAGTGCTGACCAGCACCGACAAGGCTTGGAAGGAGGAGACGACCCGATGACCACACTCGACATCCCCGAACTCGCCCTGGTGGCGCTGGTCGGTGTCTCCGGCTCGGGCAAGTCGACCTTCGCCCGCCGGCACTTCCTGCCCAGCCAGGTGCTCTCGTCGGACATGTTCCGGGCGATGGTGGCCGACGACGAGAACGACCAGTCCGCCTCGACCGACGCGTTCGAGGCGCTGCACCACGTCGCCGCGACCCGGCTGCGACGCGGCCGGCTCACCGTGGTCGACGCGACCAACCTCCAGCCGCACGCCCGGGCTGCTCTGGTGCGGGTGGCCCGCGAGCACGACGTGCTGCCGGTGGCGGTCGTGCTGGACGTGCCCGAGGCGCTGGCCTGGGAGCGTACGCAGGGGCGGGCCGACCGGACCTTCGGCCGGCAGGTACTCGCCCGGATGCAGCGTGACCTGCGCCGGTCGTACGGGCTGCTGGCCCGGGAGGGCTTCCGGAAGGTGCACGTGCTGCGCGGGGTCGAGGAGATCGACGCGGCGCGGATCCGCTACGAGAAGCTGTTCAACGACCGGCGCGAGCTGACCGGGCCGTTCGACGTCGTCGGCGACGTGCACGGCTGCCGGGAGGAGCTGGAGTCGCTGCTGCTGCGGCTGGGCTGGCAGCTGTGCCGCGACGACGCGGGCCGCCCGGTGGACGCGGTGCACCCGGCTGGTCGTACCGCCGTCTTCGTGGGTGACCTGGTGGACCGCGGCCCGGACTCCCCCGGCGTGCTGCGCCTGGTGATGGGCATGGTGGCGGCCGGGCACGCGATCTGCGTGCCCGGCAACCACGAGCAGAAGCTGCTGCGGAAGCTGCGCGGCCGGGACGTGCGGCTCACCCACGGCCTGGCGGAGACCATGGCCCAGCTCGACGCCGAGGACCCGGCGTTCGTGGCGCAGGTCGCCACCTTCGTCGACGGTCTGGTCAGCCACTACGTGCTGGACGGCGGCCGGCTGGTGGTGGCGCACGCCGGGCTGAAGGAGGCCTACCAGGGTCGCGCGTCCGGCCGGGTCCGCGCCTTCGCGCTCTTCGGGGAGACCACCGGGGAGACCGACGAGTACGGCCTGCCGGTGCGCTACCCGTGGGCACGCGACTACCGGGGCTCGGCCATGGTCGTGTACGGCCACACGCCGACCCCGGAGCCGGAGTGGGTGAACAACACCATCTGCATCGACACCGGCTGCGTCTTCGGCGGGAAGCTGACCGCGCTGCGCTACCCGGAGAAGGAACTGGTCTCCGTCGACGCGGTCAAGGAGTGGTACGCCCCGGTCCGCCCGCTGGTCACCGCCCCGGCCCGCCCCGACACGGTGCTGGACCTGGCGGACGTGACCGGCCGGCGGCACATCCAGCACGCGTACGGGACGCTCACCGTGCCGGCGGAGAACGCCGCCGCCGCGCTGGAGGTGATGAGCCGGTTCGCGGTCGACCCGGGCCGGCTGGTCTGGCTGCCGCCGACCATGGCGCCCTGCTCGACGTCGACGGTCGACGGGTTCCTGGAGCACCCGGCGCAGGCGTTCGAGGACTACCGCACGGCGGGCGTGGACCGGGTGGTCTGCGAGGAGAAGCACATGGGATCGCGGGCGGTGGTGCTGGTGGAGCGGGAGCACGGCGGCGTGGTGCACACCCGCACCGGGCGGCCGTTCTTCGGCGCGCCGCTCGACTCCGAGCTGCTGGCCCGGGTGCGGGCGGCGGTGACCTCCGCCGGACTCTGGGCCGAACTGGGCACCGACGCGCTGCTGCTCGACTGCGAGTTGCTGCCCTGGTCGGCCAAGGCGGGCGGACTGATCCGCGAGCAGTACGCCGGCGTCGGCGCGGCCGGCCGGGCGGCACTGCCGGCGGTGCTCGGCACGCTGGACGCGGCGGCGGCCCGGGGGCTGCCGGTGGCGCAGCTGCGGGAGCGGATGGCCGCCCGCCACGCGGAGGTCGAGGGCTACTCGGCCGCCTACCGGGCGTACGTGGCACCGACCGACGGGCTGCGCGGGGTGACTCTGGCCCCGTTCGCGGTGCTGGCCGGGGCCGGGGTGAGCTTCGCCGACCGGGACCACGGCTGGCACCTCGACCTGGCCGACCGGCTCTGCGCGGCGGATCCGGAGTTCTTCACCCCGACCCGGCGGCAGGTCGTCGACCCGGCCGATCCGTCGGCTGTCGCGGCGGCCACCGAGTGGTGGCTGGCGCTGACGTCGGCCGGTGGCGAGGGCATGGTGGTCAAGCCGTACGCCGGACCGGCCGCCCGGTCGGCGCGTGGCTCGCTGCTCCAGCCCGGGATCAAGTGCCGGGGCCGGGAGTACCTGCGGATCATCTACGGTCCCGGGTACACCGACCCGGCCCAGTTGGCCGCCCTGCGCCGCCGTTCGCTGGGTCGCAAGCGGGGGCTGGCCCTGCGCGAGCACGCTCTCGGCCTGGCCGCCCTCGACGCGTTCGCCGAGCGGGCGCCGCTGTGGCGTCGCCACGAGCTGGTCTTCGCGATCCTCGCCTGCGAGTCCGAGCCGGTCGATCCCCGGCTGTGACGGTCCGCCGGCACCGCCGGCGGACCGGGCGACGTGGTGCGCCGCCGCAGGAACGGCACCGGTAGCCTGTGTGGCCGTGGCGAGCGCCACACTGGCAGCGGTTCGAGTGATGACGAACGGATTCTCTCAATGGCATTGGGCGAACGCATCGGCCACGTCTTCCGTGGGGCGGCCATCGGTGTGGCTGAGGCCGTCCCGGGGGTCAGCGGTGGCACGATCGCACTGGTCACCGGGGTGTACGAGCGGGTCATCGCGTCCGCCGGCCACCTGGTGAACGCGGTCCGTTTCGCGGCCTCGGACGTCCCTCGCGGAAGGGGGTGGACGCGGACCGCCCACCAGTTCAGGCAGGTGCACTGGGAGGTGGTGATCCCGCTCCTGCTGGGCATGGTTCCCGGTCTGCTGATCGCGGCGAAGGTGCTGGAACCGCTGCTGCACGACCACCCGGAGCAGACCCGTGGGCTGTTCCTCGGCCTGGTTCTCGCCTCGGTGCTGGTGCCGATCTCGATGGTGGGCAAGCCGTGGCGGGGGGCCGAGGTCGGCGCCCTGGTGGTGAGCGCGGTGGCCGCCTTCGTGCTGACCGGTCTCCCGCAGGCGACGGTCACCCCGAATCCGCTGATCGTGCTGCTGGCGGCGGCGGTCGCGGTCTGCGCGTTGGTGCTGCCCGGTGTCTCCGGATCGTTCCTGCTGCTGACCGTCGGCCTCTACGAGCCGACGATCAACGCGGTGAACGACCGGGACTTCGGCTACCTGGCCGTCTTCGCGGCCGGGATGGTCATCGGCCTGGCGCTGTTCGTGAAGCTGCTTCAGTGGTTGCTGGAGAAGCACCGCCGCATGACGTTGGCGGTGATGGCCGGGATCATCCTCGGCAGCCTGCGCGCCCTGTGGCCCTGGCAGTCGGAGGATCGGTCGATGCACGCCCCGGGCGACAACGTCGTGTCGATCCTGGGGCTCTTCCTCCTCGGCGTGGTACTGGTCAGCGCCATGATCGTCGCTGAACGCCGCCGGCTGCGGCGCGCGGCGCGGGATCTCACCGAGGAGACCTACGAGGCCCCGAACGTCCGCTGAGACGGTCGCCCCACCCGCTCGCTTGGTGGCTGCCCCGGGGGGCTGCCACCAAGCGACACCGGATCGGAGAAGTCAGCGAGCCTTCTTGGTGGCCCGCTTGCGCGGCGGCGTGAGCAGATCCGCGATCGTCGCGATCGCGGACGGCACCAGCCGGTAGTAGGCCCACACACCGCGCTTCTCCCGCTCCAGCAAGCCGGCCTCGGTGAGGATACGCAGGTGGTGGCTGACCGTCGGCTGCGAGAGGCCGAGCGGCGCGGTGAGGTCACACACGCACGCCTCGCCCTCGGGCGCCGACTGGATCAGGCTGAGCAGCCGCAGCCGCGCGGGGTCGGCGAGGGCCTTGAGGACCCCCGCCAGCCGCTCGGCATCGGCACGTTCGATCGGCTCGCCGGCAAGCGGCGAGATCTGAGGCATGGTCATTTCAGCCAACGCAGTTCCCACGTATTCCATCCTTCCACCAGCAGCATCGATCCGCCTGCATATCCGCAGATCCGAATCGGCAAACTTTTACGCCACAAGGCCGAGGTCAGCCAACGTATAGGCCGCCCGATACGACAGTCCGGCGGCTCGCACGGCGTCCCCGGCTCCTCGATCAACAATAACCGCCACACCCGTTACCTCCGCCCCGGCCTCGCGCAGGGCCTCGACCGCGGTCAGCACGCTGCCGCCCGTCGTCGAGGTGTCCTCCACCGCCAGTACCCGCCGGCCGGCCACATCAGGCCCCTCGATCCGACGTTGCAGGCCGTGCGCCTTGCCGGCCTTGCGGACGACGAAGGCGTCCAGCGGGCGGTCGGTCTCCGCAGCGGCGTGCAGCATCGACACGGCGATCGGGTCGGCGCCCAGGGTCAGCCCACCGACGGCGTCGTACTCCCAGTCGGCGGTGAGCTCACGCAGCACCCGGCCGACCAACGGGGCGGCCCGGTGATGGAGCGTGACGCGACGCAGATCGACGTACCAGTCCGCCTCGCGGCCGGAGGAGAGCACCACCCGCCCGTGGACCACAGCCAGGTCGATAATGAATTTACGCAGGTCGTCGTGGTCCCCCATGGCGATAGAGGGTACTGCGCGAGTCTGTACGCCGCGTTCGGGGTCCTCCCGGGTCAACCTGGTGGGCGACCGATGGGTGGCGATGGACGGCTACGCTGCGCGACCGCCGTGACCGGGCGCGACGACCCGTGGCCGGGTGACCGGATCAGCCGTGTCGAGCGGCCGGTCAGCCCTGCCCCCGCCGGTCCCGGTACGCCAGTCGCAGCAGCCGGCGCGGCGCATGCCGCAGCCCGGTCACGGCGAGCTTGTACTTCCAGTCGGGAACGCTGATCTGCTTGCCTTTCCGCAGGTCACGGAGAGCTTCGGCGACCACGTCGTCGGCCCGCAGCCACATCCAGCGGGGCATGCCGGACATGTCGATGCCGTTGCGCTCGTGGTAGCCGGTGGCGGTGTAGCCGGGGCAGAGCGCCATCACCCGGACGCCGAGCGACCGCACCGAGAGATCGACGGACTCGCTGAAGCTGGTCACCCACGCCTTGCTGGCCGGATACGTCGAGCCCGGCATGACCGGCCCGAACCCGGCAACCGAAGAGACATTTATCACTGCCCCGTGCCCTCGGCGCGTCATCGGGCCGAGGGCGGCGAGGGTGAGCCGCATCACCGCGTGCACGTTGAGTCGGAGCAGCCGCGCCTCGTCCTCCGCGGTGGACCGGAGAAAGGGCCGGTCCAGGCTGATCCCGGCGTTGTTGACCAGCAGCTCGACCGGGTCACCGTCGGTGAGCCGGCCCGCGACGCGCGCGCATCCGTCGTCCGTGGACAGATCGGCGGGGATCGTCTCCACCTGCTGCCCGTGCCGGCCGGTCAGTTCGGCGGCGACCTCACCGAGCCGGGTGGCGTCCCGGGCGACCAGCACCAGGTGCCAGCCGTCGGCGGCCAGCCGCCGGGCGAACGCCTCGCCGATGCCGGCGGTGGCCCCGGTGACCAGCGCCCGTCGCTCGGCGGCCGGGTGGTCGGGGCTCAACGGGACTCCTCAGCGAGGGGGCAGCGGACCCTGCGGCGGGTGCAGCCGGTACGGGTTCTCCGGCGGCGGTGCCGCCGGCCGGGACGGGCGGCGCGCGAACCAACCGTTCGCCGCAGGCAGCGCGAGCAGCACGGCCACCACAAGGTAGCCGAGCATCTGCGCCACCGAAACCCCCGCGTTCACCGGCAGCCACCAGGACGGGTACGCCTCCCCGAGCAGGCCGAGCAGGTTCGCGTCGATCCCGGTCTCCAGCGGCGTGGCCCGCTGCCCGAGCAGCAGCGCCCCGGTACAGCAGCCGGCGAGCAGGCCCAGCCCGCCGACCACCCAGGTGGCCACCCGGGCGCCCCGCCGGCCGGCGAGCAGCCCGGTGGCGAGGCCGACCAGCAGCACGCCGACCAGGACCGTCAGCACCGCCGAGACGATCGCGCCAGCGCGGACCAGGGCGACCACCCCGTCGACGTCGTCCGCTCCCGCGACGGTGTCGGCCGCGGCGGCGCGGAACCGGTCCACCGTGCCGCCGAGGGCGAGCAGGGTCGCGACGGCGTACACCAACGCGCCGAGGGCCATCAGCGCCAGCACCGCCGCCGCCAACGTGACGACGGCGGGCCGACGCGTCGGCACCTGATCCGGGTACGACACGACAATTCCCTCCGGTAGGCGTCGGGTTGCAACCTACTCGGAGGGAATCGTCACGTCGCTGCTACTCGCCCGTCAGCCGGCCGACGGCGGGTTGCTCCCGCCCGGCTGGTCCGGCCCGTCGGCCGGGCGACTCGGGTCGGCCGGACCGGTGGACGGCGGCTGCCCGGGCGGGGCCTGCCACTCCGAGCCGCTCGGCGGCTGCGGCGTGCCCGGCTGGCCGGAGGCCGACGGGTAGCCCGGCTGATCCGGGGCAGACGGGTAGCCCGGCTGGCCCGGGGCCGGCGGGTAGCCGGACTGCGGGTAGCCCGGGGTGGCCGGGTAGGCCGGCTGGCCGGGGTAGACCGCACCGGGAACCGGCGGCTCCCAGCCCTGCTTGGGCTTGCGGAAGAACTCGTTCGACTTCGGCAGCGCCAGCAGGATCAGCGCCGCCAGCAGGGAGAGCAGGCCGAGCACCGCGAGCAGGATGGTCACCGGGCCGTACCAGGACGGCAGCGCCTCCTCCAGCCGGCGCTGGACCTCCTCGCCGCTGGGCATGTCGCCGTTGGTGGGGCCGGTGTTGTTGGCGAAGCCGCCGGCCGCGTTGCTGACCGTGCCGAAGCCGCAGCAGCAGAAGACGATGCCGCCGAGCACCCAGGTGGCGATCCGGGTGCCGTTGGAGCCCCGGTTGTTGAAGAGGCCGAGCACCGCGAGCACGATCGCGAACAGCAGCCCGACGACGGCGGCACCGATGGTGAACGCGATGGCGAAGTCGGCGACGTTCTGTGCCCCGTTCGCGGCGGTGCCGCGGTACGCCTCGTCCAGCGCCTCGCGCAGGGCACCGATGGTGCTGAGAGTGATGATCAGGCTGATGACCTGGAGGACAGCGAACAGAATCAGCAGGTAGCTGGAAATCGTCACCACGGCCGGCCGGGTGCGGGCCGGTGTGTGCTGGGAATCGACCACGATTCTCCTTCCTTGGATCGCGTCCCACACGGTATCCACATGGGCCCACCTCGCGCGCGTCGTGAACCGGGCGACCCGCCGCCAGGACCGGCCCGGCCGCGTTCACCGCACGCGGCGGGAGCCGGCGACGACGGGGCGGCGACACCCGTCCGACGTCAGTAACCCCGCCACTCCGCGCGGGCGTACTCCAGCACCCTGGGCTGCAGCAGGGTCGAGGCCGGCACGTCCACGCGACGCCGGTCGGCGGGGAACGCCGCCGCCGCGCGCAGCACCGACGGGTCGAGGAACCGCAGCGGCGGGGCGTCCGCCGGCAGTTCCAGCGCCGGCGCGGTCGCCTCCGGCGCGGCGAGCAGGAAGCCCCAGTCGCCGAAGGAGGGCACGTCCACGTGGTACGGCGTGGTGGCGAAGCCGGCCTCCCGCACCGACGCCTCGATCGACCAGTACGACCGGGGCGCGAAGTACGGCGACCCGGACTGCACCACCAGCCGCCCGCCGTCGGCGAGCACCGCCCGGACCAGCGTGTAGAACTCGACCGTGTAGAGCTTGGCGGTGGCCGTCTCGTCCGGGTCGGGCAGGTCCGCCACCACCACGTCGAAGCGGTCCGTGGCGGTACGCAGCCAACCGAACGCGTCGACGTTGACCACCCGGACCCGGGGGTCGGCGAACGCGTCGCCGTTGAGCCTGCGCAGCTGCGGCTCGCGGCGGGCCAGCGCCACCACCGCCGGATCCAGGTCGACCACCGTCACCCGGCGTACGTCCGGGTAGCGCAGGATCTCCCGCACGGCGAGCCCGTCGCCGGCGCCGAGCACCAGCACCTCGCCGCGCGGGCCGTCGAGCGCCGGGTGCACCAGCGCCTCGTGGTAGCGGTACTCGTCGACCGAACTGAACTGGAGGTCGCCGTTCAGGTAGAGCCGCAGGTCGGTCTCCGCGTGCCCGAACTCGCGCACCGACCGGGTCAGCACGATCTCCTGGTAGCGGGAACGCTCGGCGTGCACCACCGGGTCCCGGTAGAGCTGCTGCCGGGCGGTCAGCTCGAAGTCGGCGGCGGTGACCCAGGCGTACCCCAGGCAGAGCGCGACCACGACGGAGCCGGCGCCGAGCGCGGCCCGCGCCCGGCGGCTCAGCTCCGCCCGGAACACCGTGCAGACCAGGGCGAGGCCGGCGACCGCGTTCACCGCGCCGACCACCAGGGCACCCTTGAGCTGCCCGAAGACCGGGATCAGCAGGAACGGGAAGGCCAGCCCGCCGAGCAGCGCGCCGACGTAGTCGGCGGCGAACAGGTCGGCGACCGCGCTGCCGGCGGACTGCTCCCGGATACGTTGCAGCATCACCATCAGCAGCGGGATCTCCGCGCCGATCAGCAGTCCGAGCACGAACGCGGTGCCGACCAGCGCCGGACCGTAGAGGTCCAGCCAGGCGAACGCGGCGTAGAGGCCGAGCACCGACAGTCCGCCGAGCAGCGCCAGGGTCAGCTCGATCACCGCGAACGCGGCGGCGGCCCGGGACTGTAACGGCTTCGCGACGAGCGCGCCGACGCCCATCGCGAAGACCATCACGCCGAGCACGATCGATGCCTGGCCGACCGTGTCGCCGATCAGGTAGCTGCCGAGCGCGACCAGCGCCAGCTCGTAGACCAGACCGCAGGCCGCGCAGACGAAGACCGCGAGCAGCACCGCCGCCCGGGCCAGCCGCCAGCGCGGCCGAGCCGGCACGTCGACGGTCACGCGTTCTCCGGGGTACGCGACGCGGCCGTGGCCGCCCCGGCGCGCTGCGCGGGCACGACTCCCCGGCGCTGCCGCCGGCGCTGCACGACTCCCACGGTGATCAGCAGCGCGGTGACCAGCAGCAGGCCACCGGCGGCGAGCAGGTAGCCCCAGCGGTCCCGCCACAGGTCGCTGCCGGGGTCGGGCAGCGGCGACGGCTGCGCTGCGGCCGGGGCCGGGGTGGCGGCCGGCTCGACCGCCCCCGCCTCGACGGCGAGCAGCGGCAGCATCACGGCGGCCCGGGTGGCGGCCCACCCCGGGTCGTCGACGAAGACCTTCTCGGTGACCCCGAGCCGCTCCAGGCCGTTCGCGATGCGCAGCAGTTCCGTCGAGGAGAAGTCGCTGGAGCCGTTGACGTCGACGTAGGCGTTGTCGTCGCTGTCGCTGCTCTCCGACGGGTAGTAGATCCGCACGCTCACCTGCAACCAGCGCGGGCAGGACGGGTTGTCCTCGACCGCCACCCCGTTGCCGAGGTTGGAGCCGACGCTGACCGGGTCGCCGTAGCCGAAGTAGTCCTTCAGCTCCCAGCCGTAGCAGACGCCTTGGCTGGCCGAAGAACGCGCCAGGACCGCCACGGTGTCGTCGCGCTCCTGAGCGGTCGGCGGTGAGACCTTGTCGGAGTCGCCGCCGCCGTTGACGATGCCCACGCCCACGCAGCCGGCGACGACGAGGCCGACGGTCAGCCAGATGGTCCAGGCGCCGGCCTTCGACGCCGTGTTCGGCCCGCCTTTGCGCGGCGGGTGCTGCGCCGCCGCCATCAGCTGATCGCGGCGGCGATGATCGCGCCGGTGGCGAGGTGGACGACGGCGGAGACCCAGACCGCGGGGTGCGGCTCCGGGTCGACCAGGATCTCGCCGAGCCGGCCCGGGGTGGCCGCGTCGAGCAGCAGGAACGCCGCGGCCATGATGACCAGGCCGAGGATCCCGTACGCGGCCGCGCCGACCAGGCCGAGGACGAAGTCGTCCGCGCTGGCGGCGATGGCGGCGACCACGATGACGCCGACGCCGGCCAGGTTCGAGGCGAGCAGCAGTGCGGCGTTGCGGTTGCGCTCGGTCCAGATCAGCTCGTGGAGCTTGCCGGGGGTGGCGATGTCGACCAGGGCGTAGCCGACGGCCATCAGGACGACGCCGACCACGCCGTAGGCGAGCGTGACCAGCAGATCGGTGACCAGGGTCTGCACAGGGGACTCCAGGGGTGTCGTTCGGGTCGGACTACTTGCCGCTGCCGGGGCCACCACCGCGGACGGTGACGCCCCGGCCCCAGCCCCAGTGGTTGCCCACGGTGGAGTGGTAGCGCGGGTACGCGGTGCGGAGACGTTCCAACAGGATCACCGAACCGGTGGCGATCGGCAGGATCACCACCGAGTCGTCGTCGTAGCGCAGATAGACGCCGCTGCCGTCGACGTACTGGTCGGCCGGCTGCCAGGCGGCGGTCACGTCCTGCGCCACCTGGCTCGGCGACCTGTTCGAGGTGTACGCGATCGCGTCGCCGCCGATGTCCTGGGCGGCCGCGCGGGTGTAGCGGTCCTCGACGTAGCCGCGCGGGGAGAAGCTGCCGTAGAAGATCGCGAAGGCGGCCACCAGGGCGCCGATGACCGCGAAGGCCACCCCCACCACGAACCATCTCCGGTACGTCATCGCAGTGCCACCACCGTCTCGGTCAGGACCAGCTCATTGGTCTGGGGATACGCGTGCCAGGTGCGCCAGCTGACCGACCCGTCCGGCGGGTCGGGGCGGACGGCGAGCGCGGTGACCGCGTCCGGGTCACCGGGGAAGACGCCGACCAGCGCGTACGGGTCGTCGGCCAGGTCGGCGCGGAGCGCCGCGACCCGGGCGCGCAGCTCACCGGCGGCCGGCCGGAGCACCGTGGCGGTGAACCGGTAGCCGTTCGGCTCGTCGTGCAGCGTCCCGGGCAGGTGCGGCGGCCGGCCGGGCAGGCAGGCCACCGTCTCGGTGAGATCACCGGTCGGGGTCGGCAGGACGACCTGGTGGGAGGCGCCGAGCAGCCGCAGTCGCAGCCGTACGCCGCCGGGCAGACGCAGGTCGCGGACGGCCAGCGCGGGCAGTTCGGGTCCGCCGAGCGCCAGCCCGAGGTCGGCGGCGCTGGTGTCGACGTACGGGGCGTCGATGCTGACCAGCACCTCAGCTCACCTTCTCCGGGCCGCCCTGGGGGTAGACCATCACCTCGGAGCGGTGCAGCCGCTCGCCCCGGCCCACCTCCCAGCCCGCCTCCCCGTACGCCTCGAAGGCGAGCCGGGCGCCGCCCTGGGCGCGGTAGTCGTGGTAGCGGACCGTGCCGCTCGGATCGAGGCCGGTGCTGCCGGTGGCCGAGTACCGGGCCTGCCCGGACTCCTCCCAGGAGTAGCGGCGGCCGGCGAAGTCGATGGTGGGGGCGCCCGGGGTGATGGTGGCTGCCGGCTCGGCGTCCCAGAGCACCAGCTCCAGGTCCGGGTCCTCCTCGACGGAGAGCCAGCGCTTCTCGCCGTCGACCGTGTCGAGCAGGTGCTCGGCCCAGCTCCACGCCCCCTCGACCAGGTGCACCGAGCCGCGGACCGCGTACGACAACTGGCGGATCTCCACGATGTCGCCGGGCTTCAGCTTCCGGGGGTCACCGCGCAGCGCGTCGGCGTCGGTGTCCCGGAACGGGTCACCCGGCCCGGCCGGCTTCGGCCGCTTCCGCCCCCGGCCGACGGCGACCACGGCCACCACCACCCCGGCGACCCCGACCAGACACCCCACCGCCGTCACCAGCCACGCCACCGACCCGTCCACCGCGACCGCCTCCCCACGTGCCTCGGTCGGAGACGGTAACAACCCCGCGCACCTGGGGAAACCGGCGCACAGTTGCGTGATCGGGCGGTCACCCGGTGTCGGTCTCCGGTGGTCGGATCAGACGGTCGGTGAACCGTCCGGCCCGTCCGTGCGCGACGGCGGGGTCGAACCGGGGGCGTCGGCGGGCAGGGCGACCGGGGGCGCGCCGACGGTCGGGCCCGGGGGCGGGACGCCGTGGACGCGGGGGTCGGGGCAGACCATGTAGCCGGGCGGCAGCAGAAAGGGCACCGGTGCGGGCGGGCCGACCGGCTGCGGGTCCGCGGCGGACCGGGGCACGAACCAGCGCTGCGCCACCGGCAGCGCCAGCAGCACCACCGCCGCCAGGGTCAACCCGACGACGACCGCCCAGCCGCCGGCGCCGACACCGAAGAAGATGTCCTCCCGCAGGCCGAAACCGTTGTCCGGGTAGAGGGTCTGGAAGAACTTCGACTCCTCGGGCGGGTACGGGCCGTCCAGCTCCGGATCCCACTCCTCGGGTTCTCCGAGGGCGAAGAAGAACGGGATCATCAGCGCGCCGGTGCAGCACTGGCCGAAGAAGAGCAACAGGTGGAAGCCGCCGGCCACGAAGACCAGGATCCGGGCGACGTTGCTGCCCCGGCGCAGGCCCACGGCGGTGCCGCCGAGCCAGCCGGCGAGGAGCAGCGCGGCCAGCCCGAAGAGGCTCGACATGAAGATGTTGCCGAAGCGCTCGCCCGCCACCTCGTCCGGGTCGGCGTCGGGCACGGCGCGCGCCGCCCGGTCGATCTGGCCGTGCCAGTCGACCGCCTGCCAGACGATCAGGCCGATCAGGGCGAGGAGCACGACGACGGCGGCGACCTGCAGCCAGAAGGCGACGGTCACGACGGTGGGGCGGGGCGGACGGGCCGGCGCGGCGGCGGGCGCACTCATGCCCGGCACGGTACGGGGACGGAAGCCGTCGCCGTCGCCCCGCTCGACTCGGCCGAACGGCTACAGTCCGGCGAGCCGGTCGGCCGCGTACCCGCGCAGGTTCGCGCTGCCCATCACGCAGCCGCTGAAGGTGGTGAACTCGCCGGAGTCCTCGCGCAGCCGCGACCAGGCGTCCCGGGCCGCCGCCGGGTCGAGGCGTTCCAGCAACGTCGCCGCGTACGCCTTCCCGGCGGGCGAGCCGCTCCGCAGCAGCCGGTCGAGCTTCTCGCGGACCGTCTCGGGCCGCTCGGCGAGCGCTGCCTCGACCCGCCGGTACGCCTCCGTCACGGGCAGCAGCGTCCCCGCGATCCCCACCCCGCCGAAGGCCACGGTGTCCGCGCCCGCCAACTCCTCGACGGCCGCGTCCAACTCCCGCTCCCCGCTCCTCTTCCCCATCCCGAACATGCCCCCATCCTTTCCCCACCCCACCCCCTTCCACCCCACCCCGGGCCCATCCTCTCCGCGATCTTGCAGTTGTGGCCGCCCTTTCACGCCTTCAGACCGATATGCCCAGGCCGCAACTGCAAGATCGCGGGGGTGGGGGTGGGTTAGTCGCTGTCGCTCCGCTGCGCGAAGCGGCCCTAATCGGGAGGAAGTAGGTCTACTTCCGAGTTAGGCGGGGGTGACGGTGAGGGCGTCCTTGGTGTCGGCCAGGTCGACCCGGACGGTGTCGCCGTCGCGGATCTGGCCGGCCAGGAGGGCCTTCGCGAGCTGGTCGCCGATGGCCGACTGGACCAGTCGACGCAGCGGGCGGGCACCGTAGATCGGGTCGTAGCCGTGCTCGGCGAGCCACCCGCGGGCGGCGTCGGTGATGTCCAGGCCGAGCCGGCGGTCCGCCAGCCGGCGGCGCATCCGGTCGAGCTGGATGTCGACGATGGAGCGCAGGTCGTCACCGCGCAGCGCGGCGAAGACCACGATGTCGTCGAGGCGGTTGAGGAACTCCGGCTTGAAGTGCGACCGGACCACCGCGAGGACGCCCTCGCGGCGCTGCTCCTCGGCCAGCGTCAGGTCGCTGATCACCGACGATCCGAGGTTCGAGGTGAGGATCAGGATCGCGTTGCGGAAGTCCACCGTACGGCCCTGACCGTCGGTGAGCCGCCCGTCGTCGAGCACCTGGAGCAGCACGTCGAAGACGTCCGGGTGGGCCTTCTCCACCTCGTCCAGCAGGATCACCGAGTACGGCCGGCGGCGCACCGCCTCGGTGAGCTGCCCGCCCTCCTCGTAGCCGACGTACCCGGGCGGGGCGCCGACCAGGCGGGCGACGGAGTGCTTCTCGCCGTACTCACTCATGTCGATGCGGACCATGGCCCGCTCGTCGTCGAAGAGGAACTCGGCGAGGGCCTTGGCCAGCTCGGTCTTGCCGACACCGGTCGGGCCGAGGAAGAGGAAGCTGCCGGTCGGGCGGTCCGGGTCGGCGACGCCGGCCCGGGCCCGGCGGACCGCGTCGGAGACCGCGCCGACGGCCTCGGCCTGCCCGACCACGCGGGCCCGCAGCGACTCCTCCATCCGGAGCAGCTTGGCCGTCTCGCCCTCCAGCAGCCGGCCGGCCGGGATGCCGGTCCAGGAGGCGACCACGGCGGCGATGTCGTCCGCGCCGACCTCCTCCTTCAGCATCGCGCCGTCGGCCTGGAGCCGGGCCAGCTCCTCCTCCGCCCGCCTCAGCTCGGCGTTGAGGGCCGGGATCCGGCCGTAGCGCAGCTCGGCGGCGCGTTCCAGCTCACCGTCGCGCTCGGCCCGCTCGGCCTCGCCGCCGAGCCGCTCCAGCTCCTCCTTGGCGGTGGAGAGCTTGGTGATGTGGCTCTTCTCCAGCTGCCAGCGCTCGGAGAGGGCGGTGAGCTGCTCACGCTTGTCGGCCAACTCCTTGCGCAGCCGGTCGAGGCGCTCGGCGGAGGCGGCGTCCGGCTCCTTGGCCAGCGCCATCTCCTCGATCTCCAGCCGGCGTACCGCCCGCTCGATCTCGTCCACCTCGACCGGACGGGAGTCGATCTCCATCCGGAGCCGGGAGGCGGACTCGTCGACCAGGTCGATCGCCTTGTCCGGCAGGAACCGGTCGGTGATGTAGCGGTCGGAGAGGCTGGCAGCGGCGACCAGGGCGGCGTCGGTGATGCGTACGCCGTGGTGCACCTCGTAGCGCTCCTTGAGGCCGCGCAGGATGCCGATGGTGTCCTCGATGGTCGGCTCCCCGACCAGCACCGGCTGGAAACGGCGCTCCAGGGCCGGGTCCTTCTCGATGTGTTCGCGGTACTCGTCGAGGGTGGTCGCGCCGACCATCCGCAGCTCGCCCCGGGCCAGCATCGGCTTGAGCATGTTGCCGGCGTCCATCGAGCCCTCGCCCTTGCCGGCGCCGACGACGGTGTGCAGCTCGTCGAGGAAGGTGATGACCTGCCCGTCGGAGTTCCTGATCTCCTCCAGGACGGACTTGAGCCGCTCCTCGAACTGGCCCCGGTACTGGGCGCCGGCGACCATCGCGCCGAGGTCGAGCGAGACGAGCTTCTTGTCCCGCAGCGACTCGGGCACGTCACCGGCGACGATCCGCTGGGCCAGGCCCTCGACGATCGCGGTCTTGCCGACGCCGGGCTCACCGATCAGCACCGGGTTGTTCTTGGTACGCCGCGACAGCACCTGGATCACCCGGCGGATCTCCGAGTCCCGGCCGATCACCGGGTCGATCTTGCCGTCGCGGGCGCTGGCGGTCAGGTCCACGCCGTACTTGGCCAGGGCCTGGTAGGTCTGTTCCGGGTCGGCGGTGGTGACCCGCCGGTCCCCGCCCCGAACGGTGGGGAAGGCGGCGACCAGGTTCTCCTCGGTGGCGCCGGCGGTCTTCAGCGCGCCGGCGACCGGGCCGCCGACCCGGGCCAGGCCGGCGAGCAGGTGCTCGGTGGAGGTGTACTCGTCGCCCAGCGGCCGGGCGATCTGCTCGGCGGCGCCGATGGCGTTGACGAACTCGCGGGCCAGCGTGGGCTCGGCGATGCTGGAGCCGCGGGCGGCGGGCAGCGCGTCGATCGCGCGCTGGGCGGTCCGGCGCAGTTCGGCCGGGTCGGCGCCGGCGGCGCGCAGCAGGCCGGAGGCGGTGGAGCCCTCGGTGTCCAGCAGGGCCAGCAGCAGGTGCCAGGGCTCGACGGTGGCGTGGCCGCGCTGGTTGGCCAGGGCGACGGCGCCGGTGATGGTCTCGCGGCTCTTGGTGGTGAGGCGTTCGGTGTTCATGGGCTCCCCCGGATCGGCGTGTCCATCAGTAGGGACACAACCAGAGTTGAGCGTATTCCGCTCAACTCTAGCGGTGTGAGCCAGCTCACTATCCCGCCACGATCACCCGGATCCACCGCCGGTCGGTCTGGTACCCGACGCCGAGCAGGACCTCACCGCCCGGGCCGGTCGCCGCCAGGGTGGTGTCGGCCAGCACCCGCAGGTAGTGCTCGGGTCCGACCGGCCAGGGCAGGTCGGCGTACCCGTCGCCCACCACGCCCGCCCCGCGTGGGCCGATCACCGCGAGCAGACCACCGCCGATCGGCGCGACGGAGCGAAACTCCGCCGGATGGCCGTCCCTCCCCACCGGCTCCCAGCCTCCCCGCAGCCGCCACAGCCCCGGCCAGCCCGTCCGGTCCGGCCGCTCGCCGACCAGCCACGCCGTGCCGTCCGGCTCGACCAGCGCCCGCACCAGGCCCACCTCACCCTCGGGCGCGGGCACCGAGGTCGACAGCCAGTTCCGCCCCCGGTCGAACGAGACCGCCGCGTACGGCTTCCCGCCGGCCGCCCCGGCGGCCACCACCAGCAGGCCGCCGCTCTCCCCGACGGTGTTCAGACGGGGAACCGGCGGCTGCGCGTCCAGTTGCCGGAGCCGCCCGCCGGCCCACTCGCCGATCCTGCCGGTGCGCTCGATGATCTGGAACCGCCCCTGGGCCGCCCGCCACTCCACCGGCTCCTCCACCGTGTGCGCGAACCTCACGCCACCGTCGATCGAGCTGTACCAGCCGTGCGGCTCGGCAAAGAGCACGAGCAGCCCTCGGGCGGCGTAGAGCTGCTGGCCGTCCGCCACCGGGCGAGGATGCCGCACCGACCGCCAGGACCGGCCGCCGTCGACGGTGCCGAAGAGCAGCGCCGGACAGTTCCGCCCCGGCGGGCCCCCGTCGCAGGTGGCGAAGAGCGCCCAGCCGTGGTCGGCGTCGACGAACTCGACGTGCGGCTGGTCGTACCGCTGCGGGACGGCGAGCTGGACGACGCGTACCTCGGCGGGAGCCTGCGGCGACGGCGACGGCGACGGCGGCGGCGCAGGCGCGACCGACTCCGGTGGCGCGGACGTCCGGGCGGGCGGGTCCCGCCGGACGTCACCCACCATCGAGCAGG
Organism: Micromonospora halophytica; assembly: GCF_900090245.1. GTDB lineage: Bacteria > Actinomycetota > Actinomycetes > Mycobacteriales > Micromonosporaceae > Micromonospora > Micromonospora halophytica. The sequence goes on from NZ_FMDN01000005.1 coordinate 41,426, forward strand.
CCACCAACGCCGGCACGAGCAGCAGGGCGACCAGCGGGCGGATCGCGCGACCGATCATGGACGCCTCCTTCAGGGAGTAGCCTCTCCCGGGTGCGAGTACGTGTCGAACAGACTGCCCTACCGGGGATCGGCGTACGTCATGACCTGATGACGGAATCCGGCCGCCGGCTCGGCGTGGTCTCCCACCGCAATGGCCGCCGTGACCTCGTCCTGTACGACCCGGACGATCCCGATTCCTGCCAGCACGACGTCCCGCTGACCGACGACGAGGCGGAGGCGCTCGCCGACATCCTCGGCGCGTCGCTGATGCTCGGCCAGCTCGCCGGGCTGCGCGAGCAGGCCGCCGGTCTGCTCACCGAGCAGATCGCCATCCCGGCGGGGTCGAAGTACGTCAACAGGCGGCTCGGGGACACCCGCGTCCGCACCCGCACCGGCGCCTCGATCGTGGCGGTGCTCCGCCAGGGCGAGGTGAACGTCTCGCCGGAGCCCACCTTCCGCTTCGCGGCCGGTGACGTGGCGGTCGTGGTCGGCACCCGCCAGGGACTCGACGGCGTGACAGCCATTCTCGCCGACAGCGACCCGGACGGCTGAGGCGCGGATGCACGAAACCACGACACTGCTCGTCGAGGTCGGCGCGCTGTTGTTCCTGCTCGGTCTGCTCGGCCGGCTCAGCCGTCGTTTCGGGGTCTCCCCGATCCCCCTCTACCTGCTCGCCGGCCTCGCCTTCGGCCACGGCGGCGTGCTCGAACTCAACGCCAGCGAGGAGTTCTTCGCCGTCGGCGCCGAGATCGGCGTCATCCTGCTGCTGGTCATGCTCGGCCTGGAGTACAGCGCCAACGAACTCGTCGGCAACCTCCGCTCCGCCGCCCCCGCCGGGCTGATCGACGCGCTGCTCAACGCCCTGCCCGGCTTCGCGTTCGCGCTGCTGCTCGGCTGGGGCTGGGTGGCCGCCGTGGTGCTCGCCGGCATCACCTGGATCTCGTCCTCGGGCGTGATCGCCAAGGTCCTCAACGACCTGGGCCGGGTCGGTAACCGGGAGACCCCGGTGGTGCTCTCCGTCCTGGTCATCGAGGACCTGGCCATGGCGCTCTACCTGCCCTTGGTCACCGCGATGCTGGCCGGCGCCGGGCTGGTCAAGGGCGGCATCAGCCTGGGCGTCGCGGTGTCCGCCGTGGCCGTCGTGCTGGTGGTCGCGATCCGGTACGGCAAGGTGATCTCCACGGCGATGTCGGCGAAGGACCCGGAGGCGCTGCTGCTCGGGGTGCTCGGCCTGACCCTGCTGGTCGCCGGCATCGCCGCCAAGCTCCAGGTCTCCGCCGCGGTCGGCGCGTTCCTGGTCGGCATCGCGCTCTCCGGGCCGGTCGCGCACCACGCGACGGAACTGCTCTCCCCGCTGCGGGACCTCTTCGCGGCGGTGTTCTTCGTCTTCTTCGGCCTGGTCACCGACCCCCGGGACATGCCGCCGGTGCTGCTGCCGGCGCTGGCCCTGGCCGTGGTCACCATGGGGACGAAGCTGCTCACCGGTTACCTGGCGGCCCGCCGGGTCGGCATCGCCGAACCCGGTCGCTGGCGGGCCGGCTTCGCGTTGATGCCGCGCGGTGAGTTCTCCATCGTCATCGCCGGCCTCGCGGTGGCCGCCGGCACCGTCGATCCCCGGCTCGCGGCGCTCGCCACGGCGTACGTGCTGATCACCGTGGTGACCGGGCCGATGCTGGCCCGGCTGCCCGACATGGGCTGGTTCAAGGCCTGGCTGCGGCGGCGGGCGGTCGTACGCCCCCCGGAGCCGGTCGCCGCGACGGACTGAATCCGCCGGCCGGGTCGCCCGTACGGGTGACCCGGCCGGTCCGGCCGTTGCCGAATTGGTCCCGACCGCCTCTTCCGTCGGCCCGCTGCCTGCGGCTACCGTTTCGCCCCAGCAAGCCAGGGGTCCGCGGGTGGCCGGAGCACCCCGCGGGTGAGCGGAAGGTTGGCCGGTGAACGCGCAGGATTCGACGTTCCACGGCTTCGCCAACCCCGTCGACCCGTCGGCGGCGGAGTTGCGGGCCTGGGCGTACCACCCCGACTCGGTGCCGCTGTCGTCGATGCCGCCGGACTGGGACCTGCTCGTCGCCGGGGACCACCTGGTGCTCACCCTCTTCGACCTGGCGATGGACCCGACCTGCCCGGCCCGCCGGTTCGCGCTGCACTGCCTCTACATCTACGCGGCGGACGGGATCCGGACGAACTTCCGCGCCCACCCGAAGCGCCGCTTCCGCAAGCTGGTCGAGCAGGCCGAGCGGGAGGGCGACGAGCTGATGCGCAACTGGGCGCACAACAGCCGGGTGCTGCTCGCCCGGCAGGATCTCTTCGTGTACCGCGACTGGTGCGAGGGCGGCCTGGTCCGGGAGAACCGCCGGATCGGCTGACGCACACCGGTCGGCCAGATCCAGTTCGCCCAGCCCGCCGCCGGTCAGCTCGACACGCCGCGTACGGCGACGTCGACCGCACGGCGCAGGTGCCCCAGGACCGGCTCGGGATCGCCGCTGAGCATCTCCTCTGCATGCTCCGGCGACTCCACCAGCGCGAGCAGGGTGTTGACCACCGCGCCGACGAGCGCCCCCACCACGGCGGCAGCCTCGACCCGGTCCAGCCGGTCCGGGAAGGCCGCGTGCAGTCGGGCGGCCAGCCGCTGCTGGGCGGAGAGCAGCCGCCGCAGCGCCACCCCCTGCACCGACGGCACCGAGAAGACCATGCGCAGCCGCACCGGGACTGCGCGGTCGAAGACCTGGCCGAGCCGCTCGGCCCGTTCGAAGACGGCGGCCATCGCGCGGACCAGCACGTCCACCGGCTCGTCCCCGGGCCGCCGCTCGTCGATCACGGCGAAGGCCAGCGCCAGCCGATCCTCGGTGTCGGCGAAGAGGATCTCCTCCTTGCTCGGGAAGTAGCTGAAGAAGGTGCGGGTGGAGACGTCCGCCCCGGCGGCGATGTCGGCGACGGTCGTCGCGTCGTACCCGCGCTGCTCGAACAGCTCCAACGCGGCGGAGATCAACGCCTGTCGGGTGCGCTCCTTCTTGCGCTCCCGCAGGCCGGGGCCGGTGGTCATCCCGACAGGTTACTGCATCGACTGCTTCACTTCACTCATTGCAAAGTTACATCGAGTGTGTTTTTCTGGCGTCATGGAACGGACCCTCGACCGGCTCGGCCGCGTCACCGCCGGCCACCCCTGGCGCACCCTCGGCCTCTGGCTGCTGGCGGCCGTCGCCCTGATCGCCGTCGGGCAGGCGGTGGGCGGCGGCTTCGTCAACGACTTCCGGATTCCCGGAGCGGAGTCACAGCGGGCCGCCGACCTGGCCCGCGACGCCTTCCCGGAGTACGGCGCGGCCAGTGCCGAGGTGGTCTGGCACAGCCCCGACGCCGACCTGCGGACACCCGAGCGGCAGGCCGCGATCGCAGCGATGACGGCGGCCATCCACCGCCAGCCCGGGGTCACCACCGTCGAGGACCCGTTCGCGGGCCAGGGGGTGGTCGCCCCGGACGGTCGCACCGCCGTCGGGACCGTCCGCTACGGCCAGGAACCCGGCGACCTCGGGCCCGAGGCGTACCACCGGCTCGACGCGGCCGCCGGACCGGTACGCGGGCACGGCGTCGACGTCACCTTCCGCGGCCTCGTCGTCGACCTGGCCTTCGAGCCGGAGACCGGGCCGGCGGAGGCGGTCGGACTGGGCGTGGCCCTGCTGGTGCTGCTGGTGGCGTTCGGCTCGGCGGTGGCGGCCGGACTGCCGATCCTGGTGGCTCTCGCCGGGCTGGTGGTCGGCACCGGCCTGATGCTGATCGCCGCCGCGACCACGGAGATCCCCAGCGCCGCGCCGATCGTGGCGGTGATGCTCGGGCTCGGCGCCGGCATCGACTACGCGCTCTTCGTGGTCACCCGGTTCCGCGCGGCCCTCGCCGACGGGCTCCCCACGGTCGCCGCCGCCGGCCGGGCCGTCGCCACCGCCGGACACGCCGTCCTCTTCGCCGGTGCGACCGTCGTGGTCGCCATCCTCGGGCTGCTGTTCACCGGCATCCCGTTCGTCGGGGCGCTGGGCGTGGCCGCCGCGCTGACCGTCGCCGCGATGATGCTCGCCGCCCTCACCCTCCTCCCCGCCCTCCTCGGCCTGCTCGGCCCCCACGTCAACCGCGGACGCCTCCCCCTGCACCCCCATCACCCCCCAACCCCCACCCCCACCTCGACCGGGTTGATCAAGAAGTTTGCGTCTGGAAACGGGCCGGACGCGGACCGAAACTTCTTGATCAACACCGGCGGGAGGGGGGACTGGAGTCGCGGTTGGGCGCGGTGGGGGTGGCACCTGGACCGGAGGCGGGTGGCGTACGGGGTGGGAGCCGCGGTGGTGCTGCTGGGGCTGGCCGCACCCCTGCTGACCCTGCGGCTCGGCACCCCGGACGACGGGAATCAGCCGGAGAGCTGGCCGCAGCGACAGGCGTACGACACCGTGCGGCGGGAACTGGGGCCGGGCTGGAACGCCCCGCTCGTCCTCGCCGTGCACCGGCCTGCCGGCACGCCGACCGACAGCTCCCTCGTCCGGCTGGCCGACGCGCTCACCGCCGACCCCGAGGTGGCGCTGGCCACCCCGCCGGTACGCAGCCCGGACGGCACCCTGGCGCTGCTCACCGTGGTGCCCCGGCACGCGCCGCAGGACCAGCAGGTCGCCGACCTGGTGCACCGGATCCGCCGTACCGTCGGCCCCTCGGCGCTGGGCCCCGACGGCGCGCGCGTCGCGGTCGGCGGCCAGACCGCGTACATGATCGACATGGCTGACGCGGTCGCCCGTCGGCTGCCCTGGGTGGTGCTCGGCGTGGTGGTGGCCGGCGGCCTGCTGCTGGTGGCGATGTTCCGGGCGCCGCTGATCGCCGTCAAGGCCGCGCTGATGGCGCTGCTCTCCATCGGCGCCGCGTACGGCGTGCTGGTCGCGGTCTTCCAGTGGGGGTGGGGGCTGTCCCTGCTCGGGGTGGACCAACCGGTGCCGATCATGTCGGTGGTGCCGATGCTGCTCTTCGCGATCCTCTTCGGGCTCTCCATGGACTACGAGGTGTTCCTGCTCTCCTCGGTGCAGGAGGAGTACCGGCGCACCGGCGACCCGCACCGGGCGGTGGTCGCCGGGCTGGCCGGGACAGGTCGGGTGATCACGGCGGCGGCGACCATCATGGCGATGGTCTTCCTCAGCTTCGCCGCCATCGACGACACGCTGGTCAAGATGATCGGGATCGGGCTGGCCACGGCGGTGCTGGTGGACGCGACGGTGATCCGGGTGGTGCTGGCGCCGGCGGTGCTGGGCATGCTCGGCCACCGCGCGTGGTGGCCGTCCACCCGCCGGCCGGTCGCCGACCCGCAGCCCACCCCGGCCCCCACGACCTGAACGACGAGCGGGCCCCCACGGACACCCCGGCGTCCCGGCCCGCACTCGACCACGACGAACGGGCCGGGGCCCCCGCACGGACACCCCGGCGTCCCGGCCCGCACTCGACCACGACGTGCGGGCCGGGGCCCCCCGTGGGTCCCGGCCCGCACGTCGGCGGATCGTCACTGCTTCGATCCACCCTGCTCGCGGCGTCTCACCTCGGTGCGCCCCTGGTCGACGCCGTGGTCGACCTGATCGGCGAACCTGCCGTTCCTGATCCTGTCAGTGAAGCGACCCTCGGTGATCCGGTCGAACCTCTCCCGGACGTTCTGGGCCACCTTGTCGAGCCGGTCCTCTGCCTGCCGGGCAACCTTCTTCGCCGATTCCGCCATGGCTCCCCCTGCCATCGGAGTCCGGATCACGTTGGTTGGACCTGATTTCGAGGCTAGCGGAACCGGTCCGGCAGCGCCGGAGAACCGGCATCCCTCCCGTCCCCACTGTCATGATCGACTCCACCTGCGGACGGCGGCGTCCCGCAACGGGACACCGCCGTCCGCCGCGACCGGAGTGGCTCCAGGCCGGGGTGATCGGGTCAGCGCTCGGTGCGGCGAGGCCGCCACACCACGAGCGCGGTGGAGGTGCGGTTGGTGGGCACCAGGTCCCGACCGGGGAAGGCGGCCACCGCCTCCAGCTCGGCGATCCGCCGGTACGCGGCGTCCAGCTCCGCCTCCAGCCGGGCCACCCGCTGCTGCGCCTGCTCCAGCAGTCGCTCCAGGCCGATGATCCGCTTGACCCCGGCAAGGTTGACGCCCTCGTCCTGGCTGAGCCGCTGCACCTCGCGCAGCAGCACCACGTCGCGCACGCTGTAGCGCCGCCCGCCGCCGGCCGCCCGGCCGGCCTGCACCAGCCCCAGTCGGTCGTACTGGCGCAGAGTCTGCGGGTGCATGCCCGCCATCCGCGCCGCGACCGAGATCATCAGCACCTTGGCCTCGTAGGCAGGGTCATCCGAACCGACGTATCCGCCCGACATCCCGCTCACCTCCGCACCCGATCCACCGGTCAACCGACTCGACGCACCCGCGCGTCGAGATGTTCCCGAGCCGCCGGCGGCGTCTGCGCCGCGAACGACTCCAGCGCCGACCGGGCCTCCTCCGACACCGTGGCCGGCACCACCACGTCGAGCGTGACCAGCAGGTCGCCGGCCTGCCCGTCCCTGCGCACCACACCCTTGCCGCGGGCCCGCAGCACCCGCCCGGACGGCGTGCCCGGCGGCACCCGCAGGGTCACCGCGCCGTCGAACGTGGGTACCCGCAGGTCGGTGCCGAGCACCGCCTCGGCGAAGGTGATCGGGACGGTCAGGGTGAGATCGTCCCCGGTCCGCCCGAACAACTCGTCCGGGCGGACCTTCACCTGCACGAACAGGTCGCCCGCCGGCCCGCCGCGCTCGCCCGGCTCACCACGCCCGGCCAGCCGGATCCGCTGGCCGTCGGCCACCCCGGCGGGGAAGCGCACGTTCAGCGTCCGGGTCTTGGTCACGCCCCCGGTGCCCTGGCACTCGGGGCACTTCTCCTCGACGACCGTGCCCACACCCTGACAGCTGCGACACGGCTCGGAGAAGCTGAACGACCCCTGGTTGCGGTTGGTCACCCCGGCGCCGTGGCAGACCGGGCACGCCTTCGGCTGGGTACCGGGCTTCGCGCCGTTGCCGTGGCAGGTGTCGCAGACCCCGGGCGCGCGCAGCGACAGCGGGAGGGTCACCCCGCGTACCGCGTCGTCGAAGTCGAGCGCCACTTCGGCCTCGACGTCCCGACCGCGCGCCGGGCCCCGGGCACGGGCCGGCCCACCGGCTCCACCGCCACCCGAGAAGATCGTGCTGAACAGGTCGGTGAAGCCACCCCCGCCGAACCGGGTGTCGCCGCCACCGGCCGCGCCGCCGAACAGGTCGGAGACGTCGAACGGCGCTCCGCCACCGGGTTGCCCGGCGCCCCGGGCACCGCGCCGGAACGCGCCCGAGCCGAAGAGCGAGCGCATCTCGTCGTACTCGCGGCGCTTGGCCTCGTCGCCGAGCACCGCGTACGCCTCGGAGACGGCCTTGAACCGCTCCTCGGCCTTCGGGTCGCCGGGGTTGTGGTCCGGATGGGACTCCCGGGCCAGCTTCCGGTACACCTTCTTGATCTCGTCCGAGGAGGCGGACTTCTGCACGCCGAGCATGGCGTAGTAGTCCTTCTCGATCCAGTCCTTGGAACTCACCGGTCCACCCCCTTCGCGATGCGGCCCGGTCGCCCCGCCCGCCGGGTCAGGGCGGGCGGGGCGACCGGATGGTCGTGCACTATTCCGGGTCGGCGACCGCGACCAGCGCGGGCCGCAGCAGCCGCTCCCCGAGCAGGTAGCCCCGGCGCATCACCTGGACGCAGGTCGGCGCGTCCACGTCGGCCGAGGTCTGGTGCGCGACCGCCTCGTGCCGGGTCGGGTCGAACGGGTCGCCCTGCTCCCCGAACGGGGTGAGCCCGAACTTGCCCAGCGCCGTGGTGAGCTGTTCGGCCACGGTGCCGAACGGCCCGACCAGGTCGCCGTGCTCGCGGGCCCGGTCCAGGTCGTCCAGGATCGGCAGCAGCGCGGCGAGCACCGAGCCGGTGGCCTGCTCCTGGACCAGAGCGCGGTCGCGGTCCACCCGCTTGCGGTAGTTGGCGTACTCCGCCGACACCCGCTGCAGGTCCCGGGTCCGCTCGTCGAGCTCGGCCCGGAGGGCCTCCAGCTCGGCGCCGAGCGGCGCGGCCGGCGCGACGGCCTCCTCGGCCGGCTGCGCCGGCGCGTCGACCACCGGCGGCCCGGAGACGGAGGTCGCCTCGACCTCGATCTCGTCGACCACGACCTCGCCCTCCTCGACCAGGCCCTCCGCCGGGGCGTCCGTCCCGGCATCGGCCGCGGCGGGCGCCTCCTCGGTCTTGCCGATCTTGCGGTTGTTGCGGATGACGACCCGCGGCCCGTCGCCGGCGGCCTGCTCGGCGGGCCCGGAGCCACCCGGTGTCGACCCGGTGGAGCCCTGGTCGGCGGCTCGCGGCTTCTCCGTCATGCGACTACCTCGCTCCCTCAGCCGTGGGTCCGTGTCCGGGAAGCGTCACTTCTTGTCCTCGTCCACGATCTCCGCGTCGACCACGTCGTCCGCCCCGCCGGCCTGCGGGCCGCCGCTGGCACCCGGACCGCCCGCACCCGGGCCGGCCGCGCCGGGCTGCTCGCCCTGCTCGGCCTGCTGCGAGTAGAGCAGCGCACCGGCCTGCTGGGAGACCTGGGCCAGCCGCTCGTGGGCCGACTTGATCTTCTCGATGTCCTGGCCGCCGAGCGCGCCGCGCAGCTCGCCGAGGGCCTCGTTGATCTGGTCGCGGTTCTCGCTGGGCAGCTTGTCGCCGCTCTCGGCGAGGAACTTCTCGGTCTGCCACTGCAGCGCCTCGGCCAGGTTGCGGGTCTCCGCCTCCTCGCGCCGACGCTTGTCGTCGTCGGCGTGCTCCTCGGCGTCCCGGCGCATCCGCTCGATGTCGTCCTTCGGCAGCGAGGAGCCGCCGGTGATCGTCATCTTCTGCTCCTTGCCGGTGCCCAGGTCCTTCGCGTGCACGTTCACGATGCCGTTGGCGTCGATGTCGAACGTGACCTCGATCTGCGGGACCCCGCGCGGCGCCGGCGGGAGGCCGGTCAGCTCGAAGGTGCCGAGCTTCTTGTTGTAGGCCGCGATGTCCCGCTCGCCCTGGAAGACCTGGATCAGCACCGACGGCTGGTTGTCGTCGGCCGTGGTGAAGACCTCGGAGCGCTTGGTCGGGATGGTGGTGTTGCGCTCGATCAGCTTGGTGAAGATGCCGCCCTTGGTCTCGATGCCCAGGCTCAGCGGGGTCACGTCGAGCAGCAGGACGTCCTTGACCTCACCCTTGAGCACACCGGCCTGCAGGGCCGCGCCGACGGCGACGACCTCGTCCGGGTTGACGCCCTTGTTGGGGTCCCGGCCGGTGAGCTGCTTGACCAGGTCGGTGACGGCCGGCATCCGGGTCGAGCCGCCGACCAGGATGACGTGGTCGACGTCGGAGACCTTGATCCCGGCGTCCTTCACGGCCTGCTCGAACGGGCCCTTGCAGCGGTCCAGCAGGTCCTGCGTCATCCGCTGGAACTCGGCGCGGCTGAGCGTCACGTCCAGGTGCAGCGGGCCGGCCGCGCCGGCGGTGATGTACGGCAGGTTGATGTTGGTGGTGGTGGCGGCGGACAGCTCGATCTTGGCCTTCTCGGCGGCCTCGCGGAGCCGCTGCAGGGCCATCTTGTCCTGGGCCAGGTCGATGCCGTGCTCGCCACGGAAGGTCTTCACCAGGTGGTCGATGATGCGCTGGTCCCAGTCGTCGCCGCCGAGGTGGTTGTCACCCGAGGTCGACTTGACCTCGATGACGCCCTCGGCCAGCTCCAGCAGCGACACGTCGAAGGTGCCGCCACCGAGGTCGAAGACCAGGACGGTCTGCTCCTTGGAGCCCTTGTCCAGCCCGTACGCCAGGGCGGCGGCGGTCGGCTCGTTGACGATCCGCAGCACGTTGAAGCCGGCGATCTCACCGGCCTCCTTGGTGGCCTGGCGCTGCCCGTCGTTGAAGTACGCGGGGACGGTGATCACCGCGTCGGTGATCTGCTCGCCCAGGTACGCCTCGGCGTCCCGCTTGAGCTTCATCAGCGTGCGCGCCGAGATCTCCTGCGGGGTGTACTTCTTGCCGTCGATGTCGACGGTCCAGTTGGTGCCGATCTCCCGCTTGACCGAGCGGATCGTCCGGTCCGGGTTGGTCACCGCCTGACGCTTGGCGACCTCACCGACGAGCACCTCGCCGTTGCGGGCGAACGCGACGATCGACGGGGTCGTCCGCGAGCCCTCAGCGTTGGCGATGACGGTGGGCTCACCGCCCTCGAGAACGCTGACGCAGGAGTTCGTCGTGCCGAGGTCGATACCGACCGCACGTGCCATCTTCGCTTCCTCGCTTCGTAACGATGAGCAGGTCGGAGGGCCTGCCCGGCGGGCCGCCCGCAGCGACCGCACCACAAGTTGAGTGAACTTGACTCAATAGTGCCACGCCACCGGGAATCCGCAAGTCGAGGTTGAGTCACCCCGACGCAACCCGACCGTTATTACCGTCCGGTTGTCTTCCCTTGCATCGGTCGGGCACGCTTTAGCGGTGACGACGAAAGGCGATCCCGCCACCCGGTCCGGCGCGCCCACCGTCGCCGCCCGCACCGGGTCGCCGGACGCCACCGAGGACGCGCCCGGCGCCACCGGGGACGGCCTTCCGGCCGCGCTGACCGGGCTGCGGGCCGCGATCGGCGCCACCCGGTTCCCACTCACCCTGCCCTCGGCCGAGCCGGCCCGGCGCACCGCCACCGCGCTCGCCGACCAGCTCGACGACTACCTGCTGCCCCGGCTCGCCCGGCTCGACGCGCCGCTGCTGGTGGTCGTCGGCGGCTCCACCGGAGCGGGCAAGTCGACCCTGGTCAACAGCCTGGTCAAGGCACGGGTCAGCGCCGCCGGCGTGCTCCGCCCGACCACCCGCTCCCCCGTGCTGGTCTGCAACCCCGCCGACGCGGCCTGGTTCCGCCAGGGCGAACTGCTGCCCGGCCTCACCCGCACCACCGAGCCGGCCGAGGACCCACGCACCCTGCACCTGGTCACCGCGCCCGCGCTCCCACCCGGGCTGGCCTTCCTCGACGCCCCCGACATCGACTCGGTGGTCGACGCCAACCGGGCCCTCGCCGGCCAGCTGCTGGCCGCCGCCGACCTCTGGCTCTTCGTCACCACCGCCGCCCGGTACGCCGACGCCGTCCCGTGGGAGCTGCTGCGCAGCGCCCGGTCCCGGGGCGCCGCGATCGCCCTGGTGCTCGACCGGGTGCCGCCGGAGGCCGCCGACGAGATCGCCGCCCACCTGTCGGAGATGCTCGCCGCCCAGGAACTCGACACCGCGCCGCTCTTCGTCCTCCCCGAGACCTGGGTGGACGGTCAGGGGCTGCTGCCCGAGAAGGTCACCGCGCCGCTGAGCGCCTGGTTCGCCCGGCTGGCCGCCGACGCCGAGGCCCGGGCCGCCGTGGTCCGGCAGACCCTGGACGGCGCGCTCGCCTCGCTGCACCCCACCGTCGAGGTGCTCGCCGAGGCCGCCGACGAGCAGGCCGCCGCCGCCGACGCGCTCGACGAGCGGGTCCGCGCGGCGTACCGGGGCGCGCAGCGGACCGTCGAGGAAGGGCTGAAGGACGGCCGGCTGCTCCGTGGCGAGGTGCTGGCCCGCTGGCAGGAGTTCGTCGGCACCGGCGAGTTCTTCCGGACCGTGGAGGCGCGGATCGGGCGGCTGCGCGACCGGCTGGTCGCCGCGGTGACCGGGCGTCCCGCCACTCCCGCCGTCGAGCTGCGCCACGCCATCGAGTCGCAGCTGGTCACCCTGCTGCGCGGGGTCGCCGCCGAGGCGGCCGAGAGCGCGTACACCGCCTGGAAGGCCCACCCGGCCGGGGCGGCGCTGCTCGCACCGGAGCTGGCCCACCCCTCGGGCGACCTGTCCGAGCGCGCCGAGCGGCTGGTCCGGGACTGGCAGCGCGGGGTGCTGGAACTGGTCAGGGCGGAGGGAGGTGACCGGCGTTTCGTGGCGCGGACGGCCGCGTACGCGGTCAACGCCACCGGGCTCGCCGTCATGATCGCGGTCTTCGCCTCCACCGCCTTCATCCCGACCGGCCTGGAGGTGGCCACCGGAGCGGGCACCACCGTCGCCGCGCAGACCGTGCTCCAGGCGATCTTCGGCGACCAGGCCGTGCGTACCCTGGCCAACAAGGCCCGGGCCGACCTGCTCGACCGGGTCCGCACGCTGCTGGACACCGAGGGCGCGCGCTACCTGGCGCGGACCGACGAGGCCCGCCCCGGCGCGGACGCCGGTGGACAGCTGCGCCGGGCCGCCGGCCGGGTCGAGGTGGCCCGGCACCGCAGCGGCCTGGCCGACGGCGACGCCGCCGCCCTGCCCGCGGGGGACCGCCGGTGACGGGCATCGTCGGCCGGATGCGCGAGGCGTTCCGGGGCGATCAGCGGGTGGACGCCGACACCCTGGTCGCCCGCCTCGACGCGGTACGCCGGTTCCTCGACGCGGTGGACGGCCAGGTCCCCGACTCCCGGCTGGTCACCGCGCACACCCTGGTGGAGCGGGCCGGCACCCGGCTGTCGCTGTCCCGGGAGCACACCGTGGTGGCGCTCGCCGGCGCCACCGGCAGCGGCAAGTCCAGCCTGTTCAACGCCCTGGCCCGGCTGGACCTCTCCCCCGTCGGGGTACGCCGGCCCACCACCGGCGTGGCGCACGCCTGCGTCTGGGGGCCGCTGGACGGCGCGAACCGGCTCCTCGACTGGGTCGGCGTGCTGCCCCGGCACCGGTTCGTCCGGGAGAGCGCGCTGGACGCCGACGACGAGTCCGGGCTGCACGGCCTGGTCCTGCTCGACCTGCCCGACTTCGACTCGGTGCAGCGGTCCCACCGGCTGGAGGTGGACCGGCTGCTCGGCCTGGTCGACCTGGTGGTCTGGGTGGTCGACCCGCAGAAGTACGCCGACCGCGTGATCCACACCAGCTACCTGCGCGAGTTCCACCGGCACTCCGACGTCACCCTGGTCGTGCTCAACCAGGCCGACCGGCTCCCCGCCGCCGAGCTGCCCCGGGTCCTCGCCGACCTGCGCCGGCTGCTCGACGCCGACGGGCTGGACGGCGTGCCGCTGCTGTCGACGTACGCGGTGGAACCGGCCGGCATCGTCGGGCTGCGGCAGGCGCTGGAGGGTACGGTCGCCGAACGCCAGGCCGCCCTGCGTCGGCTCTCCGGCGACGTCGACACCGTCGTCGCCACGATGGGCGAGCTGGTCACCGCCGAGGCGCCGAAGGACGCGCCGGACGAGGCGACGGTCCGCTCGCTGGACCGGGCGCTGGCCGGCGCGGCCGGCGTGCCGGCGGTGGCGGAGGCGGTCGAGGGGGCGTACCGGCACCGGGCCGGCGGCGCGACCGGCTGGCCGCTGGTGCGCGGCTGGCGGAAGCTGCGCCCGGACCCGTTGCGCCGGCTGCACCTGCCCGGCCCGGCGACGGACACCGACCAGCCGGAGGAGAGCCTGGTCGCGGCGACCTCGGTGCCCGACCCGACGGCCGCCCAGCGGTCCGCCCTCGGGCTGGCGATCCGGTCGGTCGCCGACCGCTCCGCCGAGGGCCTTCCCGCCCCCTGGCCGGAGGCGGTCACCACGGCCGCCCGTTCCCGCCTCGGCGACCTGCCGGACGCGTTGGACCGCGCGGTGGCCGGCACCGACCTCGGGATGGACCGCCGGCCGGTGTGGTGGCGGATCGTCGGCGGCCTGCAATGGCTGGTCACCCTCGCGGCGGTGGCCGGGTTCGGCTGGCTGGTGCTCGGCTACGCGCTGCGCGCGCTCGGGCTGCCCGCACTCGACCACCCGATGGTGGGCGAGGCGCCGCTGCCGACCCTGCTGCTCCTCGGCGGCCTGCTCGCCGGCCTGCTGGTCGCCGCGGCCACCCGACCGGTGGTCCGTTGGGCGGCCCGGCGGGCCCGGCAGCGGGCCGAGAAGCGGCTGACCGCCACGGTGGCCACGGTCGGCGCGGAGTACGTCGTCACCCCGGTCCGGGCCGTCCTGGACCGGTACGGGCAGGCCCGGGCGGCGTTGCGCGACGCCGGCCGGTGACGCCGGAGGCCGGTGGGCCCCGGTCGGCGTAGGGTCGGTGCATGGCCACGCCACAGACCCCCTACGACGCGGTGCTGCACGCCGCCCGGGACGTGACCCGACTCGACTGCGCCCTCGACGCCGAGATGCTCGGCACCGCCCTGCTGGGCAGCGTCTACGCGATCGCCGAGACGGACCGGGAGACCGCCGTCCGCGAGTTCGTCGCCGGCTTCCTGACCGCCACGTCCCGCCGCCGGACGGCCGCCGCGACCACCATCCGCTCGGTCTTCGCCGCGCTGGTGCCGGACGCCGAGGGCGCCGCGAAGGTACGCCCCGGCACCCGAGCCCCGGCCTGGTCCGGCCTGCTCGGCCGGGTCCACCTCACCGGCACCTGGTCGTACGGCGACGTGTACGGCGACCAGACCTCCTACCTGGCCACCTTCGCGTACGACGACGAGGCCGGTGGTCCCGAGCACGCCCTGGTGGCGCTGGTCGACCACAACATCGGCATCACCAAGGACGTCTTCGTCGGCGGCCCCGCCGAACGGATCCTCGACCAGGTCCGGCAGATGTGCGCCTCCGACGACCTGACCTGGTTCCGCGAGGAGGACCCGGCCCGGATGCACGGGGAGGTGAGCCGCCACCTGGCCGTCACCGACGACCTCGGGGAGCTGCCCGCCGAGGGCTCCCTCGCCACCGACCGGGCGCTGGTCGGGGCGCGGCTGGCGCTGCTGCCCGGCCCGTCCCCCGACACCGCCGGCTGGGGTGCCGAACCGCTCACCGGCGAGGAGCGCACCGCGCTGGTCCGGGCCTTCCTCGCCGCCCCGGAGGCGGCCCGGTTCGGGCTGGACGCGCTGGACGGTGACGCCGAGCTGGCCTCGCTGCACTTCTGCCTGGGCCTGCTCTTCGACCACGCGGCGAGCTTCCCCGACGCCGATCCGCTGCGCTGGAGCCCGGCCGTGGCCGGCCTGTTCCTGCTGGACTGGGTGCACCGGCGGGCCGTGCTGGACATGGACGACGCGGCGATGCTGCCCCGGGTGCTGCGGGCCTGGGCGGCGTACGCGGCCCGGCGGCGAGGACTGCCGGAGCAGGCGGCCACCCGGACCGACGAGGCGATCGAGGAGCTGGTGCCGGAGTTCGCCCGGCTCTACTCCACGGGCGAGCGGCGCAGCCCGGCCACGGCCGCCGTGGCCCAGCTGATGGCCGACGGTGTCGACCCGGACGACCCGGCCGCCCTGGACGCCTGGTTCCAGGCCAACCGCCGGCACCTGACCGACGACACCCCCTGACCGCCGGCCCCGGCCCGGGCCCGGCGGTCAGCCCGGGCCGGGGCCGATGGGTGTCACGGCTCGACCAGGGTGAGCCGGCCCGGGGCGACGCCGACGTGCACCCGCTGCCCCCAGCGCAGGGCCAGGCGGTCGGCCTCCAGACCGTCGGCGAAGACCACCAGGCCGTCGGACTCGGCGGTCAGCTCCAGCCGGGCCGCGCCGTCGAGCCGGCCGGAGACCAGCTCCACCCCGGTGACCGGGGAGGGCCACGCCTCCCGGACGAACCAGCAGAGCGCCGCCTCCTCCGGGGCGGGTGGGCGCGGCGCACCCGGACGGTCGCGGGCGATCGACGCACACCAGCCGGTCGCCCCCGTACCGCTGCCCACGACGACCCCGGAGGAGGAGTGCCGTTCCCGCCGGGCCCGCCCGCCCTCGCCGACGCTGATCAGGTAGCGGGCGGACTGGTGCGAGGTGTGTCCGACGTACACCTCGTTGAGGCCGACCAGTTCCTGCCCGTCGTCGAGCGCGGCGCGGACCATGCACCGCCGCCGGACCGGTGCCGCCCCGGCGGCGACCGCCGGGAGCAGGGCCGGGACCTGGGCGGCGGCGCACCGGACCAGCACGCCCGCGTTGCGGCCCGGCTCCGGGTCGACTCCGATCACCGGCTGGCCGGCGAGGTACTTCGCGACGTTGGCGACCAGCCCGTCGGGGCCGACGGCGACCACGACGTCCTCCGGGCCGAAGAGGAAGCGGGGCAGGTCGTCCCGGTCCACCGCGCCGCGCCGCCAGTCGGCCGGAACGGCGGCGGCCACCGTGGTCAGTGCCGCCTGGAGCGCCTCGTGCCGGTCGACCACCTCGGCGAGGTCCCGCCCCCGTTCGCGCAGGTACCACTCGGCGGCGGCCCGGGTGCCGTGCAGCGCCAGCAGCTCCTCCAGCTCGCTGCGGCGGCGCACCACGACGACCCGGGGGGTCAGCGTCGCGCTCACCGGCCCGCCGACGGGGCCGGGCCGGCGAGCCGGCCGAGCAGGTCGGAGAGCAGGTCGGGGGTCACCGTGAGTTGACCGATCTGCGGGAGCCGGCCGGCCAGCTCCCGCATGGTCAGCGCGCGCAGCACCTCCGGCGGCAGTTCGGCGTACGCGGCCAGCTTCGCCGCCTCCGCCTCGGCCTCGGCCGCGCCGACGGCGCGTACGGTGTCGGCCTTGGCGGCGGCCAGCGCCCGCTCCTTGTCGGCGGCGCCGGCGGCCAGCAGGCGCTCCTTCTCGGCCTCGGCGGTGGCGAGCACCCGGGCCCGCTCGGCGGCCGCCGCGTTGGCGACCTTCTCGCGGTCGGCCTTGCCGTGCGCGGTGGCCAGTTCGGCGGCGGCGTCCAGCTCGGCCCGGCGGCGGGTGTTCGCACCGTGCTGCTCGACGAGCTGCTGTTCGCGGCGGGCCAGCTCGATCTTGTTCTGGAGTTCGTTCTCGGCGATGGAGCGTTCCTGCTCGACCGCCTGGGCGCGCCGGGCGTAGGTGGCCCGGTCGGCCTGCACCTGTACCGCCTCCCGGGTGGGCGTCTGGAGCGCCCGTTCCAGCTCGGGCTCGGGACGCACGGCCACCACCCGGGCGCTGACCACGGTCACCCCGACGTCGGCGAGGCGGGGCTCGTCACGCAGCGCGGCGGAGACCGCCTCGCGGACCGGCGCGATGGTGGTGAGCGCCTCGGCCAGCGGCACCCGGGCGAGCAGGTCGAGGGCGGGCTGCTGGGCCAGCTCGGCGAGGAGCGTGGCGACCTGGTCGAGGGGCCGCGACCGGGCCCGCCCGGTGCGCGGGTCGACGGAGAAGTCGAGCCGGCCGGCGGCCAGCGCCGGATCGGCCACCCGGTAGGTGACGGTGGCCTGGACGGTGATGTCGGCGAAGTCGCCGGTGCGGGCGTGGAACAGCAACGGCAGCTCCCGGTCGTCGACCGGCACCTCGCTGAGGACCGCGTTGAGCGGGCGGTACCAGAAGGAGAGCCCGACGCCCTCCCGGCGGACCCGGCCGCCCACGGTCAGCCGCACCCAGCTCGTCGGGGTGCCGCGCAGGTGGCGCAGGAAGAGTCGCTTCGTCACGTCGGCCATGGTGTTCCTCCCCATTTTTTCGTCGCCACGACGATAAACACTCTGCTAGGTTATCGTCAAGGTGGTGATAAAAACGTGGCCGAATACCCGTCCTTCGCGGTGACCGTCGACCTGGTGGTGCTGACCGTCCGCGCCGACGCGCTGCACCTGCTGCTCGTCCGTCGGGGCGTGCCGCCGTACGAGGGGTGCTGGGCGCTGCCCGGCGGATTCGTCGGCATCGACGAAGACCTGCCCGACGCCGCCGTACGCGAGCTGGCCGAGGAGACCGGGCTACCCGAGCCGGTCGGGCACCTGGAACAGCTCGGCACGTACGGCCGGCCGGACCGGGACCCGCGCGGGCGGGTGGTCACCGTGGCCTGGCTGGCACTGCTGCCCGACCTGCCCACCCCGGTGGCCGGCTCCGACGCCGCCTCGGCCGACTGGGTGCCGGTCTCCCGGCTCACCCCCGGCCAGCTCGCCTTCGACCACGACCGGATCGTCGCCGACGGCCTCGAACGGGCCCGGGCGAAGCTGGAGTACACCCCGCTGGCCGCCGCGTTCTGCCCGGCCGAGTTCACCGTGGCGCAGCTGCGCGCGGTCTACGAGACGGTCTGGGGCACCCGACTGGACCCCCGCAACTTCCACCGCAAGGTCACCGGCACCCCCGGCTTCGTCGAGCCGGTCGGCCGCTCCACCGAGGGCGAGCGAGGCCGGCCGGCCCAGCTGTTCGGCCGGGGCCCCGCCACCCTCCTGCACCCGCCGATGCTCCGCCCCGACCGCTGACCCGCCCCCTCTCAGGAGAGAGCCGCGAAGACCAGACCAGCCACGGCGGCGCCGACGACCCCGCCGACCACGACCTGCGGCGCTGTGTGGTCGCGCAGCCGTACCCGGGACCAGCCGGCCAGGGCCGGCAGCGGCGCGACGGCCAGCAGCCGGGGGCCGAAGGTGAGCACCAGCACCACCACCACGCCGGCCGCCACCGCGGTGTGGATCGACATCTTCCACCAGTGACTGACGGCAACCGCCACCACCAGGCCGACCACCCCGGCCGCGACCAGGGCCAGGACCGGGCGCGGCGCGCCGAGCGCCGCGAGCAGCGCCAGGCCGGCCGCCGCCGAGGCCAGACCGAAGAGCAGAGGTACCCGCCGCTGCTCGCGTACCCCCACATGGTGGTCGGTGAGCCGCCCGCGCCGCACCCCGCCGAGGATGTACGCGAACGGGATGCCGCTGGCGAAGAGGGTGGCGAGCAGTCCCCAGGCCAGCCCGTACGCGCCGCCGGCGGCCTGCCAGCCGACCACCAGGGTCAGCACGCTCACCAGCACGGCCGGGGCGGTCAGCTCGGTGACCAGCCGGGCCAGCCGGGTCGCCCGTCCGGGCGGTACGACGACCGCGGGCGGCCCACCGCCGTCACCGCTTCCGTCGACCCCGCTCAGCGCCCCGTCCCCGATCCGTCCCGACCGGCCCCGCCTCTTGGGCGTACGAGCCGGTCAGCTCGCGTCGCCCGTCACCGTACCGTCCGGGACGGGGGTGTCGTGGCTGGTCGGTGTGGGTTCGGCCGCGCGCTGCGGCGCGGGGCCCGGGGTGGCCGCCGGGGCGGCCGGCGGCCGGGACGGGGGCGACGGCGCCCGGTTCGGCCGGTCGGCGGCCACCCGCCGCCGGGGCCGGTCGGCGGCCGGGGCGGGGCGGGGCGTGACCCGTGGCCGCACCGTGGGGGCGGGCACCGGCCGCCGGGCCCGGGTGGGCAGCGCGGTCGGCCCGGCCGTCGGCATGACCGTCCCGGTCGTCGTGGGGGCCGCGGTCGGGCCGACGATGACCGTGGGCAGCGGAATGACGGTCGGCAGCGGGATGACCGTGGGCAGCGGAATGACCGTCGGCAGCGGGATGTGGGTGGGCAGTGGGATGTGGGTGGGTAACGGGCCCGGTGCCGGTGAGGTGCCGGTCGGCTCGGCGGTGGGCGGGCCGGTCGGTGTGCGGCTCGGCCCGGTCGTCGGGTCGGTCGGACGGCTCGGCGGCGGCGACGTGGTGCTGCTTCCCGGCAGGGGGGCACGGGCCCGCCCGGAAGACCCCGACCCGGGGGTGGCGCCCGGCAGCCGGGGCATCGGTGGGCCGAGCGGGATCAGGCCGACCAGGTCCGGATCGGGAGCGGTCGTGGTGACCGCGTCCGGCCCGGCGGGCGGCGGCGCGGGTCGGCCGGTGGCGGGCAACGGGACGACCACCGGCCCGTCGGACGGGGTGGGCAGGAACGGGGTGCTGCCGTCCGGCAGCGCGCCGCTGCCCACGGTCGCGGAGCCGGCGCTGAGCGCGGCGAGGATCGGCATCGACGCGGTGCCGGCGAGCAGGGCCACCGTGAAGAGGTAGCCCCGGCCGGGGCCGCCGGAGGCGGGGGCCCGGTGGGCGCCGATCATCCGGCGGTAGCCGCCGGCACGGTGGCGGCCGAGGAAGGGGGCGGGAGGATCGTCGACCGGGTCGGACACCACGCACTCCTTCGTCGACCACGGGCAGGGAACACGGAGGGCTCGCCAATCGGACAAAGTGCTTTAAACGCCCATCCGGCACCAGTCAGCTTGAACCAGTGACCCTCAGTTCACCAGCCACCACAGCGTGTCGACACACAAAATGTCCGTCGGCGTGAATCTTCCAAGCGAAAAACATGTCCATGCGTCGTGAAGCGGACAAAACAGGGCCGGCAGGAAGGACCGTACTGTGGGCCCGCTCACCTCCTCTGCAATCATTCAGGCACGACGGCAACGCAGCCGCGACCTCCGCGCACCCCGCGGCAGGCGCGGCCCGGCGCCGGCGCTCCCGAACCGGGTTCCTTCCCGAATCCGGCTCACCGCCGCGCGGCAACCCTCACCGGGGCTAGGCGCGGCCGCCAGGAACCAGCCCGGCACCGGCCGGGCCGGCGCACGATTTGCGCGGACGGGTCACCCCCGGCGCCGGCGCAGACACGACAGGGAGAGACGGATGGCAAAGGGCGACCCCGGGGTCACCACCCGCGGCCGGCGGGCCGCACCCCGCTCCAAGCGAGCCGCTGCGGCCAACGGGCCGGAACTCGTACAGCTGCTCACCCCCGAGGGTGAGCGGATCGAGAGCGCGACCGGTCCGGACGGGACCGAGTACCGCGTCGACTTCACCGACGAGGAGTACCGCGGGCTGTACCGCGACCTCGTCCTGGTCCGCAAGCTCGACGCCGAGGCCACCGCGCTCCAGCGGCAGGGCGAACTCGGCCTCTGGGCCAGCCTGCTCGGCCAGGAGGCCGCGCAGGTCGGTTCCGGACGCGCGCTGCGCACCCAGGACATGGCCTTCCCGACCTACCGGGAGCACGGCGTCCTCTACTGCCGGGGCATCGACCCGATCATGCCGCTCGGCCTGTTCCGCGGCGTCGACCAGGGCGGCTGGGACCCGAACGAGTTCAAGTTCAACATGTACACGATCGTGATCGGGGCGCAGACCCTGCACGCGACCGGGTACGCCATGGGCGTCGCCATGGACGGCAAGACCGGCACCGAGGACGGCGAGGCGGTGATCGCGTACTTCGGCGACGGCGCCACCAGCCAGGGCGACGTCAACGAGGCGTTCGTCTGGGCCAGCGTCTTCAACGCGCCGATGGTCTTCTTCTGCCAGAACAACCAGTACGCCATCTCCGAGCCGCTGGAGCGGCAGACCCGCGTCCCGCTGTACCAGCGCGCGGCCGGCTTCGGCTTCCCCGGCGTACGGGTGGACGGCAACGACGTGCTCGCGTCGTACGCGGTGACCCGGCACGCGCTGGACAACGCCCGGCTCGGCCAGGGCCCCAGCCTGATCGAGGCGTACACCTACCGGATGGGGGCGCACACCACCTCCGACGACCCGACCCGCTACCGGATCGCCAGCGAGGTCGAGGCCTGGCAGGCCAAGGACCCGATCGCCCGGATGAAGGCGTTCCTGGAGAAGCAGCAGATCGCCGACGCGGACTTCTTCGCCGCCGTCGACGAGCAGGCCCGCACCGAGTCGGTGCACCTGCGCGAGCGGGTGCTCGAGATGCCCAACCCGGAGCCGGTGTCGATGTTCGACCACGTCTACCCCCACGGGTCCGCCGAGCTCGACCAGCAGCGGGCGCAGTTCACGAAGTACATGGAGTCGTTCGAGGGGAGCGCGCACTGATGGCCACGGAGACGCTCACCCTCGGCAAGGCCCTCAACACCGGTCTGCGCAAAGCCCTGGAGAACGACCCGAAGGTCGTCGTCATGGGCGAGGACGTCGGCAAGCTCGGCGGCGTCTTCCGGATCACCGACGGGCTCCAGAAGGACTTCGGCGACCAGCGGGTGATCGACACCCCGCTGGCCGAGTCCGGCATCATCGGCACCGCGGTCGGCCTCGCCATCCGCGGCTACCGCCCGGTCTGCGAGATCCAGTTCGACGGCTTCGTCTACCCGGCGTACGACCAGATCGTGTCGCAGGTGGCGAAGATGCACTACCGCTCGCAGGGCAAGGTCAAGATCCCGATGGTCATCCGGATCCCCTTCGGCGGCGGCATCGGCGCGGTCGAGCACCACTCGGAGTCGCCGGAGGCGTACTTCGCCCACACCGCCGGCCTGAAGGTGGTGTCCTGCGCCAACCCGCAGGACGCGTACTCGATGATCCAGCAGGCCATCGCCTCGGACGACCCGATCGTCTTCCTGGAGCCGAAGCGGCGCTACTGGGAGAAGGGCCCGGTCGAGCTGGACGCCCCGCTGGACGCGGCGTATCCGCTGCACTCGGCCCGGGTCGCCCGCGCCGGCACCGACGCCACCGTGCTGGCGTACGGGCCGATGGTGCGGACCTGCCTGGACGCGGCGACCGCCGCCGCCGAGGACGGCCGGGAGCTGGAGGTCATCGACCTGCGCACGCTCTCCCCGCTGGACCTGACCGCCGCGTACGAGTCGGTGAAGCGCACCGGCCGCTGCGTGGTCGTCCACGAGGCCCCGGGCAACCTGGGCCTGGGCTCGGAGATCGCCGCCCGGATCACCGAGGAGTGCTTCTACTCCCTGGAGTCCCCGGTGCTGCGGGTCACCGGCTTCGACACCCCCTACCCGGCCTCCCGGGTGGAGGAGGAGTACCTGCCCGACCTCGACCGGGTGCTCGACGCCGTCGACCGCACCTTCGGCTGGTGAGCGGCATGTCGCGGATCAAGGAGTTCAACCTCCCCGACCTGGGCGAGGGCCTGACCGAGGGCGAGATCCTCGCCTGGCTGGTCAAGGTCGGTGACGTCATCGAGCTGAACCAGCCGATCGTCGAGGTGGAGACGGCCAAGGCGGCCGTGGAGATCCCGGCGAAGTGGGCCGGCCAGGTCCGGGCGATCTTCCACCCGGAGGGGAGCACGATCGAGGTCGGCACGCCGATCATCTCGATCGACACCGACCCGGGCGCCGGCCCGATCGAGGAGTCGACGACCGGTACGCCGGCCGCAGACCTCCCGACCCCGTCGGCGGCCTCGCTGGCCGCGGTCGAGGTGGCCCCGGCCGAGGGCGCGGTCGAGCCGGGTCTGATCGGCGGTCCCGCCCCGGGTGGGCGGACCGCCGTGCTGGTCGGCTACGGCCCGCGCACCACGGCGGCCAAGCGGCGTCCACGCAAGGGCGGCGTCCCGGCCCAGGCGTCGGCCCCGGCCGCGCCGGTGGTCCGGGCCCCGGCCGTCCCGGTCGCCCCGCCGACCCCGGTCGCGCCGGTGGCCGCCCCGTCGGACGGCAACGGTCGCGCCGGTGGGCCGGTGCTGGCCAAGCCGCCGGTGCGCAAGCTCGCCAAGGACCTCGGCGTCGACCTGGGCACGCTGACCGGGTCGGGTCCGCTGGGCTCGATCACCCGGGAGGACGTACAGCGGGCGGCGGCGGCCCCGGCGGCGGCCGAGCCGCTGACGACGGCGGCCCCGACTGCGACGGCCGCGAGCTTCGGCGCGGACCGCGAGCAGCGCATCCCGGTCAAGGGGGTACGCAGGCTCACCGCCGAGAACGTGTCCCGCTCGGCGTTCACCGCCCCGCACGTGACGGAGTTCCTGACCGTCGACGTGACCCGGGCGATGAAGGCGCTGGACCGGCTGCGCGGCCGGCGGGAGTGGCGCGACGTGCGGGTCTCGCCGCTGCTGCTGGTCGCCAAGGCGGTGCTGCTGGCGGTCAAGCGCCACCCGATGGTCAACTCGACCTGGGCCGGCGACGAGATCGTGGTCAAGAACTACGTCAACCTCGGCATCGCGGCGGCCACCGAGCGTGGGCTGATCGTGCCGAACATCAAGGACGCCGGCCGGCTCTCGCTGCGCGAGCTGGCGGACGCGATGACCGACCTGGTGCAGACGGCGAAGACGGGGAAGACCTCGCCGGCCGACATGTCGGGCGGCACGTTGACGATCACCAACGTCGGGGTGTTCGGGGTGGACACCGGTACGCCGATCCTGCCTCCGGGCGAGTCGGCGATCCTCGCCTTCGGCGCGGTCCGCGAGATGCCGTGGGTCCACAAGGGCAAGGTCAAGCCGCGCCAGGTGACCACGCTCGGCCTCTCCTTCGACCACCGGATCATCGACGGTGAGCTGGGCTCGAAGTTCCTCCGTGACATCGGGGACTTCCTGTCCGACCCGGAGGCGGCGCTGCTCGCCTGGACCTGACGGTTCCACCGTTCCGGCCACGGCCGGTGTGCGCAGGGTGAACGCCCGGCACACCGGCCGTGATCGTATCTACAGAAGAAACCTTCGGTTAACTCGTACGTTGACCTACGATCCTTAGGTCCGTGGTTCAGCTCACCTAACAATCGTTGGAATTTGCCAGCGACTTGCGCTTCAATGGATACATCAGGGGCTGACAACCGAATAGCCGGAGGAGAGAGTCACCATGAGCATGATCGAGCGCATCCGCACCCGCCGCGACGCCCACCGCCGCGCCCGCGCGATCGAGCACGCGCTGCGTTCCGCCAACTCGCCCGCCGTCCGCGACGAGATCCTGGCGATCGCCCAGCGTCACATGAGCTGACGCCCCGGCACAGACTTTCCTCACCTCCTCCAGATCGACGACCCGCCCGGGGCACCGGGCGGGTCGTCGGCGTTCCGGGCCCCCGAGACCGGGATTCCACCTCGACCGGACGCCCGGTACGGTGGGGCACGGTCGCCACCCGACGACCCGCGACGAGATCGAACCGGATGAGAGCCGGCCGCCATCGTCCGGCGACGGTGGGTGACGACCAGTGCTCCCCGGACGCTCCGCGCGGCTACCGGATACCGTGCGGGGAGCCCGCACGGCCGACCCGCCGGCGACACCGGCGAGCCAGCCGACCGGAACCGGACGGCATCGGCGGCCGACATGTGATGGAGGAGGCGCACCCATGACGTCCGAGGGCCAGCACCGCCCCGGCCAGGAGCCGGACGAGGTGCCGCCGGGCGCCGGTGGACCGGCGCCGTACGGCGACCGACAGACGCAGCAGGGATACGGCAGCCCCGCCACCCCCGACCTGGGCTGGGCCCCGCCACCCCCGACCGGCCGCCCCGAGCAGCCGCCGGCCTGGGCCGCACCGGCCGACCAGCCACCGGCCTGGGGCGCACCACAGCCGCCGCAGGGCGAGCCCGCGCAGCCGGGTGGCTGGACGCCGCCCGCCGCCGCGCCGCAACCCTCCTGGGCCACCCCGGCCGAGCAGCCGCCCGCCGCCTGGGCCACCGCGCCCGGCCAGAGCGAGCCCGCGCAGCCCGCCTGGGCACCGGCCGAGCAGGCCGCTGCCCCCGCGTGGGCCCAGCCCGAGACCGGCGCCCGGGGCGCCGCCCGCGTACCGCAGCCGGCCGGGCAGCCGCACGACGCCTGGCCGCAGCAGGCCGATCCCCACGGCGCCGCCGGTTGGAACGCCACCCCGGCCCCGCAGGAGCAGGACGCCAACGGCTGGCCTGCCGCGCAGCAGCAGGATGACGCCACCCGCTCCGGCGGCTGGGACGCACCCTCCACCCAGGACGATCCCGCCCGCTCCGGCGGCTGGCGCCCCGCCGGCCAGGAGCCGGACGGCTCCGCCGACACCAACGGCTGGGGCGGCGGCGTGGTCGGCCAGGAGCAGACCGGCCAGGCCGGCTGGGCCGCCGCCCCCCGCACCGAGCCCACCTGGAACCAGGGCCCCGCGCCGCAGGAGCAGCCCGGCACCGGTTGGCAGGCCACGCAGCAGCAGGACGACCCGGCTCGATCGGGCGGCTGGAACGCACCGTCCACTCCGGACGAGGTGCCCCGCAGCACCGGCCGCGCCTCGGTGCCCGCGCCCCCGCAGCCCGAGCAGGCCGCCCCCACCTGGGCGCAGCCCGAGCCGGGCGTCCGAGGCGCGGCCCAGGTGCCGCCGGCCGACGCGCCGGACGCCAACGGCTGGTCCCCCGAGGGCGACCCGGCCCGCTCCGGCGGCTGGTCTGCACCGGCCGCGCAGGCCGGCAACGGCTGGAACGCCGTACCCCAGCAGGACGAGCGGGCACCGCAACCCTGGGCGACCGCCGCGGAAGAGCCGGCGACGGCCCGGTGGGACGCCCGCGAGACCCCGCCGGCCGCCGACAGCTGGGGTGCCCCCAGCAGCCAGGACAACCAGCGGCCGGACGACGGGCCCACCCCGGACGAGCCGGCGCGTACCGGCTCGTGGCGGGCCGCCGCCGCGCCGCAGCAGGAGGACCGCCCCGAGCCGGACGGCTGGACGCCCCCGGAGCAGCCCGCCCGGGCGTCCGCCTCGGTCCCGAAGCCGGACGGCCCGCCCGCCTGGGGCGCCGACCGGCCGGTCGTGCCGGACGCCGAGCCGTGGGCGCCGGGCGAGGCCTGGGGCCGTAACGAGCCGGAGCCCACGCAGCAGCCGAGCGGGGACGCCTGGGAGCCCAAGCGCGCCGACGACGCCCCGATCTACCAGCCGGCCCCGGCACCGGGCATCTCCCCGGCCAACATGGTGCCGCTGCCCCCGCAGGAGCAGCGCGTCCCCGGCGCGAGCCTGGCCGCCGCACCGCCGGCCGACTACGCCCCGCCGGCCCCGTTCGGCGGGGCCACCGAGCAGCCGGCCTTCGAGCCGAACGGCCGGGAGGGCACGCCCTCCGGCTGGGGCCCGGCGGACGAGCCGCAGTCGCCGGCCGGACCGGTGGTGCCCGGTCCGCGTACCTCGCCGGAGGCGGACGGAGCCGGACGGGCCTCCGTGCCGGGTGCCGAGGGCGCGGAGGCCGGTGCCGTCGGTCGTGCGTCGGCGAGCGCCTCGGTGCCGCTGGCCAGCAGGGTGATGCCCCCGACCGACCAGGCGCTGCACCCGGGTGGCACCCCCGCGCCGCAGCCTCGCGTGTACGGCCGGCCGGCCCGGCCGGAGCAGTCCGAGGAGCCGGTCGAGGAGCACGGCGCCCACCAGCCCGGGCACGACCCGCACCCGCACTTCGACGACCAGCCCCGCTTCGACGACCAGGACCGCACCCGCTTCGACGAGCCCGAGCGGCCGGCCGGCCCGCACGGGTTCGGTGGCGACGCCCCCTCGTCGGCCCCACCCACCTCGCCGGCCGCGCCGCAGGCGTACCCGGGCGGCATCCCGGCGTTCTCGGACCCGACCAGCCACAACCGGCCGATGAACGGCACCCGCCCGCACGAGTCGGCCGAGCGTCCGGCGGAGCCGTTCGGCACCCCGACCGCCGACGGGCCGCCCTCCGGGGGCGTGCCCGGGTACGGCCACCCGGCCCACGACCCGGCGCACGGCGGCCTCCCGTCGCCGTTCCCCCCTGCGGGGCAGCCGTTCCCGCCCGCGGGACAGCCGTTCCCGCCCGCGGGACAGCAGCCCTTCCCGTCGGCCGGGCAGCCCGGTCCGGGGGCCTGGCCCAACGACCCGGAGCCGGAGCAGGGGCGCTTCGACGCGTTCAAGCCCGAAGCGGAGCCGAAGGCCGAGCAGCCCACGCCGAAGGTCCGCAACGGCCGGGTGCTGGCGATGGTGCTGATCGCGGCGGTGCTGATCCTCGCCGTCCCGCTCGGCCTGCTCCACCTGCTCGGCAAGATCGGCAGGGATGACAACGCGGCCAAGCCGTTCAACCCGGCGGTCGGCTCCTGCGTCAAGCAGTCCGGCAGCGGCGCGGTCGCGGCGGAGTGCGGCGAGCAGAACGCCTTCACCGTGGTGTCGAAGGTCGACGCCAAGGACAAGTGCGGCGACCCGAGCCAGCCGCACGTGGTGCTGCCGGGCAGCGGGGCGGACCGGGTGCTCTGCCTCAAGAAGGCCGACCAGTAGTCAGAGTTGCCGACGGCGGGGTCACGGTGTCCGTGGCCCCGCCGTCGTCCGTACCGGTGTGATCGACCCCGCTCCGGCTCAGCCCTGGTCGGCGGTGTGACGTCCGGCAGACTGGGGTGATGAGCGCACGAGTACGGGCACCCGAGCTAAGGGGCCGAGCCTGGCTGAACACGGGCGGGAAGACCCTCGGTCTGGCCGACCTCCGAGGTCGGGTGACCGTCCTGGACTTCTGGACCTTCTGCTGCATCAACTGCCTGCACGTGCTCGACGAGTTGCGCCCGCTGGAGGAGAAGTACGCGGACGTGCTCGTCGTGATCGGCGTGCACTCGCCCAAGTTCGAGCACGAGAAGGACCCGGACGCGCTGGCCGCCGCCGTCGAGCGGTACGGGGTGCACCACCCGGTGCTGGACGACCCCGAGCTGCACATGTGGCAGCAGTACGCGGCCAAGGCCTGGCCGACGCTCGCGGTGGTCGACCCGGAGGGCTACGTGGTGGCCACCATGGCCGGCGAGGGACACGCCGAAGGGCTGGCCCGGCTGATCGACGACCTGATCGCCACCCACGAGGCGAAGGGCACCCTGCACCGGGGCGACGGGCCGTACGTCCCGGCGGCGGAGCCGGAGACGGCGCTGCGCTTCCCCGGCAAGGCCGTGGTGCTCGACGGCGGCAACCTGCTGGTCTCCGACTCGGCCCGGCACTCCCTGGTGGAGCTGGCCCCCGACGGCGAGACGCCGGTGCGCCGGATCGGCTCCGGCGTCCGGGGCCGCGCGGACGGGCCGGCCGGGACGGCCGGCTTCTCCGAGCCGCAGGGGCTCTGCCTGCTCCCCGCGCACGCCGCCGAGGTGGCCGGGTACGACCTGGTGGTCGCCGACACCGTCAACCACCTGCTGCGCGGGGTGAAGCTGACGACCGGTGAGGTGGTGACCGTGGCCGGCACCGGCCGGCAGTGGCGCTCCACGCCCGACGACCACGCCCACGACGCGCTCTCCGTCGACCTCTCCTCCCCCTGGGACCTGGCCTGGTACGACGGCAGGGTCGTGATTGCGATGGCCGGGATCCACCAGCTCTGGTGGTTCGACCCGATCAAGCGGACCGCCGAAATGTACGCCGGCACCACGGTCGAGGCGCTGCGCGACGGTCCGCTGGCCGAGGCGTGGCTGGCCCAGCCGTCCGGGCTCTCGGTCTCGGCCGACGGTGCCCGGCTCTGGGTCGCCGACAGTGAGACCAGCGCCGTCCGGTACGTGCAGGACGGCGTGCTGGGCACCGCCGTCGGGCAGGGGCTGTTCGACTTCGGCCATGTGGACGGCCCGGCCGGGCGGGCGCTGTTGCAGCACCCGCTCGGGGTGTGTGCGCTGCCGGACGGCTCGGTGCTGATCGCGGACACGTACAACGGCGCGGTGCGTCGGTTCGACCCGGAGACCGGCCAGGTCTCCACCGTGGCCGACGGTCTCGCCGAGCCGAGCGACCTGGTGCTCACCGCCGGGGGCGACGTGCTGGTGGTCGAGTCCGCCGCGCACCGGCTGACCCGGTTGGCCCCGGGGGTGCTCTCGGCCGCCGGTGCGGTCACCGTGGACGGCCCCCGGCACAAGCTGGAGCGCAAGCCGACCGAGGTGGCGGCCGGCGAGGTCACCCTCGACGTGGTCTTCACCCCCGCGCCGGGGCAGAAGCTCGACGACACGTACGGCCCGTCCACCCGCCTGGTGGTCTCGGCCTCGCCGCCGGAGCTGCTGCTGGAAGGGGCCGGGACGACCACCTGCCTGTCCCGCCGGCTGGTGGTCAACGGTGAGGTGGCGCAGGGTGTGCTCCAGGTGACCGCCCAGGCGGCCACCTGCGACGCGGACGCCGAGCACGCCGCCTGCCACCTGACCCGGCAGGACTGGGGCGTGCCGGTGCGGGTGACCGAGGGCGGTGCGGCGCGGGTGCCGCTGGTGCTGCGCGGCCTGGACGCCTGACCGCCGGCGGCCCCGGTCACCGCGGAGAGGCGGTGCTCCCGGTCACCGCCGGGCCGGCGCGCGGGCAGCCGTTCACCCGGTCAGGCGAACGGCCGCGGGGTGACACCCGCATCGATCAGCGCGGCGCGGACGAGTGCCGCCGCGGCGACCGCGCCGGGGGTGTCGCCGTGCAGGCAGATCGAGGCGACGTGGCAGGGGATCTCGGTGCCGTCGACCGCGACCACGGTGTGCTCGGTGGCCATCCGGACGGCCCGGGTGGCGACCTCGTCCGGGTCGGTGATCAGCGCGCCGGGCGCGGTGCGGGGCACCAGCGAGCCGTTGGGCAGGTAGCCCCGGTCGGCGAAGCCCTCGGCGACCACCCGTAGGCCCGCGCCGGCGGCGAGTTGGGCGAGCGTCGAGCCGGGCGCGCAGAGGATCGGCAGTTCGTGGTCGTACTCGTTGACGGCGGCGACCAGGGCGGCGGCCTGGGACTCGTCGACGGCGGCGGCGTGGTAGAGCGCGCCGTGCGGCTTCAGGTAGCGGACCCGGGTGCGGAACAGCCGGCAGAAGGCGTCGAGGGCGCCGAGCTGGTAGGTCACCTCGTCGCGCAGGTCGGTGAAGGCGTACTCGATGTGGCGGCGGCCGAAGCCGGCGAGGTCGCGGTACCCGACCTGGGCGCCGACGGCCACGCCTCGTTCGGCGGCGGCGCCGCAGACCCGGCGCATGGTCGGCGGGTCGCCGCCGTGGAAGCCGCAGGCGACGTTGGCGGAGGTGACCAGGTCCAGCAACGCCTCGTCGTCGCCGAGCCGCCAGATCCCGAATCCCTCGCCGAGGTCAGCGTTGAGGTCCATGGAACGTCACCGTAGTCCCTGGACGGGCCTGTGCGAGCCCGGTCACGTCGTCCACCACCCCGATGACCGGGTACCCGCCGGTGGTGGGGTGGTCGGCCAGGAAGACCAGCGGCTGGCCGTCGGCCGGCACCTGCACCGCGCCGAGCACGACCCCCTCGCTGGGCAGTTCCCCGGCCACCGCGCGGGGCAGCGGCGCGCCGAGGAGTCGCGCGCCGACCCGGTCGCCCACCGGGCTGATCGTGTACGGGGTGCGCAGGAGCCGGTCGAGGGCGTCGGCGGTGAACCAGTCGTCGCGTGGTCCGGGGCGCAGGGTCAGCCTCAGCTGATCCGGCACGGCCGGGACGACGGTCCAGTCCACCGGGGCCGGGTGACCCGGCCAGGGGCCGATCGGCAGCCGGTCGCCGTCGCGTACCGGGGGTGGGCCGAGGCCGGAGAGGGTGTCGGTGGCGCGGCTGCCGAGGACCGGCTCCACCGCGATCCCGCCGTCGACGGCGAGCCAGCTGCGCAGTCCGGCGCGGGGCGGGCCGATCCGCAGCACGGCACCGGCGGGCACCGACAGCGGACGGCCGACGTCGCCGGGCCGCCGGCCCACCCGGACATCCGCGTCGGCCCCGGTGAGCGCGACGGTGACGGCCCGGGTCGGTCGTAGTGTGCAGCCGGTCAGGGTGATCTCCAGGCCGGCGGCGGTGGGCGGGTTGCCGACCAGGCGGTTGGCCAGCGCCAGCGCCGCCGGGTCAAGCGCTCCCGACCGGGGTACGCCGAGGTGCGCGTACCCGGGTCGGCCGAGGTCCTGGACGGTGGTGGCCGGTCCGGCCCGGAGCACCTCGATCACGCCGTTGCCAGCCGGACGCGGGTGCCGGGGGTGAGCGTGGCGGGCGGGTCGGCGTGGACGTCGAAGAGGGTCAGCCCGGTACGACCGACGAGCAGCCAGCCGCCGGGGGAGGCGGTGGGGTAGATCCCGGCGTACGGCCCGGCGAGCGCCACCGACCCGGCGGGCACCCGGGGGCGGGGGCTGGGCAGCCGGGGCACCGCCCAGCGCTCCGGCAGCCCGGTCAGGTAGGCGAATCCGGGGGCGAACCCGCAGAACGCCACCCGGAACGTGGTGTCCGCCAGCCGCCGGACGACCTCGGGCACGTCCACCCCCCAGTGCCGGGCGACGGCGGGCAGGTCCTCGCCGTCGTACGCCACGGGGACCTCGACGTGGCGGACGGCGGCCGTGGTGGCGGTCGGTCCCGGTGTCCAGCCGGCGATCCGGGCGGCGGTGGTGGCGGGGTCGGGCACCCCGTCGAGCAGCACGGTCGCGGCGGCCGGGACGATCTCGGCGGCGGTCAGCTCGCCGTCGTCCCGGCGGCGCCACAGTTCGGCCCGCCACGCCTCCACCTGGCCGGGGTTGTCGCAGTCCAGCAGCAGAGCGTGCCGGCCGACGGGTCGGATCCGCATGCCGCCATACTCTCCGATCGATGCGACGGCCAGGGCCGGTGGACCCGGTTCGGATGGTGACCGGCGGCACTACCTGCAAGTAACCTACGGTGTCGTAACCTTAGGGCCGTGACCACCTCCGCACGTATCCGTCTCAAGCCGGTCGACATCGGTAAGCCCCGGATGCGCGGCTGGCTGCACACGTACGCGTTCTTCGTCGCGCTCGTCTGCGGCGTCGTGCTCTGCTCGATCGCGGCCACCCGCCCCGGCTGGGCCCCCCTGGTCAGCTGCCTGATCTACAGCCTGACCGTCTGCGGTCTCTTCGGCACCAGCGCCCTCTACCACCGCCGGGTGTGGACGGAGCGGGGCTACCAGATCATGCGCCGGGTGGACCATTCGATGATCTTCGTGTTCATCGCCGGCACCTACACCCCGTTCTGCGTCCTGCTGCTCGATCGCGCGATGGCCACCCTCATGCTCGCCCTGGTCTGGGGCGGCGCGCTGGCCGGCGTGGCACTGAAGCTGGTCTGGCCGCACGCGCCGCGCTGGGTCTCCGCCCCGCTCTACCTGGCGCTCGGCTGGGTGTCGGTGGCCATGCTGCCGCAGATCCTGCGCGAGGGCGGGGTCACCGCCCTGGTCCTGCTCGCGGTCGGCGGGGCGATCTACAGCGTCGGCGCGATCTTCTACGCGCTGCGCAGGCCGAACCCGTGGCCCACCGTCTTCGGCCACCACGAGTTCTTCCACGCCTGCACCCTGGTCGCCGCGATCTGCCACCACATCGCGATCTACTTCGCGATCTTCGCCTGACCGCCCGCCGTCCGGCCGGGGTCGGACGTGCTTCGGGGGTCCCGCAACGGCGCGGGACCCCCGAAGTCGGCTGCGGTCAGGCCGGGTGGCCCGGTCGACGGACCTCGCGGTACTCCTCGCGCACCACCCGGTCGTCCTGGACCGGCACGACCCGGTCGGCCACCACCCGGTCGGTGCGGACGGGAGCGGCCACGACGGCACGGCGGCGGGTGTTCCAGAAGTGGAGGGTGAGCAGCAGCGAGACGACGCCGACCAGCATCAGCACCCAGCCGACCACGTTGACGTTGAGCCAACCGAGGTTGGCGTCGATGGCGAACGCGAAGATCGCGCCCACCGCGATGAGGAAGATCCCGACCCCGATGCCCATGACGTCGCCTCCTTGGCTGTCCCTGGCGTTTCCTACCCGCCGCGGCCATCGACGAGCGAGCGGCATCCATCGACTTACCCAGGCGCTCCGAGCGCCAATCAGGCAAGCTGTGGCCATGACGGACATCCGGGCCAGAGAGCGGACACTCGTGCTGCTCCGGCACGCCAAGGCCGAACAGCCGGGCACCGGCCCGGACGTCGACCGCCGGCTGACCGCGCGCGGACACGTTGACGCGGCCGCCGCCGGGGCCTGGTTGGCCCGGCACCGCCTGCTGCCGGACGTGGTGCTCTGCTCGGCGGCCCGGCGTACCCGACAGACCTGGCACGACGTGGCGCTGGGCATGACCGGGCCCCCGCCGGAGGGTGGGCCGGCAGGGACGTCTCCGGTCGTGCGTCACGAGGCGGCCGCGTACGAGGCGCACCCCAGGGACCTGCTCGGCCTGCTCCGGACGGTCGACCCGGGGGCCGGCACGGTGCTGCTGGTCGCCCACAATCCCGGCATCTCGCTGCTCTCCGCGCTGCTCGACCCGGAACGGGCCGACCCGGACGGGCTGCGCACCACCGACCTGGTGGTCCACCGCACGGCGGGCCCGTGGTCCGACCTGACCCCCGGCAGCACCGTCATCACCCACCGCCACACCGCCCGCGGCTGACCTGCGCCGGCCGCCGCTCCGGCCGGGACCGGTCAGGAGGGTGGGGCGGTGGGTGGGGGCGGGTCGGGCGGCGGGGGCATCATCGCGGTCGGGTGGGAGAGCCGGTTCTCCTCCACGATGAGCGTGCGGGCCCGCTTGCGCCGGTCCTGCCAGAACCAGAGCGTGGTGAGCAGGACGCCCAGCCCGGCCAGGATGAACACCCAGCCGACCGCGCGCAGGTCGATCCACCAGACGTTGGCCCGGATGGCGAAGGTCATGATCGCGCCGAGCGCGATGAGAAAGATTGCGCTGCCAATGCCCATGTGCGCTGCACTCCCCCGTGCGGTGGCCTCTGGGCGTGCCCTGACGTGGTCCGCGACGGTTACCCGCCTGACGGCGCACCTACCGGCCCAGGCACCGGAAAACGACGGCGGCCGGCGAGCGTGAGCTCGCCGGCCGCCGGTGTCACGGTCGATCCGGACCTACACCCCGTCGGGGCTCAGAAGGCCTCCTCCGGGAGGTCCATCAGGTCCAGGTCGGTGCCCTCGATGATCCGCCGGTCGGCGCCGATGCGGGGCAGCACCTCGCGGGCGAAGAACTTCGCGGCGGCCACCTTGCCGGTGTAGAACGCCTTGTCCGACGCGGAGACCTCACCGGCCAGCGCCTTCAGCGCCACGTCGGCCTGCTTCTGCAGCAGCCAGCCGACGACCAGGTCACCGACGGCCAGCAGGAAGCGACGGCTGCTCAGGCCCACCTTGTACAGGCTGCGGACCTCGCCGCCCTGGGCCTCGCCCAGCCAGCCGGTCATCACGCCGATCATGTTCTGGATCTCGGCGAGCGCCTTGCCCAGCGCCTGCCGCTCGTCCTTGAGCTGGCCGTTGCCGCCCTCGGTGGCGATGAACTCCTGGATCTCGCCGGCGACCGCCATCAGGGCCTTGCCGTTGTCCCGGACGATCTTCCGGAAGATCAGGTCGATACTCTGGATCGCGGTGGTGCCCTCGTACAGGGTGTCGATCTTGGCGTCCCGGACGTACTGCTCCAGCGGGTAGTCCTGGAGGAAGCCGGAGCCGCCGAAGGTCTGCAGCGACTCGTGGCCCAGCAGCTCGTACGCTCGCTCCGAGCCGACGCCCTTGACCAGCGGCAGGAGCAGGTCGTTGACCCGCTTGGCCAGCTTGATGGCTGACTCGTCGCCGGCCGCCTCGGCGATGGCGACCTTGTCCTGCCAGCTCGCGGTGTAGCAGACCAGCGCGCGCAGACCCTCGGCGTACGACTTCTGCAGCATCAGCGAGCGGCGCACGTCCGGGTGGTGGGTGATGGTCACCCGCGGGGCGGTCTTGTCGCTCATCTGGAGCAGGTCGGCGCCCTGCACCCGGTTCTTGGCGTACTCCAGGGCGTTCAGGTAGCCGGTGGAGAGGGTGGCGATCGCCTTGGTGCCGACCATCATCCGGGCGTACTCGATGATCATGAACATCTGGCGGATGCCGTCGTGCTTGTCGCCCAGCAGCCAGCCCTTGGCCGGTACGCCGTGCTCGCCGAAGGTCACCTCGCAGGTGTTGGAGACCTTCAGGCCCATCTTGTGCTCGACGTTGGTGGCGTAGACGCCGTTGCGCTCGCCCAGCTCGCCGGTCTCGGAGTCGAAGTGGAACTTCGGCACGACGAAGAGGGAGAGGCCCTTGGTGCCCGGACCGCCGACGCCCTCGACGCCGACCGGACGGGCCAGCACGTAGTGCACGATGTTGTCGCTCAGGTCGTGCTCACCGGAGGTGATGAAGCGCTTGACGCCCTCGATGTGCCACGAGCCGTCCGGCTGCTGCACGGCGCGGGTACGACCGGCGCCCACGTCCGAGCCGGCGTCCGGCTCGGTGAGCACCATGGTGGAGCCCCACTGCTTGTCGATGAAGAGCTTGGCCCACTTCTTCTGCTCGTCGTTGCCCTCGACGTGCAGCACGTGCGCGAAGGACGGGCCGGAGGCGTACATCCAGACCGGGGCGTTGGCGCCGAGCACCATCTCGGCGAGCGACCACCACAGGGCGCGCGGGGCGTTCGTGCCACCGAGCGTCTCGGGCAGGTCCAGCCGCCAGAACTCGGAGTCCATGAACGCCTGGTACGACTTCTTGAACGACTCCGGCAGCGGCGCGGTGTGCGTGGCCGGGTCGAAGACCGGCGGGTTACGGTCGCTGTCCGTGTAGCTGGCCGCGAGGTCCTCGCGGGCCAGGCGGTCGACCTCGGAGAGGAAGCTGCGGGCGGTGTCGACGTCCAGGTCCGTGTACGGCGCCTGGCCGAACGTCCGGTCCGCCCCGAAGACCTCGAACAGGTTGAACTCGAGGTCCCGAAGGTTGCTCTTGTAGTGGGTCATGCTCGCTGGCCCCGCTTCCGGACAGGTGTTACCGATCAGTAACCCCGACTGTATTACTCACCGGTAGGCAACGACAAGCCGATCTCGGAAGTGACAGCAATTACACACTTCCCGTTCAGGTTCGCACCCGGGTGCGCGCGGAGGGGTCAGGCCTCCGCCGCACCCACCTCCCAACTGGGCACGGGCACCGACGCGCCGCTGCGCTGGCCGGTGTACTCCATCAGCACCAGGGCGATGTCGTCGTCCAACCGGCCGTGCACCCATTCCACGAGCGCGGTCTCCAGCGAGGCCAGGCCGTCCCCGACCGTGCCGTGACCGAGCAGCCGCCAGGCCCGGTCGGCGGTCGGGAAGAACTCGCCGTCCCGGCGCGCCTCCCCGAGCCCGTCGGTGAACAGCAGCAGCCGGTCGCCGGGCTCCAGCCGCTCCACCCGGGGCCGAACCACGGGCATGAAGCCGAGCGGCGGGGCCGGCGCGGGCGGCTCCAGCGGGATCACCGCGCCCCGGCGCAGCAGCAGCGGCGACGGATGGCCGCAGTTGACGATGGTCAGCGTGCCGCCCCGCTCCTCGACCACGGCCGCGGTGACGAAGTCCTCGTCGCCGACGTTGCGGGCCACCGCCCGGTCCAGGTCGGCCACCACCGCGCGCAGGTCCGCCCGCTCGTACGCGACGTGCCGGTAGGAGCCCAGCACGATGCTCGCCAGGCGGACCGCGTCCAGCCCCTTGCCCCGGACGTCACCGATGATCATGCGGACGCCGTACGGGGTGTCGATCGCCTCGTACAGGTCGCCGCCGATCTCGGCGGTGGCGGTCGACGAGATGTAGCGCGCCGCCACCGCCAGGGTGCCGACCTGCGGGCCGAGCGGGCGCAGCACCGCCTGCTGGGCCACCGACGCCAGCTTGGACAGCTCGGCGATCTGCTCGGCCTGACGTTGCCGTACCGCCGCCACGGCCGCCGCCACCACCCCAGACAGGGCGACCCCGACGAGACCGACCCCGGTGGTCATCGACGCGCCCGGCTCGATCAGCGCGAATCCGCCACCGAGCAGCAGCGCGACCAGGGCCACCCCGAGCACCGCCCGCCACGAGGCGAACACGGCGGCCAGCACGGGCGCGGCAGTCATCAGCGCGGCGTAGTGCACCTTCCGGCCGTCGGCCACCTCCACGGCGGAGATGATCGCGAGCAGGGCGAGGGCCGCGCCGACACCGGCGCGGGACCCGGGACTCAGCGGGCCGCGGCCCGACTGGAAGGCATGCATGCGTACGACAGACAGCATGCCTGATGGACGTGAACCCGTGAATGAACCTGGCCCCTCGTTCGAGGGTGTTCCGACCGGCCGGACGGCTTCGGCGAGCCGATCGCCGTCAGCCGAGCACCTCGTACCTCACGGTCAGCTCGCCGAGGTCGAGCGAGGCGATCGCCGCGAAGGCCGCCCGGGACAGGTCGATGCAGCGTCCCTCGATGAACGGGCCGCGGTCGTTGATCCGCACGGTCACCGACGTGCCGTTGGCCGGGTTGGTGACCCGGACCTTCGTGTCGAACGGCAGGGTCTTGTGCGCGGCGGTGAGCGCGCCCGGGTCGAAGGTCTCGCCGTTGGCCGTCAGCTGGCCCTCGGCGTAGAAGGAGGCGCCGCAGGAGCCGGTTTCGACCACGGTGCTCTTCGGGGCGGCCTTCTTCGTCGTCGCGCTCGGCCCGGGCGTGGCGGTGCGGGGCCTGCTCCGGGAGGCGGCCTGCGACCGGGTCGCCTTCGGGCTCGCGGTCACGGTCGGCGAAGGGCCGGCGGTCGGGGAGGCGCTCGCGGTCGGGCTCGGCGGGGCGGTGGTCGCGCTGGGGCTCGCGGCGCCGGGTGCGGCGTCCGCGACGGCGGGGGCGGGGGCCTCGCCGGAGGTCAGCTGGACGGCGCCCACCGTGCCCCCGACGACGAGCGCGACGCCCACGGCCGCAGTGGCCGCGATGCCGGCCGGCGAGGAGAACATGCGGGTACGGGAGTGCCTACCAGCCACCGGCCCGATCCTTTCGTCAGCTGAACAAACCGGGTCGGACCGTAACGAGAGAAGCACTTCCGAAGTCAACGTGATCATGATGGTATGGCCGGAATTGCGGTGGTACGTGTGGCCGATCATGCGATGCCCGCCCCCACCGGACGGGCCATGGTTCCACCGCCGGCATTCACCGGCGAGGATGGGTGGATGCCCGGTGAGCTGCGTGGACGCCTGACCGAACTCTTCCGCTGGGTCGACCCGGGGCCCGGCAGCAGCCACCTGGTCAGCGACACCTCCGGCTGGTGGCGGGATCCGCAGGTGCTGGCCGCGCTCGGGCCGGCCCTGGTCGCACCGTTCCTCGACACCCGGCCGACAGTGGTGATCGCGCCGGCGGTCACCGGGCTGATGCTCGGGCCGCTCGCCGCCACCGCCCTCGGGGTGGGCTTCGTCCCGGCCCACAAGCCGGGCGACGGGCGACTCCCGACCGGTCCACTGACCTGGGCGCAGAGCCCGCCGGACTTCCGGGGCCGCCGGATCGACCTGGCGGTCCGGGAGCACCTGCTCGGGCCCGACGACCGGGTGCTCATGGTGGACGACTGGGTGGCCACCGGCGCACAGGCGCACGCCGTACGAGAGATCTGCGCGGCGCGCGGCGCGAACTGGGTCGGCGTCGCCGCCATGGTCGTCGACTGCCCGCCCGAGGTGGCCCACGAGCTGGGCGTACGCGGCCTGCTCGACGCCGGTCAGCTGCGCTGAACGAGCTCCTCCAGGCCGGGGTGAGCACCGCGGACCGGTCCGCCAGGTCGGCTCCTTCCGCCACCGTTCGCAGGCGGGTGGGCGCAAACCCGACGACCGGGAATCGCCCGGTGGGTAGCCTCGGCAGGATGTGGCCCCGGATCGGTGGACTCCGCACGCTCGCCCTCGGCACCCCGGGCGACCTGCGCACCAGACTCAACACGCTGGTGCTGGCCGGGGTGAAGACCGCCACCGCCGGACTGGTCACCGAGTACGCCGAGGAAGGCGAGGAGCGGGAGCACGTCGGCGAGCGGCTGGCCCTGGTCGACGACGACGACCGGCTGGTCGGGGTCGTCGAGGTCACCGCCGTCGAGACCGTGCGCTTCGCCGACGTCGGGTGGGAATTCGCCCGCTCCGAAGGGGAGGGGGACCGCTCGATCGAACAGTGGCGGGAGGGGCACGCCGCCTACTGGGCGCGCGTCGGCACCCCGGTCACCGACGACAGCGAGATCGTCTGCCTCCGCTTCCGGCTGGTCTCCGCCGGCGACGGCGGCATCACCACCGGAGACCTCGGCACCTGAGCTACGTTCGGCGCCCTGCTCAGGCGGAGCGCAGCTCCGGCAGCAGCCGCGTCGCCACGTCGACCAGCACCGCCTCGTCGCCCGCGTACCAGCTGCTGGCCCGGGGCCAGTGCGTGATCACGTCGGTGAAGCCGAGGGCCGCCGCCCGGGCGACCTGCTCGGCGAAGAAGTCGGCGCTGCTCAGTGAGAAGACCGGTGCCGAGTCCAGCGACAGGTACCGGTCCAGGGTGGCCGGGTCCCGGCCGGCCGCCGCCAGGGTGTCGTCGAGCCGGGCGCACACCGCCGCGACCCCGTCCCACCAGCTCGTCAGGTCTTCCTCGCCGGTGCCGGTGGTGACCCAGCCCTGACCGAAGCGGGCGACCAGACGCATCGAGCGCGGGCCGTTCGCCGCCATCACGAACGGCACCCGGGGCTGCTGCACGCAGCCGGGGTTGTTGCGGGCGTCCACCGCGCTGAACCACTCGCCCCGCCAGGTGGCTCCGTCCTGGCGCAGGATCAGGTCGAGCAGCTCGGCGAACTCGGCGAACCGGTCCACCCGCTGCCGGGGCGGCAGGGTCTCGCCGCCGAGCACGGCGGAGTCGAAGCCGATGCCGCCGGCCCCGAGCCCGAGCAGCACCCGGCCGGCGGAGATGTCGTCGAGGGCGGTGACCTGCCGGGCGAAAGCCGCCGGGTGCCGGAAGTTCGGCGAGGCGACCAGCGTGCCGAGCCGGATCCGCGAGGTCACCGTCGCGGCAGCGGTCAGCGTGGCCATGGAGTCGAACCAGGGGCCGTCGACCAGGTCACGCCAGCCCAGGTGGTCGTACGTCCAGGCGTGGTCGAAGCCCCACTCCTCCACCTGCCGCCACCGCCGCTGCGACTCCGCCCAGCGCTGGTCGGGCAGGATCACGATGCCAATCCGCATGATCACCAGCGTACGGCCCTCGGCCGTCCGGGCGGCTGGCAGCGAGTCAACCGGCAGCGAGCTTGGCCAGCGCCCGGGGCAGGTGCGGGTCGAGGGTGCCCGGACCCGCCGCGGCCACCTCGGCCGGCGTCCACCAACGGGCCGCCCGGAACTCCCCCGGGTCGGGCGTGAGCGGCTGGCCCCGCCGGCCGTCGATCAGGTACCAGAGGCTCACGTCGACGTGCCGCTGCTCCGGCGGGCCGACGGTCGGCGTGACGGTGAGGAAGAACGGCGGCCCGTCCGGCTCCGCCGGCACGCCCAACTCCTCGACCACCTCGCGGCGCACCGTCTCCGCCGGGTGCTCGCCGGGCTCGACGTGACCGCCGGTCGGCAGCCACAGCCCGGC
Source organism: Micromonospora halophytica (assembly GCF_900090245.1). Classification (GTDB taxonomy): domain Bacteria; phylum Actinomycetota; class Actinomycetes; order Mycobacteriales; family Micromonosporaceae; genus Micromonospora; species Micromonospora halophytica. Next base: position 81,961 of record NZ_FMDN01000005.1, read on the forward strand.
GTTTCGGTGGTCGACCAGCAGGACACTGCCGTCCTCGGCGTCGCGGAGCAGGAAGTACGCGACGAGATGCGTCGGCGGGGTGCGGGGTTTCGCCCGGCGGAAGATGTCGTCGGTGCCGGCCAGCCAGTCCAGGCACCTCGCGCGGTGCGCCGCCTCCAGCCCGTCCAGCGGCGTGATCGACTCGACCAGCGCCCGGATCTCCGCCTCCACCCGCATCCGCGCATCCTGTCAGGAGCGTGCGACATCGGCGGCGGCGCGGACGAACTCGCGTACCCGCTCGGTGGTGTTGGTCTCCCGCCAGACCGGGCCGCGCCGGATCGGCGGCGCGTCGTGGATGGGCACGTACGCCACGTCGGGACGCGGGTAGCAGCGGCGGGTGTGCTCGCCCACCGGCAGCACGCCCCGCCCCATCGCCACCAGGGAGAGCATCTCCGAGAAGGTGGCACCCGCCGGGCCCTTCGGCACCGGCCGGCCGGACGGCGTCCGCTCGGGGGTGCGGTCGCGCTTGAACGCCGCCGAGGTCACCGCCGGGTACTGCACCACCGGGTGGTCGGCCAGCACCTCCAGGGAGACGGACTCCCGCCCGGCCAGCGGATGCCCCGCCGGCACCGCCAGCACCCGGGCCTCCGACAGCAGCGCCGGGCCGTTCGCCATCCCGTCGAACGGGTACGACGCGAGGAGCACGTCGATCGAGCCGTCGTTCAGGCTCGACCGGGTGGTGGCGAGCTGCGCCTCGTGCACGTGCACCTCGCAGTCGGGGTGCCGCTGGCGGAACAGGGCGACCGCGCGCGGCAGCACCGGCGCGGTCCACTCGCCGAGGAAGGCCACCCGCAGCTCGCCGGTGACGCCGCGCCCCGCCTCGACGGCCCGCCGTACCGCGTCCTCCATGCCGGCGACCAGCGGCCGCAGGTCGTCGGCGAGCCGGTGACCGATCGGGGTGAGGCGGACGACCCGGCTGGTGCGCTCGAACAGCGGCGCGCCGATCCGCCGTTCCAGCTTCTTCACCACATGACTGATCCGTCCGGTGGTGACCCCCAGCCGCTCGGCGGTCCGCCCGAAGTGCAACTCCTCGGCGAGGGTCAGGAAGGTCTCGACCTCGTGCCGTTCCAGCAACCCACGCTCCCGTCGTTGAATCCGGCTCAACGATCGTAGTCCGATCATGGCTTGGTCCGGGTCACCGCCACGACCAGGGTGGATGGCGTACCGATCACTTCGGATTCGAAGGAGCGCCGATGACCACCGTCACCGAATACCTCGACGGGCTGGACGAACCACTGCGGGAGATCGGCGCGCGACTGCGCCCCGTCATCGAGGACGCGCTGCCCGGGGCGACCGGCGCGATGTGGCACGGCCACCCGGTCTGGGGACGGGGTGACCGTCCCGGCCGGGACCCGGTCTGCCTGGTGAAGGCGTACCCGTCGTACCTGACCTTCGGGCTGTGGCAGGGGCAGGAGGTGGACGACCCGTCCGGACGGCTGGCGCCCGGCGCGCGGTCGATGGCCTCGGTGAAGCTGCGTACCGTCGACGAGGTCGACCCGGTGCTCTTCGGCGACTGGCTGCGCCAGGCGTACGCGGGCGCCGGACGGGAGGCGGCGTGACCACCGTGCGCGTCACCGGCTTCGACCACCTCGTGCTCACCGTCGCCGACGTCGAACGCTCCCTGGCCTTCTACTGCGGCCCGCTCGGCCTCGCCCCGGTCCGCGTCGACGAGTGGCGGGCCGGCCGGGTGCCCTTCCCCTCGGTGCGGATCGACCCGCACACCATCGTCGACCTGGTCCGCGGTGAGCGGGGCGAGTCGAACGTCGACCACTTCTGCCTGGTGGTGGCCCCGCTCGAGTGGGCGGAGGTGATCGCCGCCGGCGACCTGGACGTGGTGCAGGGACCGGTGGGCCGGTTCGGCGCGCGGGGCTCGGCCAGCTCGGTCTACGTACGCGACCCGGACGGCAACGTGGTGGAGTTGCGCTGGTACCCGCAGGACATCGGGTAGCCCTCTGCCGGGGCCGTAACGGTCGGCGAAGCGGATCCGGCTCAGAGTCGCTGGACGAGTGGGACCGGGACACCACGGGGCGCCGCCCCGGCCGTACCGACGTCCGCCCGCCGAGGCGCGGGAACATCCCGTCGGCAGCCCCACGCGAACAGGGAGGACGCGGGAATCGGCCGGCTGATCTTGCCCGGCTCGGACTGCTACGCTCCAGCCACCTGTCGGGCGTGGGAGCGCCGTAGGTCGCCGCTCCGCTCCACCGACCGGTCCGCGCGGCCGCGCCGCGCACAGCTCTCTCCGGAACCTCCACCTTCTGATCCCGAGGAGGACGCGCGTGGCCTCTGGTGCATTCGTCGGCGCCGCCATCGCCGCCACCGTCTCCACCACACTCGTCATCGGCCAGGGCCCCGTGACGACCGGCACCACGCAGCGCCAGACGGTCACGGGTGAGGTGGTCGTCCCCGCCTCCATCGCCCTACGCCCGCAGACGGCCCTGCTGAGCGCCGGCCCCTCCGGCTTCCTCCGCTGGGAATCGGGGCACGATCTCCTGTGGACCGGCTACGACGGCAACGACACGAAGGTCGGGCCCGCCGAAACGAGCGTCCCGATCGTTCCGCACTTCGGTGCGGGCTCGGACGTGGTCGCCGTCTACGACCACCCGGGGAACGTCACACTGCGGGACATGTCGACCGGCCGGTCCCAGCAGGTGACGCTTCCCGTCGGTCACAGCTACGTCAGCACGCTCGGATCGACGATCGTGACGAGGACGGGCAGCTCCTTCGACGCGAACCTCACCTGGCGGCTGCTCGAAGTCCGCGACGACGGGTCGGTCGTGCACCGCGCGGTGGAGGGAGTGCCCGACGGCATCGCCGGGACCTTCACGGCCAACGCCCCGCTGGGCGACGCGCACGGCCAGGTCGTGCAGTACCGGATCGGCACCACGAGCCACACCGGCTGGCTCGACGTCGACCAGGGCCGGTTCAGCCCACTGCCGTACCGGGCGGAGACGAACCCGGGTCACATCGTGGTCACCCCCACCCACCTGCTCTGGCGGCAGGACGGGACGGTCTTCGTCCACTCCCGCGCCGACCTGTCCGCCACCCCGCGCACGATGCCACTCACCGGCGACGCACTGGTGCTGGGCATGGTCGGCGACCGGCTCGTCGTGTCCCGGTACGACTCCTCGCTGGGAGAGTTGAACTACGGCAAACCGGTCTGGCGGGTCGAAGCCGTCGCCCTCGACGGCTCCCCGGCCAGGACGCTGCTGGCCAGGTCGTCATCATTCGGCGTACCGACCCCACGCGGTGGGCTCCTGGTGCAGGGTGGTCCCGGTCCCGGCTGGGAGCAGTGGGGCGTCTCGCTCGTCGAGGCCACCGACGGCGGCGAGCCGACGGTCCGCAGCATCGCCGACGCGTACCCGCAGAAGATCCAGACGGTGGAGCGACTGACCTACACCCAGGGGCGACTCAGCACCGTGGAGTACGACCCGCTGCACGAGCGGCGCCGGCTGTGGACCCGGGACGTCGGCGTCTCCGGCTCCCCGACCGTCGGGTCACGCCTGCCACGCGGTGCCGCGCCCGGCACCTGCGCGGGCGGATACTGCCTGAGCCTCGACGACACCGGTGACGGTCGGACTGTCGTGGCGGGCAGGGCCGTCGGGGCGACCCTCGATCCACAGCCCCACCTCCTGGGGCCGGCCCAGTCCCTGCCCGGCGCCAGGATCGACGGATCCCGCGCGTACGAGCAGGTGGGAGCCGTCAGCGGCCGGCTCGCGGCCCTGCGGACGCCGCACGACGGCACCGCCGCGCAGACCCGGATCGTCGATCTCGACACCGGCCAGACGGTGTACACCACGACGGACCACGTCCAGGCGATGTGGGGCACCACCGCGTGGCTGGCGGACGGCAACGACGCGGTGACACCGGTCGACGTGCTGACCGGCCGGCGGGGCACCCAGGTGTGGTTCGGACGCGGGTGTCTGCTGGAGAACGTGGAGGCGGTCGGACGGTGGCTGCGGTGGTTCTGCGCCCTGGCCGGGACCCACGGCGTCTTCGACACCGTCACCCGGAAGACCATCACCTTCGATGCCGGCTCCGTCGGAACCGACGCGAAGCTCGGTGACGGCTTCGTCGTGTTCCCCCGGGACGGGCGGCTGACGGTGACCGACTTCCGCAGCGGTACGCCGGTGACCCGCACCGTGGGGCAGTCTCCGGTCGCGGGCCCGTGGGACCTCGACCCCTACACCGGTGTCATCGCCCATCTCGCCCCGGACCACAGCATCCACATCGTCCCGAGCGGTGTGCCGGTCCCGCCCCTCGTGCAGCTCGACGCCACGGTCGCCGCCACGTACGTCAAGGGCGGCGCCGGGCAGTGGACCCCGAAGTGGTGGCTGAACAAGCCGACCGCGTCCTGGACCCTCGTGATCAGGAACCAGGCGACCGGCACGACGGTCCGTACCCTCTCCGGCGGTGTGGCGCGCGGCGTGGTGGCCCCGGCGTGGAACGGTCGCGACGGCTCCGGCGGCCTGGTGTCCGACGGCGTCTACAGCTGGGCGCTGAGCGTCACCCCGGCCGATGGTGAGGGCGCGGCGCTCACCGGTTCGGGGAGCGTACGGCTCAACGGCAGCGAGTGCCTGCTTCGCAGCCGTGCCGGATCACAAACCGTGGCGTGCTCGTCGAACCGGTCCAGCACCGGGTGAACGCCTCGACCGCTTCCGGTCGACCGAACGTCGGGCCCCGGCCAGGGAACTCTTCCTGGCCGGGGCCCTCGCTCTCCGGCGACAGCGTCGGAGGCCGGGACAGCACCTGAGATCACCGTCGCCACCGCGGCCCGTGCCCACTGGCTCATGCGCCGGCCGGCGCGGCGACCGCGCGGCCGTCACCGGGCCGGCGCTCCCGTGGCGGGCATGTCGACGTGACGGGCACCGACCGTCCCCCAGGTCCGGCACCCGGAGGCGCCGACCGATGACGATTGCCCGGCCCGCGCGTCCATACCTGTGACGGACTCCGACTCCATGAATGGAGACAGCCTTGACGGTCACCTCAGCCCGCAGCGCCGCCATGCCCGCGGTCGTCGACCGGCAGACCTGGCTGCGCGAGCGCGACGAACTGCTGGCCCGGGAAAAGGCCCACACCCGGGAGGGAGACGCCATCGCCGCCGCGCGTCGTCGACTGCCGATGACCCTGATGCCGCCGGTGACGGTGCGGGGCCCCGGCGGGGAGACCCCGTTGGTGGACGTGTTCGAGGGCCGCCGGATGCTCATGGCCTACTTCCACATGTGGCACGACGGCAAGCCGTACGAGGACCAGTGCGAGGGGTGCACCTTCTCCACCTGCCACATGCAGATGCTCGACTACCTGCACGCCCGCGACGTCACCTACGCCGTGTTCTGCCAGGGCTCCTACGACGAGAGCGCCCCGTTCGCGGAGTTCATGGGCTACCCGTTCCCCTGGTACTCGGCGAAGGACTCCGACCCGGCCCTGGTGGACGGACGCGGATTCGGGCTGATCGCGTGCTACCTGCGCGACGGCGACCAGGTCTACGAGACGTACTGGACCACCGGACGGGGCGTGGAGGCGTTGATGACCAGCTACCACGCCCTCGATCTCACCGTGTACGGCCGGCAGGAGCCCTGGGAGGACGCGCCCGACGGCTGGCCGAAGGTCAGCGGGCACCCGTGGCGTGTCGACGGCCGCCCGACGGCGCAGTGGAACCGACCGGGCGTGACGGCGGCGCAGTCGTGCTGCGGGCAGTGCTGACGACCGTCGGGCCGCGGTTACGTCGAAGGACCTGACCGGGACTAGCGTCCTGACCAGGGCCTTCGCGTTGGAGCGGGTGACGGGAATCGAACCCGCACTGTCAGCTTGGGAAGCTGATGTTCTGCCATTGAACTACACCCGCAGGCGGCATCACTGTACCTGAGGTCACCACCTCCGTGCATCCGGGTACCCCCGACGCGCCCGACCCCGCCCCAAGGTGATCATCCCGCGACGGATCGTATAGACGACAGTCCAAAAGTTGCTCAGCAGTAACATGCGGCCGTTCTCAAATCTGTCGATCGGTTGTAACGTCACCCCCACGTTTTCGACCACGGCCGACACACCCCCTGTCGTGCCGCGAGAAAGAGGTGGGCCCATGGGACTCCGTCCCAACCTGCTGACCCGGCGTGCCGCCGGTGTCGCGTCGACGACCCTCGCGCTGCTGCTCAGCACCGCCGCCGTGGGTGTCGTCCCCGCTGCTTCCGCCTTCTCCGCCGCCCCCGGCACCGACGCGTCCTGTGAGGAGCCGGCCGACGTCCACGTGGACGCCCGGATCAAGAAGGGCGCGATCGCCGACCACGAGCCCAACGAGCTGACCGCCGCCCAGGTCCGCGAGCGCGAGGCCGACCTGGCCATGGCGCTGCGCGAGCGGACCCGCTTCCGCGCCGGCGCCCAGGCCGCCGCCCCGCTGGCCAGCGTGACCATCCCGGTCGTCGTGCACGTCATCCAGGAGAACAGCACCCGGGCCGGCGGCAACATCCCGGACTCGATGATCACGTCGCAGATCAACGTGCTCAACCAGTCCTACAGTGGCGCCACCGGTGGCGCGGCCACCGCGTTCAGCTTCCAGCTCCAGAAGATCAACCGGGTGACCAACCCGTCCTGGTACCCGATCGTCCAGGGCTCCAGCGCCGAGCGGCAGATGAAGAACCAGCTCCGCGAGGGCGGCAAGAACACCCTGAACATGTACCTGGGTGAGCTGAGCAACGGCCTGCTCGGCTGGGCGACCTTCCCGAAGCGCAAGCTCGACAGCATGGACGGCGTGGTCGTGCTGAGCGAGTCGCTGCCCAGCGGCACCGCCGCCAACTACAACCAGGGCGACACCGGCACCCACGAGGTCGGCCACTGGCTGAACCTCTACCACACCTTCCAGGGTGGCTGCTCCGGCTCGGGCGACGGCGTCTCCGACACCCCGGCCGAGGCCTCGCCGGCCTACCAGTGCCCGACCGGCCGGGACACCTGCGCCACCGCCGGCCTGGACCCGATCACCAACTTCATGGACTACACCTACGACTCGTGCATGTACCAGTTCACCGCTGGGCAGGCGAGCCGCATGCTGACCGCGTGGAACGCCTACCGCGCGCCCTGATCACCGCCTCGGCATCCGGTGCCGGCTCCGTCTCGCGACGGGGCCGGCACCGGTCATTTCCGGGTCAGGCGGCGGTGCGGCGGGTGTCGAAGCCGTGCCGTCCGCGCCGGGCCGGCCGCTGATCGGGTACGCCCACGGCGTCGGAGCCGCGGTGGGCCGCCCGGGGATCGAGCCAGACCTGCACGGCGGGTCGCCCCGGGCCGTCGCCGGGCTGGACCAGCCCACCCGGGCCGCGGCGGGTCAGCATCGCCACGTCCACGCTGAACTCGAAGAGCCGCCAGTCCACCTGCGGCGCGGCGCGGCCGACGCGGGCGATCCGGGCCGCCTGGGCCGGGTCGGCGACCGGGTGCGCCCGGCCGGCGACGTACGCCTCGTCGTCGCTCTCCTCCGCCGGGAAGGAGTGCAACGCATAGCGCCCGTCGCGTTCGAGGTCGCGCCGCTTCGGCGAGTCGACGACGAAGCAGAACAGCCCCTCGTCGGTGATCACGGGGCAGACCGGGTGCACCCGGGGGCCGCCGTCGGCGCGGACGGTGGCCAGGTAGCCGAAGCCCGGCCCGTACTGCTGCAGGAGAAGGCGGATCCCGTCGGCGAGTCGGGGCTCGTCGGCGGTGAATTCGGACCAGGAAGCCATACGGACATCCTATCGAACATGTGTACGAACCTGTAGTCCGACACGCAGGTCACCCGACCCGCTCGATATGGTGTGCCGATGCTGCTCTCCGACCGCGACCTGGTCTCCGAGATCAAGGCGGGCACGCTCGCGCTGGAGCCGTTCGAGCCCACGCTGGTGCAACCGTCCAGCATCGACGTCCGCCTCGACAAGCTCTTCCGGGTCTTCAACAACCATCTGTACACGCACATCGACCCGGCGGTGCAGCAGGACGACCTGACCTCGATGGTCGAGGTCCCGGAGGGCGAGCCCTTCGTGCTGCACCCGGGCGAGTTCGTGCTCGCGTCCACGCTCGAGGTGATCTCGCTGGGCGAGCAGCTCGCGGGCCGGCTGGAGGGTAAGTCCAGCCTGGGCCGGCTGGGTCTGCTCACCCACTCGACCGCCGGCTTCATCGATCCGGGCTTCTCCGGCCATGTGACGCTGGAGCTGTCGAACGTGGCGAACCTGCCGATCACCCTCTGGCCGGGCATGAAGATCGGCCAGCTCTGCATCTTCCGGCTGTCGTCCCCGGCCGAACACCCGTACGGTTCGGCCGTCTACGGGTCACGCTACCAGGGGCAGCGCGGGCCGACGCCGAGCCGCTCCTGGCAGCACTGGCGCACCTGGCCGACCCGCTGACACCGGGCCCCCGACCGGCCCGGCCCGGCAACCGCGTCAGCCCGGCCGGCCGTAACTGTTGACCGGCCCGTCGTCGACCCGCTTCATCTTCACCGGCACCCCGGCGCGGGAGGCGTGCACCACCCAGCCGCCGCCGACGTACATGCCGACGTGGTGCAGGTCAGCGTAGTAGAACACCAGGTCGCCGGGGCGCAGGTCGGCCCGGCCGATCCGGGCCGTCACCTGGCGCTGCTGGCGGGCGTTGTGCGGCAGCCGTACGCCGCCCTTCGCCCAGGCCGCGAGCATCAGCCCCGAGCAGTCGTACGCGTTCGGCCCCGCCGCGCCCCAGACGTACGGCTTGCCGATCTGGGCGCAGACGAACTTCACCGCCGCGCCGGCCGGGCCGCCCGGGTACGCCGCCGGGCAGGGCGCGGGGCGCAGCGGGCCGCCAGCACCAGCGTCGTGGAGCCTGAGGCGCAGCCGTTGCAGCCGGTCGATCTCGGCGTCGATCTGCTTCTTCCGGGCGGCGAGCTGCGCCTCGGTACGGCTGAGCTGGGCCACCATCTCGTCCAGCGGGGCCTTCTTCGCGGCGAGTTCGTCGCGCAGGGCCTTGACGGCCTGCACCTCGCGTTGCTGCCGGCTGGCGAAGCGGTCGAGCAGTTCGAGCTGGCCGACCAGCTCGCCGGGGGACCTGCTGCCGAGCAGGGCGTTGACGACGGAGATGCTCTCCCCCTTGTACGCCTCGGCGGCGAGCCCGGACACCTGGTTCATGGCCAGGTCGACCTGGAGTTGCAGCGGGCCGATCCGCCGGCTGAGCGCGTCGGCCCGACGGCGCTTCACGGCGAGGTCCTGACGGATCGCGTTGTGCTGTTCGATCAGGGGTTCGAGTCTGTTCCAGTCCCGGTCGATCTGCCGTTCGATCTCGGGGATCGTGGGTTCGGCGTGCGCCGCCGTGGTGCCACCGGTCAGGACGACGGCGGTGCCGGCGAGGACGGCGAGGACGGTGGTGAAGCGGGACCAGCGTGGGCGCGGCGCAGCGGCACGCCCGGCGACCTGGGTCGACCGGTGTGCCGGTGGCCACGGGGCATGGTGTGCCACCGGGCTCCGTACTCCTTCTTCCGCGACCGCCTACCGGGTTAGCTGACGGGTTCGGGCGGGAAGGGAGCGCCCTACCGCACTGGCTGCGGATTCACCCCGGCGTACCTGGGTCCCCGGCTCGCCCGGAGGCGACTCGGCGGTGCCGGCCGTCGCCGCCCTGGTGGGACGGAGCTGTCGGCGACCGACGGTTCCTCAGCGTAGGGACGCGCGTGACCGGACCGCAACCATCCGTGACCGGACACGCCGGGGCGGATACGCGGAACCCCCGGTCGACGACCGGGGGTTCGGCGGGGTCGGACGGATCAGTACGGCCGACGGAAACCGGCGACCGGCATGTAGTTGATGCTGGTGACCTGGACCGGCTTGCCGGTCCGTGGGGCGTGGACCATGATGTCGTTGCCCAGGTAGAGACCCATGTGGTGCAGGTCGCTGAAGAAGAAGACCAGGTCACCGGGGCGCGCCTCGGAACGCGGGATCGCCCTGCCCTCGTTCCACTGGTCGCCGGTGTGGTGGGTCAGCGAGATGCCGGCGGCCTTGTAGGCGTACTGGGTGAGGCCGGAGCAGTCGAACGAGTCGGGCCCGTCGGCGCCCCAGACGTACGGGTCACCGACCTGCTGGCAGGCCACCCGGATCGCGGTCTGCGCGGCGGAGCTCACCACGCCGTTGATGGTCGGGCACCCGGCCACCTTCACCGTGGTCTTCGGCATCGACGCCTGCAGCCGCTTGATCTCCGCGTTGATCTGCGTCTTCTTGGCGGCCAGTTCCTTCTCCTGCTTGACCTCCGCGGCGATCAGCGCGTCGAGTTTCCCCTTCTCGTCGTCGAGCTTCTGCTTGGCGTCGATGACGACCTGGAGGTCCTTGCGCTCCTGCGCGGCGAGCCGGTCCAGGTAGGTCAGCTGCTCGGTCAGGACGTCCGGCTTGGCGCTGACCAGCAGCGCGCCGATGTCCTGCGAGGGGCCGGTCATGTAGTAGCGGGAGGCCATGGCGCCGACCCGGTTGAGGGCCAGCTCGGTCTGCAGCGCGAGCGGCTCGATCTTCTTCTGCAGCTCCGCGGCCTTCTTACGGTCCTTCTTGAGCTGCGCCCGGACCTTGTTGTACTGCTCGATGGTCGGTTCGAGCTGCTCCCACTGCTTGTCGATGGCCGCTTCGATCTCCTCCGGCGTGGGCGCGGCGTGCGCCGGCACGGCGAGCATCCCGGCACCGACGACCACGGCGGCGACGAGGGTGATCAGGCGGCGGGCGGCCCGGCGCAGAGCGGCCGGACGAGTGGGCGGCTGGCCCTGGGCGTGACGATGAAGGGGCATGGTTGCCACCGGCACCGACTCCTTTGCAACCGACCGCCGGGCGCCTCGCAGAGGGGAAGACGGAGGCAGACGACCCACAGCGGCCGGTGCAACATTAGGTAAGCCGGGCAGCGATATCAAGGTGACCTTTCCTCTTTTCACTGCGTGGCGACCAGTTGCACACAAAGGGTGTTGATTCATTTCCCAACAATGGCTGTCAATACGTCGTCCAATGTCACCACGCCGAGCGGTCGACGGCCGTCGCTCACCAGCACCATGTGCCGTCGCTCGCGCCGCATCGCCAGCAGCAGGTCGGCCAGCGTACGGTCCGGCGGCACCACGGCCAGCGGCCGGTGGACCTCGGCGGGCACGGGCGCGCGACGGGACGCGCCGGCGTACCCGAGGACGTCCTTGACGTGCACGAAACCGAGCACCCGCCGGGTGGCGCGCTGCACCACCGGAAATCGCGAGCGACCCGTCCGGGTGGCCAGCACCTCCAGCGAGGCCGGCGAGACGTCCTCGGCCACCGTGGTCACCGTCGACCAGGGTTGCAGGGCGTCCGCGGCGGTCCGGGCGTGCAGGGCCAACGCCCCGGTGATCCGGGCGTGCTCGTCGGCGTCCAGCAGCCCCTCGGTACGCGCCTGCGCCACCAGCCCGGCCAGTTCCTCCGCGGTGAACACCGTCTTCACCGCCTCGGTGGCCTCGACCCCCCAGAGCCGCAGCACCTGCCGCGCCGACCACTTCATCGCCAGCAGCAGCGGCTTGGTGGCCACGCAGAAGGCCAGCATGGCCGGCCCCAGCCAGAGCGCGGACGGCTCCGGCCCGGCCAGGGTGATGTTCTTCGGCACCATCTCACCGACGACGGTGTGCAGGAACACCACGACGGCCAGGGCGATCAGGAAGGAGACCGGGTGGACCACCCCGTCCGGCAGCCCTGCCGCGTGGAACAGCGGCTCCAGCAGGTGGGCCAGGGCCGGCTCGGCGATCGCACCCAGCCCCAGCGAGCAGACCGTGATGCCGAGCTGCGCCCCGGCGATCATCAGCGGGATCTGGTTCATCGCCGACAGCGCCCAGCGGGCCCGCCGGGAGGTCGCGGCGAGCGGTTCGACCACCGTACGGCGGGACGCGATGAGCGCGAACTCGGTGCCCACGAAGAACGCGTTGCCGAGCAGCAGCGCCGCGGCGACGAGCAGTTCAGTCATCGCCGTCCGGCTCCTCGGGGCGCAGCACCCGCACCTGCTCGATCCGGTGCCGCTCCACCTCGACCACGGTGAACTCGTACCCGGACTCCTCGACCGTCTCGCCGGGCACCGGGATGTGGCCCAGCCGCGCCAGGAGGAACCCGGCGAGGGTCTCGTACGGGCCCTCGGGCAGCCGGAAACCGGTCTGCTCGACCAGTTCGTCGAAGCGGAGCACCCCGTCGACCAGGGCCGTACGCTCGCCGCCCGGCACGGTCAGCTCCGCCGCGTGCGCGTCGTGGACGGTGGCCGGGTCGAACTCGTCGGCGATCTCCCCGACCAGTTCCTCGACCAGGTCCTCGATGGTCACCACACCGTCGGTGCCGCCGTACTCGTCGACCACGATGGCGAGGTCGGCGCCGGCGTCCTTCAGCGCGGCGAGGACGCCGTCGAGGTCCAGGCTCTCCGGGACGTACACCGGCTCCCGGGCGACCGCCGCGACCGTGGTCGAGGCACGGCGGGCCAACGGCACGCCGAGCGCGTCCGGCACCCCGGCGACCCCGGTGACCAGGTCGAGTGTCTCCTCGTAGACGGGAAAGCGGGTGCGGCCGGTGGCGCGGGAGAGATCAAGCAGCTCGGCCACGGTGGTGGTGGCCCGCAACGCGACCACGTCGACCCGCGGCGTCATCGCCTCGGCGGCCCGCTTGTCGCCGAAGCGGATGGTGCGGCGCAGCAGCATCGCGGTGTCCGGCGGCAGCGCGCCCGCCCGGGCCGAGATCGCGGCCAGCAACCCCAGCTCCTCCGGGGAACGGGCGCTGGCCAGCTCCTCCTGCGGTTCGACGCCGAGCCGGCGGACCAGCCGGTTCGCCGAGTTGTTCAGCCCGTCGATCAGCCAGCCGAAGGTGCTTGAGAAGGCGCGCATCGGCCCGGCGGTGGCCAGCGCGGCGGGCATCGGCCGGGCCAGCGCCAGGTTCTTCGGCACCAGCTCGCCGAAGAGCATCGAGATCAGGGTGGCCAGGGACAGCGCGAGCAGCGGGCCGAACCGCTCGGTGCCACCCACCGGGCGCAGCAGCGGGGCGAAGAGCCGGGCCAGCGCCGGCTCGGCGAGGTAGCCGGTGAGCAGCGCGGTGAGGGTGATGCCGAGCTGCGCCCCGGAGAGCTGGAAGGAGAGCTCACGCAGCGCGCGGCGTACCGTGGCGGCCCCGCCGTCCCCGGCGTCGGCCCGCCGGTCGATCTCCGCCCGGTCGACCGTCACCAGGGCGAACTCGGCCGCGACGAAGAACGCGTTGCCCGCGGTCAGCAGGACGAAGCCGACCAGGGGCAGCAGCGTGGTAACCAGAAGGCCGTCGATGGGCGTGATTGTTCCACGGGCCCGCCCCGGGCACGAGAGCGCGAGTTGCTCAGGCCGCCACGGCCGTCATCATGACCACCAGCCTCCCCACCACACGGCGACGGCGGCGGCACCTCGTCGGTGCCGCCGCCGTCGTGGTTCCGGTGGTACGACCTCAGCCGGCGACCGGCTCGGTCTCCTGGGCGCCCGGCGCGGCGTCCGGCTTGACGGAGCGGAGCAGCACGCTCGCCACGTCGACGACCTCGACCTGCTCGCCGGCACCCTTGCCGTTGACCCCGTCGTTGAGCATCGTCGAGCAGAACGGGCAGCCGACGGCGACCGTCCTGGCCCCGGTGGCCATGGCCTCCTCGACCCGGTCCACGTTGATCCGCTTGCCGATCTTCTCCTCCATCCACATCCGGGCGCCGCCGGCGCCGCAGCAGAAGGAGCGCTCGCTGTTGCGCGGCATCTCGGTGATCTCACCCTTGATCGCGTCCCCGAGCACCTCACGGGGAGCGGCGAAGACCCGGTTGTGCCGACCCAGGTAGCAGGGGTCGTGGTACGTCACGCCGCCGTCGACCGGCTGCACCGGGGTCAGCTTGCCGGTGGCGACCAGGTGGGCCAGGAGCTGGGTGTGGTGGACGACCTCGAACTCGCCACCGAGTTCGCCGTACTCGTTGCCCAGCGTGTTGAAGCAGTGCGGGCAGGTGGCCACGATCTTGCGCTTGGCCTTCTCCCGGCCCTCGAACGCCTCGTTGAGGGTCTCGACGTTCTGCTGGGCGAGCATCTGGTAGACGAACTCGTTGCCGATCCGGCGGGCCGGGTCGCCCGAGCAGGTCTCGCCCTCGCCGAGGATGGCGAAGGAGACGCCGGCCTCGTTGAGCAGCGTGGCGACCGCCCGGGTGGTCTTCTTGGCCCGGTCCTCGAACGCGCCGGCGCAGCCGACCCAGAACAGGTACTCGAAGTCGTCGACCTCGCCGACCCGCGGCACCTCGAAGTCGAGGCCCTTGGTCCAGTCCTCGCGGGTGTTCTGCGGGGCGCCCCACGGGTTGCCCTTGTTCTCCAGGTTGCGCAGCATGACGCCGGCCTCGGACGGGAAGCTCGACTCGATCAGCACCTGGTAACGACGCATGTCGACGATGTGGTCGACGTGCTCGATGTCGACCGGGCACTGCTCGACGCAGGCGCCGCAGGTGGTGCAGGACCAGAGCACGTCCGGGTCGATGACGCCGCCTTCCTCGGCGGTGCCGATCAGCGGCTTGTCGGCCTCGGCGAGGGCCAGCACGTCCATGTGGGCGAGCTGGGCCTCGGTGGCCTTCTCCTCACCGGTCAGGTCCTTGCCGCCCCCGGCCAGCAGGTACGGCGCCTTGGCGTACGCGTGGTCGCGGAGGCTGAGCACGAGCAGCTTCGGCGACAGCGGCTTGCCGGTGTTCCAGGCGGGGCACTGCGACTGGCAGCGGCCGCACTCGGTGCAGGTGCTGAAGTCCAGCAGGCCCTTCCAGGTGAACTGCTCGACCTGGGCGACGCCGAACTGGTCCTTCTCCGGATCGGCCTCCTCGAAGTCGAGGGGCTTGCCGCCGCTCATCATCGGGCGCAGCGCGCCGAGGCCGGAGCCGGCCGGCTTGGCCGGGTCCCGCTTGAAGAAGATGTTGGGGAACGCCAGGAAGCGGTGCCAGGCGACACCCATGGTCACGTTCAGCGAGATGACGATCAGCCAGGTCATCGAGATGACGATCTTGATGAGCGCGGCGACGCTGACGCCGGCCTCCCAGTCCGGGAGGGCGCTGCCGACCGCGTGGCTGACCGGGGTGGCCCAGAGCGGGTACTCGAAGTGGTCGGTGGCGACCTTGAAGCCCCGGATCAGGAAGCCGAAGATCAGGACGAGCAGGACGACCCACTCAACGAAATAGCCCTGCCACATGGTGGAGCCGGTGAACCGGGACCGGCCGCCCGGGCGGGTGGGCCGGTTGCGCAGCCGGATCGCCATCAGCACCAGGATGCCGACCGCGCCCAGGACCCCGATGATCTCGGTGACCAGGCCGAAGACCACCCAGTGCCCGACCACCGGCAGCCCGCCGGTGGTGCTGACGACCTCGAAGTACGCCTCGAGCACCAGCAGCGACAGCACGACGAACGCGACCATCACGAGCCAGTGCGCGGCACCCACCACGCTCCACTTGAGCATGCGGGTGTGACCGGCGGTCTCCACCAGCATCTTGGTCGCACGGGCGCCCTTGTCGGTGAACCGCTCGGGCGCCGGTTGACCCAGCCGGATGACTGCCACCATCTTCATGACCGCGCGCGCCGCAAGCCACACCGCCACGGCGGTGATGGCGGCCGCGAGGATCGTGGTGACGATCTGGACGCTGCCCATCGAGTTGGCCTCCCGGGGTCTGCTGCCTGTCGAGCGGCTCGGCGACCGGGGACCGGATCAGGACACGCCCGGCGTGACGCCGTTGCCGCACCCTCGACCGGACCGGTCGATGACCTCGCTCCGCTCGGTCATGCAGTGCAGCCTACGCGCAAGGTTACCCAGCAGTAACGTGAGTCTTCTCGCACCAGGCCACGCCGCCCTGCGCACACCATAGGGTGCCCGGCGCCGAAGCGCCGGGCAGGGCTCCGCGAAGGTGGCCTGATCGTGAGGTGCGCTACCGCCGGGGCGGCCCGCTCAGCGCCAGCGGGAGAGCACGATCAGCGAGGCGACCATCGCGCCGAAGCCGACCGCCAGGTTCCAGTAGCCCCAGGAGGCGACCGGGTACTCCTGCTCGGAGAGGTAGTAGACCACCAGCCAGCCGATGCCGGCCACGATCAGCGTGACCGCCGTGACGGGCAGCCACACCGGGCTAGGCTTGCGCGTCGCCGCCGTCGCCGTCGGACGCACGTCCGTCGGCGGGGTGTACACCTTCTTCTTACGGACCTGAGACTTGGGCACGACGCTCTCCAGAGGGGGTGACGACCTCGTCCGGCCTGACAACCGGGCGCGGGGGCGACGGTCCATGGCCAATAATGTTCGACAGCTAGCGTAGTCCGGACGGGCCGTCTGATCCACGAATGGGTCAGACCGGTGCGCGCAGTGACCGAAAAATGGGGAACCGCCCCGGGACGGGCCCGCCGGCCCGCGCCGCGACGGGGCGAACCAGACGAGGCGGAAGGAACGCTCGGTGGAGTACACATCCGGCGCGGCGTCCTGGCAGAAGGCCATGCGACGCGCCGTCGCCGCGCTCCTGCCACGGCGGCCACGGCAGCGGCGACCCGGTTGGTCGATCGGTGTGCCGCTGATCGCCGCCGCGGCCGGGCTGCTCTTCACCACCACCGCCACCACCGCCGGCGGCACCGCCCTGCGGGAGGACCGCCGTCCCGAGCTGACCCAGCTCATCGAGGACCGCCGCGAGCGCGTCGCGGCCAGCGAGCTGCGCGCCGCCCGGCTGCGCGCCGAGGTCGAGAGCCGGACCGCCGCGCTGGCCGACACCGACGGCCCGATCTCCGAGCAACGGGACCGGGCCCAGGCCAGCGAGCTGTCCGCGGGCTTCACCGCCCTCACCGGCCCCGGGGTGACCGTCGAGCTGGACGACGCGGCCCGACGTAGCGACGGGACACTGCCCAAAGGTGCCACCAACGACGACCTGGTCGTTCACCAGGGGGACGTCCAGGCGGTCGTGAACGCGCTCTGGGCCGGTGGCGCGGAGGCCATGTCAATCATGAACGTCCGTGTGCTCACCACCAGCGCGGTACGCTGCGTGGGTAACACCCTGCTGCTGCACGGCCGGGTGTACTCCCCACCGTTCAAGATCGTAGCAATCGGCGATCCGGCTGCCCTTCAGCAGGCCCTCGCCGATTCTGAGGGAGTCCGGTTGTTCAGGCAGGCGGTCGAGCACTACCAGCTCGGGTACTCCGAGCAGGTCTCCACCGTCAGCGTGCCCGCCTTCGAGGACTCGACCGCGCTGCAGTCGGCGACGGTACCGCGATGACGTCCGACGGACGGGACCCGCGCCACCGCGACCGGAGCGACGACCCGACCGCCTTCATCCCCAAGGTCGACCGCTCCGCGCCACAGGCACCGGCACGACCCGTTCCGTGGCCCGACCCGGTCCTGCCGCCGCGCTCGTCGACCAACCGGCCCCCGGCGCACACCGGGCCGCCCGCCGGCCCCGCCAACCGGCCGGTGACCCGACCGGTCGAGCCCGCCCGTCCCGGGCCACCCCCGCCCGTCGACGACCCACCGCCGGCCCGCCCGCCGATCGACGCCCCGACGCTCCCGGCTGCCGGTCCCGCCCGGTCGGCCCCGCCCGCCTGGCCCGGCAGCAGCGACGCCCAGCGGGTCGGCCCGCCGCCGGCCGCGCCGCCCGTCGCCCACCGACCGCCGCCCGCCGAACCGCAGCGGCCCGCCGGAACGCCCTCCGGTCCGGCCCGCGCCGCCGCACCCCAGCCACCGGCAGGGGTACGCCCACCGGCTCCCACGGAGGCGCCGACCGCGATCCTCCCCACCGTCGCCCACCGGCCGCCGGAGCGGCCCGTCGGGGCTGCCACCGCACAGCCCTCCGCCGACGGGCGCACCACCCGACAGTCCGCCACCGCCGACGCTGCCACCGGGCAGCCCCCGGCCGACGCCGCCCCCACCGGCGGGCGCACCGCCCGGCAGTCGACGACCGACGGGGGTGCCACCGGGCAGCCCCCGGGCGGCGCCAGCCCCGCCGGGTACCCACCGGTCGACGGCCGGCCCGGTGACGGGTACCCGACCTCGGTCGGGCCGGCGCAGCCCGGCGTACCGTCGGCGGAGATCGGCCCGCGCGGGCCGGGACTGCCCGACCCGACCGCCCGCGTCGGCGGCCCGCAGCGGCCCGCCGACCCGGCCGCCACCGCGATCATCCCGGCGGTCACCGGCCGGCCGGCCCTGGACTCGACGGCCCTGATGGGCGCGGTCCCCCCGGTCTCCGAGCATGTCCGCGCGGCCGACGACACCCCCGCCGCCGAGCCGCCGCAGCCCCGCCGGGGCGAGCGGGTGGTGCAGCTCCGCCCGGAGCAGACCGGCGAGGGCTACAAGAGCGTCTACTCCGAGCTGACCCGACCCTCCCTCGCCTCCCGGCTGCGCACCGGCGTCCGGATCAGCGGCGAACTCCTGATCACCTTCGGCCTGGTGGTGCTCCTCTTCGCCGGGTACGAGATCTGGGGCAAGTCGGCCATCGTCGACGCCCACCAGGGCGACCTGAGCAGCCAGCTCGCCCAGGAGTGGGGGCCGAGCGGCGACCCGACCGTCGCCCCCAGCGCCGGTCCGAGCAGCGGCCCCACCGCCAAGCCGAAGCCACCGGTGCAGGGCAGGCCGATCGCCGGGCTCTACATCCCCAAGCTCGACAAGAACTGGATCGTGGTCGAGGGCGTCAGCCAGAAGGACATCCGGTACGCCCCCGGTCACTACCCGAAGAGCGCGATGCCGGGCCAGGTCGGCAACTTCTCCGTCGCCGGGCACCGCAACCGGGCCACCTTCTGGCGGCTGGACGAGCTGAAGGACGGCGACGAGATCGTGGCCGAGACCAAGGAGACCTGGTACGTCTACAAGGTCGTCAAGAACCACATCGTCCGGCCGGACCAGGTCGAGGTGGTGTCGCCGCAGCCGCTCCCGCTCAAGGCCGGTCAGAAGGGCAGGAAGCTGCTCACCCTGACCACCTGCAACCCGAAGTTCGACAACTACCAGCGGCTGATCGTCCACGCCGAGCTGACCGAGACCCTGCCCAAGTCCCAGGGCCGTCCCAGGGCGCTGGGAGGCTGACGATGTACGCGTGGATCTGGCGCAAGCTGCCGTTCGGCCTGGCCGGCAAGCTCACCGGCTCGGTACTGATCGTCGCCGCCACGGTCGCCCTGCTCTGGTACGTCGTCTTCCCCTGGGCGGAGCCCATGGTCACCCCCTTCGACGACGTACAGGTCACCCAGAACGACCACGTACCCGGTGACGACGGCGGCGCTCCCGGCCCGGCCGGGGACGAGCCGGCCGGCGACGAGCACGACCTGCCGTACGACACCGAACAGAACAACACCCCACCCCCCTCTCCGGACGAGTGAGCCCCATGCGTGTCCTGGTCATCGACAACTACGACTCGTTCGTGTTCAACCTCGTGCAGTACCTCGGCCAGCTCGGCGTCGACTGCGAGGTACGCCGCAACGACGAGATCGACGTCGCCGAGGTCGGCCGGTTCGGCGCGGCGGGCGTCCTGCTCTCGCCCGGCCCGGGCAGCCCGGACCGCGCCGGCATCTGCCTCGACGTGATCCGGCGGTACGCCGGTGAGCTGCCGATCTTCGGCGTCTGCCTCGGTCACCAGGCCATCGGCGAGGCGTTCGGCGCCACCGTGGCCCGCGCCCCCGAACTGCTGCACGGCAAGACCTCCGAGGTGCGCCACCACGACGTCGGGGTGCTGGCCGGCCTGCCCGACCCGTTCACCGCCACCCGCTACCACTCGCTCGCCGTGCTCCCCGAGACGCTGCCGGAGGAGCTGGAGGTCACCGGCTGGACCGCGTCCGGCGTGGTGATGGCGATGCGGCACCGGACGCTGCCGATCGAGGGCGTCCAGTTCCACCCGGAGTCGGTGCTCACCGAGGGCGGCCACCTGATGCTGGCGAACTGGCTGGCCGCCTGCGGCCACACCGAGGCGCTGGACCGTGCCCCGGAGCTGGCCGCCGAGGTGGACGCGCGGCGGCGGGCCGCCTTCGCCGACGCCTGACCCACGTCGCTCGACGAGCAGAGGCCCGGTCCGCCTGGACCGGGCCTCTGCTCGTCAGTGCCGGAGCCGGCTCAGTCCTCGGTGAGGCGGGCCGGGGGCGTGGGGAACGGGAAGCCGCCGCCCTCGCCCGGCGTCGTCGGGGTGGCGGTAGGCGTGCCGGTCGGCGGCACGCTCGGCGATTGGGTGGGCTCCGGGACGCCGACCTCGATGGTGACCGTCCTACCCTTGGCCAGTCTGGTACCGGGGCTGGGGTTTTGGCTGGTCACCTTGCCCACCTCGGAAGCCGGCACCTGGTCGCCGTCACGCACTCGGACGTCGTAGCCGGCCCGCTCGAGCTCCGCCTTGGCCTGGTCCTCGGAGAGGCCGGTCACCCGGGGAACCTCCCGGATGTTGCCCCGGGAGACCTCCACCACCACGAGGGTCCCCTCGGCCACGGTCTCGCCCGACCCCGGAGTCACCTTGGTCACCGTTCCCTCGGGTTGACCGCTGTCGACCGGCTTCTGATCGACCCTGAGGTTCAAATCCTCAAGCTGTTCCTTGACGTTCTCGTACTGTGAATTGACAAGGCCAGACGGGATCTTCACCTCCGGCTTGCCGCCGCAGATGTTGACGATCACCTGGCGGTTCTGTTCGAGGGTGCTGCCCGGGCCCGGGCTCTGCTTGGCGACCGTGCCCTTCTTGCAGTCGCTGTCGAAGACCTGCTCACCCGCCACCGGCTCCAGGCCGACCTTCCGGATCTCCGCGAACGCGGCGGCCTGGTCCCGGCCCGCGAGGTTCGGGACCTGGACCTTCTCCGGGTCGTCGGGCTGCAGCAGCAGCGCCGCCACCAGGGCGATCACCGCGAGCACGCCGAGCGCCGCGAACGCGGCGATCACCCAGGACGAGCTCTTGCGCCGCTGCGGGTCACCGACCCGGGCGGGGATCTGCCGGGTGGCGGGCGCGCCGACCACCTGGGTCGGGTACCCGGCCGCGGCGGCGGCCGGTCCCATCTGCGCCGTCTCGTCCTGCGGCAGCACCGGGGTGGCCAGCACCGGCCGGCCGGCGGCGGCCCGGAGCAGGTCGGCGCGCATCTCGCCGGCGCTCTGGTAGCGGTTCAGCGGGTTCTTGGACAGCGCCTTCAGCACGATCGCGTCGATCGCCGGGGTGGCGTCCGGGTTGATGTCGCTCGGCGTCGGCGGGGCCTCCCGGACGTGCTGGTAGGCGACGCTGACCGGGCTGTCGCCGACGAACGGCGGGTGCCCGCAGAGCAGCTCGAAGAGCACGCAGCCGCCGGCGTACACGTCGGAGCGGGCGTCCACGGCCTCACCGCGCGCCTGCTCCGGGGAGAGGTACTGCGCGGTGCCGATGACCGCGCTGGTCTGGGTCATCGTGGTGGCGCCGCTGGCCAGCGCCCGGGCGATGCCGAAGTCCATCACCTTGACCTGGCCGGTCTGGGTGAGCATCACGTTGCCGGGCTTGATGTCCCGGTGGATGATGCCGTGCCGGTGGCTGAACTCCAGCGCCGCGCACATGTCGGCGCAGATCTCCAGCGCCCGGCGCGGCTGGAGCCGCCCCTCGACGCCGAGGACCTCCTTCAGCGTCCGCCCGTTCACGAACTCCATCACGATGAACGGGAGCGTCTCGCCGGTCGGCGCGGTCTCCTCGCCCGTGTCGTAGACGGCGACGATCGCCGGATGGTTCAGTGACGCGGCGTTCTGCGCCTCGCGGCGGAACCGCATCTGGAAGGTGGCGTCCCGGGCCAGGTCGGCGCGGAGCATCTTGATCGCGACGTCCCGGCCCAGCCGGAGGTCACGTCCGCGGTGCACCTCCGCCATGCCGCCATAGCCGAGCAGCTCGCCGACCTGGTACCTGCCACCGAGCAGGCGGGCCTGGGCTGTCATCGCGTTCGTCGTCCTTCGCTCGTCGTCGTCTCGCCGCCACCAGGTCGGAGCCACACCATCCGACGGTACGACGTCCGGGCCGGATCGTCGCGTCCGTCGGCGCTCAGCGCGCCGGCCGTCACGTTCGGCGGAACGGGCGCGCCGAAGCTGCCCACCCGCGCCATGTAGGAAATCACGCCGGAGCAGACCAGAACCAGTACGGCCAGCAGGATGGCGACCGTCACCATGCCTGACCTGGAACGGCGCACCGGAACGGAGGCCGGGACCGGCTGCCGGGCGTACCCGACGGGGCGGTCGGAGCGGGTGGGGGCCGACGGCACCGCCGCGGCGCCCCGGGGACCCATCGGCGGCCGGGCCTGCGGCGGGGCCGGAACGGGCGGCCGCTGCGCCACCACGGGCGGCTGCGGCTGACGTGCGGTGACCGGCGGGCGGGCCTGACCGGACGCCGCCGGCCGGGCCTGCTGGGGCGGCGGATGCTGCCGGGACGTGGCCGGGACCTGGGCCCGGGCCATCGGGGCGGCCGGCGACGCCGGCGCGGCGGAGACCTGGGCCCGCGCGGCCGGGCCGGCGGGTGAGGCCGGCGCCGCCGACACCGGGCCGGCGTGCCCACCGGCACGCGCCTGGTGGGAGAGGGCGGCCTTCGTCTGCCGGGCGACCGAGGCCAGCGCGGCGGCGCTCGGCCAGCGGTGGTTCGGGTCCTTCGCCAGCGCCCGCTCGACGAGCACCTTCACCTGCGGCGGGATGTCGCCGGGCAGCGGCCGGGGAGTCTCCCGGACGTGCTTCATGGCGATCTCCAGCGGGTTGTCCCCCTCGAACGGGCGGCGGCCGGCGAGGCACTGGTACGCGACCACGCCGAGGGCGTACACGTCGGAGGCGGGCGTGGCGACCGCTCCGCTGGCCTGCTCCGGGGAGATGTACGAGGCGGTGCCGAGCACCGAGCCGGCGGCGGTGAGCTGGCCGACGAGGTCGGAGCGGGCGATGCCGAAGTCGGTCAGCACCAGCGTCCCGTTCGGCCGGACAAGGAGGTTGCCGGGCTTGACGTCGCGGTGCACGATGCCCTTCTCGTGGGCGGCGTGCAGCGCGTCGGCGGCCTGCGCGACGAGCGCCATGGTCCGGGCCGGGGTGAGCCGCCCGACCCGGCTCAGCGTCGACGAGAGGGCGTCGCCCTCGACGTACTCCATCACCAGGAAGGCGATGTGCTGGTCGCTGCCGAAGTCGTAGACGTCGACCACGCCCGGATGGTTGATGGTGGCCATCGTCCGCGCCTCACCACGGAACCGCTCGGCGAAGCCGGGCTCGTCCAGCAGCGCCGGGAGCAGGCTCTTCACCGCCACCGTACGGCCGAGCACCTGGTCGGTGCCGCGCCAGACGTCGCCCATGCCACCGCTGGCGATCCGCTCGTCGAGGCGGTAGCGGTTGCCGAGCTGGACGCCGGGAGAGAGCATCAGCGACTCCCGGAGTCGGCGGCGGCCGCCTGCATGATCCGGCCACCGATCCGGGCCGCCTCGGCGCTGCCGCCGCTGCCCGCCTCCTCCAGCACCACGCAGACGGCGGAGACCGGCTTGTCGTCCTTGTCGAGGGCGAAGCCGATGAACCAGCCGTGGTCGGGGGTGCCCGGGCCGGACTGCGCGGTGCCGGTCTTGCCGCCGACGGTGTAGCCGTTGAACTGGGCGTTACGGCCGGTGCCGTTGCGCACCACGCTGACCATCATGTCCCGTAGGTCGGCGGCGACCCGGTCGTCGACCGGCCGGCGCAGCACACGCGGGTCGGCGTTGTCGTAGCTGGTGGTGCGGTCCGGGCCGAGCAGCTGCTTCACCAGGTACGGCCGCATCTGCTTGCCGCCGTGGGCCACCGCCGCAGCGATCATCGCGCCTTCCAGCGGGGTCATCTTGACGTCCCGCTGGCCGATCGAGGACTGGGCCAGCGCGGCCGGGTCGGTCGCTCCGCCGGGGGCCTCCATCGCGCCGGTCCGGCTGGGCGCCACGGTCAGGCCCCCCTCGCCGAGCCGGCCGACGGTGAGGTCGTCCTGCTCGAAGCCGAACTGGCGGGCCTTCTCCTTCACCGTGTCCGCCCCGAGCTTCACGCCGAGCTGGGCGAAGCCGGTGTTGCACGACTCGGTGACCGCGTTCATCAGGGTGACCTGCGCCTCGGGGCAGATCGACGGGGCGGCGTTACGGATCGGGGTGCCGGAGGTCGGCGGGGTCCAGCTCGCCCCGGCCGGGATCTGGGTCTCCTTGGTGACCCCGTTCTCCAGGGCCGCCGCGGCGATGACGATCTTGAAGGTGGAGCCGGGCGGCAGGACCTCCGACAGCGCCCGGTTCTTCAGCGGGCCGTCCGGGTTGCGCTCCAGCTCGTTGTACGCCGCCGTGGCCTTGTCGGTGTCGTGGCTGGCCAGCGGATTCGGGTCGAAGCTGGGCATCGAGACGAGCGCCTGCACCGCCCCGGTACGCGGGTCGATGGCGATCGCCGCGCCCTTCTTCACCCCGTTGTTGTTGTTGCGCAGCTGGTCGTACGCGGTGTCCTGGGCGCGCTTGGAGATGGTGAGCAGCACGTTGCCGCCGCCCGACTCGTCCCCGGTGAACATGTCCTTGACCCGGTTGGCGAAGAGCACGTCGCTGGTGCCGGCCAGGAAGTCGTCCTCGGCCCGCTCGATGCCGGTCTCGGCGAGGTTGACCGGCTTGTAGCCGAGCATGTGCGCGTACTTCGCCCCGCCGGGGTAGGTACGCAGGTACTTCAGCTTGCCGCCGGTCTCCTTGCTGGTGGCGACGGCGGTGCCACCGGCCTCGATGTTGCCGCGCCGGTTCTCGTACTCGGCCACCTGGACCCGGCCGTTGTAGTCGCTGTTGCGGTATTCGTCGGCCTTGTAGAACTGGATCCAGTTCAGGTTGGCGAAGAGCAGGCCGAACAGGACCATGACGACGACGCCGACGCGGCGCAGGGGTGCGTTCACGGGCGGATCACCTCCGTGGGGGCACCGTGCAGCTGCTCCGGCGGGCCCCCGGCGGGCCTGGCCGCCGGGCCACCGCCCTGGGTGACCGGCCGACGGGCGGCGTCGGAGACCCGGAGCAGCACCGCGACGAGCAGCCAGTTGGCCATCAACGACGAACCGCCGGCGGAGAGGAACGGCGTGGTCTGGCCGGTCAGCGGAATGAGCTTGCTGATCCCGCCGATGATCACGAAGACCTGGAGCCCGAGGGTGAAGGCCAGGCCACCGGCGACCAGCTTGCCGAACGAGTCGCGGACGGCAAGCCCGGCCCGCAGGCCCCGCTCGACGATGAGCAGGTAGACCACGAGCAGTGCGGTCAGGCCGAACAGGCCGATCTCCTCGCCGATGCCGGCGAAGATGAAGTCGTTCTGCACCTCGGGGATCTCCAGCGGCTCACCGGCGCCCGGCCCGGTCCCGAAGAGGCCACCGCTGCCGAGGCCGAGCAGCCCCTGCACCAGCTGGTAACCCCGGTCGTACGGCTCGGCGAACGGGTCCAGCCAGATCTCCGCGCGGGTGTAGAAGTTCAGGAACGGCCCGCCTACCGACCCACCCAGCACGTACGCGAGGTACGCGCCGCCGAAGAAGAGCACCAGACCGATCAGCAGCCAACTGACCCGCTCGGTGGCGATGTAGAGCGTCACCACGAACATGCCGAAGTAGAGCAGCGAGGTGCCCAGGTCCTTCTCGAAGACCAGCACCAGCAGACTGATCAGCCAGACCACGACCACCGGGCCGAGGTCACGGCCGCGCGGGAAGTCGATGCCGAGGATCCGGCGGCTGGCCAGCGAGAGCACCTCACGCTTGCGGACCAGGTAGTAGGCGAAGAAGACCAGCAGGGCCAGCTTGGCGAACTCACCGGGCTGGATGCTGAAGCCGCCGACCCGGATCCAGAGCTTCGCGCCGTTGATCTCGGAGAACCGTCCGGGCAGCACCGCCGGGATCATCACCAGCACGATGCCGGCCAGGCCCAGGGTGTACGCGTACCGGGAGACCGAACGGTGGTCGCGCATCAGGGCGAGCAGCCCGGCGGCGAGCATCACCGAGGCGAGCGTCCAGGCGAGCTGGCGGCCACCGGTGCCGGCGAAGATGGCCAGCGTCTCCCGGTCGGCCGGGGCGGCCTTACCCAGGTCGAGCCGGCGCAGGAAGCCCACCCCGATGCCGTTGAGCAGCGCCACCGCGGGCAGCAGCGCCGGATCGGCGAAGGGCGCCAGCCAGCGGATCACCAGGTGCATGCCGACGAAGACCAGAGTCAGCGCGGCGGCCGGCATCCAGAAGTCCGGGGTGACCGTGTCGAGCATGTTCGCCTCGACGATCGCCCCGTAGGCCGCCACCAGCACCATGGCCAGCAGCAGCAGGGAGAGCTCAGCGTTGCGCCGGGACCGCGCCAGGCGTACGCCGGGCTGCTCGCCCGTCGTGGCGGGCGAGGCTGCCGGTGTGGCGGCTGCGGTCACGGATCGGTCCTCGGACTCTCAGCCGGCGTTCACTCGGGCGACCGGCAGCCCGCCGGGTCCACGACCGGCGGGACCGCGTCGGAGGCCGAGGCGTCGGGCGTGGTGGCGGGCACCGGGGTGGCGGTGGCGAGCGGGGCACGGGTGCCCGTCGGCGTGGCCCCCACCGCCGGGCTGCCGGTGGGCGCGACCGGGGAGGCGGTGACTGCCACGGTCGGGCTCGGCGGGCAGATCGGCTTGAGGTTGGGGTTGGCCGGGTCGTCGCTGGTCAGCTCGGACAGCCGACGCAGCGCGTCCGACTCGCTCTTGGCCTGGATGCCCTGCTTGACCTGCTCCTGCGCGGCGAGGGTGAGGTCGTCGAGCTTGGCCGGGCTGGTCGAGTGGACCTGGGAGAGGTCGAGCCCGGCGACCTGGCCGGGCACCCCGCGGAAGACCGCGAGTTCCCCCTGTTCGGTCGCCCCGACGTAGTACTGCCGTTGGGTGTAGCTCCACCCGGCGAAGAGGCCACCACCGAGGATGATCAGCAGCGCCACCAGCATCGCGATGGTGCGCAGCGGCCGGCGGCGGGACCGCTCCGGCTCGTCGTCCCGGTTGGCGGCCGGGTCGTCCTCGGGGGCCGCCGGGCGCGGGGCCGAGAGCGCCGAGGCCCGGGCCGCCGGGGTGGAGACGTCGGCGGAGGTGGCCATGCCGCGATCGCGTGCGGCGGCGCCGCCGACGATCGGGCTGGCTTCGACGATGTCCTGGTCGGTCGCGTCCGCGATGATCACGGTGATGTTGTCCGGCCCGCCGCCACGCAGCGCGAGCTGCACCAGGCGCTCGACGCACTGCTGCGGGTCGGTGTACTCGCGCATGGTGTCGGCGATGGTGTCCGCGCTGACCACGCCGGAGAGGCCGTCGGAGCAGATCAGGTAGCGGTCGCCGGGGAGCACCTGCCGGACGCTGTACTCCGGGTCGATGTCCCGGCCGTCGAGGGCGCGGGTGAGCAGCGAGCGCTGGGGGTGGCTGCTCGCCTCCTCCGCGCTGATCCGTCCCTCGTCGACGAGCATCTGGACGTAGGTGTCGTCCTTGGTGATCTGCGCGAACTCGCCGTTGCGCAGGAGGTAGGCCCGCGAGTCACCGATGTGGACCATGCCGATCTTGCTGCCCGAGAAGAGGGTGGCGGTGAGCGTGGTGCCCATCCCCTCCAGCTGCGGGTTGGCGTCCACGGTGTCGCGGAGCTGCTGGTTGGCGGTGCCCACGGCGGAGCGCAGCGCGTCGACGAGAGCGTCCCCCGGGACGTCCTCGTCGAGCGGTGCCATGGCACCGATGACGATGTTGCTGGCGACGTCACCGGCGGCCATGCCGCCCATGCCGTCGGCGACGGCGAGGAGCCGCGGCCCGGCGTAGACGGAATCCTGGTTTCCGTCTCGGATCAGACCGCGGTCGCTGTGGGCCGCATAGCGCAGGGTCAAAGTCATGGCCGTAATTCGAGGGAAGTGCGGCCGATACGGATCGGCACGCCGAGGGGGACGGGGGTCGGTCCGGTGACCTTAGCGCGATCCAGGTACGTGCCGTTAGTCGAACCGAGGTCCTCGACGAACCACTGCCCGTCGCGGGGCACGAGCCGGGCGTGCCGCGCGGAGGCGTAGTCGTCGGTGATCACGAGGGTGGAGTCCTCGGCCCGACCGATGGTGATCTGCGCTTCGCCGAGGGTGATCCGGGTGCCGGCGAGCTGGCCGGCGGTGACCACCAGCTGGTGTGCGGCCCTGCCCCGCTTCACCTTCGCCGGCTTCCCCGCCTGCTGGGTCGACGCGCCGACCCCGCGTGGCGCGGCCACCAGCCGGCCTGACCGGGCTCCTGCGAAGAGGTCACGGCGGATCACGCCCACCACCGTGAACACGAAGATCCACAGCAGGATGAGGAACCCGAACCGGGCGACGGTGATCACGAGCTCCGGCAAGGCGGATCAGCCGTCCACGCGGAAGGTCAGGGTGGTGGTGCCGAGCTGGATCATGTCGCCGGGGTTGAGGGCGACCGCGGAGACGCGCTGGCCGTTGACCATCGTGCCGTTGGTCGACCCGAGGTCGGTCAGCACCACCTGGCCGCCGTCGAAGTCCAGCCGGGCGTGTCGCCGGGAGATGCCGACGTCGGGCAGGCGCAGGTTGGCCTGGTCGCCGCGGCCGATCACGGTCGAGCCCATCTGGAGCGGGTAGGTGCGGCCGTCGCCGGAGACCAGCCGGACGTTGCGGCCGGCGCCGTGCCCCGGCGGCGGGCCGTAGCCGCCTCCCTGGTCGTACGCCGGGTACGCGGGCGGGCCGGCGTCGTAGCCGCCGGGCGCGGAGACCGGGGCGACCTCGCCACCGGTGTAGACCTCGGCGGTGACCCGGAACATGCCGGTGTCCAGCCCTTCGCCGCGCTCGATCTCGACGATCACGTCGCCGTAGACCGTCCAGGCCTGCTCGCCGATGAACTCCGCCTGCGACTGGGCCAGCTCCTGGGCCAGCGCGGCAGCGTACGGCGCCAGCCGACTGTGGTCGTACGGCGAGAGATCGATCACGTAGCGGTTGGGCACCAACGTGCGGCCACCAGCAAGGATGGCCTTGTGCGCCTCGGCCTCCCGCTGCATGGCGTTGAGGATCTCCACGGGGTGGACCACCCCTTTGAAGACCTTGGCGAAAGCCCCTTCGACCAGGCCTTCCAGACGCTTCTCGAAGCGTTGCAGCACGCTCACCGGCTCCTCCTCGGGTCCCGAGGACATGATGGTATCCGGCCGGGGCGCATGCA
Organism: Micromonospora halophytica; assembly: GCF_900090245.1. Lineage (GTDB taxonomy): Bacteria > Actinomycetota > Actinomycetes > Mycobacteriales > Micromonosporaceae > Micromonospora > Micromonospora halophytica. Next base: position 111,012 of record NZ_FMDN01000005.1, read on the forward strand.
GCTCGCGCGCCGCTCGGCGGCCTGGCGGCGGCCCGTTCCTCGGGGGCGCGTCGGGCGTGCTACTGTTTCGTCCGCCGCGAACGGTGACCGCTCAACAGAGCGTAACCGGTCGGGGCACGACAGAGGACACCCAGATCGTCCCGGGCCGCTGGCGACAGCGACCGGCGGCACAGGCTAGAGTGTTCGAGGTCGAAGCCACGGGGATGTGGCGGAATGGCAGACGCGCACGGTTCAGGTCCGTGTGTCCGAAAGGACGTGGGGGTTCAACTCCCCCCATCCCCACCAGATGACGAGGGCTCCGCGATCGCGGGGCCCTCGCTTCGTGTCGGGAGCGGGCCGGACGGATCGGGGCGTGCCGGACGTCACGCTATGCTCCGATGGTTTCCAGCCTCCTATTGACCAGGAGTGGCGTGTGAGTGTCGCGTTGGTGACCGGGTCGGGCGGTCTGATCGGCTCCGAGGCGGTCCGGCACTTCGCCGGTCTCGGCCTGGACGTGGTCGGTATCGACAACGACATGCGGCAGGAGTTCTTCGGCGCCGAGGCGTCGACCGCGTGGAACGTCCGGCGGCTGACCGACGAGCTGGGGTCGGCGTACTCGCACCACAGCATCGACATCCGCGACCGGGACACGCTGGCGAAGCTCTTCGCCCGGTACGGCCGGGACATCGCCGTGGTGATCCACACCGCCGCGCAGCCCTCGCACGACTGGGCGGTCCGTGATCCGTTCACCGACTTCGACGTGAACGCCGTCGGCACCCTCAACGTCCTGCAGAACGTGCGGGAGCACTGCATCGAGGCGCCGGTGATCCACTGCTCGACGAACAAGGTCTACGGCGACCGGCCCAACAGCCTCCCCTACGTGGAGCTGGAGACCCGCTGGGAGATCGAGCCGGGCCACCCGTACGAGCGGGGCATCCGGGAGGACATGTCGATCGACTCGTCCCTGCACTCGATCTTCGGCGCCTCCAAGGTCGCCGCGGACGTGATGGTGCAGGAGTACGGGCGCTACTTCGACATGCGCACCGCCTGCTTCCGGGGCGGCACACTGACCGGCCCGGCGCACTCCGCCACCGAGCTGCACGGCTTCCTGGGGTACGTGATGCGCGCCAACATGGAGCGCCGCACGTACAAGATCTACGGCTGGCAGGGCAAGCAGGTCCGGGACGCCATCCACAGCTCGGACGTGGTCTCGGCCTTCGAGGCGTTCTTCCGCAACCCGCGCTCGGCGGCGGTCTACAACCTGGGCGGTGGCCGACACTCCAACACCTCGATGCGGGAGGCGATCAGCCTGGCCGAGCAGATCACCGGCCAGGAGATGATCTCCGAGTACGTCGAGGCGAACCGGGTCGGCGACCACAAGTGGTGGATCGGCTCGAACGAGGCGTTCCAGGCCGACTACCCGGACTGGAAGCAGGTCTACGACGTACCGATGATCATGCGGGAGATCCACGAGGCCAACGTCGACAAGTGGGTGCCGGGAGCATGACCGCCACGGGCAAGCGCAACGTCCTCGGTGTCCTGGTCGACGCCACCGACTACGCCTCGGCGACCGAGCAGGTCGTGGCCGCGGCCCGGGAGCGGCGGCCGCTGGCGCTGACCGCGCTGGCCGTGCACGGCGTGATGACCGGGGTGCTCGACCCGGCGCACAACGCCCGGCTCAACTCCTTCGACGTGGTCACCCCGGACGGGCAGCCGGTCCGCTGGGCGCTCAACCTGCTGCACCACGCCGGTCTGTCGGACCGGGTCTACGGCCCGACGCTGACCCTGCACGTGCTGCGCCGCTTCGCCGACGAAGGGCTGCCGGTCTACCTCTACGGTTCGACCGAGGAGACCCTGGCGAAGCTGATCCCGGCGCTGGAGCGGATGTTCCCCGCCCTCAAGATCGCCGGGGTGGAGCCGTCCAAGTTCCGCGAGGTCCGACCGGGCGAGGACGCCGAGATCGCCGACCGGATCAGGGCCAGCGGCGCGCGGCTCGTGCTGGTCGGGCTGGGCTGCCCGCGCCAGGAGGTCTTCGCGTACGCCATGCGGCCACTGCTGGACATGCCGCTGATGGCGGTCGGCGCGGCCTTCGACTACCACGCCGGCCTGCTCAGGCAGCCGCCGCCGTGGATGCAGCGGGCCGGGCTGGAGTGGTTCTGGCGGCTCGGCCTGGAGCCGAAGCGGCTCTGGCGCCGGTACGTCATCCTCAATCCCGCCTACCTGGCCCGGCTCACCGGTCAGAAGACCGGCCTGTGGAAGGCCCGGCCGCCGGCCCCGGCCACCGAGCGCCCGCCGACCTTCGCCGTCTGACCCGACGCGTACGAGGCCCTTCCCACCCACCGGTGGGAAGGGCCTCGGCCGTCACGCGGGCGCTAGAGGGTCAGCGTCCAGGTGTTGATGTAGCCGGTGTCGCCGTAGTAGACGTCCCGCACCTGCAGCCGCCAGGTGCCGTTCGCCGCCTCACTCGACAGGTTGACGGTGTAGGTGGTGTTGATGTTGTCGGTGCCGTCCCAGAAGCTGCTGTTCTTCAGCCGGTAGGTCGAGCCGTCCGGGGCGACCAGGTCGACCACCAGGTCACCGCGGTAGGTGTGCACGATGTTCACCGCGACCTTCGAGGTGGACGAGGCGTTCCGGTTGCAGTCCGCGATCGAGATCGAGCTGCTCACCGTGGCGCCGTCCGGGATCGCCACGTCGGTGCCGTTGGTGCCGGAGCAGCCGCCACCGCTGCCACCGGTCACGGTCAGCGAGTACGTCGCGGTCTTCGAGCCGGAGGTCGCGGTGCCCCTGACGGTCACCGTGTACGTGCCGGACGGCGTGCTCGCCGAGGTCGCGATGGTGAGCGTCGACGAACCACCCGAGGTGACCGTGGCCGGGTTGAACGAGGCGGTCGCCCCGGAGGGCAGCCCGCTGGCGGAGAGGCTCACCGACTGGGCGGCGCCGTTGGTGGTGGCGGTCGCCACGGTGGCGGTGACGGAGCCGCCCGGCGCGGTGGAGCCGGAGGTCGGCGACACCGACACGGAGAAGTCGTTGGGCGGCGGCGGGGTGCCGTCGTTCACCACGTACAGCAGCTTGTTCGGCGAGCCGGTGCCGGGGTTGCCGACCGCGTTGCTGGTGGCGTTGGTGACCAGGTAGTCCCGGACCTGCTGCGCGGTCCAGGACGGGTTGGCCGAGGCGACCAGGGCCGCGGCGCCCACGACGTGCGGGGTCGCCATCGAGGTGCCGCTGATGGTGTTGGTCGCGGTGTCGCTGTTGTACCAGGCCGAGGTGATCGACGAGCCCGGGGCGAAGATGTCCAGGCAGGTGCCGATGTTGGAGAACGACGACCGGGCGTCGGTGTTGGTCGTCGAGCCGACCGTGATGCCCTCGGCGGTACGGGCGGGCGAGGTGTTGCAGGCGTTGCCGCCGGAGTCGTTCCCGGCCGCCAGGCCGTAGGTGATGCCCGAGTTGATGGAGTTGCGCACGGCGGTGTCGAGCGTGCTGTTGGCGCCGCCGCCGAGGCTCATGTTCGCCACGGCCGGCTTGACGGCGTTCTGGGTCACCCAGTCGACGCCGCCGATGACGCCGGCGTTCGTGCCGCTGCCCTGGCAGTTCAGCACCCGGACGCCGACGAGCCGGACGCCCTTCGCCACCCCGTACGCGTTGCCGCCCACGGTGCCGGCGACGTGCGTGCCGTGGCCGTTGCAGTCGTCGGCGGAGCCGCCGTCGACCGCGTCGTAGCCGGAGACGGCCCGCCCGCCGAAGTCGCTGTGGCTGAACCGGATGCCGGTGTCGATGATGTAGGCGTGCACGTTGCTCGCCGTGTTCGGGTACGTGTAGGAGTTGTCCAGCGGCAGGCTGCGCTGGTCGATCCGGTCCAGGCCCCAGGACGGCGGGTTGGTCTGGGTGCCGGAGATCGAGACGGTGTGGTTCTGCTCCACGTACGCCACGGCGGGGTCGGCGGCGATCCGGGCGGCGGCCCGCGCGTCGACCCGGGCCTCGAAGCCGCGCAGCGCGGCGCCGTAGGTGCGGGCGACCGAGCCGCCGTGCCGGCCGACCAGCCGCTGCGCGTCGTCGCCGACCCGGGTGCGGGCGACGGCGCTGTCCTTGAAGACGACGATGTAGCTGTCCGCCACGGCGGTGGGGCCGCCTGCGGCGCGGATCGTTCCGACGGGCTCGGCCGCCATCGCCGGCGTGGCGGTCGCGACCATGGCCAGCGTGGCCAGCCCGACGAATAGGGACCTGTGCGGAAGTGCCATCCTCTACCTCCCTCGACCCGGTGGGCGGCGTCCGCCCACCCACGACGGGCAGATCGACGACCACCGATCGATCAAGGGTAGGTCCGGGATCGCGGCCGGATAACATGCCGACTTACCCATAACACCGGAGGGATGGACCGTGCCGCGTTGAGGGCCTCCTTCGAGCACTCCCGCCACCACGGCGCGACGTCCGGCGCGCACCCCGTCGGATGTCACCGGGAGCACCCGGCGCATCAGCGGCTGTCACCCCTACGGGTGCAATGAAGGGGCGGCCCCGGGTCGACCCTGGATTCGTCGACGCCGGAGAGGGGCGAGGCTGTCCGGCATGGAGAGTGAGCTCGCCGCCCTGGCCCCGATCGCCGTGGTCTGGCTGGCCGTCGGGATCGTGGCGGACGGGCTGCCCCGGCTGGACCGCGCCCGCGCGCTGCGCCGGCGTACCGGATGGTTGCTCGCCCTGACCCTGACCGGCCTCGGCCTCACGGCGGCGGTGCTGGCCGCCGGCCTGACCAGCGCCGGGGCCACGCCGGCCGACCGGGCGGCGGCCGGCCTGACGCTGGCGGCCGCCCCCACTCTCGTCGTGGCAGCCTGCACGGTACGCCGCGTGCGCCGGCTCCGGGCCGGCGCACGCGCGTTCGCCACCGCGCCCGGGACTCCCGCGCCGCACGGCCTGCGGGCCGCCGCGGCGCACCCGCTGATCGGTCTACCGGTGCAGGTGACCGCCCTGGCCACCCTGCCACCCGTGCTCTCGGCCGCCGGGCTCGACCTCGCCGCCGGCACCGGCCCGGCCGTCACGGTGGGCGGTCTCGTGGTCATCGCGATCGGGGTACGCCACGCGCTCCGGCACAGCCGGCTCGCCGAGCGGGCGCTGCCGGCGGCACCGGTGCTCGCCGCGTCACCGATCTCAGCGCGAGCGGCCGGGCCCCTGCACGTATAGCAGTTCGAGGATGGCCCGGGTCGCCTCGAACCACCGGTCCAGCCAGCCCGGGGGCGGCACGCTCCCCTTCGGCGGCAACTCCAGCAGCAGGCCGCGCAGCAGCGGATGGTCGACCAGCGAGTCGGTCGGCCCGACCGGCCAGCCGGCGGGTGGGAACGACGGCTCGGTGAGCGGGTTCGGGTCGAGCGAGGGCAACGACAGCGGTGTGGCCTGCTCCTGGTTGGCCGGGCCGGAGTCCCGCCCGCCGATCTCGGTGTCGGTGGACACGACCTCGGTCAGCACGGTGTCCCGGCGCGCGCCCCGGTACTTGCCGCCGAACCGTTCCGCCTTGCCCGGCCCGTTCGTGAGGTTGTCTGAACCGATCGTCGTCATCCGTCTCGCCTGCCTCGCTCGGTCGTCGATCCGTGCGGCGGGTCGTCTACCAGCGCCGTACCGAGGGTTCAACGAGACGGGACGGATGTGGCGACGGGCCGACCGGGAGATCCCGGCCGACCCGCTGTCAACGCCACGTCGCGTTGCTCAGTGCTGCATGAACGCGCCACTCCGCGCGCCGGCGACGAAGGCGTGCCAGTCGCCCGGAGCGAAGATCAGGGCCGGGCCTGTCTTGTCCTTCGAGTCCCGAACCCCGACCGCCCCCGTCACGTACGCCACCTCGACGCAGTTGTCGCAGTTCGGCCCGCTCTTCGAGCTCTTGAACCACGTCGCCCGCGTCAGGTCCACGGGGTACTCCTTGGTCGCCATTTCCACAGCGGCTCCTCTACCAGTTTTGCGATGTGAGCTATGGATTCGTCCGGGCGAATGGCCGCTGCTCGAATGTGATCGAAGATGAAGCTGTACTTCTGCAGTTCGTCGCTCTTCTCCAGGAAGAGCCCACCCGTGGCGTTCTCCGCGTACACGACATCGGGATCACTCGGTTCGGGGAAGCTGAGGATGGTGAACGTGCCGTCCATGCCCGCGTGCGCGCCCACCTCGAAGGGCAGGACCTGCAACGTCACGTTCGGCAGTTCGGCCACCTCCACCAACCGCTTGAGCTGGCCACGCATCACGTCGTCGCCACCAACCGGCCGGCTCAGCACCGCCTCGTCGAGCACCACCCACAGATCGACCGGATCGTCCTGGGTCAACAACGACTGACGCCCCAGCCGGACACGCACCCGTTGTTGCACCTGGTCGACGGTGAAGTCCGGGCGGGCCGCCCGGATCATGGCACTGGCGTACTCCTCGGTCTCCAGCAGTCCCGGCACCACCTGCTGTTCGTACGCCCTTATCGAACTGGCCGCCGCCTCCAGTCCGACGTACGCCCCGACCAGCACCGTGCTGTACGGATGCCACCACCCCTTCTGCCGGGCCTCCCGCGCGATCTGCACCAGTTCGTCGCTCTCGGTGCCCACCACGCCGTAGATCCGCAGCATGTCACGGACGTCGCGCGGGGTCGCCGAGGTGTGGCCGGTCTCGATCCGGGAGATCTTCGACGCGGAGCACTCCAACTGTTCGGCGACCACCTCGATGGTGATTCCGGCCGCCTCCCGCTGGCGGCGGAGTTCCGCCCCCAGCCGGCGGCGCCGGATGGTGGGGCTGCGCCGCTCGCTCACCGCGTCACCCCGCAGGTCGCTGCACCGCATCGGCCGTGCCTCGCGCTCACCCGGTTACCTCCGGTCGCACGCGCCTGGCCTCCACACCCGCCGAGGGCGCGACCGGATGGCGGGCGATCGTTCGCGGCAGGGGTGGTGCCGGTCGTCGACCGGCCGCGGCGGGCGAAACCGGCGTCCAGTGTGCCGTCCCGGGGTCGGCGTCTTCAAGCGCCTGGATCACATGTCGCACTCACGTATCGGCAAAAGTCGACATGCAACTTGCATGTCGCACGAGGCTGATGCAGTCTGTCCGTATGGCTCGGATCACTCACCGTTCCCGGACGCTTTCCCGCCGTGGCGAACCCACCGGCAGCCGGACGACGGTCGGGCGGCCCGCGCCGGCTGCGACGACGAGACCTGCCCCGGGGTGAGGACCCCGCCGCTGCACGCCGGACGGCTGCGGCGGCGGGAGCGGTACCCGGGAGCAGCCGGGTGATGGTCGGGTGGCGGTCCGCCACCAGCGGGTACGGCCCGACCAGCACCGACCTATCCATCGGTCCATGTGGCACGACCCGCCCACGAGGCCGAGCACTTCCCCCCGATCGCCTCCGGCCGGTGCCACGCCGGCCATGTCTCGACAGGAGCCCATGTGCTTCCCCGCTCTGGTGACGTACTGCACGTGACTCGCGCGGCGAGTGTCCAGTTCCTCAGGCCCATCACGTTCCGGGTCATCCGGGTACTCGACTGGCCCACCTACGACGGTTGGCTCTGGCTCGACGGTTACGAGTTGAACGCTTCGGGGGACGCGGTCAACCGGCGGTCGATCTTCGTCCAGCAGGCCGGCCTCCGGACGCTCCAGGCCGCGCCCGCGCCGCGCCCACACACCGTGCGGCCCCGGCGGCCGCTCAACCGGGCGCCCGTTCCGGTGGGCTGAGCTGCGCCATTACCCGGTCGGGGGCCGTTCCGTCGCCATAGACTCGGTACGCCCACCCCGGCGAACGTCTCCACCCCGCGCGTCCCGGACCCTGAACCTGGGATGGCCATGCTTCCTATGCCCGCCGCGCGGCGGCACCACAGGTCCCGTACCGGTTACGCCTTCGGGCTGATGGCGCTGGTCGGCGCCGCCCTCACGCTCGTCGTGGTGGTGCGGTACCCGGCCGAGTCGGCGACCCGGCTGGCCGAGCCGGTGCCGGCCCCCGAGATCACCGTCGTCGAGGCCCCAGCCGGCGACGGGAACCTGGGTGAGCCCGGTGACCCGGACGACTGGAGTCTCCCCGCCGGTGCCGGGCGGGGCCTCGACGCCGGAACGGAGACGGGTGCCGCGGGCGACCCACCCTCCGGCACCGACCCGACGACCGGCACCGGTCCGGGCGCCGGCGGCGGCGAGGGGGCGCTCGCCGGCGCACCGGCCGGCCGGTCGTCGACCGACCAACGGCAGGCGCTCAGCCAGTCGCTCTTCTGGTCGGGGCTGCTCGGGCTGGCGATCTCACTCGCCGGGCTGGGCCTGGTGGGGACCAGACGCCGGATGTGGTGACCCGGGGGATGTGGTGACCCGGGGATGTGGTGACTCAGGGGGTCGGGCTCGCCTCGGGCGTGGGCTCGTCGGAGCCGGTGGGTGACGGGGAGGGCGACGGAGCGGTGGCCACTACCAGCGTCACCTCGTCCTCACCGGGGCGGACCAGCTCACCCGCGTCCGGATCGGTCTCGATCACGGTGCCCGGCGCCTGCTCCGACGACTCCCGGGTCTCCACCCGGTACGACAGGCCGATCCGGTCCAGGATCCGTTCCGCAGTCGCCCTGGACTGCCCCACGAGGGGCGGCATCGGCACCCGGGCCGCCGCCGTGGTCGGTGGCGTGCTGGGCGACTCCGTGGTGGGCGCGGCGCTCGTCGGGGCGGCCGTGGTCGCCGGAGCGCTGGTCGGCGACGGGGGCGGGGTGGGGTCCTCGTCCCGCTCGTCCGCCGCCCGCAGCGCCAGCCAGATTCCCGCACCGAGGGCACCGAGCAGGAGCAGCGCCAGGATCCCGAGCAGGATCGGCATCCACCAGTGGCCGGGGCGCTGCTCCTCGCCGTACCACTCGGCCGGTTCGCGGTAGTCGGCCGGACGGGGTGGCGGCACTCCCGCCCGCCCGGACCAGACGGCCGGGGCGGGCTGCTCCGCCGAGGGCCCGGCACCCGCCGGCGGCAGCGGCCGGGTCCGGTCGATCGGCTCCTGAGGAGCCGTCGCGTCCAGCGGCTCCTGTCGGGCCGTCGCGTCCAGCGGTGGTGGCGCGGCGGTGCGGTCCTCGGGCGGGGGCAGCGGGCGTGTCGCGTCGTCGGCGGGCTCCTGGCGGTCGTCGCTCATCGCACGTCCTCTCCCACCGGGCAGGCGTCGTGGCCCTCGCCCATCCACGGTAACGGGCACGGTCACCAGCCACCGGGATCAGCGCCCCGACCCGCCCGCCGGGCCCTGGATCAGTCGCCCTCCTCCTCGGCGCAGGAGACGGCGACCTTGTCGTTCCAACGGGCGGTCGCACCGGCCGCCGGGACCTGGGCGGTCACCGTGCCGGCACGGCCCGTCGGGTAGCGCGGGTAGAGGCCCCGCTCGCCGAGCTGCTCGGCGACGTCGGCGCAGTCGTCGTCGACCAGGTCGGGGACCTCGACCTCCGGGGCCGGTCCGGCCACGTACACCCGGACGGTGGTGCCCCGGGAGACCGGGGTGCCGGGAGCCGGGTAGGTCCGCACCACGTCCCGTCCCGACCCGCTGCCGAAAACCAGCCGCCAGCTCAGCTTCCGGTCCCGTAGCTCCTTGCGGGCCTTCTCGAAGTCCGTGCCGAGGAGCTCGGGCACCGTCAGGTCGTACGAACTGCGCGACGGGGCCGGCGGGGTGGTCGGCCGGGCGGTGGTGGGCGGCGCCGCCGGAGCCGGCAGGGTCGACCGGGACGGGGAGCCGCTGGCCGACGCGGCGGCCGACGGCACGGTCGGCGACGACCGACCCGGGTCGGCCAGCAGCCACCCGGCGGTCGCCCCGACGGAAGACAGCAGGACGAGCGCCAACGCGCCGCCGAGAACCAGGGACGCCCGGCCCGGACGCCCGGGCTCCGCACCGTCCGGAAGGGTGTGTCCGTCGCTCATCGCGCTCCCGCCTCGTCACCGGCGACCGTACCGGGTGCCGCCAACCCGTCACCGCACGTCGAGCGGGCATCGCCACGACTCGCCGGGCCGACCAGGGGACGCTACGCTGCCCCGCATGGCCAGACGAGGCTGGGGAGCATCGGGCGCCACCGCGGTCGGCGTGGCTGCCGGCGTGGGCGCGGCACAACTGGGCTTCGCCTACGGGCTGGGCATCATCGACTGGGCGCCGGCCGAGGCCGCGCGTACCGAGGCGGCGTGGTTCGCCAGCCTCGCGTGGGCGACCTGGATCGCGGCCGTCTCCGGGGTGCTCGGCGCCGTCTGCGCGCAGCGGCTCGACGACCGGGGCGACGCCGACGCACCGTCGGGCGGCACGCTGCGCCGGGTGACGCTGGCAGTCGCCGGGGCGGTGGGCGCGTCGTTGACCGTGCTGCTGGTCGCCGTGCCGGCCCGGGCGGCCACCGTGCCGGACATCTTCGCCCCGCAGACCGTCGCCGCCGGGTACGCGGCCGTCGGTGTCCTGCTCGGGCTGCTGGCCGCCCTCTGGGCGCTCTCGTCGCGGGCCGCCGCGACCAACGTGGTCGCCACGGTCGGCTGGCTCTGGCTGCTCGCCGTGGTCTCGGTGGTGGACGGCGTGCTCGCCGGCCGCGGCCTGGCCACCGCCCAGCTCGGCATCTGGCAGATCAGCGGCGACCGGCCCGGCTACTGGCTCCGCGACTACGTGTACTGGCCGGGGGTCCTCCTCGCCGCCGGCTCGGCGCTGGTGATCGGCGCGCTGGCCGCACGGCGTACCGCCCGGGTGGCGGAGCGTCGCCTCGGCGCGGCCGTCTCCGGGGCGGCCGGACCGCTGCTGGTCGCGGTGGCCTACTTCCTCGCCGTACCCCGGCTCGCCTCGATCACCCCGGCGCAGGTGTCGGCCCAGCTCTTCGCCCCGTACGCGGTGGTCGTCGGCGCGGCCGGCTCGGTGCTGATGGCGGCGCTCGCCCAGCGCGCCGAACGTCGCGCCGCCGTCCGGCAGCAGGTGACCGTGCCCCGGCAGCGCACCGGCGAACCCACGACCGACGACGAGCACGCCACCGACGACCCGACCCGGGCCGAGACGCCCGCGCTCACCGGTGCCCGACGCACCGGCCGTACGCCTGGAACGGGTGCCGCGACGACCGGCCCGGCGGTGGGCCCGACGCTCGCCGCCGCGGAACCGGCCGAGGCGGGCCGGGCGGCCGAGCCCGCCGGGCCGGCGGCGACCGGCCCGGCCACCGGCGCCCGGCCGCGCGGCACCTCGGCCCGGCGTGGCCGCACCACCGCACCCGACCCGGCCGGAGCCGACCCGTCGGTCCCGGCGTCGACGGGCGACGCCTCCGCCGCCGTGCCGCCGACCGGCGGCACGGCCACGGCCGCGAAGTCAGACGAGGCGGCCCCCGGCACCGGCCCGAAGCCTCGGCCCGGTCGCCGCGCCCGCTGACTCGAGCAACGGCGACCGATCAGGCACGGCGTCGGGGTCAGTCGACCGGCCAGGTGTGCACGGGCTCGTTGCTGCGCTGAAGCTGCGCGTAGCGGCCGGCCATGTGGTGCAATGCGGCGTCCCGGTCCAGGCCGTGCCGCCGCTCGGCCGCCCAGACCGCCTCGGTCTGCCACACCGCGCCGTTGCGGCCGGTACGACAGCGCTGCTCGATGATGCCGAGCAGCCGGTCCCGCTCGGCCGGGGCGACGCCGAACCGGTCCAGGCCGGTCGCGGCCGTCGGCAGCAGGGTGTCCAGGACCAGCCTGGTCACCGGTACGTCACCGAGGCGGGGCCAGTGCAGGACGGCGTCCATGCCCCGGCGCGCGGCGGCGTGGAAGTTCTCCTCGGCGGAGCTGAAGGTGAGCTGGCTCCAGATCGGCCGGTCCGCCTCGGCGAGCCCTCGGGCCAGGCCGAAGTAGAAGGCGGCGTTGGCCAGCATGTCGACCACGGTCGGGCCGGCGGGCAGCACCCGGTTCTCCACCCGCAGGTGCGGGCGGCCGTCCATGATGTCGTAGACCGGGCGGTTCCAGCGGTAGACGGTGCCGTTGTGCAGTCGCAGCTCGGCCAGCTGCGGTACGCCGCCGGCGTGCAGCACCTCGACCGGGTCCTCGTCCTCGCAGATCGGCAGCAGCGGCGGGAAGTAGCGGACGTTCTCCTCGAACAGGTCGAAGATCGAGGTGATCCACCGCTCGCCGAACCACACCCGGGGGCGGACGCCCTGGGCCTTCAGCTCGTCGGGGCGGGTGTCGGTGGCCTGCTGGAACAGGGCGATCCGGGTCTCCGCCCAGAGCTGTCGCCCGTACAGGAAAGGGGAGTTGGCACCGACCGCGACCTGGACTCCCGCGATGGCCTGGGAGGCGTTCCAGTAGTCGGCGAAGCTGTCCGGCGCGACCTGGAGGTGGAACTGGAGGCTGGTGCAGGCGGCCTCCGGGGCGATCGAGTCGGTGTGGGTCTGGAGCCGTTCGACGCCCCGGATGTCGAGTTCGATGTCCTCGCCCCGGGCACCGACGATCTGGTCGTTGAGCACCCGGTAGCGCTCGTTGGTGGAGAGGTTGTCCGCCACCAGGTGGCGCTCGGTGAGGGTGGGCAGGATGCCGACCAGGACGATCCGGGCATCGGACTTCGCCGCCCGTTCGTCGGCCCTGGTCAGGCTGCTGTGCAGGTCCTGCTCGTAGTCGGTGAAGCCGGTGCCCTCGATCAGTCGGGGCTTGGCGTTGAGTTCCAGGTTGAACTGGCCCAGCTCGGTCTGAAACAGCGGGTCGGCGATGGCGGCCAGGATCTCCTCGTTGCGCATCGCCGGCTCGGCCGCCGGGTCCATCAGGTTGAGTTCGATCTCCAGGCCGGTCATCGGTCGGTCCGCGTCGAAGCCGAAGTCGTCCAGCATCAATGCGAAGACGTCCAGGCAGCGCCGGACCTTCTGCCGATAGCGGACCCGGTCCTCCCGGGAGAAGGCGCCCTGCTCGACGTCTCTACCCATGTGCCCTCCAGGCGCGAGGCGCGCGGAACCGTGTCGTTCCGCCGCGCGTTGTGAACAACCACGGTAAGAGCGACATCTCGCCAGGGCCAGAGCCTTGGGTCGGCGGCGCTCCGGGCCTCTCTACCCACCTGCCCCCGTCGGCACCGGTACAGGTTGCCACCCTCACGTGACGATTCGCACCCGGATGTGGCGAACGCCCCGGCCGGGAGGGGGCGGGGCGTTCGCGCGGAGGTGCCTCAGGCCTGGCGGACGGCCTCGCCCTCGATCTCGATCTTGATCTTCTTGCCGACCAGGACGCCGCCCGTCTCCAGGGCCACGTTCCAGGTCAGGCCGAAGTCCTCCCGGTCGATCTCGGTGGTGGCGGTGAATCCGAAGACGTCGGCGCCGAACGGGGTACGGCCGACGCCCTCGAACTCGACCTCCAGCTCGACCTGGCGGGTGACGCCCCGGATGGTCAGGTCACCGAGCAGGACGAAATCGTTGCCGTCGCGGGACTTCACGGCGGTGCTGCGGTACTCCAGCGTCGGGAAGGTCTCGACGTCGAGGAACTCGGGGTTGCGCAGGTGGGCGTCCCGGTCGGCCTGCTTGGTGTCGATGCTGGCCGCCTGGATGGTGGCGGTGACCGAGGACTGCATCGGGTCCTCGGCGACGGTGATGGTGGCGGAGGCGTCGCCGAACTCGCCACGCACCTTGCTGACCATCATGTGCCGCGCCACGAAGCCGACCCGCTTGTGCGCGGCGTCCAGCAGGTAGGTGCCGGCGGTGGGGATGGTAAGGCCTTCCCAGTCGCGGGTAACCGACTCGGTGCTGGTCATGAAGCTGCCCTCCAGGAGAGAATGTTTAGTAGCCCAACGACTGACCGAGCAACTATAGCCACAGCAATATTCCTCGTGTCAACCATTGATAGGATGACCAGGTGGAAAAGAACGTGTTCGACGACCCCCGGATCACCGCCGTCGGCCTGCTCGTCGAGGCACACGCCGGGCTGTCGGCCCGCTTCGCCGTGCAGTACGAGGAGCACGGCCTCTCGGCCGTCGAGTTCGAGGTGCTGATGCGTCTCGCCCGCTCGCCCGGCAACCAGCTGCGGATGACCGACCTCGCCGCTCAGACCTCCCTCTCCACCAGCGGTGTCACCCGGGTCGTCGACCGGATGGAACGCGACGGACTGCTCTGCCGGCGGGCCTGCCCGTCCGACCGGCGCAGCTCGTACGCGGTGGTCACCCCGTCCGGGCTGCGCCGGCTGGACGAGACCCTCCCCGGCCACTTGCGGATCATCGAGCAGTGGTTCACCGGCCAACTCGAACCGGAGGCCCTCACGGCGATGCTCGACGGGCTGCGCCGGGTACGCGACGCCGTCCACCCGGGCGCGACCGCCGGCAGCACCGACCCGGCCCCGTCGGACGAGCCTCCCTCGCCGCTCGCCTGAGTCGCGGGAGCCACCGGCAGAACCACCGGCAGAACTGCGGCGCCCGGTCAGGACAACCCCGGGAAGACGCGCAAAGCGGACGACTCGGCTGGCTAACCTTCGACTCGCGCGGGGGAGCACCGGGGGGTGCAGGGCGCGAGCGATGCGGCGAGGGGTGTCAGGGGGCTTCCTCGCTCGCGCCTCCCCGCCCGCCGGAAAACACGCCGGCTCAGGTGCCCGCCGGAAGTCGCAGCGCTCTCAGGTGCCCGTACGGGAGTCGCGGAGCAGCCCCACCTCGTACGGCAGGAGCCGGATCCCGCTCTCCCGGCAGGCCCGGTCCAGACGGTTCCGGACGGCCGGGTCGCCGGTGCTCGCCGCCAGGCCCACCAGCGCCTCGACCACGTCCCGCCCGTCCTGACCATCGGCACCGGCCTCCACCGCCACGCCGAACCACTCCGCCGCCAACTCCCGGTCACCCCGGTGCAGCGCCACCGTCCCCTCGATCAGGGCGCAGATCCCCTCCTCCGGCCGGACGACCGCGGACGCCGCCACCCCGGGCGGGGAGCCCCCCGACGGGACGCCCCCGGGCGCGGAGGCCACGGCCGGCGACGTCACCGACACAGCGAGCCCGGACACCGCCCGGCCCCCGAGCGTCGTCGCCGGCCGGTCGGCCGCCACCGGCCCGGAGCGTCCCGGCCCGGACACCACACCGTCGGCCCGGCCCGCGTCCGCGCACAGTTCGGTGAGGACCTCGGCGGCCTCGTCGGCCCGACCGTCCCGGGCGAGCGCCAGCCCCACCGTGCCGAGCACCCGGCGGCGGTGCCCCGGATCGCCGAGCTCGGCCAGCGCCGCGGCCACCCGCCGGCCCAGCTCCACCGCCTCGGCGTACCGGCCCTGGTGGCGGGCCACCTCGGCGAGGTTGGCCCGGGCCAGCAGGCGCAGTCGCCGCTCACCGCACTGGGCCGCCAGCCGGTCCACCCTGGCGAGTCGGCGTCGGGCGCCGGCCAGGTCGCCGAGGCGGATCTCGTGCCAGGTGAGGTTGTTCTGGGCGACCGCCATGTCGCGTACCCGGCCGTGCCGGGTGGCCAGGGCGAGCACCGCCCGCGCCTGGTCGCGCGCCTCGTCGTACCCGCCGGTGGCGATGAGCAGCGCGCAGAGCACCGTACGCGCCTCCAGCTCACCGGTGACGTCGACATGCGCGGTGAACGCGTCGAGCGCCGCCCGGGCCGCCGGCAACTCCTGCGCCCCGGCACCGTGCTCGGCGGCCAGCCGGGCCACCCCGAGCAGCGCCCACGCCCGCAGCACCGGGTCGGCATCGGCGGTACGCGGATCCGCCAGCAGCCGCCGCAGCCACTGCCGGCCGGTGACGTCCCGGCCGCGCAGCCGCCACCAGCGGGTCAACGACGCCGCCAGCCGCAGGGCGGTGAGCGGGTCGTCGTTGGCGGCGTGGGCCAGTGCGGCGCTGATGTCGCTGGTCACCTCGTCCAACTGGCGTACCGCCCGGGTCAGCTCCGGGCCGACCAGGTCCGGTGCGGTACGCACCACCAGCCGGGTCACCACCACCGCGTGCCGGCGGCGGATCGGGGTCAGCTCGCCACGGCCGGCCGCCCGCTCACCGGCGAAGTCGCGTACCGCGTCGAGCAGCCGGAACCGGAACGGCCCGGTGCCACGGACGCTGAGCAGGCCCAGCTCGACCAGCCGGTCCAGCAGCGGAACCGGGTCGGTGACGGTGCCACCGCCGTCGGCCAGCAGTTCCTCGGCCAGCTCCACCGACCACCGGTTGGCGAAGACCGAGAGCCGCCGCAACGCCGCGCGCTCGGGGCAAGCGAGCAGGCGGTAGCTGGTCGCCACGGCCTCCCGCAGGGTCACCGCCACGGCGGCCCGGACGGCGGAGCCGGCCGGCTCCCACCCCCGCCGGCCCAGGTCGGCGCTGGCCAGGTCGAGGACGCGGTCGCCGTACCGGTCGAGCAGTTCGCCGAGGTCGAGGATCCGACCCCGGGCGGCCATCAGCTCGATCGCGAGCGGCAGCCCGCCGAGCCGGCGCACGAGCGCGGCCAGGGCCGGCAGTTCCCGCTGGTCGGGCGGTTCCCGACGGACCCGGGCGAGCCGGGCCGTGAAGAGCGCCGCCGCCGGGTACCGGGCCAGCTCGGCGGCGTCGACCACGTCGGGCGGGGGAACGTCCAGCGGGGCGACCGGCCGGACCAGTTCCCCCGGTACGCCCACCGGGTGCCGGCCGGTCACCAGCACCCGCAGGGTGGGCACCGCGTCGGTGAGCCGCCGCAACGCCTCGGCGACCGGGTCCGGCGCGCGTTCCACCGCGTCCACCAGGATCAACGCCGCACGGCCCCGCAGCCGTACGGCGAGGTCGGGCAGCCGGGACGCGCCGAGGACCGCGCCGACCGCGGCGAGCACGTCGGCCGGGTCGGAGCCCTCGCCGACCAGCACCCCGGCCACCCCGCCCGGGTGCGCGTCGACCACCTCGTGCGCCACCGCCAGGGCCAGCGCGGTCTTGCCGACGCCGGCGAGCCCGACCAGGCTCACCACCGGTGGTCCCGCCTCGTCGGTGAGCAGCGCGGCGAGGTCGGCCCGGTCCCGCTCCCGGCCGATCAGCTCGACCGGGGGCGGGAGCGCGAACGGCGTACCCGGAGTGGCGGCGGAAGCGGAGGCGGCGGCGGTGCGCTCCCCGCTTCCGGCTGCGGTCCGGCCCCGGGCGGCGGACAGGAAGGCGGCCCGGGGGCCGTCGGCGAGGCCGAGCGCGTCGGCGAGCAGTTCGACGGTGCTGCGCTGCGGCCGGCTGGCCCGGCCGCGCTCCAGGTCGCGGACCGTCCGCACGCCGATCCCGGCCCGCTGGGCCAGCTCGGCCTGGGTGAGACCGGCGGCCGACCGGTGCCCCCGCAACAGCTCCCCGAGGGGGGTACGACCATCCGGGCCCAACTGGTGATCATGAGCCGGAGTCATGGGCAGGAAGGGTACGGATGGGATACGACGGCGGACACCGGTACGTCGTATCGCCGACGCCCCGGAATGCGACGGGTCCCCGCCACCCGGTCGGTGCGGCGGGGACCCGTCGACGCCTCAGACGCCCAGGTCGCGGGCGATGATCATCCGCTGCACCTCGGAGGTGCCCTCACCGATCTCCAGGATCTTGGAGTCCCGCCAGAAGCGCGCCACCGGGTACTCGTTCATGAAGCCGTAGCCGCCGTGGATCTGGGTGGCCTCGCGGGCGTTGTCGACGGCGACCGTGCTGGCGTGCAGCTTGGCGATCGCGGCCTGCCGCTTGAACGGCTCGCCGGCCAGCATCCGGGCGGCGGCGTCGTAGTACGCGAGCCGGGCGGTGTGCGCCTTCATCTCCATGTCGGCGATCTTGAACTGGATCGCCTGGTAGTTGCCGATCGGCTGGCCGAACGCGTGGCGCTCCTTCGCGTACTTGATCGACTCGTCGACGCAGCCCTGGGCGAGGCCGACGGCGAGCGCGGCGATGGCGATCCGGCCCTCGTCGAGGATGCGCAGGAACTGGGCGAACCCGCGGCCCCGCTCACCGAGCAGGTTGGCCGCCGGCACCCGGCAGTCGTCGAAGGTCAGCTCGTGGGTGTCCGAGGCGGTCCAGCCGACCTTGGAGTAGCCCGGCGCGACCGTGAAGCCGGGGGTGCCCGACGGCACGATGATGGTGGACAGTTCCTTGGCACCGTCCGGCCGGGTGCCGGTGACCGCGGTGACGGTGACCAGCGCGGTGATGTCGGTGCCCGAGTTGGTGATGAACGCCTTCGAGCCGTTGATCACCCATTCGTTCGTCGTCTCGTCCAGCACCGCCCGGGTCTGGGTGCCACCGGCGTCGGAGCCGGTGCCCGGCTCGGTCAGCCCGAAGGCCGCCAGGGCCTCGCCGCTGAGCAGCTTCGGCAGCCACTGCGCCTTCTGCTCGTCGGTGCCGAAGCGGTAGATGGGCATCGCGCCGAGCGAGACCGCCGCCTCCAGGGTGATCGCCACGCTGGAGTCGACCCGGGCCAGCTCCTCCAGGGCCAGGCAGAGCGCGAAGTAGTCGCCGCCCATGCCGCCGTGCTCCTCGCCGAAGGGCAGGCCGAACAGGCCCATCTTGCCCATCTGCCGGATGATCTCGTACGGGAAGGTGTGCTTCTCGTAGTGCTCCCCGATCACCGGGGCGATCACCTCGCGGGCGAACTCCCGCACGCTGGACCGCAGCGCCTCTTGTTCCTCACTGAGCCGGAAGTCCATCTCATCCTCCTGTGTGGACGGTCCGCCGGGCGCTCGTGACGCCGGGACGGGTCGTACTGGCCGGTGCGGTCCGGGCCTTGCCTGCCGGTCGTTGCCGCCGGGTTCTTGCTGCTCGGGTGTTGCGCTTCGGGTGTTGCGTGCCGGCTGGCGCTCCTGCACGGTCCACGGGACCGGCGGCGCCGGCGCGGTGGCCGGGCCGCCGGTGCGGGTCAGACCGGGGTGACGCCGTGCCGACGCCGGGAGAAGTGCCGGTCCTTGGTACGGGCGGCGGCGAACCGGCGGACCAGCTCGGCGCGGAGCTCGTGCGGCTCGACGATCGCGTCGACCACCAGCTCACTGGCGAGCCGGACGACGTCGATGTCCCGCTCGTACTCCTCGCGCTTCGCGGCGACGAAGGCGGCCCGCTCGGCCTCGTCGGCGATCGCGGCGATCTTGTTGGCGTAGACGGCGTTGACCGCGGCCTCCGCGCCCATCACCGCGATCTTGGCGGTGGGGAGCGCGATCGTGGCGTCCGGCTCGAAGCCGGGGCCGGCCATCGCGTAGAGGCCCGCGCCGTACGCCTTGCGGACCACCACGCAGATCTTCGGCACGGTCGCCTCCGAGATCGCGGTGATCATCTTGGCCCCGTGCCGGATGATGCCCTGCTTCTCCACCGCGCTGCCGACCATGAACCCGGGCACGTCGCTCAGGAACAGCAGCGGCACGTTGAACGCGTCGCAGAGCTGCACGAACCGGGTCGCCTTGTCGGCCGAGTCGACGAAGAGCACCCCACCCTTGAACATCGAGTTGTTGCCGACCACACCGACGACCTCGCCGTTCAGCCGGCCGAAGCCGATGGTCAGCTCCTTGGCCCAGAGCGCCTGGATCTCGAAGAAGCTGCCGTCGTCGAGCAGGCCCTTGACGTACCGGCGCATGTCGAACGCCTGCCGCTCGCTGGCCGGCACCAGCGCGGCCAGTTCGACCTTCTCCGACGCCGGCACCGGCTCCACGGCCGGCGGCTGCTGCGTCCAGTTCGCCGGCAGGTACGACAGGTACCGCTTCACCACGTCGAGCGCGTCGGCCTCGGTCTTGCAGAGGAAGTGCCCGACGCCGGACTCGGCGCAGTGCACCTTGGCCCCGCCCATCGCCTCCAGCGTGGTCTTCTCACCGGTGACCATCTCGACCATGCGGTCCGAGCCGAGGTACATGCTGGCGTTGCCGTCCACCATGGCCACCACGTCGCAGAACGCCGGGATGTACGCCCCGCCGGCCGCACTGGGCCCGAAGAGCGCGCAGACCTGCGGGATCGAGCCGGACGCGCGAACCTGGTTCCAGAAGATCTTCCCGGCGCCACGCCGACCGGGGAAGAGCTCGACCTGGTCGGTGATCCGGGCGCCGGCCGAGTCGACCAGGTAGACCATCGGGACGCTCGTGGTGTACGCCCGCTCGATGATCCGAATGATCTTCTCGACGGTACGCGCGCCCCAACTGCCGGCCTTGACCGTCGAGTCGTTCGCCATCAGGCAGACCTGCCGGCCGTCGATGGTGGCGGTGCCGGTGACCACACCGTCGGCGGGCAACCCTTCGGCCATCGCGTTGGCGTAGAGGCCGTCCTCGACGAACGACCCCTCGTCCACCAGGAGCGCGACCCGCTCCCGGGCGAAGAGCTTTCCCTTGGCGGCGTTCGCCGCGTGGTACTTGTCCGCACCGCCGGCCCGGGCGCGCTTGCGCAGCTGCTCCAGTGCCTCACCGTCGAGCGTCACGCCGACTCCCTCGTCCCCTGCGCCGCCCGCCTCGTGAGCAGACCCGCCTGACCTGAACGATCGTTAGGCTAGCGCATCCGGCCCTGCCCCGGCGACCCGCCGCACCCTCCCGTCGATCCGCGCACGCCGCCCGTCCCCCGGTGCCCGTCCCCGTGGGACGTTGCCGATCCAGCGAGCGTGATCGACTCCATGTCGCATGACTGGCGATGTCCGGCCGATCGGACACCACCACACCGCCGACATGGAGTCGATCATGCGCAGGACCGCCGAGGGACCGGCGCAGCCCGGCCGCCGTGGCGGACGCTCCACTCCCACCTGTGGACGAGCGAGGCGGGCGCGGGAGGCGCCAGGCCGGCAGGAAGTCAGGAGGGCAGGGGCGTGAGGCGGGTACGGGGTCCGGCACGCAGGACCCCGGAGGGCAGGCGTTTGCCGGTCAACTCCTCGGCCAACTCGGCAGCCTCGATCAGGGCGTCCAGGTCGATGCCGGTGTCGATCCCCATGTCGTGCAGCATGTGCACCGCCTCCTCGGTGGCCAGGTTGCCGCTGGCCCCGGGCGCGTACGGGCAGCCGCCGAGGCCGCCGACGCTGGCGTCGAACTCGGTGACGCCGAGTTCCAGGGCGGTGAGCATGTTCGCCAGCGCGGTGCCCCGGGTGTTGTGGAAGTGCAGCAGCACCGGAACGTGGGCGTTGCGGTCGCGTACGGCGGTGAGCAGTTCGCGGACCCGGCGGGGCGTACCCATGCCGGTGGTGTCGCCGAACGCCACCCGGTCGGCACCGTCCCGGACCACCCGGTCGACGATGCCGGCGACCCGGAGCGGGTCCACGTCCCCCTCGTACGGGCAGCCGAAGCTGGTCGCCACGATCACCTCGGCCCGGGCTCCCGCGCCGTGCAGCAGGTCGATCAGTTCGGCGATGTCGTCCAGCGACTCTTCGGTGCAGCGGTTGACGTTGCGCCGGTTGTGGGTGTCACTGGCCGAGACGACGACCTCGATCTCGGTGAAGCCGGCGGCCAGGGCGCGCTGCGCACCCCGGGTGTTGGGCACCAGGGCCGAGTAGCGCACCCCGTCCGCCTTCGTGGCCCGCTGCCACACCTCGTCGGCGTCGGCCATCTGCGGGATCGCCTTCGGGTGGACGAACGACACCGCCTCGATCCGCCGTACGCCGGTGCGGGACAGGGCGTCGAGCAGTCGCACCTTGGAGTCGGTGGGGATCGGCTCCTCGTTCTGGAGCCCGTCCCGTGGCCCGACCTCCCGGATGGAGACGAAGTCCGGCAGTTCCGCCATAAGGGGTCACCTCACTGTGACGGTGGTACGCGATGGATACCCCACCCTCCCACCCCACCCCACCCCTCCGCACCCACCACCCCGGTCCGGCCGCCCCTGCCCACCTAGGTTGATCATCAAGTTGTCACCCGCCACACCGGCGTGCAGCAGCAATAACTTCATGATCACCGGGGCGTTGGGGGAGGAAGGGGGTCAGCGCATGCGGGTGACGATGCCGGTGTCGTAGTCGCCCGAGATGAACTCGGCGTTCTCCAGCAGCTCGGCGAAGAAGGGGAGGTTGTTCTTCGGGCCGGCCAGCTCGAACGCGGCGACCGCCGTCCTCGCGCGGTCGATCGCCTCGGCCCGGGTGGCGCCGCTGACGATGAGCTTGGCCATCAGGCTGTCGTAGAACGGGGTGACCGTGTTGCCCTCGACGTAGCCGGAGTCCACCCGGACACCCTCGCCGGTCGGCTCCACCCAGGTCTTGATCACGCCGGGGCCGGGCAGGAAGCGCTTCGGGTCCTCGGCGTTGACCCGCAGCTCGATGGCGTGCCCGCGCGGGGCGAGCGCGTCCGGGTCGAAGGTCGGCGCGAGGCCGGCGGCCACCCGCAGCTGCTCCTCGACCAGGTCGACGCCGTACACCAGCTCGGTCACCGGGTGCTCCACCTGCAGGCGGGTGTTCATCTCCAGGAAGAAGAATTCTTCGGAGCCGGGGCCATCACCCTGGAAGTCCCGCTGACGCGGGACCAACAGGCACTCGACCGTGCCGGCGTTGCGGTAGCCGACCGCCTCGCCGGCGCGTACCGCCGCAGCCAGGAAACGCTCCCGCAGCTCCGGGGAGACCGCCGGGGAGGGCGACTCCTCGACCAGCTTCTGGTTGCGCCGCTGCACCGAGCACTCCCGCTCACCGAGCGCCACCACCCGACCGTCGGCCAGGCCGAGGATCTGCACCTCGACGTGGCGTACCCGGGGGAAGTACCGCTCGATCAGCACCGAGCCGTCGCCGAACATCCGCTCGGCGAACGAGCGCACCTTGTCGTACTCGGTGCGCAACGCGTCCTCGTCGTTGGCCACGCCCATGCCCATGCCGCCGCCACCGGCCGCGGCCTTGACCATCACCGGGTAACCGATCTCCGCCGCGGCGGCCACCGCCGCGTCCAGGTCGGCCGCCGGGTCGGTGGTGCCGGGCGCGACCGGGACCCCGGCCGCCGCCATCAGGTTCCGCGCGTTGATCTTGTCGCCCATCGCGGTGATCGCGTCCGCGCCGGGCCCGACCCAGATCAGCCCGCTGGCCTCGACGGTACGGGCGAAGTCCGCATTCTCGGAGAGGAAGCCGTAGCCGGGGTGGATCGCCTGCGCGCCGGTGGACTTCGCGGCGGCGAGGATCGCCTCCACGTTCCGGTAGCTCTGCGCCGGGTTGGCCGGACCGACGCAGACGGCCTCGTCCGCCTCGGCGACGAACGGCAGGCCGGCGTCGGCCTCCGAGTGCACCGCGATCGCACGGATGCCGAGCCGCCTGGCGGTACGGATGATCCGGCGGGCGATCTCGCCCCGGTTGGCGACCAGCAGCGACTCGATCATTTTTCCTCCCGACGTCCAGGGGTGGGGACGGCTGCCAGGTAACCACGGCCCCCCGGTTACTGACGAGTCACCACCCCGCCCCACCCCACCCCGAACCCCCTCCCCCGCCCACCCCGTTCCGGCGCGCGATCTTGCAGTTCCGGCCGCGACAAAAGGGGGCGAGACACGCATATCGACGGCCCCAAGTGCAAGATCGACGAGGGCTGGCGGGGGCTCCTGGGGGAGGGCTCGGGGGGGTGGGTCAGGCGGGGGTGGTGGGGGCGAGGAGGGCGGTCAGGGTGGCGGCGCGGAGCAGCTCGGCGCGGCGACGGCGGTCCACCTCGCCGCCGAGGAACGGCGTCGAGTTCATCAGGCCGAACGCGGCGTGGGCGAGCACCCGCGCCTCCCCGTCGGGCAGATCGGGGTGCAGCGCGGTCAGCACCGTCACCCACTCCTCGACGTAGAGCCGCTGGAGCCGGCGGATACGGCGGCGCGGCTCGTCGGGAAGCCGGTCCAACTCGTGCAGGTGCAGCGCGATGACGGCCGGATTGGCCAGGGCAAATTCGACGTGGAAGTCGATCAGCGACTCCAGTGCGGCGCGCGGGTCGCCCGGTCGGCCGACGGCCCGGTCCCGGCCGCCGTCGAGCAACCCTTCGCTGACCGGGATCAGCGCGGCGACCAGCATCGCCTCCTTGCCGGCGAAGTGGTGGTAGAGGGCCGGACCGGTCACCCCCGCCGCGGCACCGATGTCGTCCATCGACACCCCGTGGTAGCCGCGCGCGGCGAAGAGGCCGACCGCGATCTCCAGGATCTCGTCCCGGCGGGACCGCCGTCGACCCGTACCCGCCACGCCGTTCGCCCCGATCCGCGCCTGCTGTTCCACCGCCACCGGGCAAGCCTAGACCGCGTCCGCACCGTGGTGGAGGCTCGGTTACCCACCGGTCGCCTCACATCTCTGCCCGTGCCGGCACCACACCGTCGGCCCGGGTGCCGTGCCTACCGGCTGCGCCTGCCGGCCACCGTCTCCTCCCCGGTTCGGGCTGGTCACGCTCGCGGCGTGGTGGGGACTGCGACCGGTGGCTGCGGCGCCGGTCGACGTCCCGCCCACCAGCGCCGGGACAGCAGCCCGGCCAGGGCCGCGCCGGTCGCGTTGAGCAGCACGTCGTCGACCGAGGTGACCCGGCCGAGGTCGAGCGCGTACTGCAACGACTCGACCAGCACGGAGCCGGCGGCCCCGAGCAGGAAGAGCCGGCCGACGCCGGCGAGGGCTGCGGAGCGTACCGGGGCGAGGAAGCCCAGCGCGGCGAAGACCAGCAGGTTGCCGACGACCTGGACCACGACGGTGGCCGGGGGGCCGGCCTCGACCAGGTCGACGAGGTCGCGCACCGGGACGAGGTTGACGTCGCCGGGAGCATCGCGAGGGGTGAGGATCATCCAGAGCCAGGGCAGCGTCCCGGCGACCATGCCGATCTCGGCGGCGCTGCGCCACCACGCCTCGTCGCGGGTGGACACGTCTTGCCGGCGGCGGGCCATCAGCACGGTGAGCAGCACCGTCACCGGCACCGCGACCAGCGTGGCGAGCAGCACGTCGCCCCAGTCCCGCCACACCTGCCCCATCGGGGCAGCGTAGCGGCACCGGCGGGGCGGCGAGGCGCGTCACCGCCGGCGAGGATCGACCACCTTCCCGGCGGGCCGACACCGCCCGCCCACCCGACGGCGGGCCGGGAGGTTACCCCACCGGCAACACTCCTTACAACCCGTTCAGGTTGACGTTCGTCAATATCGTTCTCACATCGCGCACATCGAAGAGATTCATTGTCATGAATGTAAAGGCTAGGATTCTCCCCAACGTCCAGCGCCTCTCGACGGGCCAAAAGCCACCCCGAGGGGCCACCACAGTAGGAGGACCGGGAGATGACACTCCCTCGCACCCACCGGCGTACCCTCGCCGCGGTCAGCGTGCTCGCCAGCGCCGCCATGGTCACCGCCATGGCCGCCGCTCCGGCCACGGCTGCCGCAGCCACCGGCGAGATCCGGAGCGCCGGCGGCGCGACGGCCGTAGCCGACAGCTACATCGTGGTACTGAAGGACAGCGAGGTCGGCGGACGTGCCGGCACCCGACAGGCCGCGGTCCGAAGCACCGCCGGCAACCTGGCCGAGCGGTTCGGCGGCACCGTGGGTCACGTCTACGGCGACGCGCTCAACGGCTTCGAGGTGAAGCTCTCGGCGCAGGCCGCAAAGCGCCTGGCGGCGCACCCGGCGGTCGACTACGTCGAGCAGAACCACACCGTCTCGATCCAGGGCACCCAGACCAACCCGCCGTGGGGCCTGGACCGCATCGACCAGCCGTACCTGCCGCTGAGCAGGAGCTACACCTGGAACAGCGACGGCACCGGCGTCACCGCGTACATCATCGACACCGGCATCCGGACCAGCCACGTCGACTTCGGCGGCCAGGCCGTCGACGGCTACGACGCGGTCGACGGCGCCCTGCCCGCGGCCGACTGCAACGGTCACGGCACCCACGTCGCCGGCACCGTCGGCGGCAACACCTACGGTGTCGCCAAGGACGTCCGACTGGTCGCCGTACGGGTGCTCAACTGCTCCGGCAGCGGCACCTGGGCGCAGGTCATCGCCGGCATCAACTGGGTGACCTCGCACCACCAGCCCGGCCGGCCGGCGGTGGCGAACATGAGCCTCGGCGGCAGCAAGAACAGCTCCCTCAACACCGCCGTCGCCAACTCCATCGCCGACGGCGTCACGTACGCAGTGGCCTCCGGCAACTCGAACGCCAACGCCTGCAACTACTCGCCGGCCTCGGTCCCGACCGCACTGACCGTCAACGCGTCGCAGAGCAACGACGCGCGGGCCTCGTTCTCCAACTGGGGTAGCTGCACCGACCTCTTCGCCCCGGGCGTGGGCGTCCTGTCGGCCTGGCACACCAGCAACACCGCCACCAACTCGATCAGCGGCACCTCGATGGCCGCCCCGCACGTGGCGGGCGCAGCCGCACGGGTCCTGGAGGTCTACCCGACCTGGAGCCCGGCCCAGGTGCACTCCTACATCATCAACCAGGCCACCGTCGGCGTGATCACCAACCCGGGCACCGGGTCGCCGAACCGGCTGCTCCGCCTGGCGCCCACGTTCTGACCGGCACCGTCGAGTCACCGGCCCCGAGGCGAACCGCCCCGGGGCCGGCCCCTTGCGACGAGGAGAAGAGATGACGACATCACGCGTGCGGGGCCGGGCGCTCGCGCTCGCCCTGACGACCGCCCTGACCGCCGCCACGCTGTTCACCGGCGGCCAGGCCACCGCCGCCACCGGAACCGCCACCGAGGGCAGCGTCCGCCACGCCGGTGCCGCAGACGCAGTGCCGGGCAGCTACCTCGTCGTGCTGCACGACGACCGGGTCCGCCGGGACGCC
Source organism: Micromonospora halophytica (assembly GCF_900090245.1). Lineage (GTDB taxonomy): Bacteria > Actinomycetota > Actinomycetes > Mycobacteriales > Micromonosporaceae > Micromonospora > Micromonospora halophytica. The sequence continues at coordinate 137,441 of NZ_FMDN01000005.1, forward strand.
GACGCCACTGCCGAGGTCAGCCGGCTCGCAGACCGGTTGAGGGCCCGCTACGGCGGAACCGTCGGCCACGTCTACGGCAGCGCCCTGACCGGATTCGAGGTACGACTGACCGAACGGGCCGCCCGCCGCCTCGCCGCTGATCCGGCGGTGGCCCACGTGGAGCAGAACCGGGTGCTCCCACTGATCGGCCCCGGCGTGCAGCTCAACCCGCCCTCCTGGGGCCTGGACCGGATCGACCAGCGCCGCCTGCCGCTGGACAGGCGTTACGCCTACCCGAACACCGCGCACAACGTGCACGCGTACGTCATCGACACCGGGATCCGGGGCACACATCTGGACTTCGGCCTCCGGGTGACCGGTGGGGTCGACCTGGTCGACGGCGCACTCCCGGCGGACGACTGCAACGGCCACGGCACGCATCTCGCCGGCACCGTCGGCGGCACCGCGCACGGGGTGGCCAAGGAGGTCCGGCTCCACCCGGTCCGGGTGCTCAACTGCACCGGCAGCGGCACCTACGCCACCGTGATCGCCGGGGTGGACTGGGTCACCCGGAACGCCATCCGGCCAGCGGTGGCGCTGATGGGCCTCGGCGGCTCCGCCAGTTCGACCCTGGACGCGGCGGTGGCCAACTCGATCGCCTCGGGCGTCACCTACGCCGTGGCGGCGGGCAGCGCGAACGGCAACGCCTGCAACTATTCCCCGGCCCGGGTTCCCGCGGCGCTGACCGCAGCCGGCACCACGTCCACCGACGCCCGGTCGACGAGCAACAACTACGGCAGTTGCCTGGACCTCTACGCCCCCGGCGCCGGCATCACCTCCACCTGGCACACCGGCAACACCGCAACCGCCACCCTCAGCGGCAGTTCGATGGCGGCCGCGCACGTGGCCGGTTGCGCGGCGCTCACGCTCTCCGCCAACCCGACGTGGTCTCCGGCCCAGGTGGCGAACCACCTGATCGGCAGGGCGACTCTCAACGTGGTCACCGGGGTGATCTCGGGTACGCCGAACCGGCTGCTCTACTGCGGTCCCTGACCTCGCCCCGGCACCCGGCGCACCTCCGGCACCTGCCGGGCTCCGTGGGCGACGCCTCATCCGGGGTCGCCCACGGAAAGCCGCACCGAGCCGGCCGCACCCGCCCGATCAGCCGGTGAGCCCGCCCGGCTGGTCGCCCTTCACGACGGGGGCCCGGACCAGGTTGCCCCACTCAGTCCACGAGCCGTCGTAGTTACGCACCTGCGGGTAGCCCAGCAGGTGCCGCAGCACGAACCAGGTGTGGCTGGACCGCTCCCCGATCCGGCAGTACGCCACCACGTCGTCCGACGGGCTGAGCCCGAGCTGGTCGGCGTAGATGGCACGCAACTCGTCGGCGGACCGGAAGGTGCCGTCGTCGTTCGCGGCGGACTTCCACGGCTTGTTCACCGCACCCGGGATGTGCCCGCCGCGCAGCGCGCCCTCCTGCGGGTAGTCCGGCATGTGCAGCATCTCCCCGGTGTACTCACCCGGCGACCGCACGTCGACCAGCGGCCGACCGGCGGCGATGTGCGCCATCACCTGCTCCCGGTACGCCCGGATCGGCGCGTCGTCGCGCTGCGGCACCGGGTACCCGGCGCGCGGGCGGGTCACCTTCTCCCGGGTCAGCTCGCGCCCCTCGGCGACCCACTTCTGCCGGCCGCCGTCGAGCAGCCGCACGTCGACGTGGCCGAAGAGGGAGAAGACCCACAGGGCGTACGCGGCCCACCAGTTGAAGTTGTCGCCGTAGAAGACGACCGTGTCGTGCCGGCCGATGCCCTTCGCGGCGCACAGCTCGGCGAAGCTGGCCGCGTCGAGGTAGTCCCGGGTGACCTGGTCGTTCAGCTCGGTGTGCCAGTCGACCTTGACGGCGCCCGGGATGTGGCCGGTGTCGTAGAGCAGCACGTCCTCGTCGGACTCCACCACGACGAGACCCTCGTCGCCCAGGTGCTCGGCCAGCCACTCGGTGGTGACCAGGCGCTGCGGGTCGGCGTACGACTTCAGGCGGGGATTCGGATCGCTCGGCACCGGCATGATCCCCAAGGTACGCCGGATCGGCGGCCGGTCACCGGGGATCGGGCGCAAGCGGCGAAACCCCGGCCACAAACGAGCCGGTCAGGCCCGGCGGTGCACCAACCGGCCGGCGACCACCGTGGCCAGGCAGGACCCGTCCTCGGCGAAGACGGCCAGGTCCGCGCGCCCGCCGGCGGCCAACGTCGGTGGACGCGCGGTGTCGAGCACGACGACGTCGTTGCGGGCGGCGGCGGCCCGCAGCTCCGGGTCGGCCAGATGAGCGGCGGCCACCGCGCCGACACCGGCCCGGAACAGGGCGTGCACCCGCTCGCGCGGGCTGGGCGCGGGCGGCAACGGCCCGTCGTGCACCAGCGCCGGCCCGAGGGTGCCGGCCCACCGCCGGACCCGCACCTGTGGGTACGCCTCCGTCAACTCGTCCAGCGGCGCGATCTGCTCGATCCGGTCGCCGGTGACGAGGACAGCCAGGCCGGGCGCCGGATCGTCGCCAGGAGCCCTCCTGACCAGGGTGGCCGCGTGGATGGTCCGCATGTCAGTCGGTGATCGGGCTGAGCAGCGGGCGCTTCGCGGTGACCGAGTCGCCGGACGAGCGGCCGGTCAGCCGCCGCTTGACCCACGGGGCGAGGTGCCGGCCGGCCCAGCGCAGGTCGGCGGCGCGGGCGGCGAGCCACGGCGTCGGGGCCGGGTTCTCGGGGACCAGCAGCCACTCCTCGTCGCAGCCGACGCCGAGCGCATTCAGCACCTGGGCGGCGACCCGCCGGTGACCGGTGGCCGACAGGTGCAGCCGGTCGGTGCTCCAGAGCATCGGGTTGAGGAAGGTGTCGTCGGCGTACAGGTCGACCAGGATCGCGCCGTGCCGCTCGGCGGTCTCGCCGACGGCCCGGTTGAGCAGTTCGATGCGCGGGGCGACCAGGCGTTGGCCGGGCAGCCGGGCCATCACGTCGGCGAACCGGAACAGGATCACGTCGGCACCGCCGGAGCGCAGCTCACCGACCACCTCGTCGAAGCGGCTGACCAGGGCGTTCGGGTCGAAGTTGCGGCGCAGCACGTCGTTGCCGCCGGCCGCGAAGCTGATCAGGTCGGGCTGCATGGCCAGGGCGGCGGGCACCTGCTCGGCCACCACGGCGGGGAAGAGGCGACCCCGGATCGCCAGGTTGGCGTACCCGAAGGCGGGGCCGGCGTCGGCGGCCAGCCGGGTCGCGACCAGGTCGGCCCACCCACGGTAGGTGCCGTCCGGGTACGCGTCGTCCATGCCCTCGGTGAAGCTGTCCCCCACCGCCACGAAGCTGCGCCAGCGCACGCCGCCTCCCTCAGTCGTTGCCTGCGGCGACCAGTCTGTCACCGGCCGGGTGCCGCGCGCTGCCACCCGGCGGGCGAACGTGGCGGAGGTCATCGATCGACGATCGATCTCCGGTACGGACCCCAGCCCACGAACCGCTCGAACAACTCACGCGGGGTCGGGCCGTCGTACGGGTTGAGCCGGAACAGGTCGTGGCACGCCTCGTGGTACAGCCCGGACAGGTAGACGGCCAGGTCGACGGGCTTGTCGTCGTACTCGACTCTCAACAGCAGCCGGGCCTCGGCGCACGGCCATGGGGACCCGCAGGCCCGGCACACCCACAGCGGCCGGATCGGCAGGTGCGGTCGCTGCCCCGGCGGGTAGGCGCGAGGCCGGTCGGGGTACGGGCCGAGGCGGGGCACCGGCAGGCTCACCAGCGGCCCCCGTTCGCGCGCCACTCCTGCGCCCGGGTCAGCCGGCCCGGACTGCCCGGCCGCATCGTCGGCAGGATCCGGGTCGGCTCACGCATCCAGTCGGGCAGGTGGGTGCCCCTCACCCGCTGCGGCAGCGGTGGTGGTGGGACCGCCGTCCGGCACCGGAACCAGCGGAGCGGGTTGCGCATCGTCGACCTCCTCCAGACGTGGGAAGGGGCCGCCCCTGCACCGGGGGGATTCGCGGGCGGCCCCACCGCGACCGTTGCGTGGTCGCTGCGTGACAGTCTGCTGAGGACGGCACTACTGTCGGAAGGCATAGACGCCGCTCAGGGCAGGGCCCGGTCAGCCGTGGCAGCCGTGCGGCGACGCCGGGGAGACACCAGGAAAAACGTGGAGGACGGGTGGAAGGTGAGCCGACCGCGGAGTTGATCCGCGCGCAGCTCCGGCGGCTGCGGACGAACGCCGAGTTGAGTCAGGAGGAGTTCGGGAAGCTGGTGCACTTCTCCGGCTCCCAGGTGTCGGCGGTCGAGCTGGGGCAACGGCCGCTCGACCGGTTCTTCCTCAGGCGGGCCGACGAGGTGCTGGGGACGGGCGGGCTGCTGACGTCGCTGCTCAAGCTGGCGGAACGGGACGGGCAGCCGAGCTGGTTCCGGCCGTGGCTGGAGGCCGAGCGCAACGCTCAGCAGCTCTGGTGCTACCACCCGACACTCGTTCCCGGCCTGCTACAGACAGAGAACTACGCCCGCACGGTCATCCGAGGCGACGACATGCTCAGCGACGAGGAGGTGGACAAGCGGGTCGCCATCCGGCTTGATCGACAGGCAGTCCTCGACCGACCTCAGCCTCCCAAGCTCGTCGCGGTGATCGAAGAAGCCGTCCTCCGCCGTGCCGGCGAGGAGTTCCGGGGCGTGATGGCCCAGCAACTCGTGTACCTCATCGAGCGCACCGAGCGTCCGCACGTCAGCGTCCACGTCATTCCGTCCGAGGTCAGCACGCACGTCGGACTCGCCGGTCCGTTCACCCTCGCACGGGGCAACGACGGCGGATGGGTCGGCTACCTGGAAAACCAGCTCGGTGGCTCCACGATCGACAAGGACCAGGACGTCGCTACTCTGATCGCCCGATGGGAGAGTGTCCGCAGCGAGGCTCTACCGCAACGGCAGTCGACGCTGCTGATGAAGGAAGTGATGACCTCATGGACCTGACCGGTGCGACCTGGCGCAAGTCCTCCCGTAGCGGCAACAGCGAGTGCGTTGAGGTGGCCGACAACCTGCCCTGCGTCGTCGGCGTACGCGACAGCAAGGACCCCATGGGCCCGGTCCTCACCTTCACGCCCCAGACCTGGCGGGCGTTCGTCGCGTACACCAAGCGCCACTGACCCTGACGATGACGCGATGGCCCGCTGTGACCATCGCGGCCCTGCCGTCGAGGCGAGCTGCTATCTCCCTCTCGCTCGCCGTCGTAGCCGGAAGATCTGAACCAGTGCATTGATCACCAGGATCATCGCCAGCAAGGGCAGCAGGTCGGTCACCCAGTCCGACTTCCTCCATTCCCCTGACTCGAACACAAGCGTCATGAGGAAAGCGAAGGCGACGACCACCCCAGCAACTTGCAGAGAGGTGATCAGCAGGAAGCGGAACGCTGGTTGCATCTTGGCTCTCCTTGCCGACTGCACGACCATCGTCGCAAAATCAGTGCTGATCAAGGAAGTGACGACGTCATGAATCCGACCCTCGCTGTCTGGCGTAAGTCCACCCGCGGCGGGCAGGGCGAGTGCGTCGAGGTGGCCGACATGCCGGTGACCGTGTCGTAGTCCCCCCGCCGTGAGAGGCCGCGAAGGTGGGCGCGCACCGGTCGGGGCTCCGGGGCGTGATGGGCCCCGACCGGTGTGCGGTTGCGGTTCGTCAGCGAGGGCTCGGGCTCAGGCGCTCTTGAGCCAGTCCTGGTCCAAGCGGTCGGTCAGGCCGGCGGTGGCGAAGGCGGCCTTGAGGTCGTCGCGGTCCTCGGTGAAGTGGGCCCAGCTGTCGTGGTGGACAGGGACGACGCGACGGGCACCGAGGATCTGGGCGGCCTCGGCGGCCTGGGCGCTGTCCAGGACGACCGGTAGGCCGTTGAAGACCCCGGGGAGGCGGGGAGCTCCGGCGAACAGCAGGGCGGTGTTCACCGGGCCGAAGTGCTCGGCGATCTCCTTGACCGCGTCCAGCGAGGCGTTGTCGCCGCTGACGTAGACCGACGGCAGACCCTCGCCCGTCAGAACGAAGCCGACGACCTGACCGGAGAACGGCTCGACCTCCTCACGCGGCCCGGGGCCGTGGATGGCGGGCACGCCGGTGACAGTGACGGTGCCGCCGCCCGGACGCTCCAGCTCGACCGACTCCCAGTCGGCCAGCCCTTTGGCTTTCTCCCCAAGGCGCTCACCGCCGCCGGGGGTGGTGAGGGTGAGGGGGACGTCCGCGAGCAGGGCACGGCCGGAGATGTCGAGGTTGTCGGCGTGCTCGTCGTGCGACAGCAGCACCACATCGACGGGACCGACCTCGGTGGGCGCGATGGCGGAGCCGACGGTCTTGGTCAGGGTCGGGGCACCGGGGGTGGCGTAGTCGCCGGGGCCGTCGAAGGTCGGGTCGGTCAGAAAGCGCAGGCCGCCGTACTCGAACAGGGCGGTCGGGCCGCCGAAGACGCGGACCGGGAACTGCTGGGCGTCGTGCCGGGACATGACATCTTCTCTTTTCTCACGCAAACTTTGCTGGCTATCCGTGAGTCACACGGTAGGCACACCTCACGGAAAAAAGCAAGCGCTACCATGAGAGGTGTGGATGAGAACCTGGCCACCGACATCGCGAAGACCGCCCTGCCCCCAGCACCGGGTACCGACCGGTACCGCTCCCTGGACTTCGCCGACACCACCGCAACCCTGCCCGCGGGCCAGGGCTACGACCTGCTCGCCGCACCCGAATCGGCCATGCGCTGGCTCGCCGCACACAACCTGACCACCCCGGACGTGCAGCTGTACGAGGTGTGTGCCCAGCGGATGCGCACCCTTCGTGGACATGTGCGAGCCCTCTTCACCGCGTGCGTCAACGGCACCACCCCGCCCGAGGAATCCCTGCACGCGGTGAACGAGGCCCTGACCTCCGTACCCACCGCACCCCTGCTCGCCTGGGACGGTGCCCAGGGACTGCGCCGCATCCAGGCCCACCCCACCGACCAGGCTGTCAACCATGCGCTCGCGACCCTGGCCGCCGACGCCGCCGACCTGCTCACCGGTCCCGACGCCGGCCTCCTCGCCGCCTGCGGCTCCGCCCCCTGCGACCGGTTCCTCCTGCGCACCCACGGCCGGCGCCACTGGTGCTCCACCCGCTGCGGCGACCGCGTCCGCGCCGCCCGCGCCTATGCCCGACGCAGCGGAACCTCCGGCTGACGGACCGCCCCAGCCCTCTGCGGGAAACCCGATGCCCGCGTAAGCACCTTCAGCAGGCAGCATCCGGGATGCCGACCGGAAGCCCGACTTTCCGCAGCTTCAAGATCACCTCTTCGGCTCCGGTGTCGGCGTCCCAGAGCTTGGCCTGCATGCGGCCGACGATCGTTTTGAGCGGTCGTTCTGTCGAACGAATTCGGGTCAGGCCGACAGGATCTGCATGTCGCGCAGCTCCGCCGGCTCCGCGACCTCGCTGACCTTCCGGCCGTCCCGTCCGACCAGCAGCAGCGCGTGCCCGCCGCCCGCGCGTACCCGCACCACCGTCGACCCGTCCGCCCGGAAGAACACCTGCCGCAGCTCGCGACCACCCGTCGGCAGCGCCACCTCCCGCCCGTCCCGCGTCCGGAGCACCGCATTGGCCGTGAGCATCCGGCCGACATCGCCCGTCTGCTCATCCGGCCGGGTCCGGGTCAGCGCGATCCGGGAGCCGTCCGGGGAAAGGCTGGCAACATGCGCGCTGCGCCAAGGAGAGGGCCCTGACAGGTGCGGCACCGGACGCGGGCGGCGACCGTCGGCCGAGTACAACGTCACCCCGGTGGCGCTGTTCATGGCAACCGTCCGGCCGTCGGCGGACCAGAGCGCGTGGCAGCCCTGCGGCTCGACGTCCCACCAGGTCACCGACGCACCGCGCCCGACGGTGTCCAGCACCCCGTACCGGCCGGGGTTGCCCAGCGGGTCGGCCTCCCGGAACAGCAGCCGCCGGGAGTCGGGCGCCCAGGTCGGGGTCACGCAGTACGCGTCCACGTGTCGGGCCAGCGCCCGCCTGCGTGAGCCGTCCACGTCCGCGACGTAGAGGGTGGCCGCCCGCACGGGGTCCACCCAGGCCACCCGGCGGCCGTCCGGGGAGACGCTGACGTTGGCGAGCGCGGCGACCGGCGGCAGCGCGGCCAGGATTCGGGGACGCTCCCCGGGCCGCCACGACCGCAACCTGAACCGCTCCCGGCCGGCGACCGGCCCACCGGGTGCGTAGAAGAGCCGGCCGAGCGCCCCCGGTGGTCCGACCGGGGTGACGGCCGACGCGGTCGCCCGGAGCGGGGCCGTGGAGGGAACGGGCGGGGCGAGGGCCGGCGGGGGTGGGGCGGGGCTGCTCGCGGGCACCGTGCCCACGCCGGCGGTCGAGGTGGCGGCGGGTCGGCGTACCCCGGACAGGTCGGACAGGCCGACGGCGAGCACCAGCAGCGCGACCGTGCCCGTCATCGCCTGCCGGCCCCGCCGGGGCCGGGTGGCGCGGTCGGTGTGGTCGGCCAGGTCGATGGTCATGTGTCGCCCCCGGGGTCGGACGTGCTCGTCACCCCCTTGACGGGTTCGGCGGCCGGGAGGTTGCCGTCGACGACTGCCACTGTCCTGCATCGGCGGAGCAGGTGCACTGCGTCGTCCGGGCCGGTCAGGCGTCGCTCCGGGCTGCCGCCGCGGAAACGCCACCCGGCGCGCCGTGCGCCGAAACGGGTCGTCCGCCCGGCCACAATGGTCGTACGCTGCGCGGATGTTGCTTCGTACGTCGACTGCGCTGCTGCGGACCCTGCGGGAGGACCCGGCGGACGCGGAGGTGCCGAGCCACCGGCTCCTCGTCCGAGCCGGCTACATCCGTCGCGCCGCACCGGGCGGGTACACCTGGCTGCCGCTGGGCAAGCTGGTGCTGGACCGGGTGACCGAGATCGTCCGGCGGGAGATGACCGCCATCGGTGACCAGGAGGTGCACTTCCCGGCGCTGCTGCCGGCGGAGCCGTACCGGACCAGCGGCCGGTGGGCGGAGTACGGCGACGACATCTTCACCCTCGCCGACCGCAAGGGTGCGGAGCACCTGCTCGCCCCGACCCACGAGGAGATGGCCACCCTGCTGGTGAAGGACCTCTTCTCGTCGTACCGGGACTTCCCGGTGACGCTGTTCCAGATCCAGACGAAGTTCCGCGACGAGGCCCGCCCCCGGGCCGGGCTGCTGCGCGGGCGTGAGTTCCTGATGAAGGACGCCTACTCGTTCGACCTGGACGAGGCGGGTCTGCAGGCCTCGTACGACCGGCACCGGGCGGCGTACCAGCGGGTCTTCGACCGGTTGAGGCTGGACTACACGACGGTGCGGGCGATGTCCGGGGCGATGGGCGGCTCGGCGTCGGAGGAGTTCCTGGCCGCCACGCCGGTCGGCGAGGACACCTTCGTCGGCTGCACCACCTGCGACTACGCGGCGAACACCGAAGCGGTGACCACCCGCGCGCCGGCCGCCACCGACCCGGATGCGCGTCCGTTCTCCGAGGTGCACGACACCCCGGAGACGCCGACCATCGCCTCCCTGGTCGAGCTGGCCAACACGCGCCGCCTCGCCGGCCGGGACGACTGGGCCGCCACCGACACCCTGAAGAACGTGGTGCTGACCGTACGCCGGCCGGGCGCGGAGACGGCCGAGCTGCTGGTGGTCGGGTTGCCGGGCGACCGGGAGGTGGACCTCAAGCGGATCGGGGCGACGCTGCACCCGGCCGCCGTGGCGGTCTTCGACGACTGGGACGCCCACCCGGAACTGGTCCGCGGCTACCTCGGTCCGCAGCTGCTCGGCAAGCTCGGCGTCCGCTACCTGGTCGATCCGCGGGTGGTCCCCGGCACCGCCTGGCTGACCGGGGCGAACGAGCCGGGCCGGCACGCCACGAACGTGGTCTGCGGCCGGGACTTCACCCCGGACGGCACGATCGAGGCGGCCGAGGTACGCCCCGGCGACCCCTGCCCGGCCTGCGCCGACGGCAAGCTGACCATGCGGCGGGGCATCGAGGTCGGGCACATCTTCCAGCTCGGCCGCCGGTTCACCGACGCCTTCGCGCTCGACGTGCTCGGCGCGCAGGGCAAGCCGGTCCGGCCCACCATGGGCTGCTACGGCATCGGGGTCTCCCGGGCGGTCGCCGCGATCGCCGAACAGCACCACGACGAGCGGGGTCTGGTGTGGCCGGCGGCGGTCGCGCCGTGCGACGTACACCTGATCGCCGCCGGGAAGGGGCCGCAGCTCGACGCGGCGCTCGACCTGGGCGGACGCCTGGCCGACGCGGGCCTGCGGGTGCTGGTCGACGACCGGGTCAACGTCTCCGCCGGGGTGAAGTTCACTGACGCCGAGCTGATCGGCATCCCGCGCGCCGTCGTGGTCGGCCGCCGGCTCGCCGACGGGTACGTCGAACTGCGCGACCGGGCCACCGACGAGCGCGTCGAACTGCCGCTCGACGGGTTGACCGAACGACTGCTGGAGCAGGTACGCGCAGCGCTGTACGACGGGGTGTAGCAATCGCAGCGCGGGGTACCGCAGCAGGATCGACCGAGGTGTTGTGGAGGCTCTCATGTACCGGGTCAGCGACGTGATGACGAAACAGGTGGTCTACCTGCCGGCGGAGACGCCCCTGGACGAGGCGGCCCGGGTGATGAAGGAGGCGGACATCGGCGACGTGGTGGTCACCGACGGCGCCACCCTCGCGGGCATGCTGACCGACCGCGACATCGTGGTACGCGCGGTGGCCGAGCGGAGCGACCCGGGCACCACCACCATCGGCTCGATCATCACCCGCGAGGTGGTGATGATCGAGCAGCACTGCACCGCCGCCGAGGCCGCCTCGCTGATGCGTGAACGCAACATCCGGCGGGTGCTGGTCTGCGACAACGACCGCAAGCTGGTCGGCATCGTCTCCCTGGGCGACCTGGCCATGCAGCTCGATCCCACCTCGGCCCTCGCCGACATCAGCGAGGCGTCCCCGAGCGCCTGAGACCTGCGCCGCCCCCGCCGATCCGGCGGGGACCACGACAACGGCCCGGCACCCCTCCTCGGTGGGATGCCGGGCCGACTCGTCCGCGTACTCCGGGCCCGGTGGCCGGCCGGCGTCCCGTCGGTGGTGGGCCGACTTGCCGGCGTGCCGGCCGGCGTCGCGGTCGGTGGCGGGACGGACCGGGTCGGTGGTCGGCGCGGACGGCGGTAGCCTGGCGGGATGCCCGAGATGCCGACGAAGCTGGCCGAGATCGTCGAGGAGTTCGCCGCCGCGCCGAAGGACCTGGTACTCGAGCTGCTGCTCGAGTACGCCGACGTCATCCCGCCACTGCCGGCCGGCACGGACCGGGAGGACCTGGAGCAGGTCCCCGAATGCCAGACCGCCTTCTTCCTCCGCGCGACCGTCGAGCCGGACCGCACGGTGAGCACCGTCTTCGACTGCCCACCGGAGGCGCCGACCACCCGCGCCTTCGCCGGCATCCTCGCCGAAGGGCTGACCGGGGCGAGCGCCGACGAGGTGCTGGCCGTGCCGGACGACCTCTACCAGCGGATGGGGCTGGCCCAGGCGATCAGCCCGCTGCGCGTACGCGGTGGCACCGCGATCCTCGCCCGACTCAAGCGCCAGGTTCGGGAACAAGCGTCCTGAGCTGGGCGTTCACCTCGATCATGGAGATCGAGATCTACGCCGACGTGGTCTGCCCCTGGTGCTGGATCGGCAAGCGCCGGCTGGAGCAGGCGCTTGCGTCGTACGACGGAGACGTGACCGTCACGTACCGGCCGTTCCAGCTCGACCCGACGCCGGTCAGCGAGCCGCGTCCGCTGGTCGACGCGCTGGCCGACAAGTTCGGCGGTCGGGAGCGTGCCGAGGCGATGGCCGCCCAGGTGACGCAGGTCGCGGCCGGTGTGGGGCTGGAGATGCGCTTCGACCGTGCGGTGCAGGCCAACACGTTCGAGGCGCACCGCCTGGTCCGGTTCGCCACCGAGCGCGGCCGGTCCGGGGAGGTCGTCGAGGCGCTCTACCGGGCGCACTTCACCGATGGCGTGGACGTCGGCTCGCGGGACACCCTGGTCGCGCTCGCCGTCTCCGTCGGCCTCGACGAGACCGAGACCCGGGAGCACCTGGAGTCGAACCTCGGCCGACGTGAGGTCGCCGCCGACCTGGCCACCGCCCACCAGCTCGGCGTGCGCAGCGTGCCGACCTTCGTGCTGGCCGGCAGGTACGCGGTGACCGGCGCGCAGGAACCGGAGACGCTGCTCGCCGCGCTTCAGGAGGCGGACCGCCGCGAGGCGGCCTGACCCCCTGGCGGTAAGGACCGATGTCGGGACTGTTTCACATGAAACGCAGCGTCCCACGGACGGCGCCGTTGACGTCGGCGCGGCTGGTGGCCAGCACGCGGGCGGTGACGGGGTCAGTTGCCGCCGAGGAAGGCGTTCTGCCGCATGAAGGCGGCGTCGTCGTCGGAGGTGCTCTGCGCGGTCCGGAGCACCTGTGGGCGCCGCGCCTCCAGGTCCTCCATGCCGTGCCGGACGGCGAGCCGGATCACGCCGTAGAGGAAGACGAAACCGAAGACGTACAGGATCACGGTGGCGACGAGGGTGAACATGGCGTCACGGTAGGACGAACGTGAACGAGTGGCGGCCTCATCTTGCGCCGATTCGCCCGTACGTGTCATCGAGGTGATCCGCCCAGGTGCGCGTACCGGTCGGGGAGGCGGTGGTGGTGAGCCCGCCCTCCCGCAGCGCCCGGCCGAGCCGGCCGGGGAACCGGACCGGCAGCAGCGGGCGGCGCGAGCCACGCGCCGACTGCCAGGCGCGTACCGCCTCGTCGAAGCGGAGCACCTGCGGACCGGCGTACTCCTCGATGCCGCTCAGCGGGCCGACGGCGAGCCGTTCGGCGAGCCGGCCCGCCACCTCGTGCTGGTCGACGGGCTGAGCGAGCACCGCCGGGTCGCCGATCACCGGCCCGAGCCGGCTCGACGCCCGCAGCAGCCGGTCCAGGAACGGCGGGAACTGGGTGGCCCGCAGCACCGTCCACGGCACCGGGCCGGCGCTCACCACCTGCTCCGCCGCCAGCTTGTGCCGGTAGTAGGGAAGTGAAACCCGGTCGACGCCGACGATCGAGACGTACACCAGGTGACCGACGCCGGCCCGGCCGGCGGCGAGCGCCAGCCGGCGGGTGCCGAGCACATCCACCCGGTGGGTGTGCCGGCTGTTCGGCAACGACGCCAGGTGCAGCACGGCGTCCACGCCGGCCACCGCCTCGTCCAGCCCGGCCCCGCTGGCCAGGTCCACCACCGCCCAGTCCGCTCCCGGGTCGTGCCGGGGACGCCGGCTCGTCGCCCGCACGTCGAACCCGTCGGCGCGCAGCCGGGGCAGCACCGCCCGCCCCAGAGTGCCGCCCGCTCCGGTGACCAGAACCTTCATGTCGACTCCTCCCTGTCGCCGGGTCGACGGGACGGCCGGCCCGATCGTGACGTCACGTCGGCAGGTCGGCCGCCGATCCGCACACCCGGACCGGGGCGGCCCGCGCGGCCACGGCGACCGGAACGACCACGGCCGCCGGCAGGATCGCCAGGGAAGCCCATCGCCTCCCCATCCTGGCCGCCCGACCCACCCCGCCACGCCCGATCGCCGATCCCGCCCGGACGGGTCAGCGGGAGGGGGTGACCCGGTGGGCCAGGAGGAGGCCGAGCAGCGCGCAGGCCGCGGCGACGCCGAGTGTCCCCGCGTAGTCCGCCGGCCCGGGGGCGGCGCCGGCCGCGAGTACCGCACCGGTGAGCGCCAGCACGGTGGCGGCGAAGAGCGAGTCGCCCAGTTGCAGCGACGAACTGTTGCGCCCCTGCTCGTCGGGGGCGGACAGCTCCAGGGTCAGCACCGACAACGACGGGTAGAGCAGACCCATCCCGGCGCCGGCCACCGCCCAGCCGAGCACCCCGACCGCCACCGGCACCGCCGGCCACACCGTCAGGGCGACCGTGGTCGTGCCGAGGGTGATGCAGGCCAGCCCGGCGCGGGGCAATGTCGCGGACGAGCGCGGCGCCGGCAGCCGACCCTGCAACCAGGAACCTGCCGACCAGGCCAGCGCACCGACGGTGAGCACCAGACCGGCGGCGGTCGGCGTGAAGCCCCGTTCCCGGGAGAGCATCAGCGGGATCACCACCTCGGCCCCGACGAACGCTGCCGAGGCGAGCCCGCGCAGCCCGATCACCGTGGGCAGGCCGCGGGCCGCGCGCAGGAAACCGGCCGGCAGCAGCCGGGGTGCGCAGACTGCCAGGCCGACCAGCGCGACCAACACCAACGGTACGGCGGACGCGCCGCGCTGCTGCCCCCCGTGGTGCAGCAGTGCGGCGCTCACCCCCGCCCCGGCCGCCCAGCCGATCCGGGTCAGCGCCCCGGCGGGCAACCCGGCGGCCCCCGGCGCGCGCAGCGACCGCAGGCCGGGCTGGACCAGCAGCGCCGCCGGCACCGCCACCGCCGGTACGGCGAGGAAGACCCACCGCCAGCCCAGGTGCTCGACGATCAGCCCGGCCACCGCCGGACCGACAAGTGACGGTACGACCCAGGCGGCGGCGAACGCGGCGAACACCTTCCGACGCAGCTCCTCCGGGTACGCCTGGCCCACCACGACGTAGAGGGCGACCGAGAGCAGCCCCGAGCCGAGGCCCTGCACCGCCCGCCCGACGACGAGCTGCCCCATCGCGGTGGCGCTGCCGGCCAGCAGCAGCCCGACCACGAACAGTCCGACGCCGGCCCACATCGGTGCGCGCGGCCCTCGGGCGTCGGACCAGATGCCGGAGAGCACCATGGCGAGCACCCCGACGGCGAACGGCCCGCCGAAGGCGAGCGCGTAGAGGGAGAGGCCGTCGAGCGCCCGGGCGACCGTGGGCATCGCGGTGCCCACGGCCAGCGCCTCGAAGGCCAGCAGGGACACCAGGGCGACGATGCCCACGGTCATCGCGCGCAGGCGCGGGTCGTACAGGCGGGCGACCGGGGTGGCCGCCTCGACCGTCGCCGTCATCGACCGGCCGCCGGGGCACCCCACCGGCCGGTACGGGTCTGCGTCGCCGATCCTGCCGGCCGGGGCAGGTGGCGGGGCGTCCTGGCCGGGCCCAACTCGAACCGGTGGCGGGGCTTCGTGGCCCGGCCTGCCTCGGACCGGAGCAGTTCGATCAGCATTGGCTCAGCCTGCGACCTCAATCCGGGTTGAGGTCAACTCACCAGCCGGCCCGGCCGTCGCTCCCTCACGTCGCCCGTCACTCATGGTGAGCGGAGCTCATGGTCACCCCGGGTGGTCAAGTGAGCTGACCCCAGCCACCCTCGATCCGCCCTTTGCTCTGCACCCATGGACGCGACAGCGCTCTGACCAGCACGATCGGCGGAGGCAACCCGATTACGGACGAGCGTCACCATCACGCATCGTTGCCGGCGCGTCCATGGGTGCAGAGCAAAGCGTACGAACCAATGCAACGGACCCCGCACGCCGGTCACTCTCTGTCAGGGCATCTTGCCCGGACCTCGGGAGGCGGTAGAACGTGTGACGGACACCGGACGCCCATCAGCGGCGGAAAACTTCCCCCGTACCGGCGGCATAAGGGGCGTCGGTACGGGAAGCCAGGCCGCCTGACGAGCGCGGGAGGCGAGATGGCGTACGGCAGGAGCGGCGGCGTGGGCGGCGAGGAGCGGGGCCGGCGACTCGGCCGTACCGCTCGATGACGACGCTGGGCCGGCTCGCCGGCCGGGTGCTCCCGCCGGTGCCGGCACCGCCCGTGCCACCGCTGGTCGCCGACGCGTCCCGTACCGTCGGCGCGGCCGCCTCCCGGCTGGTCCGCGCGGCCGGTCTGACCAAGCGCCGGGTGTGGTCCCGCGACGGACGGCACCACATCGAGGTGCACGGCGTCTGCCAGGACGGCGGCGACCGGCTGGCCTACCAGGTCGAACAGGCGCTGGAACGGATGCCCGGGGTGGCCTGGGCCCGGGTGAACGCCCCCTCCGGCCGGGTGGTGGTGGCCGTCGAGGAGCCGCGGCCGAACCTGCGCGACCTGATCGCCACGGTGGCCCGCACCGAGCGGGTCTGCCCGCACGAGCCGGACCCGGACGTCCCGCCACCGCACCCGCCCGAGGAGGGTCCGCGGACGCCCCGGACCCTCGGCGCGCTCGTCTCGGACGCGCTCGGCCTGACCATCTCGGCGGCCACCCGGATCCTGCCCTTCACCCCGGTCCCCGGCGAAGTGTCCGGCCTGCTCGCCGCCATCGACCTGCACCCGAAGCTGCACGCCCTCGCCGACCGGGGGCTGCGCGCCGACCCGCGCGCCGACGTGCTGTTCCCGCTCGCCGAGGCGGTCGTGCAGGGCCTCACCGGAGGCTGGGCGGGGATCGCGCTGGACGGCGCGCAGCGGATCGTCCAGTGGGGCGAGGCCCGGGCCCAGCTCTCGACCTGGAACAAGGCCGAGCCGAGGCTGACCGGGGACCCGGAACGGGCCGCCGCGCGCTCCCCCACGACCGAACGGCCCCGCCCCAAGCCGGACGGCCCGGCCGAGCGGTACGTCACCTCGGCACTCGGCACCGGCGCGGCCGCCGCCGCAGCGGCGCTCCCGGTCGTCGGCCGCAAGCGAGCCGCCGCGCTGGGCCTGGCCTCGCTGCCCAAGGCCCCCGGCAGCGGCCGGGAGGGCTACGCCGCGCAACTCGGCCGGATCCTGGCCCGGCGCGGCGTGATCGCGATGGACCGCAGTGTGCTGCGGGAACTCGACCGGATCGACACGGTCGTGCTGGACTCCGCCGTGCTCGGCTCGGAGCGAGGCGTGCTGGCGGACCTGGCCCCGCTGGTCGACCAGGACACCGGTGAGGTGGCCGCCCGGGCGTTCGCGCTCTTCGACCCCGACCACCCGGACGCCGCCCGGGACTCCGACGGCTGGCGGCTCGGGCCGCTACCCGGACTCGACGCCGACGATCCGGGCGACACCCCGGACAGCCGCCGGTTGCGCGACGGCGGCGGCCTGCTCCTCGGCCTGGCCCACCACGGCACCCTGGCCGCGGTCATCCGGGTGGAGCCGGAACCCGCGCCCGGCGTCGACGCGCTTCCCACCGCCGCCCGGCAGGCCGGCCTGCGGCTGGTGGTGGCCGACGACGACCCGCAGCGGTACGGCTTCGCCGACGCCGTCCTGCCCGGCGGGGCACACCTGGCCGACTCGGTGCGCGTCCTGCAACGCGACGGCGCGGTGGTGATGCTGGTCTCCGGGGACCGGGCGGCGCTCGCCGCGTCCGACTGCGGCCTCGGCATGGCCGCCCCGGAAGATCTGCCGCCCTGGGGGGCCCACCTGCTGGTCGGCACCGACCTGCGGATCCCGGCGCTGATGATCGAGGCGGTCGGCACGGCCCGGCGGATGACCCGGCAGAACCTCCGTATCGCCATGGCCGGCACCGGCCTCGGCGCGCTCGGCGCGTTCACCGCCGACCCCGAACGGCTGCCCGCCCGTACCCTCGCCGCGGTGAACGGCGCGGCGGCGCTCGCCTTCGCGCACGGCGTGTGGCGGGCGCACCGGCTGCCCGACCCGACCGGCACCCCCGCCCCGGTCAGCACCGCCTGGCACCTGATGCCGGCAGAGACGGTGCTGCGCCAGCTCGACAGCACCCCGGAAGGGCTCACCGACACCGAGGCCCGCCGCCGGCGGGGCGACGACGTCACCGGTACGCCCCGCACAGGCGGCCTGCTGCGCGCCTTCGTCGACGAACTGGCCAACCCGCTCACCCCGGTGCTGGCCGCCGGGGCCGTACTCTCCGCCGCGTTCGGATCCCTGGTCGACGCCGCCCTGGTGGGCGGGGTGGTGGGCGGGTCGGCGCTGGCCGGGGCGGTACACCAGCGCAACACCGAACGGGCCCTGGCCGAACTGCTGTCCCGCTCGGCGGTCACCGCCCAGGTGCGCCGGGACGGCGGCGAACAGGTGATCGCCGCCGAGGAACTGGTGCCCGGCGACGTGATCGTCCTCGGGCCGGGCGACGCGGTGCCGGCCGACTGCCGGGTGCTGACCGCCGACGGGCTGGAGACCGACGAGTCGTCGCTGACCGGGGAGTCACTGCCGGTGGCGAAGTCCGCCGAGCCGGTGGTCGCCGCCGCCGTCGCCGACCGGCACTCGATGCTCTACGAGGGCACCACCGTGGCGGCCGGTCACGGCACCGCCGTGGTGGTGGCGGTCGGCGCCGACACCGAGTCCGGTCGCAGTCTGGCCCTGGCCCGGCAGGCGCCCCCCGCCAGCGGGGTGGAGGCCCGGCTCGGCCGGCTGACCAGCGCGGCCGTGCCACTGGCGGCGGGCTCGGCGATCGCGGTCGCCGGGGCGGGGCTGCTGCGGGGCGTACCGCTGGCGGAGACGGCGGCGACCGCCGCGAACCTGGCCGTGGCGTCGGTGCCGGAAGGGCTGCCGTTCCTGGTCAGCGCCGCCCAGCTGGCGGCGGCCCGGCGGCTCGCCGAGCACGGCGCGCTGGTCCGCAACCCGCGCACCATCGAGGCCCTGGGCCGGGTGGACGTGCTCTGCTTCGACAAGACCGGCACCCTCACCGAGGGAAAACTGATGCTGGCCGGGGTCGGCGACGACGACCGGTACGCCCCGGTGGACCAGCTCGACGACGGGCTGCGCCGCACCCTCGCGGTCGCGCTGCGCGCCACCCCGTACGCGCAGGATCCGGAGGAGCTGCCGCAGCACACCGACCGGGCCGTCCGGTACGGCGCCCGGGACGCCGGCGTGACCGAGCAGACCGGCGCGGACGGCTGGCAGGCGGTCGGTGGGCTGCCGTTCGAGCCGTCCCGGGGCTACCACGCGACCATCGGGCGGGCCGGGAAGCGGCTACTGCTGAGCGTGAAGGGGGCGCCGGAGACCGTGCTGCCCCGGTGCAGCGCGTGGCGTACGCCGGACGGGCCGGACGAGCCGCTCGACGACGAGGGCCGGGACGGGCTGCACGCCATGCTCGCCGACCGGGCCGGGGCGGGACACCGGATCCTCGCCGTCGCCGAGTGCCGGGTGGACGCCGAGCAGGTGACCGACGAGGAGGTGCACGGCCTGGTCTTCGTCGGCTTCGTCGCGCTCGCCGACGGGGTACGCGAGTCCGCCGCCCCCGCGGTACACCGGATCCGGCAGGCCGGCGTGCACACCATCATGATCACCGGGGACCATCCGGCCACCGCCGAGGCGATCGCCTCGATCATCAGCCCTGACCACGAGGGACAGCGGGTGGTCACCGCCACCGAACTGGACCAGCTCGACGACGAGGCACTGGCCGACCGGCTGGCCTGCACGGACGTGGTGGCCCGCTGCACCCCGGCGCACAAGGTCCGACTCATCCAGGCGTTGCAGAAGTGCGGCCGGACCGTGGCGATGACCGGGGACGGCGCCAACGACGCGCCGGCGATCCGGCTGGCCGACGTCGGCATCGCCCTCGGCCAACGGGGCACCCCCGCCGCGCGGGCCGCCGCCGACCTGGTGGTCACCGACGACCGGCTGGAGACCATCATCGCCACCCTGGTCGAGGGGCGGGCGATGTGGTCCTCGGTACGCCACGCGCTGAGCATCCTGGTCGGCGGCAACCTCGGCGAGATCGCGTTCAGCGTGCTGACCGCCGCGACGACCGGTCGTTCCGCGCTGAACGGTCGCCAACTCCTCCTGGTCAATCTGCTCACCGACCTGGCACCGGCGCTGGCCATCGCGGTCCGGCCGCCCGGCGGCGACCATGCCGACGGGCTGCTCCGGGAAGGCCCGGACACCTCGCTCGGTGGAACAATGACCAGGGAGATCGGCCTGCGCGCGGCGGCCACCACGCTCGGCGCGACGGCCGGCTGGACGCTGTCCCGCTACACCGGCGGGCGGGAGCGCCGGGCCGGCACGGTGGCGCTGGTGTCGCTGGTCGGCACCCAGCTCGGCCAGACGGTGCTGGCCGGCGGGACCAGTCCGACGGTGCTCGCCTCCACCGCCGTGTCGCTCGGCGTGCTGGCCGCCGTGGTGCAGACCCCCGGGGTGAGCCAGTTCTTCGGCTGCACCCCACTCGGTCCGGTCGGCTGGGGCATCGCCACCGGGTCGGCGCTCGGCGCGACCTTCGCCAACGGCGCGCTGACCCGGCTCGTCGACCGTCTCCCGCCGCCGCCGGGAGTCGCCCCACCGGCGGGTCCGCACGCCGATCCGGGGGTACGGACCGAGGACGGAGACGGAACGGGCTGAGGTGACGTCGCCGCCCTCCGGCCGGAACCGGAGGGCGGCGATCGACGGTGCGACGGGGTCAGGCCCGCTCGGAGATGGCCTCGATCAGGTCGCCCACCGGGCGCTCCGGCAACGACCGGGCCACGTCGGCCACCGCCACGATCCCGACGAGCTCGTGCCCGTCGATCACCGGCAGCCGGCGTACCTGGTGCTCGCCCATGGTGCGCAGGATCTCGGTGGCGTCGTCGTCCGCGCCGATGGTCACGGCCTCGCCCTGGGCCAGCTCACCGGCGGTCACGTTTGCCGGGTCCTTCCCCTGGGCCAGGACCTTCACCACGATGTCGCGGTCGGTCAGCATGCCCTTGAGGCGGTTGTCGTCGCCGCAGATGGGCAGCGAACCCACACCCAGCTCGGCCATCCGCCTGGCGGCGGCGCGCAGGTCGTCGTGTTCGCGGACGCAGGTCACGTCGGCGGTCATGATGTCGCGTGCGTTCGGCATGATCACACCTCACTTTCCGGGGGGTCGTTGTCTGAATCCGTACCCCCGGGTCGTCGGGCCATGCACGTGACCGTCAGCCGGCGGCGTCCCAGGTGGCGGCGGCGCGGCGCAGCCGGTCGTTGATCGCCCGCCCCACACCCTCCTCCGGGGCCGCCTCGGCGAGGATCTCGGTCACCCCCGCCGCGTCGAGCCGGTGCAGGGCGTCGAAGAGCCGGGCCGCGGCCTCCGTCACGTCCCCGGCGGGCGAGAGCACCTCCACCGCCACGTACCCGTCGGCCGGCGACTCCCGGAAGGCCAGGAAGCCGCGCCGGACACCGTCGCCGACCGCCGGCCGCGCGCCCGCCACCACCCGCAAAGGGGTACGCGGCGCGTAGTGCGCCGCCAGCGTGCCCGGCGCCACCGGCTGCCCCGAACTACCCGGGCGTACGGTCACCGGCCCCACCGCCTCCACCAGGTCCTCCAGGGCGAGCGCACCGAGCCGCAGCACCACCGGCTGGGCGCCGCGCGCGTCCACGATGGTCGACTCGATGCCGCACCGGGTGGGCCCACCGTCGAGGACCACGTCGACCGCCCCGCCGAGCCCTCTCACCACATGCTCGGCCCGGGTCGGGCTGAGCTGCCCGAACCGGTTGGCGCTGGGCGCGGCCACCGGCACCCCGGCGGTCCGGATCAGCGCCCGCGCCCACGGCTCGTCCGGCACCCGCACCGCCATGGTGTCCAGCCCCGAGGTGACGATCGGCGGAATCTCCGCCGGCCGGTCCACGATCAGCGTCAACGGCCCCGGCCAGAACCGCTCGGCCAGCGCGGCGACCGCCGGCGGCACCGGCCCGACCAGCTTCTCCAGGTCGGCGGCGTCGGCCAGGTGGGTGATCAGCGGGTCGAAGCTGGGCCTGGCCTTCGCCTCGAAGATCCGCGCGGCGGCCCGCGCGTCGAGCGCGTTCGCGCCGAGCCCGTAGACGGTCTCGGTGGGGAACGCCACCAGCCCGCCGTCGCGCAGGACGGCGGCGGCCTCGGCGATGCCGGTCTCGGCGGGCAGGACGCGTGGGGATCCGGTGCTCACGCCCCGACGCTAACGTGCCTCCGACGTCCCCCGGTCGTCGGCCGGGCGATCCCGGGATGCCGGTCCCGCCGCGCGCCACCGCTGCCCGGGCGACCCCGCGAACAGCGCGCCCAGCCCGGCCAGCCGGGGGACGCGGCTCGGCCGCAGCGCCGTCACGGCCAGACCTCGCCGACCATCGCCCATGACCACGTCACCACGACGGTCCCGAAGGTCAGCAGGGCCGCACCGCCGATCGCCCGCAGCCAGACGTCCACGAAGTCGGGGCGCTGGCGGGCGTCCTGGACATGGTCCACGGGGTCGGTGGCGGCGTAGCGGACCCGCATCGTCTGCCCCTCGACGGGCTCCGGATCAACCCGGAAGTCGTGCACGTCGGCCTCCACGACCGTGCCGTCGGTCGTCGTGAACCACACCCGGACGTAGCTGTCGTCCCCGAGCCGGTGCACCTCGCGCACGGTGGCGGTCACCACCAGGCCGTGGTCACGCAGGCCGACGGCCTTCCGGTACGCCTCGACCGCACCCATCCAGAAGAAGCCGGTGACCAGGACCGTCAGCAGGCCGGCGCACACCACCGAGGTACGGGTGATCCGCCGAGACCTCATCCGTGCCACCTTCCGCCGGCACCGATCGTGCCCGGCTCGGCTTGGGCGCGCAACGTTCGGCGTTGCGTGTCCAAGCCGGCTCGGCTTCATCGATCTATTCACCGTGGTCGAATCCGTGATCAGGTGCCTGTGACGGCCTCATGACGCTCGGCAAGTGGCTACCGCTGATCGGCGGCGTCCTCGACCGCACCGCCATCTCGGCATCGCCACGCTCCAAGCCGACCAAGGCCCAGATCGCGCGGTTTGTCGGCCGGCGTCGGCTCCTGCCGATGACCTGCTCGTCCTGTCGGCTCGCGTCCGCTCATGACCGGGGCCGGTCGGCTGGCTTGGCTATACGGATGGCTGTACAACCCCTGATCGGTGCATGGCTTGGCATCGGTAGTGATCTGGGGAAAGATCGAGAGCCAGGGCATGCAACGCCTGTGGAACTGATCGCGTTCTGGTAGGTGTGACTCCCTCAGAAGAGCAGGCCTTCACTGAGTTCGTGCAAGTCCACGGTGATCGACTGCTGCGGTTCGCGCGGCTGCTCGTGCCAGACGCCGGTGAGGCCGAGGATGTCCTGCAGACGGCCCTGCTCCGGCTTACCAGACACTGGTCGAGGCAGCTGGACGCCCCGGAGGCATATGTTCGCGCCGCGCTCGTCAATCTTGCAAAGGATCGTGGTCGGCGTCGGCATCTCGTTCCCGTCCCGACGAGGACCAACCCGGACCTATCGAAGATCGGGTCAGATCATGCTGAGGCGATTGCGGCCCGAACACATCTCGACCAGATCCTTGCTGTGCTTCCCCCGAGACAGCGCGTCACGGTGGTGCTGCGCGTCATCGATGGATTGAGCGAGGCTGAGACGGCCGCGGTCATGAAGTGTTCGCTGGGGACTGTCAAGAGCAATCTCGCCCGCGGACTGCAAAAGGTCCGCGCCGCTCTGGTGCCCACCCCCACCTCTGTAGAGGAGACGGCGCGATGAACAAGATTCTTCCTAGCCTCGACGATGCAGCCGAGGAATTGCGAAGGCTGGCAACAGCGGCTGAGCCGGCTATACACGCCCGCCCCGGCCTGGCCCGGTCGATCCTGGACCTCGCCCGCAGTCACCGGCGCACACGGCGATTGGGCACTGCTGCGGCCAGCGTGGGCGGCGGCTTCGTGGTCCTGGCCACGCTAGCGGCGGCTACCCTGCTCGGTCAGGCTGAGTACTTCACTCTCACTCAGCCCAGCACGAACATGGAATCCACGGTGCGCATGGGTGAACGCGTCGTTTTTAGTAAGAACCTGTCGCCTGCCCGAGGCGACGTTGTCGTCGTGCGCCTCGTCGACAACGGTCACGAGTACGACTCCATCATGCGGGTGGTCGCCCTCGCCGGTGACACCATCGGTTGCCCCGCCGATGCTACCGGCCGGTGTGAGGCAATTGCCGTCAACGGGGTGACTATGCCCGAGGACTACCTCGGGACGACCGTCACCGACCCATTCCCCACCAGCACCGTGCCGGCTCATATGATCTTCGTCCTCGGCGACAACCGACCGCAGGCAAATGACTCCCGATCCATCGGCCCAGTCAAGCTCGCCGACGTGACTGGGGTGGCTATAAACATCAGGAACCGCGACGGGCAGACTCGTGCCGTTCCAGGTGCCCCAGCTCACGACGGGCCTGGCGATCGCGACAACGTCGACCCAGCCCCACCGGTTCCACCCGCAGGCGTCTCCGAGCCGCGATAAGAGAGTCCCGACAGAAACCCTGCGAATCCGTAAAGTTGAACCTTTTCGCGCGACGCGCGGTAATCTAAACATCGACCTGGTGTCAAGCAGCCCGCTGGGGCGCGAAGTTCGTGCGGTGAGACGGCGGCGACTTGAAGGCCGGGCTGTCGCGGGTGCTAGCCAAGCTTCAGGGGCGGTCTCAGGATTGCCCGACAAAGCGACGACGGGCACCGATCATTCCGACGCAGCGCCCCACTACTCCATGCTGGGATCCTCCTCGTCGGGCAACGTTGCGATCACTTGGTCCCATGCGTTGACGATGGCTGCGGCCTGCCGCTCGCTACAGGCCAAGCCATTGAGTAGGACGTGGTTCTGGAAGAGCGTTCGTCGGCTGAGGCCGCCGCGCTGCTGGGCGTGTGCCGGGACACCGTGTACGTGCTGATGCGGTCGGGTCGGCTGCGGTCGATCAAGGCGGGTCGCGCTCGGCTCATTCCGCTGTCCGCGATTGGTGAGTTCCTTTCGGCAACTGAGGAGTTCGCTGCATGACCGGCCGGCGTCGTCGCGCCCATGCAGCGCCCGGAAGTCTGGGCGGCCGTAGTCGACCTAGGGTGGATCGACGGGAAGCGGAAGCGAATGTGCGTCTACGCCAAGAGCGAGGCTGAGGCGGTCCGGAAGCGCGACGAGCTGCGGCACCAACTCCAGCTTGGTGTCGACCTCACCGCGCAGCCTCGGACGGTGGAAGCCTGGTTGACCGAGTGGCTGCAGGACGTGAAGGCGCACGACGGCACGCGGCCGTCAACGCTGGTGCGTTACCGCCTGGCGGTGACCAAGCATCCGGTGCCGGGGCTGGGCCGGGTAAAGCTCGATCGGCTGACGCCTCGGGAGGTACAGCGGTTCCTTACCGGGCTGCGAGGCAGGCTCGCGCCGGCCAGCATCATCAAGGTTCACGCCGTGCTGCGCATCGCCCTGGCCGATGCTGAGCGAATGGATCTGGTCCCACGCAACGTCGCCAAGGGCGGCCAAGCCTCCGGCCCGCGGTCGGGCTGAGCGGCGTGCACTGACTCCCGAACGATCCTGGTGGCCACTTCGGCCTTGCTTCCGAAAAGTGGGTTGCCCTGCACGCCACGGTTGAGGGTTGGATCGAGTCGCTCGCCTTGGCCTACTCTGCCGCGAGTCTGGCAAGCAGGATCACGAAGCTGTCCGGCGATTCCGTCGCTGAAATCGACCTCAGAAGCATGGAGCCCGTACCCGAGACAGCTGGCCTAGCGGACGCCTGGTGGCGTGGCAGCGATGCCCTCGTCGCGGTCTTCACCGGAGAAGCTGAGCTGTTCGATCGTCCCAGCTACCGGACCGCCTACGTCTACGAGTTCGAAGACGGTGACATGCGGTGGCTGTAGGCATCAACGGACCGCTTGGCTGTACGGATGGCTGTACTCGCAACCGAGATCAACCGGTGTTCGTGCTGGTGGAGCCCAGGGGACTCGAACCCCTAACCCCTGCCTTGCAAAGGCAGTGCTCTGCCAGTTGAGCTAGGGCCCCGGATGGCGGTCAGAACCGCCGGTGCTGCCGGTGACGAGCAGGTCAGCGCAGGTCGGGCGAGGTGGTGGCCTCGTGCCACAGAGCGCGCTCGTCGTTCGAAGCCTTGATCTTCTGAGCGACGACGGCAGCCACGGCGACGACGCCGGCCAGGATCAGAAGCTTCTTGAACATGGGGCGCCCCTTCGCGCTCGACTGCCGTCGGAACGGGTGTGCGGTGGGGCTAGCTGGAATCGAACCAGCGACCTCAGAGTTATCAGCTCTGCGCTCTAACCGACTGAGCTATAGCCCCGCGTGGCGACGAGCAAGGTTAACCCATTGCCGCGTCCGGCCCCAAATCGGGGTCCTCGTGGCGCTCGTGCCACCTCGACCGTACCCGGGCCGGCCGCTCGACGGGGACCGCTTTTCCGGTGCGTCGACCGTGGAGATCGACTCCGTTGCGGCGACATGGCGGTATCCAGGGCGCCACGACACCGCCATGTTGGCGCAACGGAGTCGATCAAGCCGGATCACGGACGCCCGGATCGCCCGGGGGGCGGACCAGCCGAGCCCCAGGGCCGGTCGGAGCCGAAAAGCCGACGACACGCGAACGCCGGGGCACCGCGGAAGCGGTGCCCCGGCGTAGGACGTACGGAAGATCAGTCGCGCTCGGCGAGCGTCAGCTCGATCCCGCCGACCAGGTCGGCGCAGACGTTGTAGACGAACGCGCCGAGCGTGGCGAGCGCGGTGAACAGGACGACGTTGACCAGGCCGATCAGCGCCGAGCTGAGGATCACGCCCTTCGCGGTGATCTGGAAGCCACCGCCGCTCTGCCCGCCGGCGTTGACCAGGTCGGTCAGGCTGTCGTTGACGCTCTGGAACACGCCCATGGCGTCCAGGGCGAGGTAGAGCACCGAGGTGGCGACGACCACCACGATGAAGAGCACCACGGAGACGGCGAAGGCGAACTTCATCACGGACCACGGGTCGATCCGCTTGAGGTTCAGCCGGGCCCGACGCGGCCCGCGCGAGGCGGCCGAACTGACCGAGGTACGCGCGGCGCGTACCGCGTCACCCACCCGGGCGGCACCGACGGCGGCCGCGTTGCCGATCCCCGGCGGCAGGCCGCCCCCGTTGGGACGGGCCGTGCCGGTCGGACGGGCACCGTCCGGCGACGGCTTGGCGGCTCCGCCCACCCTCGGCTGGGTGCCGGTGCTGGACGGCGACGTGGCGGCACCGGTCTTGATCGGCTGGGTGGTGTTGCTCGACCTCGCCGAGGTCACCACCGGCGCGGCGGCGGAAGTGGGCGCCTCGACCGCCGATGTCTCGGTCTTCTCGCTCGCAGCCGCGTCGTCGCCGGGCTTGTCCGGAGGCGGAGCCATGCCCGGGGCCCGGGTGAACTTCGGGGCAGGCGCATCGGCGGGGACGGTCGCCCGGCCCACAGCAGCGCGGCCGGCCGCAGCTGTGCCGCTCTTCGCGGCCTCCTCGTCGACCGGGGTGGCCGAGGTCCCCTTGTTCCCCGACTTCGCCTGTGTCTCCGTCATCAACTAGTCCTGTTCGTCAGGCTCGTCGGCATTGCGAGCAATCGCCACGATAGTCACGCCGTCCGGGAGGTCCATCAGCTTGACCCCCATTGTGTTCCGGTCACGCGTACGGCGTACAGGCTTCACCGGAGTCCGGATGACGCCACCGTTGCTGGTGATGGCGAACAGCTCGTCCTCCGGGTCGATCACGACCGCGCCGACCAGACCACCGCGTCGCTCGGTGATCTTCGCAGTCAGCACACCCTTACCTCCCCGGCCCTGGACCGGGTATTCCTCGATCGGGGTGCGTTTCGCGTATCCCCCGTTCGTGGCCACCAGAACGTCCATCCCCTCCCGAACCACCTCCATGGCGAGGAGGAC
Organism: Micromonospora halophytica; assembly: GCF_900090245.1. Taxonomy (GTDB): domain Bacteria; phylum Actinomycetota; class Actinomycetes; order Mycobacteriales; family Micromonosporaceae; genus Micromonospora; species Micromonospora halophytica. The sequence goes on from NZ_FMDN01000005.1 coordinate 164,844, forward strand.
GTCGTCGTCGGAGAATCGCATGCCGATCACGCCCGTGGTGGCCCGCCCCATCGGCCGCAGCGCCTCGTCCGTGGCGTTGAACCGGATGGCCTGCGCGTTCTTCGAGACCATCAGCAGATCGTCGGTGGGTGCCACGAGGGCGGCACCGACGAGCTCGTCCTCATCACGCAGGTTGATCGCGATGATGCCGCCGGACCGGTTGGAGTCGAACTCCTCGAGACGGGTCTTCTTCACCAGGCCGTTCTTCGTGGCCAGTACCAGATAGGGCGCCACCTGGTAGTTCGGGATTTCGATGATCTGCGCGATCTGCTCGTCCGGCTGGAAGGCGAGCAGGTTGGCCACGTGCTGGCCCTTGGCCACCCTACTGGCTTCCGGCAACTCGTACGCCTTGGCCCGGTAGACCCGCCCCTTGTTCGTGAAGAACAGCATCCAGTCGTGCGTGGAGCACACGAAGAAGTGGCTGACGATGTCGTCCTGCCGCAGCGTGGCGCCGCTGACGCCCTTGCCGCCGCGCCGCTGGGAGCGGTAGAGGTCGACCTTGGTCCGCTTGGCGTACCCGGTGCGGGTGATGGTGACGACCACGTCCTCGCGGGCGATGAGGTCCTCCATCGAGACCTCGCCGTCGAACGGCACGATCTTCGTCCGCCGGTCGTCGCCCCACTTCGCGACGATCTCGCCGAGCTCCTCGGAGACGATCCGCCGCTGCCGCTCCGGCTTGGCGAGGATGTCCTTGAGGTCGGCGATCTCGATCTCGAGCTTGGCCAGGTCGTCGAGGATCCGCTGCCGCTCCAGGGCGGCCAGGCGGCGCAGCTGCATGTCCAGGATCGCGGTCGCCTGGATCTCGTCGATCTCCAGCAGCCGGATCAGGCCCTGCCGGGCGTCGTCGACGGTGGGTGACCGCCGGATCAGGGCGATCACCTCGTCGAGGGCGTCGAGCGCCTTGGCCAGACCGCGCAGGATGTGCGCCCGCTCCTCGGCCTTGCGCAGCCGGAACGCGGTCCGCCGGCGGATGACCTCGATCTGGTGCTCGACGTAGTAGCGGATGAACTGGGCCAGGTTGAGCGTGCGCGGCACGCCGTCGACCAGCGCCAGCATGTTGGCGCCGAAGGTCTCCTGGAGCTGGGTGTGCTTGTAGAGGTTGTTCAGCACCACCTTGGCGACCGCGTCGCGCTTGAGCACGAGCACGATCCGCATCCCGGTACGCCCGGAGGACTCGTCCCGGATGTCGGCGATGCCGCCGAGCTTGCCCTCCTTGATCAGCTCGGCGATCCGCTCGGCCAGGTTGTCCGGGTTGACCTGGTACGGCAGCTCGCTGACCACGAGCGCGGGACGGCCGCGCTTGTCCTCCTCGACCTCCACCACGGCCCGCATCCGGATCGAACCGCGCCCGGTCCGGTACGCGTCCTGGATCCCGGACTGGCCGACGATCAGGCCGTAGGTCGGGAAGTCGGGGCCCTTGACGATCTCCAGCAGCGCTTCGAGGGTGGTCGCCTCGTCGACCTCCGGATTCTCCAGGCACCACTGCACGGCCGCGCCGATCTCGCGCAGGTTGTGCGGCGGGATCTTGGTGGCCATGCCGACCGCGATGCCCTCGGAGCCGTTGATCAGCAGGTTGGGGATGCGGGACGGCAGGATGGTGGGCTCCTTGGCCCGACCGTCGTAGTTGTCCTGCAGGTCGACGGTGTCCTCGTCGATGTCCCGCAGCATCTCCATCGCCAGCGGGTCGAGCTTGCACTCGGTGTTGTGGCTGACGAAACCGTCGGAGACGAAGGAGTGGTCGTCGGTGTCGACCCGGATGCTGTAGACCGGCTGCACCCCGGCGTCCGTGACGCCTGCCACCTCGGCGTAGTAGAAGCGGCCGTCGACGAGAGGCTCGACCACGTCCAGCACCTCGGCCTCGGTGATCCGGGCGGCGATCTCGTCCCGGTCCCGCTCCCAGCGCTCGATCCGATCGACGTTGTGCCGGCGCAGCCAGTCCCGCTCGGTCCAGCGGGTCGCCCCGTGCTCGCGGATGAAGTCACCCACCAGCGGCACGTGGTCGCTGGAGAGCGCCGTGCTGCTCGCCGGGACGGACGCCAGCTCCGACTCCAGCTTGGCCTGCTTGCGGCCGAGGAAGCCGACCTGGGCGGCGAAGATCCGGGCGTCACGCCGGTTGGTCACCACGACCTTGATCTCGCCGTTGTCGTAGCGGCACTGCCGGCTGACCACGCCGAACTCCAGCAGGAGCTGCTGCACCTCGCGGGCGAGCCGGTCGCTGCGGGTCGAGTAGGACACCTGGATGGTGTTGCGCGGCAGCAGCGAGGAGGAGCCGTCACCCTCGAACAGGGCCTGGAGGAAGGCCCGCTTGACCGCCGCCGGCCCCTGCCAGACGAACTCGGGTACGAACTTGGCGGCGCTACGCGCACCGACCATCTCGCCGAGCACGCTCTTCCGCAACGCGGTGAGATCCTGGACGTCGAGCTCGTGCAGGACGCTGCCGGAAGCGATCACCCGCTCGCTGACGTAGCGCGGACCGCCGACAGCCAGGTCGTAGGCGGCGAGGACCCGGACGAAGAACTCCCGGTCCACGTTGTTGAAGCCGGCCCGTCCCTCGGACACCCAGCCCTCACTGACGAACGCGCCGGCCAGCACGGCCGCCTCGACGTGCTCGAGCATCGGGTAGCCGATCTCGTCCGGCACGGTGCGCTGGAGGACCACCCGGTCGCCCGGCGAGATCTCGGCGAGCAGCTTCCACAGCAGGGTCGGCACGCCGGCCATGTCCACCAGGCAGAGCACCGGGTGGTTGTGGGTGCCGGTCAGGTCGTACCCCTCGCGGGTGCGCAGCCGCAGCGTCGGGTGCTCGCCGGAGTGGAAGAACTTGCTGGCGCGGACCAGATCGCCGTTGCGGTCGCGGACCTTCAGCTCGACGTCCGTCTCGCTGCTCGGCGCGGCGTCCGGCACGACGTCGCCGATCCGGACGCTGCCCTCGGCGGTACGAATCCGGACATCCGCTGTCAGACAATAACGCATCGCCGCAGCCGGATCATTACCCGGCGAGCCGAAGTTGCCGTTACCGTCGACCAGCGGGTAGCGCAGCGACCAGGGCTGGGCCATCCGGACCAGCGCGTCGTAGATCGCCGAGTCGCCGTGCGGGTGGAACTGACCCATCACGTCGCCGACGACGCGGGAGCACTTCACGTAGCCGCGGTCCGGCCGGTAACCGGAGTCGAACATGGCGTAAAGGATCTTGCGGTGGACCGGCTTGAGCCCGTCCCGGACGTCCGGCAGCGCCCGCCCGACGATGACGCTCATCGCGTAGTCGAGGTACGAACGCTGCATCTCGACCTCGAGGCCGACCGGCTCGATCCGGTCGTGCTGCGCCACGACCGCGGCGGGTGTCTCCGGGGTCTCCGGCTCGTTCGGGGTGGACTCGGGAGTATCGGTCACTGTTAACCCTTATCAGACTCAGAGTCGTTTTCGTGCTGTGGATAACGGCTGTGGAAACCGGCCAAGCTGTGGATAACTCTGTGGACCGGTAGGCCGGCCGGTGAACGCCGGCCGACCCGCCCGAGCCGTCAGATGTCGAGGAAGCGCACGTCCTTGGCGTTGCGCTGGATGAACGAACGGCGCGCCTCGACGTCCTCGCCCATCAGCACGCTGAAGAGTTCGTCGGCGGTGGCGGCGTCGTCGAGCGTGACCTGGCGCAGCGTACGGGTGGCCGGGTTCATCGTGGTCTCCCACAGCTCGGGGTAGTTCATCTCGCCGAGACCCTTGAACCGCTGGATGTCGTCCGGCTTGGCGTTGGGCTTCTTCTGCTGGCGCAGCGCGATCAGCCCGTCCCGCTCCCGGTCCGAGTACGCGTACTGGGCGTCGTCGCCCTTCTTGTTCCACTTGATCTTGTAGAGCGGCGGGGCGGCCAGGTAGACGTGGCCCAGCTCGACCAGTGGCCGCATGAAGCGGAAGAGCAGGGTCAGCAGCAGCGTCTGGATGTGCTGGCCGTCAACGTCCGCGTCGGCCATCAGCACGATCTTGTGGTAGCGCAGCTTCTCGATGTCGAAGTCGTCGTGGATGCCGGTGCCCAACGCGGTGATCAGCGCCTGGACCTCGTTGTTCTTCAGCACCCGGTCGATCCGGGCCTTCTCCACGTTCAGGATCTTGCCGCGGATCGGCAGGATGGCCTGGGTACGCGGGTCCCGACCCTGCTTGGCCGAGCCGCCGGCCGAGTCGCCCTCGACGATGAAGACCTCGGACTCGCGCGGGTCGGTGGACTGGCAGTCGGCCAGCTTGCCCGGCATCGAGCCGGACTCCAGCAGCGACTTGCGGCGGGCCAGCTTGCGCGCCTGCTGCGCGGCGATCCGGGCCCGGGCCGCCTGGGACGCCTTCTGGATGATCATCTTGGCTTCGGCCGGGTTCCGGTCGAACCAGTCGACCAGCCGGTCGTTGCAGACCCGCTGCACGAAGCTCTTCACCGGGGTGTTGCCCAGCTTGGTCTTGGTCTGGCCCTCGAACTGCGGGTTGGTCAGCTTCACCGAGATGATCGCGGCCAGGCCCTCCCGGATGTCCTCACCGGAGAGCTTCTCGTCGCCCTTGAGCAGCTTCTTCTCCGCGCCGTACCGGTTGACGACGCTGGTCAACGCGGACCGGAAGCCCTCCTCGTGGGTGCCGCCCTCGTGGGTGTTGATGTTGTTGGCGAAGGTGTAGACCGACTCGCCGTACGACTCGTTCCACTGCATGGCGATCTCGAGCGACATGCCCTCCTCCTCGGCGCCGAACTCGACCACCGTCTTGTGGATCGGGTTCTTCGACGCGTTGAGGTGCCGGACGAAGTCGGCGATGCCGCCGTCGTAGCGGAAGGTGACCTCGCGGAGCTTGCCCTCCTCGCCCTCCGGGACCCGCTCGTCGAGCAGGTGGATGGTGAGGCCGCGGGTGAGGAAGGCCATCTCCTGCAGCCGGCGGTAGATGGTCTGGAAGTCGAAGTCGACCGTCTCGAAGACGTCCGGGTCCGGCCAGAAGGAGACCGCCGAGCCGGTGCGGTCGGTGCTCTCGCCCTTCTCCAGCGCGGTGGGCTTGGAGTGGTGGTACTGCTGCCGCCAGACGAAGCCGGACTTGTGGATCTCCACCGCCATCTTCGTGGAGAGGGCGTTCACCACGGAGACGCCGACGCCGTGCAGACCGCCGGAGACCGCGTACGCCTTGCCGTCGAACTTGCCGCCCGCGTGCAGCACGGTCAGCGCGACCTCGACACCCGGCTTCTTGAGCTTCGGGTGCAGGTCGACCGGGAAGCCACGGCCGTTGTCGGTGACCCGGACGCCGCCGTCGGCCAGCAGCACCACGTCGATGGTGTCGCAGTGGCCGGCCAGCGCCTCGTCCACCGCGTTGTCCACGACCTCCCACACGAGGTGGTGCAGACCGCGCTCACCGGTCGACCCGATGTACATGCCGGGCCGCTTGCGGACCGCCTCAAGCCCCTCGAGGACGGTGATCGACTCGGCGCCGTACTCCTGCTTGTCCTGCGCTGCCACCCTCGGCCACTTTCTCGCACCGACCGCGCCAGGGGCGCGACAGGAGCGGGTTCGGCGGACAGGACGCGACGTCGGCGCACGGACCGGCCTCCGGGGATCGCCAGGTCGCGGATCGTGTGCGCCGGTCGCCGCGGTTGCCCGCGGATCGCGATCGGCTCGACCCGACACAGGACTTTGATCAAGGGCCACCCGGGCCCCTGTCCGTCGCTCCGCGTCGGGTCTTCGTCTCGCCCCCAATCCTACTGTGCGCAACCGACGAAGACGCCACTCGGCACCCCCTGCGCGGCGTCTGAGACCTCCGTAGCGGGCCGAACCGTGCTGCCCGCGACTCCCCCTACGCGCCAGGGCCCGATCTCCGGCGGCGTCGCCCGGGAATCGGGTGCGGCAGGCGGTGGGCCGGGGGTCGCGCGCGGAGCGGCCGTACCGTACCTTTGCGGCGCCGACCGGTGCATGTCTTGATCTTTACCGTCGACAACCGGGACGATCGACCCGATCGATCCGACACGTGCTCACAAGGGGTGACGCCAGATGGGGCTGGACAACGTCGCGGTGCACTGGCCGCGGACCGGCCGCTTCTACGACCCGGTCGCGCCGGCCGAGTTCGTGGACTTCGGCGAGATCGTGGAAATTCCCAGGATCTCCGCGCCCACCGCGGCGCTCGCCGAACACATCGCCAAGACCGGCACGATCCGGGCCACCGCGTACACCGAACTGGTGGACCTGATCCTCGGCCTGGAGAATGTGCTCTACGCCACAGAGGCCGCCGCCGAGGACGAGGATCCGGTGATCGACCCGGACGGCTGCTCCTGGATCGCCGGCGGGGTGGAGAAGTTCGTCGCCCAGCACCGGCCGCACGGCGAGGTGGTCACCTTCGAGTCGGTCAGCGACGTGCTCCGCTCGCTGCTGGCCGACGGGCGGCTGGCCGAGCAGCAGCTGCGCTGGCTGGACAGCCGGCTCGACCGGCTGCGCGACGAGAACGGCGACCCGCCGCAGTGGGACTTCACCTGCGCCGAACTCGGCGTGCTCGCCGCCTTCTACCGGCGCTGTGCCGACCGCGGCTTCGCCGTCTACGCCGACGCCGCACCCGGCCGCCGCCCCGGCGCTCAGCCGTAGGTGTCGCGGGGGCCCCGGCCCCGGACCCGTCGCGGGCCCCGTGACCAGGACGGCGCCGCCGGGCCGTGGATGTGCAGCTTGCGGACCACGTTGTGGCCGACCTCGCCGGCGATCCGCTTCAGCAGCGACCCGGCGAGCAGCCGGAGCTGGGTGGCCCAGGCGGTGGAGCGCGCCTCCACGGTCAGCTCGCCGTCCTCCAGCTTGACCGGGCGGCTGTGCTGGGCGATCTCCGACCCGACCACCTTTTCCCAGGCACCGAAGACGGTCGCCTCGGCGGCCGGCTGCTGCCAGCCGCGCGCCTTCATCAGCCGCTCCAGCACCACGCCGAGCGGCTGCGGGTCACGCGGGTCCGGGCCCGGCCCGGAGTAGCCACGCAGCCGCCGTTCGCCGCCGTCACCGGAGACCGCGCTGCGGCGGCGGGTCTTCGCGGTGGCCTCCCGGCGGGACCTCGCGGCGTCCAGCACCGCCCGCGCGAGCTGCGGCCCCGACGCGTCGGCCGGGCCCGGCGCACCGGCCGCGTCACCCGTGACCGGCCCGTCGCCCGTCGGCCGGCCTGCGGCGTCCGCGCCGGCTCCCCGGCCGCCCCGCGCGGCGTCCGCGCCGCCGTCGGCCGGTCGCGCCGCGCCGGCCCGGTCGCCGCCGGCTCCCCCGGGGGTACGCGTACCACGGCGGCCGCCCCCGGCCACGCGGCCCGAACCCGCCGCGCCGGCAGGTGGGCCGCCTTCGGCGGCGCGCCCCGGTCCCCCCGTCCGGCGGGCCGGTGTGTCCCCCTCGCTGTCGCGCCCCGGTTCAGTCGACACGTCGTACCGTCCCCTCGCCCACCGCGTACCGGGCACCCCGCAGGGCCACCGGCACGTCGTCGTCGACGGCGCAGGTGACCAGGAGCTGACCGGCCCCGCCCACCAGCTCCGCCAGCCGCTCCCGCCGGCCGGCGTCCAGCTCGGCGAAGACGTCGTCCAGCACCAGCACCGGCTCGATGCCGTCGGCGCGCAGCAGGTCGTACCCGGCCAGGCGCAGGGCCAGCGCGTACGACCAGGACTCGCCGTGGCTGGCGTACCCCTTGGCGGGCAGCGGCCCGAGGGTGAGGCTGAGCTCGTCGCGGTGCGGACCGACCAGCGTGGTGCCCCGCTCGATCTCGGCCGACCGGGACTCGGCCAGTGCGGCGGTCAGCGCCTCGGCGAGCACCGCCCGGTCGGTGGTCGGCTCGGTCAGCTCCACCGACGGCCGGTACGTGATCCCCGCCGCGCCCTTCCCGGCTGCCACCGCGTCGTACGCCTTGGCCACGTGCGGGGCCAGCGCGGCCACCAGTTCCAACCGGCCGGCCAGCAGCTCCGCCCCGTGCCGAGCCAGGTGGGTGTCCCAGACGGCCAGGGTCGACAGGTCCCCACCCCGCGACCCGCCCGTCTTGCGGGCCAGGTACGCCGTCCGGAGCAGGGCGTTGCGCTGCTTGACCACCCGGTCGTAGTCGGCGCGCACCCCGGCGTACCGGGGCTGCCGGAGCACCAGCAGGTCGTCCAGGTAGCGGCGGCGCTCGGCCGGGTCGCCCCGGACGAGTTCCAGGTCCTCCGGGGCGAAGAGCACCAGCCGCAGCGCGCCGAGCACGTCACGGGCCCGCCGGGCCGGTGAGCGTCCCAGCCGGGCCCGGTTGGCCCTGCCCGGGACGATCTCCAGCTCGATCAGGAGTTCCCGGCCGTCGTGCACCACCGCGCAGCGGAGCACTGCCGAGGTGGCGCCCATCCGGACCAGCGGAGCGTCCGTGGCGACCCGGTGCGAGTCCAGGGTCGCCAGGTAGCCCAGCGCCTCGACCAGGTTGGTCTTGCCGACGCCGTTGGGGCCGGTCAGGACGTTCGGCCCCGGCTCCAGGTCGACGCCGACGCGCTCGTACGAGCGGAAGTCGACCAGTTCGAGCCGGCGGACGTACACAGGTGCGTGGCTACCGGGTCAGCGCTTGCGCACGGCGTGCCCGCCGAACTGCTGGCGCAGCGCGGCGACGGCCTTCATCGCGGGTGAGTCGTCCTGCCGCGAGGCGAACCGGGCGAAGAGCGAGGCGGTGATGACGTTCAGCGGCACGGCGAGCCGGACCGCCTCGTCGACCGTCCAGCGGCCCTCGCCGGTGTCCTCGGTGTAGCCGCTCAGCTCGGCCAGCTCCGGGTCCTCGTCGAGCGCACGGTCGAGCAGGTCGAGCAGCCAGGAACGGACCACGGTGCCCTCGCGCCAGGACTTGAAGACGCCCGGCACGTTGGTGACGATCTCGGACTTGGAGAGCAGCTCGAAGCCCTCGGCGTAGGCGTGCATCAGGCCGTACTCGATGCCGTTGTGCACCATCTTGGCGTAGTGGCCGGCGCCGACCGGGCCGGCGTGCACGAAGCCGAACTCGCCCTCCGGCTTGAGCGCCTCGAAGACCGGCATGAGCCGGTCGACGTGCTCCTGCGCGCCGCCGACCATCAGGCCGTACCCGTTCTGCCTGCCCCAGACGCCGCCGGAGACGCCCACGTCGACGTAGCCGATGCCCTGCTCGGCGAGGCGCTCGGCGCGGGGGGCGTCGTCGCTGAACCGCGAGTTGCCGCCGTCGATGATGATGTCGCCCTCACCCAGCACGCCGGCGAGTTCGTCGATGGTGACGTCGGTGACTCCGGCCGGGACCATCACCCAGACGGCGCGCGGCGACTCCAGCTTTCCGGCCAGCTCGGCGAGGCTGGCGACGTCGCTCAGCTCCGCGTTGTGGTCGAAGCCGACCACCTCGTGCCCGGCGGCACGCAACCGCTCGCGCATGTTGCCGCCCATCCGGCCGAGTCCTACCAGGCCGAGCTGCATCTGCTCCTACCTCCGTGCGTCTGGTCGTGCGGGGCTGCGATCAGCGTGAGACGCGGATCGGCATGATGAGGTACCGGTACCCCGGGATGACCTCGCCATCCTCGCCGGCGGGGGAAATCACCGCGGGCTTGAAGGCGTCGACGAACGCCAGCTGCGCGAACTGGGCACCCAGGTTGGCCAGGCCGTCGATCAGGTACTGCGGGTTGAAGCCGATGGTCAGTGGCTCACCGGTGAAGGTGGCCTCCATGGCCTCGCTGGCCCGTGCCTCCTCGGTGCCGCCGGCCTCGACCACCAGCCCGTCGGAGCTGAAGCTCAGCAGCACCGGGGTGGTCCGCTCGGCGACCAGCGCGACGCGCTTGACGACCTCGATCAGCGTGCTGACCGGCACCCGGGCCTCGGCGTTGTGGGTGGCCGGGAAGAGCGAGCGCACCGGCGGGTAGTTCGCCCCGTCGAGCAGTCGGCTGGTGGTACGCCGGGTGCCGCCCGCGAAACCGATCATGCCCTCGCCGGCGGAGCCCTGGGAGAGCGCCATGACGACCTGGCCGCCGAGCGGGCCGAGCGCCTTGGCGGTGTCGTGCAGGGTGCGCGCCGGCACGAGGGCGTTGATGCTGATCTCCGGGTCGTCCGGGTTCCACTCCATTTCGCGCAGGGCGAGCCGGTAGCGGTCGGTGGCGAGCATGGCCAGTGTGCCGCCGGAGAGTTCGATCCGTACGCCGGTCATCATCGGCAGCGTCTCGTCCCGGCCGGCCGCCACGGCGACCTGGGCGACGGCGGCGGCGAAGGCGGCCGCGTCGACGGTGCCGGTGCTCTCCGGCATCTCCGGCAGGGTCGGGTAGTCCTCCACCGGCATGGTGGGCAGGGTGAACCGCGCGCTGCCGCAGACCAGCTCCAGGTGGGCGCCGACCGCGGCGATGTCCACCGGCTTGGCCGGCAGTGCCTTGGTGATCTCGGCGAGCAGGCGGCCGGAGACCAGGGCGGCGCCGTCGGCGTCTCCCTGCACCTCGACGGTCACCTGGCTGGATACCTCGTAGTCGAAGCCGGAGACCTGCAGGTTGCCGTCGGTGACCCGGAGCATCACCCCGGCGAGCACCGGTACGGACGGCCGGTTGGGCAGGCTCTTCGCGGTCCACGCCACCGCTTCGGCGAGCGCGTCGCGCTCCACTCGGAACTTCATCAATGCCTCCGCGTCGACGTCAGCGACAACTCTCTCATGCCGACCGCTGCCCACCGTCCCGCCCGACCGTGCGGGTACCCATCGCACCTTAGGGCGCGCGGGCATCGGCTGTGCGCCCGACCCCGTGGATCCAGGTGCCGGAGCGACTGCCGACGGCAGCGTTCCGACCCGATCCACAGGAAGTCCAACGGTGATGATTGGTTTTTGATTCTTTAGAAGAGATAACTCATCGTCTTCATCGCACCTGTGCAAACTGTGGAGAACTCGCGTCTGCGCAGCTCAGACAGGTTATCCACCGGTGGTTTGGCTGTGGAGAACCCGGGGGTAAACCCTGGTGTGGATCCACAGGCCGTTCGTCGCGCCGAGTTGTCCACCGTTGTCCACCGGTTATCCACCGGTTATCCACCGGATTTCTCCCCAGAGCTGTGGACATCGCCGGCGGCTCCGACCGGGGTTGTCCCCAGAACCTTCAACAGCCCGCCCACAGGTCGACCATCGCCTGTGGACGACGGCGCCGTCGTCCACAGGCGTCCACAGGCTCGTCCCCAGGGTTTGTCCACAGTCTGTGGGTAACCGGCCCGGGACGGCGTGTGGTTGTCCACCGCCTGTGGAACAGGGGGTGTGGACAACCGGGCCGTCCTGTGGACAAACATGACGCCGATCCTGGGCCCTCGACCCGGTCGAGGGTCAAGCCACAGCTGTGCACAGGGACGAAAGAGCGCCCGGCCGGTGTGGCTCGGCCGGGCGCTGCGGGTGCGGGGGCGTGACGTACGCAACGACGAATCCGGTCCAGCGCGTCGGACGCCGCGCTGCGACCCGAGGCCGTCGCTCAGGTGGTCTGCTTGATCCGGTTGGTCAGCTCGGCGATCTGGTTGTACAGCGAGCGGCGTTCGGCCATCTGCTGACGGATCTTGCGGTCGGCGTGCATCACCGTGGTGTGGTCCCGACCGCCGAACGCCTGCCCGATCCGGGGCAGCGACAGGTCGGTCAGCTCCCGGCACAGGTACATGGCGACCTGGCGGGCGTTGACCAGCACCCGGGAACGGGAGTGGCCGCGCAGGTCCTCCAGGCTCACCCCGAAGTAGTCCGCCGTGGAGACCATGATCTGGTCGGCGTTGATCTCCGGCCCGGCGCCGTCCGGGATGAAGTCCCGCAGCACCTCCTCGGCCAGCGACAGCTCGACGTTGGAGCGGGTCAGGCTGGCGAAGGCGGTGACCCGGATCAGCGCCCCCTCCAGTTCCCGGATCGAGTTCGACACCCGGGAGGCGATGAACTCCAGCACGTCCGGCGGCGCGAAGAGCCGCTCCTGGGCCGCCTTCTTCTGCAGGATCGCGATCCGGGTCTCCAGGTCCGGCGGCTGGATGTCGGCGAGCAGGCCCCACTCGAACCGGGTCCGCAGCCGGTCCTCCAGCGTCGCCAGCTGCTTCGGCGAGCGGTCGGAGGTGATCACGATCTGCTTGTTGGCGTTGTGCAGCGTGTTGAAGGTGTGGAAGAACTCCTCCTGCGTCCGCTCGCGGTTCTCCAGGAACTGGATGTCGTCGATCAGGAGGATGTCGACGTCGCGGTAGCGGCGCTGGAACGCGCTGGTCTTGTCGTCCCGCAGCGAGTTGATGAAGTCGTTGGTGAACTCCTCGGTCGAGACGTACCGGACCGAGCGGGCGTTGCCCAACGTCGTGGCGTAGTGCCCGATGGCGTGCAGCAGGTGGGTCTTGCCCAGCCCCGAGCTGCCGTAGATGAACAGTGGGTTGTACGCCTTCGCCGGCGACTCGGCCACCGCGACGCTCGCCGCGTGCGCGAACCGGTTGGACGAGCCGATGACGAACGTCTCGAACATGTACTTCGGGTTGAGCCGGTTGCCGCCGCTCTCCGCGCCGCCCGGTCGCCGGTCGGCACCGCCACCGGGGCGGCGGTCGACGCCGGTCCGGCCGGGGCCGCTGTCCGTACCCCCGTCGCGCGGCGGGCGGGCCTCGCCGCGGTACGCCGGCTCGAAACCGCGCCCGTCGGTCTCCGGCCCGTCCGGGGCGGAACGCTCCTCGAAGCCGCGTCGCTCCGGTGTGGGACGGCTCACCCGAATCGGCTCGGTGAAGGCGGCGCCGAAGAGGGTGTCCTGGCCGCCGTCCCGACTCGCCGGGATGCGGCCCACCGGGCGGTGCCCGTCCTGGTGCGTCGGCCCGGTCGACGACTCGGGCTGCGTCGGCCGTTCGCCGTACGCCTCCTCCGGATAGCCCGGCCCGGGGTAGGTGGCCTCGGGCTCGGGGAAGGCGGGCTGCCGGCCGGCGGCGAAGTCGTCCCCGGGGGCCTCCGGCTCGGTCTCGGGGGAGCTGCGGTAGACGGTGCCGGCGGGGCGGCCGGAGGCGTCCTCGGCGACCCGTACGGTGACCGCGACCTGGATGGGCCGACCCAGCCGGCGGGTCAGCGCCTCGGTGATCGCCGGGCGCAGCCGGGACTCGATCACGTCCCGGGTGAAGGCGTCCGGAACGGAGAGCAGGGCGGTGTCCTCGACGATCGCCCGCAGCTGGGTGAGCCGCAGGTACGCGCGCTGCTGTGCGGAGATGATCTCGTCGGCGAGTTCGTCCGTCGCCGCGGTCCACACCGCAGCAAGGTCGGTCGTACCGGCCACCGTCGTGCCACCCCCTCGCCTCTGCTCCCGGCCGCCGCTGTGGTCCAGTCGACCGTTCCGGGCCCGCCACCGCGTTCGAGCGGGTGGTTCCGCACTCCACCGGGCGGATCAACGACCGGCATCCACAAGTTATCCACAGCCTGTGTGTACCGACCGATTGTGCCGCCCGCCGGGCGCGGGCCGGACCGTGGCCCCCCTTGTCCCGAGGGGCGTTGAAGCGGGTTCACCGTGCCGAACGATTCACTGCCTTGTCCGGTCTTGCCCGTCAGCGACAACCCGGACCCGACGATGACCGCAATCGGGCACGGTAACAGCGACGAAGGGCGACCATCAACCGCCGCCGCCCGGCACCGGTTGTCGACATCAGTGAAAAGCGTCGGTTCGGTCGCCTCCCCGCCCTGCTCGTGCCCCGTCATGAGGTGTTTGACGGTCATTGCCCCCCTGCGTAGGCTGGAGCGGCTGCTCTGCCGCCCTCTGCTAGGGTGATGGGTGCTTGCTGTCCGCGGTCGGATCCCCGCACCGCCGAGGTCCCGCGTCGCCGGGCAGCACCGATCGGGGGCCACCGCCGAGGTGGCCTGGACCACCACACGACCCCGGCGATCCCGCGCCGTGGACGTACGAAAACGGAGAGCCTGACGTGAGCAAGCGCACCTACCAGCCGAACAACCGCCGGCGCGCGAAGACCCACGGCTTCCGGCTGCGCATGCGCACCCGTGCCGGCCGCGCCATCATCTCGACCCGCCGCGCCAAGGGCCGCGCCCGCCTGTCGGCCTGAGCCGACCGGGCCCGATCCGGGGGACGTGGTCAGTCGTGCTGGCGGCCGCACAGCGACTGCGGCGCAGCACCGACTTCGCCGCAGCGGTCCGGGGTGGCCGACGAGCCGGCCGTGGCGCCGTCGTAGTCCACCTGAGCCTGCCGACCACCGAAACCGCCGCGACAACCTCGCCGGAGCCGGCGCGGGACGCCGACACGGAGATCAGCTCCGTGTCGACCCGCGCCGGCTTCGTCGTGTCCAAGGCGGTCGGGCCCGCCGTGGTCCGCAACAAGGTCCGGCGCCGGCTGCGGCATCTGGTCCGCGAGCGGCTCGCCGCGCTGCCCGGGGGAACCACCCTGGTGGTACGCGCGCTGCCCGCCGCGGCCGAGGCGTCGTACCAACGACTCGGGGTCGACCTGGACGCGGCGATCGCCGCCGCGCGGGCACCTCGGGGACGGCGGTCGCGGTGAACGACGAATCCGCCGCGGCGCGGCCCACCACCTGGGGTGCCCGAATGCTGAGTGGCCCCATCATCGCGTACCGTCGTTGGATAAGCCCGGCGCTGCCGGCCCGTTGTCGGTTCTACCCGTCGTGCAGTGCGTACGCCCTGGAGGCGGTGGCCCGGCACGGCGCGCTCCGGGGAGCCGGCCTGACGGTCCTGCGGTTGTCGCGCTGCCACCCCTTCCACCCAGGTGGACATGACCCGGTGCCGGAGCCGGGCGGCCGCCGCCGTGCCGACCTGACTGGAGCCTGAGAATTGAGTCTCGACTGGATCTACTACGCGATCTCGTGGATCCTGCTGGCCTGGCACTCGGCCTGGGACGCCATCGGGGTGCCGGTCGGCACGGTCATCGGCACGAACTGGGCCTGGATCCTGGCCATCATCTTCCTGGTGGTCACCGTCCGGGTGATTCTCTTCCCGGTCTTCGTCAAGCAGATCAAGTCGCAGCGGGCGATGCAGGCGCTCCAGCCCAAGGTCAAGGAGCTTCAGGAGAAGCACAAGGGTGACCGGGAGACGCTCCAGAAGGAGATGATGGAGCTCTATCGGAAGGAAAAGGCCAACCCGCTCATGGGCTGCCTTCCGATGTTCCTCCAGATCCCGGTCTTCCTCGGCCTCTTCCACGTGCTGCGCCGACTCAACCCGGATCCGGACAAGGCCAACAAGGATTCCTACGGCTGGACGGTCGACCAGTTCAACAGCGCATCCGAGGCCACCCTCTTCACCGCGCCGATCGCCAGCAAGTTCGGCTCCACCGTCGAGGAGCTGGCCCAGCTCGGCGCCAATGGCACCACCGTCAAGATCATGGCCGGCATCCTGGTCCTGGTCATGATGGGCACCACCTACCTGACCAGCCGCCAGATGATCCTCAAGACCGGTTGGGCGGAGGACCCGCAGCAGCGGATGATCCAGCGACTCATGCTCTACGGCATCCCGTTGTCGCTGCTGATCTCCGGCGCGATCTTCCCGATCGGTGTGATCATCTACTGGGTCACCAACAACCTGTTCACCCTGGCCCAGCAGCAGTGGGTGCTGCGCAAGTTCCCGCCGCTGGTGACCAACACCAAGCCGGGTGCCACGGCCGCCCGCAACCCGGTGCAGCCGACCAAGACCGGCGGCTTCCTCAACCGCAGCAAGCCGGCCCCGCAGGCCCCGGCCAAGCCCGCCGCGCCGAAGGTCGCCGGGCCGAAGCCGGGTGCCAAGCCGACCAACCCGAAGAAGGGGGGCCGGCCCGCCAAGCGGCAGGGCTGACCCACCGGGCCGCCGTCGGGACAACCGACGGCGGCCTTCCGGTACCGCGCAGCCGCCGTACGGCCGGCGCCGGGCCGGAACCCGCCGCGCATCGCGCGATCACGGGCGACACTGCCCGTACAGACCTGCCCGTGGGCACCGGCCATCTCCCGCCGGCACCCCGGGAGACCAGCGGACCCGACGGTCCGGCCGAGCGAGTACGGAGATGAGACCGTGACCGAGACCAGCATCCCCAGCGTGGAGCAGTCCGTGGACGAGGAGATCGAGCCGACCGCCGCCACGGGTGAGGGCGAAGCCGCGGAGACCGGGGCGGGCACCTCGAAGAAGGCGGCCAGCGAGAGTGAGCTGTTCGCGCAGAGCGAGATCGCCGCCGACTACATCGAGGGACTGCTCGACATCCTCGACTACGACGGCGACATCGACGAGCTGGTGTCCGGTGGCCGTCCCGTCGTCGAGGTGGTCGGCGGCCGGCTGCAGAACCTGGTCGGCCAGCGCGGCGCCACCCTGGAGGCGCTCCAGGAGCTGGCCCGGCTGGCGGTGTTCCGGCAGACCGGCACGCCGAGCCGGCTGCTGCTGGACGTCGGGGGTTACCGCGCCACCCGGCGCAAGGAACTCGCCGCCGTGGCCAAGAACGCGGTGGAGAAGGTCAAGGAGCACGGCGAGCCGGTCCGGCTCGAGCCGATGTCCGCCTTCGAGCGCAAGGGCGTGCACGACGTGGTCAACGCGATGAGCGGCGTGGAGAGCGAGTCCGAGGGTGTCGAGCCGAACCGGCGCATCATCGTCCGGCCGGCGGACTGACCGGGTGGCCTACGACGACACGGCGGACGCCGTGACCGGCCCGGGTGGCACGCCGCCCGGGCCGTCGGCTGTCCGCCCCGAACCGTCCCCGGCCGACGCCGTCCTCCCGGCGGAGTTGGCCGACGCCGCCCGGACGCTCTTCGGCGACCGGCTCGACCTGGCTGCCGCGTACGCCGAACTGCTCGCCACCGACGGTGTGGTCCGCGGCCTGATCGGCCCACGCGAGGCTCCCCGGATCTGGGACCGGCACCTGCTCAACTGCGCGGCCGTGGCGGAACGGATCCCGGAGGGCGCGACGGTGATCGACGTCGGCTCCGGGGCCGGCCTTCCCGGCCTGGTGCTGGCGATCGCCCGTCCCGATCTACAGGTGACCCTGGTCGAGCCGCTCGCCCGGCGCACCTCCTTCCTGATCGAGGCGGTCCAGCAGTTGGGGCTCGCGAAGATGGTCCGGGTGTTCCGAGGACGGGCCGACGAGGCGGCCTCGGGCGAGACCGGCGTCGGCCCGCTGAGCGCGGACGTCGTCACCGCCCGTGCGGTCGCCCCGCTCGACCGGCTCGCCGGCTGGTGCCTGCCGTTGGCGGTGCCCGGCGGGCGGCTGGTCGCCCTGAAGGGTTCCTCCGCCGCCGACGAGATCGCCGAGCACGCCGCCACGGTGGACCGGCTCGGCGGTGGCGAGCCCACGGTGCATCTGTGCGGCGTGGGAGTGATCGATCCCGCCACCACCGTGGTGGAGGTCGTCCGGGAGCGGGTGGTCCGTCCACCGGCCGCCAAGAAGGCCCCCAAGCGGTCGCGCGGTGGGCGCAAGAAGGCGCGCTGACGCCTCGGAGTCCTGTTCGCTTCCCTTGGGTCACGCCCGTACCGCTGGCCCGTCCGGGTGTCCGGCCTCGGCGCGAGGTGGCGTGCAGAACTGAGATGGACCCGCCGCGCCCGTCCCCCGTAGGCTGGCCGCGCGTCGATAGTGTGGAGCGGGCGGGTGCCGGGCGCACCGAATCCCGACCGCTCCCGCCGGGCCGTACGCTCCGCGGTGCGAGCGCGCGTGCGGTCAGTTGACGGGGTGCGGACCGACCATCCGGAGCGGGCAGGGATGACAGGTGCATGACGACGGCAGGTACGACGATCCACGGGTGAATCGCCCTGAGGGCCTTCCCTCCGGTGCGGAGCCTGTTTCACGTGAAACCGAGCAGCAGTCCTGGCCCTCGGGTGGACAGCCCGGTCCCGCCGCGCCTCCGCCGGACTGCGATCCGGTGCCACGGCGGGACGCGCCCGCCGTGGGTGCGGCGCGGCCGTCGCCCGAGTCGTACGTGCCGCCACCGTCCGCAGCGGATGGTCGACCCTCCACCGCCGCGAGTGGCCGGGCCGCGCCGGTCCGGCGTAACGCCGGAGTGCCCTCCCGGTTCGAGCCCCCGGTCGGCGGGAACGTGCCGCCGACCGTACCGCAGCAGCCGCATCCGGGCGTGGTGCCGGACTCGGTGTCCGTCATCATCGACACGCCGGCTGCGGTGTCCGGGGTCGTCGCTGCCGACCCGGCCGCTGCCGCGTACGTTTCACGTGAAACCCCGACGCGCGAAGAGGATGACCCACCGTTGGCTATGGAGGCGATGCGCGCCGTGCAGATCCTTAACCCGAGTGGCGAGGTGACAATGCCTCGTCCCGAGCGGACGCGGGTGATGTGCGTCGCGAACCAGAAGGGTGGCGTGGGCAAGACCACGACCACGGTCAACCTGGCGGTGGCGCTGGCCCTGCACGGCAACCGGGTCCTGGTGGTCGACCTCGACCCGCAGGGCAACGCCTCGACCGGGCTGAACGTCCCGCACCACACCGGCGTGCCGGACGTCTACGACTGCCTGATCAACACTGTGCCGCTGGAGGAGGTGGCGCAGGAGGTCGAGGGCATCCCCAACCTCTGGTGCGTGCCGGCCACCATCGACCTCGCCGGCGCGGAGATCGAACTGGTGTCGGTCGTGGCTCGGGAGTCCCGCCTGGCCCGGGCCATCGCCGCGTACCCGGGGCACTTCGACTACGTCTTCATCGACTGCCCACCCTCGCTCGGCCTGCTGACGGTCAACGCCCTCGTGGCCGCGCAGGAGGTGCTGATCCCCATCCAGTGCGAGTACTACGCGCTCGAAGGGTTGAACCAGCTCATCAACAACATCAACCTGGTCCGTCAGCATCTCAACCCGAAGCTGGAGGTCTCCACGATCCTGCTCACCATGTACGACCGCCGCACCCGGCTGGCCGACGCGGTGGAGCAGGACGTCCGGAACCACTTCGGCGACAAGGTGCTCCAGGCGGTCATCCCCCGCAACGTGCGCGTCTCCGAGGCGCCCAGCTACGGCCAGTCCGTCATGACCTACGATCCCGGATCGCGGGGGGCGACGAGCTACTTCGAGGCCGCCCAGGAAATCGCCGAGCGTGGCATCAAGGAGCCGGTGATCCGGAATGCGTAGTGCGGACGAGTCGCTGGGAGGCGTCGCATGAAGAACCGACCCCGTGGCGGTCTGGGTCGAGGACTCGGGGCGCTGATCCCGACCGGCCCGGTGGCGGGCGTGCCGGGCACTGTCGTCGCTCCGGCCGAGCCGGACGCCGGTCGTACGGCGATCGAGGCGCCCGTCGAGGCGGCCGCGGCGCCGGTGCCGGCCACCCCGCCCGCGCTGCCCGAGCCGGAGCCGCAGCCGCACCTGAGCCCGGTGCCTGGGGCCCGCTTCGCCGAGATCCCGGTCGACGCGATCGTGCCCAACCCCAAGCAGCCCCGGCAGGTCTTCGATGAGGAGGCGCTGGAGGAGCTGAAGACCTCGATCCGGGAGGTCGGCTTCCTCCAGCCCATCGTCGTCCGCGCGCTCGACGGCGAGAAGTACGAACTCGTCATGGGTGAGCGTCGGTGGCGGGCCGCCCAGGCGGTCGGCCGGGAGAACATCCCCGCGATCGTCCGGGACACCAAGGACGACGCGATGCTCCGGGACGCGCTCCTGGAGAACATCCACCGGGCCAACCTCAACCCGCTCGAAGAGGCCGCCGCGTACCAGCAGTTGCTGGAGGAGTTCGGTGCCACCCACGAGGAGCTGGCCCGGCGGATCGGCCGGAGCCGGCCGCAGATCTCCAACACGATCCGGCTGCTGAACCTGCCGGCCCAGGTGCAGCGGCGGGTCGCCGCCGGGGTGCTCTCCGCCGGTCACGCCCGGGCACTGCTGAGCCTGGAGGAGCCCGAGGCGCAGGAACAGCTCGCGCTGCGGATCGTGGCCGAGGGCCTCTCCGTACGCGCGACTGAGGAGATCGTGGCGCTCGCCCTCTCCGAGGGGCCGGCGAAGACCCCGGCCGCCAAGCGACGGACCAAGCCCCACGCGCCCGCGCTCACCGATCTGGCTGATCGTCTCTCCGACCGCTTCGACACCCGGGTCAAGGTGGACATCGGCCGGAGCAAGGGGAAGATCACCATCGAGTTCGCCACGGTGGACGACCTGGAACGGATCGTCGGCCTCATCGGCGTCGGCCAGGAGGAGCCCGAGGAGGGCTGAGCGGCGATCTGACGGCATGAGCGGCCATGCCTCCCCCTACCCGGGAGGTGCGGCCGTTGACCTGTGTGCGGCCCGCTCAGCGGGATCGGCGGGGCACTCGTCGGCTTCGTTGACGGCAAGGGCCGGCGTCGACGGCGCGCTGGAAGTTCACCGGACGGCCGGACGACGTGGCTGGTCCCGCCCACGTCGGTCGCACATCGGTTCAGGTGCCCGGCCGGCAGCTCGTGCTCGGTCGGCCTGATCTACCGCTCGTCACGGAAGTCGGTCAGTCACAGGTCCCGGCGTACCAGTTCCCGGCTCGCCTCGATCACGAAGAGGGCGGTGGCGGAGCAGGGCGGTGGCGGAGCAGGGCGGTGGCGGTCGGGTCGGCATCGGCGGTCCGCAGACAGGGCACTCCGAGCGAGACGTGCGACATTCCGTCGTGGGTGGCTTCGAGAACGAGCCGAGACCTCGCCGCCGGGTACGGCGGAGGCGCGGCCCGGTTTCACGTGGAACCAGCGTCGCGCCGCCGCCCGGCCGCAGCGCCCCGGCTGTCCGGCGGCCGACGAGGGTTGCCGACTGCGACAAGCTCTGGGAGCAGAGGCGGCAGGCTGACCGCGCAGGCCGGCGACGGCAGCACATCGGCCGAGGGGTGACACCCGACGACCTGAGCGTGGGAGCCAGCACGCTCTGCGGTGGCCGATCCACCGGTCCGCCCGCCGGTCGTGACTCTCGCCGGCAGTCGACTGGCTCCCCGACGTCGACCGCCCCGCCGAGGGTCACGTCGACCGACCGCCGGGACGCGCGTCCCGGCGGTCGGTCGGGTCGGCGGCGGCCATCCTGGTCGCCGCTCTTGTCGGCGGACTGCGCTGCCGTGGCGGGCCGACGGGCGAGGGGGTTGCTCCAGGGGGCAACGCTGCCGCGTGGCCGTCGGCGGGGCCGGTGGGCGGCTCGGCGTGCCGGCTCAGGGCCGCAGATGTGCCGAGGCTCCGGCAACGGACAAGGCGGGGTGGGCGGTCGACTCAGCCGGACGGGGTCCGAGCCGTCGACGAGCGTTTCACGTGAAACGGCGCCTCCGGGCAACGCTCGGAGTTGGCAGCGCGTTTCACGTGAAACCACCCCCGGCCTCGCCACACCCGTCTGAGCCCTCGACAGGGTGAGCCCTCGAACGCCGGACCTGCCCTGCATCGGATGGCAGATCCGACCGGACCGGTGTCGACCGGCCTTGGGGTCGGTGGGCCGACCCAGGATCGCGAGGAGGGTCCGCGCCGTCGATCCGGCTGCCGCTGCGAGGGCGGCGGTGCACACGGAGGGTCGGTCGGGGCGCGGGGAAATCACGGGCCCGAACAGCAGCCGATCGACGCCCTCGATCGTTGGACGGAGGGGTCCCGCCAACCCTGTGACTGAGGTTGTGGATGAGCCGATAGTTATCCACAGCGGTTTTCCACAGGCGCCCGCCGTTTCACGTGAAACAGCGCTCAGCGCAGCGCTCTGACCTGTGGATGACGTGGAGTGGTGGTGATCTCATCAGCCTGTGGACAACTGCTCTCCGGCGGCCCTCGACCGCCCTCGGTCACCGTGTCCGGCGGCGTGAGACCGCCTCATGATCGGCGTCGTTCGGAGTAGGGACAGGGGTGCTCGACTCGGTTAGGGTCAGCCTCGTGCACGACACCCCTCCCGCACTTCCGGACTTCACCCAGTGGCCTTCGTTCCCCTTCGAGGGCGAGATCCGTCTCAAGCAGCTCGACGACCCGGTCCCGGTCGAGCCGCCCCGCAAGGGCGAGGCACATCGGGAATGCACCGCCTGCAACGCTCCCGACGACGCGTACATCTGGGTGGGCGAGCGATGGCGGGTGCGTGCCATGGACCGTCCCACCGGTCTGCCCATGGTGCTGATCCTGGAGTCCCGTTCCCACCTCGACCTCGGGGACCTGCCCAACCTGCTCGCCGCCGAACTCGGGGTGATGACGGTACGGCTGGAACGCGCCATCCGGTCGCTGGACGGCGTCGCCCGCGTGCACGTGAACCGTTGGGGCGACGGCTCGGCGCACCTGCACATGTGGTTCCTGGCCCGACCGTACGGACGGCTCCAGTTGCGGGGCACCTTCCTCTCCCTGTGGGACTCGATCCTCCCGCCCATCTCCGAGGCGCAGTGGCGGGAGAACCTGGCCCTGGTGGCCGCCTGGCTCGCCGAGTTCGGTGGACGCCCGCTCGCCGAACCGTCGCGCATCCAGTGGCAGGCGCCGTCCAGCCTCGCCGACCAGTCCGACGCGGCGCAGAGGTCTGCGGAGGAGGAGGCCGTGTCGGTGATCGAGGCCGAGGAGGAGATCCCGCTGCCGGCGGACGGTAAGGCCGCCGATGCGCACGACGTCGGACAGGCCGCCGACGAGGCCACCACCGGCCGCTCTGCAAGCGGCTCCGACGCAGGCAGCTACGACGCCGCCGGCAGCGGTACCGACGTGTCGGCGGCGGACCTGCGGTCGGAGACAGCGAGCGGCAGTCCCCGGACGGATGCGGCAGCGAGCGGCGACGCGAGAACGGGCGACTCCCGGGCGAGTGACGGCCGCTGACGACCGGGACTCGGCAGCGGCTGCCACCGGCGATCAGCGGAGCCAGGCTCACGCCGTCGCCATCGGCGGGCAGGAGACCACCGGCACGGGAGACGACAACCGGGGCGCGGGTACGAGACGAGACGCCGCCCGATCCCGGACCGGACCCGAGCGCCCAGGGATCAGGCGGCGAGGCCCGTGCGCGTCAGGACCGTCGGGCGGCGGCCCGCGCCACCAGCGACCCGAGCACCCGCCCGAAGTCCAGCCCCGCCGCCTGGACGGCGAGTGGCAGCAGCGACGTCTCCGTCATGCCGGGCGAGACGTTGACCTCCAGCACGTGCGGCCGTCCGTCGGCGTCGACGATCAGGTCGACCCGGGAAAGGTCCCGCAGGCCCAGCGCGGTGTGCGCGGCGAGGGCCACCTCGGTGACCGTCTCGGCGACGGCCTTGTCCAGCCGGGCCGGGGCGTGCCAGGTGGTCCGGCCGGCGGTGTAGCGGGCGGCGTAGTCGTACACGCCGTTGCGCGGCACGATCTCCACCGGCGGCAGTGCGCGCGGCCCGTCGCCCAGGTCGACCACGGAGACCGCCACGTCCATGCCGGGCACGAACCGCTCGACCAGCGCCGTCGAGTCGTACGCGAAGCAACCCACCATCGCGGCCGGGAGGGCCGGGGCGTCCCGGACCACGGCGGCGCCCAGGCCGGACCCGCCCTGGGCCGGCTTCACCATCAGCGGCAGGCCCAACCGGTCGACGATCCGGTCCAGCACCGCCACCGCGCCCAGCTCGGAGAAGCGGTCGTGCGGCAGGGCCACCCAGTCGGGGGTGGGGATGCCGAACTCGCGCAGCACCGCCTTCGCGGAGGGCTTGTCCCAGGCGAGCCGGGAGGCGCGGGCGTCGCAGCCGACGTACGGCACGCCGCAGAGGTCGAGCACACCGCGCAGCGAACCGTCCTCGCCGGTGGCGCCGTGCAGCGCGATCACCACCGCGTCCGGCGGGTCGGCGGTCAACGCGGGCAGCAGCGCCACGTCGGCGTCCCGCAGCTCCGCCTCGACGCCGACCGTCTTCAGCGCGTCCAGCACGCGGCGGCCGGACCGCAGCGAGACGTCGCGCTCGTACGAGAGGCCACCGGCGAGCACCAGCACATGCAGGTCGGTGGTGGCGGGTTCGGTCACGGGAACTCGGTCGGCAGAGGTGACAGCCATGCCGGAATCATGCCAAGTCGGGGCCCGGCGCGTCCGCGCCGCCCTGCCGACGACGGCCGGCCGGGGTGACCGTGCCGAAGACCTTGCGCATGGCGATGTCCTGCTCCATGACGCCGGCCAGCCGGCGGACGCCCTCCCGGATCCGCTCCGGCGGCGGGAACGAGAAGTTGAGGCGCATGTTGCCCGTGCCGGATCCGTCGGCGTAGAAGCCGGTGCCCGGCACGTAGGCGACCCGGGCGGCGATGGCGCGCGGCATCATCGCCTTCGCGTCGAGCCCGTCGGGCAGGTTCGTCCAGACGAACAGGCCGCCGGCCGGGTTGGTCCAGGTGGTGCCCTCCGGCATCAGGTCCTCCAGCGCGGCGAGCATGGCGTCCCGCCGCTCCCGGTAGACCTCGCGGTAGACCTTCAGCTGCTCCCGCCAGGGCATGGTCGACAGGTACGTCGCGACGGCGGCCTGCGCGTACCCGCTCGGGCAGAGGATCTGCGCCTCGCTCGCGATCACCAGCTTGTCGCGGACCGCGTGCGGGGCCAGGATCCAGCCCACCCGCAGGCCGGGGGCGAAGGTCTTGGAAAAGGTGCTCAGGTAGAAGACCCCCTCCCGGCGGCGGGCGCGCAGCGGCGCGGGCGCCTCCCCCTCGAAGCCGAGCTGGCCGTACGGGTCGTCCTCGACCACCAGCAGCCTGGCGCGCTCGCAGATGTCGAGGACCCGCTCGCGGCGCTCCTCGCTCAGCGTCACGCCGGTCGGGTTCTGGTACGTCGGGATGGTGTAGAGGAACTTCACCCGCCGGCCGGCGCGGGCCAGGTCGGCGATCGCCACCTCCAGCGCCTCCGGCACCAGTCCCTCGTCGTCCATGGGCACGTGCACGACCTGGGCCTGGGCGGCCTGGAACACCCCGAGCGCGCCGACGTACGTCGGGCCCTCGGCGAGCACCACGTCCCCCGGGTCCAGGAAGAGGCGGGACACCAGGTCGAGGGCCTGCTGCCCGCCCACGGTGACCACCACGTCGTCCGGTGAGGCGCCGCAGGACGCGTCGATGCCGGAGAGTGCCATCACTTCGCAGATCCGCTCGCGCAGCTCCAGGGTGCCCTGGCCGATGCCGTACTGCAGGGTGGTGACGCCGTGCTCCGAGCCCAGCTTGCCGAGCATCTCGCCGACCGCGTCGAGCGGCAGCGCGGCGATGTAGGGGGCCCCACCGGCGAGCGACACGACCTCCGGCCGGCTGGCCACCGCGAAGAGTGCCCGGATCTCGGAGGCGGTCATGCCCCGGACCCGCCGGGCGTACCGGTCGGTGTAGTCGTCGAGCGTCGTGCCGGTCATGACATCACCTCGATCGGGTGTCGGTCGGGCTGCCGCCCGGTGGGGTACCCGCGGTGCCGGCGACCATGGCGGCGCGGGACGCCGGTCGCTCGATCGTAGTCCGCCTGAGCTGCGTCCGGACCGGTGACTTCGGGTACGTCCACATCCCGGACCGGTCGTACCCGGCTCGGGTGGGCGTTCGCGCGTCCCCTCCCGTACGGTCTGCGGGGGGCGTACGATCGCTCGTCGGGGGCCGGAGAGGCGGCGGTGGTCCGCGCTGTCCACCTCCGAGCCTATTGTGGGGGCCCACCGATGTCGCGACGTCTGGTCAGTCTGACCCTGGACACCTTGGAAGACCTGCCTCGCCCGTGCCGGGAGTGCGTGTACTGGGAGCTCGACCCGGTCTCGGCCGAACGGGCGTGTGCCGCCGGTGACCCCGGGCTGGAGAAGGAGGCCTGGGTCTCCCAGACCCTGCTGGAGTGGGGCTCCTGCGGCAAGCTGGCGTACGTCGACGGGATGCCCGCCGGGTTCGTCATGTACGCCCCGCCCGCCTACGTCCCCCGCTCGATGGCCTTCCCCACCTCCCCGGTCTCCGCCGACGCGGCGCTGCTGATGACCGCGAACGTGGTCCCCGCGTTCGCCGGCGGCGGGCTGGGCCGGATGCTCGTGCAGGGCGTGGCCCGGGATCTCACCAAGCGGGGCATCAAGGCGATCGAGGCGTTCGGCGACGCGAAGTTCGGCGACGACGCGGGGGACGCCACCCGGGCCTGTGTCGCCCCGGCCGACTTCTTCCTCTCGGTGGGCTTCAAGACGGTCCGCCCGCACCCCCGCTACCCCCGGCTGCGCCTGGAGCTGCGGACCGCGCTGAGCTGGAAGTCGGACGTCGAGTACGCGCTGGAGAAGCTGCTCGGCTCGATGAGCCCCGAGACGCTGCTCCGCCCGGTCCGCCCCGCGCCGGCGACCCGCAGCACGTCGGGCTGAGCGCCGGCTCAGTCGACCACCGCACCGGCGGCCACCACCGCCCGCAGCTCGCTGACGTCGATCGAGCCGGTCGGCACGTCCCGTTCGACGGGGAAGAACATCCGCTGCACGGCGGCCACGATCGCTTCCACGACCCGGTCCCGGAAGCGGGGGTCGATGAGCCGTTCCCGGTCCCGGGGGGAGGTGAGGTAGCCGACCTCGACGCGGACCGCCGGCATCTTCGTCAGCCGCAGCAGGTCCCACGCCTTGGCGTGGGTACGGCAGTCCCGCAGTCCGGTCCGGGCGACGATCTCCCGCTGCACCAGTCCGGCCAGTCGTTCCCCGGTCGCCGAGGTGACGCCGTTGTCCGTGCCGTAGTGGTAGGTGGCCACCCCCTCCGCCTCCGGGTTGGCGTGTTCGTCGGTGTGCAGCGAGATGAACACGTCCGCGCCGAGCGCGTTGGCCAACTGCGCCCGGTCGGCGTCGGGCAGGCAGGTCTCCGGTGCCGGGCCCCGGGTGAGCTGGACCCGTACGCCCGCGGCGGCGAGCCGCCCCTCCAGCCGGCTGGCCAGGTCGTGCACCAGGTCCGCCTCGGTCCAGCGCAGCGGGCCGTCCGGCACCACCACCCCGGGGTCGGTGCCGCCGTGGCCGGGGTCGATCACCACGGTCCGCCCCACGAGGGTCGGCCCGGACTGCCGGATCGCGTCCGACTCGCGCAGCCACTGGGGGCGGCCGCCGACGACCTTGCGCCCGAGGCGGCGCAGCGCGCCCATGGTGTGCGGCCCGCAGGACCCGTCCGGCTTCAGCCCCACCTCCCGCTGGAACTGGGCCACCGCACGGGAGGTGCGGATGCCGTAGATGGTGTCGGCGTGGCCCACGTCGTACCCCATCTCCAGCAGTCGCTCCTGGAGTGAGCGGACGTCCTCGCCGGTGAGGGGGTCGGGCACCGCGTGGTACAGCGTGCGGGCGCCCAGTCGCCAGCGGGCGGCGTCCAGGGCACGCCAGGTCTCCGCGCCGACCCGCCCGTCGATACTGAGCCCACGGGACTGCTGAAAGGCCCGCACGGCGCGCTCGGTGGCCCCGTCGAACTCGTCGTCGGTCGACGGTGGGAGCAGGTCGAGGCCGGTGAGGACCGTGCGGATCTCCGTCACCGCGGGCCCACGGTCACCGGGTCGGATCGGACGCACGTTCGACCCCCTCTGCTGCTGGCTGGCCGGGTGCCACGGTCACGTGGTTCCTGGCGATCGGCACGCTCCGCCCAGTGGACGCTTACGGAGCGTATCGTGGCCGGTCCTCCTCGGGTCGGGGGTTCGCCCAGGTCAGGAGCCGGAAAGACGCGACCCCCGCACCCGGACGGGCGCGGGGGTCGCGGTGGTACGTCGGCTCAGAGCGCCGACTCGATGAGCCGGACCAGTTCGCCCTTGGGCTTCGCGCCGGCGATCGACTGCACCGGCTCGCCGTCCTTGAAGATGGTCAGGGTCGGCACGGACATCACCCGGTAGGCGCGGGCGGTCTCCGGGTTCTCGTCGATGTTGAGCTTGACGATGGTGACCTGGTCACCCATCTCGCCCGCGATCTCCTCCAGCAGCGGGGAGACCTTGCGGCACGGCCCGCACCACTCGGCCCAGAAGTCCACCAGCACCGGCTTGGCGGACTTCAGCACGTCGGTGGCGAAGTTCGCGTCGGTGACGACCTTTGTTGCTCCCACTGGGACCCTCCTCCTCAGGCGTTCTCTTCGGTTGTTCAGCCCTGCAGCGTGGCGATGAAGCGTTCGGCGTCGAGGGCGGCGGCGCAGCCGGTGCCGGCGGCCGTGATGGCCTGCCGGTAGGTGTGGTCCACCACGTCGCCGGCGGCGAAGACGCCCGGCACGCTGGTCCGGGTGCTCGGGGCCTGGACCTTCACGTACCCCTCGTCGTCCAGCTCGACCTGCCCCCGGAAGAGCTCGCTGCGCGGATCGTGGCCGATCGCCACGAAGACGCCGGTCACGTCCAGCACCTTGGTCTCGCCGCTGTGCACGTTGCGGACCCGGACCCCGTTGACCTTGCCGTCGTCGCCGAGGATCTCCTCGACGGTGGTGTTCCACTCGACCTTGATCTTGTCGTTGCCGAGCGCCCGCTCCGCCATGATCTTGCTGGCCCGGAACGAGTCGCGCCGGTGGATGATGGTGACGGACTCGGCGAACCGGGTGAGGAAGCTGGCCTCCTCCATCGCGGAGTCGCCGCCGCCCACCACCACGATGTGCTGGCCGCGGAAGAAGAACCCGTCGCAGGTGGCGCAGGACGACACGCCGTGACCCAGGTACTCCTGCTCCCCCGGGACACCCAGCGGACGCCACGCCGAACCGGTGGAGAGGATGACGGCCCTCGCCCGGTAGGCGGTCTGCCCGACCCAGACGGTGCTCACCGCGTCCGACCCGATCATGCCGGTGTCCTTGAGCTCGACCCGGGTGACGTCGTCGGTGAGGAACTCCGCGCCGAACCGCTCGGCCTGCTTGCGCATGTTGTCCATCAGCTCGGGGCCGAGGATGCCGTCCGCGAAGCCGGGGAAGTTCTCCACCTCGGTCGTGGTCATCAGCGCGCCGCCGGACTGCACGCCCTCGATGACGAGGGGCTTCAGGTTGGCACGCGCGGCGTAGACCGCGGCCGTGTAACCGGCCGGCCCGGAGCCGATGATGATCAGGTTGCGGACCTCGTCCACTGCCGTCTCCCGATGTGTGTGTTCGACACCTGTTCCGGCTGACCTGCCGCCGGGACGACGTCGATCCCGAGTACCGACGGCTCAGCGACGTCGGCGACTGACTTGCAGAACGTCATCGTACGAACCGGGGATTCCCGAACCGGTCATCCGGTGGGTCACGTCACGCGGCGACGGCCGACCGTTGACCGCGACCTCACCCTACCCGCGCCTGATGGCGGGTGTCCGCGCCGGACCCCGGCACGCCGCACTCCGCCCCGCTCACCCAGGCCCAGCGTTCACCGGACGGGTCGGCGAACCGGAGCACCAGTGCCGGCTCACCCCGGAACGCGGCGTAGTCGAGGAGTTCCACGGTGATCGGACCGCGTCCGTGTGCGGCGGAGACCTCGGCGAGGCAGTCGTCCAGGGCGTCGGGGGCGCCGAGCCGGTCCAACCCACCCGGGCCCGCCTGCCGGATCTCCCCGGGGACCTCGCCGGGCACCAGCCCGGGCGCCTCGGTGGCCAGCCGGGGCCGCACGCTCGCGGCGGTGCCGCCGGACAACGACTCCGGCGTCCAGTCGATGCCGCTGCGCTGTGGGGCCACGGTCACCCGGAACGAGCCCTGGTCGGCGGCCGCGGCGGGGCCGGCGGCCGTCGAGTCGGCGCTCTCGGTGTGGCCCGCGCTGTCGAGCAGGTGCCCGACGCCGAACCCGACGGCGACGACGGAGGCCGCGGCGAGCGCGGTCGGAGCGGCGAGGCGGGCCCAGCGCCGGCGTCGCCGGCCCGGCCCGCCGACGTCGTCCCGCCGGGATCCCGGGGTACGCGGGGCCGCGCCGCCGCCCTGCGTGGGCAGCACCGGGGACCCGGGCCGGTGGGTGGTACCCGACCGGTCGGCCGGGGCGACGTCCGGCAGCTGCCCGGTCCCGCCCGGCCCCGCACCGGCCAGCGCGGCGGTGAGCCGCTGCACGACGGCGGTCGGCATCTCCGGGGCCGGCGTGGCGAGCGCGCCCAGGTCGGCGCTGACCCGGGCGACGGCGGGGGCCAGGGTGGCGTACGCGTCCGCCCAGGCCGGGTCCTCCTCGACCAGCCGCGCGACCGTCGCCTCCTCCGGGGTGCCGTCCAGCGCCCCGCCCAGGTAGTCGGCGAGCAGGTCGTGGTCGACCTCGCTGAACTCCCCGGTCGTCACGTGTCCTCCTGGTTGGCGTCCCGCCGGGAGCGCCCCGACCCCGATCGGACGCCGTCCGAGGTCCGTGGGTTCCCGATGGTGACGCCGGGCACGTCCCGGCCGGCGGGGTCCGGGCCGGACGGGGTCGGGTCGTCGCCGGTCCGCAGGTGCCCCAGCTGCATGGCGAGCCGGGCCCGGCCCCGGGCGCAGCGGCTCTTGACCGTGCCTTCGGCGACGCCGAGGATCCGGGCGACCTCGGCGACCGGGTAGCCCTGCACGTCCACCAGGACGAGCGCGGCCCGCTGCTCGACCGGCAGCGCGGCCAGGGCCTGCCGGACCACCAGCGCGGTGTCGTGGTCGGTGGCCGGGGCGGCGGGTTCGACCCCGCCGGTGCCTTCCTCCGTGCGGGTGCCGTCGGGCAGCGGGACGGTCGGGTGGGCCTGACGGCGGCGGATCCGGTCCAGGCAGGCGTTCACCACGATGCGGTGCAGCCAGGTGGTGACGGCGGAGTCGCCCCGGAACCGGGCGGCTGCCCGGTGGGCGGAGAGCAGCGCGTCCTGCAACGCGTCGGCGGCCTCCTCGCGGTCGCCGAGAGTACGCAGCGCCACCGCCCACAGACGATCCCGGTGCCGGTGGAATAGTTCGGTGAAGGCGTCCCGGTCACCGGTGGCGTGGGCGCGGAGCAGGTCCAGATCGGAGGCCTCGGCGGCCGACAGCGCCACCGGCGGGAAGGAGCCGGTCGCCGGGTCGGGCGTACGCCCGCCGCGACCCGTCATCACCACACCCGACGAGGGTGGCGCCGATATCGCGGCGGACGGCTCACGAACCCTGGACCTTGATCTCCTGGACGCCGAGCTTCCAGCCGTCCCCGCTGTCCTTCTCCGGCAGCTCGGTGATCCAGAAGAGCAGGTACTGGTACTTCTGGTCGGCGTCGAACCCGTTGAAGGTCATCTTGGTGCCGTCGTGCTCCTCGAACGGCCGCCCGATGGTGGTGGAGTAGCTGGCGACGAGCTGCCGGTCACCGGAGGAACTGGACGGGAAGTCGGCCGTACCCGCGCGCAGCTCGGCTGAGGCGCCGGTGGACGACAGGGTGGCCTGCAGCGACTTGACCGTGCGCGGCGCGCCCAGGTCGATCCAGATCCCCATGCCCTTCTTGAGACCGCCGAACTTGCCGTGGTTCCGGTAGCTGGCGGTCTCCCAGCCCTCGTCCTCGTCGCCGTCGATGACCTTTTCGGCGTTGCGTACCTCGGCGCGGTCGCTGCTGTCCGGGTCGATGATCCGCACGTCCTGGATGGTGAGGTTGCGGACGGCCGGGGCGGGGGCCGGCGCGGTCCCGCCCGCAGGTGCGCCGCTGGTCGACGGGCGGGCGACCGGCTGGGTGTCGGGGGAGTCGTCCCCACCGAAGGCGCTGATGCCGATGAGGAGGCCGACCAGGGCGACCGCCAACAGGCCGGCGATGCCGATCGCCACCTTGCGGCCACCGGCGGCGGCCAGCGGCGACGGGTCGTCGCCCGGGTCCGCGCTGAACCGGATCGTGCCGGTCTGGTCGAGGAAGTGGTCCTCGGCCGGGATGTCGAGCCGACCCAGCTCGGCGGCGAGCACGTCCGACGAGGGCGACGCGATCTCCGGGTCGAGGAGGTCCATGGTCAGGTCGTCGAGGTACGCCGGCACGCCGGCCCGGACCTGCCGGGGTGCCGCGATGGAGCCGCTGGCGTCGCGGACGGCGTCCACGATGGCGGCCCGGCCGTGCCCGGCCGTCGCGCCCCGCAGCGGGGCCTCGGCGTGCGGCCAGTGCCCGGTGAGGGCGAAGTAGAGGATGCCGCCGACCGCCCGGACGTCGTTCTCCTGGCTGTCCTCGCCGTCCGTACGCGCGTCGGCCAGCACCACCCGGCCGTCGTCACTGATCATCACGGTGCCCGGGTGCACGTTGCCGTGCACCATGCCGGTGGCGTGCACGGAGGCGAGCGCGCTGGCGACGGCGTTGCCGATGGCGGTGGCGCGGGCCGGATCCAGCGGGCCGTCGGCGACCAACTCGCGCAGCGACCGCCCGTCGACCCACTCGCGGACGACGTACGCCCGCTCACCCTCGTCGATCGCGTCGTAGACACCGACCAGGTTGGGGTGGATGACCCGACTGGCGGCCACCGCAGCCTGGAGCATCTCGGTGGCCGAGTCGCCGCCCGGGTAGCGCAGCACGACCGCGACCGGTCGGCGCAGCACCACGTCGACCCCTCGCCACACGAGTCGCCCGGCGCTGTCGTTGTTGATGTGCTCGACCAGTTCGTACCGCTCGGCGAGGATCTCACCGGCCGTGGGAGCACCGAAGGTCATGACCGGAGGAGCGGATTCCTCCGCCTCCTGACCCTCGCCGACCTGGGTCACCCGTCCTCCCTCGGTGATCGTGCCGATCGATGGACCCGCGCTGCTGGGCATGTGGCTTCCCGCTCTGCCTTCGATGGAACCGGTCGGCGCGTCGACGCGAGCCGTCGGCCACCTGCCGTGTCCGTCCAGAGCGACCTTACCCGGACTGCCCGTCATACCGACATGTCATCTTCCCGCCGCCCGCGGCGACGTGCCTGGTGTGACCGACCTCGTCCGGTTGCGACCGTTGTCAGCCACGTTGCTGGCACATGTACTAGCCAATCTACGGGTTGACCGCAAGTGGCCGCCGCAGGGGCCGACCTGGGTGTGCCGGTCCGGCGACGTCGGACGGGTTCCCGTCGAACGGCCTGCCATGCTCCACCTTACGGTTGGTTATCCACAGGGCTTTTCGGTGGCTGGCCCGGGAATCGCAGAGTTATCCACAGCCGTGTCCCCAGGCTGGTGATCCTCGTTGACACTCCGTGTCCGCCGCCCGGAGCGGGCCGCGCCGGTCCGCCTCAGCGGCCGAGCCGCCGCCGCACCATCCCGACCACCTCGGTGATCTCGCCGATCCGCAGCACCATCGCCAGCCCGAGGTACGTCCCGCCGATCACCGCCCCGCCGACCACGAGCTGGACCGCCGCCGCCAACCAGCTCAGGTCCTCCGGGTCGCCGGGGAGCAGGGTCACCACCAGCAGCCCGACCAGGGCCGCCCCGAGCGCGGCCACCAGCACCTTGCCCGTCGTCCGCGCGATCAGGCCCAGGCCGATCCGCCCCACCCGGGGCCGGAGCAGCACCGCGGAGATCACCGCCGCGGCCAGGTACGAGAACGCGTTGCCGAGCATCATGCCCGCCGCCGCGAAGGTCGGCGAGAAGAGGACGAAGAGGCCCACCTGGACCAGCACCCGCAGCGCCACCACCGGGATGTTGACCAGCGCCGGGGTGCGGGTGTCCGGCAGGGCGTAGAAGGCGAAGGTGAAGAGCTGGCTGATCGCGAACGGCACCAGCCCCACCGCGGCGACCAGCAGCACCGTCGAGGTGGCCACCGCGTTGTCGCCGGTGAAGGCCCCGTACCGGAAGACCACCACCGAGATCGGCGCGGCCAGCACCGCGTAGCAGACCGCGATCGGGGCGAGCACCGCGGTGACCATCCGGGTGCCCCGGGACAGGTCGGCGGTGAGGTCGCGGAACCGGCCGTCGGCGGCGGCGCCGCTCATCCGGGGCATCAACGCGGTGATGATCGAGACAGCGATGATGCCGTGCGCCATCATCAGCAGCAGGAAGACGTTGTTGTAGATCAGCAGGCCGGCGCTGTTCTCGCCCGCCGCGCGGGTGAGCAGGTTGACCACCACGAAGAGACCGAGCTGGTTGACCGCGACGTAGCAGAACATCCACGCACCGAGCCGGGCCAGCTCGCGCAGCCCCAGCTCACGGAAGTCGAAACGCCACTTCCAGCGGAAACCCACCTTGCGCAGCGCCGGCAGCAGCCCCGCGGCCTGCACCGCCACGCCGAGCAGGGTGCCCCCGCCGACCAGCAGGATCCGGTCCCACCCGATGTCCGCCGGACCCAGCGCCTTCGCGCCGTAGACCACGATGTAGAGGCCGAAGATGCCGATCACCACGAGGTTGTTCAGGATCGGCGCCCACATCGGCGCGGCGAAGTGCCCCCGGGTGTTCAGCACCGCGGCGATCAGCGCGCTCACGCCGGTGAAGAACAGCATCGGCAGCATCAGGTACGACAGGTTCGTGACCAGGTCGGTGTAGTTCTCGTCCTTGCCGCCGGCGTAGATGGCGGTCAGCACCGGGGCCAGGATCACCGCGATCAGCACCGCCGTGGCCAGTGCGAGCACCGCCAGGGTGAGCAGCCGCTGCGCGTACGCCTCGCCCCGGTCCGGGTCGGCCTTGCGGCGGCGTACCAGCACCGGGATCAGGACGCTGGTGAGCACGCCGCCGAGCAGGAACTCGTACACCTGGTTGGGCAGGAACAGGGCCGTGGTGAACGCGTCACCGACCAGGCTGCCGAGCGCCGCGCCGATCATCAGGTTGCGGATGAAGCCGGTGCCCCGGCTGACCAGGCTGCCGGCCGCCATCACCGCGCTGTTCGCGGCGGCGCTGGTCTCCGCGACCACCTCCTGCGGGGGCGCGGTGGCCTCCACGCCGGGCTGGTTCAGCGGGTCGGCGGAGATGAAGGTGGCGTCGTCGCCCGGCGGCGGCCCGCCTCCCTGCGCGGCGTTCGCGCTGCGGTAGAGCCCGCCGCTCATCTCCAGCCTCCAAGGGGTACGTCGGAACCGGCGTCGGCCCGCACGCCATGACCATAGTCAACCCGGGTGGCATACCCGCGCCCGGCGGATCAGATCACGACCCGGCCCGATAGGCTGGCGCTCCCATGTCCGAAGCCTTCGCTCCCCACGCCGCCGACCGCCGCGAACTCACCGCCGCGCAGCGCAACGCCGTCGCCGAACTGCTCCGCGTCTCCCCGGTCGCCGACGAGCTCGGCCGCCGGTTCGCGCGCGCCGGCCACGAGCTGCACCTGGTGGGCGGATCCGTCCGCGACGCCCTGCTCGGTCGGCTCGGCGACGACCTGGACTTCTGCACCGACGCCCACCCCGACCAGACGCTGCGGATCGTCAAGGGCTGGGCCGAGTCGATCTGGGAGACCGGCCGGGAGTTCGGCACCATCGGCTGCCAGCGCGACGGGCTCCGGCTGGAGGTCACCACCTACCGGGCCGAGGCGTACGACCAGGTCAGCCGCAACCCGATCGTCGAGTACGGGACCAGTCTCACCGAGGATCTGCGGCGGCGCGACTTCACCATCAACGCGATGGCGGTCAGCCTCCCCGATCACCGCTTCACCGACCCGCACGGCGGCCTCGACGACCTCGCCGCCAAGGTGATTCGTACCCCCGGCACGCCCCGGGAGTCGTTCGGCGACGATCCGCTGCGGATGCTGCGCGCGGCCCGGTTCGCCGCCCAGCTCCGCTTCGCCGTCCACCCGCAGGTACGGGAGGCGATGACCCGGATGGCGGCCGACCTCGACCGGATCACCGCCGAGCGGATCCGGGACGAGTTCACCAAGCTGCTCAGTGGCGCCGATCCGATCACCGGGCTGCGACTGCTGGTCGACACCGGGCTGGCCGAGCGTTTCCTGCCCGAACTGACCGGGCTCAAGCTGGAGATCGACGAGCACGCCCAGCACAAGGACGTCTACGAGCACACCCTGACCGTGGTGAGCAACGCGGTCTCCTACGAGACCGACGGGCCGGACTTCATCCTGCGGATGGCCGCGCTGATGCACGACGTCGGCAAGCCGGCGACCAAGGCGGTCGGGTCGGACGGCCGGGTCAGCTTCCACCACCACGAGGTGGTCGGCGCCCGGCTCACCAAGGCCCGGATGAAGGCCATGCGCTACCCCAAGGACGTCACCTCCCAGGTGACCAGGCTGGTCGGGCTGCACCTGCGCTTCTACGGGTACGGCCGCGGCGAGTGGACCGACTCGGCGGTGCGGCGGTACGTCACCGACGCCGACGACCTGCTGCCCCGGCTGCACAAGCTGACCCGCTCGGACTGCACCACCCGCAACCGCCGCAAGGCCGCCCAACTCGCCGCGGACTACGACGCGCTGGAGGAGCGGATCGCCCGGATCGCGGCCGAGGAGGACCTGGCCCGGGTCCGCCCCGACCTGGACGGCAACGCCATCATGGAGCTGCTCGGCGTGCCGCCGGGGCCGCTGGTCGGCCGGGCCTGGCAGCACCTCAAGGAGCTGCGCCTGGAGCGTGGCCCGCTGGACCGCGCGGAGGCGGAGGCGGAGCTGCTGCGCTGGGCCCGCGAGCAGGGCCTGGCCTGACTGCGGAAGGGGCCGCCCGGTTCGCCGGGCGGCCCCTTCGTCGTCGTACCGTCAGCGGGTCTCCACCGCGCTGCCCTCGACGGGCGGCTTGCCGTTGCCGGCCGTACCGGTCGAAGACGCCGAGCCCAGCTTGGCGAGCAGGCCGGCCAGGTCGATGCCGGTCAGGTCGCTGCCGAGCTGGAGCCCCTGGGCGACGTTGCCGGCCACCGACTTCGTCAGCGACGACGCGCCGTCGGTGGAGATCACGGTCATCTTGTCGATCGCGCCGATCGGGGCGCTGGCCGCCTCGACCACCTGCGGCAGCACCTTGACCAGCAGGTCCAGCACGGCCGCCTCGCCGTACGCGGCGAACGCCTCGGCCTTGCGCGCCATCGCGTCCGCCTCGGCCTGCCCCCTGGCCAGGATCGCCGCGGCCTCGGCCTGGCCCTCCCGCTCGACCGCCTCGGCGATCGCCGAGCGTCGGCGCTGCTCCGCCTCACCCTCCTT
Organism: Micromonospora halophytica; assembly: GCF_900090245.1. Classification (GTDB taxonomy): domain Bacteria; phylum Actinomycetota; class Actinomycetes; order Mycobacteriales; family Micromonosporaceae; genus Micromonospora; species Micromonospora halophytica. Next base: position 201,395 of record NZ_FMDN01000005.1, read on the forward strand.
GGCGCCCTCGATCGCGTTCGCCTCGGCCAGCGCGGCCCGGCGGGCCCGCTCGCCCTCACCGGTGAGCCGGGCCTGCTCGGCGGCGGCCTGGGCGGCGGCGATGACGGCCTGCCGCTGCGCGTCGGCGTTCAGCACCGCCGCGTTGCGGGCCGCCTCGGCCTCCTGTTCCACCTTGTACCGGGCCGCGTCGGCGGGCTTGCGCACCTCGGTGTCGAGCTGGCGCTGCTTGAGCTCGGCGTTGCGCTCGGCCACCTTCTGCTGCTCGGAGAGGATCGCCTGGTCCCGTTCGGCCTGGGCGAGCGGCCCGGCCGCCGCGGACTTCGCCTTCGCCGCGTCGATCTCCGCCTGGATGCCGGCCTGCTTGAGCGACAGGTTCCGGTTGGCCTCGGCGATCGCCTCCTCGGCGAGCAGCCGCTCCTGCTCGGCCTGCTGCCGGGCCCGGGCTTCGGCGATGGCCGCGTCCTTGAGCACCCGGGCGGCCTCCGGCCGGCCCAGGTCCTGCAGGTAGGAGCCCTCCGCCAGGATGTCCTGGAGCTGGAAGGTGTCCAGCACCAGGCCCTGGTTGGTCATCGAGTGCTCGGCCTCCTCGGCCACCGCGTTGGCGAACGCCGCCCGGTCCCGGATGACCTCCTCGACGGTGAGCCGGCCGACGATCGAGCGCAGCGCGCCGGCCAGCACCTCCCGGGTGAAGTTGTCGATCTCGTCCTGCTGGTGCAGGAAACGCTGGGCGGCGGCGCGGATCGCGTCCTCGGTGCCACCGACCTTGACGATGGCGACGCCGTGCAGGTCCGCCCGGATGCCCTGCTTGCTGACCGCGCCCCGGATGCCGACGTCGATGCGGCGGCTGGACAGGTCGAGCGACTGGAGCTTCTGCACCACCGGCAGCACGAAGACGGACGCGCCGAGCACGACCTTCTGCCCGGACATGTCGGTGGACCGGCCGCCGTCGGCGGTCTGCGTCGTCCGGCCCTTGCGTCCGGTGACGATGAACGCCTCGTTCGGCCCGGCGACCTTGATCCGGGAGAGCACGAAGAGCACGAGGACGAGGACGAGGAGGACCGCGCCGCCGACGGCGATGACAAGGGGCATGGGCAGGTTCCGTCTCTGCGAGGAGGAGAGGGGGTCAGTAGGTCTCGACGTGGACGCTGGTCTCACTCAGCGCCTGCACGACGAAGATCTGCGCGCCGACCGGGATCGGATGGTCCGCACGGGCGTTGAGCTTCACCGGTTGGCCGGCGACGCGTACCCGGACCTCGCCGTAACCGGCGGCGGGCACCGGCGTGACCACCAGGCCGAGCGCCCCGACCAGGTCGTCGCGGGTGGGGGTGGGGTCGGTGCGCATGTCCCGCGCGGCCCGGCTGAAGCGGACCGCCAGCCAGGCGGTGGGCACGGCCGCGAGCGCGCCGCCGGCCACCGCCGCCGCGACCATCCCGGCGGTACGACCACCGAGCAGTTCGTTGACGATCGCGGCGCCGAAGCCGAACGCGCCGAGGAACCCGGCCACCGCCTCGACGGAGACCGGCCCGTCGACGTCGGCGTGACCGAAGTGGAACAGCTCGGCGCCGAGCAGCGAGAGCGCCAGCACGGCGACGCCCGCCCCGCCGATGATCAGGAAGATTAAGGTCCCCGTGGCCACGACCTGCACGGTATCGACGTCGTGCAACATCTCCGGGCGGTCAGCGTGGCGCCACCGTCACGTGCAGGTCGACCAGTTCACGGGGCAGCGGCTGCCGTTCCCGCTCACGGCCCTCGGTGTCGGCGAGCACGACGTCCCGGCTGCCGTACGGCCGCCGGTAGAGCAGCCGGTCGTCGGTGACCCAGGCGACGTCCGCCGACGGCAGTTTGCGTACGACGGCCCCGGTGACCGCGTCGACGAGCACCGGGTCCTGCTGCCCCTGCACCACCACCCGCTGCCCGTCCGGCGACCAGGCCCACGGTCCGGCCGGGTCGCCGGGGATCTTCACGAACCGGGTCGGCCGGCCGTCCTCGGCGGAGAAGAACTGCACCCCCCAGCGGGGGTGCCGTTCGCTCTCCGACCGATCCTGGAAAGCGTCGGTCAGCGGGAGGGTCACCTCCCGGCCGTCCCGCGTCCAGGTGAAGGCGCAGTAGTCGGTGCAGAAGAACTTCGTCGCGTCCACCGAGTACTCCCGGAATGCGCCGGTCAGGTCAAGGAGGCCGAACTGACGGGTGCCCCGACGGAGTCCGGTCAGGAGCAGCCGGCGTCCGTCCGGTGACCACTGGGGATGCGACCCCGGGGCGCGGTACCAGCGCACGGTCGCCTTCCGCGCGTCAATCAGCCCGATCTGCCCGGGGCGGTCCTCGTCGGCCACCGCGGTGACGGTGCCGGTCGGGGCCGGCCAGACCTCGTCGTACCCCTCGGTGCGGACGTAGCGGTCGCGGGTGCGGTCCAGGAGGTGGCCGGAGCCGCCGAGGACCCCACCGGTGACCACCCAGCCGCCGGGCAGCACCAGCGGCGCGTCCTTCCACCGCGCGTCCGGCACCGGATGCAGGACAGTGGTCGGTTGCGGTTGCGGTTGCGGTTCCGGCACCGCGACCCGGATGGCGGGTGCGGGCCGGAGCAGTACGAACGGCGCGGCCACCGCGATCACCGCGACCAGCGCCGCACCGGTCGCGGTGGCGCGCCGCCGGGCCCGTAGCCGCCGTCCACGACGCAGGGCCGACCCGGCCAGGTCCGGCACCGGCCGGACCTGGCCGGACAGTTCGCGTACGGCCGCCCGCAGCGCGTCCTCCACCGGCCTGCTCATCGGTTCACCTCCGGACGGGTGACGAGGTCGTCGAAGGCCGGGACCAGTTGCCGGAGGCGGGCCAGTGCGCGGGAGGCCTGGCTGGCGACCGTGCCCGCCCGACAGCCCAGCACCGCGGCGGTCTCCTCCACGCTCATGTCCTCCAGATAGCGCAGGGTCAGCACCGCGCGTTGCCGGGGCGGCAGCGTCCGCAGCGCGTCCCGCAGCAGTAGCCGCAGGTCGGTGTCGTGGCCGCTGTCCCGCTGGCCGGCCCGCTCCGGCAACTCGGCCACCGGTACCTCCCGCCGCCGGGCCAACCTCCGCCAGCCGGAGACCTGATCGTGGTAGAGGATCCGCCGCACGTACGGCTCGGCGTCGCCCCGGATCCGTGGCCAGCGGGCGTACGCCTTGGCCAGCGCGTTCTGCAGCAGGTCCTCGGCGGCGTGCTGGCTGCCGGCGAGCGCGTACGCAACGCGCAGCAGTGCGTCACCCCGCTCGGTCACGAACGCGGTGAACTCCCCGTCGGTCACCTCGGTCACCGCCCACCTCCGTATCACTGACGTCTGGGGGCGGTGGAACTTTGCCTCGCCGGAACAACCCGCCGTGTACGTCCCCGTAGGGCGGCCTGACCCTGTTCACCCCCCTGGCCCGGGGCAGGCCTGCGGTGACCGCGGCACTGTGCCGGCCCGTGCTGGTGGTCCGCCTCGGGCGGAGGAAGAATCGGTCCATGCGCTGGACCGTGCTCGACTCGCCGATCGGGGAGTTCTCCGTGGCCACCGACGACGAGGCGGTGTGCGGCGCGCACTTCGGCCGGGTGGAGTCGGCCGTCGAGGAGCCCGGCGACGCGCTGGCCGGGCGGGCGGTCGACGAGCTGCGGGCGTACTTCGCCGGCGAGCTGACCGAGTTCGGTGTGCCGGTGGCGGCGCGGCGTGGCTCCGACTTCGAGCGCGCGGTGTGGCGGGAGATGACCCACATCCCGTACGGGGAGACGCTCACCTACGGCGAGGTGGCCCGCCGGGTCGGCGACCCCGGGGCCGCCCGGGCGGTCGGGGTGGCCTGCAACCGCAACCCGGTCCCGGTGCTCGTGCCGTGCCACCGGATCGTGGGGGCCGGCGGGAAGCTCGTCGGCTTCGGCGGTGGCGTGGAACGCAAGGTGAAGCTGCTGGAGTTGGAGGCCGGCGTCGCGTTGCGCCGTGCCTGGTCGTGACGGCAACCGCGCCGTTCGGTCGATGTGTCCGGAAGTTGCTTCCCTGAAGATGGCACTACGTTCGTCACTATCTCTCCACGGGGACAGACTATGAGCGAAGAGCAGTCCAAGACCGTCGACCGCCGTCGCCTGCTGCGCCGGGCGAGCACCGTCGCCGCCGGCCTCGCCGGCACCGCGGCCGTCGGCGCCGCCACCGCCGGCCCGGCCCAGGCCGCCCCGGGCGACCCGGTCCTTCAGGGGGAGGCCAACAATGCGGGCTCGGCGACCACGCTGAGCGCCTCCTCGATGGAGAGCGCCACGCTGCGGCTGGCGAACACCGCCACCGCCGACGAGTACGGCAACACCATGGCCGGTCCGGCCCTGCGGCTGACCCCGTCCGGCGACATCATCTCCAACCAGGCCGAGGTCGGCTCGATCGCGATGGACCAGGGCGGCACCATCTGGGCGGTCACCGGCGAGGCCGACGACGGCTTCAAGTACCGGGACTACGTCCGCACCAGCTTCAACTCGAACACCACCGTGCCGATCGTCCCGCAGCGCGCCCTGGACACCCGGACGTCCGGCGGGCGGAACCGGGTCCTCAACGAGGAAGGGAACTTCGACAGCTCGGGCCGGCTGCTGGCCGGCAGGACGATCCACCTCAACCTGGAGGACTTCGTCAACTTCGGCGACGCCGTGCACGGCAACGTGACGGTGACCGGCCCGCTCGCCGCCGGCTTCCTGCAGGTCTTCCCGTACGGCGTGCCCCGGCCGACGTCGTTCTCGACGATCAACTTCCAGGCCGGCCAGACCCTGTCGAACGCCTTCCTCAGCGGTCTGGGTTCCGGTTACGACCGCGTCTCCATCTACGCGCAGAGGACCACCCACGTGATCCTCGACATGGTGGCCTTCGTGATCTCCATGGGCCAGGTCAACCCGAGGTTCCTCTCGGGCGCAGCGGGCCTGACCGAGGAGGACCGCCGCGCCCGGCTCGCCAAGCTGGCCAAGCCCTCCTGGGCCAGGTGACCGATCCGTACGACGAGCGAGGGCCGGGTCCACGCGGACCCGGCCCTCGGCCGTGCTGGTGGATCAGCGCGTCAGCGCTCGACCTCGCCGGCGATGAAGGACTCGACGGCGGCGTGCGCGTCGTGGTCGGCGTACTGCACCGGCGGGGACTTCATGAAGTACGACGAGGCGGAGAGGATCGGGCCACCGATCTTCCGGTCCAGGGCGATCTTCGCGGCCCGGACGGCGTCGATGATGACGCCGGCCGAGTTCGGCGAGTCCCACACCTCGAGCTTGAGCTCGGCGTTGAGCGGGGTGTCGCCGAAGGAGCGGCCCTCCAGGCGGATGTACGCCCACTTGCGGTCGTCGAGCCACGGCACGTGGTCCGACGGGCCGATGTGCACGTCGCTCTTGCTCATCTCGTGCGGGATCTGGGAGGTCACCGACTGGGTCTTCGAGATCTTCTTCGAGACCAGGCGGTTGCGCTCCAGCATGTTCATGAAGTCCATGTTGCCGCCGAAGTTGAGCTGGTAGGTGCGCAGCAGCTCGACACCGCGGTCCTCGAAGAGCTTCGCCAGCGCACGGTGCACGATGGTCGCGCCGACCTGGCTCTTGATGTCGTCACCGACGATCGGCAGGCCCGCGTCCTCGAACTTCTTCGCCCACTCGGGGTCGGAGGCGATGAAGACCGGCAGGGCGTTCACGAACGCGCAGCCGGCGTCGATCGCGGCCTGCGCGTAGAACTTGTCGGCCTGCTCGGAGCCCACCGGGAGGTAGGAGACGACGACGTCGACCCGGGCGTCGCGCAGCGCCTTGGCCACGTCGACCGGCTCGGCGTCCGACTCCTCGACGATCTCGCGGTAGTACTGGCCCAGACCGTCGAAGGTCGGGCCGCGCTGCACGCTGACGCCGGTGGGCGGCACGTCGCAGAGCTTGATGGTGTTGTTCTCGCTGGCGACGATCGCCTCCGCGAGGTCCATGCCCACCTTCTTGGCGTCCACGTCGAACGCCGCGACGAACTCCACGTCCGAGACGTGGTAGTCGCCGAAGGTGACGTGCATGAGACCCGGGACGCGGTCGTTCGGGTCGGCGTTCCGGTAGTACTCCACGCCCTGCACGAGGGACGAGGCGCAGTTACCCACACCGACGATGGCGACGCGGACGGAGCCCATAGCGTCTGCCTCCTTCTTCTTCATCACGGCCGCTCTGTCCTGGACTCTCCAGGCGGGGGCGGGCTGTTGTTGTCTCGTCGGCCGCCGGCCGTCCCGGGCTGCGGGACTGTCGGGGCACGGCCGGAGCGCTCGTTGGCGATGAGCTCCTCCAGCCAGCGGACCTCGCGCTCACAGGCGTCGAGCCCATGGCGTTGCAGTTCCAGGGTGTACGCGTCGAGGCGCTCGGCTGCCCGGCCCAGCACGTCACGAAGTCCTTCGCGACGTTCCTCGATCGTGCGGCGGCGACCCTCCAGGATGCGCAGGCGGGTCGCCTGGTCGGTCCGGGCGAAGAACGCGAAGTGCACGCCGAAGCCCGTGTCGTCGTACGTCTCGGGTCCCGCCTGCGCGATGAGCTCGGCGAAGCGTTCCTTGCCCTCCGCGGTGATCTTGTAGACCACCCGACCGCGTCGGCTGGTCAACGCGGGAACCTCTTCGGCGGTCGCAGGTGTCTCGGCGGCTTCGGTTATCCATCCCGCCGCCTGCAGCCGGCGAAGGGTCGGGTAGAGCGAGCCGTAGCTGATCGCCGCCCGGATCGCTCCGAGCTTGGCGGTGAGCTCCTTGCGGAGTTCGTAGCCGTGCATCGGAGACTCCTGCAGGAGGCCGAGGATGGCTAGCTCGAGCACGGGCCATCCTTCCTGCCCCTGGCACTGGGCCGTTAACCGTCTCGATGTATCGGACCGATACATCGCACGTTAGTACCTCATCTGCGATCAGGGCAAACCCCCGGTCCGAGTGTCGTCATCACGGATCGTGACGGCGGTCGCCTCGCCCGTCCGGACCGCGTACCCTTCACCGCATGCGTACGCAGCGCCAGGTGGTGGACTACTCGCTCCAGAAGCGGGCGGTGCTGCGTGAGCTCCTCGCCGGTCGGGTCGGCACGTACGACGTCTGCGACGCCTCGCCGTACCTGAAGAACGCGGCTCGGTTCCACGGCGAGCCGACCGAGGAGCGCTGCCCGATCTGTCGCAGCGAGAACCTCACCCACGTCCACTACATTTACGGGGACGAACTCAAGCAGTCCGCCGGCCAGGCGCGGAACCTGGTCGAGTTGCCCGTGTTGGCGATGACGCTGCGTGAGTTCCAGGTCTTCGTGGTGGAGGTGTGCCTCGGCTGTGACTGGAACCATCTCGTCGAGCAGTTCCTGCTCGGCCGGGACGGGCTGGCCGGGGACGGGTCGGAGCAGGGTGCGGCGGGCGTGAACGCCCCCGGTGCGGGCCCGGCCCACGGGCGAAGGCGAGAGGCGCAACGGTGAACCTGGCTGTACCGGTCCCTCCCGGCGTCGACGACGGCGGGTGCTCGGACCGACAGCACGAAGGCCCGATTGGTCCGATTGGTACGGATGCGACGCCGCCGTTGTGGGGTGCGGCGTCGCGTGTGTCAACTCACGGCAACCCGGTGGCGGCGCCCCCGCGCCCCACCGCGACCGGCAGGGTGTGAGGAATGAACTCGTACGGCGATCCCAGTTCCCCGCGTGCGCGGGCCCAGGTACCGGGTTCGAACGACGGCCCGGCCCCGGCGGGCCGGGCCTCGGTCGGCTCGGGTGGCGCGCCCACCGGCCGGGCCTCGGCGTCGGTGCCGCCGCGCCAGCCCGGCGCGGCCGGCACAGCCTCGGTGGGGCGGGCCGGTTCGGGACGGGCCTCCGTGCCGGTGTCCCCGGCGCCCGGCGGACGCGCCGGCACCGGACGCGCCTCGGTCCCGGTCTCCCCGGCCCCCGGCTCGTCCGGGCGGGCGAGCGTCGGCTCTGCGGCGGTCGGCGGCCGGGCGAGCGTCGGCTCGGCCTCGGTCGGTGGCCGGGCGGCGGTGGCCAGGGCGGGTGTCGCGCCGGTCTCCGGCGGTGGGCCGGGCGGCCCCGGCGGCCCGGGGCTCGGAAGTCGCGGTGGTCGCGGTCCAGGCAACCCGGCTGCGGCGGCGCGGGCGAAGAAGCGCAAGCGCGCCAACATGCTGATCGCCAGCTTCGCCGTCTTCATCATGATCGCCGGCATCGGGGTGATCGGCTTCACCTACTACTCGACCAATGTCGTGCTCCCCAACCAGATCGACCTGCCGCTGGCGACCACCATCTATGCCAGTGACAACAAGACGCAGATTGCCAAGGTCGGCGAGCAGAACCGCACCTTCGTCTCGATCACCCAGATCCCGAAGCACATGCGGGACGCGGTGGCCGCAGCGGAGGACCGGAACTTCTACGAGCACTCGGGTGTCGACTACAAGGGCATCGCCCGCGCCGCGTGGAACAACCTCACCGGCGGCGACAGGCAGGGCGCCTCGACGATCACCCAGCAGTACGCCCGCAACGCCTACGAGAAGCTCCAGGACGACTCGTACGCACGCAAGGTGAAGGAGGCGATCGTCGCCTCCAAGCTCAACGATCAGTTCACCAAGGAACAGATCATGGAGCACTACCTCAACACGATCTACTTCGGGCGCAACGCGTACGGCATCGAGGCGGCCGCGCAGGCGTATTTCGGCAAGTCGGTGTCGAAGGTCGACGTGGCCGAGGCGGCGGTGCTGGCTTCCCTGATCAAGCAGCCGGAGCCCACCCCCGGCGGCCACCAGGGCTACGACCCGGCCGTCAACCCGACTGCCGCCAAGGAGCGGTGGACCTACGTCATCAACTCCATGGTCGAGGAGGGGTGGCTGGACACGCCGAACCACCCGAAGCGCCCTGCCGGGTACCCGGAGAAGACGTTGCAGACGCCCAAGGAGTCGCGGGCCGGGCAGAAGTTCGGGGTGAACAACCCGATCGGCAACGTCATCAACTATCTGGTGCCGGAGATGCGGGAGAAGAAGCTCTGCACCGACAACGAGGCGCAGGTCACCGACCGCAAGCCGTTCTGCGCGACCATGCTGAAGAGCGGCGGCTACCGGATCCGTACCACCATCGACATGAAGGTCCAGGGGGCGATCCTCAAGGCGGCCCAGCGCAGCACCAAGGGCTCGGAGCTGGACGGCGCGCGCAAGAACATCATGGCGGCTGTGGTCTCGATCGACCCGCGCAACGGCCGGGTGGTCGGCTACTACGGTGGTGACGACGGCACCGGCACCGACTACGCCGGTAAGAACACCGACTCGGCGGGCAACATCACCGGCGGGCACTCGCCCGGATCGAGCTTCAAGATCTACACCCTCGCTGCGGCGATCGACGCCGGAAAGTCGGTCGAGTCACGCTGGAAGGGCAAGGCGTTCACCCCCGACGGCGTGAAGTTCAGGGTCAGTAACGCCGGCACTGACAACCCGAGCTGTGGTGATTCGTGCACCCTGCGTGAGTCGACACTGAAGTCGCTCAACGTGCCCTTCTACCACGTCAGCCTCGACATTGGGCCTGACAAGATCGTTGAGATGGCCAAGAAGGCCGGCGTGAGCATGATGTGGCAGACCAACGTCAACCCGCCGAAGGGGCACGACCTCACCAAGGCCGACCCGAAGGACCTGGCACCCGACCCCTTCTACCATGTGATTTCGTACGGCCAGTACCCGATCACTGTGCTCGACCACGCCAACGGCGTCGCCACCTTCGCCAACAAGGGCGTCTACCACAAGGCCCATTTCCTGCTCTCCGTCGAGAAGCAGAACAAGGACACCGGCAAGTGGGAGAAGCTCGGCGGCGAGCAGTTGAAGCCGCTGAAGCGGATCAACCCGGACGTGGTCGCCGACGTCAACGACGTGCTCAAGGACTACCCGGCCAGGGTCAACCACCGGCTGGACGACGGCCGTGAGGCGACCGCCAAGACCGGTACCTGGGAGCTCCGTGAAGGCACCAACGAGAACGGTGACGCCTGGATGATCGGCTACACCCCGCAACTCGCGACCGCCGTCTGGGTGGGCAACAAGGGCAAGCGGGAGGCCATCAAGATGAAGGACGGCCGGAACATCAGCGGCTCCCTGATGCCGGGCGACATCTGGGAACGGGTCATGGACGGCGCGCTCAAGGGCGCGGAGAAGCTCCAGTTCCCGCCTCCGGCCAACGTCGGCGACGACACCGCCGGCAACGGGGTCATCCCCACGCCGGAACCTCCCCCCGTCCCGCAGGACTGCGGACCGCTCGGTCTGTTCTGCCCGCAGAACCCGAACGGCGGCGGCAACCAGGGACCGACCAACCCGGGCACGCCCACCGACCCCCGAGGTCCGGGCGGTGGCGGGAACGGTGACGGGGGTGACGGCGGCGGCATCCTGCCGACCCTGACACCCCGCACCCGCGAGTAGGTAGCGCGACAACGCCGACGGCGACCGGACGACTGTCCGGTCGCCGTCGGCGTTCCCGGCCGCCAAGCCCGGCGGTCCGCTCCCCGTGCGCCCTGATTTTCAGGTTTCTTGCGCTCCGGGAGGGGACGGACACCCCCGGCGTACGGCAGGATGCCTCTCCATGAGCACCCAGTCGACGGCCGGCATCGACGACGCCGGGAGCAGCGACCACCCGTCCCGGTCCGACGGCTTCGTCCGCGGCGCCTCCGAGGTCATCGGTGGCCCGCTCGGCGACCACGCCGTCGCACTCGACCGGCCCGCCGGCCGTGAGCGGCGGTTCTGGACGGCGACCCGGATCGTGCTGGCGCTGGTCTGCCTCACCCTGGCGCTGCACTGGGTGCAGAAGTCCCCCTGCCAGGACGGCGCCTGGCAGAACAACGTGCAGTACACCCGGCTCTGCTACACCGACGTGCTCGCCCTCTACTACGCCGAAGGGCTCAACGAGGGCAAGGTCCCCTACCGGGACCACCCCGTCGAGTACCCGGTGCTCACCGGCTACTTCATGGGCGCCCTGGGCCTGCCGGTGCACGCCCTCGGCGTCGACGACCCGCAGATCAACCAGGGCCGGTGGTTCTACAACCTGAACGCGCTGACGCTCAGCGCGCTGGCGGTGGCCACCGTCGCGATGATCCTCGCCCTGCGCCGGCGACGGCCGTGGGACGCCGCACTCTTCGCGTTGGCACCCGCGCTGCTGCTCACCGCCACCGTCAACTGGGACTTCCTCGCCATCGGGCTGGCCGCCTTCGGGCTGGCCGCCTGGGCCCGCCGCCACCACGCGCTGGCCGGCGTGCTGCTCGGTCTCGCCGGCGCGGCCAAGATGTGGCCGCTGTTCCTGCTCGGGCCGATCCTGGTGCTCGCCCTGCGTGCCGGCCGGCTCCGTGCCGCGCTGACCGCCCTCGGCACCGCGCTGGTGGCTCTCGTCGCGGTCAACCTGCCGGTGGCCATCCCGTACCGGGAGAACTGGAACCGGTTCTTCGAGTTGAACACCGAGCGGCCCATCGACTGGGGCACCCTCTGGTACATCGGGCGGTACCTGGACGGCAAGGTGAACACCGGCGTGCCCGGCGACCAGGGGCCGTTCCAGTGGTTGAACGCCAACATCCCGACGTTGAACTACCTGTCGTACGCCCTCTTCGCGCTGGCCTGCCTCGGCGTGGCCGCGCTGGCGCTGCTGGCGCCCCGCCGCCCCCGGCTGGCCCAACTCGCCTTCCTGGTGGTCGCCGCGTTCCTGATCTTCAGCAAGGTATGGTCGCAGCAGTTCGTGCTCTGGCTGCTGCCGCTGGCCGTGCTGGCCCGCCCCCGGTGGGGTGCCTTCATCGCCTGGCAGATCGCCGAGATCGGCTACTTCACCGCGTTCTACGGCGAACTGCTCGGCGCGGCCACCAGCCGGCCCGTCTTCCCCGAGGGGGTGTTCGTGCTCGCGGCGACGCTCCGCCTCGGCACCGTCGTGCTGCTCTGCGTGCTGGTGATCCGGGACATCCTGCAACCCGAACGCGACGCGGTGCGCCGCACGTACGCCGACGACCCGGACGGCGGCGTCCTGGACGGCGCCCCCGACGTCCCCTGGCTCGCCGACCGTCGCGCCCGGGACGCAGCCCCCGAACCGGCCCCCGCATAACCTCACCGGCGGGGGCTCAGAGACGGAACACGACGGCGTCGCCGATCTCCTCGCGGGTGATCCCGAGCTGGTCGACCGGGGCGTCCACGGTGACCTCCCACGGCGTGCCGACGATCTGGTCGCGCAGCAGCACCACGTTGCGGACGCCGAGGACGCGCAGGTAGTCGATGCTGGTCCGGTCGGGGAAGGCGAGCGTCACCCGGCGCACCTCGTCGAGCTGCGTCGGGGTGAAGCCGCTGCCGCCGTTGACCACGTCCTGGAACCGGCTGGTCGTCCAGAGCATCACCGGCTGGTCCAGGTTCTGGCTGCTCGGCAGCACCAGCATCGGGCCGTCCACCGTACGCATGGCCACCGGCTGCTCGGGCACCGCCGGGTGCGGCGTGACGTTCAACCCCTCGACCGTCACCAGCAGCAGTGGCAGCAGGGCGACGGCCCGCAGCCACGGCGACGGGCGGGCGGGGGCCTGCTCGACGGTGAGTTCGCGCACCCGCTCGGAGAAGGCGGTGACCGCGCCGGCCGCGAGCAGGCCGAGCAGGAGGGTGGTCCAGAGCATCAACCGGCCCGGGGTGCGCAGGCCGTTCCAGCCGGGCAGGTACTCGAAGAGCGGCGCGTAGGTGAAGGTGCCGTCGAAGAACCGGGTGCCCATCGCCAGCACCAGGGTGACCAGCACACCGGTGAGCAGCAGCAGCCGGTGCCGCAGCCGCCAGACCGAGAGGAACAGCCCGCCCGCGGCCAGCGCGTAGAGCACGAAGCCCGGCAGCAGGGTCATCTCCGGGTGCCAGGGCAGCGTCTCGCGGGCCCCTTCGTGCAGCTCGCCCCAGATCCGTGACTCGGGCGGCGCGGTGAGGAAACCGATCACCGGCGGTGAGTAGACGCCGATGTCGCCGAGCGTGCGCTCGGCGTTCGGGTGCAGCTCGGCGACCTTGAAGAACGGGATCGCCAGCAGTACGCCCACACCGGCGAAGAGCAGGCCGCCGACCAGGTCCGCGACGAGCAGGCGGGCCCCGAACGGGCGCTTCACCGGCCGGACCACGTACCGCCGCAGGAACCAGGTCACCGCCGCGACCAGCACGATCCCCGCGAGGACGTACCCGAACACGAGGCCGATCCCGAAGCCCAGGCTGAGCTGCCAGGCGGCCACCACCCAGCCGGCGTACGTCCAGCCGGTGTGCCGGCGCTCCGGCCGGTAGCCGTGGCGCAGCGACCAGCCGTGCCCCCGGGCCAGCATGGCCAGCGCCAGCGGGATGCCGCCGTTGGAGACGATGTGCAGGTGGCCCGCCTGGGCGAGCAGCCACGGGGCGTACGTGTAACTCACCCCGGCCACCGCCGCGCCGGCCCGACCCGCCCCCAACTGACGGGCCAGCACGTACGCCCCGAACGTGGCGAGCGCGTGGGCCAGCACGAAGATGATGTTGTAGCGGAGCACCGCCGCTTCCGGGCCGGTGCCGATCATGCCGGCGGGCGCGTAGCCGAGCAGCATGTCGGAGAAGGCGAAGCTCCACGTCTCCGGGAAGAACGTGTTCGACTGGAACAGTTGGCCCGGGTCGGTCCGCAGGGCGTGCCCGGACCAGGCCATCTGCCAGGCCTGCAGGCTCGGGTCCCAGTAGTCCTGCGGCAGCGTGTAGAGCGGGTAGCGCAGCGTCGGCCAGGTCAGTCCGGCGGCGAGCGCCAGCGCTGCCAGGGCGGCGAGCGTCCACTCGTGCACGAGCAGCCGACCGATCGCCCGCGCGGCGCGACGGGGACGCCCGGGAACCGGCTCCGGGGCGGGCGCGAACGCCGACCAGGGGTCTGCCGGCCCGGCTTCGTCCTTCTTCTCCTTGTCGGCTTTCGTACCCTCGGCGGCCTTGGACCCGGCGGCCCTGGACTCGCTGGCCCTGTCGCCGTCCGTGTCCTCACCGGCCTTGCTGCCGCCCCCGGCTGCGCTGCCTCCGGCGGCCGTCCCGCTGCCTCCGGCGGCCTTCTCCGTGGTGGTGGCCTTCTCCGGGGCGAGAGGGGGTGGCGCGGTGTCCGTGGCGTCGGTCGTGTCGTCCGGGCGCGGCCGGTCGGTGTTCGTGGTGTCGGTGTCCGGGGTGGAGGACCGGCCGTCGGGCCCGTCGGTCTGCCCGGTCGGCTGGCCGCCGTCGGTCGTGTCGGTGGTCATCCGGCTCAGGCCCCCGTTCCCAGCCGCTCCCGCAGGAAGGCGATGTCCGCAGCCTGTCCCGCCACGCCGCCGGGGGTCTCCACGATCACCGGCGCGCCGGCCGCCCGGATCACGGCGACCACCAGGTCCGGGTCGATGGTGCCGCCGTCGAGGTTGTCGTGCCGGTCCTGGCCGGAGTTGAAGTCGCCCTTGGAATTGTTGGCGTGCACCAGGTCGATCCGTCCGGTGATGGCCTTGACCCGGTCGACCAGGTCGAGAAGTTCCTCGCCCCCGGCGTGGGCGTGGCAGGTGTCCAGGCAGAAGCCGACCTCGTGGTCGCCGAGGGCGTCCCAGAGCCGGGCCAGCGCGTCGAGCCGCCGGGCGCAGGCGTTCTCGCCGCCGGCGGTGTTCTCGATCAGCACCGGGAGCGGGAAGCCGCCGGAGTCCGCCGCGTACGCGAAGGTCTTGCGCCAGTTGTCGAAGCCCACGGCCAGGTCGTCACCGGCGTTGACGTGGCCGCCGTGCACGATCAGCCCCTTCGCGCCGATCTCCGCCGCCGCGGCCGCGTGGCCGAGCAGGAGCTTGCGGCTGGGGATCCGGATCCGGTTGTTCAGGGTGGCCACGTTGATCACGTACGGGGCGTGGACGTAGAGGTCCACGTCGGCGGCGCGCAGCCGGTCGGCGTCCTCCCGCGGTTTCGGGGCCTTCCAGCCCTGCGGGTCGGAGAGGAAGAACTGCGCCGCCCCGGCGGAGCGGGAGGCCGCCTCCGCCAGCGGGTCGGCCTGGTCGACATGGGCTCCGATACGCATGCAGGGGAGCCTACGTCGCATCCCCGACGCCTGGGGTGACGGTCGTGGCCGAGTCTCGGCGTCCGCCGCGTCACCGTCCGGGCCGGTGGTCGTTGAGCGGGGTGGGATCGACGGTCGGCTCTCCCGGATCCTGCGGGCGGAGCCGTGGCGGGTCGATCCGGTGCGGGGTCACCCCCGTCGTGCGGCCCGGCACGTCGGGGGCGGGGCCCGTCCCGCCGAGGCACCACTCGACGCCAGAATCTCGGACGAATAGTTGCAATTCCACCATCTGGGTACGAGAGCTGTTGTACCGTCAGATAACAACAGGATGAAGCTCCGCGGGGCGTCCTCGATCCAACCTCATCGGTGTGGTCGTTCCTCCCCAGGTCCCACCCAAGGAATGCGGACGGGACGCCCCGCGGCCTCGTGGACAGGGGTCCGCCGCCGGCCTTCGGGAGCCGACGCGGGCCCCTGTCGCCGTGTCCGACCGGCCCTCACCACCTGCCCGGGCATGATCGTCCGGACCGGGTATCCTGGTGCGGTTGTCCGCGTCCGGCCGGGTCCCCCCGGCTCGGGGGCGGGCCACGACGCAGACCTCCTGCCACGGAAGGACCGTGGCCGCTCAGCCCACAGGAGGTGAGTACGTCTTGCGTCATTACGAAGTCATGGTGATCCTCGACCCCAGTCTCGAGGAGCGCACCGTCGCCCCGTCGCTCGACACGTACCTGAACGTGATCCGGACCGCGGGTGGCTCGGTGGAGAAGACCGACGTGTGGGGCCGCCGGCGCCTCGCGTACGAGATCAACAAGAAGGCCGAAGGCATCTACGCCGTCGTTGACCTTCAGGCGACGCCGGAGGCGGTGGCCGAACTCGACCGCCAGCTGCGGCTCAACGAGTCCGTGCTGCGCACCAAGGTCATCCGGCCGGAGATGCGCTAAGCATTCAACCCGGTTCGCCCGGATCAGCCTCATCGGCGCTGTCAGAGGGTTCTGAGAGCCTGTACGGCAGAACGATGAGTGCGCGAGGAGATGGTCATGGCAGGAGACACCACCATCACGGTCATCGGCAACCTGACCGATGACCCCGAGTTGCGGTTCACCCCGTCCGGTGCGGCGGTCGCCAAGTTCCGGGTCGCTTCGACGCCCCGGTTCATGGACAAGGCCTCCGGCGAATGGAAGGACGGCGAGCCGCTCTTCCTGGCCTGCACCGTGTGGCGGCAGGCGGCGGAGCACGTCGCCGAGTCGCTCCAGCGGGGCGCCCGCGTGATCGTCTCGGGTCGGCTGCGTCAGCGGTCGTACGAGACCCGCGAGGGTGAGAAGCGCACCGTCATCGAGCTCGAGGTCGACGAGATCGGCCCGTCGCTGCGCTACGCCACGGCGAAGGTGCAGAAGATGTCGCGCTCCGGTGGCGGCGGCGGTGGCTTCGGCTCCGGCGGCGGTGGTGGTCAGGGTGGCGGCGGAGGCAACTTCGACGACCCCTGGGCCTCGGCCGCGCCCGCCCCCTCGCGCGGTGGTTCGGGCGGCAACTTCGACGAGGAGCCTCCGTTCTAATGGCGCCGAGCGCCCGCGATCGCAAACCAGGAGCACGAGCAATGGCCAAGGCTGCGGCACTTCGCAAGCCGAAGAAGAAGGTGAACCCGCTCGACAAGGACGGGATCACCTACATCGACTACAAGGACACCGCGCTGCTGCGCAAGTTCATCTCCGACCGCGGCAAGATCCGCGCTCGACGGGTGACCGGCGTCACCTCGCAGCAGCAGCGCCAGATCGCCCGTGCGGTCAAGAACGCCCGTGAGATGGCGCTCCTGCCGTACACGGCGACGGCCCGCTGAGAGGAGGCACCGACATGAAGATCATCCTGACCCAGGAAGTTTCCGGTCTCGGTGCCCCCGGCGACATCGTCGAGGTCAAGAACGGCTACGGCCGTAACTACCTGCTGCCGCAGGGCTTCGCGATCGCCTGGACCAAGGGTGCGGAGAAGCAGGTCACGCTGATCAAGCGGGCCCGCTCGGCCCGCGAGATCCGCGACCTCGGCCACGCCAACGAGGTCAAGGGCCAGCTCGAGGGCCTGAAGGTCAACCTGAAGGCTCGCGCCGGTGACGGTGGACGGCTCTTCGGCTCGGTCACCCCGGCCGAGATCGTCGACGCCGTCAAGGCCGCCGGCGGCCCGGTCCTCGACCGGCGTCGGCTGGAACTGCCCGGTCACATCAAGTCGACCGGCTCCTACCCGGTGCGCATCAAGCTGCACCCCGAGGTGACCGCCAAGTTCGACCTCACCGTCGTCCAGGGCTGACACTCGACAGCACGACGGAAGGGCTCGCACCGGACGCCGGTGCGGGCCCTTCCGCACTGCACCACCACGACCGGACACCCGCCCCGGCAATCGGACGGGGCACCCACCAGGTCACCCGATCGGCTGGCCGGTGATCGCGCTGATCATCACGGTGGAGAGACCACCACCGACCACGGCTGCCGCCAGCGCCACCGTCGCCGGCCGCCAGGTCGTACCGACCCGGCGCAGCAGACCCGCGACCACCAGGCTGCTCACGAACGCCAGCCCGAACCGCGGTGCCCCCGCCACCAGGGAGCCGAAGGCGTGCGCCCGCGGCGAGTCGCAACCGCCGCCACTGATGTCCGTCACACAGCCGGCCGGCGCCTGACCGTCCAGGGTGAGCAGCCACAGGAAGACCAGCACGGCCGGCACCAGGTAACACGCCGCCGTGTAGACCAGCGGCCGCAGCGGACCACCCGGATCCGGGTCGAGCAGGTCGTCCTCCAGCCGGCGGTGCCACACCCCGCCGCCACCCACGGACTCGACCCGGTCCCGCCAGGACGGCGCGCCCATCGGGGCCACCGGCTCCAGCCGCCGCCGGGGCGCCGGCCGCGGACGCGGCGCACTGTACGTCACCGCCGGAGAACGCGGCGCCGACGACGGCGGATCCATCCACCGGGGATCGTCCCCGGCCAGGCGAGTGCCCGACCAGAAGCCCTCCGGCTGCTCCGCCCACGGCCAGCCCTCACCCGTGCCCGGCTCCGCCGACTGCGGTGAAGTCGTACGGTCCCAGCGACCGACACCGGTCCGGTCCTCGTCCCATGGACTCGTGTCGGCGTACCGTGCCCGCCGCCCGGCTCCGGCGTCCCGCAGCCCGGCGTCGGTACGGTCCCACTGCGCGGTGTCGGTGAACCGGTCGAACTGGCCGGTGCTGTCCCCCCACCCGGCCGCGCCACCCGTCCGTTCCCATGGGTCGTCGCCACCGGAGCGCTGCCAGACGTGCATCCCGGAGGCGTCCCACGGGTCCACCACGGGCCGGTACTCCGGCTCCGGCTCGGCGGCCCGCTCCGGGCGGCTCCACGGATCGGTGGTCGGGCGGGACCAGGAGTCGGCCGACGTCCGGCGGCTGCGTCGGGTCGGCCGCTCCGGCTCACCGTCGTCCGTGGCCGGCTCACCCTCGGTGTCCTCCAGCCCGGACCAGGTCACCTGTGGACGTCGGGTGGCGGACCGGCGCGGGCGGGCTGTCGGCGCCGGCGCGGAGACCGGGGCGTCATCGTCGTCGGCGCGGCGGCTGCCCACGTACCCCTGCTCCTGCGGACGGTCGAAGGTCCACTCGCGGGTGTGGTCGTCCGGCTCGGGGGCCGCGCCGATCGCCCGCAGCTCACCCCGGCTGCGCTCGCTGCGGCGCCGTGCCGCGCGTCGCCCGGAGCCGGAGACGGGGCGGTCGTCATCCTCGTCGTCGTCCGGCGCGGCGTGTCGGCCCCGGCCGTCGGCGTGCGCGATCCCGGACTCCACGGCCCATCGCGGCAGGTAGGCGTCGACGGGCTCCTGCTGGCCACGTTCGACGGCCCGACGTCGGCTCGGCGTACGGCGCCGGTCCGCTCGGGAGGTGTACGGGTCGGCCGGGACCGGCTCGCCGGGGCCCTCCCACGGAGCGATCGGCCGGCCCTCGCGCGGGCTGCCCTCCCCGCGCTCCCAGTCCCGGTAACTCACGGCCGGAGCGTGACCCTTCTCAACCGAAAGCGCAATCCGCTGTCCAGGTGTAGCCGTTCGTAGGAGATAGTACGGGAAATCCGGCCCCAAAGCTTCACCGGAAAATTTTCATCCACAGGCTGTGGATCGAGTTTTCCCAGGCCAGAGCAGTGTGGCCCGGAATTCCCCATCCGTTGTCCACAGGCTGTGCACACGCTACGCACATGCTCGTCCACCCACGTCCACAGGTTGTCCCGAGGCTCGTCCACCGCTGCTCTTGGTGCGCTGACCTCGGGTTCCGTATCGTGGGGCACCGACCGGTCGTGCGATGCCCCCCGATCGACCGGCACGGTCCGATCGGAAGTTGTCGCACCCTGGGTAGAGCTGAATTCGACCCGACGCAGTGGAGGGGGATCCGTGTCGGTCACCGACGACATGCGGGCGGAGCCCCGGGCCGGCGGCGGGCAGGCGTCCGCCCCCGCGCAGCGTGAGGGGCAGTTCGACAAGACCCCGCCGCAGGACGTCGCCGCCGAGCAGTGCGTCCTCGGCGGCATGCTGCTCTCCAAGGACGCCATCGCCGACGTCGTCGAGATCCTGAAGACCAACGACTTCTACCGGCCGATCCACGCCACCATCTTCGACACGATCCTCGACATCTACGGCCGGGGCGAGCCGGCCGACGCGATCACCGTCGCGGCGGCCCTGGCCGACTCCGGTGACCTGGCCCGGGTCGGCGGCGCACCCTACCTGCACACCCTCATCGCCAGCGTGCCGACGGCGGCGAACGCCGCCTACTACGCCCGCATCGTGGGCGAGCGCGCCGTGCTGCGTCGGCTGGTCGAGGCCGGCACCCGGATCGTCCAGCTCGGCTACGGCACCGCCAACGGCGGCAGCCGGGACGTCGACGACATCGTCGACCTCGCCCAGCAGGCCGTCTACGAGGTGACCGAGAAGCGGGTCAGCGAGGACTTCGCGATCCTCGCCGACATGCTCCAGCCGACGCTGGACGAGATCGAGGCGGTCGGCGCCCAGGGCGGCGTGATGACCGGCGTGCCGACCGGCTTCACCGATCTGGACCGGCTGCTCAACGGCCTGCACCCGGGTCAGTTGATCATCGTGGCGGGGCGCCCTGGTCTGGGTAAGGCGCTCGCCCTCGACACCCCGCTGCCCACCCCCGACGGCTGGACCACGATGGGCGAGGTGGCCGTGGGCGACCGGCTGCTCGCCGCCGACGGCACGCCGACAACCGTCACGGCAGCCTTCGACGTCATGGACGACCGGCCCTGCTACGAGGTCGAGTTCTCCGACGGCAGCGTGATCGTGGCGGACGCCGAGCACCTGTGGAAGACCACCACCCGGGCCAGCCGTCGTCAGCACGAGCAGAAGGTGCGCCACCACTGGTCGGAGTCGTCGCTGGCGAAGGTCCGTGCGGCGGAGACGGCCGTGGGCGCCGACCCTGGCTCGGTCACCCTGGCACAGGCCGTCGACCTGGTCGGCCCCGAGTTCAGGCACGTTCTGCACACCGTGGCCCGGGAGGTCGGCTCCAACGGCAGGATCAGTCGTCCGGTGACGCGGGCGGGCAAGGTGCGGAACTGGAGCGCCCCGGGCTACCCCGCAGGGCCGCTCCTGAACGGGCTGCGGAAGCGTGCCGAGCGCCAGGTGAACGCCGGTGCCCGAACCCGGCACGACGGCGTCGTGACCACCGCGGAGATCGCGGCGACGCTGCGTACCGGCTCGGACGGTCGACTCAACCACGCCGTGCAGAACTGTGGCCCGCTGCAACTGCCGGAGCGGGAGCTGCCCGTCGCGCCGTACACCCTGGGTGTCTGGCTCGGTGACGGGCACACCGGCGCCGACGTGTGCGGGCTCGCCGTGTCGGGAGAGAAGCACATCCCGCAGCAGTACCTCCGGGCGTCGGAGGCCCAGCGCCGCACCCTGCTCGCCGGCCTGATGGACACCGACGGGACGGTCGCCCCGGCGGGGAACCTCCAGTACACCTCCACCTCTCGGCGGCTGGCCGAGGACGTCCGAGAGCTGATCGTGAGCCTCGGCTATCGCTGCACCGTCACGGAGAAGGCCGTGCGGGGGCGCACCGCCGCCTCGTCGACGGCGTACACCCTCAACTTCTCCACGCCGGACACCGTCTTCCGGTTGGAACGGAAGCGGTCCGCGCATGCGGCCCGCCGCCGTACGACGTCGACCGTCCGGACCGCCTCCCGGTACGTCGTCGACGTCCGACCCGTGGCCAGCGTGCCGGTGCGTTGCGTGACCGTCGACAACGCGGAGCACCTCTACCTCGCGGGTCGGTCGATGATCCCGACGCACAACAGCACGGCGAGCATGGACTTCGCCCGGAACGCGGCTATCCGCGCCAACCAGGCGGCGGCGATCTTCTCGCTGGAAATGAGCAAGGTCGAGATCGTCATGCGACTCCTCTCGGCTGAGGCCCGCGTCCCCCTGCACGTGCTGCGCAGCGGCCAGCTCTCCGACGACGACTGGACCAAGCTGGCCCGCTGCATGGGCGAGATCAGTGAGGCCCCACTCTTCGTCGACGACACGCCGAGCATGAACCTGATGGAGATCCGGGCCAAGGCGCGGCGGCTCAAGCAGAAGCACGACCTGAAGATGATCGTGGTCGACTATCTCCAGCTGATGACCTCGCCGAAGCGGACCGAGAGCCGGCAGCAGGAGGTCGCGGACCTCTCCCGTGGCCTGAAGCTGCTGGCCAAGGAGGTCGAGTGCCCGGTGATCGCGGTGAGTCAGCTGAACCGTGGTCCGGAGCAGCGTACGGACAAGCGACCCCAGCTGTCCGACCTGCGTGAATCGGGTTGCCTGACTGCCGACACCCGGCTGATGCGGGCCGACGACAACACGGAGGTCACCCTCGGAGAACTGCTCGCGACCGACGCCAGGCAGATTCCGGTCTGGGCGTTGGACGAGAATCTCCGCTATTCCCCGCGAACGATGACCCACGTCTTCCCGAGCGGACGGCGGGAAGTCTTCCGGCTGACGCTGGCATCCGGTAAGCGGATCAACGCCACGGCCAGTCATCCGTTCCTCACCTTCGCCGGCTGGGTTCCGCTGGGAGAGTTGGCACCCGGGGCGCGTCTGGCGGTGCCACGGCACGTACCGGCACCTATGGTCATCCGGCCGTGGGAGCCGGCAGAGGTGGTGATGCTGGCGCACTTGCTGGGTGACGGCTCGTTCGTCCGCCGCCAGCCGATCCGGTACGCCAGTCGCGACGAGGCGAACCTGCGGGCGGTTGCCGAAGCCGCGAAGCACTTCGGCGTCACGGCGGTGCGGGACGAGTACGAGCAAGCGCGGGTAACAACGCTCCGGTTGCCCGCTCCGTACCGTCTGGCGCGTGGCCGCCGTAATCCGATCGCCGAATGGCTGGACGGCCTCGGGCTCTTCGGCCTGAGGTCCCATGAAAAGTTTCTTCCGGAGAGAGTTTTCAGCATGCCCAAGGAGCAGGTGACACTGTTCCTTCGGCATTTGTGGGCCACCGACGGCTCTGTCTTCGTGAACAAATCCCGCCGAGGTGGACGGATCTACTTCTCATCCACGAGTCGTCCGATGCTGGATGGTATCTCGCGTCTGCTGCTGCGGTACGGGATCACCACGCGGCTCAGGACCGTTGCCGTCACTCGTCACCGGCCCCAGTACACTCTCGACATCTCAGGCCGGGACGACCAGTTGCGGTTTCTCCGCGAGATCGGAGTGCACGGAGAGCGGGAACGGCATTGCGCGGACGTGCTCGCCGCGCTTGAAGTGGTCGAGAGCAACACCAACGTCGACACGGTGCCGCGCGAGGTGTGGGGCAGGGTGCGTGAGATCCTCGCCGACCAGGGTATGAGTCATCGGGAGTTCGCGGCGGCGATCGGAACGCAGTTCTGCGGAAGCGCGTTGTGGAAGTCCGCCCCGAGCCGATCGAGGCTCGCGAAGATCGCTGCCGTACTCGATGCCGTAGACCTCGATCTGCATGCCACCAATGACATTTTCTGGGACGCGATCGTTTCGATTGAGTCCCTCGGCGAACAGGACGTCTTCGACGCGACCGTGCTCGGTACGCACAACTTCATCGCGAACGGCATCGCCACTCACAACTCAATTGAACAAGATGCTGACGTAGTAATCCTCCTGCATCGGGACGACTACTACGACAAGGAATCGCCCCGGGCCGGCGAGGCGGATTTTATTGTTGCCAAGCATCGGAATGGCCCTACCGATTCGATCACGGTAGCCGCCCAACTGCACCTGTCGCGATTCGTCGACATGGCGGTCGTCTGAGCGCTGGGCGGACGGTCGCCCGACCGAGCCGCGGGAGCCGGCCGGGTGTGCCACCCGTGGTGACACGACGAAGGCCCAGTCCCTGGGGTGGGGGCCGGGCCTTCGTGGGTGGCCGGTCAGTGTCGCTTGGCGAAGCTGACGAATGCCTGCCAGGACTGCGGGTCGAACTGGAGGGTGCCGCCGTCCCGGTTCTTGCTGTCACGGACGGCGACCACGCCGGGCAGGTTGTCGGCCACCTCGACGCAGTCGCCACCGCTCGTACCGCTGCGGGTCGACTTCCTCCACTGTGCGCTACTGAGGTCCATGTTGGCTCTCGACTTCCTTCAACAGGGCGACCGACAGAGCTTGTGGGAGAGCGACGCCCCGCACGCTCTCCCATCTCGCCTGAAGCGTAGCCACTGCATCCTCGGCGTCGACTACTGAGCCGGCAAGCTGGTTCTCCAGGTGGCTGACCCAGCCACCGTCCGGAAGCATGGCCAGGGCCAGTGGACCCGACAGGCCGACATGCAGGCCGGCGTCGGCGGGGATGACGTGAATGTGGACGTGCGGCAGCTCGGCCATGCGCAGCAGGTGCGCGAGCTGTTCACCCATGATCGCGTCGCGGCGGCGCAGGGCGGACTCGTCCATCACAGCGACGACCTGGGGCGGACGCTCGCGGGTGAGGATGCTCTGCCGCTCCAACCGGGCGGCGACCTGCTGTTCCACCTCGGCCTCCGGCCGGGTGTCGTCGAAGCGCAGCACCGCGCGGGCGTAGTTCTCCGTCTGGAGCAGGCCGGGAATCAGGTTGGGGTTGAAGTAGCGGAGCTGCCGGGCGGCTCGCTCCGCCTCCAGCCAGGGCTTGAACCAGGAGGGCTGGCCGTCGCGCTGCGCCGCGCGCAGTAGGGACTCGAAGAGGCCGCCCGTCTCCAGGATCTCGTCGGCCCGCCGGGCGTAGGGCAGGTCGACCGGCCTGGTCCCGGTCTCCACGGCGCTCACGGTCGACGCCGAGTAGTTGGCCCGCCTGCCGAACTCCTCCTGGTTCATGCCGGCCAGCGCCCGCTGCCTGCGGAGCTGCGCGCGGAGCAGGTCGAACGACTGCTCACCTTCCATCGGACCTCCAGTGAATCGCCAAGATCGCCGAGCCGCGCCAGCCACCGTGCATGGTCGCCGAGCCTCGCCAGCGACAGTGCATGGTCACTGAGCCTCACCAGCCACAGTGCATGGTCGCCGGACTCTCGCCCGGACCGGTGCGAACGCCTTCCGACAGTAGCGGTGTCCTCACCAGACTGTCACCCATGCGGACCCGCTCCACGCCGGGGAGGGCTGGGGCGGGTTTCGTCCGGGGCCGCTCCGCCTCCCCCGTGGTGGGGCGGCCCTCCCAATCCCCTGATCGAGGAGGTCGACGACGTGCGTATCCCGTTTTTCCGGTGCCGGAAGGTGGAGCCTCCGAAGCTGCCTCGCCGGGTGCGCGGAGCCACCATGCCAGACTGGATGCGCCAGCCGACCGAGGTCTTCCTCGTCGTCCAGCCCGGCCGCGCCGGCAGCCTGACGCCGGCCCAGCAGTTCCGCGCCAACGGGGGTCGGCGGTGACCGGGCCGGCGGGGGTAGTCGCGGTCAGCGGTCACATCGGTGCGATCCGGAATCTGCGGGGGCGTGCGGAGGGGCCGCAGCCCCCGGAGATCGTGAAGCGGTTCCTGTGGTTCCTGCCGTTGAGTGACGACGAGGCGCGGGCGATCGCGCTGCGGCTGCGGTGATGGCAGGCAGGGTGATCCCGCACATGCCGATGCGTCCGTTGTGGCGCTGCCGCAACTGCGGCGCCGAGTGGCCGTGTCAGCCGGCCCGGCTCGACCTGCTGGTGGAGTACCGGGGCAACCGCACCGCGCTGCTGCTCTACCTCGGCGCGTTGATGGCCGAGGCCCGTGACCAACTCGCCCAACTCCACCCGGACCGGGCCCCGGACCTGCACGAACGCTTCCTCGCCTGGGCTCGGGCGCGCGGACAACCCACCCTCGACTAGGGAGGGCCGTGGGCCGTGGGCCGGGTGGCCCGGCCCACGGCGGGCGACTCAGCCGAACATCTCGTCGAGGAAGCTCTTGTGCTTCTTGCGCTTGTAGTGCCCGTGGTAGCCGTAGTGCTGCTGCTGGTGCCCGGTGTGGCCGTACGCCGGCTGCGGCGGGTAGCCGGGGGCGGGCGGCGGGGGCGGCGGCACGGCCGGGTAGCCCGGCTGGTGCGCGGGCGGGGGCGGCGGCGGGGCGTACCCGCCCTGGGTGTGGGTGTGCTGCTGGCCGGGAGCGTGGGGCTGCTGCCCGGGCGGCGGGGGGCTCTGCTGCTGGTTCCAGCGGGCCTCGGCCTCGAAGAGCTTCTCGAGCTCGCCGCGGTCGAGGAAGATCCCTCGGCATTCCGCGCACTGGTCGATGACGACGCCGCTGCGCTCGTACTGGCGCATGTCTCCGTGACACTTGGGACAGGTGAGCTGCATCGTTCGACGGTACCCGGTCGGAGCGAGATTCAAGCCGTGGCGATGAGCGCCTCGCTGACCTCGTCGTCGGAGACCTCGTGGAAGTCGTCGTAGTAGGCGCCGACCGCCCCGAAGCCCGGGGGCCGCTGGGCACAGATCACCTGGTCCGCCTCGGCGGCGAGCATCTCGTACGCCTCCTGGGAGCCGACCGGCACCGCCACGACGACCCGGCGGGCCCCGAGGTGGCGGGCGACCTGGACGGCGGCCCGGGCCGTGGCGCCGGTGGCCAGGCCGTCGTCGACGATCACGGCGGTACGGCCGGTGAGGTCCAGTGGTGGCCGGCCGGCCCGGTACCGGGCCTCCCGGCGTTCCAGCTCGGCCTGCTCCCGGTGTTGCACGTCGGCGACGTCGTCGGGGCCGAGCTGGGCGGCGACGGGGTCGTTGAGCACGCGTACGCCGTCGGGGCCGAGCGCTCCGAAGGCGACCTCGGGGGCGAACGGCATGCCCAGTTTCCGGACCACCAGCACGTCCAGCGGCGCGCCGATCCGGTCGGCGACGACCCGGGCCACCGGCACGCCGCCCCGGACCAGCCCCAGCACGACGACGTCGGGTTGCCCGACCAGGCCGGTCAGTCGTTCGGCGAGCTGCCGGCCGGCGTCCTCGCGATCGCGGTAGGTGCTCATGTCTCCAGGTCTACGCCCTGGAAGCGGCCTCTGTCGGCGAAACCGGGACTCCGGTCGGGGTGAGCGCGGGCGCCCAGACCAGCAGGGCGAGCGGGTAGAGCAGGTAGCCGAAGCGGGTGGATGGCATCAGTCCGATCGCGGCGAGCAGGCCGTACCCGCAGATCAGCGTGGTGGCGGCGGCGGTGCGGGGAGGGCGGCGCAGCAGCCGCACGGCGATGGCCAGGCCGGCGGCGACGAGCAGTGCGCCGGCGACCACCCGGCCGGCCGGCAGCGTGGTCGCGACGAGGTGGCCCGGGAAGGGTGACTGGGCGGGGCTGGTGACGAGGCCGTGGCCGAGCGGGAAGCGCAGCACGTTCTCCACCAGGGCGTCCCGGTCGACCAGCAGGGCCGGGAGCAGGGCGAGCAGTGGCAGGCCGAGCGCGCCGGCGGTGACCCGGAGCCCGGCCCGTCGGGTGGCGCCCCAGAAGATCAGGACCAGGGCGACGGGCCAGGCGAAGAGCTTCAGCGCCCCGGCGAGCCCGACCGCGACGCCCGCCGCGCCCGCCCGGCCGGCGGCGGCGAGAGCCAGCGCGAGCAGGCAGAGCGCGAGTACGGGCAGGTCGTCGCCGCCGGTGGCGAGGGTGAGCGCGCAGACCGGCAGCACGGTCGCCGCCTGTACGCCCCGCAGCACCGTCGCGGGGGCCGGTCGGTCGGTCGGGGGGCGGCGCGTGTCGCGCAGGACGGCCACGGCCAGGGCCAGCGCCAGCGCGGTGGCCAGCGCGAACCAGACCCGGGAATCGGTCCACCAGGCGTCGACGGCGGCCCGGGGCAGCCCGAACAGTGCCATCCCCGGCTGGTACGGCGTGTAGCCGAGCAGCCGCTCGTCGGCGGGGAGCGCGGCGATGGCGTCGTGCCCGAGGTACGGGGTGCCGGTCTCCGCCAGCCGGATGCCGGCGTGCTCGACCACCACCACCTCCTCCTGCGCCCGGTCGGTACGCCCCGACGCCCGTTGCACGCTCTGCGCCACCAACGGCAGCAGGGCGGTGGTGGTCCAGGTCAGCCCGGTGACCGCCCAGCGGACCGGGGTCGCGGCCAGTGCCGGACGGGATCGGCGGGCGAGGAACTGGCCGGCGACCAGGAGGGTGGCGAGCAGGTACCCGACCGCCGCGATGCTGCCCCAGGCCCGGTGCGGCGGCAGGGTGGAGGTGGCGGCGGTGACCGCGGCGAAGGCGGCGGAGGCAGCGTAGAGGCCCAGGTCGAGGGCGAGGCCCCCGGCGGCGGAGTCCACCACCCGCCAGGTGCGGACGGCTCGGTCGGGGGCGGTCACGCCGGCAAGTGTGGCAGACCGGTCGTGCGGGCCCGGCCGGGCCGGCGTCAGGCCGGCAAATGGGGAAGGCCCGTCGCGCCCTTCGGCCGGGGCTGGCGGCGACCGGGGGCGAGACGGATGACCGCGCCGGTGTCGTGCAGCGGCGGGACGAGGGTGCCCGGACGCCCGCCCGAGCCGCGCTGAAGGGCGGCGAGGAGGGTGCCGGCGGGCAGTGGCCGGGCGAAGAGGTGCCCCTGTCCGGCGGCGCAGCCCAACTCCCAGAGGGCCCGACGCTGCGGTTCGCTCTCCACGCCTTCGGCGACCACGGTCAGGTCGAGGCTGCGGCCCAGGTCGAGGGTGGAACGGATGACGGCGGCGGCCTCCGCCGACCCCTCCATGGCGGTGACGAAGCTCCGGTCGATCTTCAGCTCGTGCACCGGGATGCGGGAGAGCAGGGAGAGCGACGAGTAGCCGGTGCCGAAGTCGTCCAGGGCGAGCCGGACGCCGGCGTCGCGCAGCCGACTGAGCACCCGGTCGACGACGTCGAGCTGGCTGAGGGTCAGCGTCTCGGTCAGTTCCAGCACCAGCCGGTCCGGCGGGAGGTCGTGCGCCCGCAGCCGGGCGAGCACCGCGCCCGGGAAGCGGGCGTCGAGCAGGCTGCGCGGGGAGACGTTGACCGAGACCGGCAGGTCGAAGCCGGCGGTTCGCCAGCTGACGGCGGCCAGCAGGGCCTGGTCGAGGATCGCCTCGGCGAACGCGGGGAGCAGGCCGGAGCGTTCCACGGCCTCCAGGAAGCGCAGCGGATCGATCATGCCGTGGGTGGGGTGGTGCCAGCGGGCCAGGGCCTCCGCTCCGGTGACCTCGCCGGTGCCCAGGTCCACGATCGGCTGGAAGTTGACGGTGAACTCGTGGTCGGCCACCGCCCTGGGCAGTTCCCCGCCGAGGGTGAGCCGGCCGAGGTCGGCGGTGTCCCGGCCCGGGGCGTACGTGGCGACCCGCTGCCCGGCCCGCTTCGCCTGGTACATCGCCACGTCGGCGCGGCGCAGCAGCTCGGGCATGCCGCCGCTGGCCGGGGCGACGGCGATGCCGCCGCTGGCCTCCACGCTGATCCGCATACCGTCCACGTCGAACGGCTCGTGCAGGACGCCGATCAGCGCCTCCGCCCGATGCGCGGCCACCGCGGGGGCGGGCAGGGCACGCAGCAGCACCGCGAACTCGTCGCCGCCGAGTCGGGCCACCAGGTCCTCGTCGCGGGCGGCACGCCGCAGCCGGTCGGCGACCTGGATGAGGACCTGGTCCCCCGCGGCGTGGCCGAGCGTGTCGTTGACCTCCTTGAAGTGGTTGAGGTCGATCAGCACCAGGGCGGTGACGCCTACGGCGTGCCGGGTGGCGAGCTGTTCGGTGCCGTTCTCCAGCAGGTGCCGACGGTTGGCCAGCCCGGTCAGCGCGTCGTGGGTGGCGGCGTGCTCGTGCTCGGCGGCCACCCGCGCCAGCTCCGCGTACGCCTGGGCGTTGCGCACGGCGGTGCAGAGCGCGGAGGTGAAGGTGCGCAGGGTGTACTGCTCCCGTTCGGAGAGCTGCACCGGACCGCGGAAGCACAACCGGAGGGTGCCCACGTCGGCGGTGCGGTCGTGTCCTTCCAAACGGGCGGTGACCACCGCGCCGTCGACCGGGCTGGGCTCGCCGGCCGGCCCGTCGTAGGTGATGGTGCTCCCCGCGCCGCGGACCGTGCGTCCGTCGTCGCGCAGCGTGATCTCGACCTCGTCGGCGGAGAACAGTTCGGCGGCCTGGGTGACCGCGGTGGTGAGAACCTTGCCCAGGTCGACCACGTTGAGCGCGTCGGTGGTGCGGGCGAGCCGCTGCCAGGCCTGCTGCTCGGTGCGGGTGCGGATCCGGGTCGAGTAGGCCAGGTGCAGGCTGAGCACCAGGGGCGGCATGGCCAGCAGCAGCCGGGGATCGGCGCGCAGGATGAGCATTGTGCAGACCACGACGACGAAGCGGACGGCGTAACCGGCGATCCGCAGGTCCAGGTTGCTGCGGAACTGGTGGGAGATCCGGTTTCCGGAGGCGAGGGCGATCACCGGGATCCCGAGTACCTCGTCCATGACCACGGCGACCAGGTAGACGACGGCCAGGGGCGGGATCATGTCCCACGGCTGGACGGGCAGGCGATCCCAGCCGACGACCGAGAAGACCACCCCGGCGACCGCTGCCATCAGGACGTTCTTCCCGACGCCGAAGGCCAGCTTGATCGACGGTAGCTGGAGGGATGCCAGGGCAACCCCGACTGCCGTGCACAGGACCGCCCACGGGGTCGGCGCGATCGCCACGGCGATCACCAGCGCCGTCTCGTTCCAACTGATCGAATGTGTCGTGGATCTGATCCGGATGCGCGCCTTGAACAGGGTGCCGACCGCGATGGTGAAGATGAGCATGACCAGGGTCGACACACCGGTGGTGCTGGTCAGCAGGGGGGTGGGGAATGCCTCGCGCAGCGAGACCGCCACGACCACTGTGGCCGCAACGACGACGAGACCGACCAGCAGCGTCAGCCGCCTATCGGTCTCATTGTCTCGTCGCTGGGAAAGGGTCATGTCCCTCCCGGTGGCCGCCATTTGCCGTCAGCAGCCTACCTCCGGACGGATCCACGCCCCAGGGTCGAATTCAGTTCCAGTCGTTGCCGCGCATGTCGCTGCCTCTCTCCACCCGGGCACCGCCCCGAAGGGTGGCGCTAAGCCGTATGAGTGATGATTGGCAGCCTAAGTCAGGAAGCAGCTACTTGGCGCGGATAAATGTAACTATATTCAACATTAGCCAATAGTGTGGCGATTCATAACGTTCTGTCCATATGGGTTGTGCGGAGAGCGGTCACTGGCCTTCATGGTGTACCCGATTCGCTGCACAACGCTGTGGCCTGGGGTGCACCACAGTTCGCGTCGCGTTCAGTGTGGCGCTGCGGATGCCATCTCCCAACCCCCGGATCGGCCGATGCCCCGGCCGGCCACGTGTGCTGCCCTCGCACTCGAATTCGAATGTCTCGTGCCGTTTGGTGACCGCCTGGCAGCCTCCGGGTGAAATCTTGTGTGATCGCTAACCTGCGAACGGTGAGCGTTGAGCGGTGGGGAGCCGTCGCACTCGGGGAGATTCGCACATTGGGGCCTGGCAGCGCGAGTCTGTGCGGAAGAGTCGCGCCCCCGTGCCGGCGCGTACAGGTGCGTTGCCGGCTCACCGGCTCGCCGGGACCGGACGCGGACCATGAGACGGCGTTCCCGCTTCTATCGATTTCTTATCGCCGGTCTCGTTAGCGTGGCGCAGGCCGGCGATCGGGGGAGGTTCTGACCACGGTCAGAACCAGGCCGGCGAGGCCCCCGCCCGTCAGAAGTCCCCCCAGCGACTGTCGGCGGGCGGGTACGGCGGGGAGGGGTGCCCGGTGGCGTCCCTCCCCGGCCACGCCTGCCGATAGGCTCGCGGACGTGACCGATCCCGCGCAGCTCACCCATGTCGACGCGGCGGGCGAGGCCCGCATGGTCGACGTCTCCGCCAAGCAGGTCTCCGGGCGGCTCGCCGTCGCCGCAGGCCGGCTGCGTACCACCGCCGAGGTGGTCGACCTGCTCCGTCGCGACGGCCTGCCCAAGGGTGACGCGTTGGCGGTCGGTCGGCTCGCCGGCATCATGGGCGCCAAGCGCACTCCTGATCTGATCCCGCTCTGCCACCCGATCGCCCTGCACGGCGTCACGGTCGACCTGCGACTCACCGACGACACCGTCGAGATCACCGCCACGGCACGTACGGCCGACCGCACCGGGGTGGAGATGGAGGCGCTGACCGCGGTGGCGGTCGCCGGCCTCGCCCTGGTGGACATGGTCAAGGCCGTCGACCCGGCCGCCTCGGTGGACGCGGTCCGGGTGCTGCGCAAGGAGGGCGGCAAGACCGGCGAGTGGGTCCGCCCGGAGGGCCGGCCGTGATCCGGGCGCGGGTGGTGGTGGCCTCCAACCGGGCCGCCGCCGGCGTCTACGCCGACACCAGCGGGCCGCTGCTCGTGGCGGGCCTGCGGGAGCTGGGCTGCACCGTCGACGAGCCGGTGGTGGTGCCCGACGGCGAGCCGGTGGGCGAGGCGCTGCGGACCGCAATGGCGGACGGGGTCGACGTGGTGCTGACCAGTGGCGGCACCGGGATCACCCCGACCGACCGGACGCCGGACGTGACCCGGGCGCT
Organism: Micromonospora halophytica; assembly: GCF_900090245.1. Lineage (GTDB taxonomy): Bacteria > Actinomycetota > Actinomycetes > Mycobacteriales > Micromonosporaceae > Micromonospora > Micromonospora halophytica. Next base: position 233,181 of record NZ_FMDN01000005.1, read on the forward strand.
GCTCGACTACGAGATCCCCGGCATCGCCGAGGCGATCCGGGCGTACAGCCGTGACCGCGTCCCCGCCTCGGCCCTGAGCCGGGCGGTCGCCGGGGTGGCCGGCCGGATGCTGGTGGTCAACCTGCCCGGGTCGACCGGCGGCGCGAAGGACGGCCTCGCGGTGCTCGGCCCGATCCTCAGCCACGCCGTGGACCAGCTCCGTGGTGGCGACCACTGAGGGCGCGGGTGTCCGGTGCCGGGCGATAGGCTCGCCGGGAGGAGCGCGGAGCGAGGTCACGCGCCCCGGACCGAACGGAGGCCAGCCCGGTGAGCACGGAAACCGCCGCCGCGACGGCAGAGGCCGCCGTACCCCCGCCGGCCGGTTGGGAGGAGGCCCGCTCCCGGGTGTACGCGGTCGGCCTGGCCGCCGCGCTCCCGGCCGTGAGCCGGCCACTCGCCGACACCGACGGGCACACCCTCGCCGAGCCGCTGACCACCCGGACCGACCTGCCCGCCTTCCCCACCTCCAGCGTGGACGGCTGGGCGGTGCGCGGCACCGGCCCGTGGGACGTCATCGGGCGGGTGCTGGCCGGCAACACCCCGGCGCCGCTGACCGTCGACGGCACCACCGTCGAGATCGCCACCGGGGCGATGGTCCCGCAGGGTACGACCGCCGTGCTGCGGATCGAGGAGTCGAGCCGTACCTCCGACGGGCGGGTCACCGGCACCCCCCGGCCGAAGCCGGAGTGGCGGGAGCCGGGCGAGGAGGCGCACGCCGGTGAGGAGCTGCTGCCCGCCGGCACCCCGGTCGACCCGGCGCTGATCGGCCTCGCCGCCTCCTGCGGCCACGACCAGCTGCGGGTGCGCCGGCAGCCCCGGGCCGCGCTGCTGGTCTTCGGCGACGAGCTGCTGACCGCCGGCCCGCCCGGCGCGGGTCGGGTCCGCGACGCCCTCGGCCCCGCGGTGCCGGCCTGGCTGCGCCGGTACGGCTGCCAGGTGCGCCCGTCCGACGTGGTCGGGCCGGTGGCGGACACCCTGCCCGCCCACGTGGCCGCCCTGCGCGGCGCGCTGGCCAACGCCGACCTGGTCTGCACCACCGGTGGCACCATGCACGGCCCGGTGGACCACCTGCACCCCGCACTGGAGGCGTTGGGCGCGGACTACGTGGTGAACACCGTCGCGGTCCGTCCCGGCTTCCCGATGCTGCTGGCCCGACTGGCCGGCGCCGACGGCCGGGTCCGCTTCGTGGCCGGGCTGCCGGGCAATCCGCAGTCCGCGATCGTCGCCCTGGTGTCCCTGGTCGCGCCGCTGCTCGCCGGGCTGTCCGGCCGGCCGGTGCCGGCGCTGCCGTACGCCACGCTCGCCGAGCCGGTGCCCGGCCGTGGCGCGTACACCCACCTGGCGTTGGTCCGGCTGGACCGGGCCGCCGGCACCGCGCACCCGCTGCGCCACGTCGGCTCGGCGATGCTGCGTGGGCTGGCCGGCGCGGACGGCTTCGCCGTGATCCGTCCCGGCACCACCGGCGAGGCCGGGGCACGGGTGCCGGTCGTACCGTTGCCGCTGCTGCCCGGGGAGCGCTCATGGTGACCGCCGATCCGTCCGTGACCGTCCTCGCCGTCACCGACCACCCGCTCGACCTCGCCGCGCACGAGGCGGCGGTCGCGGACCGGCGGGCCGGCGCGGTGGTCTCCTTCCAGGGCGTCGTCCGTGACCACGACCACGGCCGCCCGGTGACCTTGCTGGAGTACGAGGGTCACCCGAGCGCCGAAGCGGTGCTCCGTGAGGTCGCCGCCGAGGTGGCGACCGACCCCGACGTGTACGCGGTCGCGGTCTCGCACCGCATCGGCCGGCTGGAGATCGGCGACGCGGCCCTGGTCGCGGCGGTCAGCACCGCGCACCGGGCGGCGGCCTTCGCGGCCTGTGCCCGCCTCGTCGACGAGGTCAAGGCGCGACTGCCCATCTGGAAACGTCAGGTCTTCGCCGACGGCGCCGAGGAATGGGTCAACTGCCCCTGACCGCTCCCACCCCAGGCTTCGGCCGGACGGGTCAGCGGCGGGCGGCAGCGGGGGCGGTGCGGGCCAACCGGTCGGTGTAGAAGGCCGGCTCGGCACCGGGACGCCAGGGCAGCGCGGCGACCAGCACGATCAGCGCCAGCGCCAGCGAGTTCTCCATCAACGCGCCGAAGAGGCCGTCCTGGTAGTGCGAGACCTCGGGGAGTTGGTGCTCGTACGGCCAGATGGGCGACACGAGGAAGAGCAGGTAGAGCCCGACCGCCGCGACGGCGTGCCGCAGGCCGGTCAGCGTCGGGTACCAGATCGGCGGGCGCAGCCCGGTCACCCCGGGCGGTCCTCCGTACCCGGACGACTGGGCGGCCCGCAGGGCCATTCCCCGGCTCGCCTCGCGGCGGCGTACCGCGGCGTCGGCGAGCACCACGATCGCCGGGATGACCCAGACCAGGTGGTGCGTCCAGGAGATCGGGCTGATCACGTTGGCGGTGATCCCGACCAGGGTGAACGCGGTGAGCTCGTCGCCGTCGGCGCGTGCCGTGGCGGCCCGGGACAGGCCGAGCGCCAGGACCAGCACCGAGAACGCCAGCCAGAGCAGTCCGGGCGTCTCGATCGAGTCGTAGAGCCGGGCCAGCAGGCCGGCCAGCGACTGGTTCGGGGTCATGTCGGCGGCGCCCACCCGCTCGGTCTGCCAGAGCACTCCGGCGAAGTACGCCCGCGACTCCGTGCCGACCATGCCGAAGGTGGCCAGGGTGACGCCGATGGTGGTGCCGACGGCGGTGGCCGCGGTGCGCCACTGCCGGGTGACCAGCAGGTAGACGATGAAGAGCGCGGGGGTCAGCTTCACGGCGGTGGCCAGGCCGATGCCCATGCCGGCCCACGCTCCGCTGTAGAGGAAGCGCAGGAAAGGGCCGTCGGTGGGCCGGCCGTGGGTGCCTCGCCGGGAGCGCCAGCGCAGCCCGACCAGGTCGGCCATGATCAGTGCGAAGAGCAGCACGTTGACCTGGCCGTAGCCGAGGGTTTCCCGGACCGGTTCGAGGGCGACGGACATCGAGGTGGCGATCCCGACGTTGAACCAGAGCGACCAGCCGAGCCGGTCGACGATCGGGCGCAGCAGCGCGGCCAGCACCACGGCCAGGGCGCCGATGCTGCCCGCCGCGTTGATCCAGCCGGCGGCCTCGACGGGCACACGCGCCATCGGCAGCATCGCCAGTGCGGCGAAGGGCGGGTAGGTGAAGCCGAGGGTGGTGGTCGGCGCGATGAACTCGTAGAGCTCGTGGCCGCTCGCCCACCACACCACCGCGCCGTGGTAGATCTTCATGTCGAAGAAGTTGTACGGTCGCCCGAACGCGCCGATGGCGAGCCATGCGGCATAGGCGACGGCGGCCACGATGCCGATCCGTACGACTGTCCTGCGATCGATCCCACGCGCTGCGCGATGGCCCGGGGCGAGGCGGTCCAGCCCTCTACCGACGATCGTCGGCATGGCTTGGCCACCCCCGTACCAAGGTCGTCCTACCCGTCCAGGTCCGGTACGGAGCCTAGAACGGCGCCTCACGTTGATGCCTCCCGCGTTATGCGACCGTGTCCGATCCCACACATGTTTTTGACATTTCCACCGCGTTAACGCCAGTGGGGTGGTTCAGGTGATTCGCGGCCTTGCGGGGGTGGTGGCCGTATTGATGCAGGTCAGCCCGGAAGTCGCCGGGCGGTGGCCGCCGAGAGGGCGGCGATCCGCGCCTCCCGCCGGGCGGTGCGGACCACACGCCGGACCGAGCGTCGAGAGTGACCGATGCGGTGGCCCGCCCGCCAGCGCAGACCGGGCTTCCCCCCGGTGTCGGCGGCGGCGAGCAGCAGCCCGCCGAAGAGGCCGAGATTCTTCAGGAAGTGGATCTGGTTGCTGGTCCGCGCCGCCGGGTCGTCGTTGTCCCAGAACGGATGTCCGGCGGCGGTGGTGGGCACCAGCGTGCCGGCGAGCACCAGCGCCGCCGGCCGGGTGAACTTCCCGGTGGCGAGCATCAGGCCGGCGGCGAGCTGCACGACGGCATTGGCACGGATCAGTGTCTCGGTGTCGGTGGGGAGCTGCGGGGCGGCCCGCTGGATCAGGGGGGCGATCCGGTCGGTGACCGGCTTCGCGGCCGGCACGAGGCGCTCGGGGTGCTGGAGGTTGCGGGCGCCGCTGACCACGAAGATGCCGCTCAACATGACGCGGGCGAGGGAGCGCACGGGTTTCATGGATCAGTCATACCCCGCCGGAGCGGCCGTTATCCGGACAACGGCCGATCCGGACCGGTGGCCACGCCCGCCGCGCCACGCCGATTCGAGCGACCGTCGCTGATGGGCCGGTCGTGGCGGGTAACGTCGCGCGGGTGACGACCCTGCGGTTACGCCCCGAGGGACCTGCCGACACCGGCCCGGTCCGTCGCGTGCTGGCCGCCGCGTTCGCCCGCCCGGACGGCACGACACCGGGCGAGGTGGGGCTGGTCGACGAGCTGCGTGGCAGTCCCGCCTGGATCCCGGAGTTGGCCATGGTCGCCGAGTACGGCGGCGAGGTGGTCGGGTGTGCCCTGCTGAGCCGGGTCCACGTGAAGTCCGACGCCGCCCGGTACCCGGCGCTGGCGCTCGGGCCGGTCGGGGTGGCCCCGCACCGGCAGCGGGTCGGCCACGGCGTCGCCGTGGTGCAGGCGGCGCTGGAGGCGGCGACCGAGTTGGGCGAGCGGCTCGTCGTGGTGCTCGGCGACCCGGCCTACTACCGGCGGTTCGGCTTCACCCCGGCGGACCGGCTGGGGCTGACCAGCCCCTGGTCGGGGCTCGGCGAGCCGTGGCAGGCGCTGGTGCTGCCGCCGGACGTCAGCGGCCAGTCGTCACCGCCGGCGGGTGAGGTGATCTTCCCGCCCCCCTGGGCGCGGGTCTGACCGGACCGGTCAGGCCGGCTGGGTACGCAGGTAGCGGCCGAAGTGCGGGACGGTGAAGGCGACCGTGCCCCGCTCACCGGAGTAGATCAGCCCTTTCTTGATCAGCGCGTCCCGGGCCGGGGAGAGGCTGGCCGGCTTCCGGTCGAGCGCCCGCGCGATCTCGGCGGTCGGTACGGCGGCGTCCATGTCGTCGCGACCGCCGCCGTCGGTCTCCCCTTCCACCAGGGACAACGTCGCCATGGCCCGCATGTACTCGCGCTCGGCCGGGGTGGCCCGCTCGAAGCGGGAGCCGAAGAAGCCGACCGCCAGCTCGGCCTCCGCCTCGGGCGCGGCGACCCGGACGTCCGCCGCGGTGATCGGGGACCGGGGCGCGTGGTCCCAGGTGGCCTTCCCGTACGCCTGGACGAAGTACGGATAGCCGCCGGAGGATTCGTAGAGCAGGTCGAGGGCCTTCTGTTCGTACTCGACCTCCTCCCGTTCCGCGGGCGCGCAGAGCGCCTGGTCGGCGGCGAGCCGGTCGAGCCGGTCGATGCGCTGGTAGCGGTAGAGGCGTTCGGAGTACGACTTGGCCGCGCTGAGCACGGCCGGCAGGTGCGGCAGGCCGGCGCCGACCACGATCAGCGGCGCACCGAGCTGGGAGAGTTCGTGGCAGGCGGCGCAGAGCGCGGAGACGTCCTCCGCGCCGAGATCCTGCATCTCGTCGATGAAGACGGCGATCCCGGTGCCCACGTCGGCGGCGACCCCGGCCGCGTCGCTGAGCAGCTCGACCAGGTCGATCTCGATGTCGCCGGAGTCGGCCCGGCCGCTGGTCGCCGGCACGTCGATGCCGGGCTGCCAGCGGTCGCGCAGCTTCGGGGCGGCGGCTGCCCGCCCGGTCGGCGCGCTGCGCTGGGCGAACGCCTTCAGCACGCCGAGGAAGGCGTCGATCCGCTCCGGGGCGCGGTGCCGGGGCGCCAGCTCGCGGACCGCCATGTGCAGGGCGGCGGCGATCGGCCGGCGCAGCGACTGGTCGGGCCGGGCCTCGATCTTGCCGGTGCCCCAGAGGTGGTTGATCGCCTGCGAGCGCAGCGTGTTGAGCAGCACCGTCTTGCCGACGCCGCGCAGTCCGGTGAGCATCAGGCTGCGCTCGGGGCGGCCTCGGGCGATGCGCTCCAGCACGACGTCGAAGACGTCCAGCTCCCGCCCCCGCCCGGCGAGTTCGGGCGGGCGCTGGCCGGCGCCCGGAGCGTACGGGTTGCGGACCGGATCCACGTATCGCACAGTATCGGGCCGTCTAGCCGTCGGCCTAGAGATGGATAGACGGGCCTATCGGCGTGTCTCCGGGTCTCGACACAAAACTAGGGCTGTCTAGCACCCACGCTAGACAGCCCGATATTCGGCTACGGAGCCGGTCAGCGCTTCCGGAGGCAGAGTACGAAGTCGAGCGAATCCAGCTCGCTGTCGTAGAAGAACCAGTCGGTGTAGCCCGCCACCTGGCCGCACTTGGCCTCGGCGTCCCGCTCGCCACTGGTCTCGCCGTCGAACCGGCGCAGCACCTCGTACGTGCTCGGGGCGCACTCGGCGATCAGCAGCCTCGGCCTGCCGCCGGCCGGCCCGTCGTTGCGGACACACTGCCCCGCCTTGACGAACCGGGGGTCCGAGGAGGAGGCCGGCGCCGGCGTGGTGGGGGCCGGGCCGGGGCGGGCGGGATCGACGGTCACGGCCGGCGCGGCGCTGCCCGCCACCGGCGTCGTCGTCTTCTCCTGCCCGGACAGGTACCACAGCACGCCGGCCCCGCCGAGGACGAGGACCCCCAGCACGGACAGCACCACGACCAGCGGACCCCGGCGCCTCGGACGGGGCGGCGTCGGGTCGCCCAGGTACGCGGCCGGCCCACCCTGCTGGTACGGGACGGCGGGCGGATGCGGCCCGGTGGAGGCGTACCCACCCGGGTGCCGGTCCTGCCGGCCGGTGTGCGGCTCACCCCACCCGGGCAGCCGCTGCGGACCCGGCCCGACGTCGTACGCGTCGTCGGGGCGCCGCCCGGCCCACGGCGGCGGCGGGCCGTCGGGCGGTCCGTAGTTCGCCATGCACGCCTCCTGCGTACTCACTGCTGAGAGCCCGGCCACCACTGCGGGACGCCGACACCCTGGCCACCGTAGCGTGGTCGACCGATGAGCTCACCTTCCTCGCGAACGACACCCGCCGCTCCTGCGCTGATCTGGACCGCGCTGGTGCTGGTCTACGTGCTGTGGGGCTCCACCTACCTCGGCATCCGGATCGCCGTGGAGTCGCTGCCACCGCTCGCCTCGGCCGCGCTCCGGTTCGCCGCGGCGGGAGCGGTGCTCGCCGCCGTGCTGCGGCTGCGCCGGGGGCCGGGCGCGTTGCGGGTGGACCGCCGACAGCTCGGCTCCGCCGCGCTGGTCGGGGTGCTGCTGCTGGCCGGCGGCAACGGACTGGTGGTGCTCGCCGAGTCCGGCCCGCCCGGGGTTGCCGTGCCGTCCGGCGTCGCGGCCCTGCTGGTGGCGATCGTGCCGCTGCTGGTGGTGCTGCTGCGGACGGTCACCGGCGACCGGCCGCGCGGCTGGACCTTCGGCGGGGTGACCCTCGGCTTCCTCGGCCTGGTGCTGCTGGTGCTGCCGAGCGGCGGAGCGGACTCCGTGCCGCTGGCCGGCGCGCTGACCGTGGTCGCCGCCGCCACCTGCTGGTCGATCGGCTCGTTCGTCTCCGGCCGGCTGCGGATGCCCGCCGATCCCTTCGTCGCCACCGTGTACGAGATGTTCGCCGGGGCCGCCGCGCTGGCCGTGCTCGCGTTGGCCCGCGACGAACTGCGCGGGTTCTCCCCCGCCGAGGTGAGCACCCGGTCCTGGGCCGCGCTGGCGTACCTGATGGTGGCCGGCTCGCTGGTCGCCTTCACCGCGTACGTGTGGCTGCTGCACCACGCGCCGATCTCGCTGGTCGCGACGTACGCCTACGTGAACCCGGCGGTGGCGGTGGCGCTCGGCGCGCTGCTGGTCGCCGAGCCGGTCACCGCGCAGGTGCTGCTCGGCGGGGCGGTGATCGTGGCGGGTGTGGCGCTGGTGGTGAGCACCGAGCGACCCCGGCGCCCGGCCGGGGAGGCCGCTGCCGGGGCAGCCGGGGAGCCCGCCCGCCGGTAACGTCCCGACCGTGTCCGTCGGCCTGGTGACCGCCGCCGCGCTGCTCGGCGCGGTCGTCGGGGCCCTGGTCGCCCGGGCCGCGCCCGCGCTCGCCCGGCGGTTTGCCGCCGACGCCCGGGAACCGGCCGACCCCGGCGGGCCCGCACCCGGCCACGCCGATGCCGACGCTCGGGTCGGATCGGGTCGGCCCGCCCGCGCCGCCCCGATCCGGCGGGTCAGCGGCGCAGCCGGCCCGGCGTCATCGGTGCCGCTGGACGTCAACGCGCCGGTCGTGACGGGCCCGGCGAGTGTCGTGGCGGCACTGGTCTTCGGCGGGCTGGCGGTGGCGCTCGGCCCCGACCCGGCCCTGCCGGCGTTCCTGCTGGTGGCGACCGGTGGGCTGGTGCTGGCGGCAGTCGACCTGAGCTGCCTGCGACTGCCCGACCCGCTGGTGGCCGCGACCGCCGTGGCGGGCGGTGCCGGGCTCGTCGTGGCCGCGCTGGTCGCCGGTACGCCGGGCCGGCTGGGGGTCGCGCTCGCCGGGGCCGCGCTCGCCCTGGCCGGGTACGTGACGCTGGCCCTCCTGCCCGGGTCCCGGCTCGGCTTCGGCGACGTGAAGCTCGCCGCCGCCCTCGGCCTGCCGCTGGGCTGGCTCGGCTGGCCGGCGCTCTGGCTCGGCCTGCTCCTGCCGCACCTGCTCCAGGGAGTCGTGGTGCTGGTCCTGCTGGCCACCCGCCGGGTACGCCGCGACACCCCCCTGCCGTTCGGCCCGGCGATCCTCGCCGGAGCCTGGCTCGCCGTCCTCCTCGCCTGAAGCGCCGCAGGCCGGCAGACATGATCGGGTAGCGTTTCCCGACACTCCAGCCGGCGTGTCGTGTCACATTCCGCTACCCGATCATGGGGCGTGAGTCCGGTCTCAGATGAGGCGGAGTTGGCGGTCCCTGGGGCGGCGGGGTTCCGCCTCGCCGAAGCGTTCGAACAGGCCCGGGTCGATCACGTCGAGGAACGGCGACGGCCGGCAGTCGCGCTCCGCGCCGTGCCGCACCCGCCGGGTGGCGTGGCTGACGTAGAGCCGGTCCTGGGCGCGGGTCAGCCCGACGAAGAAGAGCCGCCGTTCCTCGGCGACCGCGTCGTCGTCCGGTTCGGTGCCCGGCCAGCGCAGCGGCAGCAGCCCGTCCTCCGCGCCGACCAGGAAGACGACCGGGAACTCCAGCCCCTTCGCCGCGTGCAGGGTGAGCAGGGTGACCGCCTCGGCGCGCGGGTCGAGGGAGTCCACCTCCGCGCCGGTGGCGAGCTGGGACAGGAACAGCCCCAGGTCGTCGCCGCAGCGGCGGGCCAGCGGGGTGAGCAGGTCGACCGCCACCCGGACATCCTCGGGGCGCACCGCGGCGGAGCCGTCCAGGGTGGGGGTGGCGAAGCGCTCGGCGAGCACCTGGCCGGCGAGGCGTACCCGGGCGGGCAGGCCGCCGCCGAGACCGTCCGCGTGCCGCAGCTCGCGGGCGATCGCCATCACGCCGGGCCGGTCCCGGAGCCGGTCGTGCGAGCGCTTCTGCACCGGGATGTTGGCCCGGGCGAGGGCGTCCACGATCGGCGCGGCCTGGGAGTCGGTGCGGTAGAGCACCGCGATGTCGGAGAAGGAGAGGGTGGTCGACCGGCCGTCGATCCGCCCCGAGTCCAGCGACCGGTGGGACAGCCCGCCGACCAGCTCGTCGACGGTGCGTACCACGAAATCGGCCTCGTCGGAGACGGAGGCCGCGGGGTAGCGACCGACCAGCGGGGCCTCCGGATCGAGCCGGGCCGGGTCCAGCCGGCGGCCCCGGACCAGCGACGACGGCGCGATGGCCTGCACTGCGGCGGCCAGGATCGGCGCCGACGAGCGGTAGTTGCGGTTCAGCCGGACCAGCCGGGCGTCCGTGAAGTCCTGCGAGAAGCGCAGGAAGTAGCCGACGTCCGCGCCCCGGAAGGAGTAGATCGCCTGGTCCGGGTCGCCGATCGCGCAGAGGTTGCCGTCGGCGGGGCTGAGCAGTCGCAGCAGCTCGTACTGGACCGCGTCGACGTCCTGGTACTCGTCGACGAAAATCCACCGCCAGCGCTCGCGGTAGTCACGGACCAGCTTCTTGTCGGCCTTCAGCAGCGCGACCGGCAGGGTCAGCAGCTCGTCCAGATCGACCAGATCCTGCTTGCGCAGCAGCGCGGCGTACCGGGCGTCGTCGTCGCCGGCCTCGGTGCGGGCCGCCGTCCGCTCCGCGTCGTCGGCGATCCGGAAGTCGCCCGGCAGCCCGGCGGCCTGCGCGTTCTCCCGCAGGATGGTCAACCCCAGCGAGTGGAACGTACCGACGGTGACGTCCTCGGCCACCGGCCCGAGCAGCCCGTCCAGGCGGTGCCGCAGCTCCTCGGCGGCCCGCCGGGTGAAGGTGATCGCCAGGCACTGCTCCGGGAAGACGTTCAGCTCCGCGCAGAGGTACGCGATGCGGTGCGTCAACGTCCGGGTCTTGCCGGTGCCCGGCCCGGCGACGATCAGCAGCGGACCGCCCGGCGCGGACGCGGCCACCCGCTGCATGGCGTCCAGCCGATCCAGCAGCCCGGTGCCGACCTCCTCCATGCCGGCGAGCATCGGCTCGAACGGCTCGTGCGGGGAGGGCACCGGTGCGATCGGCGGCGGTGGGGGCGGCGCGGCCTTCCGCTTCGGCTCGGCCTTCGCCGCCACCGGGCGCTTCGCCTTCGGCCTGGGCGCCGGCTCCGCGGGAGTGCGCTGCGCCGGCACCGGTACGTCGAAAAGCGTCTCCTGCGCGGCCGACGCACCGGCGCCGCCCAGCTCCGCCGGGTCGAAGAGGGTGATCACCCCGTACTCGCCGTCGTAGCCGGGCACCCGGCGCACGTCCCCGCGCCGCAGCCGGCCGACGCCCTCGGCGAGCAGCTCGCCGCCGACCCGACCGATCTCGTCCAGTGGGGTACGGGTGAGGATCTCCAGCTCCGGGCCGAGCGCGGCGACCAGCTCGTTGAGCTTCCCCTCGACCTTCTTCGACCGGGCACCCACCTTGTTGATCTCGCCGAGGATCTCGGCCAGCGGCACCAGGTGGGTGACCTCCCGGGCATGCGCCGGGCGGTGTCCCGCCGGCCGGTCGGCCAGCTCCTCGACCCGGCTCAGCACCCCGACGGTGAGCGGCTTGCCGCACTCCGGGCAGCGCCCACCCGCTTCCCGGGTCCGTTCCGGCGACCAGTTCACCCCGCAGAGCCGGTGCCCGTCCGCGTGGTACTTGCCCTCCTCGGGGAAGAACTCGATCGTCCCGGCCAGCCCGTCCCCGGTGCGCAGCGCCTCCCGCACGGCGAAGTAGTCCCGGCCGGTCGCGAAGACGGTCGCCTCCCGGGCCAGCGCGGGCGGCGAGTGCGCGTCCGAGTTGGAGACCAGCCGGTAGCGGTCCAGGCTGCCGACCCGCCAGTTCATCTCCGGATCGGAGGAGAGGCCGGTCTCCACCGCGAAGACGTGCTCGGCCAGGTCGGCGTAGCAGTCGGCGATCGCGTCGAAGCCGGACTTCGAGCCCAGCGCCGAGAACCAGGGTGTCCAGATGTGCGCCGGCACCAGGTAGCCGTCCGGGCTGGCCTCCAGGGTGATCTCCAGCAGGTCCCGGGAGTCCAGGCCGAGGATCGGCCGGCCGTCCGAGCCCAGGTTGCCGATCCGCCCCAGCGCCGCGTTGAACCGCGCCACCGCGTCCAGATCCGGCAGGTAGATCAGGTGGTGCACCTTGCGGGTCCGGTCGTCCCGCTTGTAGATCGTGGAGATCTCCACGCTCAGCATGAACCGGACCGGGTCGGCCTCCGCCTCGTCGGCCAGCCTCGGCGGCAGTCGGCGAGCCACGTCCCGCTCCACCTCGGGGCTGAGCCGGTACAGGCCGGGCTCGGCGGGGCGCAGGGACTCCCGGAGGTGGTCGTACCAGGCGGGATGGGTGAAGTCCCCGGTGCCGAGCACACCGATGCCCTTGCGCCGGGCCCACCAGCCGAGGTTGGGCAGGGTGAGGTCGCGGCTGCACGCGCGCGAGTACTTCGAGTGGATGTGCAGGTCCGCGACGAACGGCGGGACGCCACCGGGGGGTGCGGCGCTGAACGGAGGCACGCCGCATCCTGTCACGGCCGGTCCACTACCCGCCCGCCGCCACGCGTACGCGTGACCTGAGCAATCCGGTGCTGGACTGCGCACCCTGGTCGCGCTATGGGGCGCGCAGCTCGACGAGGGTCACCTGCGGCGGGGCCCCGACCCGGACGGGCGGACCCCAGAAACCGGCGCCGTTGGTGACGTAGACCTTGGTGCCGTCCACCTCGCCCAGACCGGAGACCACCGGCTGCTGGAGCTTCACGGCCAGGTTGAACGGGACCATCTGCCCGCCGTGCGTGTGCCCGGAGAGCTGGAGGTCGACGCCGAACTTCGCCGCCTCCCGCGCGGCCACCGGCTGGTGGGCCAGCAGCACCACCGGCCGGGTCGGGTCCCGGTCAGCCAGCGCGGCGGCGTAGTCCGGCGGGGCGGCCAGGCCGGTGCCGGCGGCGGTGACGTCGTTCACCCCGGCCAGGTCGAGCACGCCGCCCCGGGCCTGAATTTCCAGCCGGGTGTTCTGCAACACCCGCAGGCCGAGCCGGTCCACCTCCCGGACCCACTCCTCCACCCCCGAGTAGTACTCGTGGTTGCCGGTGACGAAGAAGCTGCCGTACCGGGAACGGAGGTCACGCAGCGGCGCGGCCGCCCCGCCCAGCTCGGCGACGGAACCGTCGACCAGGTCACCGACGACCGCGACGAGGTCCGCGTCGAGCCGGTTGATCGCGGCGACGATCCGCTCGGTGTGCTCCCGGCCGCGCAGCGGCCCGATGTGGATGTCGGAGACGGTGGCGATGCGCAGGCCGTCCATGCTCCGCGGGAGCCGGGCCAGCGGGATCTGCACCCGGTCCAGCTGCGGCGGACCCGTCGCGGTGCGGACGCCGTACCCGGTGACGCCCGCGGCGGTGAGACCGGCGAAGATCGCCGCGCCCCGGGAGAGCAGCAACCGGCGGGAGGGGTCGTGGTCCGGCTCGACGGCCGCGGCGGCGGGCGGCTCGGCGTTGCCGGCGGCCCCCACGAGGACGGGCTCCGGCGCGGCGGCGGTGGGCTCGGCGAGCACCGCCCGGCGGCGCAGCACCAGCTTCGCCACCGCCATCGGCACCTCCAGCACCGCCAGGACGACCAGCAGGTAGAACATCACCGCCAGCCAGAGGTAGCCGGGCCAGGCGAGCCAGAACGCCCCGGCGGCCCGGGTGGCCACCATCGTCGCCGGCACGAGCAGGGCCAGCACCAGCGCGACGACGCTGCCGATGCGGCGCCAGCGGCCGGCCCGGGTGGTGTCCTTGACCAGCCGCTTCCAGAGGTAGAAGTGGATCAACCCGGTGATCAGGGTCAGGGTGGCCACGAACGCCAGGGTCGCCAACATGCCAGCCTCTTCCTCAGCCGCCCGCGAAGGGGGGCAGCACGTCGATCGTGACCCCGGCCGGCAGCGGAGCCCGCCGATCATGGCAGGCCACGCCGTCGACCAGGAAACTCGCCACCGCCAGCACGGCGGCCATCCGGTCGCCGTGGCGGTGCACCAGTTCACCGACGAGTTCGTCCAGGCAGCGGCCCGCGGATGCGGTCTCCTCGGTACGCCCGGCGGCGGCCCGCGCGCCGGCGAAGTAGCGGATGGTCAGCTCCACGGCTCAGCCTCCGATCGCCGACATCGGACGGGTCGGTTGCAGGAAGGTCGGATCGTCGATCCCGTGACCCGCGCGCTTGCCCCGCGTCGCGGCCTGCCAGCGGCGGGCCAGGTCGGCGTCGTCGGCCCCGGTGCGCAGCGCGTCGCGCAGGTCGGACTCCTCGGTGGCGAAGAGGCAGTTGCGCACCTGGCCGTCGGCGGTGAGCCGGGTGCGGTCGCAGTCGCCGCAGAACGGCCGGGTCACGCTCGCGATCACGCCGACCTTCGCCGGGCCGCCGTCGACCAGCCACGTCTCGGCCGGGGCGGCGCCCCGCCCGGCCGGGTCGGGCGTCAGCGTGAACCCGCCGGCCAGCGAGGCCAGGATCTCGTCGGCGGTGACCATCGTCGCCCGGTCCCAACCGTGCTGGGCGTCCAGCGGCATCTGCTCGATGAAGCGCAGCTCGTAGCCGTGGTCGAGAGCGAAGCGCAGCAGCGCCGGCGCCTCGTCGGAGTTGACGCCCCGCATCAGCACCGAGTTGACCTTCACCGGGGTGAGCCCGGCCGTGGCCGCGCCGGCCAGCCCGGCGAGCACGTCGGCCAGCCGGTCCCGCCGGGTCAGCGTGCGGAAACGGCCCGGGTCGAGGGTGTCCAGCGACACGTTCACCCGGTCCAGCCCGGCGTCGCGCAGGGCGGGCGCGAGCCGGTGCAGGCCGATGCCGTTCGTGGTGAGCGAGATCCGGGGACGGGGTGTGAGTCCGGCCACTGCGGCGACGATGCCGGCCAGACCCGGCCGGATCAGCGGCTCCCCGCCGGTGAACCGGACCTCGGTCACGCCGAGCCGCTCCACGGCCACCCGGATCAGCCGGACGATCTCGTCGTCGTCGAGCAGTTGCGGCCCGGCCAGCCAGGGCAGGCCCTCGGCCGGCATGCAGTACGTGCAGCGCAGGTTGCACTTGTCGGTGAGTGAGACGCGGAGATCCCGGGCGACACGGCCGTACCGGTCGACGAGGACGCCGTCGGTCGTCGGGGCGGCGGTCACCCGTCGACCGTAGCGCGACCGTGCCCACCCAGCGTCGCGCGGGCTGCCCGGACGACCGCGTCCCGGTACGTCGCGCCGAAGAGCGCGGTGTGCACCAGCAGCAGGTGCAGCTGGTGCAGCGGCACCCGTTCCCGCCAGCCGTCGGTGAGCGGCCACGTCTCCTGGTACGCGGCCATGACCCGGTCCAGGTGCGGCGGGCCGCCGAAGAGGGCGAGCTGGGCCAGGTCGGTCTCCCGGTGACCGCCGTGCGCCGCCGGGTCGACCAGCCAGGCCCGGTCGTCCGCCCCCCAGAGCACGTTGCCCGGCCACAGGTCACCGTGCACCCGGGCCGGCGGCTCGTCGCCGCCGAACTCCCCGATCCGCGCCACGACCTGCTCGACCAGGGCGGCCTCCGGGGCGCCGAGCGCGCCGTCGTCCACCGACCTGCGCAGGTACGGAAGGAGCCGCCGCCGCGCGAACCAGTCCGACCACGGCCCCCCGTCGGGGGTGTTGTCCTGCGGCAGCGCGCCGATGAAGCCGGTCCACTCCGCCCCGAACGCGTCCGCGCCGGCCCGGTGCATCCCGGCCAGCTCCCGGCCGAACCGCTCGGCCGCCCCGGGCGACGGCTCGCCCGGCTCGACCCAGTCCAGCGCCAGCAGCTCGGGCAGCGCCACCACCACCTCCGGCACGGCCACCGTGCCCGTCGCGCGCAGCCAGCGCAGCCCGGCGGCCTCGGCGGCGAAGAAGCCCTCCGGCACCGGGCGGCCGGCCCGCTCCGGCCAGGTCTTGGCGAAGACGGAGTGCCCGTCGTCCAGGGTGAGCCGGGAGGCGGCGCAGATGTCCCCGCCGGAGACCGGCGTCTCCCGGATCCGTTGGTGGGTGAGGAAGGTGGGCAGGTGTTCCGGGTGCGCCCGCAGGTACGCCAGGTCCATCAGCGCAAGGTATCCGCTTCCGGCCGGGTCGGTGGCCCGGGCGTGTCCGCTGTCGCCTTCCGGGACGTGCCGGAACGTCGTGAGCTGCCCGAACACTCTCCGTGTCTGTGGATGGACCGCGTGTCGTCCACAGGGCCTGTCGGGGCCGGTCCGCCGCGCCGCACGCTGCCCCCATGACCGCGATCGACCGCCCCCGGCTCACCGTCCGTTCCCCCGCCGACCTCGTCGCCGCCGTGCCGTACCTGCTCGGATTCCATCCCGCCGACAGCGTGGTCGTGGTGGCGATGCGGGGTCGGCGGATCGTCTTCGCCGCCCGTGCCGACCTGCCCGACCGGGACACCGACCCCCGGCTGCCCGCCGGGCACCTCGGCGACGTCCTCGCCCGGCAGGACGCCGACGCGGCGACCGTGATCGGGTACGGCCCGCCCGGGCGGGTCACCCCCACCGTCGACGCGGTACGCGACGCGCTGGCCGTCGCCGGCCTGCCCGTGCTGGAGGCGCTGCGGGTGACCGACGGGCGGTACTGGTCGTACCTCTGCGACGGGGTGGACTGCTGCCCGCCCGACGGCACCCCGTACGACCCGGGCAGCAGCCGGGTCAGTGCGGCGGCGGTCTTCGCCGGCCAGGTCGCCCTGCCGGACCGGGCGGCGCTCACCGCCCTGGTCGCGCCCGGCGAGGGGCACGATCCGGCGGCGATGCGGCGGGCCGGGAGACGCGCCGAGGGGCGGCTGCTCACCCTGCTGGAGCAGGCACCCGCCGCCGACCTGCTCGGTGGCCGGTCGGTCCGGGCCGCCGGGGTGGACGCCGTACGGGCCGCCCTGCGCCGGCACCGTCGGGGCGAGCAGCTGACCGACGACGAGGTGGCCTGGCTGAGCCTGCTCCTGACCCACCTGCCCGTACGCGACCACGCCTGGGAGCGCACCGACGGGCGGGACGAGGACATCAGCCTCTGGAGCGACGTGCTCCGCCGCGCCGAGGACGAGTTGATCGCCGCTCCGGCCAGCCTGCTCGCCTTCGCCGCGTGGCGGGCCGGCCAGGGCGCGTTGGCGGCGGTGGCGCTGGAGCGGGCGCTGGCCGTGCACCCCGACTACTCGCTCGCCCACCTCCTCGACGACCTGCTCCGCCGTGGCGTGCCCCCGTCGGAGCTGGACGGCTGGCCGGCGGTGGGGGAGCCGTCCACGGTGGTCCGCCGCAGGGGCCGTCGTCCCCGCCGCCGCCGGTCCTGACGCCCTTCGCCGGTGCCAGCCCGTCGGCCGGGCGGTCGTCCGTTCCGCCGTCGAAGTGCCTTCAGGGCTTGATCCGGTGCGCTCCCGTGTAGATGTTCATCGACCGTCCCCGGAGGAACCCGACGAGCGTCATCCCCGCCTCCTCGGCCAGGTCGGCCGCGAGGGTGCTCGGGGCGGAGACCGCCGCGAGCAGCGGCAGCCCGGCCATCCACGCCTTCTGGGTCAGCTCGAAGCTGGCCCGGCCGGAGACCAGCAGGAGGTGTCCGGCCAGTGGCAGCCGACGCTGGCGTACCGCCCAGCCGACCACCTTGTCCACGGCGTTGTGCCGGCCGACGTCCTCGCGCAGCGCCACGAGTCCCCCGTCGGGGTCGAACAGGCCGGCCGCGTGCAGCCCGCCGGTGCGGTCGAAGGTGCGCTGCGCCGCCCGCAGCCGGTCGGGCAGTTCGGCCAGGAGCCCGGCGGGCACGGTGAGCGGGTCGTCCGCGACGGCGAAGCGGGACCGGGTCCGGACGGCGTCGATGCTGGCCTTGCCGCAGACCCCACAGGAACTGGTGGTGTGGAAGTTCCGGGTCGGGTCGGTGACCGGTGCCGGCACGCCGGGGGCGAGCACCACGTCCACCACGTTGTACGTGTTCGGCGTCTCCGCGCCGGCGCAGAGCTGAGCGGTGCGCACGTCCTCGTCCGAGCGGATCAGCCCTTCGGTGAGCAGGAATCCGATCGCCAGGTCGAGGTCGTCCCCGGGGGTCCGCATGGTCACCGTCAGCGGGCGTCGCCGCCCCGGGCCGGCCGGACCGACCCGGATCTCCAACGGCTCCTCCACCGCCAGCGTGTCCGGCCGGCGCAGCACCGCCCGCCCGTCGACCGCCGCGTCGAGGTCGATCCGGAGCACACCCCGCCGGTCAGTCGCCCGTCCCATCCCGCCATCCTGCCCCGCCGCCGCGACCGCCCGCGCGGCGACGTCCGCCGGATCCGGCCGTGCCGGTTGTCGTCGATCGTGGGGTCCGGGTGTGCCGGTGCCGCCACCTGCCGCGATTCGTGCCGGGTGGCCGGGTGGACGCGGCAGGAGGCGGTCCGGGGGTCGGCCGGGTCGGGGGCGCGGATACGGTGGCCGGGTGACGGCGTACGCGGCGGTGGTGCTCGCGGGTGGCGCGGCCCGGCGGATGGGCGGGCGGGACAAGCCCGGCGTACCGGTGGGCGGCCTGCCCATGCGGGAGCGGGTGCTGGCGGCGGTCGCCGACGCGGCCCCGCGCGTCCTGGTCGGGCCGGGCGGCCCGGTCCCCGACGGCGTCCTGGTGACCCGGGAGCAGCCGCCCGGCGGTGGCCCGGTGGCCGCCACCGCGGCCGGTCTCGCCCCGCTGCGCCCCGGTACGCCCACCGTCGCCCTGCTCGCTGCCGACCTGCCCCTGCTCACCCGGGAGGCGGTCGCCACCCTCCGCGCCGAGCTGGACGCGGACCGGGACGCCGACGGGGTGTGCCTCGTCGACGACCGGGGGCGGCGGCAGCCGCTCTGCGGGATGTGGCGGGTGGTGCCGTTGCGGGCCGCGCTCGACCGGCTCACCGCCCGCCGGGGCGGGACGATCGACGGGGCCTCGATGCGGGAGCTGCTCGCCGAACTGACCGTGCGCGACCTGCCGTGGTCCGGCAGCGGCCCGCCGCCGTGGTTCGACTGCGACACTGACTCGGACGTACGCCGGGCGGAGGAGTGGACACGATGACGGTGATGGACGACTGGGTGACGGCGGCCTGCGCCGAGCTGGGGCTGGACCCGGCCGACGTGCCGGTGCCGACGGTGCTGGAGCTGGCCAAGGACGTGGCGCACCAGGTGCTGCGGCCGGGTGCGCCGGTCAGCGCGTACCTGCTCGGGATCGTCGTCGGGCGCGGCGCGGACCCGGTGGAGGCGGCGGCCCGGCTGAGCGCGCTGGCCGGGACGTGGCCGGTCGAGCTGGGCGGCGAACGCTCCGAGTGAGCCCCGGCCCGTCCGGGTTGTCCGATCCCGGTCGCGGTGGATTCGTTCCCCGGGCCGGCGTGGGTAGGGTGACCTTGACGGACGGAGGCGATCATGACGGCGGAGCACCCCTCGAAGCCGGCGACTGGTCAGCCCGGCGCATCGCCGGAACATCACGAGTCGGTCCTGCTGGACGAGCCGACCACGGCCGACCTGCGGGCCAAGGTCACCGAGGCGTGGCGGGAGTTCGCCCGGGCACTGGCCGAGCGGCTGCGCGACCTGCCTGCCGGGGCGCACCTCGAACTGACCCTCGACCCCACCGCCTCCGGCACCGGTGACGCCGTCTACTCGGTGAGCGTGGACGTGGCCGAGGGCCGGGTCGCCGCGCGGGCCGTCGGCAACGCCACCCTGCCGCAGGGCTACCGGCTGGACCGGGCCGCCGTGGCGGACATGATCGCGCTGGGCTGGTCGCCGCCCGGCGTGCTGGCCGGCTCGGGCGAGGACTTCGGCCTGGAGGGCTCGACGGAGGACGCGAGCAAGCTCGCCGCGCTGCTCTCCCGCACCCTGCGCGACGTCTACGGCGCCCCGCACCCGGCGTTCCTGGTCTATCTGGTGCACGACGCGGAGGGGGAGTCGCTGCCGGTCGAGCCGCTCGGCACGGCGCGCAGCGAGTTCGGCCCCGACCGGGACGTGGAGGCCGACCTGGACGAGGCGCTGGCCGCCGCGGCGACCGCGCAGGGCGGCGACAACGACGTCCTGGCCCTGGAGGAGCGGGTCCGCACGGTCGTGTCGACCATGCTGAAGTCGAAGTCCGACGCGCTCCAGGTCGACTCCGACGGCGACATCAACATCCGCGCCGGGTCGGCCATGGTCTTCGTCCGGGTACGCGACAACCCGCCGCTGGTCGACGTCTTCTCCCCGGTGCTCACCGAGGTCGAGCCGACCGAGCGTCTCTACGTGAAGCTCTCGGAGTTGACCAACCGGATGCCGATCGGCCGGCTCTACTGCGCCGACGACACCGTCTGGGCGTCCATCCCCGTCTTCGGCCGGAACTTCCAGGCCACCCACCTGATGCTCGCGGTGCAGGTGATGACCGGGCTGGCCGACGAGTTGGACGACCGGCTGCACGGGGAGTTCGGCGGTAAGCGGTTCTTCGGCGAGGGTGACAAGCCGGGCCGCCCGGCGGCGGAGTCCGACCACCGCACCGGCATGTATCTCTGACCCCCGTCCCGCCGGCACGGCACGGCGGCCGCACGGCCGCCAGTCGACGGCCGGAGGCCGACCTCGGGTCGAGGGTCAGGTCGTGGACGGGCCGACGCCGGGGGACTCGACGAGCCGGGAGAGCACGATGGTGCTCCGGGTGGAGGTCACGAACGACTCCGCCCGCAGCCGTTCCAGGGCCTCCTCCAGGTGGGAGATGTCGGCCGCGCGCAGGTGCACGAGGGCGTCCGCCTCCCCGGAGACGGTGTACGCCCCGACCACCTCGGGGTGTCGTCGGGCGGCCACCCCGATCTGGGCGGGCGTGGTCCGGCCGGCGCAGAAGAGTTCGACGAAGGCCTCCGTGGTCCACCCCACGGCGGCCGGGTCGACCACCGCCGTGAACCCGCGGATCACCCCGGTGGCGCGCAGCCGGTCGACCCGTCTCTTCACCGCCGGAGCGGAGAGTGACACCCGGGTCCCGATGTCTGCGTACGAGGCGCGGGCATCTGCCACGAGCAACGCAATGATTCGCTGGTCGACCGCATCTATCTGCAACGTTCCGCCCTCAAGAAGCAAGAGTTCTGGCTGTTACCAAAGTTCTACGCTACCTACCCTTGGTCACCGTGAACCAGCAGCGAGTCCCGCGAAAGCGGACATATCTCATGTGCTCGCCCGAGCACTTCGCCGTCGAGTACGCGATCAACCCGTGGATGGACGTCACGACGCCCGTCGACGCGGAGCTGGCGGTCAAGCAGTGGGACCGCCTGCGGGAGACCCTGGTCGGGCTCGGTCACGACGTCTACCTGCTCACCCCCGGGGCGGGGTTGCCGGACATGGTCTTCGCGGCCAACGGCGCCTTCGTGGTGGACGGCACGGTCTACGGCGCCCGGTTCAAGCACGAGCAGCGGACCGCCGAGGCCGCCGCGCACCGGGCCTTCTACGAGTCGCAGGGCTGGCGGTTCATCGCGCCGAGCGAGACCAACGAGGGTGAGGGCGACTTCGCCTACCTGCCGGACGCGCACGGTGGCCTGATCCTCGCGGGCCACGGCTTCCGCACCGAGCTGCCGGCGCACGCCGAGGCGCAGGAGGCGCTCGGCCGGCCGGTGGTCTCGCTGCGCCTGGTCGACCCGCGCTTCTACCACCTGGACGTGGCGCTCGCCTCGATCGACGACAGCAACGTCGTCTACTACCCGGGGGCCTTCTCGGCGGCCAGCCAGCGCGTGCTCGCCCAGCTCTTCCCGGACGCGGTGGTCGCGGACGACTCCGACGCGCTGGCCTTCGGCCTGAACCTGGTCAGTGACGGGCTCAACGTCGTGCTCAACAGCGAGGCCACCCGGCTGGCCGGCAAGCTGAAGGCGGCCGGCTACCACCCGGTCCCGGTCGAGCTGGCCGAGCTGAAGAAGGGCGGCGGCAGCGTGAAGTGCTGCATCGCCGAGCTGCGCCACTGACCCGTCCGCGACGACGTGCGAAGGGCCGGCCCTCAGGGCCGGCCCTTCGGCGTACCGGGGGTGCTCAGCCGAGCGTGGCGACCTCACTGATCATCACGTTGGAGAGCAGCCGTCCGTCGAGCTGGACGGTGCGCAGGTACCACTTCTGTTGCGGGGTGCGTGGCTGGTTGAACTGCCACACGCCGCGCGGGCTGTCGATCTGGCCGATCTTGCCGAGGGCCAGGTTGACCTGCTGCGGGGTCGGGTCCGGCCCGGCCAGGCGGATCGCCTTGTCGAGCACCTGCGCGGCGTCGTACGAGGCCATCGCGTAGGTGCTGGGGGAGACGTTGTACGTCTTGCGGTACGCCGAGGCGAAGAGCCGGTTGGCGGCGTTGTTCAGGTCGGCCGAGTAGTTCGACGCGGTCTGGATCGTCCCGGGCAGCAGGTTGTCGTCGTCGTCCAGCAGCACCCCGCGTACCTCGTTGAGGACGTTGCCCTCGGTCAGGAAGCCGGGCGCGTAGAGCGGCCCGGTGTAGGCCGGCCGGGTGCGCCGCAGCTGCCGGATGAACTGGATCGCGGCCTGGCCGGTGAAGTGGCAGAAGAGCGCGTCGGGGTCGCGGTCGAGTGCCGCGCGGATGTCGCCGGCGTAGGTGTTCTCGCCGGGGTTGGCGGAGGCCTTGGCCCAGATCGGTTCGCCGGCGATGCGCGGGTCGTCGATGCCGAATGCCTGGCGGAAGCCCTGCACCACGTCGAGGCTGCCGCCACCCTCGGGGGCGATGATGACGACCCTGCTGCCGGGCGGCATCCGCTCCTTCAGGTAACCGCCGAGCGCCCGGCCCGGCTCGTCCAGCACGTACGAGGTGCGCCAGATGTAGACCACGCTCTGCAGGCTGACCGGTGAGGCGTTCGACCCGATCAGGGGCACCCGGGCCTTCTCCACGATGTCGCGGATGCCCGACATCACCACCGGGTTGGCCACCCCGGTGAGGGCGAGCACACCCTGTTTGAGCAGGCCGTTGACGGCGGCCTGGCCGGTCTTGGCGGTGTCGCCCTCGTCCCGCTTCTCCAGGGTCACCGGGTGCCCGCCCAGGCGTTGGTCGTGCATCGCCAGGTAGAGCTCGAAGCCGTTGACCATGTCCTGGCCGACGGCCTTGCCCGCGCCGCTCTCGGGCGCGACGAGGCCGATCTTGATCGGGGAGCCGTCCGCTACCGTCTCGCCGCCGTCGTCGTCGGTGCCGCAGCCGGCGACCAGCCCGGTGGTACCGAGCGCGGCCAGCAGTTGGAGGGCGCGCCTGCGGTTCATGTGCGACACCGAAAATCCTTCCGGGAACGTTGCGGGGCGTCACCGCCCCTCCGGCGTTCTACCTGGTCGGCGACGCTGCGTCAATGGCTCTTGATCTTCCTGGAGCGACTGCAACGCATCCCTGACCTGCGGCCAGGCGTCCGAATCGGGATCGATGAGGCCGAAGTGTTCACATTCCGGCAGTTCAACCAGCATGACGTCACCGCCCGCCGCCCGCGCGGCGGCGACGTAGTCCCGGCTCATCGCCACCGGCACCTGTCGATCCCGCACACCGTGGCAAATCACTGTCCGTGTCGGTGGGGGCACCAGTGCCCGTGGATCGGCGGCCGCGTAACGGTCGGGGTGCTCGCTCGGGCCGCCGCCGAGCAGCGCGGCCACCGCACCGGCGTCCAGGTCCAGCCGGTACGCCTCGGCGAGGTCGGCGATCGGGGCCAGCGCCAGCACGCCGCGTACGGCGGCCGGGGCGTGCGCCGCGACGTGGAGCGCGAGGTGCCCGCCGGCCGAGTGGCCGAGCAGCAGCGGCGGCCCGGCGGCCACCCGGCCGGGCAGCGCCCGCCCCGCCAGCCCGGGCAGCGCCGTCACCCCGGCCAGCACGTCGGTGAGGGTGCCCGGCCAGCCGCCGCCCGGCTGCCCGGTGCGCCGGTACTCGACCTGGGCCACCGGCCAGCCGAGCCCGGCCAGCGCCGCGGCCAGCGGGCCGGTGTGGGTGCGGTCGTACTCGGCCCGCCAGAAGCCGCCGTGCAGGATCGCGACCAGCGGCCGGAGCGGGCCGTCGCCGGTCGGGTGGCGCAGGTCGACGATCTGGTCCGGATGGTCCCCGTAGGCCACGGTCGCATCGGGCGGTGGCGCGGGGCGGGTGAGCACTTCGCGCGGGTCGGCGGACATGTCGGCGACGGTAGCGCGCCCCGCCGGTGGCCGGCGGCGGTGACCGGTCCCACCGCGTGCGGCTCTCGAGGGTGGGTAAAGATGGGTGCCATGACCGAAGCGCACTCCGCTGGACAGAACGACGAGCCGGGCCGCGACGACACCGGGCACTCCGGCACCGTGGTGGTGATCGGACCGGACGGCCGCCCGGTCGGCACCGTGCAGACCGACGACCAGGCGGGCGAGGACCCGGCCCGCCTGGTCGAGCAGCCCGCCAAGGTGATGCGGATCGGCAGCATGATCAAGCAGCTGCTGGAAGAGGTCAAGGCCGCTCCGCTGGACGACGCCAGCCGGCACCGGCTGCGGGAGATCCACGAGCGGTCGATCGTCGAGCTCAAGGAGGGCCTCGCCCCCGAGTTGCGCGAGGAGCTGGAGCGGATCTCGCTGCCCTTCACCGAGGAGAAGGCCCCCAGTGAGGGCGAGCTGCGGATCGCCCACGCGCAGCTGGTCGGCTGGCTGGAGGGGCTGTTCCACGGCATCCAGGCGGCGCTGGTCGCGCAGCAGATGGCGGCCCGGGTGCAGCTGGAGCAGATGCGCTCCGGCCGGCAGGCGCTGCCCAGCGGCCCGGCCGGGATGATGCCCGGCATGCCGGGCATGGGCCAGCCGCAGGGCGGGGAGCACAACACCGGCCAGTACCTCTGACCGGTCAGCCCACCTCGAAGACCTTCTCCAGGTACGCCGCCACGCCGTCCTCGGTGTTCGCCCCGGTCACCTCGTCGGCGATCGCCAGGACGGCGGGGTGCGCGTTGGCCACCGCCACCGCCCGTCCGGCCCAGGTCAGCATCGGCACGTCGTTCGGCATGTCACCGAAGGCGAGCACGTCCTGCTCGGTCACGCCGAGCCGTTCGGCGTACCAGGCGAGCCCGGCCGCCTTGGTCACCCCGGCGGCGGAGATCTCCACCAGCCCGCTGTACGACGAGTGGGTCGCCTCGGCCAGCCCCTGCAGCGCCCCGGCGACCAGCTCGACGAAGGCGTCCGGGTCCTGCTCGCCGGCGCGGGCCAGCAGCTTCACCGCCGGGGCCGAGAGCAGCTCCTCCGGCGACTCGACGGCCCGGATCGCGTCGTGGTCGGCGTCCCAGCGCAGCGGGTAGTGCGCCTCGTGCCGCATCTGCCGGCTGTCCACGATCTCCACCGCGAAGCTCACGTCGGGCACCGCCGCGCGCAGTCGCCGGGCCACCTCGGCGAGGTGTTCCGGGGCGAGCGGGTCGGCCCGGAGCACCTCGTCGGTGGCCGGGTCGTAGACCACCGCGCCGTTGGCGCAGATCGCCGGTAGCGGGGCGGGCAGCTGGTCGTACACGAGCTGGAGCCAACGGATCGGACGGCCGGTGACCAGCACGACCGGCGTGCCCCGCGCGGAGATCCGCTCCAGCACCGCGGCGGTTCGGGCGCTGAGCGTACGGTCGTCGGCGAGCAGGGTGCCGTCGATGTCGGTGGCGACGAGCCGGGGTGGGACTCCCATCATCGGGACAGTAGTCGGTCCAGGTAGACCGCGACTCCGTCGTCGTCGTTGCGCAAGGTCACCTCGTCGGCCGCGGCCCGGACCTCCGGGTGGGCGTTCGACACCGCCACCCGGGCCCACCCGGCCCAGCCGAACATCGGCAGGTCGTTCGGCATGTCCCCGAAGACCAGCACCTCCGCCGGGTCCACGCCCAACCGCTCGGCGACCACGCTCAGGCCGGTGGCCTTGTCCACCCCCGGCGGGCAGATCTCGATGAACCCCAACCCGGCCTGGGTCAGCGTGGCGACCTGTGGCGGGATGATCTCGCGCGCCACGGCCAGCAGTTCGTCGACGTGGTGGTCGGCGGTACGCGCGAACGCCTTGATCACGTCGGCGGAGAGGCACTCGGCGCGGCTGCGCGCCTCGAACCGGTCCTGGTACGGCCAGCTCGGGTGGTAGTCGCCCCAGAGCGGCGCGTCGTGCTCGTCGGACGCCTCGACCATCACGGTGAGCGGGCCCGCCGCCGCCTCCAGGTCGGCCAGGAGCATGGCCAGCACCTCACCCGACAGCCGCTCGTCCCGGAGCACCAGCGGGCCGGCCGGATCGCTCTGGTCCACCACGCAGCCGCCTCCGGCCATCACCAGGAAGTCGGCGGCGCGGATGTCGTTGCGGGTCAGCTCCTTCAGCCGGGGGCCGCGGCCGGTGGCGCCGACCACCGGGATACCGGCGGCCCGCACCCGGTCGAGCACCTCGTGCGTGTACGCCGAGACGGTGTCGTCGCTGCGGACGAGCGTCCCGTCGAGGTCGGTGGCGATCAGCTTGGGCAGTCCCGGGCGGGTCATGGCTCCTCCTTCGCCCGCCGCCGTCGCAGCCAGCCGTTCTCGGTCGTCGGTGCCTCGACCGGGGTTGACGGCGGGCAGCAACCGTACCTCGCGGAACCGGCCGCAACCATGACTTCCCGACGAACCGGGTGCCAACGCCCGGTGGCCTGCTCCACACCCCCGGCGCTGCGCCGCAGACGTCGGTCAGGCTTCCGGATCCCGGCGGGCGAACGGGACGGTCGGAGCAACCGTCAGATCGGCGGGGGCCGGGGGTCGGGACTCCTCCCCGCGCCCCGGCCGGCGGAAGTCGACCGGATCGGCCTCCGTTTCGGGGCCCGGCGCGGGGGACCCGGCCGGCTGCCGGCCGGCGACCTGGAGCGCCGCCCCGAGCAGCGCCGCCGCGACGAACGCCATCACCAGGCCCCGCCCGTACGTCACCCGGAAACCGTCGTCGGTGGAGTAGAAGAGCGCCCGTTGCCCGGAGCCGTCCAACGACAGGGCGGTCGCGGTCAGCAGCGCCAGCAGTGCGCCGGCCACGGCCAGGCCGGCCACCCGGGCCTCCCGTCGGACGGCCGGACCGCCCCGCAGGGCGAGCGCCACGGCGACGGCGAGCAACAGCAGCCCCACCAGGTACGCGACCCCGAAGCCGCCGATCTCGGACACCCCGTTCGGCACCTGGATGGTGGCCTCGCCCTCCGGCCCGCCGTTCGGCAGCGTCAGCACCAGCCACTCGCCCAGCAGGGAAGCCATCGCCGCCACCGCGCCGAGGGCGGCCACCACCAGGGGCAGCCGGCCGTCCGACCGGAGGCCGGCCAGTCCGCCCCCGAACCGCCGGGTCGGGGCGTCCTCCGCCGCGCCCCACTCCACGACGGTCGTCCCGTCGGAACGGTCGTCCTGTCGCGGGACCGGGTGTTCCTGTGACATGGGGATAACCTTCCGCTGTCCCGGGCCTGCCCCGCATCATGTCACGCCCGACCGCGACGCCCGGGGAGCGTGAGCCGGGGCTCGGAACGGACGGTCGCCGGCCGGAACGGTTTCGGTTAGCGTCGCAGCATGTCTATCCGTACCGCTTCCGCACGTTGGCAGGGCAACCTCACCGAGGGTTCCGGGACCGTCCGCACCGGCAAGGGCGGCCTGACCGGGGACTACTCCTTCAAGTCCCGCTTCGAGGAGGGCGAGGGGACCAACCCCGAGGAGCTGATCGGTGCCGCGCACGCCGGCTGCTTCTCGATGGCCCTCTCCAAGCAGCTCGCCGACGCGGGCGCCGCCGACACCTCGGTGGAGACCACCGCGAAGGTGCACTTCGACAAGACCGACGCGGGCATGACCGTGACCCGGATCGACCTGGAGACGGTCGGTCAGGTGCCGGGCATGGACGAGGCGCAGTTCACCAAGCTGGCGGAGGTCGCCAAGGAGAACTGCCCGATCTCGCGGCTGCTCTCCCCGGGCGCCCGGATCACCCTGAGCGCCCGACTCGCCTCCTGACCCACCCCGGACGCCGCCCGCCCCTTCCCGGGTGGGCGGCGTCCGCGCGTCCGCCCGACTGCACTTCGGTGTCGGTCGGCACTCTTTCCGGCACCGTGCACGGATCTTGACGCGGCCGACCGGCCCGAGTTCGGGGACAATGGACGACGTGCCGGTGGAGATGAGCCGTGAGCGCTTCGAGGAACTGGTCGGCGAGGCACTCGACGAGGTGCCCGAGGAGCTGCTCGGGCTGATGAGCAACGTGGTGATCCTGGTCGAGGACGATCCGCCGCCCGGGGAGGACCTGCTCGGCCTCTACGAGGGGCACGCCCTCACCGAGCGCGGCTGGGACTACGCCGGGGTGCTGCCCGACCGGATCCTCATCTACCGCCGCCCGATCCTGCGGATCTGCGACACCGAGGACGACGTCGTCGACGAGGTGGCGGTGACCGTGGTCCACGAGATCGCCCACCACTTCGGCATCGACGACGAGCGGCTGCACGCCCTGGGCTGGGGCTGACGCCCCGCTCGGCGGATGCCGCCCGTTGCGGCGGGAGCCTACGGTTGGGGAGCACACCCCGAATCAGGAGGAAGACCATGCGCAGCGCGCTGTTCTCCGCGGAGAACCTCGAGAAGGAGTCCGCCCAGCCCGGCATGCGGCTGCAGAACTCCAAGATGCTGAAGATCGAACTCAACGGCGAGGCCATGGCCCGCGTCGGATCGATGGTGGCGTACCAGGGTCAGGTGCAGTTCCAGGCACTCGGCTCGGGCGGCATCGGCAAGTTCATCAAGCAGCGGCTGACCGGTGAGGGCGTGCCGCTGATGAAGCTGAGCGGCCAGGGTGACGTCTTTCTCGCCGAGCTGGCCAAGGACGTGCACATCATCGACCTGGAGCCGGGCGACGCCCTCTCCATCAACGGCTCCAGCGTGCTGGCCTTCGACTCCACCCTGTCGTACGACATCAAGATGGTCGGCGGCGCGGGCATGGCCTCCTCGTCCGGCCTGTTCAACTGCGTCTTCACCGGTCACGGCCGGATCGCCATCACCACCAAGGGCACCCCGGTGGTGCTCAACGTCGACGCCCCCACCTACGTCGACCCGCAGGCCGCGGTCTGCTGGTCGGCCAACCTCCAGACCGGCTACCACCGGGCGGAGCAGCTCGGCCTGGGCACGCTGCTCGGCCGCAGCACCGGTGAGGCGTTCACGATGAGCTTCGCCGGCCAGGGCTTCGTGGTGGTCCAGCCGTCGGAGGAGCCGCCGGTCATGGGCAGCGGCGCCCAGCAGCAGCAGCAACAGGGCGGTCTGCTCGGCGGTCTGCTCAGCTGAGAGCGTTGGCGGGGCGCCCGGCCCGGGCGCCCCGCCGGCTCAGGTCAGCTCGCCGCGCCGCAGTCGGGCCAGCCAGGCCGCCGCGTCGGCGTAGTCGGCGTCGGAGAGCCCGGCCGGAGCCGGGACCGGCCGCTCACCCGCCCCGTCGACCCACCGGTGCCGGGGGTACGACCCGAGGAAACGCACGTCGGCACAGACCCGGCGCAGCCCCTGCAACGCCTCGCCCATCCGGACGTCCGCGACATGCCCGGTGCCGTCGAGGAAGAAAACGTACCGGCCCAGCGCCTCGCCCGTGGGGCGGGACTCGATCCGGGACAGGTTGACCCCGCGTACGGCCAGCTCCATCAGCACCGAGAGCAGCGCGCCCACCCGGTCGTGGGCGATGTAGACCGCCAGCGAGGTGACGTCGTCCCCGGTCGGGGGCGGTGGCGGGCCGGGGCGGGACACCAGCGCGAAGCGGGTCACCGCGTCCGGGTGGTCCGCGATCTTGTCGGCGAGCACTGCGAGCCGGTGCCGGGCGGCCCCTATCGGCGCGCAGATCGCCGCGTCGTACTCGCCGGCCGCCGCGCCGGCCGCCGCCGCGCCGTTGGAGAGCACGTCGACCACGGTGGCGTCGGGCAGGTGCTCGCGCAGCCAGTTCCGGCACTGGGTGGACGCCTGCGGGTGGGCGGCGACGTCGCGCACCGACTCCAGGGTGATGCCGGGGCGGGCACCGAGCACGAACTCGACGGGCAGGATCACCTCGCGGGTGATCACCAACGGGTCCCCCTCGGCGAGTTCGTCCAGGGTCACCCCCACCGCGCC
The DNA here is from genome assembly GCF_900090245.1 of Micromonospora halophytica. Classification (GTDB taxonomy): domain Bacteria; phylum Actinomycetota; class Actinomycetes; order Mycobacteriales; family Micromonosporaceae; genus Micromonospora; species Micromonospora halophytica. Next base: position 262,712 of record NZ_FMDN01000005.1, read on the forward strand.
GCCGATCGAGTTCTCCAGCGGCACCAGGGCGGCGTCCGCCTCGCCCGCCCGTACGCAGTCCAGCGCCTCACCGACGCTGCGTGCCGGCGTACGACTGCCGTGCTCGGCGGCGGGGACGGTGCGCAGCGCCTGCTCGGCGAAGGTCCCCTCGGGGCCGAGGTAGACGAAGCGGGTCGGCGGTGTTCCGGGCATGTCACCCAGCCTACGCACCCGGCATCACCCCCGGGCCGGCGTCGCAGGCCAACGTCCGGACGGCGGGTGGCGCGGCGGCGCGTACCTCGATCGAGCAGACGTCCGTGCCGGCGGTGACCAGGCGCAGCGCGCCCGGCTCGCCCCGGGTGACCACCTGGAGCTCCTCGTGGCCGGTCACGGCGAGCACGGTGTACTGCCAGCCGTCGGCGCAGAGCGGACCGGTGGTGGCCCGGACCCGGACATCGGCCGGCAGCACCCGACCGCGCAGCAGCCCCACCACGCGGTCGGCCGACGGTCGCCCCGCGCACGCGGTGGCGACCGCCGCCGGAGTGGGACCGGGCGGCGTGAGCGGGGTGGTCGGGGGCGACGTCACGGCGGGCGGGAAGCCGGGGGCGGCGGTGACCGGCGCAACCGCCGTGGGCACGCCGCCCGGCAGCGCCCCGAGGGTGGGTGGCCCGCCGACGCCCGGCGAGGTGGCCGGGACGGCGGCACCCCCGGCCGGCGGGGCGCCGCAGCCGGCGAGCGGCAGGACGGCGAGCAGGGTGCCGGCCACGGCCAGCCGGCGCGAGGTGGTGTGGTGCGGTGGGTCAGGCGGCACGGCCGGTCCTCAGGGGGCGAGCCTCAACGGCATCGAGACGGGTCGTTGCGGCCGGGTGGCCGGTGCGCCCATGGTAGGAGGATCGGGCGGCGGCGGGAAGGCTGTCAGCGCAGGACGCGGTGCCCGGCGCGTTCCAGCGCGGCGGTCGCCTCGCCGAGGCGTACCGCGGGAACCAGCACATGGTCGGTGTCGTACGTGGAGAAGGCCACCACGTTGACCCGGGCCGCGGCGAGCGGGCCCACCAGGGCGGCCAGGGTGCCGGTGACCGGCGCGTCCACCGGCCCGACGATCCGCAGGCACCGCCACTCGGTCTCCACCACCGCCTGTCCGGGCGTGCGGTCGGCGGGGCAGATCACCGAGATCCCGTCGGCCGTCCAACTCACGGTCACCACGTCGGCGTGCCCCGGCTCGGCCCACAGTCCGGACGGCAGCGGTGTCCCGGCCGGCAGCCGGCACACCGCGTACTCACCCGGGAGCAGCGCGAGATCGAGCATGAGGGCACCTTACGGCGTCGGTGGGCCCTGGTGCTGCGGCGTGCGGCAGCCGCCACACGACGGCTCAGACCTGGGAGAAGAAGGTGAGCGAGCCGGCAACGTCGCCGTCGGTGAGCACCGGAGTCGAGATGGCGTCCACGGTGGCGTCCGGCGCGTTGTCGTCGCCGGCGGCCTGCACCCGCAGCAGACCCCGGGCGAGCCGGCCGGAGTGCAGCGCGAGCAGCGGCGGGATCTTGTCGGTCTCCTGCTCGGTGAGCTCGCCGCGGGCCGCGGTGAAGTCGAGCAGCCGCAGGCCGCCCTTCAGCAGCGGCAGGCCGACCACGTCCTCCGGGGCGCCGAGGCAGAGCAGGCGGCAGCCGGACGCCGAGATGGCCACCACCCGGGTCTCCGCGTCGATCAGCAGGCAGGGCTCGTCGGCGTGGGAGACGGTGGCGGACCACTGGCCGACGTTGTCGGACTCCTGCTCCGGCGGTGTCCGCGAGGTTGGTGCGAACACTTCCGAGAGCGAGAGTTCGACGTGGGCCACCGCGCCTCCTATGTACACCGACGGTCCGTCCACGCTAGCCGGTCGATTCGACAGGCGCTCGACCGCGCTCGTGCCACCGGCCGCCGTTGACGTTCGGATGCCCGGACCGACCGGACGGCCGGCGACGGCGCGGTCCGAGGGTGCCTCTCGGCGGCCCTGGCCGCGTGCCGTCGCCGGTGACGTTACCGGCGGGCGGCCGGCTTGTCAGCGGCCGTTCGGCCCTCCTCGTACCACCGGTAGTCGGCGGCCGGACGGTACGTGCCGTTGAGCCAGGTCTGCGGCTGCTGCGCGATCCGGGACAGCTTCTCGGCGGTCGCCGGGCTGATCCGGTTGCCGCCGGCGACGAGGAGCCGGTCCAGCTCCCGATGGGTCGCCATGAGGCAGTCCTTGGGCAGGCCGTACACGCTGATGACGCCGGAGCCGACGAAGGTCAGCACCGGCGTCACCGGGATCGGCAGGCCGACGGCTTCAGAGAGCGCTTTGCTCGCCCGCTTGGCGTCCCGGCGGGCCTCGGCCACGTACGGCGGCCGCTTGCCGTTGATCTGCACCACGTCGCCGGCCACCAGCACGCGGGCCCGCCCGTGGTCGGCGATGCTCACCGCGAAGAGCCCGCTCGGGCCGATGGCGAGGAAACCGGCCCGGTCCTCCTGCCCGCGGTCGAGCAACGCGTCGGGGGCGTCCGTGCGCGGCCACTCGATGACGTGCCAGGCGGGGCCGAGGTGGTCGAGTTGGCCGAGCGCCCGGGCCCCGGCCGCCTCCAGGCGGCGGGCGTCCCGCTCGGCCCGACGGCGGCGGGCCCACTCCAACGGACCCGGCCGGGCCGGCTGGAGCGCGGAGGGCGCTTCCGTCCGGGGGTGCGGCACCGCCACGGGCGGCAGTGCCCGGGTGGGTACGGCTCGGCGAGCGGGAAAGACAGTCATCGCGACCTCCGGCAAAAGGTCCCTCGAAGTTATGTCCTCACTACCCTACGTTGCCATCCCGGGGGTTCGGCAAGTTGGAGCGCCGGAATGAGTGCGGATGAATGCCATATTCATCCACAGTTCTTCCCGTGAACACTGCTCATACCTGTCCTACGCTGCGAGGGTGACCCACTACGTGGACAGCGAGGTCGGTCGGCTCGGCACGGTGCTGCTGCACCGACCGGGGCCCGAACTCGCCCGGCTCACCCCTCGCAACAACGACTCGTTGCTCTTCGACGCTATCCCATGGGTGGGACGCGCGCAGGAGGAGCACGACGCGTTCGCCGCGGCGTTGCGCGGACACGGGGTCGAGGTGCTCTACCTCGCCACGCTGCTCGCCGAGACCCTCGCCGTGCCCGAGGCGCGCGCCGAACTCACCGAGCAGGTGCTCCGCTCGCCCCGGCTCGGCGACACCCTGCGCCGCCGGGTCGCCGACCACCTCGCCTACCTCGATCCGGCCGCCCTGGCCGACGTGCTCATCGCCGGGCTCGCCCACGAGGAGGTACGGATCACCCCGGAGCGCCCCGGCGGCCTGGTGTGGACGCTGATGGACCGACACGACTTCGTCATCGACCCGCTGCCCAACCTGCTGTTCACCCGCGACTCGTCACTGTGGATCGGCGACCGGGTCGGCGTCACCAGCCTCGCCATGCCCGCCCGCCGCCGGGAGACCACCCTGACCGATGCCATCTACCGGTACCACCCACGTTTCGTCGGCACCGAGGCCGTCTACCACCCGGGGCTGGAGCACCTGGAGGGCGGCGACGTGCTCCTGCTCGCCCCCGGCGTGCTCGCCGTCGGGGTGGGCGAGCGGACCACACCGGCCGGTGCCGAGCGGCTGGCCCGGCAGGTGTTCGCCGCCGGGCTGGCGCACACCATCCTGGTGGTGCCGATCGCCCAGGAGCGGGCCACCATGCACCTGGACACGGTCTGCACCATGGTCGACGTCGACGCGGTGCTGATGTACCCGAACGTCGCCAGCTCGCTGTCGGCGTACACGGTCATCGCCGGGCCGGACGGCGAGCCGCGGGTGGACGGTCCCGCGCCGTTCCTACGCGCCGCCGCCGACGCGATGGACCTCGACCAGCTCCGGGTGATCGACACCGGCCTGGATCCGGTCACCGCCGAGCGGGAACAGTGGGACGACGGCAACAACACCCTCGCGCTGGCGCCCCGGCTCTGCGTCGGCTACGAGCGCAACGTGGAGACCAACGCACAGCTCGAACGGGCCGGCATCGAGGTCATCCCGATCGCCGGCTCGGAGCTGGGCTCCGGCCGGGGCGGCCCGCGCTGCATGTCGTGCCCACTGGTCCGCGAGCCGCTGCACCCGACCGGGAGCTGACCGGTCGGCCGCGCCCGGCTCCGCCGGCCCGCGACAGGACCACGCTCGCCGCGACGGCCTCCGCTCGGCCGCGCCGGGCCGCGACGGCCCCCATGATCGGCACCAGGGCGCCGAAACGGTGCTGTCCGGCCCACCGCGACTCCGCAGTTCCGGCGCCACGGTGTCGATCATGCGCCGCCGGGCGGGCGTCGGCCATGCGCCGCCGGGCGGGCGTCGGCGAGGCGAACGGTACGGCCCGCCGGGTGGGCCGGCGGGCCGTGGTGGTGCGGGGCGGGCGAAGGTCAGCGCAGGGTGAGCTGGCGGCCGAGCAGACCCTGGCGGGCCCGGCGTCCTGCGGCGTCCAGCGGTTCCTTCTCCTCCAGCGCCTCGGCGTACCGCTTGGCGAACTCGGCGACCGGGGCCTCCCAGTCGGCGGCCGGGACGTCCTCCGGCAGGTCCCAGACCGGCACCAGCCGGCCGTGCGCCCGGAACATGCCGGCGAACTTCGTCTGCTCGCCGAGGGTCAGCGAGCCGGCGGCGGAGAGGCGGGAGAGGGCGTCCAGCGCGGTGTCCTCGTCCTCCGGCAGCACCCAGCGCACATGCGCCTTCTCCGGCACCCGGCACCAGTAGGCGGCCCCGGCGGCGGCGAGCTTCACGGTCGGGTAGACGGCGGCGTTGGCCCGCTCCAGGGACGCCTGCACCGCCGGGTCGTCGGCCGCGCCCGGGTCGAGCCAGAACTCGAAGCCGTCGTGCATGGCGATCTCCAGCGGGCTGTCCACCAGGATGTCCTGCAGGCGCGGGCCGGGGCCCGGCAGCGGCGGCACGGAGACCTGGCCGCCCGGCTCGGTACGCAGCGCGCAGAGCAGCGCCTCGGCCAGGTCCCGGGAGACGTCACCGGACTGCTGGTGCCGCTGGAGGCCGATGAAGACCCGCCCGTCCGGCTTGGTCATGGCCGGGGCGGCCATCGGCAGCACGGTGGCGAGGGTGACCGGGCGGTCGCCGTACTCCTCGACGAGTTCGGGGGTGAGCCGCAGCGGCGCGGAGGCGGCCGGCACGAGCTCGCGCAGGGCGATCCACTCCGGCTCGTCCGCCAGCCCCTCGAACGGGCGGGGCACGAAGATGTCGCGGACCTTCTCCCGGCGGGGGGCGGCTTCGACGGCGCGCTGGTTCTTTCGACGCTTACTCACGGCGACACAGCCTAGAGGCCGGAGCCGGGCGGCGTGGGGAGGACCCGCCCGCTGGCGCCGGTCAGCCGGCCGCGACCAGGTCGGGCCGGGACGAGGTGGTCGGGTCGAACTCGGCCCAGACGCTCTGGCCCAGGCCGTCCCGGTCGACTCCCCAGCGGGTGGACAGGCCGGAGACGATGTGCAGGCCACGGCCGTCGACCGCGTCCGGGCTGGCCTCCCGCATCAACGGACCGGCCGCCGCGCCGCCGTCGGTCACCCGGATCGACACGCGCGGGCCGGTGGGTGTGGGCCGCAGCCGCCAGGCCACCCGGACCACCCCGCCGGGCAGCGGGTCGGCGTGCCGGACCGCGTTGCCCACCAGCTCGGCCAGGACCGCCACCAGGTCGGCCAGCAGCGCCGGGGACACCACCTCGGCGAGTTCGTCGGCGAGCCGGTGCCGGGCCAGCCGCGCGCCGGTGGCGTGGTGGGGCACCACCACACACCACGATCGTTCGACCGTTCGCGCCGACACCCTCGCTCCTTCTCGCCCGCGCCCCGCCGGCCCCCAGGTCATCCCCGGGGCAGCCGCACCTCTGCGACGGTACCGCCACCGTTCCTCGGGCGGAGGGATACCCATCCATTCTGCTGTTCAACGATCCGACGGACGAGATAGAGGCCGAGCCCGGCGCCCGGGTAGCCCCGGCGGTCGCCGGACTCCCCCTGCCAGAACCGGTCGAAGGCGCGCTCCACGTGCTCGGGGCGGATGCCGATGCCCCGGTCGCTGACCCGGAAGGAGACCGTCTGCCCGTTCGCCCCGGCGGTCAGCTCGATCGGCGAGCCCGGCGGCGAGTACTTCCCGGCGTTGGTGCTCAGCTCGGTGAGCACGGTCGCGATGCTGTGCCGGTCCCCGAGCGCCTTGGGCAGGTCGGCGGGCAGGTTGAGGACGAGTCGGTGGCGCAGGTCGGCCGGGAGGTCCGGCACGGCGGCCCGGAGCGCCTCCGGGAGGTCGAACGGGACGGTCGGGTCGCCGTCGGGGCGTACGTCGGTGGCCGAGGAGAGCAGCCGGTCGACGAGCCGGGTCAGCTCGTTGGCGCGCTGCCCGATGACCCGGGCGGCCTGCCGCCGGTCCGCCTCGGTCAGCGACTCCCAGTGGTCGGTGAGGGTGTCCGCGTACCCCTTGATCACGGTGACCGGCGTGCGCAGCTCGTGGCTGGTCACCGCGACGAAGAGGTCGCGGTCGGAGTCGCGGCGCTGCTGGTCGGTGATGTCGCGGAAGGTGACCACCCGCAGCAAGCCCGGCCCGGCCAGCTCCCCGGAGGTGATCCGCAGCCAACGCCCGTCCGGCATCCGGTGGTCGAGCACCTGGCCCGACGGCGGGAGCGGGAACGGCAGCGGCCGGTTCAGCGCCTCCGTGGAGCAGCGCCCGGTGAACTGGGCGGCGGCCGGGTTCCAGAGCCGGACGTGGCCGTCCCGGTCGACCACGGCCAGTCCGTCGGCGAGCGCCGCCACCACCGGGCCGTCACCGTGCACCGGCAGGCCGCTCTGGTCGCCGTACATGTGGGCGATGCAGGAGGCGAGGTAGCCGACCACGGCGTGTGCGGTGCCGTCCTCGGCCCCCTCGATGTCGGAGTAGAGCGCGTGCAGGCTGCCGACGGTCAGGCCGCCGATCTCGGCCCGGGCGGCGATCATCCGGCGCAGTCCGCGCGCGGCCAGTTCGTCGGCGAGCGGGCCGGGGAGGCGGTCGAGGTGCACCTGCCGGACGCGGGGGCCGGCGAGCAGGCAGACGGTGGCCGGGTCGGTGGCGGGCAGCGGCCGCCCGATGGTCCACTCGGCGCTGCCGCTGGCGGCGATGACCCGGCCGCCGGTCGGGGTCAGCTCGACGAAGGCCAGGCTGTCCGCGCCGAGCGCCGGACGGGCCACCTGGAGGAGTTGGGTGAGGACGGGCAGCCCCGCGTCACCGGAATTGATCATCTCGATGACCGTGTTGTGGCCGGTGATGAGGGCGGCGAGATCGGTACGCTCCGGCATGTCCCGAGTGTGCCCCGCCGACCGGAGTCCGGGCACCCCCGCTCGGTGGCCCTCACCGGCCCAGCCGGGCCAGCGTCCGGGCCGGCCGGTCGGTGATCACCCCGTCCACCCCGGCGTCGAGGACCAGTTCCAGGTCGTCCGGTTCGTTGACCGTCCAGACGTACACCTGGTTGCCGGCCGCGCGCAGCGCGGGCACCAGTTGCGGGCGGGCCCGGACCAGCCCGATGCCAGGGCCGGCGATCCGGGCACCGAAGGGCAGCCGGCCCAGCCGCAGCCAGCGCGGCAGCACCTCCAGCAGCAGCACCGTGGGCAGCGCCGGGGCGAGTTCCCGCATCCGGCGTACGGCCAGCGGTGAGAACGACATGACGGTGACCTGGACCGGGTCGTCCGGGCGGGGCTCGGCCAGCCCGTGCCGGCGCAGCGTCGCGACCAGCTTCCGCTCGACGTCCCCGCCGTATCGGGACGGGTGCTTCGTCTCCACCAGCAGCCGGACCGGCCGGCCGGCGGCCGTCACGGCGGCCAGCAGGCGGTCCAGGGTGAGCAGTCGGGTGTGTGCGTCGTCCAGCACCTCGTCCCCGTCGGCCGGTACGCAGCCCGGGTGCCAGGACCCGAAGTCCAGCGCCTCCAGCTCGGCGAGGGTACGGGCGCTGACCAGCCCGTGGCCGTTACTGGTCCGGTCCAGTCGGCGGTCGTGCACGCAGACCAGGTGCCCGTCGCGGGTCAGCCGGACGTCGCACTCCAGTCCGTCCGCGCCCTCGTCCAGGGCGCGCAGGTACGCCGCGAGGGTGTGTTCCGGGAGGTCGGCCGACGCGCCGCGGTGCGCGAAGACCAGCGGATCGCCCATGCCCCGACTCTCAGATGACCTGGCCGGGCTGCCCGTCCTCGCCGATCACCGGCTTGCCGACGGCGGCCCACTGGCGCATCCCGCCGTCGGCGTTGCGCACCTGCTCCCACCCGTTGTTGAGCAGGTAGCCGACGACCTGGGCGGAGCGCCCGCCGGAGCGGCAGATGACCGCCACGTCCCGGTCGGTGGGCACCTCGGCGAGCCGGGCCGGCAACTCCGTCATCGGCAGGTGGTGGGCGCCGGGGGCATGGCCCGCGGCCCACTCGTCGTCCTCGCGGACGTCGAGCAGGTAGGTCCGGTCGTCGATCTCGGTCACGGGCACGGTGGGAACCTGGGGTCCGAACACGGGTGAAAGCCTAGATCCTCGGCGGCCGGGTCGGCACCGGGCCGTCCGGTGGTTGTGTCACAACCGGGTGACCCAGCGCGGGTTGGCGGTCGCCCAGTCGGGCATCCGTTCGGCGCGGACGGCGTCGAAGAGCCCACCGCCGCCGTTGTCGAGCACCACGTAGGAGACCTGGTCGATGGTCTGCGGGTACGATGGCACCTGCACCCCGCTCAGCGCGTCCGTCGGCAGCGCCCGCAGGGCGAGGGCCAACTCCTGCAGGGGGACCCCGTTGGTGTCCACGGTCAACGAGCCGCCGACCGCCCGCAGCACCCGGTCCAGTTTGACCGGGTCGCCGCGCAGGTCGGTCTGGCCGGCCCGGTCGAGCACCGCCCGGAGCAGTTGCTGCTGGTGCCGTTGCCGGTCGTAGTCGCCGCCGGGCAGGTCGTAGCGCTGGCGGACGTAGTCGAGCGCCTGCGCGCCGTTCATCTGGTGGCAGCCGGGGGTGAAGACCCGGTTCGTGTGGATCGAGCGCACCTCGGTCCGTACGCACATCCGGATCCCGCCGAGGTGGTCGATGACCTGCTTGAAGCCGGAGAAGTCGATCAGCGCTGCCCCGTCGAAGCGGATTCCGGTGAGCCGGCTGAGGGTGGTGGAGAGGAGCCGGGTGCCGCTCTCGCCGCCGCCGCCGTGCTCGTACGCGGCGTTGATCTTGTCCTGTCCGCCCGGGTACCCGTTGCCGGGCGGGATGGCCACCAGCAGGTCACGCGGCACGGAGATGAGGTACGCCTGCCGCATGCCGGGTGGCAGGTGCACGATCAGGATGGTGTCGGAGCGCTGGTCCGGGCGCTGCGAGCCGGCCCGCCGGTCCGAGCCGACGAGCAGGTAGTTCAGCCCTCCGTCCAGGTCGGTGCGCGCCTGTCGGGCGTCCGGGGCGAGCAGTTGCTCGCGGGTGACGGTCCGCTCGTACCGGGAGGTCAGCGCTTTCATGCCGACGACGGCGAGTGCGGCCAGCAGCACCAGCGCGAGGCCGGCGCCGAGCAGCAGGCGTGGCCAGCGGGCGGCCCGGGGGCCGGGCGGCGGTGCGCCCTGTCTCCGGTTGGCCCGCGCTGACCTGGACGTGACGCCCTCCCCGTGGCCGTTACGTGAGGCATTCTCACGTCAGGCTACGGGTCGGTCGGTGCCGGGCGGGCGGGTTTCGGGACAGCTACCCGCCGGTCACCCGGTCACTTGCGGGTGGAGAGCACGGACGGGTTCGCGTACACGAATTCGCCCAGCTTGTCGTTCTTGACCGCCTTGAACATCTCCAGCGTCTGCTCGCTGAGCGCCTCACGGTTGTTGGCGTTGCCGTGGAACGTGCCGCCGTTGGTGCGGAGCATGGTCAGTTCGTTGGCGCTGATGCCGCGCAGGGTGAAGACGAAGTCGGGGACCGGCACCCCGCCGGTGTCCAGGACGAACGCCTTGCCGGCCGCCCGGATCAGCTGGTTGACCTTGATCGGGTTGGTCAACATGCCCTTGTCGGTGGCCTTCTTCGCCATCGCCTTGATCAGCTGCTGCTGGTTCTGCTGCCGGTCGTAGTCGCCGCCGGGCAGGCCGTAGCGCTGCCGGGAGTAGTCCAGCGCCTCCAGGCCGGACATCTGGCGGCACCCCTTCTTGTAGACCACCGGCGTCATCGGCCGGCCGGTCTTCTTGGCGTCCGCCTTCCACATCTGCTTGCCGTCGACCATCACCGTGTGGATCGACTTCACCTCGTGCTTCACGCAGATCCGGACGCTGCCCAGGGTGTCGATGACGTTCTTGAAACCGCCGAAGTTGATGATCGCGGCGCCGTCGAAGCTGATCCCGGTCATGTTCTTGATGGTCTGCGCCATCAACTGGGCGCCGCCCTCCCAGCCGCCGCCGTTGCGGGCGCCGGCCTGGAACGCTGCGTTGATCTTGTCGGTGCCGCCCCGGAAGCCGCTCTTCTTGAAGGCCGGGATCTGCGCCTCGGTGTCCCGCGGGATCGAGATCATGTACGCCTGGTCGTGGCTGGACGGGATGTGCAGCACGATGATGCTGTCCGCCCGCACGTCGTCGGCCGCCCAGCGCTCGCGGGCGTCCACGCCCAGCAGCAGCATGTCGATCGGGCCCTCAAGGTCGGCGCCGCCCTCGGCCTCGCTCTTGCCCGCCCCGCCGAGCAGGTTCTTCTGGGCGATGTTGCCCGTCGCCTGGCTGATCAGCGCCTTGCTGCCCACGATGGCGATGCCGCTGGTCATCATCAGCACCGCGCCGAAGACCACGGTGAGCCGGGCCCAGAGCGGGTCCTTGCGCTTCGAGCGCTTCTTCGCGCCGCCGGTGCGCTGCCCGCCCCGACCCCCCTGGGCCGGGATGCTCGCGGACGCCCGTGGGTAGGGGTCGGAATCCGGCGACGTGGGGCGGGGGCTGGTCTGAACCGGCATGCGTGCTCCAGCTCGCTTGATCGGGGGGCGGAACCACTTTACGTACCGCTCCCTGTCAAGGCGAGGTCGTCACCTGCTCAATTCTCAGATATCCCGACAGTTCTGACCACGGTTCATCCGAACGGATGAGGCATTGCATCTGATCGGTGGCTGGTCATCGATGATCGAGCCATGTCGGAGCGTACCTCTGATGACGTCCGTCGAAATGTGCCGGCAACGACCCGCCCGGCGGACCGACCCCCGGCGGTGGTCGTGCGACCCGGCCGCCGGGGATTGCGGCGTCAGTTGCCCTTGGTGTCCGGATCCTTGTTGGCGGCGACCCAGTCGGCCATGGTGTCCGCCGACATCGCCTTGTACATCGCCAGCGCCTTCTCCCGGTCGGACACCACCACCGATTCGCCGTTGATGGTGTCGCTGCCCGAGTTCGGACTGGTCAGGAAGATCAGGTTCTCGCCGCGCAGGCTCCGGAACTGCAACGCCATGTCGGCCAGCGAGAAGTCCTTGTCCACCGTCACCGCGTCGGTGACCGACTGGAGGAACGCGTTCAGCTTCTTCGGACTGGTCAGCGTGCCCGAACTCGCCGCCTTGTCCATCAGCGCGCGGAGGAACTCCTGCTGGTGGCGCATCCGGGCGAAGTCGCCGTCCGGGAACTGCTTGCGCTGCCGGATCCAGTCCAGCGCGGTCGCGCCGTCCATGTGCATGGTGCCCTTGGTGAACTTCCGGTACGGCTTGTGGATCGAGGTGACGCTCCGCTCCACCTTCAGGTCCACGCCGCCGAGCGCGTCGGTGACCTCCTTGAAGCCGCCGAAGTCGATCGCCATGACGTGGTCGATCCGGACGTCGGTGAAGCATTCCACGGTCCGTACCGCCAGCGGCAGGCCGCCGAACGCGAAGGCCGCGTTGATCTTCGCGCGCCGGCCGGAGCCGCACTCCGCGCCGGCGCTCTCCGGGATCGGTACGTACAAATCGCGCGGGATGGAGACCAGGTAGGCCGACTTGTGGTCGGCCGGGACGTGCATGACGATGATCGTGTCGGCCCGCCACTGGCTCTGCTGGTCCACCGGCGCGTCCGGGTCACGCGAGTCCGAGCCCACCAGCAGGATGTTCAGCGCGCCGTTGACCGCCTTCGCCGGCCGGCCGCCGGTGATCTCCGAGAACGGGTCGGTCCGGGCCAGGTCGTTGTTCAGGCTGCGGGTGTACATCCAGGCGCCCGCGCCGCCCAGCAGCGCCAGCACCAGCACCGCCACGCCGGCGACCAGGCCGATCCGCCCCCAGCGCGGGCGCGGCCCGCGCCCCCCGGGGTCGCCCGGACCCGGGGGCAGGCCCGGCCCGCCCGGGCTGCCGGGCCCGCCGGAGCGCGGCTGCCCCTCGTCGTACGAGGGGTACCACTGCGCGTCGGGCTGTCGGGCGCGCCCGGTGGCGCCCCGGCCGGGACCGGGAACCTGGGCGCGTCCGGAGCTCCGGTGCAGATGCGGGAGCGGGACGCCGGCAGACGATGTCGCGGACATGTGTTTCAGCGTACGTAGCCCGGTCGAGGGTTGCCCGAAGGCGAAGGCCGGACCGCCTCCCGCGTGGCGCGGAGGCGCTACCCTAGCCGGCTGCGGAAGTACGCGATGGTGCGCCGCAGGCCCTCTTCGGGCGAGACGGTCGGTTCGTATCCCAGCAGCTCCCGGGCGAGCGTGAGATCCGGCCGGCGCATCTCCGGGTCGTCCGCATTGCGAGTGATGTACGTCACCTCAGAGCTGCTCGCGCAGAGTGACACGATCGTCTCGGCGAGTTGCCGCATGCTCATCTCGTGCTCGGTGCCGCAGTTGATCGGCCCGGTCTCGGTCGAGTCGAGCAGCAGCAGGATGCCGCGCACCAGGTCGTCGACGTAGCAGATCGACCGGGTCTGGTTGCCGGTGCCGTGCACGGTGATCGGCTCACCGCGCAGCGCCTGCGAGATGAAGGTGGGGATGGCCCGGCCGTCGTCGGGACGCATCCGCGGGCCGTACGTGTTGAAGATCCGGACGATGGCGGCGTCCAGCCCCCTGCTCCGGTGGTACGCCATGGTGGCCGCCTCGGAGAAGCGCTTCGCCTCGTCGTAGACGGCCCGCACCCCGATCGGGTTGACGTTGCCCCAGTACGTTTCGCGCTGCGGGTGCTCCTTCGGGTCCCCGTACGCCTCGGAGGTGGAGGCCATCAGGAAGCGGGCGCCGTCGGCGAGCGCGCGGTCCAGCAGGTGCAGGGTGCCCACCGAGCCGACCCGGAGGATCTCCACCGGCAGCTTCTCGAAGTCGGTCGGGCTGGCCGGCGAGGCCATGTGCAGGATGGCGTCGAACCGCTCCGCCAGCGTCGGGTGGGCCGGCAGCCCGTCGGAGATGTCCGCCTCGACCATGGTGAAGGTCGGCGTGTCCAACAGGTGGGCGACGTTCTCCTTGGACCCGGTGACGAAGTTGTCCAGCGCCACCACCGTGCAGCCGCGCTCGACGAGCCGGTCGACCAGGTGGGACGGCACGAACCCGGCGCCACCGGTGACGAGGACGCGGTGACCGGTTCCGAAGCGCGGGGCTACGTTCATGCCGGCCAGCCTACTCAGCGGTGCCGGCCGGAGGGGCGCGGCATGCGGCGGGGTCCCGGCGCGTGCCGCGCCGGGACCCCGCCCGTGGTGGACCGTCAGTGCGCGCCCGCGCCGGTGAGCGCGCGCACCTCCAGTTCCGCGTACTTCTCCTCGTCGTGCTCCTTCGAGATCACCGTGCCGATCCAGCCGCAGAGGAAGCCGAACGGGATGGAGAGGATGCCCGGGTTGGACAGCGGGAACCACTGCCAGTCCTGGTCCGGGAACATCGCGGTCGGCGCTCCGGAAACCACCGGGGAGAAGAACACCAGGAACACGGCCGAGAGCAGGCCACCGTAGATGGCCCAGACCGCGCCGGAGGTGTTGAACCGCTTCCAGAACAGGCTGTAGAGGATCGCCGGCAGGTTGCCCGACGCGGCGACCGCGAAGGCCAGCGCCACCAGGAAGGCCACGTTCAGGCTCTGCGCGAAGATGGACAGGACGATCGAGACCGCGCCGATGACCAGCGCGGAGACTCGGGCAACCGTGACCTCCTGCCGCTCCGACGCCTTGCCGTTCTTGATGACGTTGGCGTAGAAGTCGTGCGCCAGGCTGGACGACGAGGCCAGGGTCAGCCCGGCCACCACCGCCAGGATGGTGGCGAAGGCCACCGCCGCGATGATCGCCAGCAGGGTCGCCCCGCCCAGGTTCCCGCCGAGGAAGTCCATGCCCAGCGCCTCGGCCAGCTGCGGGGCGGCGGTGTTGCCGGCCTTGTCCTGGGCGGTGATCGCCTCGCCACCCACCAGCGCCGCCGCGCCGAAGCCGAGAGCCAGGGTGAGCAGGTAGAACGTGCCGATGATGCCGATCGCCCAGAGCACGCTCTTGCGGGCCGCCTTCGCCGTCGGGACGGTGTAGAAGCGGATCAGGATGTGCGGCAGGCCGGCGGTGCCGAGCACCAGCGCGATGCCGAGCGAGAGCAGGTCCATCTTGCTGTAGAAGGTCTTCAACGCGTCGCCGGGTGTGTCGACCCCGTACCGGAGCCCGGGTTCCAGGAACGCGCTGCCCTTGCCCGAGGCGGACGCGGCGTCGCCGAGCAGCGAGGAGAGGTTGAACTTGTACTTTGCCAGCACCAGCAGGGTCATCACCAGCGCGCCGGCCATCAGCAGGAACGCCTTGACGATCTGGACGTAGGTGGTGCCCTTCATCCCGCCGACCGTGACGTAGATGATCATCAGGGCGCCGACCATGACGATCGTGGCGACCTTGGCGGTCGCGGCGTCCATGCCGAGGAAGGTGGTGCCCGGCTTGATGCCGAGCAGGAGCGCCACCAGCGCGCCCGCGCCGACCATCTGGGCCAGCAGGTAGAAGATCGACACGGTGATGGTGGAGACCGCCGCGGCGGTGCGGACCGGACGCTGGCGCATCCGGAAGGCCAGCACGTCGGCCATCGTGTACCGGCCCGAGTTGCGCAGCAGTTCGGCGACGAGCAGCAGCGCCACCAGCCAGGCGACCAGGAAGCCGATCGAGTAGAGGAAGCCGTCGTAGCCGTAGAGGGCGATGATGCCGGCGATGCCGAGGAACGAGGCGGCCGACATGTAGTCGCCACCGATCGCCATTCCGTTCTGGAAGCCGGAGAAGGAGCGCCCGCCGGCGTAGAAGTCGGTGGCGGTCTTGGTCTGCCGGCTGGCCCAGATGGTGATGGCCAGGGTCACCGCCACGAAGATCAGGAAGAGCGTGATGGTGAGGTTGCGGGCGGTGCCGCCACCCGCCTCAGCCGCGAGGACCGTGTTCATGCTTCACCTCCCCG
Source organism: Micromonospora halophytica (assembly GCF_900090245.1). Lineage (GTDB taxonomy): Bacteria > Actinomycetota > Actinomycetes > Mycobacteriales > Micromonosporaceae > Micromonospora > Micromonospora halophytica. The sequence goes on from NZ_FMDN01000005.1 coordinate 277,943, forward strand.
ATCTCGGCGCGGATCCGGTCGGCGATCGGGTCGAGCTTCCGGTCGGCGTGCCGGGAGTAGAGCCAGGCGATCAGGAACGTCGAGACGAACTGGAGCAGGCCGAAGACGAGGGCCACGTTGACGTTGCTGCCGAAGAGCTTCGTACCCATGAAGCCCCGCGCGTACGCGGAGAGGATCACGTAGAGCGCGTACCACAGGAAGAAGGCGACGGTCATCGGGAAGACGAAGCCGCGCAGCGCGCGACGCAACCCGGCGAACTCGTCCGACCGTTGTACGGCCAGATACCGCTCGGCCGCCGACTCCGTCGGGGCGGACGCGGGCGTGTCCGTGGACATTTTGTGGATCACCACCTTCACAGGTGTCGGGAGTTTCGCGCACGGTAGAGAGCGCGGTCCCCGGCCGGGAAGGCTGTGATCGAGGGTGGTCGCCGGCTGCGCCGAACGGTCCGCCCGCTGCGCCGAGTGACCCAGGTCACTCCGGTGAGCGGTCGCCCGGTGCGCCGACCGCCGGTGGTCGGCGCACCCGGTCGGCGTACCCCTCAGGTCAGCTCGTGGTAGCGGCCCCGGTAGTGCAGCAGCGGCATGGTCTCCTCGGCCAGGTCGACCGCCTCGATGGTGGCCTCGACCAGCAGGCCCCAGCCGTACTCCCGGGCGGCGTCGAGCCGGCAGCCGGCCCACCCGCCCGCGTCGGACGGCACCGGGCCGTACGGGGTGTCGGTCCACGAGCCGGTGGCGAAGAGTCCGCCCGGGGAGGGGAAGAGGCCGGCGAACCGGTCGGCGAGCTGCCGGTGCGGTGGCCCCAACGGTGACACCGCGAACCGTCCGGCCTCCTCGATCGCCGCCCACACGTCCGACTCCGGGTCGATCAGGCCGAGCAGCCGGTCCGGCTCCCCCTCGGCGACAAGCGTGGACGACACGGTCAGCCCCGCCGGACCGGGGGCCGTCCAGAGCGTCACCGGGGCCGCGAGCCGGCCCCGCAGCCGGCGTACCGGCGAACGCTGCCCGGCCGGCACGGCGAACGGGTCGGTGTGGTGGATCTCGGCACCCGGTTCATGATTCACGTGAAACATTGTGCCGCCCCGGGCCCGCGCCCAACCCAGGAAGCGTTCGTGCAGGTCGGCCGGGCGTGCCTGCGGGTGGAGCCGGGCGAGCTGGTCACCCGCCTCGACCATCAGCCCGCCCAGGTATACCAGCAGCGCCGCCCGGTCCTGCCGGTACTCGACCAGTAGCCCGAGCCGGGCCGGCTGGCACGGCCAGTGGGCCCCACAGGCCCGGCACCGCCACAACGGCCGCATCGGCAGATGGCTCCGCCTCACCGTGCCGCGACCCGTCGAGGTGGTGGCAGCCTCCGGCCGCTCCGCGTGCCACGTCCGGCCGAGGTCCGGACGAGCGGCGGCATCACCAGCGGCCCCCGTTCGCGCGCCAGGTCTGTGCCGGGGTCAGCCAGCCCGCGCAGCCGGGCCGGGGGAAGGCCACGGTCGGCTCGGTCGACCACGCCGGTGCCTGGTTCGGCCGGCGTGTCGCCCGCGGCGTCGCCACGCCCGGCACCCCGGTCGCCGGTCCCGCCATCCCCGGGTACGACCGGAAGGCCGCCGGTGCCACCGTCCCCGGGTACGGCGGAAAGCTCGCCGGTGCCGGTGCCGGTGCCGGTGCCGGTGCCGACCGTCCGGTCACCGATCCCGTCGGGAACCGTCCAGCCCGACTCCGGGCCGTTGGCCCGGCCGTTCTCCGGTGCCTCGGTGTCACCCGAGTGCGCCGATCCCGCCGGCCGCGCAGGAATCCGAACATGCCGCTCTCCTCCCGGTGTCAGGGGTCGCCCCGGCCAGGGGGGATCGGCCGGGGCGACCCGCGCAGGACCGGCCGCCGGGTAGTCGCCTCCACCGGCCGGGCCGCGTGTCTCCACCCTGGACGCGACAGCGCGGACACGGGAGGATGCCAGGGCTTACTACGCAGCGCGGTCACGTACTTACGGGAGACGTAAGGATGAAGGTCGAGATGTGGATCCGGGCGCTCAAGGCGGCCCGGGCCGGCGCGGAGGTTTCCCAGGAGGGCCTGGCGACACTGATCAGGTGGAGTCCGTCCACGGTGGCCGCGATCGAGACCGGTCGCCGCCGGCCGACCATGGAGTTCGCCGTCGCCGCCGACGAGGCCCTGAACACCGGCGGCCTCCTCGCCAGCCTCCTCAAACCTGCTGAGGGCAGCAGCTCACCCACCTGGTTCGAGTCGTGGCCCGGGCACGAGGAGCGGGCGATCCGGCTGTGCAACTTCGAGCCGTGCCTGGTGCCAGGGCTCCTGCAGACCGAGGAGTATGCGCGCACCGTCTTCTCGACGGGTGGGCTGTACCGGAGCTAGGAGGTGGAGCACCGGCTCATGCTCCGGATGAGCCGGCAGGCACTGCTCCGGCGCGACGACCCCCCGGAGGGCGTGTTCGTCATCGACGAGAGTGCCCTGCGCCGGTCGGTTGGCGGGCCTGCGGTGATGGATCGACAGCTCGGGCGGCTGCTGGAAGTCGCAGAGCTGCCGAACGTTCGGCTTTACGTCCTACCGCTCGACGTCGGCGCGCACGTTTCGATGGGAGGTGGATTCGTGATCGCGGAGCTTCCCGGCGACCACCGTCTGGTGTGTCTAGACAACGCGGCGCGAGGACAGATCGCCGATTATCCGGAGTGGATAGGCTTGGTCCAGCGGAAGTGGGAGCGTCTCCTGGGTGAGGCGCTCGGCGAGCGGGCCTCGCTCGATTTGATCAACAAGTTGAAGGTGACACCATGACCATTGCCGTGCCCCTCTGGCGTAAGTCGACGCGCTCGGACAATGACGGCAACTGTGTCGAGGTGGCCGACAATCTGCCCGGGGTGGTGCTGGTGCGGGACAGCAAGGACCGGTCCGGCCCGACGCTGCGCTTCACCCCCACCGCCTGGCGCTCCTTCCTCGCCCTCACCCGCGCTCCGCACGCCGACTGACACCCACAGGTGGACTGACGCCCGCACGTCGACTGACACCCCGCGCGTTGATCGCGCAGAAACAGGGAAATAGTGGCCTCCTTCGCGATCGAGGCCACTATTTCCATGTTCGAGCGCGATCATGCCCGCCGATCCGGCCCGATCCGGCCCGATCCGGCCCGATCCGGGCCGGAACGGCCGATCAGGCCCGGCGCATTGGCGGGTCGTCACCGGGCGGGTGGGCTGGTCAGGTCAGCGGGCGGTGGCCAGATCGCCGCAGTCGGCCTCGTCGGGCAGCAGCGGCCGGAAGGTGACCGTCCACCGCTTTCCGCCCGAGGCCCACGGGGTCGCCGCGTTCGCCGTGGCGGCGGCGTCGAGGACCTGCCGCACCCGCTCACCGGTGACCGTCACGCAGCTCAGGTCACCGGCCGTGCCGAGCGGGGCACCGGGCAGGTCCGGGCCGGGCCAGGCCACCTCGACCTGCTCACCCGCCTCGTCGTTGGCGACCCACGGCTCGGCGACGGCCGCCACCGCGGTCGGCCGGTACGGCGACGGTGTGGCCGACCCGCCCCCGGTCGCCGCGTCGGTCAGCGACCGGGCGAAGGCGCGCAGCTTCTCCCGGGCCGCCCGCTGGTCGGCGCTCAACCCGCCTTCCGCCTCGACCATGTCGAGGGCCTCGACCGTGGTCTCCTCCACACCGGTGGCCCCCAGCAGGGCGAAGCGGGTCGTCGGGACGTCCGTGACCGGCGGGGTGCCCAGGTCGTCGGCGGTGCCCACCCCGGCCGCCCGGGCCCGCTCGACGAGCCGCGCCACCGCCCCGGCGTCCAGCGTCGTCACCTGGACGTTGGGCAGGGCCGGTGCGGGGTACCGCAGGGCCACCGGCCCCTCGGTGATCATCCGGCCGTCGCCGTACACGGTGACCCTGGGCAGGCGGGTGGCGAGCGCGGCCGGGGTCACGAAGCCACCGATGTGGTCGATGCGGAGCACCACGGCATCGCCGGGGTACGCGGGTGCGGCCGGTCGGTCGCCGGCGCCCCCGTCATCCTGCGGGGCGCACGCCGTCACCAGCAGGATCAGCGGTAGGACCGCCACCCCCCGTACGGCGGAAACAGTCGTCATGCCGGTGTGACGCGGCCACGGCCCGGACCGTTCCCGCCCGGCGTCCGTGGCGGGCTCGGTTCGCTCGGACGGCCTACCCTGCCGGGCATGGCTTTCGTGTCGCCGCAGCAGCTGGCGCAGACCCTCGTCGTCCGGGCCGACTCGCTCCTGCAGGGTGCGGTGGACCTGCGCGCCTACCCGCACCGGCACCTCGCCCTGGTGGCCAGCTCCGGTTTCATGCGTAGCGCCGTACCGCAGCTCATGCAGGCCGTCGAGCACCTGTCGAACTACGGCTGGGAACTGGTCACCGTCACCGCCGTCGGCGACGGACACAACGTGTACGCGTTCATGCGCCGCACCACGTGAGCACCGGGACCACCGCCGGCGACCCGTGCGCGGCAGCCCCGAACCGGCGCTCCCGGCGGGCGGTGACGCTCAGGGCGTACCCTCGTCGGTCCCGTCGTCGGCGGTGAGCGAGCGGCGGGCGGCGGCCAGCACCTGCGGGTCGGCGCAGCCGGCGGCGTAGCCGGCGATGCGTCGGCGGATGTCCCGGGTGAGCAGCCACACCCCGATCCGGTCGGCGACCGGGCGCAGCCACGCCGGGCGGCAGCGGAAGCTGTACCGCCAGGTGGCCACGGTCGTCCCCGGCGCCGGGCCGGGCGCGAACCGCCATCCGCCGGCGAACATCTCGAAGAACCACGGGCCCCGCACCATTTTCATCCCGACGTTGGTCGGCGGCGCGAACGAGACGTACTCACTCACCATGACCAGCCCGTGCCGGGAACGGGTGAAGGTGCGCACACCCTTGCCGGGCCGGGTCGCCCCGTCGACGAAGTGCTGCTCCCGGACGAACGGGTCCCACCGGTACCGGACCGGCGCGGTGGTCTGCGACACCGCGAAGGCCAGCTCGGGCGGCACCGGGACGGTGGTCACCGACTCGACGACCGGCATCAGCGCCTCGGCGTGACGGTGGCCAGCAGCTCCGGCTGCCGGCGGTCCAGCACGTCACCGGCCAGGTACGACCCGAGCAGCGCCGCCCCCACCCCGTACGCCGCGCCCAGCGGCAGCGCCAACCAGAGCCAGGCGTCCCCGAGCAGCGCCGCAGCCACCACCATCGGCACCGCCGCAGCCGTCGACACCACCATCGACAGCAGGGTGAGCAGGCTCTTCGCCATCCCCGCGCCGGTGTTCATGGCGAACGGGTTGCTCGTCTCCGGCAGCGAGTACGCGCCCAGCACCGACAGGTACCCGTTGATCGCCAGCCCCGCCCCGTACGCGGCCAGCAGCGCGCCGGCGGCCATCCCGATCCAGCCGGGCTCGCCCAGCACCACCGCGATCACCACCGAGACCACACCGAGCATCGGCACCACGTACACCGAGAAGGCGACCATCCGGGCCCGCAGTTCCAGCCGGCCCGGCACCCCGGCCACGACGTTCGCCGCGTACGCGCTGCCGTCGAAGCCGAACTGGTTGGCCAGCGTCACCGAGGCGAGCACCCCGACGAAGAGCATGGAGAGGCTGACCAGCACCGGCGACGAGTCACCGGTGAACTCGACGCCCTGCTCCGAGGCGGCGAAGCCGGGACCGCCCAGGTTGACCATGACCGGGACGAAGACGCCGACCACCGCGATGGTGATCAGGTTGGCCCGCCGCCGGGCGTCCCGCCACCAGTAGCGGCACTCCCGCGCGACCAGCGCGCCGAACCGGTCCCGCCCGGCCCAGCCGAGCACCTTCGGGAAGAGCTGTCCGACCGCGCCGCCCGTCGGGGCACGCCGGGTCTTCGTCGGGGCGGCGCCGGCCGCGCCGACCATCGCCGACTCCAGCGACCGCGACCACCAGAACAGCAGCACGCCGATGGTGACCGCGGTGATCAGCAGCTTCACCGGCACCGCCCAGGCCCGTCCCTCGGCCACGTCCACACCGACCGTCCACGGCGCCCCGAACGGCGTCCAGCCCACCACGCCGGCCACCCCGGCGAGCCGGTCCCAGTCCGCGTCCTGCACCGCCGCCAGCACCACGATCTGGAGCGGGCCGAGCAGCGCGGCGACCACCGCCAGCAGCACGGCGGCCAGGTCCCGGACCCGCCGGGATCGCAGCATGGTGGCGAACGCGCTGGTCACCGCGCGGCTCGCCGCGACGCAGAGCAGCAGTCCGGCGAGTACGCCGACGGTGGCGGCCAGCCCGGCCGGCCAGCCGCCGAGCGCGCCGGCGGTGACCACCAGACCGGCGGTCGCGAGCAGCATCGTCAGGACCGGGACGCTGGCCAGGGCCGCCGCGAAGAGTCCGCCGACCAGGGTGCGGCGGGACAGTGGCAGCAGCGCGAACCGGGCCGGGTCCAGGGTCTCGTCCACCCCGAAGAACACCAGCGGCAGCAGCAGCCAGCCGAGCACCAGCAGCCCGCCGCCGAATGCGGCGGTCATCAGCGCGTACCGGGGCTCGCCCGCGAAGCCGGGCGCGGCCAGCAGCAGGAAGCCGCCGGCGGCGAACCAGAGGCCGACCAGCACACCGGCCACGAAGAGCGCGATCCGCCAGCCCTGGCCGCGGAAGTTGTTGCCCATCACCCGCAACTTGAGCCGGACGAAGTGCCGGGCCGAGACCTGCCGGTCCGGCTCGGCAGCCGCGGTCACCGGGACAGCCACGACAGCTCCTCGCCGGTCGCCGTCCGCCCGCCGACCACCTCGACGAAGACCTCCTCCAGGGAGCGGGCCCCGCGCACCTCGTCGAGGCCGCCGACCCGCTTGATGGTGCCGCCGGCGAGGATCGCCACATGCGAGCAGAGCCGCTCGACGACCTCCATGACGTGGCTGGAGAAGACCACCGTGCCGCCGCCGACGACGTAGCGGTGCAGGATGTCGCGGATCAGCGCGGCGGAGACCGGGTCGACCGCCTCGAACGGCTCGTCCAGCACCAGCAGCCGTGGGCCGTGCAGCAGCGCGCAGGCCAGGCCGATCTTCTTCTTCATGCCGGCCGAGTAGTCGACCACCAGGGTCCGCCCGGCGTCGGTGAGCGCCAGCACGTCGAGCAGCTCCGCCGCCCGCTGGTCGACCACCGCCGGGTCCATGCCGCGCAGCAGACCGTGGTACGCCAGCAGCTCCGCCCCGGTGAGCCGGTCGAAGAGCCGGACCCCGTCCGGCATCACCCCGAGCAGCCGCTTCGCCCCGACCGGGTCGCCCCAGACGTCGTGCCCGAGCACCCAGGCCCGCCCGTGGTCCGGCCGCAGCAGCCCGACCGCCATCGACAGCGTGGTGGTCTTGCCGGCGCCGTTCGGCCCGAGCAGTCCGTAGAAGGATCCGGCCGGTACGTCCAGGTCGACGCCCGCCACGGCGACCTTGCCGTCGAACGTCTTCGCCAGGCCACGCAGCGCGAGCGCGGGGTGCTCACCAGTCATGCGTCCGACCGTATCCGGGCCGGGCCAGGCGACGCTCCCGCCGAGGGACGATCTGCCGTCATACCCAGGGCGGACGTTCTCACCCGCGCAACGCCTCCGGGGCGTGCAGCCGCAGCATGGTGGCCCCGACGTCGGCGGGCGCCCGGCGGCGGGTCGCCATGGACCCGACCACCATCACGGTGAAGGCGAGCGGCACCGTCCAGGCGGCCGGCTGTGCGGTGAGCGTGGCCGGCCAACCGGACAGCGGCGGCCCGAGCACGGTGACCAGGACCGCCCCGATCGCCGCACCGCCACCGGCCAGCACGCCGGCCGCCGCGCCCAGATCGGTCAGACCGCGCCACCAGATGCCGAGCACCAGCAGCGGGCAGAAACTGGACGCGGCCACGGCGAAGGCCAGCCCCACCACCTGGGAGACGTCCAGCCCGGCGACGTTCAGGGCGAGCACCGCGGGCACCCCGCCGGCGATCACGGTCGCCAGCCGGAAGCCGCGTACCGAGCCGCGCCCCAGCACGTCCGCGGAGATCACCCCGGCGACGCTGGTGAGCAGCCCGGACGAGGTGGAGAGGAAGGCCGCGAACGCGCCGGCCGCGACCAGGGCGGCGAGCAGCCGGCCGGTGGTCCCGTCGCCGAGCGCGGCGCCGGGCAGCAGCACCACCACCGCGTCGGTCTGCCCGGAGACCAGCAGCTGCGGGGTGTAGATCCGGCCGAGCACCCCGTAGATCGTGGGGAGCAGGTAGAAGGCGCCGACCAGGGCGAGCACCACCAGGGTGGTACGCCTGGCCGCCGCCCCGTCCGGGTTGGTGTAGAAGCGCACCAGGACGTGCGGCAATCCCATGGTGCCGAGGAAGGTGGCCAGGATCAGCGAGTACGTGGCGAAGAGGCCACGGTCGTCATCCCCGGCGGTGCTGGGCAGCAGCCAGTCGGCCGCGCCGGTCGCCACCTGCGAGACCTCGGGCACCCGGTCACCGGCGGCGAAGGTCAACTCGTCGCCGGGGCGTACCTCCCGGACGGTGCCGTCGGCGAAGGTGAGCGCCGCGCGGTGCTCGACCACGACGGTGGTCGCGGTCCGGAACGCCGGCCCGTCGGGCGGGGTCACCGCGGGGCGGGCGTCGGCCTGCCACTGCAACGCCAGGAAGATCGCGGGTACGGCCAGCGCGGTCAGCTTGAGCCAGTACTGGAAGGCCTGGACGAAGGTGATGGCGCGCATCCCGCCGAGCGCCACGTTCGCGGTGACCACCGCCGCGACCAGCAACGCCCCCACCGGGTACGGCGAGCCGGCCACCGTGGCGAGGGTCAGCCCGGCGCCCTGCAACTGCGGCACCAGGTAGAGCCAGCCGATGAAGATGACGAAGACGGTGGCCAGGGTGCGCAGCCGGCGCGAGCCGAGCCGCAGTTCGCAGAAGTCGGGCAGGGTGAACGCGCCGGAGCGGCGCAGCGGGGCGGCCACGAACATCAGCAGGGCGAGGTAGCCGGCGGCGAAGCCGACCGGGTACCAGAGCACGTCGACGCCGTACTTGAGGATCAGCCCGGCGATTCCGAGGAAGCTCGCGGCGGAGAGGTACTCCCCGCCGATGGCGGCGGCGTTCCAGGTCGGGCTGACCGCCCGGGAGGCGACCAGGAAGTCGGACGTGGTCCGGGCCAGCCGCAGCCCGTAGAAGCCGATGCCGAGGGTGACCAGGGTGACCGCCACGATGGCCGGGACGACGAAGCCGTTGCCCATCTCAGCGCTCCGGCCGCTCGACCAGGTCGGTGAAGTCCTGCTCGTTGCGTTCGGCCAGCCGCACGTACGCCCAGCCCACCGCGATCAGGAAGGGGAAGGAGACCACCCCGAGCAGCAGCCAGGGCAGGTTGACCCCGAGCACGGTGACCCGGCCGACGGTGGGCGCGATGGCGAAGAGCCCTGGCAGGCCGCCCAGCCCGACGAGCACCACCAGGGAGAGCCGCAGCGCCAGCGACAGTTGGGCGCGGACCAGCCCGCGCACCAGCGCCTCGCCGACCCGGGTCTGCTGGGCCAGTTCGGTGCGGGTCCGGCCGGCCCGGCTGTCCCGGCGGGTGACCTCGGCCAGCACGATCCGCACCCGGGGCTGCGGTTGCGGCGCGCGGGGGGCGGGCAGCGGGTCGTCGGCGGTCATCTGGGCAGTCTCGCCTGCTCACGCGGGATGTCAAGGGTTGTCCACCGGGGCTGTGGACAACCTGTGGACAAAGCTTCGATCCTGTGGACAACCGCGCGGTGGCGCATTAAGACACCATTAAGTCCCGCCAGTTTCACCCTTTGTGTTGGTCGGAGTACCTCCTTGCCGGTCTTGAGGCGGCCCCCTACGCTGAGGCGGCAATTCCCTGTTTCCTCTTCATCCACGGGGTTTCTATGCGCAAATTCCGCACTCTGCTCGGCGCGACCCTCGCCGGAGCCTGTGCCCTGGCCGTCGTCCCGGGTACGGCGTCCGCGGCTCCCGCTGTCACGCCGCAGGCCGTGGCCGGTCTCGCCGACACGACCGGCGCCTACTACCCGCTCTCGCCGTACCGCCTCATGGACACCCGCTCCGGGCTGGGCGGCAAGACCGGGAAGATCGGGCCGCTGAGCAAGTTCGACCTCCAGGTCTCCGGCCGGGGTGGCATCCCCGCCAGCGGCGTCGGCGCGGTGGTGCTGAACGTGACCATCGTCAACCCGACGGCCGACAGCTTCGTCACCGCGTACCCGGCGGGCGAGGCCCGGCCGGACGCCTCCTCGGTCAACTTCGCCAAGGGCTGGCTGGGCTCGAACAACGTCACCGTGAAGCTCGGCTCCGGCGGCAAGGTCTCGGTCTACAACCGCAACGGGTACACGGACGTGGTGGTCGACGTCGTCGGCTTCTACGCCAAGGACGACACGATGGTCGACCGCAACGGTGGCCAGTACGAGTGGCACTACCCGGCGCGGGTCTTCGACACCCGTAACGACCCGGAGGGCAAGCCGCCGGCCGGCACCGTTCTGGAGTACTCCCTCAGCTTCGAGGACCAGGACCAGCACGCGCACATCAAGTCCCTGGTCCTGAACCTCACCGCGGTCGCCCCGGCCAGTGCCGGCTACCTGACCGCCTGGTCGGGTGCGGGCAGCCGCCCGGTCTCCTCGACGGTCAACTACGGCGCGGGCGTCAACGTGCCGAACCTGGCCTTCGTGCGGACCACGCCGTGCCTCGCCACCGACGGCTGGTGCATCACCGGCGCGCCGAAGTTCAAGATCTACACCCACGCCGCGGCGCACGTCCTGGTCGACTTCGTCGGTCTGGTGGACGACGGTTACAGCCCGCTCGGCCTGCGGTTCTCGCCGATGAGCCCGACCCGGATCGTGGACAGCCGGATCAACCTGGGCATCAGCGGCGCGCTCGGCGCCGGCTCGGTCGCCAGCGTCACCCCGCCGGGCGGCATGATCACGGACGCGACCGAGGTGCTGGTCATGAACCTGACCGCCGTGAAGCCGACCAAGAACACGGTCCTCACCGTGTGGCCGGACGACCCGGAAATCCTCAAGCCGGAGACGAGCAACCTCAACCCGTACGCCAACCAGATCGTGTCCAACGCCGTGCCCGCGGTGATCTACCCGTACGGCGCGTTCAACGTGCACAACCTCACCGGCACCACCCACGTGGTGGCCGACGTGGTCGGCACGTTCTACTGGCCGGCTCCGGCGGCGGCCCTCAAGGGCGGCGCGACCAAGAGCAAGCCGCAGGTCACCGGATCCTCGCACCGCTGATCCTGCACCGCACCACGAATGGGCGCCCGGCCGACGGCCGGGCGCCCATTCCCCATCAACGGTCACCGGCCCTATTCCGGCATTGATCCGCATACACACCCGATGCCCCCGTTCAGCACTCCGAACCCGGTGCCGCTGATCGACGGCCGTCGGTAGGTGTGCCGGCCTGTCCATTTCTGCTACGAGGGATCTCCATGCGCAAACTTCGTGCTCTGCTCGGCGCGACGGTCGCCGGGGCATGTGCAGTCACGTTGCTGCCCGGGGTGGCCGCCGCCGCTCCGCCCCCGTCGTCCACCGCGGTCGACGTCACCGGAACCTACTACCCGGTCACCCCCACCCGGCTCGTGGACACCCGCACCGGACTGGGTGTCCCGGCGGCTGCCAAGATCGGCCCCGGGCAGACCGTCGAGTTCCAGGTCGCCGGCCGGGGCGGGTTGCCGTCCGCTGGCGTCGGCGCGGTCGTGCTGAACGTGACCGTCACCGGCCCCACGGCGGCCAGCTTCGTCACCGCGTACCCGACGGGCCAGGCCCGGCCGAACGCCTCCTCGGTGAACTTCCCGGCAGGCTGGCTGGGGTCCAACAACGTCACGGTGAAGCTCGGCACAGGCGGGAAGGTGTCGGTCTACAACCGCAACGGTCACACCGACCTGGTGGTCGACGTGACCGGCTTCTACGCCGCCGACAACACCCTGGCCGCCCGCGGCATGGGCAGCCGCTACCACCCGCACCCCCCGCACCGGCTGTACGACAGCCGGGTGGACACCAAGCGGCCGGCCGGCAGTGTCCTGGACCTGACCATGCTGCACGGGGGCGACAATCCGCACGTCCGGGCGTTGGTCGTCAACGTCACCGTGGTCGACCCGGAATCCGCCGGCTTCGTCACCGTCTGGTCCGGCGCCGCCGACCAGCCGGCCGTCTCGACGGTGAACTTCACCGCCGGCACGATCACGCCGAACCTGGCCATCGTGCAGACCAGACCCTGCGACGAGGACGACTTCTTCTGTGGTCCGGCCGGCGCGCCGACGTTCCGGCTCTACACCTCGACGCGGGCGCACGTGGTCGTCGACACCGTCGGCATGTTCGACGACGGCACGCTGCTGTTCGGCCGGCGGTTCCAGCCGATGAACCCGACCCGGATCGTCGACAGCCGGATCGGCCAGGGCCTCCCGGCGGCGCTCGGCCCGGACTCGACCGGCAGGGTCACCGCACCGGCCTCGATGGTGGGCAAGGACGAGGACGTCCTGGTGCTGAACGCGACTGCGGTGGCGCCGACGAACAACACCGTGCTCACCGTCTGGCCGGCGGACTACGAGGGCACCGTCCGGCCGCAGGCCAGCAACGTCAACCCGGCCGCCGGTCAGACCGTCTCGGCGGCGGTGTTCGCCGAGTTGGGTCCGTACAAGCGGTTCAACGTGCACAACAATGCGGGCACCACGAACGTCGTCATGGACGTCGTGGGCCGGTTCTACTGGCCGTGACCCTGGCCCGGTGGCCCCGGTCACGGTCCGGGCACGTCTTCTCCGTGCACCGTGAATGCGCTTGTCCACATTGATCACCGCCCCTACTCTGGGCCGACAATCCTTCTCTTCTTCCACGGGGTGTCCATGCGCAAAATCCGCACTCTCCTCGGCGTCACCGTCGCCGGGGCATGTGTGCTGGCGGGGCTGCCGGGCGTCGCGCTCGCCGCGCCCACCGCGCCGTTCAAGGTCCTCACCGTCGACGTGGGCGACCAGACCGGCGGCTACCCGATCTACCAGTCCGGTGTGTACGACACCGGCAACTCCACCCTCTCGCTCACGCCGGACTCGCTGGACCGCATCTCCGTCTACGCGAACCAGAGCGGCTCCTACGTCAACCTCCGGACCGAACCGCCCACCGGACAGAAGTGGGTCGAGGGGCAGACGTACCGGGCCGCCGAGCTGGCCGACGCCACCTCCGCCGGCCTCAGCCTCGCCTCGGACGGCCGGGGCTGCGGAAACACCACCGGTTCGATCACCATCCGGGAGGTCGGCCGCAACGCGGAGACCGGCCTGGTCGAGAAGTTCGCCGCCTCGTACGACTACAGCTGCCCCGGCGGTAACAAGAGCGGCGTGATCAGCGGCGAGCTGCGCTGGGACTCCTCGGTGGACTACGTGGTCGCCCACGGCTCGCCGAACCCGGTCTCGTTCGGGTACCAGGAGCTGGCGGTGCGCAGCGCGGCCAAGACGGTCACGTTCACCTCGGTCGGCAGCAAGCCGATCACCTTCGGCGCCGCCAGCATCGGCGGCCCCACCCCCGACTCCTTCAGCGTCACCGGCTCCGACTGCACCGGTCGGATGCTCGCCCCCGGCGAGACCTGCACGGTCTCCGTGGTGACCCACCCGGTCAAGGAGGGCGTCCAGACGGGCAGCCTGCTGCTCGCCGACGACAGCTCCACCGGCACCCGCCGGGTGCAGCTCTCCGTCGAGGCGTTCCGCGGCGTCACCGGGATGTACTACCCGATCTCCCCGGCCCGGATCATGGACACCCGGACCGGCCTGGGCGCGCCCAAGGCCAAGATCGGGGCTGCCAAGAAGGTCGACCTCCAGGTCGCCGGTCGTGGCGGGGTGCCGAGCAGCGGGGTCAGCTCGGTGGTGCTGAACGTGACCGTCACCGGTCCCACGGCCAGCAGCTTCCTCACCCTCTACCCGGCGGGGCAGAGCCGGCCGACCGGTTCGTCGATCAACTTCCCGAAGTACTGGCTCGGTTCGAACAACGTGACCGTGAAGCTGGGCTCGGGCGGCAAGGTGTCGATCTACAACCACGCCGGCTCGACGGACGTGGTGGTGGACGTGGTCGGCTTCTACGCCGGCAACAACTCGATCTCCAGCCGCGGCTGGGGCAGCCAGTACCAGTGGTTCAAGCCGTCCCGCCTCTGGGACAGCCGCACCGACGGGGGCGCCCTGCCTGCCGGGTACTACACCGATGGAGCGGTGGACTTCGGCGCGAGCTTCAGCCCGAGCGTGCGGGCCGTCGTCGTCAACATCACCGCCGTCTCGCCGAAGAAGGCCGGCTTCCTGACGGCTTGGGACGGAGCGGGTGACGTGCCCACGTCCTCGACGGTGAACTACGGCGCCGGCAAGGTGGTGCCGAACCTCGCGGTGGTCAAGGTTCGCCAGGAGTGGAACAGCAGCAAGGGCTACTACATGCCCTGGTTCGCGGTCTACACCTCGCAGACCTCGAACATCGTCATCGACCTGGTGGGCGTGATGGACGACGGGACGGTCCCCGACGGCCTGCGGTTCACGCCGCTGGCCCCGACCCGGATCGTGGACAGCCGGATCAACCAGGGCATCCCCGGCGTGATCGGTCCCGGGGCGGTCGCCAAGGTCACCGCCCCGGCGAACCTGGTGACCGACTCGACCGAGGCGCTGGCGATGAACGTCACCGCCGTGTCGCCGACCAACAACACGGTGCTCACCGTCTGGCCGGCCGACTACGGCATGAGCAAGCCGACGGCCAGCAACCTCAACCCGGCGGCCGGGCAGATCGTGTCCAACGCGGTGATGGGGGTCATCGGCCCGCAGGACGCGTTCCACGTGCACAACCTCTCCGGCAGCACCCACCTGGTGGCCGACGTGGTCGGCACCTTCTGGCTCTACCCGGGCACGGCCAGCGCGGCGACGCTGACCAGGGCGGGAGCTGGCGAGCGACCCGAGGTGGTCGGCTCGACGCAGCGCGTCACCCGACGCGGCTGATTTCGCGGGTGAGGGGCGTCCCGGCAGGTCCGGGGCGCCCCTTCGGGTACCGGCGACCGGTCGTTGCACCGTCACCCGGGGGCGCAGGCCGGCCGGTGCGGGACGATCCGCACCGGCCCGGCCGGTCAATCCAGGCCCACCCGCTGCGGCCGGGCGGTGGCGGAGCCGAGCCAGGTGTGCGGGTTGCCGTACCAGCACCAGCCGAGCTTCGGCGCGCCCTGGCTGATCCAGAGTGCCGGCACCCGCTTGTCCCCGCAGCGGGAGCCGACCAGCGAGAAGCACTTGTTCTTCGCCAGCGCCACCGGGTGCAGCGTGACCAGGGCCAGGCCCTCGTCGATGGTGAGCGGCAGCCGGCCCTGGCCGGTGATCACCTCCATCGCTGCGGCGGGGGCCAGGTTGAGCGTCTCCTCGCCCCGGTCCACGTCGAAGAGCAGGTACGCCGGCCCGGCCGGCACCTCCAACTCCTTGATCGGGTCGAAGCGTGCCAGGTCACCGTCGGCGTAGTGCCGGTCGACGATGCCCGGCTTGCGTTTGCCGGCCAGGGTGGTCAGGGCGACCCGCTCCTCGACCGGCACGAGGTCCCGGGTGGTCACCAGCAGGAAGGGGACCCGGGCCTCGGTGGGCGGTGGCAGTTCGGCCGTGCCGGCGACGGCGGCGTCCCGCAGTGGCGCGACCAGGTCGCGGAAGGTGTCCTCGGTGATGCCGGCGAGGGCCGGGTAGCCGAGGTGGACGAGGGTGTCGACCTGACGGTCGAACTCGGCGGCGGCGTCGAATCGGCGGTCGGGCAAGGGGCCTCCACTCAGTCGTACGGCCTGCCGTACAGCGTACGGTCACCCTCGCCTATTCCCGGCCCGCGGAGAAGATCTCAGCGGCTCCAGTCCTGCTTCGCCGCCCGCACCAGCTTGTCCTTCAGCTCCCGGGTGTGCCGCCGGCTCACCGGCAGCTCCGTCGAGTCGATCACCACCACGTAGCCCGAGTTGACCAGCCGCAGCTCGGCGATCAGCTTCAACTGCACCAGGTACGACCGGTGGATCCGCACGAACCCGGCGTCCGCCCACCGCTCGGCGAGCGTCGCCAGCGACACCCGGACCAGGTGCGAGCCCTCGGCGGTGTGCAGCCGCGCGTAGTCGCCCTGCGCCTCCACCCAGCGCACCGCCGAGCGGGGCAGCATCCGGGTCGTGCCGGCCAGCTCGACCGGGATGGTCGGGTCCTCCTCCGCCCGGGCGAGGGCCGCCGGATGCGACGGGACCACCCGCGAGCCGATCACCCGGCGCAGCGACTCGGCCAGCCGATCCGCCCGGACCGGCTTGCGCACGTAGTCGGTGGCGCCCAGGTCGAAGGCGTCCACCGCGCCGTCGTCGTATGCGGTGACGAAGACGATCGCCGGGGGCCGGGCGAACCGGCGCAGCACCCGGGCCAGCTCCATGCCGTCCAGCCCGGGCATCCGGATGTCCAGGAAGACCACGTCCACGTCGGCGTCGCGGAGCACCCGCAGCGCCTCGGTGGCGTCGCCCGCCGTGTGCAGCCGGGCCACCCGGGGATCCGCCCGCAGGTGGTACGCCAGCTCGTCCAGCGCCGGCGGCTCGTCGTCCACCGCCAGCACCCGCAGAAATCCGGACGTGTTCACCGCGTCGACCCGGTTCGCTCGCTGCGCTCGCTCACGAACCCGCCCGTACGCCGGGATGGAACTTCGGCACCCGCAGACTCACCTTCGTACCCGAGCCGGGGCCGGTCTCGACGACCAGGCCGAACCGGTCCCCGAAGACCGACCGGAGCCGCTCGTCGACGTTGGAGAGGCCGACGTGCTGGCCCGGGTCGTCGGTCGGGTCGCTGCCGGCGCGGGCCAGCTCGGCGATGCCCGCCGTCAGCGTGGCCGGATCCATGCCCACTCCGTCGTCCTCCACCGTTATGTGACACTCCGCGCCCGCGTCCCGGGCCTCGATGCTCACCATGCCGGTGCCGGGCTTGCGGGACAACCCGTGCCGGACGGCGTTCTCCACCAATGGTTGGAGGCAGAGGAACGGCAGGGTTACCGGCAGCACCTCCGGCGCGATCTGCAACCGCACCTGCAACCGGTCGCCGAACCGGGCCCGCTCGATGGTCAGGTAGCGGTCGATCGAGCGCAGCTCCTCGGCGAGCGTGGTGAACTCGCCGTGCGCCCGGAACGAGTACCGGGTGAACTCGGCGAACTCCAGGATCAGCTCGCGGGCCCGTTCCGGGTCGGTGCGGACGAACGAGCCGATCGCGGTCAGCGCGTTGTAGATGAAGTGCGGGCTGATCTGGGCCCGCAGTGCGCGGACCTCGGCCCGGGCCAGCCGCTCCCGCGACGACTCCAGCTCGGCGAGGGCGAGCTGGTCCCCGGCCCAGTGCGCGGTCTCCAGGGTGGCCTGCACCAGCCCCGGCGCGGGTGGGGCGTCGGCGACCGCGACCAGCGCGCCGACCACCCGCCCGTCGGCGCTCAACGGGGCCAGCACCGCCCCGCGCACCGGGCAGTCCACCCGGTCGCAGCGCAGCTCCGAGTCGCCGAGCACCGTCGACCGGCCCGCCTCCACCGTGCGCCGGGCCGCCGCCAGCAGTTGGTCGCCGTGGTGCGCGCCGCGACCGTCGAGGGCGAGCAGCTGGTCGCGGTCCGTCAGCGCCAGCCCGGCCGCGCCCACCAGGGCCCGCAGATGGCGTACGGCCTTCGCCGCGCCCGCCGGGCTCAGCCCTGCCCGCAGCGGCTCGGCGGCCAGGCCGGCGGTGTGCAGCACCTCGTAGGTGGCCCGCTGGCTGGCCGTGGCGATGCCCCGCCGGCCACGCAGCCGCAGCGCCGCCCAGAGCGCCGCGGCCAGCGCGGTGACCAGCGAGACGACGCCGACGACGGCGGAGAGGTTGCCACCCACGCAGCGATCCTGGCCTGTTCCGGCCGTTCCGCCAAGGGGCAGGTCAGTACGCGCCCTTGCGGGCCAGCACCACGCCCACCGTGCGCCACAGGATGCTCAGGTCGTACGCCAGCGACCAGTTGTCGACGTAGTAGAGGTCCAGCCGGACCGCCTCGTCCCAGGACAGGTCGGAGCGGCCGGAGACCTGCCACAGCCCGGTCATACCCGGACGCACCAGCAGTCGACGCCGGACGTCGCCCAGGAAGTCGCCGTCGTCGGCGGGGAGCGGACGCGGCCCCACCAGCGACATCTCCCCCCAGAGCACGTTGATCAGCTGGGGCAGTTCGTCCAGCGACGAGGCGCGCAGGAAGCGGCCCACCGGGAAGACCCGGGGATCCTGCTTCATCTTGAAGAGCATCCCGTCGGTCTCGTTCTGGTCGACCAGACCGGCCAGCCGCTCCTCGGCGTCGACGTACATGGTCCGGAACTTCCAGACCCGGAAGGTGCGCCCCTCGTGGCCCACCCGGGGCTGCCGGAAGAAGACCGGGCCGGGGTCGGAGAGGCGGATCGCGATCGCGATCGCGGCGAAGACCGGGATCAGCGCCAGCAGGCCCAGGCCGGCGGCGACCCGGTCCATCAGGTTCTTGGCCAGCAGCGCCGGACCCGACAGGGTCGGCTCCTCGACGTGCAGCAGCGGCAGGCCCTCGATGGGGCGGATGTGCACCCGGGGGCCGGCGATGTCGGTGAGCTGCGGGGCGACCACCAGGTCGACGCCGGAACCCTCCAACTGCCAGGCCAGCCGGCGCAGCTCGCCCGGCTCCGCGCTGGCCGAGCCGCAGACCGCGATGGTGTCGCCACCGACCTCACGGACCAGGGCGAGCACGTCCCGGCCGGCGTACACCGGCACCGGGGTCTCGATGCCCCGGGCCGCGGCGTACCCGTCGGTGATGTGGATGGCCACCGGCACCAGGCCGGCGCCCGGGTTGCGGGTGACCGCGGTGTAGACCTCCAGGCACTCCGGCAGGGTGCCGACCAGCACCATCCGGTGCCCGGCGTGGCCGGCCCGGCGGCGTACCGCGTGCAGCAGGGCGCGGGCCACCATCCGCTCGACGAGGATCAGGACCAACGCCCCGAGCAGGGCGAAACCGACCGTCCAGCGGGAGAGTTGCGTCACGGTGGCGAAAGCGATGAAGGAGACCGTCGCGGCCACCGCGACCCCGCCCCGGATCACCCGCTTGAACTCGTCCGGGCCGAGCCCGAGGTAGCGCCGGTCGTACGCCCGGTTGCCCCAGAGGATGACCACCCAGCCGAGCGGCAGCAGCAGGAAGGCCACCGTGTGGAACCAGGTCGGGTCCTCCTTCACGCCGTAGAAGCCGGAGGCCGCCTGGTCGAAGATCTGGATGGCGAGGAAGCTCGCCAGCGCCGCAGCCCCGAAGTCGAGCAGGAGCAGGGCGATCGTGTACGGCCGGTGCCAGCGGGACACCCGACGGCGGGCGCGAGCCCACGCCGACCGGGGTACGCCGTTGTGCGACGGCGGTGTCGGCGGCTGGATCTCGAAGCTGTCGACGTGCCGCACGAGTTTGCTCCGGCCTGTGTTGGTTACCGGGCGCTGGAGGCTTGTCGTCACCTCAACCCATGTCCTCCCGCATGCCACGCGCCGCTCACTCGCCGTGAGGGGCGCGGGTCGCCCACCGTTCCAGTCTCCCACGCGGGCGGTGGGCCGGACGCTGACCCGAGGGACATTGCGCCTGGTGTTGCCAGCGGGGATCCGGCCGACTCCAGGTCATTTTCGAAGCCGGGGACCGAGCCACTATACCGATCGATCAGGGGTCCGGAAGAGTCGCGGACCGGTAGGTTCCACGCGACCGGGACGATTCCTCTCCGTAGTCGGAGAGTGTCGTCACTCACCGTACGAGACGGGACAACCGACGGTCAGCGAGCGGCTTGCCGCCGGTCTGGCAGGTGGGGCAGTACTGCAGGCTCGAGTCCGCGAAGGAGACCTCCCGGACGGTGTCGCCGCAGACCGGACAGGGCAGCCCGGTCCGGGCGTGCACCTTGAGCCCGGAGCGTTTCTCGCCCTTCAGCTCCGCCGCGCGCTGCCCCACCGACCGGCGGACCGCGTCGCCGAGAACCGCCCGGGTCGCCGCGTGCAGGGCGGCGAGCTGGTCGTCGGTGAGCCGGTCCGTGATCGCGAACGGTGACAGCTTCGCCGCGTGCAGGATCTCGTCCGAGTACGCGTTGCCGACCCCGGCCAGCACCGCCTGGTCGGTCAGCACCCCCTTGACCTGGCCCCTGCGGCTGCACATCCGCTCGGCGAAGGTGGCCAGGTCGGCACCGAGCGCGTCCGGACCCAGCTTCGCCACCCCGGGCACCTGCGCCGGGTCGGTCACCAGGTACGCGGCCAGGCTCCGTTTGGTGCCCGCCTCGGTCAGGTCGAAGCCGGAGCCGTCGTCGAGGCGTACCCGCAGGGCGACCGGACTCCTGCCGGGGCGCAGCGGGGCGGTCGAGGCGAACGCCTCCCGGTAGTGCAGCCAGCCCGCCCGGGCCAGGTGGACCACCAGGTGCAGGCCACCGTCGAAGACCACGTCGAGGAACTTGCCGTGCCGCCGGGCGTCCACCACCGCCCGGCCCGACACCGCCGTGGGCGCCGGGTCGTACGTCTTCAGGGCGCTGATCGCGGCGACCTCGACCCGGTCGACGCGCCGCCCCACCGCGCGCTCACGCAGGTAACCCGCGAGCGCCTCCACCTCCGGTAGTTCGGGCACGTCCCAACGGTAGCCTTCTTTCCCGTGCGCGCGAGGAACGCGCCTGCGAGTCCTGCCGGGCGGGGCGAACTCGCCGGCCGGAGCCCGCGGGCGCGGACCGGCCCGGTCGGCGACGAGAGGCGAGCCCTGTGAAGATCGTGGTGGCGCACAACCGGTACCGGGAGGCCCAGCCCTCCGGCGAGAACACCATGGTCGACTCGGAGATCGCCCAGCTCACCGCCGCCGGTGTGGAGGTGCTGCCGTTCATCCGCAGCTCCGACGAGATCCCGTCGATGTCGAGGGCGGCCAAGGCGCTGCTGCCGATCTCCCCGATCTGGGCCCCGCGCGCCCAGGATGACCTCAGCCGCCTGCTGCGGGAGCACCGCCCCGACGTGCTGCACCTGCACAACCCGTACCCGCTGCTCTCGCCCTGGGTGGTGCGGACCGCGCACCGGCACGGCGTGCCGGTGGTGCAGACGGTGCACAACTACCGGCAGGTCTGCTCCTCCGGGATCTACTTCCGCGACGGGATGATCTGCCAGGACTGCAAGGGGCGGGCGTTGGGCGTGCCGGCGATCGTGCACAAGTGCTACCGGGGCTCGACGGCGCAGAGCGCCCTGATGGCCACCACGCTGGCCGTGCACCGGGGCACCTGGCGCTCGGTGGACCGGTTTATCGCGCTCACCTCGGCGATCGCCGACCACCTGCGCGACTACGGCGTCCCGGCCGACCGGATCGTGGTCAAGCCGAACTCGGTACCCGACCCGGGTGCCCCGGCCCTGCTCGGCGACGGCTTCCTCTACATGGCCCGACTGACCCCGGAGAAGGGCCTCGACCTGCTGCTGGAGGCGTGGCGGCGGCACCCGGTGGGAGCGCTCGGCACGCTACGCGTCGCCGGGGACGGCGAGCTACGCCCGCTGGTCGAGGCGGCGGCCGCCGAACGCCCCGACGTGGTCTACCTGGGCCAGCTCGACCGGGCCGGGGTCCGCGCCGCGGTCGAGGCGAGTGCGGTGGTGATCGCCGCCTCGATGTGGCACGACGTGCTGCCGACGGTGATCATCGAGGCGCTGGCCAGCGGTCGCCCGGTGCTCGGCACCGCGCTCGGCGGCATCCCGTACCTGGTCGGGGCGGACGCCCCGCACGAGCCGGCCGGCACCGGCCCTGCCACGGTCGCCTCCGCCGTCGCCGGTCAGCTGCCGCCGCCGGCCGGTCCGTCGGGCGTGCCGGCCGGCCTGGTCACCGGCGAGGCCGGCTGGGTGGTGCCGCCCGACCCGGTGGCGATGGCCGCCGCGCTCCCGGTCGCCCGGGCCGGCGCGCCCGCGCTCGCGGCGGCGGCCCGCGCCCGCTACGAGCGCACCTTCCACCCCGACGTGGTCATCAAGCGCCACCTCGACATCTACGCCGCCCTCGCCGCCCCGACCCGCCCCTGACCGGGGTGCCCGGCCCGCAGGACGGCACGCTGGTCGAGGCGGCCGACCGTCCCTGCGCAGCCGGCCCGTTCCAGCGGGCCGGCGTTGCTGCGGGCCGGCCCGTCCCTGCGCAGCCGGCGTTGCTGCGCAGTCGGCCCGTCCGGCCTGCTCGCCCGTCCGGCCTGCTCGCCCGCCTGTCGGGCGTGGCCTGCGGGCGGTCCCGGCCGGACGCGGGGCCGTTACACGCATGATCCACTCCATTGCGGCGACATGGCGGTGTCGGAGACGGTGGGAAGCCGCCATGTCGCCGACATGGAGTCGATCAACCCAACCAACGCGACCAACCCAACCAACGCGATCAACGCGATCAACGTGGTCGGCGTGGTCGGCGTCGGGACGAGGTCGGCGCGCAGAGCGCCTGACTGGATGGCCTCGACCGCACCGCGCGAGCCGGGCGAGGGCCGCGGTCAGCGGAGGGAGGCGCGGGCGGAGAAGGCGATGCTGGCCAGCAGGAAGCCGCCGTTGACGACGGTGAACGCGACGACCACCCAGAAGGTGAGCGCGGGCGCGAACATCAGCACCAGCGCCGCCACGAAGATCACCGCGCCGTAGTCGCGGACCAGCTTGGCCAGGCGTACCGGCAGCGAGGTCGAGGTGACCATGCTGGCCGCGTTCGGGCCGGACTGCATCACCGAGGTCACCAGGTTGACCATCCAGGTGCCGGCGAAGACCGCCACCAGCCAGCTCGGCGTCCCGGGCCGCTGCGCCACGGCCGTCGCCGCGAGCGCGGCCACCAGGGCGATCTGGGCGGCCACGTCACAGAGCACGTCGACCCGCGCGCCGGCCGCGCTGCCCTGCCCGGTCACCCGGGCGAGCTGACCGTCGGCGCAGTCCAGGGCGTACGCCACCTGCCAGCCGACCAGCGCGGCGAGTCCGACCACCCAGGCCGGTACGTCCCCGGCGGCGACCCGGCCGGCCAGCGCCACCACGGTCACCGAGGTGGCCAGCCCGAGCACCAGGTTGGTGATGGTCAGCGCGGTGGGGCGCAGCCCGAGCCGCTGGGCGACCAGCGCGAACACCGCGCCGATCCACTGGCTGACCGACTCGCTGAACAGGCCGCCGCCCCGGTTGACCCGGTGGAAGTCGGCGACGGTGGGACGGGGCTCAACCACAGTGGTCGCGGATTGCACCGGCGTAGTCTGCCAGCCGATCCCGCGTCTCGGAAGGCGACATCGCCAGGTGCTCCAGGATGGTGTACCGGTCCGGCCGGGTGCTCGGCGCGAACTGCACCGCCGCCACGAACTGGTCGTCGCTGAGGCCCACGTCGGCGGGGAGCCGGGGCAGTCCGTGTCGGGCGAGGCAGGCGGACATCTCCCTGAACCGGCGCTCGTCGCCGCGCAGGAAGGTGCAGAACAGCGCACCGAGCCCGGCCAGTTCCCCGTGCGAGGCGGTGTCCGGGTAGAGCGCGTCGACGGCGTGCATGATCTCGTGGCAGCCGCCGCTCGCCGGCCGGCTGGTGCCGCAGACCGCCATCGCCAGGCCGCTGGAGATCAGCGCC
This sequence comes from Micromonospora halophytica, assembly GCF_900090245.1. GTDB lineage: Bacteria > Actinomycetota > Actinomycetes > Mycobacteriales > Micromonosporaceae > Micromonospora > Micromonospora halophytica. The sequence continues at coordinate 301,385 of NZ_FMDN01000005.1, forward strand.
TCGGCGAGCACGGTGACGAACGCGTCGTCGGTCATGTCGCCGGGATGGGCGAGCACCGCCTCCGCGCCCATCCGGGCCAGCGACGCGGCCAGGCCGTCGACCGGCTCGCCCCGTACCTGACGGGCCAGCTCCCAGTCGGCCAGCGCGCTGATGTTGCTGATCGCGTCGCCGATGCCCGCCCGGTTGTGCCGCTCCGGCCCGCTCTCCACGAAGTCCAGGTCGACGATGACCGCGATCGGGATGTGCACCCCGTACGAGCCCTTGATGCCCTCGCTGACCAGGCTCGCCACCGGGGAGGCGATGCCGTCGTTGGCCAGGCTGGTCGCCACGGTCACCATGGGCAGCCCACGCCGGGTCGCCGCATACTTGGCGACGTCTACCGTCTTGCCGCCGCCGATGCCGACCACCGCGTCGTACGACCGGGCCCGGAGCTTGCCGCCCAGCTCGTCGGCGGCCTCCAGGGTGCCCCCGGCGACGGTGAACACGTCCGCCGAGCGCAGCGACGGCCGGACCAGCTCGGCGATCTGCCCGCCCTGGCCCGGACCGACCACCACCGCGACGTCACCGCCGGCGGAGATCCGGCCGTCGGCGAGGATCGCGGCCAGGTCGGCCACCGCCCCGCGCCGCACGTCGATGTGCAGCGGGGTCAGCACCGTACGGGCTAGTAGCGGCACGCGATCTCCCGCGCCCGGGCCAGGTCGTCGTGGTTGTCGACCTCGACCCAGGAGACGTCGCCGATCGGGGCCGCCCGCACCTCGCCGCCACGGTCGGCGAACTCCTGGTAGCCGTCCTCGTAGTAGAGGTTCGGGTCGCGCCGCCAGGTCGTCTCCAGGGCGTCGGCCAGGGCGTCGGCCACCTGCGGCTCGATCAGCGTCGCGCCGATGTACTCGCCGTACGCCTCGCCCGGGTCCATCAGCTTGGTGATCCGGGTGAGCTGGCCGGCGGCGTCGAAGGTGGTCTTCATCTCCTCGTCGGCCAGCGCCTTGATGGTGTCGACCGCCAGCAGGATGCCCGGGCCGCGCTCGGCCAGCAGGGTCTTCTCCACGCTCACCGGGTGCACGGTGTCGCCGTTGACCAGCAGCACGCCACGGGAGAAGTGCTCCCGGGCCAGCCACAGCGAGTAGGCGTTGTTCCACTCCTCGGCCTTGTCGTTGTGCACGAGGGTGATCGTGACGCCGTAGCGCTTCTCCAGCTCCGCCTGGCGGGAGACGACCGCATCGGCGGCGTACCCGACCACGATCACGATCTCGGTGAGCCCCACCTCGGCCAGGTTGCGCAGCGCGATGTCCAGGATGGTGGTGTCACCGTCCACCGGCACCAACGCCTTGGGCAGCGTGTCGGTGTACGGGCGCAGTCGGCGTCCCGCGCCGGCCGCCAGCACCATCCCGATCATGCGGGGTCCTCCCTCGTACGACTCCCAGGTCACCGTGGAGGATAGCCCCGGGTGACGGACGGCCCGTCGCCAACCGGTTGATCAGCCGGGCAGGGCGGCCAGGTCGGCCAGCACGGCCAGCCGCTCCTCGGCGCTGAGCACCGCGTACGGGCCGGCGGCCCGCCGATCCGTCTCCAGATCGATCGCCCGGCGCTCCGGCCCCTCCGGCAGCTCGGTGACGCTGGTGGCGGTGTGCCCGGCGGCGGTCCACGCTGCGGCGTGCGCGTCGGCCCGGCGGTAACGCAGCGTGCCGAGCCGGTTGAGCAGCAGCACCCCGGGCGGGGCGCCGTCCGGCTCGTACGGCGGGGCCATGGCGGCGAAGGCCGGCCCGGGTTCGGCGTCCGGCTCCTCCGCCAGCAGCAGCGCGTACGCGAGCAGCCGGCCGAACGCCTCGACCAACCGCAGCACCCGGGCGTCGTGCCCGGCCCACAGCTCCTCGGTGACCTCGCCGTGCACCTGGTACATCTCGGTGAGGAAGTCGGTGCCACGTTCGGTGGCGGCGAAGCCGCCGTCCGGCCGCCGGGTGATCGTGCCGTGCGCGACGTGCTTGTCCAGCACCCGCTGGCAGGTGGCCGGATCCCGGTGGCGGGTGACGGCGGCGAAGCCCGCCCCGTCGACCACCCCGCCGGGCGCGGCGAGCCGGGTGCGGAACTCGACCAGGAAGCCGGTGGCCGTCGGCCCGCCGTACCGTTGGCTCAGCTCGGCGCCGCCGCCGTCGCGGCCGGCGAGCATGCCCGCGACGAAGGTCCGCTCGACCGCCGGGGCGACCAGCCCGGCGAACCGGTGCGGCGGCAGGTCGACGCCGGAGTTCACCGTCCGATCGACCGGAGCGTGGCGGACGTGTGCGGGACGACCCGCCGCAGCCGCTCGGCAGTCCGGCGCTGGCCATCGTCGTCCACGATCAGCGCGTCGGCGCAGCGGAGAGGCTCGGTGGGCACGTCACGACAGTAGCGAGCGGACGCCGCCCGCGCCGATGCCCGGTCTTGTCCTGATCTGCCGTCGGGCCCACCATGTGGGGGATCGGGTGCCACCGTCCCAAAGGGGTGATGCGTGATGCAGGTTCGGGAAGCGATGTCCAAGCAGGTTCTCGTGGTCGGTCCGGAGCACACGCTCCGTCAGGCGGCCCGGATGATGTCGGCCCGCCGGGTCGGCTCGGCGGTGGTGATCGACCCGGACTCCGAGGGGGTCGGCATCATGACCGAACGTGACGTGCTCAACGCGATCGGGGCCGGGCAGGACTGCGACGTGGAGCGGGTCGCGGCGCATGTGAGCTGGGAGGTCGTCTACGCCGGTCCCGACTGGACGGTGGAGGAGGCGGCCGCGGCGATGGCCCGGGGCGGCTTCCGGCACCTGGTGGTGCTGGACGGCCGGGAGGTGGCCGGCGTGATCTCCGTACGCGATCTGATGCGGGTCTGGTCGCAGCAGCGCCAGGAGGTCGGTTGACGGTCGGTGTCGGGGGCTGTCGGAGCGGCCCCCGGCCCGGGCGGACGGGAGCCCGGCTCGCGTCCGCCGACCGCCTCGCCTGCCCGCATGTTGAACTTGGCGTGTATGCCGGTCGGAGTCGCCGGGGCAGGCCCTAGGCTCGTGCGCATGACCGCCGAGCAGCTGATCTCGTTCGCCCGTGGAGCTCCCTCGCTGGACATCGTCGATGTCGAGGGCCTCAAGGCCGCCGCCGTCCGTGCCTTCGACGCCGATCCCGCCGGGGTGACCGCGTACGGCACGTCCGTCGGGTACCCGCCCCTGCGCAGGTGGATCGCGGAGAAGCACGGCGTCACCCCGGAGCAGGTGCTGGTCACCAACGGTTCGCTCCAGGCGGACGCGTTCCTCTTTGACCACCTGGTCCGGCGTGGCGACGCGGTGGTCGTGGAGCGCCCGACGTACGACCGGACGCTGCTCAACCTGCAGAAGATGGGTGGCGAGGTGCACGGCGTCACGATCCAGCCGGACGGCCTGGACACCGCCGAGCTGCGCAAGCTGCTGGAGTCCGGGGTGCGGCCCCGACTCGCGCACGTCATCCCGAACTACCAGAACCCGGCGGGCGTGACCCTCTCCCTGGAGAAGCGGCGCGAACTGCTCGACCTGGCGGCCGAGTACGAGTTCACCATCTTCGAGGACGACCCGTACGCGGACATCCGGTTCCGGGGCGAGCCGCTTCCGTCGATGCTCTCGCTGGACACCCGCAACGTCGTGGTGCACGCCTCCAGCTTCACCAAGACGGTCTGCCCGGGTGTCCGGGTCGGCTACCTGGTCGGGCCGGCGGACCTGATCGCCGACATCGCCAAGAAGGCGACCAGCCTCTACATCTCGCCCGGCATGGTCTCCGAGGCGATCGTGCACCAGTTCTGCGTCTCCGGCGACATCCAGCGGTCGATCGAGACGGTCTCGACCGCTCTCGGTGAGCGGGCCCGGGTGCTGGCCGAGTCGCTGCGCCGGCACATCCCGGGAGCCCGTTTCGTGGAGCCGGACGGCGGCTACTTCCTCTGGGTCGAGTTCGGCGAGGACGTGGACGTGGCGAAGCTCGCCCCGGCCGCCGCCGAGCGCGGTGTCGCCGTGGTGAAGGGGAGCGACTTCATGGTCGACGGCGGTCGGCACGCGCTGCGGCTAGCGTTCTCCGCCGTGACCGCGGACCGGATCGACGAGGGCGTGCGGCGGCTCGCGGATGCCGTGGCCGCCGTTCGAGGCTGAGCAGCACCGACTTCACCACAATCGCGTAACGACGGCCGGTCCGGGTCTGCCCCCGGGCCGGCCGTCGTCACACAATGCTGCGAGCGTCGCTCACCTCTTGGCCGCCGGCCCCCGGTGACCTGCCGCCACCCCGGCGACGCCCTCGACATCACCCCCGCCCCCACCGGGCGCCGGGTGGGTCGGGTCGCCCCCTCACCCCCCTGAACGCGGCCCGCCCCACCCGGCCCCCACCACCCTCCTCCCACCCCTCCCTCCACCCCTCCCTCCACCCCTCTCCTCCCTCGCCCCCGGCGATCTTGCAGTTGTGGTCGGTGCATACCGGGCGGAAAGTCGCGAACGGGCGACCCGAACTGCAAGATCGGCGCGGCGCGGCGCGGCGCGGCACGGCACGGCGCGGCGCGGCACGGCGCGGGGTGGCACGGCGCGGCGCGGCACGGCACGGCGCGGCGCGGCGCGGCACGGCACGGCGCGGGGTGGCGCGGCACGGCACGGCGCGGGGTGGCGTGGCGCGGGGTGGGGTGGGCGGGGGTGAGGTGGGGGTGGGAGGGGCGGCGTAGCGTGCAGGGCGGAGCGGGTGGGGAGGGGACCGGTCATGGTGGAGCGGGGTGGTCGGGAGCGGTCGGCGACGCAGTACAGCGCCCGGGTGCTCAGCCCGCGCGCCTGGGCCGCGCCGGTGCGCGCGATGTCCCGCATCCTCAACGCCGACGGCTCCCCCCGCACCCCCGCCCCGGCCGGGCCGGTGCGCAGCGGCGTGGTGGACTGCGCCCTCTACGTCGACGGCGAACGGCAGCCCGGCGAGTGGCACTACGCCGAGGCGCTGGAGGCCGCCCGCAGGGAACGGGACGCGTTCGTCTGGCTCGGGCTGCACGAGCCGGAGCTGACCGAGATGTCCGCCATCGCCGAGACGTACGGCCTGCACGAGTTGGCCGTCGAGGACGCGGTCAAGGCGCAGCAACGCCCCAAGCTGGAACGCTTCGGTGAGGTCAGCTTCCTGGTGCTGCGGACCGCCCGCTACTGCGAGCACGCGGAACTGACCGAGAGCTCCGAGGTGGTGGAGACCGGGCAGGTGATGCTCTTCATCGGGCCGGATTTCCTGATCAGCGTCCGGCACGGGGACGCCAACCGGCTCGCGCCGGTCCGGGCCGACCTGGAAGCCAAGCGGGAACTGCTGCTGCACGGCCCGTGGGCCGTCGCGTACGCGGTCACCGACCGGGTGGTGGACCTCTACCTGGAGGTGGCCGACCGGCTGGAGGACGACCTCGACGTGTTGGAGGCCGACGTCTTCGCGCCCCAGGGCAGTGGCCGGATCCAGCGGATCTACCAGATGAAGCGGGAACTGGTGGAGTTCAAGCGGGCGGTGGTGCCGCTGCAACGACCGCTGCTGACCCTGGTGGCCGAGGTCAACCGGGAGGTGCCCCGGGAGGTGCGCCGCTACTTCCGGGACGTGCAGGACCACCTCAGCCGCACCGTCGAGCAGGTCAACTCGTACGACGACCTGCTCAACTCGATCCTCCAGGCGCGGCTGGCGCAGGTCACCGTCGACCAGAACAACGACATGCGCAAGATCGCCGCGTGGGCGGCCATCGCCGCGGTCTGGACCGCGTTCGCCGGGGTCTACGGCATGAACTTCGAGAACATGCCCGAGCTGAGGTGGACGTACGGCTATCCGGGCGTACTCGCCCTGATGCTCGCCATCTCGCTGGCCCTGTACCGCTGGTTCCGCCGCAACGGCTGGCTGTAGGGCGGGTGTCGAAGTCCGTGGCCGAGCCGAGGACTTCGACACCCGCCCTGGCCCCGACCTCGGCGCTGCGTCGTCGATCCGGCACGAACGGGCGCGTGAACGCCGGCGGCACGGGAGTCGCCTCCCGCGCCGCCGGCGATACCGCTGGTCAGCGGCTGCTGGACTTGGCCGTGCCCTTGCCGACCGCCTTCGACACGTCGTCCGCCGGACGCCCGGAGACGTCGGTGGCGCCCTCGGCGACCGAGGGGACCTTGTCGTCGGCGTGGATCACCGGCTGGGCGCCGGGGGTGGTGGTCGAGGCGCTGTCCCCGCCGGCCACCGCCGAGCTGCCCGCGCCGGTCGGGCCACCGGCCGTGCCGGCGCCGCTCGACCGGGTCGAGGAGTCGGTCACCTTGCCACCGTTGGCCGAGGGGGTCTCGACCAAGAGGGTGTCGACCTCGTCACTGATGGTGTCGATGCTGCGGGTCGGGTCGTACTCGGCCCACTCCTGCTGCTCGCGGCGGCGGCGCATGGCCATCGCGCCGGCCATGCCGGCGACCGCGCCGGCGGCCAGCAGGCCGGTCATCAGGCCGCCCCGCGACTTCTTCTGCTTCTTCTTGGCGGCCTTCATGTTCTTGGCCTTCACCTTCTTGTTCATCGCGGACTGCCTGGCAGCGGCGGCCCTCTTGCCGGTGACCACCTTGCCCGCCTGCTCAGCCTGCGCCTTGCGCAGGGCGAGGACCAGCGGCGCGACGGCTGCGGCCGTCGACGCGAAACCGCTCGACGCCTTGTCCCGCACGACGATCGCGGTCGGCGCGACGGCGCCCCGGGCTGCCTGGACCCGCGGGCCGACCGTGGCGCCGGCGCCCTTCGCCGCGTACGCCGCGGCCTGTCGAAGGTGACCGATGCCCTGGTTCAGCTCGACCTTGGCGAGCTGCCCCTGGGTCTTTCGCCGCCCGATTCCAAACACGGTTCCCACCTCCTGGGAGTTGTTCCTCCGTCATCCTCCACCTTCGGATGCCTCCGCACTGCCAGATCGGGCACATGGGAGGATCCGCATGGAACTGACCAACGAGTGAGGAGTACCCGTAGCCGAGGCTGTCTACGCCACCTTGCACACCAACGCTGGCCCGATCCGGCTGGAGCTCTTCCCCAACCACGCTCCGAAGGCGGTCCGCAACTTCGTGGACCTGACCGAGGGCTGGAATACACCGATCCGCGTACGGGGCAGCCAAGTTCGGTGACGAGTTCCACCCGGAGCTGCGCTTCGACCGGCCGTACCTGCTGGCGATGGCGAACGCCGGGCCGGGCACCAACGGTTCGCAGTTCTTCATCACCGTCGCGCCGACGCCGCACCTGAACAACCGGCACACCATCTTCGGCCAGGTCGCCGACGAGGAGTCGGCGAAGGTGGTGGACTCGATCGCGAACACGCCGACCGGTCCGAGCGACCGGCCGCTGCAGGACGTGGTGATCGAGCGGGTCGAGATCGAGCGCGTCCCGGCCTGACCGGGGCGGCGAGGTACCTTTGCACGCATGACTGAACGCCCCGGGCAGGCAGGTGACGCCACCGGTGGGTCGGTGCCGGCCACTCCGGTCTGCTACCGCCACCCTGACCGGGAGACGTGCGTCCGGTGCACCCGCTGCGACCGGCCGATCTGTCCGGAGTGCATGCGGGACGCCTCCGTCGGCCACCAGTGCCCGGAGTGCGTGAACGAGGGACGCCGCAGCGTGCGGCCGGCGCGTACCGCCTTCGGTGGCGGTGCCGCCGGCCGTCGCGGCCTCGTCACCCGGACGCTGATCACGCTGAACCTGCTGATGATGGTGCTCTCCATCGCCAGCGACGGGGGCGGCGACTCGATGGCCGGCGGCGGGCTCGGTGGTCTGCTCGGTGGCGGCACCCCGCTGACCCAGTGGGGCGCGGTGCTCGCCGAGTGGCCGCCGCGGTTCCCGGTGGAGGGCATCGTCACCGGCGAGTGGTACCGGCTGGTCACCGCGATGTTCCTGCACTACGGCCTGGTGCATCTGCTGTTGAACATGTGGGCGCTCTGGGTGCTGGGGCGGGAGCTGGAGGCCCTGCTCGGGCCGCTGCGATTCCTCGCGCTCTACCTGGTCGCGGGGCTCGGCGGCAACGTCGCGGCGTACCTGTTCAGCAGCCCGAACGCCGCGTCGGCCGGTGCCTCCACGGCGATCTTCGGGCTCTTCGCCGCCGTCTTCGTGCTGATGCGCCGGCTGGGCCGGGACACCTCGGCGATCGTGCCGATCCTGGTGATCAACCTGATCTTCACCTTCACCGTGCCGGGCATCTCGATCCCCGGGCACGTCGGCGGGCTGGTCACCGGCGCGGCGATGGCCTGGGTGCTGGCGTACGCGCCGCGGATGCGGCGGTCGGTGTTCCAGTCGGTGGGCACCGCGGTCATCCTGGTGGCGCTGCTCGGCCTGGCGATCGTCCGGACGGCCGCGCTGGCCGGCTGAGCCCCGGCCCGGCGCCCCGCGAGCTGCACGCCGGCGCGGTCCGGCCCGCGACGGGTCGGTTCAGCCGGGTCGGGCGGCCCGGAGCGTCTCGGCCACCTCGTCGGGCGGGGCGTCCAGGTCGTACCGGCCGAAGAGATGCAGCGACTCCCCGGCGTCGATCTCCAGCGTCTCGGCGGCCAGCCCGAACCGGGTACGCCGCTGGACCGTGATCGCCTCGACCGAGGCCCACGGCAGCCGCCGCCGGCCGGCGAAGCCGTGCACCACGGTGACGCCGTCAAGGTCGGCAGCGAGGCGTACCGGGGCGAGCAGGTCGCGCAGCGCCCAGGCGGCCAGTCCGGCGGCGGTCACCAGCGCCAGCGCCAGTTGCACCCGGTCGCCCTCGTGGAGGATCAGGCCGAGCCCGGCCAGCGCGGCCGCGCCGACCAGCTTCACCACGGGAAGGGCCGGCGGTATCCGCCACTGGTGGGGCGGGGACGATGAGGGCTGCACCGGACCAGCATGCCAGCCCGGGGGAGGACGATCCGCCGGTGCAGGACGTACGATCGAGGGCAGCCTAAGTTACCGGGGAGTAGTCATGAGTGACGCAGTCATCGTCGGCGCGGTACGCACCCCGGTCGGGCGGCGCAAGGGCAGCCTGGCCACCGTGCACCCGGTCAACCTCTCGGCGCACGTGCTGCGCGCCCTCGCCGAACGCACCGGGATCGACCCCGGCCAGGTGGACGACGTGGTGTGGGGCTGCGTCTCCCAGGTCGGCGAGCAGTCCTGGAACGTCGCCCGCAACGCCGTGCTGGCCGCCGGTTGGCCCGAGTCGGTCCCCGGCACCACGCTGGACCGGCAGTGCGGCTCCAGCCAGCAGGCGCTGCACTTCGCCGCCGCCACCGTGCTCTCCGGCCAGGCCGACCTGGTGGTCGCCGGCGGGGTCGAGTCGATGACCCGGGTGCCGATGGGCTCCAGCGTCGCCGACGGCGTGCCCTTCAGCGATCAGGTCCGCCAGCGGTACCGGGGCGTCGAGGGCTTCGCCGACGACCAGCCGCTCCCGTTCAACCAGGGCGTCGGGGCGGAGCTGATCGCCGCCCGCTGGCACTTCTCCCGTACCCAGCTCGACGAGTTCGCGCTCGCCAGCCACGAGAAGGCGGCCGCCGCGCAGGACGCCGGGGCGTTCGACCCGGAGCTGGCCCCGGTGGCGCTCGCCGACGGTGGCAGGTTCGCCGCCGACGAGGGCATCCGGCGGGACACCACGCTCGAGAAGCTGGGCGAGCTGAAGACCCCGTTCCGCGCCGACGGCGTGGTCACCGCCGGCTCCGCGTCGCAGATCTCCGACGGGGCCGCCGCGCTCGCCGTCACCACCAGCGAGTGGGCCAGCCGGCACGGCCTGCGGCCGCTGGCCCGGGTGCACACCGCCGTGGTGGCCGCCGATGACCCGGTCGCCATGCTCACCGCGCCGATCCCGGCCACCGCGAAGGCGCTGCGCCGTGCGGGGCTGGGCATCGAGGAGATCGGGGTGTACGAGGTGAACGAGGCGTTCGCCCCGGTGCCGCTCGCCTGGCTGGCGGAGACCGAGGCCGACCCGGAGCGGCTCAACCCGCGCGGCGGGGCGATCGCCCTCGGCCACCCGCTGGGCGCCAGCGGTGCCCGGATCATGACCACCATGCTGGCGCACATGCGGGACAACGGCATCCGGTACGGCCTGCAGACCATGTGCGAGGGCGGCGGCATGGCCAACGCCACCATCGTCGAGCTGCTCTGAATTCGCTGGCCGCCGTCGGGGTGCGCCGCCTAGCCTGCGGACCGTGACAACTGCCCCCGCTTCCGACTGGTCGGACCCGCTGTGGCGCGACGCCGCGCTCGCCTGGATCGCCGCCGCGCTCGGCCGGCACGGCCGCCGGGTCACCGGCCCGGTCGAGCCCCGGGTACGCCCCTGGTCGCTGGTCTGGCGGGTGCCCACCGACGCCGGTGACGCCTGGTTCAAGGCCAACAACCCGGGCACCCGGCACGAGGCGGCGCTGCTGGCCGAGTTGGCCCGGATCGCCCCGGGCCGGGTGCTCGATCCGATCGCGGTCGACACCCGCCGGGGCTGGTCCCTGCTCCCCGACGGGGGCCCGAGCCTGCGCGACACCCTGGCCGGGGGGAAGGACCTGTCGTACTGGGAGCGGCTGCTGCCCCGGTACGCCGCACTCCAGCTCGCGGTCGCCCCGCACGCCCGCGCGCTGCTGGACGCCGGGGTGCCCGACCATCGGCCGCAGCGGCTGCCGGCGCTCTACGCCGAACTGCTCGACGACGACGCGGCGCTGCTGCTCGGCACGCCGGACGGGCTCACCGCCGAGTCACACGAGCGGCTGCGGGCGTACCGGGACGAGTTCGCCGGGCTCTGCCGGCGGCTGGCGGAGTACGGCGTGCCGGCCAGCGTCCAGCACGACGACCTGCACGACGGCAACGTCTTCGTCGCCGGCGACGACTACCGCTTCTTCGACTGGGGCGACGCCTCCGTCGCCCACCCCTTCGGCACCCTGCTGGTGACGCTCCGCTCGGTGGCGTACGCCTTCGGGCTCGGCCCGGGCGATGTGGCGCTGCTGCGGCTGCGCGACGCGTACCTGGAGGCGTGGACCGACCGGCACGACCGGGCGAGTCTAGGCGAGGCGGCCGGGCTGGCGATGCGGGTCACCGTGGTCAGCCGGTCGCTCTCCTGGCGGCGTGCCCTGGACACCCCGGATCCGGCCCGCGCCGAGTACGCCGAGGCGGTCCCGGGCTGGCTCGGTGAACTCTTCGAGCCGCTGCCGGTCTGACCGTCCGCGGCCCGGCCCGCGGATCTGACGTCCGGGCCGGGTCCGAACAGGACGTCGGCGGGATGGACAGCATGTCGTGGGCCAGGCAGGATTGCCCCTCGGTCGGTGTTGAGCGCGTGTCCACGCCCGCTCCGTCGTCCCACGACCTTCACCAGAACGGGGAATCCGTGGCCATCACCTCCACTCCGTCGGGTCTGCGTCGGGCCGCCCGCCGGATGCTCACCGCCGCCGTGGCCGGGATGCTCCTCGCGACCGCAGCGGTCCCGGCCACGGGCGCACCGGCGCGGGCCGCCGGCTACACCGGGCCGCACCCGGGCGCTTTCACCGGGCTCGGCTTCGACACCTGCGCCGCACCCTCGGACGCCGCGATGACCGCGTGGTTGCAGTCGCCGTACCGTGCGGTCGGCATCTACATCGGCGGGGTCAACCGGGGCTGCGCCCAGGCGAACCTGACCCGGGACTGGGTGTCGAGGCAGCAGGCCAAGGGCTGGCGGTTCTTCCCGCTCTACGTCGGGCTCCAGGCGCCCTGCTCGTCGTACAGCCGGCGGATCGACCCGGCCCAGGCGGCGGCCCAGGGCCGGGCGGCGGCCGACGACGCGGTGGCGAAGGCGCGCAACCTCGGGCTCGCCCCGCGCAGCACGATCATCCTGGACATGGAGCGCTACCCGGCGGGCGACGCGGCCTGCTCCACCGCGGTGCTGCAGTTCAGCAGCGCCTGGACCGGCCGGCTGCACGACCACGGCTTCCTGTCCGGCCTCTACACCAACGTCGCCTCCGCCGGCCTCGCCGACCACGTCGGGGCGTACGCGCAGCGCGGGCACGCCCGCCCCGACCTGCTGGACTTCGCCAACTGGGACGGCGTGCAGACCACCGCCGACTCCCGCATCCCCTCGTCGTACTGGCAGCCGAAGCAGCGGATGAAGCAGTACCAGGGCGACCACCACGAGACCTGGGGCGGGGTCCGGATCAACATCGACAGCAACTACCTCGACGTCGAACCGCTGTCCACCCGGTACGGCTCGACCACGGTCACGCGGAGCCGGCCCTGGGTGCGGGTCCTGTGGTCGAAGGTGGCCCGCTCGGTCCGGTAGGTGAAACCTCCTCGGGGCGGCGGCCCCGGACGTCGCACAGGCGGTGCGACAGGGGGCATGGAACTTCCAAAAGGTTGGCAGTGACCCACGTCACCCCAGGTCACGGCTCGTTGGGCAGGGCATGGACGTCTTCTCGCGAACGTTCCTCCCCGCCGCCGCCGAGACCGGACTGGCGGTCCAGACGGTGAGTCGGCACATGCCGGTGTTCCGGCAGTGCGTCGGCTCCGGCGACGCCACCATCCTGGTCGCCCGGTGCAGCCGACCCGACCGGCCGGTCGTCGGCGGGTACCTGCTCCTGCTCACCCACCGCCGGATGGTGGTCACCCAGCAGACGCGGGTGCTGCACCGGCTCCGCCTGCACCTCAACACCGAGCTGCGCGAGCTGAGCAACGTGACCTGGAGCCCTGATCCCCGCTCCCAGTCCGTCGAACTGGCCGCCACCGCGATCGACGGGGTCCGTGAGCGGTTCGTCGTGCACACCCAGCACCCGAAGCAGGTCTGGCAGCTCGACACCCTGCTGCACCACGCCTTCCGTACCCGGCTGCGCCCGGCGAAGGAGCGGGTGGTCGCCACCATCGGGGAGACGCCCGCCACGGCCGGCCCCGGCCTGCGCCCCGTGCCGGCCCGCTGACCGCATCCTTACCTGACCCGAACACGGCCGTACGCCGGTGGTGACCGGCGGTCGGTCATCATGGGCCGGTGACCGCCGACGCCCCGCAGCGTGGGCTCGTCCTCGTCGTCGAGGACGAGCCGGCCATCGCCGACCTGGTCCGGCTCTACCTGGCCCGGGAGGGCTTCGGCGTCCACCTGGAGCGGGACGGCACGGCCGGGCTGGCCGCCGCCCGCCGGCTGCGACCGGTGGCCTGTGTGCTGGACATCGCGCTGCCCGGCATGGCCGGCACCGAGATCTGTCGCCGGCTACGGGAGACAGGTGACTGGACGCCCGTCATCTTCCTCACCGCCCGCGACGACGAGGTCGACCGGATCGTCGGCCTGGAACTGGGCGCGGACGACTACGTCACCAAGCCGTTCAGCCCTCGGGAGCTGGTCGCCCGGGTCCGCGCGGTGCTGCGCCGCACCGGCGGCGTGCCCGAGGGGGTGGACCGCCCCCGCACGGTCGGGCCGGTCACCCTCGACCCGGCCCGCCGCGCGGTCACCGCCGCCGGCAGCCCCGTGCAGCTCACCTCCACGGAGTTCGACCTGCTGGCCCACCTGATGGCCCGTCCCGGCCGGGTCTTCACCCGGGAGGAACTGCTGGCCGGGGTCTGGGGGTACGCCGCGCATGCCGGCACCCGCACGGTCGACGTGCACGTCGCGCAGGTCCGCGCGAAGCTCGGCGACGCCAGCGTGATCCGCACCCACCGCGGCGTCGGGTACGCGGCCGATGCCTGAACCCGACCCGCACCACCGGCCCGGCCCGCACCCGCCCGCCGGCCCGCACCCGCCCGCCGGCCCGCACCCGCCCGGCGGTTTCCGGCCGTCGGTGGCCGGGCCGGAGCGGGCGCACGGACCCACGGTCGCGTTGCCGGTGATCGGCGCCCGCCCGGCGCCGCCGCCCCCGCGCCGCCGCTTCGCCGGCACGCTGACCACCCGCGCCATCCTCGTCACCTGCGCGGTGGCGCTGGTCTCCGTGCTGGTCACCGCCCTGGTCGCGGTCCCCCTCGCGGTACGCGGCGTGGAGCGCCGGGATTCCGAGGCGCTCGCCGCCCAGGCCCGCCTCGCCGCCGACGTGCTCCGGGTCCGCCCCAGCCGCCAACGCGACGCCGCCGGGGAGCGGCTGATCCGCCAGCTCCGCCAGCAGGAGATCGACGTGTACGTGGTGCAGGGCGGTACGGCGGACCGCCCCGGCCTGCCCCGGCAGGTCGTGAACCGGATCGCCGCCGGCCGGGACGTCTCCGGCCGCCGGTTGGTGAACGGGGAACGGGCCCTGGTCGAGGGGCGGGCCCTGCCCGGCGGGAGCGGTGTGGTGCTGACCCGGGCCACCACCGAGGGCCCGTGGCGGCAGGTGCTCCGCAGTCTCTGGCTGCCGCTGCTCGCCGGGCTCGCCGCCGGGGTGGTGGCCGCCCTCCTCCTGGCCCGCCGGCTGGCCCGGCCGATCCGGCACGCCGCCACCGCCGCCGCCCGGCTGCGCGCCGGTGACCGGGCGGTGCGCGTACCGGTGGAGCCGCCGGACGAGGTGGCCGACCTGGCGTACGCGTTGAACGGGCTGGCCGCCGCGCTGGCCACCAGCGAGGGCCGGCAACGGGAGTTCCTGCTCTCCGTCTCGCACGAGCTGCGCACCCCGCTGACCGCGATCCGCGGGTACGCCGAGGCGCTCGCCGACGGGGTGGTCGGCCCGGACGAGGCGCCCGGCACCGGCCGCACCATGCTCGCCGAGGCGGAACACCTCGACCGGCTGGTCAGCGACCTGCTGGCGTTGGCCCGGCTGGAGGCGGCGGACTTCCCGCTGGAACCGGTACCGGTCGACCTCGCCCGGTTGGCCGCCGACGCCGAGCGCACCTGGTCCGACCGGTGCGCGGCGGTCGGCGTGCCGTTCCGGGTGGAGGTGCCGGACGCGCCGGTGCCCGCGTACACCGACCCGGGGCGGATCCGGCAGGTGGTCGACGGGCTGCTGGAGAACGCGCTGCGGGTCGTACCGCCGGGGGCGTCGGTGGTGCTCGCGGTCCGGCCCGCCGGTCCGGTGCCGGCGGCCGGCGGGATCGTGGAGGTCCGTGACGGTGGACCCGGCTTCACCGACGACGACCTGGCGGTGGCCTTCGAGCGGGGCGCGTTGCACCAGCGCTACCGGGGGGTGCGGAAGGTCGGCAGCGGGCTGGGGCTGGCGCTCGCCGCCGGACTGGTCCGCCGGCTCGGCGGACAGATCATCGCCGGGCACGCCGCCGAGGGCGGGGCGGCGTTCACCGTCCGGCTGCCCGCTGATCCTTACCTGACCCGAACATCGGCCTGACGCTGCGCCCACCCGGGTACGCGACGCTGGGCGCACCACGGACGAGAGGGAGAGTCATGGCACGTCAGAGATTCGCCGTCGGCACCACGTCGCTGCTCGCGGCGATCGCGCTGGGTGTCGCCGGCTGCGGTCCGGCGCAGGTCACCCAGGACGCCTCGACCGCCGCCGCGGTCGAGGTGGCCGCCGCGCTGGGCGCCGAGGGTCAGGCGCTCGCCGCGCTGGGCTTCGACCCGTCCGAGTTGGACGTGCAGGCGGCCGCGCCCGCGCCGTCGTCGGCCGCCCCGGCGGACAAGACCCGCGGTGAGCGGGCCGAGGAGTGGCGAAAGCGGCGGCAGGCCCGGGTGCTGCTGCGCCGGAACACCCTGCACGGCGAGGCCGTCGTGCAGACGAAGGACGGCGGGACGAAGACCGTCGTGGTGCAGCGCGGTGAGGTCACCGCGATCGACGGCGACTCGGTGACCGTGAAGTCCGCCGACGGCTTCACCCTGACCTGGACCCTCGGCGACAAGCTGCGGGTGGTCGAGCGGCGGACCACCATCCAGGCCGGCGACCTCGGGGTCGGTACGACGGTCGGCGTCGCCGGGGCGAAGGACGGTGACGCCAGCGTCGCGCGGCTCATCGTGGTCCCGCTGAAGCAGAAGTGACCGCCGCGGCCCGCCGGGTTTTCCGGCGGGCCGCGGCGGGGGAGCCGGCGCGGCGGCCCGCGCCGGCTCCCCCGCGTCGCTCAGTAGACCCGGGAGCCGATGAAGTCGTCGTGGCCGTACCCGACGGGGTCGGCGAACGACCGGGACTCGAAGGACCACTGCTGGCGGGTGCTGGTGGAGCAGGTGGCGAGCCGCAGCCGGGGGGTGCCGAACCACGGGTTGTCGAAGGCCACGCAGAGGTTCGTCGCGCCGGCCGGCTTGAGCTGGTTACCGGCGAGGACGAACTGCTGGTTGCTCCCGCCGTGGCAGTCGTACACGTTGACCGCGGTGCCGGCGGTCAACGAGGCGCCCGCGACGTCCAGGCAGCGGTCGTGGGACAGTTCCGTGTGCAGCGACCGGCGGGTCGGATCGTACCAGAAACCCTGGTTGCGCCCGCCGTGGCAGGCGTACGACTGCTGGACGGTGCCGTTGCGCGAGTCGTACCCCTTGCCGTCGACGCAGGTGCCGGTGGCGGCGTTGCGCAGCTGTTTGAACTCGAACAGCCCGGGGTACAGCACGCCGCTGCCGGTGCTGGCCGGGTCGACGCAGGTGGCCCGCTGGTGGCCCGCGTTCCAGAACTGGGTGACGCACTGGGCGAACATGCCGTGCCCGCGGGCGTTCGGGTGGAACGACTGCCGGGCCGCGTTCTCGTCCCAGATCCCCACCTCGATGTAGAGGCCGCGCACCGCGGTGACGTCGGTGCAGACCTCGTGGCCGTGGAACAGGCGGCTGGCGTCCAGGTAGCGGGTGCCGGTGTTGGCCGCCGCCGCGCGCAGCGCCGTCTCGAACATCGGCACCGCCTTGTTCCGGGCGAACGCCGTGTCGGCCAGGTAGAGCAGGCAGCCGCCCGCGTACCAGCCGGGGAAGTTCGGGTTGTCCTCCACGTCCGGGCTGCCCGGGCTCGGGTACGACATCAGCACCAGTTCGTAGTCGGAGCGCAGGTAGCCGGCGTCCGTCATGGTGCGGCGGATGGCGGTGAGCGCCTCCTCGACGGCGCGACGGCTGCCGTCGGTGCGGATCGTCCACTGGTCGGTGTAGGTCGGGTAGCAGGGGCCCTGGAAGAAGACCCGGCGTACCGCGCAGTCGGTGGCGACAGGTCCGAACTGGATGGTGCCGTCCCCGTTGGCGCCGACCACCACCCAGATCAGCCGGACGTGCGTGTTGCGCGCCTTGATCGCCAGGTGGTCGCCCTGGTTCAGCTCGTTGTGCTGGGTGGGGCCGCCGGCGATCAGGTTCCACGGGGTGGCCCCGGAGCAGGCGATGTTGTACTTCTCGTCGGCGGGGATGCCGGTGCGGAAGACCGCCTGGTCGTACGAGCGGTCGCACCAGTTGCCCGGCTCGTGGGTGCCGGGGACGTAGTTGCCCACGCCCTCGCCGGAGATTTCGCTGTCGCCCATCGTCACCAGGGCGGTGCGGCGCTGCTCCAGCGGCCGGATCTCCGGTGAGCCGTAGAGCGCGGTGGCCTCGGCGGCGCGGACCGCTTCGAGGTTCGTCGGGAGTGGCTGGACGGTCGGACGGTCGTCGGCGGCGGCGGGGGACACCGGCCCGAGCAGCATGGGCAGGACGAGGGCGGCGGCGGTGACGACGGCGAGGTGACGCCGCCGGACCACCGGTGCGCGCCGGGTGGGGGTGCCAGGCATCGACGCACTCCTTTCGTACTCGATCGCGGGACGTCGATCGAGTTACCGGAAGGTAGCGCCGGTGACGCAGCCATGTGAATGTCTCTCGGAAAGGTTTCCGTCATCTGCGCCGCCGGGCCCACCAGCCGGGCGACGCGGGGGTCAGCGGCCGGGTGGCAGGGCGTAGCCGACGTAGTCGCGGTACTCGACCCGCCAGCCTGTCGGCACCAGCTTCAGGCAGGCCGGGCGGTTGCCGGTGCAGACGATCGCGTCCACCGTCGACGGATCGGCCGGCGGCCGGTCGGGCAGCACCGACTGCAACGCCACCAGCTCCGGCGGGCGGCCGTCAGCGTCGCGCAGCAGCAACCACCAGGGGTACTCCCAGTTGTCGTTCTGCTGGACGAGCCCGATCCGGCGCGCGCCGTCCCGTCGTACCGCGTCGGCGGCCCAGCGGAACTCCTCGGCCCACTGCGGCCGGCGCAGGAACCGGGTGTCCCACTCCGAGGTGGTGAAGACCGAGCCGGCCCCGACCAGCCGGCGCGGGAAGCCGTACGACAGGGCCAGCACCCCGGCCAGGGCGGAGGTGGCCAGCACGGTCACCGCCAGCGACGCCGCCACCGAACGGCGGCCCGGGGCGAGCCGCCGCCGGAACAGCGCGTCCAGCCAGAGCCCGGCCAGCGGCACCGCCGCCACCAGCGCGTAGAGCAGCAGCCGGTTGCCCCAGGTCTGCCACTTGATCATTGCGGTGTGCAGGACGACGGCGATCACGACCGCAGTGGCGTACGCCCGCAGCGCCCCGGCCCGCTCCGGGCTGATCCGGCCCGGCCGGGCCAGCGCGAACACCGCGCCGAGCAGGGCCAGCGAACCGGCCAGCGGGAACGCCACCCGGTCCTCGTCCGGGTACCAGGCCGGCACCGGGAAGACCTCCCGGCCGAAGGTGATGTCCCGGTCCTGCGGGTCGACGCCGAGCGCCCGCGAGCCCGCCATGATCGCCTCCGCGCTGCCGGTGCGCAGCGGCGCGAGCGGGGTGTCGAACGCGGTGTGCCCGATGCGCAGCGCGTTGACCAGCACCGAGGCCGGGTCGTGCCGTTCCATCGGGATGGACTCGCGCAGCCGGGGCGGGCCGAGCGGGTGCCCGAACTCGGCGGTCACCCGGGCCAGGAACGGGCCGACCACCGCCGCCGCGACCAGCAGCACCAGCAGCGACCCGGCGACCGTGCGGGTCATCCCGGCCACCGGCCGGGCCATCGACCTCGGCGCGGTGCCCGCCTCGCCTCGCGGGCCCGGCCCGCGCACCGGCCGGGCACCGCCGTCCGGACCGGCGTCGGCGGGGCGGAAGGCCAGCCGGAGCTGGGCGATCCCCCAGAGCACCAGCAGCGGGCCGACCGCGATCAGGCCGCTGGTCTTGGTCAGCGCGGTGAGCCCGGTGGCCGCGCCGAGCGCCAGCAGATCGCCCCGACCGGCGCGGCGGCGCAGCCCGTCCAGGGCCAGCGTCCCGGCGCAGGCCGCCCAGGCGGCGGCGACCAGGTCGGTCTGGGTGCTGGTCGTCTGGAGCGCCACCATCGGCGTGGTGGCGAGCAGGAAGGCGGTGAGCAGCTGGGCCCGCCGGCCACCGCCGAGCTGGGCGACGACTCGGGTGGCCGCCACCAGGCAGCCGATCCCGGCCGCCCACTGGACCAGGTTGTGCAGCGCGTCGGCGCCGGTGAGCAGTCGCAGGTGCAGCAGCAGGTACTCCGCGCCGGGCGGGATGGTCACCTGCCGGTGGATCGCGGTCGGCCAGAAGTCGAGGCTGCCCTGCGCCACCCAGTGCTCCACCTTGGGCAGGTGGTAGGTCTGCGAGTCGTAGTTGTTGGGCTCGGCGAGGAGCGCGACGAGCAGCTCCACCAGCACCACCCCGACGACCGTGCCGGCCAGCAGCCGCTCGGCCCGCCCCGCCGTACGCCGGAAGTCGGCCAGCCGGGCGCGCGGGCCGGCCGGTGCCGCCGCGAGCCCGCCGGGCGCGGACGTCGGGCCGGGGTCCGGCGGACCGGCGGGCGGGGCTGCCGCCCCGGTGGCCGCGCCGACCAGGGTCGGCACGCGGGCGGCGGCGACCGGGCCACCGGCCGCGACGCGCCGGGCCCGCACCCGGGCGGCGGTCACGGTGGCGGCGAGGAAGAGCAGCCACGCCAGCGCGAAGGCCGGCGCGGTGAGCGCGCCCGCCGCGCCGAGCAGCTCCACGACGGCCACGGCGTAGCAACCGGTCGACAGCGCCGCGCGGACGACGGCCAGCCGCAGGGGCGCGACCACGTCGCTGTCGCGGGGCCGGAGCACCGAGACGAGCAGGACGAACGCGGCGACGGGTGCCACCACGAGCAGGGAGCCGGCTGCCGACATGGGCGGAAGTAAACACCATCCGCCTGAATGGGCGGGTGCCGGACGCCGATGGTGGCGGGGTCCACCTGGCTGGCCAGCCAGGCTAGGCTATGTCCGACTTACTGTGCCCACCGTGGAGACGATCCCCGTGAAGCTCTCGATCCTCATGCCGGTCTACAACGAGGAAGAACGCATCGCGGACGCCCTCAAGCAGGCGTTGGCGGTCGATTACCCGTGTGAGATCGAGCTGGTCGTGGTCGACGACGGCAGCCGGGACGGCACCGGTGAGATCCTCGGTCGGGCCGACGACGCGCGGCTGCGGGTGATCACCCACCAGCGCAACGCGGGCAAGGGCGCGGCCATCAAGACGGCGGTGGACAGCGCCGAGGGTGAGTACATGGTCATCCTCGACGCCGACCTGGAGTACGACCCGCAGGACATCCCGCGGCTGCTCGACCCGGTCCTCGACGGCCGCGCCACGGTCGTCTACGGCAATCGGACCTTCGGCAGCCACAGCGCCTACAGCTTCTGGTACGTGATGGGCAACAAGGGCGTCACGATGGCCGCCAACGTGCTGTTCAACTCGTACATAGGGGATCTGGAGACCTGCTTCAAGCTGATGCCGGTCGAGCTGTACCGCTCCCTCGACGTCCGCTCCCGTGGTTTCGGCATGGAGGCGGAGGTGACCGGCAAGCTGCTGCGCCGCCGGATCCGCCCGTACGAGGTGCCGATCAGCTATCGGGCGCGCGGTCGCGAGGAGGGCAAGAAGATCACCTGGAAGGACGGCGTCGAGGCGCTCTGGATCCTCGGCCGGGAGCGCACCCGCCGCCGTCCCGCCGGCTCAGCCCACCGCTGACACGTCGCCGGGTCAGCTGACCGCTGACAGTTCGCCGAGGAAGCTGTCGACCGACCGGCGCAGGCCGGCCGCGTCCAGCCCGTGCCAGCGGGTATGGTCCTCGGCCGTGCCGTACCGCCGCAGCTCCGCCCGGCCCACGCCGAGGCTGAGCAGCCGGTGCGGCCGGTCGGCGAGCGCCTCCGACACCACCCGCGCCGAGGTGCCGGCCAGGTAGGGCTCCACCAGCACCACCTCCGTGCCGGCCAGCGCCCGCAGGCCGGCGACGTCGAACGGGCGCGGCCGGTGGGTGTAGGCCACCGTCACCGGCAGGTCGGCCACCGCCGCCAGCGCG
The DNA here is from genome assembly GCF_900090245.1 of Micromonospora halophytica. GTDB lineage: Bacteria > Actinomycetota > Actinomycetes > Mycobacteriales > Micromonosporaceae > Micromonospora > Micromonospora halophytica. The sequence continues at coordinate 322,359 of NZ_FMDN01000005.1, forward strand.
GCGTCGAGCACCGGCCCGACCGCCACCAGCAGCGTCGCGCCGGGCCCGGCGTCGCGCACCACCCGCAGGTCGCCGCCGCCCGGGTACGCCCGCGTGTTGCGCTGGGTGGAGAGCCGCAGGTACGCCGACGAGTCCGCGGCCACCGCCGCACGCAGCAGCGGCGCCACCTCGCCCGGGTGCCCCGGGACGTGCACGGTCCAGCCGTGCAGGCTGTCGATCAGCGCCACGTCGGCGGGGCTCAGGTGGGTGCGACCCGCCTCCGCCCGGTCGTACGACGCCCCGATGCCGACCAGCACCGCCTCCGCCCCCTGGTGGTCGAGGTCCAGCTTGATCTGCTCGTACGCCCGCTCGATGAGGAACGGCGCGTAGCTGTGCGCCACCGGCCGTAGCCCGGTCAACGCCAGCCCGCCGGCCACCCCGATCAGCAACTGCTCCCGGATGCCGACGTTGAGCACCCGGTCGGGGTGGCGGCGCGCGGCCGGGGCGAACGACGCGGCGGAGATGTCCGCCAGCACCACCGCCGTACGCGGGTCCTCGGCGAGCAGACCGGTCATGGTGTCGATGAAGGTCTCCCGCATCACGGCTGCTCCCCGTCGGTGACGACCGCGACGACGACGTGCGGCCGGTGTGGGTCGTGCCCGGTCAGGGCGGTGTGCAGGGCGTCGTGGTCACGCCCGTCGACGGTGGCGGCGGTCCACCCGTTGACGGTGAACCGGCTGGCCGCCCCGCCCGGCCAGCCGTGGCTCGCCGAGCGGTTGTCCAGCACGATCGCGGTCAGGTTGACCAGCCCGGTCGCGCCGGCGTACGCGATCGCCTCGTGGTTGGAGCCCTCGTCGAGTTCGGCGTCGCCGAGCAGTACGTACACCCGGGGGTCGGTGCGGCCCTGGGCCCGCAGCCCGAGCGCGGTGCCGACGCCGAGGCCGAGGCCGTGGCCGAGCGAGCCGGAGCCGATCTCCACGCCGGGGACGAGCAGTCGGTCGGGGTGGTCGCCGAGGCGACTGTCCGGGCCGCCCTGGTCGTCGAGCCAGTGGTCGGGCAGGAAGCCCTTGGCGGCGAGCACCGCGTAGTAGCCGGCGACGGCGTGCCCCTTGGAGAGCAGGAAGCGGTCCCGGTCCGGGTCGTCCGCGGTCTCCGGGGTGATCCGCAGGACGCGGTCGTAGAGCACCCAGAGCACGGTAGACGTTCGCGCCGAACTCGCGGCCGGCACGGAGCCGTTCCAGCGGGGCGGCGACCGGGGCGGGCAGGGCCGGGCCCGGCGGTGCGGTGGCGGTCGTGGTCGTCATGCGGCTAGCCTGCAAGTTGAAGTTCACTTCAACTCAAGGCGACTGATGCACGAATCACTCACCATCGGCCAGCTCTCCGCCCGCAGCGGGGTGGCACCCTCGGCGCTGCGCTACTACGAGCGGCTCGGCCTGATCCGCGCCGAACGCACCGGCGGCAACCAGCGCCGGTACGCACGGACCGAGCTGCGCCGGGTGGCGTTCGTGCGGATCTCCCAGCAGGTCGGCATCTCGCTGGAGGAGATCCGCGAGGCGCTGGACTCGCTGCCCTCCTCGCGCACCCCCACCCCGGACGACTGGGCGGCGCTCTCCAGCGCTTGGCGGGAACGGCTGGACGAGAAGATCCGCCTGCTCGGCAAGCTCCGCGACGACCTGGACGGCTGCATCGGCTGCGGCTGCCTGTCGTTGCAGCGCTGCAAACTCAACAACCCGGAGGACTCGCTGGCCGGCGAAGGGCCGGGCGCCCGGCTGGTGCTGCCCCGCGCCGACGTCACCCGAGAGTGAGCAGCACCTTGCCGAGGTGGTCGCTCGACTCGACCAGCCGGTGTGCCTGCGCCGCGTCGGTCATCGGCAGCCGCCGGTCCACGACGGGCCGGACCACCCCCGACTCCACCAGCGGCCAGACCTGCTCGCGGACCCCGCGTACGATCTCCGCCTTGTCGTCGAGCGGGCGGGAGCGCAGCGCGGTGGCCGCCACCGAGGCCCGCTTCGCCAGCAGCGCGCTCAGGTCCAGCTCGGCCTTCCGGCCGCCCTGCATGCCGATCACCACCAGCCGGCCGCCGTCGGCCAGCGCCGCCACGTTCCGCGCCAGGTACGACGCGCCCATGATGTCGAGGATGACGTCCGCGCCCCGGCCGTCGGTGACCCGGCGGACCTCCTCCACGAAGTCCTGCTCCCGGTAGTCGACGGTGTGCGCCGCGCCCAACTCGCGCAGCCGCTCGTGCTTCGCGGCCCGGGCGGTCACCACCACGGTCGCGCCGAGCGCGGCACCGAACTGGATCGCGAACGTGCCGATCCCGCTGCCGCCCCCGTGCACCAGCAGGGTCTCGCCCCTGCCGAGCCGGGCCAGCCGCACCACGTTCGACCAGACCGTGCAGGCCACCTCGGGCAGCGCCGCCGCGTCCACCAGGTCGACACCGGCCGGCACCGGCAGCAGCTGCCCGGCCGGCACGGCCACCCGCTGTGCGTAGCCACCGCCGGCCAGCAGCGCGCAGACCTCCTGCCCGACCTCCCAGCCGGTCACCCCGGCGCCGACCGCGCCGACCACGCCCGAGCACTCCAGCCCGGGGTACGCCGGCGCGCCCGGCGGCGGAGGGTAGAAGCCCTGCCGTTGCAGCAGGTCCGCCCGGTTGACCGCGCTGGCCCGCACGTCCACGACCACCTCGCCGGGGCCGGGCTCCGGGTCGGGCACCTCGGCCCAGACCAGTGCCTCGGGTCCGCCGGGTTCCGGGATCGTCATCGCGCGCATGGCCCAGTCTTACCCGATCCGTCCCGCGCACCACGCCGGGGTCGGATTTCCCGCCCTCGGGCGGATCCGGCGGGGCGGCGGGGTCGCGGAGTCGTCCGAGACGGCGCCGGGCGTGCCGGCGGCGCACCGACCGCCGGTCCACCGGACACTGTGGACGCCCCGACGGCCCACGATCACCGTGATCAGGGCGATCGTCCGGTCGTCCGTACCCCGGCGTTCCGTCGATTAGGGGTGGGAGGTCCGCTCGGCGGTACGGCGGCCGTGGCAGACTAGACGCCGACCGACCCCTCGGGGTGACGGTCCGGGAGGGTTCGCCTAGTGGCCGATGGCGCTGGTCTTGAAAACCGGTAAGGCAGCGATGTCTTCGTGGGTTCGAATCCCACACCCTCCGCCTCGGTCATGCGCTGTGGCGCTTCAGTAGGCCCTGCTCGGCCTGCCAGAGGCGTTCCTCCCGCTCGGTGGCCTCGTGGTCGGCGCGGACGAGTTGGTCGATCTCGGCGGAGTGGTTGGCGTGGTAGCGCAGGGCGGTGGAGATCTGCTCCCGGCCGAGCCCGGTGACCTCCATCAGTTCGGCGGGCAACTCTTCGCCTTCGATCTCCGGTGACTCGGCCCGTACCGCGTGCAGAGCCCCGATCACCTCCCCGACATCTGGACCTCCATCGAGCGCCGGCCGGCAGGTCCGGACCTGAAGATCACGCCAGGGTGCTCGTAGGTGCGGAGGGATTCTGCGAGGGGATCTGGGCGTCGCGGCGCTTCCGGTTCGGTGGGGTGCGTCGGCGGGGTAAGAAGAAGGGCGCAGGACGTCACGCGCACCGGAAGGACCCCCGATGACCCTGGAACGACCGATCGCCCCGGACCCGTACGAGCTGCTGCCGACCGTCGGGTCGTTCAACCTCGCCAGCGACGACGTGCGCAACGGCGAGCCGATGGACGCGCGCCACGCGCACGGCAGCGCCGGCGGTGAGAACGTCTCCCCGCACCTGGCCTGGTCGGACTTCCCGGCCGGGACGCAGAGCTTCGTGGTGACCTGCTTCGACCCGGACGCCCCGACCGGCAGCGGCTTCTGGCACTGGGTGCTGGTCGACGTGCCCTCCTCGGTGACCGAGCTGCCGACCGGCGTGAAGGAGGCCGACCTCGGCGGGGCGTTCAGCGTCCGCAACGACTACGGCGACACCGGCTACGGCGGCGCCGCCCCGCCACCCGGTGACCGCCCCCACCGGTACGTCTTCGCGGTGCACGCGGTGGACGTCGAGCGGCTGGACGTCGGCCCGGGGGCCAGCCCCGCCTACGTCGGTTTCAACCTGGCCTTCCACACTCTGGCCCGGGCGGTCATCCGCCCCACCTTCCACGTCAAGGAGTGACCCGACGCGAGCCGTCACGCGACAACGGGGCCTCCGCGTCGGCGAGGGCCCCGTTCGTCGTACGGCGTCAGCCCGGGACGCGGGCGACGGCGAAGACCGACTGGCCGAACGGGGGGCGTACCCGCTGCTCGGCCGCCTTGGTGGCGGGCAGGACCAGGGTGTCGTAGACCTTCACCATCGGGCCTTCCTTCGGCATCAGCCGGAAGACCTTGGTGGCCATGAAGTAGCCGATCAGGCCGAGCGCGTTGGCATAGTGGATCGTCTCGACCGCCAGCCCCGCCTCGGTCATCGCCGCGGCGAGGGTCTTCTTGGTGTAGCGGCGTACGTGGCCGGTGGCGATGTCGGCCGGGCTCATCGCGAACTGGAACGCCGGCACGATGATGATCACCTTGCCGCCCGGGCGGACCAGGTCGCGCATGCTGCGCAGCGCGCCGACGTGGTCCTCGATGTGCTCCAGCACGTTGTACGACACGGCCGCGCTGTGGTCGCCGCGTCCGGTGTGCGGCAGCAGCATCTGCTGCACCTCGATGGTGGGTTCGTCGGCGAGGCGTTCCTTGAGTTGGACCAGCCGGTCCGGGTCGGCCTCGGTGGCGGTGAAGCGGGGTACGTGGCGTGCCCACTCCAGCGCGTAGTCGCCGAGGCCGCTGCCGATCTCGATGGGGTTGTCACCGAGGTGGGGCACGGCCAGTTCGACGAACCATCGGCGGTGGTTGACGGCTGTCGCCAGGCCCTCCAGCACCTCCGACTGGACGCGCTGATCCCCAGTGATTTCTGCCATGCGTCGATTCCTCACGGTATGACTCGATCTGCGCCTGAACCGACTGAGTGAATCATCCGCACGGTGCGCGGAGGAAACGGGGCACCGTGTTGGCCGAAATGCGGTCGGGGGCCGGGCGCGTGATAGACGGTCGGCGAACCCGGCACATGGTACGGCAGTACCCCGAAACATGTCACGTCGCCGGCATAGGTCAACTACGCTCTGAATTGTCATGACTACTCCCGAATCGGACCCCGGGGTCACACGATCCGGCGTCGGGAACGCCGAGGCCGGCGACGACCACGGCGTACACCGGCGGGAGGGGTGGTGGTGGGACGTCGCGGCGGTGCTCAGTTTCGTGCTGGCGGCGTTCTGGGTGACCGCGCGTCTGTGGTTGCGGCCCGGCAGCGGGCTCCGGGACAACCGGTCGGACCAGTCGCAGTTCGAGTGGATGATGGCGCACGGCGCGCGCGTCGTGACCGAATTCGCCTACCCGTTCGGTTCGGACCGGATGAATGTGCCCGACGGCGTCAACCTGATGGCAAATACATCCGTATTGTCCGTGTCGATACCCTTAACCCCTGTAACGGTCATTTTCGGACCGCAGTGGTCGTTCCTGCTCTTCCTCACTCTCGGAATGGCCGCGACCGGGGCGAGCTGGTACTTCTTCCTCTCCCGGGTGGTGGCCCGGTCCCGGGGGCCGGCCTGGCTCGGGGCCGCGTTCTGCGCCTTCGCCCCGGCGATGGTGTCGCACGCCAACGCCCACCCGAACATCGTGGCCCAGTTCGTGGTGCCGTTGATCGCCTGGCGGACCCTGCGCCTCGCCGAGCCCGGACGCTGGCTGCGCAACGGACTCCTGCTCGGCCTGCTGATCGTCTGGCAGGCGTTCCTGAACCTCGAGATCCTGCTGATGACCGCGATCGCGCTGGGCGCGGTGGTCGTCGCGCTCGCCGTCGGCCGGCCCGAGCTGCGGCGCGGGTGGCGGCCGTTCCTCGCCGGGCTGGGGGTGGCCGCCGCGTTCTCCGCCGTGCTGCTGGCGTACCCGCTCCACGTCCAGCTCTTCGGCCCCGGCTCGTACCACGGGCTGTCCCGGCTGATCCGCGGCTACCGCACCGACCTCGCCGCGTTCGTCGCCTGGTCCCGGGAGTCGCTGGCCGGCGACGCCCGCTCCGCCGCCCCGCTGGCACGCAACGCGACCGAGGAGAACGCCTTCTTCGGCTGGCCGCTGGTCGTGCTCGTCACGGCCCTGGTCTGGTGGCTGCGGCGCAACGCGCTGGTGCTCGGCCTCGCCGCGCTCGCCCTGCTCTTCGCGGTGCTCTCGCTGGGGCGGGAGGTCCAGCTCAACGGCCGGGACACCGGGGTCCCGGCCCCCTGGGCCGTGCTGGAGAACCTGCCGCTGCTGCACTCGGTGGTCCCCACCCGCTGGTCGCTGGCGATCACCCCGATCATCGGGGTGCTGCTCGCGCTCGGCGTGGAGCGGGCCCGCCGGCTGGCCCGCGAGCACCCGGCCGCCCGACGGCAGATCCACTTCGTCACGGTCACCGTGCTGCTGATGGCCCTGCTGCCGCTCCTGCCGACCCCGCTGCCCACCACCCGCCTCGATCCGACCCCCGCCTTCGTCACCTCCGGCGCCTGGCGTCCGTACGTGGCGGGCGGGCGCAGCGTGGTCACCCTGCCGCTGCCTGACAACACGTACGCCGACCCGCTGCGCTGGTCGTCGCGGACCGGGCTGGAGATGCCGCTGGCCCGCGGCTACTTCCTCTACCCGGACACCCGGCCCTGGGCGGCCGAGCCGGGCGTCGCCCTCTTCACCGCCCCGTACCGGCGGACCAGCAACTTCTTCGGGCACGTCGCGAAGACCGGCGAGATTCCGCCGATCACCGCACGGGACCGGGCCGCCGCCGTGACCGACCTGCGGTACTGGCGGGCCGGAGTGGTCGTCCTGGGCCGACAGGAGCACGCCGACCAGTTGCGGGCGGCGATGACCGCGCTGACCGGGATCACCCCGACCTTCACCGGCGGGCTGTGGGTGTGGGACGTCCGGCCGCTCACCGGGTGAGGCGGTGGCCCGTCAGGCGGGACGGACGCAGCAGCCCTGGCAGACCTTGGGACTCGGCAGGGTGAAGGCCAGGCAGCAGGTACGCCGCTGCACCGTCGGCTCGCCCCCCGGGCCGGGCACCAGTTCGACCAGGTCAGCCAGATCGAGCGCGTCCAGCAGGGTCTCGACGGTCCGCGTCGAGGAGCCCGGCAGGGCGTCCGCCGCGCGCAGGATGCCGTGCGCGATGCCGGAGGCGACCGAGCCGAGCAGCGTACGGGCGCCGACCCGGACCTCCGCCTGGATCGCGGCGATCACCGGGGAGAGATGCGCGTCGAGCAGTGAGGTGCGCAGCACCCGGAGCAGTTCGGTCTCGTCGGCGACGACCCGGACCTCCGGGAGCCCGGAGAGCGCCAGCGGGTCGTTCGGGAGCACCGCCACCCGGGTCGAGCCGCGCAGGCCCATGGTGAGCAGCTGTGTGTGGTCCTCGAAGTGGATCAGCACGTCGGCCGGGTCGAGCAGCGGCACGCGGCGGGCCGAGGCCCAGCCGAGCACCACCGGCAGGGCGACCCAGTAGCTGTAGGACTTCCAGGCCAGCGCGGCGCAGGCGTGCGGGGTGCCGCCCCAGCGGCGGGTCGCGGCACGCAGGAACTCGGGCAGCCGGGTGCCGTCGACCAGGGTGGTCGCCGGGCTCCAGCCCGCCTCGTCGGCGACCGTCAGGCCCGGCGCGAGGCCGGGCAGGTCGTCGGTGCCGAACATGGCCCGGAGGGTGGCGGTCACCGGGGCGAGCGGCGGGGCGAGGTCTCCCCTCGGCATCACCGCTGTCACCTGCTGGTCCCCCTGCCTGAAGAGCCGCCCGTGGAACTAAGGCTAGCCTAACCACAGTTGTCGGGCTGGGGGAAGGCTCACCGAAGCCGGATGGAGAGGCCCGGGTCACTCCGTCGACGTCGCTGGCGGCGGACCGGCCCGGGCTCCGCGGACTACCCGCTCGGTACGGGAGGAAACGCGGCGCGATGTCAAGCCAAATGTCGGCAAAGCGCCAGTTGAGGTGCGGTGTGGGTGGTCCAACGTGAAGACTTGTCGTCCCGGCCGTGAGGAAGCTGATGACGACCTCCCCCCTGGAGCGGGCCGCCGAGTCCTTCGCCGCCGAGTTGGCCCGGCACCGGACGGGGCGAGGACTCTCCAAGAAGCAGCTCGCCACCATGATGGGCTTCGACCCGTCGTACGTCAGCCACGTCGAGGGACGACGACACCGACCCACCGAGGACTTCGCCCGCCGCGCCGAGGCCGCCCTCGACGCCAGCGGCGCGATCTGGCAGCGCTTCCGGGAGTACGACCAGCTCCGCCAGGCCAGGGCCGCGCCCGTGCACCGGGAACTGCCGCCGCCCGGGCAATGGCTCCCCCCGGGCACCGGCCTGGTCGTCGAGCGCGAGACCGCCACCCTCACCCACACCGACGACGGCTACCGCTGCCTGGTCCGCCGGCAACTGCACAACGTCGGCGCCGAACCGGTCACCCGCCACCTGGTCCGGGTGGCCGTCGACCGGTGGCCCGACGACCCGGGGCGCTCCAACCGGCACCACCGCGAGCATCCGCTCACCTTCGCCGAGCTGCGACTGCGGGCGTACCGGGACGACGGCGGCCGCCGCGAGCCGATGCACTGGCGGGCCAAACACGACCGGGACGCGTACAAGGAGATCTGGCTGCTCTTCGAGAACGCCGACGGCCTCTTCCCGCTGCACCCCGGCGAGCGCGCCGAGATCGAGTACGCGTACCACGTCGGACGGGAGAAGTGGGGCCCCTGGTTCCAGCGGGCCGTCCGCCTGCCCACCCGCCACCTGGCGGTGCGGCTGGACCTGCCGACGGCGCTCGACCCCCGGGTCTGGGGCGTGGAGACCTCACTCTCCGCCGACGAGGGCCCGCTGCGCACCCCCGTACGCCGGCACGACCGCGGCGACCGGGCGGTCTTCGACTGGTCCATCGACGACCCGCCGCTCAACTCCCGCTACCGCCTCCAGTGGCGGTTCCGCAGCGAGCCCGCCGACGCGGATCGGGCGCTGGCCGCAGCCCGGGCCGGCGACCGGCTGCGCGCCCTCGGCGTGCTGCCCCGCGACGCGGACCTGCTGCGCCGCCCCGCCCGTACCTTCGACCTGCCCCGGGAGGCCGCCGCCGCCCGGGACGTGGTGGACCGGCTCACCGCCCTGCTGACCCGGGTCGACGAGCTGCACCCGTTCAGCGCGGGGATGGGGTTGGCCGCCCCGCAGGTCGGCATCGACGCCGCCGCTGCCGTGGTACGCCCCGCAGACCGGACCGCCGCGCCGGTGGTGCTGCTCAACCCCCGCGTGGTCGACGCCAGCCCGGACACCGAGGAGCAGTACGAGGGCTGCCTCTCCTTCGCCGACCACCGGGGGCTGGTCCCCCGGCCGCTGCGGGTGGACGTGGAACACGCCCGCTGGGACGGCAGCCGGATCATCACCTCGTTCGCGTACGGGATGGCCCGACTGGTCGCGCACGAGGTCGACCACCTGCAGGGGCGGCTCTACACCGACCGGATGGCGCCCGGCGTGCCGCTGGTCCCCGTCGAGGAGTACCGCGAGACCGGCCCGTGACGGAGTCCGGCGGGGCAGGTGCGGGACGCCGTCAGGAGGGACCGGGTCGCGTGCCCCAGGGGGCGGAGGCACGCGACCCGGCTTTCGGGGGAGGAAAGTCGCTACAGGTTGCCGAACGTGTCGTACCGGATGTGCGGGGGTGGGACGTCGTCCTCGGCGAGCGCCCGTAGGGTCGCCCGGACCATCGGGGCCGAACCGGAGACGTAGCAGTCGTGCGCCGTCCACGGGCCGTACCGGGTCACCACGTCGGAGATGTCGCCCTGCTCGCCGTCGAAATCCGGGTCGTCGCTGCACGCGGGGGTCACCGACAGCCAGGGGTGCGCGGCGACCAGCTCCTCCAGGCCGGCCAGACCGTACAGCTCCGCGCAGTTGCGTGCGCCGTAGAAGACGTGCACCCAGCGGGTCCGGTTCCCGACGGTCAACTCCTCCACCAGCGCCTTGACCGGGGCCAGCCCGACCCCGCCCGCGACACAGAGGATGTCCCGGGTCGAGTCGCGGTCCAGCGTCATCGAGCCCATCGGCGCGGCCACCCGGATCAGGTCGCCGGGCCTCGTCCGGCGCACCAGCGCCCCCGACACCCAACCCGCGCCGGCCGGCGTACGGACGTGGAACTCCAGCACGTTGTCGTCGTTCGGGGCGTTCGCCACCGAGTACGTCCGCCACACCCGGGGCAGGTGCCGGGGCACCTCGACGCTGACGTACTGCCCGGCCTTCCAGGACAGCGGATGCTGCAGGGCGCGGACGGTCAGCACCGCCGTGTCCGGCCCGTGCCGTTCGTGGGTGAGCACCTCGGCGTGCCAGTACGGCGGGTTCTCGTCGGCCGCCGCGCCGGCCAGCATCTTCTCGGTGATCGCCGCGTACGCGTCCCGCCAGGCCTGGTCGTACTCCAGGTTCCAGCCGTCGCCGGCGATGCTGCGCAGCGCGTCCAGCAGGGCGACGCCCATCGTCTCGTAGTGCGCCGCGTCCACGTGGTACTTCCGGTGGTCGCGGCCCAGCGAGCGCAGGTACTCCTCGAAGCTCTCCGGGTCGCCCACCACCTGCGTGGCGGTGACGATGGCGTCCAGGATCCGGTTGCCCTGGCCGGTCATCTCCACCGGGAAGAGCTTGCGCAACCCGGGGTCGAGGAGGAACAGCCGGGCGTAGAAGTGACCGCTCAGCCGCTCCCGGTCCTCCTCGACCAGGGTCCAGCTCTCCTTCAGCAGTCGTGCGAAGTCGTGCACGGGGCGCTCCTCCTCCTGACGGCGGATCGGGCCAGCACAGAATGTCCACGGAGCGTGCACGCCGGTCGCACAGACTGTGCGACCACTCCCGCCCGGCCCTAACTGTCGGGCACAGTGGTGCGGTGACCGTCGACCAGCTCACCCGCCCCACCTCCCGACGGGTCCTCGGCACCGAGACCGTGCTGGTCCTCGGCGTCTCGCTGGGCAAGTCGGCCGTCTACGCGATGGTCTCCCTCGCCGCCGCGCTGACCGCCGGACCGCTCTCCGCCCAGACCGCCGCGCTGAACACGTCCAAGGAGCCCCGGCCCTGGCTGGACCTGACGTACCAGCTGCTCGGGATCTCCTTCGCGCTGCTGCCGGTGCTGCTCGCCGTACACCTGCTGGCGCGGGACCCCGGCGACCCGGCGCGGACCCTCGGCGTGGACCTGCGGCGGCCCGGCTCCGACCTGGCCCGGGGCGCCGGCCTGGCGGCACTGATCGGCCTGCCCGGCCTGGCGCTGTTCTGGGCCGCCGCGCAGCTCGGCGTCAACGCGAAGCTGGTCCCCGCCGGCCTGCCCGACCTCTGGTGGGCGGTGCCGGTGCTGCTCCTCGCCGCCGCGCAGAACGCCGTGCTGGAGGAGGTGATCGTGGTCGGGTACCTGGTCACCCGGCTGCGTCAGCTCCAGTGGCGGCTCGGCGCGATCATCGCGGCGAGCGCCCTGCTACGCGGCTCCTACCACCTCTACCAGGGCTTCGGCGCCTTCGTCGGCAACGCGGTGATGGGCGTCGTGTTCAGCCTCTTCTACCTGCGCACCCGGCGGGTGATGCCGCTGATCGTGGCGCACACCCTGCTCGACGTGGTCGCCTTCGTCGGCTACACGCTGGCACCGAAGGAGTGGCTCAGCTGGCTCTGACAGGTCGGTCTCCCCGCGCTACCTGGGCAGTTGCTCAGCTGGCCCTGACCGGCCGGTAGGCGGCCGTCGCCCGGGCCGCCAGCCGCTGCGCCGCGGCCGCGTCACCCGCCGCCGCGGCCAGCACCGCCGCCCCCGGCAACAACCGGGACGCCAGCCGCAACGCGGCCCAGCCGCCGACCTGCGCCGCCAGCGGCGCCGCCAACCGCCACGCCGCCTCCGCCGCGCGCGGCCACGGTCGGCCCCCCGGCCCGTCCGCCGCCCGGGCCGCCGCCAGCGCGGTACGCGCGCTGTCCGCGTCCGGGTGCACCTGGGTCAGTACCAGCAGCTCCACGGCCCGTTCGGCGTCCAGCGGATCCCGGCCGTAGGCCGCCGCCACATGCAGCACCAGCGCGGCCTGGCTCCACAGCACCACCGCCAGTTCCGCCACCGGCGCGAACAGGCCGGCCAGCGCCGAGGTGGCCCCGCCCGCCCCGGCCACCCGGACGAACCGGCGGGTGGCCAGCCGGGCCAGCCCGTCCGGACCCGCGTCCGGGTACGCCTCACGCAGCCCGCGCGCCCAGTCGCGGGCGTGCGGACCGATGCCCTCCACGGCCGCCAGGGCGAGCAGTTCGGGGGCGAAACCCGGGTGCGCCACCAGCCGGCTCCGGATCCCGGCCAGGTCCAGCTCACGGGTACGCCTCGACGGCCCGTCCGGCGGCACCACCGTCGTGCGCCCGGGCGTGGACGGCTGCTCCGACGCGGTGGTCTTCCTCGGCGCCGCCTTCTTCGGTGTCGCCTTCTTCGGGGTGGCCTTCTTCGTCGCGGAGGTGGTTCTGGCAGCGGTGGCTCGCGCGGCCGGGGCGGCCTTCTTCGCGGGTGCGGTCCTCCGGGGAGCGGGGCTCGTCGCCGCCTCCGCCGGGTCGGGCTCACGTTGCGCCGGTGTCCTCGTGGTGCCGCCCTGCTCCTCCGCGGCACCCTCCCGCGGTGCTGCCCCAGCGGCGTCCTGTCGTGTCTGTCCCGCCTCGCCGGCGGCCCGGATCCGGCCCGACCTCGTGGTGCTGACCTGCCCCGCCCCATCCGGCGGTGCGGTCGGCCTCCGTGTCGAGGCCGCCCGTCGACCTTCGGATGTGCCCCTTGTCACCTCGGCCGTACCCGTGCCGGAGCCGGCGGGTCGCGTCCCGTCCCCGGCTGTTCCCGGCTCCGGCCCGGCGGCGGCCTCCGACGGCGGGTCGGACGTGTCGGCGGGGGCGGCAGCCGACCGACCGGCCGTCCGGGGTGGCGTCCCTTCGGCCGCCGGCGGTTGGAACAGCACGGCCGGTGCCGTCTTCGCCGGTCGAGCCTTCCCCGAGCCCGCCCGGGGTGCCGGATCCTCCGTGGCGGACGGTTCCTTCGCCGAGGTCGGCGGCGGGGTGAAGGCCGCCTTCGGGGGCCGGCGGCGGGCGCCCCCGGAGGCGTCGCGGTGGGGCGGATCGCTCGGCGTCTGCTCCTGCATGTCGATGGAGCGTAGTCGCGAACGTGACCTGGCACACGGTGGAAACACGTCCCCCGCGATAGTCGCTTTGCCCCGGTGGGGGCGGGCCCTGTATCCTCAGCCCCGGTGGTCTGCAGAGGCCATCTGGGAGACTTCGCCTAGTCTGGTCTATGGCGCCGCACTGCTAATGCGGTTGGGGTCTTAAAGCCCCTCCCGGGTTCGAATCCCGGAGTCTCCGCGCGAAAACCGGTCGTGTAGACTGGCCGAGCACAAGCGCCCGTAGCTCAACGGATAGAGCATCTGACTACGGATCAGAAGGTTAGGGGTTCGAGTCCCTTCGGGCGCACAAACGATCAAGGCCGTGGCCAGCGGAAACGCGGGTCGCGGCCTTGATTACTTCTGCGCATGGGGACGGATGTCCCCAAGGTTTGGGATCTGGTCACTGTGCTGTTTCAGTGGGGTCCGTGCCGGTCGGTGGTGACCAGTGCGTTTGTGTATCGCCTGGCCTGGGTCGTGGTCGGGATGTCGGTACGTGGCGCGTGGCCGATGTCGGCCGCCGTTGACGAAGGTGCCGGGCCGTGAACGGGGCTTGGCGGTGGACGCCCTCGGGTTGATCATCGTGGTGGTGGTCACCGCCGCGTCGGTCACCGACAACGCGATCGGCGTGCAACTGCTGGACAACGTCCTCGCGCACACCCCGACGGTGACCAAGGCGTGGGTCGACGCCGGGTTCAACGACGACGTGCAGATCCACGGCGCGGTGAACGGCATCGACGTCGAGCAGGTGAAACGCAGCGACACCACGGCCGGGGACAGGGCCTCAGATTCCCCGGCAAGGTCCCTAGTGGACCAAGGGTATCGTTGACTTCCTCGTGCCCGGACTGCCGGGTTGCGAGCAGCGTCAGGGTTGTAACCGTCATCGGATGAGGAGTTGCAAGCTTCCCATGAGTAACGCCCGTCTCCGTCGTTCTCGCCCCGCGCGTCGTTTCGTTGGCCTGCTAACCCTGGGCGCCGCCACGGCTGTCGGTCTCGCCGGTTGTGGCGGTAGCGAGCCGACGGACTTCGATACCTTCATCGAGCGTCACCGTTGCGAGAAGCTTGTTCGGGGCAGCGACGGTGACATCGACCTGTCCTGCGTCGACCCGCAGACCGGCCAGCGGGTGGATATCGAGTTCGAGGCCAACGATCGGGCAGGCCAGTACTTCACCGACACTCAGTTCGGCGGGATCGTCCACGTCTTCTCCCACGACGAGGTCCGCGACTCCAACATCTACCCGAAGACCAAGAAGGGTTGATTCCCCGGTGGGACGATGATTGCGGGAGTGCCGCGGGCTTGGTCGAGGTCGAGGTTCATGTGACTCGTCGCGACCGGTCCGGCGCTCGCTGTCGGCAGTGCCCTCCGGGTTGCGCCGGGCGGTCATGCTCAGAGACATGATCCGGTTCGTGCTCAACGTGCTGTGGCTCATCTTCGGCGGCGGCATCGTCCTCGCCGCCGGCTACGGCATCGCCGCGCTGATCTGCTTCCTGTTGGTCGTCACGATCCCGTTCGGCGTCGCGTCGCTGCGCCTGGCCGTCTACTCCCTGTGGCCGTTCGGCCGCACCGTCGTGCCCAAGCCCGGCACCGGGATCGCCTCCGGGCTGGCCAACGTCCTCTGGGTGGTACTCGCCGGCTGGTGGCTGGCCCTGTCCCACATCATCGCCGGCATCACGCTCTGCCTCACGATCATCGGCATCCCGTTCGGGATCGCCAACTTCAAGCTCGTCCCCGCCGCGTTCTGGCCCCTCGGCCGCGAGGTCATCGACGCACCATGAAAGCGGCAGCCGCGTTGAGCTCCCCGTTCCGTGGACCTTCTTCACGGTCTTCCCTCGCGTCGGTATGATCGGCGGCCTTCTACCTCTTGTTGGGAGGCAAGTGCGATGACGCATTCGCGCGCGTGGGCGGTGGCGGCAGTTCTCGGCCTTTCCGTCGTGACCGCGCCGACCCCCGCCAGCGCGACCGCCCGGATCGACCCGAGCGCCCAGGCCGCAGCTTCCGGCTGCACGACCTGGGTGGAATGGGTGCAGGGCGGCAGCAACAGCTACTACTACGGCCGGGGCAACGTGCAGTGCGCCAGCGGCCGCTACAAGGTCAAGCTCCAGTGCCGCAACCTCCAGACCGGCGTGGGATACGTCGTCTACGGCGGGTACGCGGTGAACGCTCCCGGCACCGCCACCGCGACCTGCTACAGCGGCAACGTCGCCGAGGGCGTGTACCCCGTCGACGATCCGCTGCCGACGACCGGTGTCACCGGTTGCGTCTCCTGGGCGGAGTGGGTCCACGAAGGCAGCAATCACTACTACGGCCGCGGCAGCGCCCAGTGCGACACCGGTACCTACCGGGTCCAGATCCAGTGCCGCAACGCGCAGACCGGCCAGCGGTACGTCGTCTACGGCCCGGCGGTGACCGCCCCCAGAACCTCCACGACGACCTGCTACCAGGGCAACGTCGCGGACGCCGTCTCCGGCGTGCCGGCGTGATGAAGGACGCGCGGTGGGCACGCGTGAGGCGCCTCGGTCCACCTCATTCGTGAGGCGGCCGAGGAAGCGCGGATCACATGCCTTTACGCAGCGTAGGGAGCATCTGATGGGTTCGGACTACGGATCAGAAGGTTAGGGGTTCGAGTCCCTCCGGGCGCACTTCACAATCAAGGCCATAGCCAGCGGAAACGCCGGATATGGCCTTGATTGCTGCTATGTTCCGGGACAGCTCTTCCCTGGATCTGGAATCTGGCGCTGCCGGGTCCGTGTTGAGCAGTGCGTCCGCGTGTCGGCTGGTCTGGATCATGGTCGGGATGCCTGAGCGTCACTCTTCAGCGTTCGGGGACGGACGGGCCGACTGTGCCGAGCGGTATGCGCGTGCGACCGTGGACGACGTGGCGGCCAGCTGCGGACGGGACGGCAACCAGACGGTCTGAATGCCGAGTTGCTCGTTCATCGCAGCGAGCTGGTGCTCGTGACGAAGATCCGCGGCCGTCCGTAGGCCGCGGACGATGACCGTGGCGCCGCGGCGCAGGCAGTAGGCGGTGGTCAGGCCGGTCCAGGTGTCCACCTCGACATTGCCCCAAGCTGCCGGCATGGCGTCGCGCACACGTACGGCCCTGGTCGTGGCCTCGGCGGTTGGTCGCTTGTCGGCGTTCACCGCCAGCAACACGATGATCTGGTCGAACATCACCCGGGCACGGGCCACTAGGTCGCGGTGCCCCGCGGTGAACGGATCGAACGTACCGGGATAGACCGCCAACGAACCGTGTGCCGGCGCCACTCCACGATCCGACATGGCTGTCACCGCGACTCCAACCACATGGCCAGGATCATCCCAGCCGTACATGTGCCGACCCGACTTTGGGCCTTGTCGTCACCGCCGACCACCGCCGACATCCTGATCTGCCGCCGACCGCGCGTGGCATGACAACCCGGGTGCGGGCGTCGACCGGATTCGTGTTGACTTCGGCGGTGGATCGTCAATGGCTCAGCAGCATCGCGCACTCGCACCACCCGATCGCGGCCCCGATCTTCGGTGTCAACCTCAACCGCCTTCTGCGCCGAGCGGACCGCCAGCCGGCTGCTCGTATCCTCGACCTCGGCTGCGGAGAGGGGGCCTGGGCGCTGCAGGCCCTCGCTCACCACCCGGACGGGCGCGCGGACGGCGTGGACGTCAACCCGTACGCCCTCGAACGTGCCGCCAGCGCCGCCGCCGAACGCGGCCTCGCCGACCGGCTCACACTGCACGAGCGTGACGCCCGGACGTACGTGCCGGACGGCGACTACGACCTGGTGCTGTGTGTCGGCTCGACACACGCGTTCGGCGGGTTCGACAAGACGCTGGAGTTGGCCGGTCGGCACGTGAATGCCGACGGCATCCTCATGGTCGGTGAGGGATTCTGGCAAGTCCCGCCGACTCCAGAGGCACTCGCGGCGCTCAATGCGAAGCCTGAGGACCTCACCGACCTCGCCGGCCTGGTCGACGCTGCTGAGCAGGCCGGCTGGACACCGGTGTACGCCCATGTCAGCGACGCCGCCGAGTGGGACGACTACGAATGGTCGTGGATCGGCTCGCTCACCCGGTGGGCGCTGGACAACCCCGGCCATCCAGACGCTGCCGAGGCGCTCACCGTTGCCCGGGAGCACCGCGATCAGTGGTTGCGCGGGTACCGCGACGTGCTGGGCTTCGTCACGCTGGCGCTACGCCGTATCTGATCTTGGCTGGCCTCGCTCTCATCTCGCCGATCGGGCGTGTTGCGAGCGGGCGCTTCCGGGTGACCGAGGACGGGCGTCACCTCGTGCCGACCCGCCGGCCGTCGTCGGCCCTCCCGGGGGCGAGCCGGGAGCGCAGTTGCGCCCGGACCTCGTCGGCCTCGGCGCTGCCCACGTCGGTCAGGATCGCCAGGGCCAGCCGGAACTGCTGGATCCCCCGAGCCGCGTCGCCGTGCTGACACAGCATCAGGCCGAGCCGGCGTAGCGCCGTCGCCTCCCCGTGCCGGAAGTCGGCCCGGCGCATCGCCTCCACGGCCAGTTCGGCGTACCGGATCGCCGGGCCGACCTGCCCGTCCCCGAGGCAGGCCTCAGCCAGGGTGCCCATCATGGAACCCCGGTTGCGTTCGTTGACCGGCACCCCGGCCACGGCAAGGCCGCGCCGCAGGTAGTGCAGCGCCGAGCGGTAGCGGCCGAGCAGGCACTGCATCTCGCCGAGATTGCCCAGCGCGTTGGCCTCGATCTCGGGGGCGCCGCTGCGGCGGGCCAGCCGTGCCGCGGCCCGGCAGAAGCGGATCGACTCCTCGTAGCGGCCGGCGAGACGGTACGCCATGCCGATGTTGCCCTTCGTCGCGGCGCAGGAGCGGATGTCGCCGAGCCGCTGACGCAGCACCAGGCTGCGCTTGAAACACTCGGCCGACCGGTCGTACTCACCGGCCGTGCCGTGCAGGACGCCGAGCTGGTTGAGCGCCCGCGCCTGGCCCTCGTCGTCGCCCGCCGCGCGGCTGATCTCCAGGCTGCGCCGGAGCAGGTCCGCCGCCTCCCCGGTGCGGTGCAGATGGAAGTACGCCACCGCCAGGTCGTGCATCAGCCCGGCCTGGGCCACCCGGTCGCCCAGCGTTTCGGCCGCGGCGATGCCGGCCCGGTCGACGGTGATCCAATCGCCCACGTGGCCGCGCATCTCGAAGAACAGGAACAGGCTGTCGGCCAGTTCGACGCTCGTCCGCGCACTGGCCGGCGACCCGGCGGACTGGACGACGGCCGCCACGAGGTTCGGTCGTTCGGCGCACAGCCAGGCCAGCGCCTCCTCGGGGCCGTCGAAGCGGGACGGGCCGTCGATCGCCGGCGCCCGGGTGCCCGGACGCAGCAGCCGCAGCGCGTCCCGGGTCCGCTCCAGGTAGTGCGCGAGCATGCGATGCACGGCCGCCGTCCGTTCCGGCCCGTGCTCGGCGCGCTCACCGGCGAAGAGCCGGATCAGGTCGTGCATCGTGTACCGGTTCGGTACCGGCTCGTCGAGCAGGCGCGCGTCGACCAGTTCGTCGAGCGCGTCGAGCGCCTGCGCCCGGTCGACGTCGAGCAGTGCGGCGGCCACCGCGGGGGTGACGTCCGGGCCGTCGACGGCGCCGAGGAGCCCGAACAGCCGCGGTGCCAGCGGGTGTGTCAGGTGCTGGTAGCTGACCAGGAAGCTGCTGCGCAACGCGATGTCGCCCAGCCGCAGCTCGTGCAGCCGGCGGTGCTTGTCGCGCAGGCGGTCGTCGAGCGTCGCCAGCGTCCAGGTGGGTCTGGCCGCCAGGCGTGCGCCGGCGATCCGGATCGCCAGGGGCAGGCCACCCAGTCGGCGGACGAGCCGGGCCGCGGTGGTGGCGTCCGCGGTCACCCGGGTGCCGCCGGCGAGGCGACCGAGCAGTTCGACGGCGTCGGCGTCGTCGAGCACGTCCAGTTCCAGATGGGTGGCGCCATCGACGTCGGCCAGCTGACGGCGGGAGGTCACCAGGACCGCGCATCCGTCGCCGGCGGGGATCAGGGGCCGCACCTGGACGGCGTCGTGGGCGTTGTCGAGCACCATCAGCAGCCGCCGGTCGGCCAGCAGTGAACGCAGTGCGGCCGAGGCCTCGGCCAGGTCGGCGGGGATCGCCGTCTCGGCCACGCCGAGCACCCGCAGGAAGCGGGCCAGCGCCTCCGACGGTGGCAGCGGGGCCATCCGGGGCGTGGCGCCGCGAAGGTCGACGTAGAGCTGCCCGTCGGGAAAGCGATCGGCAACCTGGTGCGCCGCCTGCACCGCCAACGCGGACTTGCCGACCCCGGCCGGGCCGCTGACGACACACAGCGGCATACCGCGCCCCGGCCCGCCCCCCAGCGTGTCGCGCAGCACCGCGAGTTCCCGGTCCCGCCCGACCAGCGCCGGCGCGGCGTGCGGCAACTGCCGGGTGGCCGCCTCCACCGGCCCGCGCGCAGCGGCGCCGGCCGGGCCCGGCTCACGGGCCAGCTCGGCGAGCCGGTGCAGCACCGGACCCGGCTCCAGCTTGAGCTCGTCGGCCAACGCCCGCCGGCAACGCCGGTACGCGTCGATGGCCTCACCGCGCCGTCCGAGGTGGTGCAGGGTCATCACCTGCTGCTCGGCGAAGCGTTCGTGCAGTGGGTGCCGCGCGACGAGCTCGTCGAGCAGGGCCAACGTCTCGTGGTGCCGCCCCAGGTCGAGTTCCACGTCGACGTACTCCTCGTACGCGGTCACGCGCTGCCGGTCCAGCCACGCGACGCTGGCGCTGAAGCCTCCCAGGCCGGCCACGTCGGCCAGCGGATCTCCACGCCACAGGTCGAGCGCGGACCGGTAGTGCGCGGCGGCCTTCTCGGCCAGACCGGACCGCAGCGCGGCGCGGCCCGACTCCAGCAGGGCGTCGAACCGGGACACGTCCAGTTCCGCCGGGGCGACGGTGAGGCGGTAGCCGGGCGGGTCCGACGCCAGCCGGTCACCCACCAGTTGTCGCAGACGCCAGACGTGGAGCTGGACGTTCTTGCGCGCGGTGCGGGGCGGCTGGTCGCCCCAGAGCAGATCGACGATGTCGTCGACGGGGGTCACCCGGTTGGCGTGCAGGAGCAGCGCGGCGAGCACCGCCCGCTGCCGGGGCGGACCGGCCGGGACCGGCCGGTCGTCCGACCAGACCTGCACCGGACCGAGCAGTCCGAAGGTCAGCCGACCACTCATGCCGTCCCAGCATAGTCGCCTGTCTATACCAGAAATAGAACGGCGGATGGAAACCTGCACCGCACCTCGAAACCGCGAAAGGAGATCCTCCCGTGACAGATCGAAATGCCGGGGGACGGCTGCCGGTGTGGGTGCCGGCGATGTGGGCCGCCGTGCTCCTGGCCGCGCTGCTGACGCCGGCCGGTCCCGCCCACGCCTCGCACCCCAACCCCTCCTCCACCCGACACCTGCACAACATGCACTACGCCACGTCCGGCAGTTCGGCGGGCGCCAACGACGAGCAGTTCTGCGTCGAATCCACCGACACCTCCAAGGTCAGCCACAGCTCCGCCCGCGCCTTCGTCAAGCAGACGCTGACCGAGATGGGAGCCGGGAAGGTCTGGGACGGCCTGGGCAACTGGCGCATCGACCTGTGGGCGACCAACAGCAACTGCAGCTCGTACCCGGCCACGACCCGCAACACCATCGAGATCGAGGTCCACTACGGCTGGGACTGGAGCGCCCGCTGCGGAGCCCCGGTCGGCTACTACAACTGCGTCGAGCACGACAACCCGGTCTGGGACGCCGCCCAGGGTCACTACGACAGCCAGTGGGCGTACGTCTTCCTGGTCTTCAGCTCGGGCGGTCGCCTCGACAACGTCGGTCGCGGCTTCATCAACCACGAATTCGGCCACGTCTTCGGCCTCGCCGACGACAACGGCAACTGCAACCCGCCGAGCCTCATGCACAGCACGGTGGTCGGCTACGGCTGCGGCAACTGGACCAACTGGTACCCCAGCCCGTCCGACTTCCAGTCGGTCCTGAACGTGATGGCCTGACGTACCGAAGGGAGTCCCCCGATGGCCCGAGGTTCGCTCAGGACCCGCCTGCTGACCCTGCTGACGGCCTGCCTCGCGTCGTCGCTGGTCGCCGGGGTGGCCGTGGCGGCCGTGCTCGACCGTGACAGCGGCCACGACCACGCCGACCACGCCCACCTCGACACCACCAGCGGACTGCTCGTCACCGACCGGACGGCCCTGCGGATGTGCGTCGAGGCCGGGGCGGGCGCCGCCGGCGCCGATCCGCGAGCGGTCCGCGCCGACCTCCTCGCGGGCCTCGACCAGGCCCGCGAGGACCCGAACTGGGCCGGCGCCTACGGCAAGGCCCGGTTCACCCGGGCGACGGCACTGGAGTTCGGTTGCCCGGCGCCGAAGCTCCCGGACCGGTTCGAGCGCACGACGGTGGCCGGCCCCGGCGTGACCGAGACCCCGAGCGCCTACCGCGTCTGGGTCTACGTCCTCGACGACTCCACCGCAGACCGGATCCTGGGCGCCGGCCGGCCGGCCGACGTGGCGACCTCCGAGCTGATGCGGGAGGCGAACGTGACGTGGCCGGTCTCCACGGCACTGCTCATCCGGCGGAGCCGACTGGCCGACACCACCACCGTGGCATGGCACCTCCGCACCGCGCTGGGCCTGGTCCGGGCCGACCAGCGGCAGGCCCCGTGAACATCACCCGTCCCCACCCGACGCGGCCCCCCGGGGCCGACCGGAACCACCCGAAGGAGCGGACCGTGCAACCACTGACCTGCCCCGACCGCCCACCAGACATCCGCCCCCGACGTGCGGCCATCCGACCGGCGGCGCGCGCCGGGCTCTGCGTCGCCACCGTCGCGGCCGCCCTCGCCGGCACCGTGCCGGCCGCTGCCGGGCCCGCCACGGCGACACCGGCGGTCGACCCGGCCACCGCCGGCCTCCACACCGTCCGGTCCGCCGCCGGCTACCACATCGTGGTCGACGGGGTCGCCCGCGCCGCCGTCCGGGTCAGCGACCCCGGCAACTCCGTACGGGCCACGCTCAGCCCCAGCGGACGCCACGCGGCGGTCGTCGGTGACTTCAACGGCCGCCACGGCACGGAACTGCTCTCCCTCGATCTCGGCAGCGGACAGCTGACCAGGATCGCCGCCGGCCGGGTCACCTCCGCCGTCTACACGCAGGACGGCCGGCTCGGCTACGTGCTGGCCGACGACCGGTCCGGGCAACTGCGACTGCGCCAACCCGACGACGGTTCCACCCGGGTCGTCGCCAACCTCGACGGCTCGGACGTGCAGCTGATCGGCTGGGGTGAGGGCAGCGCCGCGGCACTGCTCACGCACCGCGCCGTGGGAGAGCCGTCGGGTCCCTCGCTGACCCGGGTCGATGTGGCCACCGGTACCGCCCGGACGGTGCTGACCAGCGACGCCGCGAAGGGTGTCGTCTACCGGGACATCCGAACGGTGCGGATCGACGGCGCGCAGCGGGTCAGCGCCATCGTCGCCGACCACAGCTACCCCTGCGCCGGCACCTCGTCGAGCCTGCTGCTCGCCGACGAGCACGGCACCCCGGTGATCCGTACGGGCGGCACCCGCGACTCCTACCGCGAGGCGGCCTGGAGCCCGGACGGCGACCGGGTCGCCTACACCATCCAGGCATGCATCTCGACGACGGAGAAGGCGGCCGGCCGTTCCCAGGCGTTGCGACGGCTCGACGCGCTCAACGGCACCTACGTACGGGACCTGGCCGCGACCACCGCCCGCCGGGTCGTCGAGGGCATCACACCCCACTACCGCCTCGACGGGTTCGCCGGCCCGTGGCCGCGCCTGACCTCCGACCGGTACGGCATCCAGGCGGTGGACCCGGCGCGACCGGTGGCCGCCGCGCAGCTCGACGCCACCGCCGCCACCACGGCTCCCGCCGCCACCGTGTCGACCAAGGCGGCGTTCCCCACCGGCCGGTCCGGCGTGGCCGACGGCACCGGCGTCA
Source organism: Micromonospora halophytica (assembly GCF_900090245.1). Taxonomy (GTDB): domain Bacteria; phylum Actinomycetota; class Actinomycetes; order Mycobacteriales; family Micromonosporaceae; genus Micromonospora; species Micromonospora halophytica. The sequence goes on from NZ_FMDN01000005.1 coordinate 345,425, forward strand.
TCGGCACCCAGTCGAAGATCGTCGGCTCGACCTTCATCCACCAGCTGTGGGACACCGCCGACAACTTCAACGGCAACTCGGCCTGCGGTCCGACCAGTGCGGTGATGGACCTCGCCGGCTACCAGCTCGCCAACCCCAACGGCTACTACGTCAGCACGCCGTCGCGGCACTGGTCGCCGTACGGGCGGTACATCACCCACAGCTACACCGCCTACGGCACCACCTACGACGCGGTGGCGCCGGACCCGAACTGGAACTACTTCGCGGGCGCGTACGGCTGGCTGGTGGAGACGCCGAGCCAGGGCACCATCCACCGCTGGATGGGCGACTACCTCGACCGGCACGTGAGCTACCCCGTCGCCGAGACCGGCAACGTCACCTGGTCGTGGATCAAGTCGAAGATCGACGCCAACCTGATGGTGGTGGTCAGCGGCAACTTCGCCTACGGCCAGTACGGCCACATCGGGCTGATCACCGGCTACCTCGACGACGGCCGCGTCTACGTCAACGATCCGTACGGCGCCGGCACCGACGGCAGCTGGGACGGCAAGAACACCGTCTACACACTCGACTACATCCGGGGGTGGTACGCATGGGCCGCATGACCCGTGGACTGATCGCGCTGGTGGTCGCCCTCGGCATCGGGTACGGCGGCCCGGCCGCCGCCGCGGTGCCGACACCGTCCGGCGCGGGGATTCCGGCGGCACAGGCCGCCCCGGGCGCAGAGGGGGCGACCATCCAGGCCACCACCCGGTCGGTGCGCTGCGCCGGAGCCGCCCGGGCCGCCGGCTGGACCGGCGAGAACCTGGTCATCTCGGTCGCCGTCGCCCTCGCGGAATCGCAGTGCGTCGCGGGGGCGCAGGGCTACAACGGCCCGACGTCCGGCTGCCCCAACGGATCCCTGGACCGGGGCGCGTGGCAGATCAACAACTGCTACCACTCCTGGGTCACCGACGCCTGCGCCTACGAGGTCTACTGCAACGCCCGCGCCGCCCACGACATCTGGGGCTGGTCGGGATGGAGCGCGTGGGCCACCTACACCAACGGCGCCTACCGCAGCTACCTGACCGAGGCCCGCGACGGCGTGGCGGCGTCCGGCGGCGGCGTCTACGGCACCGTGAACACCGGTGGGGACGCCCTGAACGTCCGTGCCGGCCCGGGCACCTCGTACGCCCTGGTCGGCACGGTGGCCCACGGCACCACCGTGCGAATCATCTGCCAGACCCGGGGCACCCGCGTCTGGAGCGACGTCTACCAGTACTGGACCGACATCTGGGACAAGATCGGCGACGGGCGTTTCGTCTCCGACGGATTCGTCCACACCGGATCGTCCGGCACCGTCGCACCGAGCTGCTGACGCCGCCATGCTCCGCGCCGGGGCTGTTCTGCCCCGGCGCGGAGTCATCGCCGACACCGGAGGTGCCGGCACCGGACGCGGCGGGTGCGACAGCGAGCCCGGCGCCTCTCCGCCGACGGGCCGGTCGCGTCCGCGCCCCGGCCGGGCGGTCGATCCGGGCGAGGTGCGCTCGTCAGTGGCCCGTGTCGGTGTCGCCGACCTCGACGAGCTGGAGGTAGTTGCCGTCGGCGTCCTCGAGGGTGCCGATCATTCCGGGGCCGCCCTTCTCCACCTTGCGGATCCAGGTCACCCCGAGCGTTTCCAGGTGGCTCTCCACGGCGCGGATGTCCTCCACGTACAGGTTGAGGATGACCCGACCGGGCTCGGCCGGCTGCGCCGCGACGTCGTCCCGGTGCGCGAAGATCCACCGGCCTCCGGCGAACTCGATGGCGTAACCCTCCGGCGCGTCCGGCAGGAACGCCGCCCGGTACCAGGCCGCCAGGCGGTCCGGGTCGTTGCTGCCGATGACGACGCCGCCCAGGTGCATCGGGAAGTTTGCAGTCATGATTACTCCCAAATTGGGGAAAGTGGGACTGTCCCCATGGTACAGACAGAACAGGTCGACGAGACTCGCTACACGCATTGCCCGCCGTCATAGGGGATTTCGTCGCACCTATCGAACCGGGTGGCTCGCGCCTCGGCGGGGCATGCACCGTCCACATGGACCATACCGCCATCTGTCGGCTCCGGTGCCACTCGCCGATTGCGGTGAGTGCGGACCGTTCTCCGACACGGGGCAACCACGGAGAAGGCGAGAGGTGAATCGTTTCCGTATTCTCCGGGCAATCGCAGCTGGTGCTTTCGCTACGCGCGGAGAGTCGTGCCGCCGACTCCGCCTCATCGGCGCAGCGGAACCGGTGCCCGCTCGACGGCGGCGAACGGGCTGGCGTCGAGCCAGCCCGGCAGGGCGCGACAGGCCGCCGTTTCGCCGGCCAGGCTCAACAGTTCGTGCCGCAGCGCGGCCGACCAGCTCATGTCGCCCATCCAGATGCGGGTCAGCGTCGACACCTCGGTCTCCAGCCAGATGCTGATCGGGAAGCCCGGGTCGGTGTCGCACACGTCGGCCCCGCCGGCGCGGGACAGGACCAGCCACCACCGTTGCTGACCGGGCGGCGCGTCCCGGAAGTGGATCTGCACGGTGGTCGCCTTCTCGGGCATCCGCGCCGGCTGCGAGTCCCGCCTGATGTCGACCATCAGCAGCGTGGGGTCGAACTCGTCCGGCCGCAGCTCGTGCATCCACCGGGCGCCCCACGCGCCCATCTGCTCCAGCAGCGGCCGCAGCTCCTGCCCGGCCGGCGTCAGCCGGTAGCGCGGCTCACCGTCGACGATCTCCCGGCACACGAGACCGGTCCGCTGCAACTCGCGCAGGCGCGTGGCGAGCAGTGACGGCGACATCCGGGGGACGCCCCGGGCGATGGCACTGAACCGGTCCTCGCCCCAGAGGAGTTCACGGACGACGAGCAGCGTCCAGCGTTCGGCGAGGATCTCGGCGGCCCGGGCCACCGGGCAGTACTGACCGTAGCGCTTCACGGTGCCCGCCTTTCCGCGACGAAGGGCATTCGTCACTACAGAAAACGTAGCGGTCGGCGGGCCGTGGGTCACTCATCGTCATGGACGACGCGGAAACATGCTCGAGGAGGAGTGACATGCCTGGAAAAGCGGTCGTCAGCCTGACCACCGGCCTGGAGGACGCCGAGCGGGTCACCGTGGCGTTCCTGGTGGCGGTCGGCGCTGCCGAACAGGGACGACCGACGTTGATGTTCCTGACCAAGGAGGCTGTCCGGCTCGCGCTGCGCGGCGTCGCGACCGGGGTGGCCTGCGCCGGCTGCCCGCCGTTGCCGGACCTGGTCCGCCGGTACCAGGACGCGGGCGGACGGTTGCTGGTCTGCTCGGTCTGCTTCAACGCCAAGGGCCTCGACGACGCCCAGTTGATCGGGTCCGCCGAGATCGGTGGGACGGTCCAGATGTGGGAGTGGATCGGCGACGGAGCGACGACCTTCAGCTACTGAGCGGGCCGGCCGACGTGACCGAGGGATCAGCTGCCCCGCGCGGTCACATCCGTTCCACCGTCCGGATGCCGAGCAGGTGCAGTCCCTGCCGCAGCGTCCGGGCGGTCAGGTCGGCCAGCAGCAGCCGGCTCTCCCGCACCTCGTCCGGGGCCCGCAGCACCGGGCAGCGTTCGTAGAACGCGCTGAAGGTGGTGGCCAGCCGGTGCAGGTAGCCGGCGAGGTGGTGGAACTCCAGACTCCGCTCCACCTGGGCGACCACCGCGGCGAAGCCGAGCAGCTCGACCGCGAGCGCCCGCTCCGCGGGCCCGGCCAGCACCACCGGCGCGTCCGGCCGTGCGGCCGCGCCGGCCCGCCGGAACACCGACCGGATCCGCGAGTACGCGTACTGCAGGTAGGGCGCGGTGTTGCCGTCCAGGGAGAGCATCCGCTCCCAGTCCAGCACGTAGTCCTTGCCCCGGTCGGTGGCCAGGTCGGCGTACTTGATCGCGCCGATGCCGACGGCCCGGCCGATCTCGGCGGCCGTCCCGGCGTCCAACCCCGGGTCCTTGGCGAGGGCCAGTTCGGTGGCGCGGGCGACCGCCTCCTCCAGGAGTCCGACCAGCTTCACCGACTCCCCGGCCCGGCTGCGCAGCATCCGCCCGTCCGCGCCGAGGATCGACCCGAACCCGAGGTGCTCGGCCCGCGCGGGCGGGCGCAGCCATCCGGCCGCCCCGGCCACCGCGAAGACCATCGCGAAGTGCTGCCGCTGCGGTAGCCCGACGACGTAGAGCAGCCGGGTCGCGCCGAGGTCACCGGTGCGGTGCCGCAGCGCCGCCAGGTCGGTGGCCGGGTAGCCGAAACCGCCGTCGCTCTTGCGCACGATCAGCGGCAGCGGCTCGCCGTCGCGGCCGACGAATCCGGGTGGGAAGACGCACGCCGCGCCGTCGCTGGCCCGCAGCAGCCCCAGGCCGTCCAGGTCCTCGACGACACCGGCGAGGCGGTCGTCGTACGCACTCTCTCCCCGGAAGTCGTCCCCGGTCAGCGTCACGTCGAGCAGGTCGTACACGGTCAGGAAGTACCGCTCGGACTGCTCCACCAGCAGCCGCCACAGCTGCCGCGTCCGCTCGTCGCCGCCCTGCAACGCCACGACCCGACGCCGGGACCGCTCCCGGAACGCCTCGTCGGCGTCGAACTTGCCCCGGGCCGCCCTGTAGAACGAGTCCAGGTCACCCATCGACAGTTCCTCGGCGGCCTCGGCCTCGCCGAGGTCGACCAGGTGCTCGATCAGCATCCCGAACGGGGTCCCCCAGTCGCCCAGGTGGTTGACCCGTACCACCCGGTGCCCGAGCCAGTCCAGCAGCCGTACCGCCGCGTCGCCGATGACCGTGGAGCGCAGGTGCCCGACGTGCATCTCCTTGGCCACGTTCGGCGCCGAGTAGTCGACCACCACCGTCTCCGGCGTACCGGTCACCGGCACGCCGAGCCGGTCGTCGCCGGCCAGCGCGGCCACCATCCTGACCAGCGCCCCGTCGGCCACGGTCAGGTTGACGAAGCCCGGGCCGGAGACCTCCGCCGCCGCGCACACGTCGTCCAGCACCGCGTGCCGCAGCACCTCGTCGGCGATGTCGCGCGGCGGGCGGCCGAGCCGCCGGGCCAGCGCCAGCGCCGCGTCGGACTGGAAGTCCGCGCGCGGCGACCGCCGCACCAGGGGGTCGACCGGGCCGCCGGCCACGGTCGCGAACGCGGGCGCCAGCCGGTCGGAGAGCAGCCTTTCAAGATCCATGGGTACGCCGATCTCGCTCGGACCCGCGCCGTCACGCGGGTCTGATGACGGGGGAGAACGTGGGCGGACCGAGGGACGATCGGTGATGACCGGCGGCTCGATCCGCCGGTCGCAGGGAACAGGTCAGCGCGGGCGGGCGACGGATCGCCGGCGTCGCCGGGCACCGACCTGGACGTCGTACGACGTGCCGGTGCCCTGAGCGGTCGCGCTGGTCATGCCGGCAGCCTAGCGGGCCGGCCGGGGCGGGGACACCCGGTAACCGGCCGGCCCGGTGGTCGTACCCGATCGTCAGGCCGGCGTGGCGGCGGCCTTGCGGGCCCGCTCGGCCCGACGCCGGACCTGCTGGTACGCCGCGGTCAGGCCCATCGCCCGGCGGACCTCGACCAGCGTGGCGCGGACCCGCTCCCGGGTCCGCTCGGTGCCCTCGACGATGAGCCGGTCGACCAGGCCGGTGTCGGCCTCGATCCGGGCGCGGCGCTCCCGGATCGGGTCGAGGAACCGGTTGAGCGCGACGACCAGCGCCTCCTTGACCTCGACGTCGCCGATCCGGCCAACCCGGTAGCGCGCCTTGAAACCCTCGACCTGCGCCCGGTCCGGGTTGAACACGTCGTGGAACGCGAAGACCGGGTTGCCCTCGACGGTCCCCGGCACGTCCGCGCGGACCCGGGCCGGGTCGGTGTACATCGCCATCACCTTGCGGCGCACGGTCGCCGCGTCGTCGCCGAGCGAGATGGCGTTGCCCCGGCTCTTGCTCATCTTCCCCTGCCCGTCGGTGCCGACCAGGGTGGGCGTGGCCGAGGCGATCGTCTCGGGCACCGGGAAGACCTCGCCGTAGAGGTGGTTGAAGCGGCGGGCGATCTCCCGGGTCACCTCGACGTGCGCGGCGTTGTCCTTCCCGACCGGCACGACCTGCGCCTTGACGCAGAGGATGTCGGCGGCCTGGAGGACGGGATAGCCGAGCAGCCCGTACGGGATCTCCTCCCGGCCGGCGTCGCGGGCCATCTCCCGCACCGACGGCACCCGCTCCAGGCGGGGCACGGTCACCAGGTTCTGCAGGAGAGTGTTCAGGTCGCCGACCTCGGGGATCGCCGACTGGAGGTAGAACGTCGCGCGCTGCGGGTCGACGCCGCAGGCCAGGATGTCGGTGACCATCTCGCGGGCGTGGCCGGAGACCTTGGCGATGTCCTCCCGGGTGTTCCGGGTGGTCAGCATGTGCAGGTCGGCGATGATGAAGTAGCTGTCGTAGCGCTGGTGCAGCTTCACCCGGTTGGCGATGCTGCCGACGTAGTGGCCCAGGTGCAGCCGTCCGGTCGGGCGGTCCCCGGTGAGCATTCGTGGAACGGACATGGTGGTACGCCTTTCGTGCCGTGGGAACGTGGAGGACGCGCAGGCGCGCGCGATCGACCCGGGGCGTCGCCCAGAGGTCGTGGGGGGGTCAGCTCGTCAGAGCGCGAACCGCCATCGCGCGCCGGCGCGGAACCGCGACCCGTTGGCACGGAGCACGTCGAGGATCCGCTCCCGGCCGTCGCCGGGGCTGGTCGATGTCGGGGATGGCACATGACCGCCCGGGAGACCGTCGACGGCCTCCGGGACGGTGACGACCGGCCGGACCATGCCCCCACCGTAGCCGTGCGACGCGGCCGGTGGGGGACTCCGGTCCGGTCAGCCTGCCCCGGTGCCGGGTGCGGGAAACGGCGCGTCCATGCGGCCCGGTCCGGCCTGCCGGCGGCATCGACCCCTGGTTCTGACGTCGCCCGGCTGTCTTCCCGGGGCGAGGTGCCTTCGGCCGCTGGCATACTCGCTGACCATGGTGTTGTCCCGCGGTTGGTCCCTCTTCCTCGTCGGTGTCGGCGTGTGGACCTGGGTGATCTGGCCGAGGTTCGCGGTCGCGATCTGGAACGACCCGCGCGCCTGGTCCGCCGGCACCGTCGGCGAGGGCACTCCGACCAGCTTCCTCTGGGTGCACGCCCTGCTCATCGCCGCGTCGCTCGCCATCGGCACCACCGTCGGCCTGCTCGGGGTGCGGGGCTGGCGCGCCACCCACCGGCGCGGTGACGCCGCAGGCATCTGACGGGTCCCCTCCCGGCGCCGCGCAGCTGGGCCAGCCCAGGGCACACGGTCCGCGGCCGGTGGCACTGCCGGCGGCTCGTCGGTCGTGACCCTGCCGGCACATTCCCGGTCGTGAACCCGCAGGGCACCTCCACGGCCGTGACCGGGCACGCTCCAGCCCCCCGGGGCACGGCTCGGCTCTGCACCCACCGACGCGCCGGTCGGTTCGCGACGGCCCCGGTGCTTCGCGGAACGGCCGGCCGAGCTCCGCAGTGAGGATCTCCGCCGCCTCCGCGTAGGTGAGCGCCCTGGCCCCTGTCGGGGTGACGCCCGTCCGGCGTGTCCGTCCTCGGCGAGGGCCAGGGCGGCGATCGCGGGCGGCGACGTGCCGGCCGACGCGACCGGTCACGCCACTCACCAGGACTGTCATGGCGTCAGCGACCTCCCGCCGGGCAAGGACCCGGTCAGGGCGATCGGACCCCAGCCACAAGGTCCGTGGGCCTCTCTTTGGTGGCCGTTCTTCCGCGTCCACCCGCCTGATCAGGCAAGATAGGTCGATGAAAATGATGTGACGCGGGCCGCTACCCGCCGATTTGACGATCAAACCCACGGACGCGTAACTTTCTCTCTGCCAGCGCGGAACGGGGCAAACGGGACGAGAGCCCGAGATGCCGGACCGGAGCTGGCAGCCGGGTCAGACAGGGACGCAGTTCCTGGCGGGCGCGGTCCGGGTGGTGCTCGACCGAAACGTCGTAGGGCGGATTTGGACGAGCGAGACCGACCGGGTAAGGTTGTCGACCGGCAGGGAACCGGGCGAGCGTGCGGGACACCGCAGCGGCCGGTCTGCCAAATCCGATGATCAGGCGTAGCGGTTCGCTGCTGCGCGTGCTCAGCGGTGCCAACCCGTACGAAGCGTGACAGACCGGGACACACCGGTTGACACGGGGAAGACGGTGAGGTAAGGTAGTAAAAGTGCCCGCCGCGAGAGCGGCGGGTGGTGGGACGAAATGCCCCGGGTCGGGGGCTCCGCGGTTGCGGGGTTTCTGGGCGGTGTGTGGTTGTTCTTTGAGAACTCAACAGGGTGCTTGATAAGCCAGTGCCAATTTGATTTATACCCCGGACTGGTGATCCTTCTTCGGGAGGGTTGTTGGTTGGGATTCCTTTGGCAACACTTTTGTTGTCAGGACATGTTTTCAACAGTTTTTGTTGGAGAGTTTGATCCTGGCTCAGGACGAACGCTGGCGGCGTGCTTAACACATGCAAGTCGAGCGGAAAGGCCCTTCGGGGTACTCGAGCGGCGAACGGGTGAGTAACACGTGAGCAACCTGCCCTAGGCTTTGGGATAACCCCGGGAAACCGGGGCTAATACCGAATATGACCTC
>NZ_FMDN01000048.1 GCF_900090245.1 Micromonospora halophytica
ATCAACGGCAGCGCGGCGCGGAGCCGCTTGTTGTATCCGGGGCGCTGGGGCAGGTACGGGAACATGCCGGCCAGATGAATACGGGCGTAACGGATCCAGTGCGCCTCCGAACGGGCACCGAGCAGGACCTGCGCCACGGCCAGGCAGACCAGTTCGGAGTCAGTGAGCAGCGGCGGCCTGCCGCGCCACCGGGGCGTGCGGATGCAGTCGTCGATCTTCACGTACAGTGCGGTCAAGAGGGTATCCAGGTCTTGCGTCACAACATGATCTTGGATGCCCTCTCTTCATGCCCACACATCGACCCCTGACTTCGGAACTACTCGTCTAGTACGAGATCTGTACCGCCGGCTCGGCGTCCTGTTCACCCTTGCGACGGCGGCATAGCGTGCAGGCCATGGGCTCCTCGTACCGTCAGTTCTGCCCTGTCGCGAAGGCCATGGAACTGCTCGACGAACGCTGGACGCTGCTCGTCGTCCGGGAGCTGGTGAGTGGTTCCCAGCGGTTCAACGAGCTACGTCGGGGCCTGCCGAGGATGTCGCCCAGCCTGCTGTCGCGGCGGCTGCACCAGCTCGTGCGGGCCGGGGTCGTGCAGCGACACGTCGTGGGCAACGACGTGCGGTACGTGCTGACCCGGGCCGGACACGAGCTGCGCCCGGTGGTGGAGGCGCTCGGCGCCTGGGGCATCCGCTGGGTGGGCGAGTTGGGCGACGAGGACCTCGACCCGAAGCTGCTGCTGTGGGACATGCACCGCAACGTCGACCACGCCGCCGTCCCCGACGGGCGTACCGTCGTCCACTTCCGCTTCCGCGACGTCCCGGCCGACCTTCGTGACTGGTGGCTGGTCATCACCGGCGGCGAGGCCGACGTGTGCGACGCCGACCCGGGCCACGCGGTTGCGGTGACGGTGACGGGGAGCCTGCGTGGGCTGGTGGAGGTCTGGCGGGGTGACCTGACCTGGCCGGAGGCGCTGCGCGGCGGCGTCGTGCAGGTGTCCGGTCCGGAGACGCTCCGCCGGGCCCTGCCCGGCTGGTTCACCCTGTCCGGCTTCGCCGCGGTGCCCCGCCCGACGTCGCCGGCCTGATCGGCGGGTGCCGGCAGCGCCACCGTCGGCCGTCCGGATCGAGGCGGACGTCGCAGGACCGCCGCGACGGCAGCGGGCGGTCATCCCCGCCGGGGACGACCGCCCGTACCGTTGTCAGGACTACCGGCTCCGGCCGTCAGTGGACGGTGACAGTGGCCCGCGGGACCAGGTCGCGCAGCTCCTCGGGGATCTCCGCGCCCATCTCGTCGGCGAGCCGGAGCGCCTCCTCGATCAGGGTCTCCACGATCTGCGCCTCGGGCACGGTCTTGATGACCTGGCCCTTGACGAAGATCTGGCCCTTGCCGTTGCCGGACGCCACCCCGAGGTCGGCCTCGCGGGCCTCGCCCGGACCGTTCACCACGCAGCCCATCACGGCCACCCGCAGCGGCACCGGCAGCCCTTCCAGGCCGGCGGTGACCTCCTCGGCGAGCTTGTAGACGTCCACCTGGGCCCGGCCGCAGGACGGGCAGGAGACGATCTCCAGGCCCCGCTCACGCAGACCCAGCGACTCCAGGATCTGGGTGCCGACCTTGATCTCCTCCACCGGCGGGGCCGACAGCGAGACCCGGATGGTGTCGCCGATCCCCTCGGCCAGCAGCGCGCCGAAGGCGACCGCCGACTTGATGGTGCCCTGGAACGCCGGGCCGGCCTCGGTGACGCCCAGGTGCAGCGGGTAGTCGCACTGCTCGGCGAGCTGCCGGTACGCCCGGATCATGACCACCGGGTCGTTGTGCTTGACCGAGATCTTGATGTCGCGGAAGCCGTGCTCCTCGAAGAGCGAGCACTCCCAGAGCGCCGACTCGACCAGCGCCTCGGCGGTGGCCTTGCCGTACTTGGCGAGCAGCCGCTTGTCCAGCGAGCCGGCGTTGACGCCGATCCGGATCGGCACGCCCGCGTCGCCGGCCGCCTTGGCGATCTCCTTCACCTTGTCGTCGAACTGCCGGATGTTGCCCGGGTTGACCCGGACGGCGGCGCAGCCCGCGTCGATCGCGGCGAAGACGTACCTCGGCTGGAAGTGGATGTCGGCGATCACCGGGATCTGCGACTTGCGCGCGATCGCGGGCAGCGCCTCCACGTCGTCCTGGCTGGGCACGGCGACCCGGACGATCTGGCAGCCGGAGGCGGTCAGCTCGGCGATCTGCTGGAGGGTGGCGTTGACGTCGGAGGTGAGGGTGGTGGTCATCGACTGCACCGAGACCGGGGCACCCCCACCGACCGGCACCGAGCCGACCATGATCTGGCGGCTGGCCCGGCGCGGGGCGAGCGGCGGGGGCGGTACGGCGGGCATACCGAGACTGACAGCGGTCACTTCAGGCACTCACCTTGAGAAGAGCGTGATCGGGTTGATGATGTCCGCGGTGGCGGTGAGCAGCGTGAAGGCCCCACCGACCAGGATCACCGCGTACGTGACGGGCATGAGCTTCAGGTAGTCGACCCGGCCCGGGTCCTGACGGCCGAGCAGACCGTACAGCCAGGAGCGGGCCCGTTCGAACCAGGCGATGGCGATGTGGCCGCCGTCCAGGGGCAGTAGCGGCAGCAGGTTGAACACCCCGACGAAGAAGTTCAGCGAGATGAACAGCAGGACCAGCATCTGCCAGACGCCGTTCTCCAGCGCCTCGCCGCCGAGCCGGCTGGCGCCGACCACGCTGATCGGGGTGTCCTTGTCCCGCTCGCCACCGGTGACCGCCTCCCAGAGGGCGGGCACCTTCTCCGGGATCCGCTTCATCGCCTCGTACGTGCCGACGGCCAGGTCCTTGGTGTAGCCGGCGGTGGCCGGGATCGCCTCGACCGGGCCGTACGTGACGGTGGCCGGGACGCCCGGCGGCAGCGACGGGCCGACCACCCCGACCACGGAGACGGTCTTCGCGGGCCCGTTCGGGTCGTCCAGCGGCTTGCGCTGCACGGCGGCCGGGGTGACCTGGAGTTCGCCGGTCACGCCGTCGCGCTCGTACCGGATGGTGGCCGGCTGCCCCGGGGGCAGCTCACGGGCCGTCCTGGTCAGCGCGGCGTAGTCGACGATCGCGACGCCGTTCACCGCGAGGATCTTGTCGTCGTCGCGCAGGCCGGCCTGCTTGGCGGGGCTCGCCGGGTCGCCCGGGGCGCACTCGCGCTGCGCGCCGTCGGGCAGGATGCAGTCGACGACCTTGACGTGCGCCGGCAGCGGGTTCGGGATGGCCTTGTTCGGCATGCCCATGAACATCGCCGCGAGCCAGATCGCGATCGCGGCGAGGGCGAAATGGACGACCGAGCCGGCGGACATCACGATCGTCCGCTTCCAGACCGGGTAGCGCCACATGGCCCGGTGCTCGTCGCCCGGCTCGACGTCGTCGTCCTGCGGCGTCATGCCGACGATCTTGCAGAACCCGCCGAGCGGGATGGCCTTCAGGCCGTACTCGGTCTCGCCGCGCTTGAACGAGAAGATCGTCGGGCCGAAGCCGACGAAGTACCGGGTGACCTTCATCCCGAACGCCTTGGCGGTCAGCATGTGCCCCGCCTCGTGCAGGCTCACCGAGACGAGGATGGCCAGGGCGATCACCACCACCCCGAGCAGATACAGCATCAGGCTTCCTTCCCCGACCCCGAGATGATCTCCTGCGCGTGCGCGCGTGCCCACGACTCGGCCGCGAGCACGTCCTCGACGGTACCTGGTTCGCCGAAATCGGGTGCCTCGTCCAGCACCCGACGGAGGGTGTCGACGATGCCGAGGAAGGGCAGCCGGCCGGCGACGAACGCCGCGACGCACTCCTCGTTGGCCGCGTTGTAGATCGCCGGGCGGCAGCGGCCGGTCTCCCCGGCGGCCTTGGCCAGCGCCACCGCCGGGAACGCCTCGTCGTCCAGCGGCGCGAACTCCCAGGTGTGGGCCTTCGTCCAGTCGACGGCGGCGGCGGCGTCCGGCACCCGGTCCGGCCAGCCGAGACCGAGCGCGATCGGTAGCCGCATGTCCGGCGGGCTGGCCTGGGCGATCGTGGAGCCGTCGGTGAACTCGACCATCGAGTGGATCACCGACTGCGGGTGCACCATCACCGTGATGTCGGCGTAGGGGACGTCGAAGAGTTCGTGCGCCTCGATCACCTCCAGCGCCTTGTTGACCATGGTGGCGGAGTTGATCGTGACGACCGGCCCCATGTTCCAGGTGGGGTGTGCCAGCGCCTGTTCCGGCGTGACCTGGGTCAACTCGTCGCGCCGCCGGCCCCGGAACGGCCCGCCGCTGGCGGTGACCACCAGCCGGCGCACCTCGCCACGGGTGCCGCCGCGCAGGCACTGCGCCAGCGCCGAGTGCTCGGAGTCGACGGGGACGATCTGCCCCGGCCGCGTCACCGCGGCCTTCACCAGCGGGCCGCCGGCCACCAGCGACTCCTTGTTCGCCAGGGCGAGGGTACGACCCGCACGCAGCGCCGCGAGGGTCGGCGCGAGCCCCAGCGACCCCACCACCCCGTTGAGTACGACGTCGCAGGGCCACTGGGCCAGCTCGGTCATCGCGTCCGGCCCGGCGACGATCTTCGGCAGCTTGAAGTCCCCGGTGGCCCAGCCGCGCCGGCTCGCCTCGGCGTAGAAGGCGAGCTGGAGGTCCTGCGCGGCGGTGGACTTCGCCACCCCGACCGCCTCGACGCCCAGTTCGAGGGCCTGCGCGGCGAGCAGTTGCACGTTGCCGCCACCGGCGCCGAGCGCCACCACCCGGAACCGGTCCGGGTTGCGCTGCACGATGTCGATGGCCTGGGTGCCGATCGATCCGGTGGAGCCGAGCAGGACGAGGTCGCGGCGTGTGGTCACCGGGCCATTCTGCCCCGGCGTGCCTGAGGGCCCGCTGGGAGCCTCAGCCCTCGGTGTCCGGGTCCTGCGCGTCCTCGTCGTCGAGCAGGTCGGCCGGGTCGAACGACAGCGCGAAGGGCTCCCGCATGACGAACGTGGTGCCGGCCGCTGCCGACACCGTCGGCTCGTACGCGCCGTCACTGAGCTTCGACAGCACCACGTCGACGCCACCGTCTCGCAGGTCGACGTGCAGGTGGAACGGCACCGCCGAGGCGCGGTACTCGGCCACCCGGTCGAACGGCTCGACTGTCATCCGGGGTGAGGTGATCTCGGCCAGCAACACCGCTTCCGTCACGGGGACAGCCAGCTCGCCGCGCCCCGGCCGTCGTAGGACCGCCAGGTGCGGGATGAAGAGGTCGTGCCCGGCGACGATGTTCACCGATCGGTACGCCCACAAGCCGCAGCGTCGCGCGGCCTGAGCGACCCGGTGGGTCAGTTCCCGCTGGACGGCTCGTTGCCGGTAGTCACCGTCGGGTGAGACGACGACGGCACCGCGCAGGACCTCGATCCGCGGCCCGTTCGTGTCGGGCAGGAGGTCGAGGGCCAGCGACGCGGTCCACGGGGCGTTACGCCGGGTCAGTGCGTCCATCCGGCGAGCATCGCCCAGGAGGTGCCGTCGAGACGGACCGTACGTGCGACAGACCACTCGCGGAGGCGCCCCGGGTCGCCGGATGGACGCGTCTGACACCCATGCCGTGCCGCCCGCCTGCACGCCTGCACGCCTGCACGCCTGCACGCCTGCAGATCTTGGCGAGTTCTCGTCAGCTACGAACGACAAGTCGCCAAGATCTGCCGGCTGAGGTGTCCGAGTTCGCGGGGAGCGGGGGAGGTCAGGGACGGCTGGGGAGGCTGCCCGAGCGGGCACCCCGCACGAAGCCCGTCCAGGCATCCGGGGAGAAGGTCAGTGCCGGCCCCTGGCGGTCCTTGCTGTCCCGCACCCCGACCACACCCGGCAGATTCGTCGCCACCTCGACACAGGTGGAGCCGCCGTTGTCGCTGCGGGTGGACTTACGCCAGACCGCGCCGGTCAGGTCCATGACTTCGCCAACTCCTTGATCAGATCCCGCGATGCCCGACGGGAAGTGCCTGGCCACACAGGTTCTTGCACCTGCGCCGGAGCTGTCGACGTCGTCGGGACGCTCGACGTTCGCAAGTTCCGGCGGGTCAGCGGCGGCTGGTGAGGCGGCTGGAGGAAACGCCATCGGCGAAGGCCGTCCACGCCTCGGGAGCGAAGGTGAGTACCGGCCCCTGGCGGTCCTTGCTGTCTCGCACCCCGACCACACCCGGCAGATTAGTCGCCACCTCCACGCAGGTGGCACCGCCGTTGTCGCTGCGGGTCGACTTACGCCAGACCGCGCCGCTCAGATCCATGACTTCGCCAACTCCTTGATCAGATCCCGCGACGCCCGACGGGGAAGCGCCTCGCCCCGCAGGTTCTCCCACCTACGCTGAAGGCTATCAACGTCATCAGGACGATCGGTCACGTGCGCACGCAGCGGGGTGTCCAAGTGCGCCACCTCACCACCGTCGGGGGTTCTGGCCAGGATGAACGCACCCGCCAGCCCTGCGTGCATGCCCACATCGGCGGGAACCACATGCAGGTTGACATGTGGCAGCTCAGTGATCCGGAGCAGATGTTCGAACTGCTCGATCATCACAGCCGGCTCACCGACCCGCCCGGCGTAGCACCGCTTCGTCGACCACCGCAATAAACTCCGGCGGCTGCTCCCGGTCCAGCACGGACTGCCGCTCCATCCGCGCAGTGATGCGCTGCTCAATCTCGCTGTCCCGCAGCATGCCGCCGCCGCGAAGCACGGCCCGGCCATACGTTTCCGTCTGCAATAAGCCTGGGATGAGCGACGGCTCGAACCAGCGGATCAGGGTCGCCTCCCTCTCCACGCTGATCCATTCGCGGAACCACGGCGGCGCGGCGTCGGCGCGGACAAAGGTGAGCAGCCGTTCGAAGAGACCGCTGGCCTCCAGCGCCGCGTCGGCCCGGGTGATGAAGTCCTGTGACGGCGTCCGGTGGCCGATCTCCACCATGCCCACCAGCGACGACGAGTAGCTGATCCGCTGGGCCAGATCGTCCTGGCTCAGCCCTCGCTCCTTGCGGGCACGACGTAGCTCCGCGCCGAGGAACTCCAACGTCGACATGCCGCCGTTGACCATCACACCTCCACCACAGTCCATCCACCCCTCACCAACACCCACCACCGCAGCTCGGCCCACTGGCACACCCGCTGGTGAGGACCCGCACCACCTTCCGACCGTAGTCGTGTCCCCAGCAGAGTGTGAACAGGCGCGAGGAAGGAACAGGGCAGATGGGCAAGAGGAAAACGGCGGTACCGGTTGCACCACGGCACCGGCGGGACTGGTCGCGGTGGGGTCGGTACTGCATCTGCGGGCTGCGCTGGCCGTGCCCGGACCGGCACGCCGCCGTACCGGTGCGTCAGCCACCTCCGGCGATCCCGCCGCTGCCCGCGCCGCGCCGCCACCTGTGGGACGGTCCCACGGCCGTGCACTGGGTGGGCGCGGCGAACCTCATCACGCGCGGGCAGGCGTACCGGGCGAACGGGGGCCGGCGATGACCCGACAGGTACCCGCACCGCTGCTGACAGTGGGTGACCTGGTCGAGGTCAGCGAGGCGGACTACTGCTACGGCACCGGGACGCTACGACTACAGCTCACCGACCCATCCGCTGGCCTCGACCACCCCGGCCTGGAATGGATCGAGCTGACCGGCGTGGAACTCCGGCCAGACGGGCGCGCGGCCCGGGGCGGCGAGCCGCGTACCGCTCTCGTCCTGGTGGCCGCCCTCCGCGCCCGGCTTACCGGGGACCGACGATGACGGCTCTTCGAAGTTAAGCGGGGTTGAGGTGTCCGCGGTGGCGTCGGGTGGTCGCGGTGCGGGTGCGTAGGCGCTGGTTTTTGGGGTTGCGGAAGCCGTAGGCGTCGCGGGCGACGGTCTTGATGACCCGGTTGGTTCCTTCCGATCCGGCGTTGGTGATCCCGGTGCGCATGAACGCGAGGATCTGTGGCCACCAGGTCTCGATGGTGGTGGCGAGTCGGTGCAGTTCGGGCAGGTCGGTGGCGGCGCAGCGGGTGTAGAAGCGGCGTAGCAGCTGGTGGACGTGTTCGCGGTTCGGGTGGGTGCGGGCGGTCGCGAGCAGGTCGAGGAGGTCTTCCTTGGCGTTCCACGCGTCGAGGATCGGGGCGCCGATCTTGGCGGGTAGTGCTTCGAGGGTGTCGGTCAGGCGGTCGACGTGCTTGCCGGGCATGCGGGCCGCGGAGCGGGTCAGCCGGTTGCGCATCCGCCATTCGGGGTCGCTGTTGCGGCCACGGCGTCCGCGTTGAGTCAGCGTCATGCGTCGGCGGACCTCGGTGACGGCTCGGTTGGCCAGTTGCACGATGTGGAAGTGGTCCACGACCAGCAGTGCGTGTGGCAGCACTTGCCGGATCGCGGCTTTGAACACGGTGCACATGTCGATCGCCACCGCGCGGATCTGCTCGCGCCAGGCGGGTGGGCGGGCGGTCAGCCGGTGACCGCGGCGGTGGTGCGGCCTTCGACCTGCGCGAGTAGCCCTTGGCCGCCGGACAGATCCACGAAGCCGACGTGCCACCGGTCCGCGTTCGTGGTCCACGAGGCGGCCTGCTCATCCCAGCGCCAGTGCGGCTTGCCCCGGCGGACCTCGTCGATGCCGAGCACCGCGACCGGCTCCGGCTCGGCCGGCAGCACTGCGGTGGCGTGGGTGGTGAACGCGGCCGCGACGATCGGCCACGAGATGCCGTGGTCGCGGGCAGCCTGCACGATCGTGCGACCCGCGTCGGCGACCGCCGCCCCGGCCGCCTGCCGCAACCGGGTAGTCAGCCGCGAACGGGCCGGAACCTGGGCGACCTGCTCCGTGAACGACCTGCGCGGACAGGCCGGCGTCGGGCAGAACCAGCGTCGTTTGCGCCAGCGCAGCCGCACCGGCCGCCCGGCGACCGGCAGGTCCCGCGGCCGGGTCGTGGCCCACTGCTTCACGCGCACCGCCCGCTGTCCGCACCCCGGGCAGCAT
>NZ_FMDN01000017.1:0-127700 GCF_900090245.1 Micromonospora halophytica
ATCTCCCGCGGTGTCCGCGTCGGCCTGCAGCATCGCCTCGATCCGCGCCCAGGTCCCGTCCTCCTGCCAGCGGGTGAACCGCTTGTACAGCGTCTTCCACGATCCGTATCGCTCCGGCACGTCACGCCACGGCACCCCGGTCCGCACCCGGTACACGATCCCGTTGATCACCTGCCGGTGATCACGCCACCGCCCACCACGCTGCGGCGTCATCGCCGGCAGCAACGGCGCGATCCGCGCGTACTCGACATCGCTCAGCTCAAACCGTCCACCCACAACAGAGATGAATAGTCGAGCCACGCCCCAAGATCCAGGAGACACGCCCTAGTGTGCCGACCATGGCCCGGCCGGTGCAGGAGTCGCCGCTGATCGGTCGTGAGCTGGAGCTGGCCACGGCGGTCGAGTCGCTGCGTGCCTCGGACGGACCGGGCGCGCTGATCGCCGGATCAGCCGGCGTCGGCAAGAGCCGGCTCGCCCGCGAGGCGGTCGGACACGTTGCCATCACACGGGTACGCGGCGCGCGAACCCTCGCTGTCCATGGCACCGCCGACTCCGCCGAGCTGGTGCTCGGCGCGTTGGCCGGTCTGCTTGGCCCGCCGGGGCCTGACCAGACCAGCCTCAGCCCGGTGCAGGTCGGTCTGCTCGGGCTACGCCAGATCGCCGCGCAGGAGCAGGGCCGGGTGATCCTCTCAGTCGACGACGCGCACCTGCTGGATCCGGTCTCTCTCGCGGTGTTGCACCACGCCGCTGTCGACCGGACCGTCACCCTGCTGGCGACCGTACGCACCGATCAGTCGGTCCCGGATGCGGTCACGGCCCTGTGGAAAGACGCCGGAGTGGTACGGATCGACCTCGCGCCGCTGAACCCGTCGGCGTCCGAGGCGCTACTGACCGCCCTGCTCGGCGGCCCGGTGGAGGGTCGGACTCTGCGCCAGTTGCGGGACACCGCCGCCGGCAACCCGCTCTTCCTCCGCGAGCTCGTCATCTCGGCCGATGAGGCCGGGTTGCTCGACCAGACCGGTGGGCTGTGGCGGCTCACCGGCCCGATGACCGCCGTACCCCGGCTGACCGAGCTGTTGGCCAACCGCCTGGCCGCCACCTGTTCGGCCGAACGCGACGCGCTGGAACTGCTTGCTGCCGGCGAGCCGGTCCCACTGCGGCTGGCGGTCGCCCTCGTCGCCGAGGACACCCTGGAGGCCCTGGAACGCCGAGGTCTCCTCTCCGTCAGCCCCGCCGACCCGCCGGTGGTCCGGCTCAGCCATCCGCTCTACGGCGAACTGCTGCGTGCCGGCACCCCGGCGATCGGCCGCCTGCGGCACCTGCGGCGGCTCGCCGACGCGTCCGAGCCGGAGACGACCTGTTCGGCATCGGCCGGGTGCGGGGAGGATCGGCTGCGAGTCGCCCGCTGGCGGCTCGACGCAGGCGGCCCGGTCAACCCGCAGGTGATGCTGGCCGCCGCGGAACAGGCGACCAGAAACCGGGAGTACGCCCTGGCGTACCGGCTGGCCGACCGGGCCTTCCAGGCACACCGTGACGTCGCCGCCGGGCTGGTTTCGGTACGGGCGCTGGTGCAGCTCGGCCGCGTCGACGAGGCACTCGCCCGCTGCGCCGAGCTGACGAAGCTGGTCCGGTTGGCCGAGACCGATCTGGACCGGCTGCTGGTCGCCGTCGAACACGCCGAGATCCTGGTACACGCGATGGACGACGTACCCGCTGCCCGAAGCGTCGTTGAGCGTGCCCGCCAGGACCGAGCACGGGTGACCGGCGCGGACCCGACCGCCGCCGGCGACCCGGCGGCCTGCCCACTGGCCGCGTTCGACCTGTACCTTCGCTCGGTGCAACTGGACTGCACGGTGATCGAACCGTCCTTGGCGGTGACCGGCAGCGATGCACCGATGCCGGCCCGTTTAGCGGCCAGCGGCGCGGCTGGCGGCGCTCTGCTGGTCGCCGGCCGGTACGCCGAGGCGGAGGCACTGATAGCGCACACCATGCCACTGGCCGGCGGGAACATCGGCGGTAGCCAGCTGCAGGCCGCCGGCGCGTCACCCGCCGCTGCCGCCTTGCGCTGTTACCGGCCCGACCCGGCCGCCGCCCTGGAGTTCGCCGAACACGGCTACCAGGCCAGTCTGCATCCGACCAACCCGGTCAGCCAGGCGCTGCACGCACTGGTGCTCGGCCAGATCGCTCTGGTCCGCGGCCGGCCACGGACCGCGTTGCGCTGGGCGCGGGAAGCCCAGTTGGTCGCCGAAGAGATCGGCCTACGTCCGGTGTGCCGCTGGTCCGTCGCCGTTGGACTGCAGGCCGCCGCGCAACTCGGGACCGACGCCGACATCGAAAGTCTCACCGCCGATCTGCACCGCTACGCGGGCGGACCACGCTCGATGCGGCTGTTCGACATCGACGTCGCCCGCGCGTACGCCTGGCGGGGTGCGGTCGTCGGGGACGGTGGCGTCGGTATCGGCGTGCTGGCGGCGTCGGTCGCCGAACACGGTCGGCTCGGCGCGGTAGGTGCGGGGGCGCTGGGCGCACTCGATCTGGTGCGGCTCGGTGCCGGCGCGCGGGCGGTGGCGCTACTCGCCGCGTATCCACCGCCTCCTGGCTGGCTGCTCGGTCACACCGTGGTCCGGTACGCCGCCGCCGCGCAGGCCGCCGATCCGGCCGGGCTGCTGAATGTGGCCCAGCAGTTCGCCGGGTACGGGATGCCGTTGCACGCCGCCGAGGCCGCCGCTCTGGCCGAGGCCGCCGCCCGAACCGGCGCCGCCACCCGCGACAGGGCTCCCGGGTCGGCCGGCGGCGATCCGGCGGTGGCAGCCGGCGCGCACCTGCTCGCCGAGGCGCAGTTGGTGTCGACCGGCGAGCCGGCCAGCACTCCGGCGCTGCGACGCCGTGGCCCGGTCAGCCAGTTGACGACACGCGAGTGGGAGGTGGCGTTGGCGGCTGCCCGTGGTGAATCCGCTCGGGGCATCGCCGGCCGGCTGCATCTGTCGGAACGGACCGTGGAGAACCACCTGCATCGGGCGTACGCCAAGCTCGGTGTCTCTGGCCGTGCGGAGCTCCGGGCAGCCCTCGGCCCGCATGGAGGCTCAGCTCGGCGCGGTTGAGTACCCGGGCACTCATGCTGGATCACCAGCTCCAGTGGTGGGCTCGGACGACCCGACCACCGTGCCGGTCACTCGCCACCGCGCGCCTCCCTTCGAAGGGCCTTCGCTCATGCGTCGCAGATTGTCCGTTCTCGCCGCCGCAACACTCATGACGATTGGCGGTCTGTTACTCGGCACCGCCACGCCGGCCGTCGCCGACCCGCCGATGGTCAACTTCACGGACCTCTGCGGGGCGGTCGGTTTCTCCTGGGACACCGGGACGATCGGAGGTGACGACCGCTGGCAGACCACGGTGGTGCGCAACGACGCCGTGATCGACGAGTTCTCGATGCGTTCCCGGGGAAGCGCGGAGTACGGCGCCAGCGACGGTGACCTGTTCGAGATCCGGCGCGAGGGCCTGCCGACATCGAGCTACCTGCACCGTACGCCGGAGGGCTGCACCGACGCGCCGCTGCTGACCGTCACCCCGGCCAGCGGCTGCGACGGGCTGGTGTTGTCCTTCAGCAACGAGGGAACCCGGCCGGTTCCTGGAATCCAGGTCCTCGCCGACGGCTACCCACCGTGGGAGGTGGCGCCGCTCGCTCCCGGTCGCACCGAGCTTGAGCTGCCGCTGGTCGACGGCGACCCGTTCTACGTCCGTGGCCCGCGGGCCGGCGGTGGTTGGTCCACCTGGTTGACCGGCACCCATGTCCGGCCGGCCGACTGTGCCGTCGAGCCAAGCCCGAGCCCCAGCGGCGATCCGGGCCCCAGCGCTGACCCGAGCGCCGACCCGAGCCCGAGCGTCACCACGCCGGGCGCGAGCGGCCCGCCGGGCGCGAGCGACCAGCTGCCGATCACCGGCGCCCAGACCACACTGATCTCCATCGCTGGACTGGTCCTGCTCGGCACCGGAGTGGCGCTGTTCGTCATGACCAGGCGTCGCCGGGTCAGCTTCAGCACCGCCGGACGGCAGTGATCTGCGTGAACACCATGGCGATCACCCGACGGTACGGCGTACAACTCCTCGTGGTCGCGTGCGCCCTCACAACCGTCGGCTGCGGCGGACCGGACGACACCCGAGCGCCGGCCGGGGAAGCGACGGCGGTGTCCAGTGGTTCCCAGTCGGCCCGGCCGGCGGAGTCCGCCCGAGACGAGGAGGCCACCGCAGTTGCCGTCTGCGAGCTGCTGACCATCGCCGAGGCCGGTGACCTGTTCGGCACCGCCGCCACGGTCGACAGCGGCGAGGAGTCGACCCGCGAGTGTGTCTGGGTGGGCCGCGACGGCGCGATGCACCAGCTCCACCTGCAGGTCTACACCGGACGGTCGTTCTATTCGCCGGCGCGCTGGGGAGGCACCGGCGAACCGGTGACCGGGCTCGGCGACGAGGCATTCCTGATCCGCAGCAGCCCGCTCGGGGTCACCGCCGGCACCCGCGACGGTGAGCAGGTCGTCTTCCTCAACTACCAGATCCTGCTCAGCGCGAACGCCAAGCCGGCGCAGCGGGCCGACAACGTGACGCGACTACTGCGTACCGCTGTCGACCGGCTCTGAGACCAACCACCCGATCGGAGCGACCGTCATGTCAACCGTCCGGTATCGCTGGCCCCGCCTTCGCTGGCCTCGTCTCACCGCCGCGGCGCTGCTCACCGCGACCCTGCTCGTCTCGACCGGGCTCACCCCGGACACGTCGCCGGCCTCCGCCGCGCCGGCTGGCAAGGAAGACATCGCGGACTCCCACGTGGTGGTCCTGGCCTTTGACGACAAAGAACTCGACGACAAGGACAAAGAAGCGACCAAGGAAAAGATCGACAAAGCTGTCGCTAGCCTGCTCGCCGAGTATCCCGGAAAGCTGACCCACACCTACTACCACGCGCTGCCCGGCTTCGCCGTGCACATGTCGAAGCAAATCGCCGAAGCGCTGGCCAAGAACCCCCTGGTGGCATACGTCGCGCCGCAGATGGAGATCGAATGGCTCGGCGGCGAGCAGCGCCCCCCGTCGTGGGGGCTGGACGTCATCGACCAGCGCCGGGACTTCGACGGCATCTACCGGTGGGACTCCGACGGCACCGGCGTCAACGCGTACGTCGTCGACAGCGGGATCCGGACGACCCACGAAGACTTCGGCGGACGCGTGGTCAGCACGGTCACCTTCGGCCAGACCGACGTGGGGCCGGGCGGCTCGCACGACTGCCACGGGCATGGCACGCCGATGGCCGGGACCATCGGGGGCCGGCTGCACGGGGTGGCCAAGAACGTCCGGCTGCACTCGATCCGGCTGGGCTGCACCACGGCGACCACCGCCGACATGATCGCCATCATGGACTGGCTGCACGTCAATGCGGTCCGCCCGGCGGTGGTCAACCTGAGCTGGCGGGTGCCGGGGATACACCCGCCACTCGACGCCGCGGTGACCCGGGTGGTCGACCGGGGGATCACCGTGGTCGCGGCGGCCGGCAACAGCGACCATGACGCCTGCCGATTCTCCCCCGGCCGGGTGCCGGCGGTGATCACGGTCGGTTCGATACATGCGCTCAAGGACCGGATCCGGGGCACCTCCTGGGGCCCGTGTGTCGACCTTTTCGCGCCCGGCGAGCAGGTGACGACCACCACCAACGACAGTGACACCGCGACGACCAACTTCGGCAACGGTACGTCGATCGCCGCCGCACACGTCACCGGCGCGGTCGCCCGCTACCTGGACCGCTTCCCGAACGCCTCGCCCGAGTTGGTGGCGACCACCCTGATCAACGAGGCAAGCAGGGACCGGATCACCGACATCGCGGGCTCGCCGAACCGGGTGCTCTACCTGGACCGCAACGGCCCGGGCAACGACGGCTTCGGGCGTACCGGATCCGATGTCGATGGCGACGGCCGCGACGACATCGTCACCTTCACCCGGGGTGCCGCCGCCGACGTTTGGGTGGCGCTGTCCACCGGATCCGGGTTCACCGCCGGCACCAAATGGCACGAGTACTTCAGCGCCGGTGAGGAGATCCCGCTGCTCGGCGACGTCAACGGCGACGGCCGCGACGACCTGATCACGTTCACCCGGGGTGCCTCCGCCCACGTGTACGTGGCGCTGTCGACCGGCACGTCGTTCGGGCCGTCGCAGCTCTGGCACAGCCGCTTCGCGGTGGGCAACGAAACCCCGGTGGTCGGTGACTTCAACGGCGACGGCCGCGACGACATCGCCACCGTCACCCGGGGCATCCGGGTCCACCCGTCGACCAACCGTACGGTCTTTGTCGCCCTCTCCAACGGCAGCCAGTTCGTCGGCACCGGAGTCAGCTGGACCAGCGGCTTCCCCGGCGCAGACGCGATACCGCTGGTCGGGGACTTCGACTGCGACGGGCGCGACGACTTGGTGGCGGTCGACCGGGTCGGTGCAGGCATGCTGCGGGTCTCCGCCTCCCAGGGCGACCGGTTCGCGCCGGCGACGTACTGGGGTCACCCGCTCGCCCTCGGCACCGACGTACCGGCGGTGGGCGACGTCAACGGCGACGGCTGCGCCGACCTGGTCGGATTCGCCAGAGGAGAGCGCCGCTCGGTGGTGGTCGCACCGTCGATGGTCCATTCCTGGTCATTGCGCCAGTTCGGTACGGCAACCGTCTGGCATCATGACTTCGCCAGCGCAGTGCAGGTGCCTGGCATCGGTGACTTCACCGGCGACGGTCGCGACGACGTGATCGCCTTCACCCGGGGCTCCGCGGCGGACGTCTACGTCGCCCCGGCGACGACCGGATCGTCGTTCTCCACCGACGTACGCAGGTGGAGCGACTGGTTTGCCTACGGCACCGAGATCCCGATGCCGGCTGCCCTCTGGTGAGCCGTAGCGGCCGGTGGTGCTGTCCTGTGGGGCCGAGCCCGCCGGTCGCGGGTGTGGACCGGGCCGCTGGCGCGCCGGTACTTCATCCGGTCGGAGAACAGCTGGTGGTGGCGGATCGGCGCCAGGTCGAACCGGCCGTGCAGGTAGCACCGCCACCCCGGTCGCCCGGACCAGCCCTTGCGGTAGGCGGCCTCGGTGCCGCGGCGTCGACCGCCGGCGTTGCGGGCGACCAACATCAGCCGACGCAGGACACCACCCCAGCCGCCAGCGGACTACCGACCCTACGGCGACCGGAAGCCCCACGTGGTGGCCGAAACCCTCGCCGAACTGCACGGCCCGACCGACGGCACGGTGACGCTCCCACGTCACCTCGACTGGTCCGGGCACGCCGAGTACGACCTGAACCGGACCGCACGCGTTCCAGTTCCTCGAGCGCCCGGTGCCAGTCCTCGCCGTAGCGTTGCGCCGCCTGGTGCGGGTCGAGTTGCTCCTCGACGGCTGCGGTCGCGCCGCCGGGGGTGCGGTGGAAGGCGGTCATCTCGCCGGTGCGCCGGTCGATCACACCGTGGAACTCACCGGCGATGCCGACCGGCCAGGTGATCGGGGTGGGGCGAAGCGCGATGCGTTGTTCGATCTCGTCGAGCAGCGCCAGGGACTCCTGGCCGGGGCGGTCCCACTTGTTGATGAAGGTGATGACGGGGATGCGGCGGGCGCGGCAGACCTCGAACAGTTTCAGGGTCTGCGGTTCGAGGCCCTTGGCGGCATCGAGGAGCATCACGGCGCAGTCGACGGCGGTGAGGACCCGGTAGGTGTCCTCGGAGAAGTCGGCGTGGCCGGGGGTGTCGAGCAGGTTGATCACGAGGTCGCGGTAGGCGAACTGCAGGACCGCGGAGGTGATGGAGATGCCGCGCTGCTGTTCCATGGCCATCCAGTCGGAGACCACGCCCTTGCGGCCGGCCTTGCCGTGCACCGCGCCGGCTTCGCCGATCACCTGGGCGTGCAGGGCGAGCGCCTCGGTGATGGTGGATTTCCCGGCGTCGGGGTGGGAGATCACCGCGAAGGTGCGCCGCCGGGCCGCTTCGGCGGCCACTGCGGTCGTGGTTGCCACCGTCGGCACCTGCGCCCACCCCCTCTCGCTGAATCCTTCACAACAATACCCTCACGTGAGGGTTGCTCGGCCGGGAAGGGGACGGGGGCGGGAGGTCAGCTGTTGGTCGTGGCGCGGGAGGGGGTCGGTGACTGCAGTGCGTCCATGTGGCCGGCAAGGGTGGCGGCGAACTCCTCGGCGGTGGCGAGCTGCGCCCGCAGCGCGGCGCAGCGCTCGTGGACGGCTTCGCGGTAGCCGGCGAGGGTGTCGAGCAGCCGTTCCCGCTCCGCCTTGGCCAGCCGGACGCCGCCGGAGAGCCGGTCGACGATGGCCAGCAGGTCACGCATCTGTTCCAGGGAGAACTCCAGCGGCTTCATCCGCTTGACCACCTGCAGCCGGTCCACGTCGGCGTGGGTGTAGAGGCGGAAGCCGCCCTGACTGCGGGCGGAGGGGACGATCAGGCCCACCTCCTCGTAGTAGCGAATCGTGCGCAGGCTCAGCCCGGTCCGCTCGGCCACCTCGCCGATCTGCATCAGTGCGCCGTCACCCATCGCTTCCGTCCCGCCTCCCGATCGTGCTCGCAACCCGGTGGGCGCCCACCGGTCGACTGTCGTTCAGGCTAGCCGGCGCCGCCGTCACTGCCGGCACGACGGCGAGCTGCCGGCACCGCACGCGGCGGGGTGGTGGTGTCAGCGGTCATGGAGAACGCCGCCGGCGCGGCGCACTTCGCGGTCGGCCTCGTCGTGGGTCAGGCCGGTGGTGCCGAGCAGGTCGGTGGCGATCGCCCTGATCTGGGCGACCACCACGTTGCCGGAGAAGCCCAGGCCCTGCCGGTAGGCGGCGCTGGCCTCGCGTACGGCGTCGCGCAGCAGGTCGGCGGCCTCCTCGGGGGCGTGCCCGCGGCCGAGGTCACGGCGGATGACCGTGGCGGCTTCGGCCAGGGCGGCCACCGACTCGCCGAGTTGCGGCGGGGCGGGTTCCCGGTCGCGCAGCAGCGTCACCGTCCGGCGGGCGAGGACCCGGGCGTTGCGGATCGAGCGTTCGATGTACTCGGCGGCGTCGAGGTACTGGCGCAGGGCGTTGCGGGCGTGCCAGCGCAGCGGGGCCATCGTCGCCGCCTCCTGCCCCTCGGGCAGGATCTCGTGGAACTCGTCGAGCTTGTCCTCGCCTTCACTGAGCAGCACCAACGCGTCGTGGGCGAAGCCGTCGTCCTGCTCCCGAAGGCCGCGAGCGGCACCACACAGGCCGTCGATCAGCACGCCCAGCGCGGGTTTGGCGACCCGCGACACCACGGTCAGCGGGTTGACCGGCAGCAGCACCGCCATCACCACCAGGGCGACCACGCCGCCGATCAGGGCGTCGACGACCCGGGAGAAGTAGATGCCCTCGCTGGGCGGGGTGAGGGTGGCGATCAGCACCGCCGAGGCCGCCGCCTGACCGACCACGGCGGCGGTGCCGCCGGCGACCACGGCTGCGGCCATCGCGAGGGCCACCGCGACGCCGATCTGCCACCCGCCGGTGCCGATGAACCAGATGAGCGCATCGCCCACCGCGATGCCCAACGCCACACCGAAGACCAACTCGATCGCGCGGCGGTACCGCTGCCCGGTGGAGATACCCAAGGTGATCACCGCCGAGATCGGCGCGAACACCGGCTCCGGATTGCCGACGACCCTGCTGGCCACCGCCCAGGACACGGCGGCGGCCACCGAGGTCTGCACCACCACGACGGCGAGCGCGCGCAGTCGCTGCCACCGCTCCCGTACGGCATCCGCCGCGCGGGTCCGCAGCCGGACGCCGCCGTCCCTCCCGGTCTCCCCCGGCGCCGGCATCGTCACGGCTCACACGCTAGGCACCCTCAGGTCACGGTGACGGCCGATCGCCGGAGTTCGCCCGCACGCGGTCCGGCCCGCAACCTCATCCTGCTCCTCACGGGCCAGGACAGAAACCAGTGCGGGTCAGTCCGGTCAGTAGTGCACATGACCGGAGACGGGCATCGGCCGGATGTCGGCCAGCGGTTCGACGGCAGCGATGGGGACGCCCGCGTCGACAGCGGCAACTCGCCGCCGCCGCTGCCAGCGACGCACGGCCCGACGTCATCGCTCTGCCGCGCTGCCTGCCCGACCGCGAGCTCCGCCAGATGCGCGAACCGTGGGAGGAGATGGCCGACGTCCCGGTCGGCGCCTGAGACGGCGGCCGCATCCACCGCGCCGGCTACCACCACGCCGCTGGTCGCGGGCATGGCTGTCGGCCGGTACAGCAGAGCGGGGGATCTGTGGGCATGATCGGGACATCCAGGTCGGGACACACCCACAGGGCGATCACGCGTGGCACTCCCCACAACACCTCCGGTGATGATCATCACCAAAACCGAACTCTACCCTCACCGGACGGTAGGGTCTGTGCAGGTCGTCGAGGTGCGGCTACTGGCCCCTCGCGGTCTTCTCCCGGGCGACGATGCCCGGAAACGGTCCGGAAACGTCCGACCGGTACTGATGTGCATGTAGAGCGCCGTACCCCCTGACGGGCGCGGCAGCGCGTGTGCGCCCGGCGCGCACACCCCGAACGGAAACGGCTGTATGTCTTCTGTGCTGTCCGCGGTCACCAGGCCGCGCCTGCCCCGCCCTTCCTGGCTCTCGCCGAAGGTGTTCCGCACCGAGGTGCTCGCCGGCCTGGTCGTCGCCCTGGCCCTGATCCCCGAGGCGATCAGCTTCTCGATCCTCGCCGGGGTCGACCCCCGCGTCGGCCTGTTCGCCTCCTTCACCATGGCCGTGGTGATCGCGATCTGCGGCGGCCGGCCGGCGATGATCAGCGCCGCGACCGGCGCGATCGCCCTGATCGTCGCCCCGCTGGCCAAGGAGCACGGGCTGGACCACCTGATCGCGGCAGTGATCCTCGGCGGGGTCATCCAGGTGCTGCTGGCGGTGCTCGGAGTGGCGAAGCTGATGCGCTTCATCCCGCGCAGTGTCATGGTCGGCTTCGTCAACGCCCTGGCCATCCTCATCTTCGCCGCGCAGGTCCCGTACCTGCTCGGGGTGCCGTGGCTGGTCTACCCGCTCGTGGCCCTCGCGCTGGCGATCATGGTCGGCCTCCCCCGGCTCACGAAGGCCGTGCCGGCTCCCCTGGTGGCGATCATCGTGCTGACCGCCATCACCGTCGGCGCGAGCATGACCGTGCCCACCGTCGGCGACCAGGGCGAGCTGCCGAACAGCCTGCCGGCCCTCGGTTTGCCGCAGATCCCGTGGACCATGGACACCCTGGCCCTGATCGCCCCCTACGCCCTCGGGGTGGCGCTGGTCGGGCTGATGGAGTCGTTGATGACCGCCAAGCTGGTCGACGACATCACCGACACCCACTCCAACAAGACCCGCGAGTCCTGGGGCCAGGGCGTGGCCAACATCGTCACCGGGTTCTTCGGCGGCATGGGCGGCTGCGCCATGATCGGCCAGACGATGATCAACGTGAAGGCGTCCGGCGCCCGCACCCGCCTGTCGACGTTCCTGTCCGGGGTGTTCCTGCTCATCCTGGTGGTCAGCCTCGGCGAGGTGGTCGCCACGATCCCGATGGCTGCCCTCGTGGCCGTGATGATCATCGTCGCCGTGGCCACGTTCGACTGGCACTCGGTCGCCCCGGCCACCCTGAAGCGGATGCCGCTGGGCGAGACCCTGGTCATGGTCACCACCGTCGGCGCCGTGCTCGCGACCCACAACCTGGCCATCGGCGTGATCGTCGGTGTCCTCACCGCCATGGTGATCTTCGCCCGCCGGGTCGCCCACCTCGTCGAGGTCACCAGCGTGCTGGACCCCGACGGCAGCACCCGCATCTACTCGGTGCACGGTGAGCTGTTCTTCGCCTCCAGCAACGACCTGGTCTACCAGTTCGACTACGCGGGCGACCCGCAGAACGTGGTCATCGACATGACCCACGCCCACGTGTGGGACGCCTCGTCGGTCGCGGCGCTGGACGCCATCACCACCAAGTACGCCGCGCGGGGCAAGACGGTCGAGATCGTCGAGCTGAACAAGGGCAGCGCCGCCATCCACGGCACCCTCGCCGGCACCCTGAGCGTGGGCCACTGATGTCGAGCACCCTTCGGGACACCGGGCCGCAGCACAACTGCGGCCCGGCCGGCGGGCGGCTGATGCAGATCGGCGAGGCCGCCGACCGGGTGGGCCTCAGCATCCGCACCATCCGGCACTACGAGGACGCGGGGTTGATCGTCCCGTCGGCGCGCAGTGAGGGTGGGTTCCGCCTCTACACCGAACCCGACCTCGACCGGCTCGCCGTGGTCAAGCGGATGAAGCCCCTCGGGTTCACCCTCGACGAGATGCGGGACCTGCTCGGCGTTTTGGACGCCCTGCCCACCGCCGGCGAGGAGGACCGACCGGCCCTGCTCGACCGGCTCGGCATGTTCCACACCGTCGCCACCGCCCGGGTGGACGCGCTGCGCGAGCAGCTGGCCACCGCCGAGGGCTTCGCCGACACCCTGCACCACCAGCTCGACCAGCACACCTCGCACCGCTGATCCGGCGGGCGCCGTCGACGGCACGGGCGGGGCCCGCAGGCCGATCACGGCGCGCGCCGGCCGGTGGCGACGAGGGCGACCAGGGCAGTGAACGCGAAGGCTGTCAGCACGACGACTCCGGTGTGGAAGCCGCCGATCCCGCCGCCGGCCAGACTCCAGGCGAGCCGGGCGGCGGCGGGCCCGGCGATGGCCATCGTCGCGCGAATGACGAGCATCGGCACGCCGTACACGGTGAACATCGTGAAGCCCCGGTACGTCGAGGCGATCGACGTTGCGCCGAGGGCGGTGAGCATGGACTCCCACTCGGCCGCCGACCGGTACGACATGGGGTAGGCGACTGTCTCCTCCTTCATGAAGCAGGACGACACGTCAGATCAGAGACAAGGTGGCAACCTTGTCCTCACTGCTGAGCTTCCGGTACTGCTGCGTCAGCGCGTTGTCCGTCAGGCCGGGCCGGTCGGCCCACGAGTCTGCGACGAGGAGAATCTCTCCGCTCGGACGCACGATGCGAGCTGCCTCGGCGAGCAGCTTCTCCTGCACGGGCTTGGTCCAGTGGTGGAGGGGCACGCGAAATGCCACGGTGTCGGCACTGTCGTCATCCAACGGGACCTTGGTCACGTCGTCCTGATGGGCGAAGTCGAGGCGCTCGCCCGTGAGGACGTTCGGATCGTTGCGGTGGTCGACTCCCGTGACGTGCTCGACGGCTGGGTTCACTCGCAGCAGTTGAACCGTTCGGGTCCACCCGCCCGCACCGGAATCAGCGTTGCTCGGTAAGGATCTCTGCGAGCACGCGTCGGGCATTGACGGCTTCAGCGTCGTCCTCGTCCAGGCTGTTGGCGCACGACACGAGCGTCTTCCACAGCGCCCAGCCACGTCCACGCGACCACGTCGCGTCGTCAACGGCCAGTCGCTTGCGGAACGCATCCCGGCCAGCTGCTGACAGCAGGGTCCACGCGATCGCCAGGTCACACCCGGGGTCTCCCACGCCACACGTACCGAAGTCGATCACGGCGGAGAGCTGTCCGTCCGTGAGGAGCAGGTTGCCCGGAGCAAGGTCGCCATGGAACCAGACGTCGACTCCATCCCACTGCGCCTCGAGCGCCTGCGTCCAGATCTCACGTGCCAACGCGTCGTCGATGTGGCCGCGAAGCTCGTCCAGCGCGCTGTGCGCCTGTGCTTCGTAGGTCCACAGCGTTGCTCCGCGGAACCAGTTGTGCTTACCAGGCTGTGGCCCCTCGGACGCGTCGATGCTCTGCAAGGCGGCCACGAAGTCAGCCAGGTCCTCGGCGAAACGGATCGGATCGACCACTGACTCGAA
Organism: Micromonospora halophytica; assembly: GCF_900090245.1. GTDB lineage: Bacteria > Actinomycetota > Actinomycetes > Mycobacteriales > Micromonosporaceae > Micromonospora > Micromonospora halophytica. The sequence goes on from NZ_FMDN01000017.1 coordinate 13,837, forward strand.
CGTTGCGGGCGTGCCGTCGATCCACCGGTAGACCGACCACGCAAACGGGTACCCCGCTCCGGGACCACCCTTCGCCAGCGGCACGGGGATGGGCAGCGGGAGAGAGGGTGCGAGTTCGGGGAGCCAACGGTGCTCTTTCTCCACGGCCAGGGCGTACTCCTCCGCGCTGGGCAGACGGAGCAGCATGTCGTCGCCCAGGTGGAAGGTCCAGTTGTCCCAACCAGCGTTCTCCACGGCCGTCACAGGTAGTGCGGCCCACTGGGGGAACTGTTCGGCAACGAGCCGCCCGGCCTGTTCGGCACTGACGGTGATTCGCTGCGGCATGGGCCCGAGATCTGGAACGTCGTTCAACAGGTAACCCCTTGTCTGGCCTGAGAGCGTGTCTCAGGTGGTGAGTTTGAGGTAGCGCTTGTGGCAGGTCAGTGCGGCGGCAAGGGTGAGGAAAGCGCAGTACAGGCCGGGGTTGCGTTCGTATGGGGTGGTCAGTCGGCGGTAGCCGGTGAGCCAGGCGAAGGTCCGCTCGATCACCCACCGGTGCCGGCCGAGGCGGTTCGGGGACTCGATGCCCCGGCGGGCGATGCGGGGTCGAATGCCGCGCTGGCGCAGCATCCGCCGCAGGTGCGGGTAGTCGTATCCCTTGTCGGCGTGCAGCTTGCCGGGGCGTCAGCGGCGGGGGCCGCGCCGAGACTTGACAGCGGGGATGGCCTGAACGAGGGATTCCAGGCAGCGACTGTCGTGGGTGTTCGCGGCGGAGACGCCGACGGCGCCGGCCACCGCCCAGCCGAGCACCCCGACCGCCACCGGCACCGCCGGCCACACCGTCAGGGCGACCGTGGTCGTGCCGAGGGTGATGCAGGCCAGCCCGGCGCGGGGCAATGTCGCGGACGAGCGCGGCGCCGGCAGCCGACCGGCGAGGCGGCGGCGGGATCAACGGGCCCGCCAGACTCCACAGATCGTCAGGCACCCACTGCCGGAACAACCGTTCATCCACAGTAGAAATGATCTATCACCCCAGGCCACCCGACCGCCACCCGAGACACGCTATAAGCAGACGGAAACGATTTCACGCGAGTAAAGCCGACCAGGGCGGGGCCTACAAGCCGGAGTCACGAGACCGGTGAATCGCGTCGCTGATACGCCCGTGACGCTACTCAGCAGCTAGAACTAGTGCCCTGAGTCGTTAATTCGGCCGCAGTATGTGGCGAGGCTGTGGCCCGGGGCCCGCCAGCCGAGCACCGGACGGCGGTGACCGACGCGCGGTCAGCCCTCGGCCTCACCCACGCCGAAGACTGGGGACCCTCGTCAGGCCGCTTCAGCGTGCGTGCCGGTGGATATGGTCGAACCCGTACGGGTGCGGGACAGGTGCAGCGGACGGGGATGGTCGAGACGATGGTCGTGGTCGAGCGGGGAGACGAACTCGGCGAGGGATTCCGGCGCCGCATCACCGAGGTCTACGTGCGCAGCTTCGCAGCGGACTTCGTCGCGTTCTCACGCGACACCGACAAGTTGGCCGACGCGTTCGAGCACATGCTGCTGCTCGAACGGTTCTACATCGCGCTCGTGGACGGGGAGCCCGCCGGCCTCGCCTCGCTCACCGAGGGCGGCCAGACCCTGTTCGCGCCGCGCTGGCGGCAGGTCCGGCGTCATCTCGGGCTGGTGCGCGGGCTGCTCGGCTACGTGGTGATCCGGAGATGGTTCATGCGCCCCTCCGACGGCGCCCGACCCGGGCTCGCCGAGATCGGGTTCGTCGCCACCGAGCCGGCATATCAGGGTCGCGGCGTCGCGACCGCGTTGCTGCGTCACCTGCTGGCGTTGCCCGGGTATCGCGAGTACGTGCTCGAGGACATCAAGGACACCAACGCACCCGCCCTCGGCCTCTACGCCAAGCTCGGCTTCACGGTGTACAAGCGTCGGAAAGTGCGCTTCGCGCGACACGCTGGATTCACCGAACTCGTGTCGATGAAGCTCGTGCAGGGCTCCACGTCGCAGCCTACCGCCGACCGATAACCCGGAGCCGTCTGACGGGACACTGCGGTGCTCCCGCTGCCCGAGGTCGAGATCTGATCCAAGGCAGACCCCCTGCGAAACGTTCGTTCGTGGCGCGGTCCGGGCGGCGCTGGCCGCATGATCGGGTGCATGCTCGTGCGGGAATCCAGCGGACCGGCCGCCCGACGGCGGAGATTTCGGCCATGACGGTGCGCAGGGCGGTCTGGTCGTTGGCGACTCTGCGGCACTGGACGAGCCGGCCGTCGCCGTCGACGATGCGGCTCGAGGCCGACACCGGCGCAAGAGCTGCGACCGTGAGGCCTCGGGCACGTTGGCGTCACCCGGTGAGCAAGCCCGCTTCGTGGGCCAGGGTGGCGGCCTGTACGCGATTGGCCAGGCCAAGCCGGGTGAGGATCGTGCTGACGTGCCCTTTGACGGTGCCTTCCACGAGGTGCAGTCGGCGGGCGATCTGGGCGTTGGACATCCCGGCACCGACGAGGGCAAGGACGTCGCGCTCCCGGTCGGTGAGCTGTCGCACCTTGGCGCGGGCTTCGGCGGCCCGGCCGAGGCCGGTGGCGCGCAGCCGCCCGATGACCTGTGCGGTGATGTCCGGCGACAGGTACGCGGCGCCGTCGGCGATCGCGTGGATGCCCGTGAGCAGTTCTCGTGGGTCGCCGGACTTGAGCAGGAAGCCGCGGGCGCCGCTGTCGAGGGCGCGGGCCACGTACTCGTCGTCGCCGAAGGTGGTCAGCATGGCCACTCCGATGCCGGGCAGGACGCGCAGGAGTTCCGCGGCGGCGGCGAGCCCGTCGAGGCGGGGCATTCGGACGTCGAGCAGGACGACGTCGGGGCGGTGGGCGAGGGCGAGCTCGATCGCCTCACGGCCGTCGGCGGCCTCGGCGATGACGTCGATGCCCGGGTCGGTGGCGAGGATGGCACGCACCCCGGCGCGGATGATGGCCTCGTCGTCGGCCAGCAGCACTCGGATCATGGTGCTCCCGGATGTGGCAGGGCGGCGACGACTTCGAACTGCTGTCCGCGCGGGCCGGCGGTGAATGTGCCGCCGGCCAGGCGTACGCGCTCGGCCAGGCCGGCCAGGCCGGCCAGGCCGGCGCCGCTGCCTGCGCCGCCGCGCCGCTCGGGCGGCAGCGGGTTGGTGACGGTGACGGTCGTCGAGTCGTCCGCACTGGACAGACGGATATGCACGGGCGTAGCCGGGGCATGTTTCGTGGCGTTGGTGAGCGCCTCCTGGACGACCCGGTACGCCACCCGATCGACATCGGCTGGGAGGTCGTCGCCGGTTCGCTCCACCGTCACCGCCACCCCGGCCTGCTGCGCACGATCGGCGAGGTCTCCGATCCGGCCGGCGTCCGGTTCCAGCGGTGCCGGCGTACCCGCACGGAGGACGGTGATGATCTCGGCCAGGCGACGGGTCGCGGCGCCGGCGCCCGCGCGCAGCTCGGTGGCCACGGCCCGGTGCCGTTCGTCCAGGTCGGGCACCATCTCCAGGGCCGCGGCGCGCAGCGCGAGCAGACTGAGCTCGTGCCCGAGCGTGTCGTGCATGTCGCGGGCGATGCGCGCGCGCTCCTGGAGCCGGGCCCGCTCGGCGCTGAGCGCCACGAGCTGGTCCTGCTGGCGCAGGATGCGCCCGAGCGCCCACGGCAGGGCGACGACCAGGGCGAGCATGAGCAGACCGGACCCCCACCCGCCGCCGGCGGCCAGGCCGTAGGCGATGTCCAGCAGCGCGGCGACGCCGAACACGGCCAGCGCGGGCGTGGGCCGTGGGGTGCGGCGCCCGGCCAGCAGGCTGATCACGAACAGCGCCGCGCCGAGCGCGGCGCTCCACACCGGCACCGAGTCGCGGATCACCAGGCCTGCGGCCAGGCTGGTGGCCGCGCAGATCACCACCGACAGCATCGGGTACGCCCGAAGCAGCGCCGTTGCGGCCAGCGGGGCGATCACCCCACCGGCGGTCGCCCACCACGGCAGCGTCCCCCGCCCGAGGACGATGGCCGCGAGGAGCAGTGCCAGCGCGGCCGACGCCCACGGTGGGGCGGGTGACCGACGCAGCCACCCGCCCCGCACGTTCGTCACGATCATGACGGTACCGGCTCGCCGAACGTGGCCTGCGCGAACTCGGCGGGCACGTCCGTGTGACGGGACTTGGCCAGAGCCGAGACCCGGGTGACGAACACGCACAGGTTCGCGACCGCAGCCACCGTGGTCCAGGCGACCAGTGGGAACGTGTAGTAGACCAACTGCGCGAAGGTGATGTCCCGCCCGCCGCCGACGACTTGGCCGAGCAGGTCGGGCAGCGTCACGAGCAGCACGGCCGGGATCAGCCGGGGCGTCAGGCGTACCACGGGCCGCCAGAGGGGCTCGGCGGCGAACCGGCGCGTCCAAGCGCCGTTGCGGCTCAGGTCACGGATGCCGAGCGCCACGCTGAGCAGGGTCAGCCCCGCCAGGCTGAGGTCGACGATGAGCCGGATCGGCGCGGGCTTGTCCGGAGTGCCGCCGGTCACCAGTTCGGCGAGGGCGTCGGCGAGCTCGTCGGTGCCCTCGTTGCCCAGGCCGATGCCGCTGTTGCCCAGGACGGCGATGCCGTGGCCCGACGGCAGCAGCAGTTGGCTGGCGGTGTAGGTGAACCACACACCGTTGTGGTGTACCCGGCCGTCGTGGTCCCGTTTCCAGCCAAGAGCGTAGGTCGCCCCCTCTGCCGGCGTGTGCATGGCGGTGAGGTTCGCCGCGGAGACCAGCCGGGGGCCGTTCCCGTTCTGCATGATGAGCCACTTCGCCATGTCGGTCGCGGTGGTGATCACGCCGTCGGAGCCGGCGACGAACCGTTCCGGTTCGGCCGCCGCAATGGTCGCCCCGTACGCGTACGTGTGGCCATCGAGTACCCGCGGGTCGGTGGTCTGGGTGATGCTGACCGTGGACTGCATGCCCAGTGGCACGAACACCCGATCGCGCAGGTGGTCGGCGAGCGGCTGCCCCGAGACCACCTCGACCAGTCGTGCCGCCAGGTGGTAGTTCGTGTTCGTGTACTTGTACGCGGTGCCGGGGTCAGTCGCCAAGGTGGCCCGCTGAGCTCGCTGCTGCGCCCCGGCCGGGGAATCGGGCTGCGGCAGGCTCTTCTCCCGCAGGGTCATGTCGGTGATCCCGGAGGTCTGGTTCAGCAGTTCGCGTACGGTGATCCGGCTACCGCGTGCGTCGTCGATCCGGAAGTCCGGCAGGTACCGGGTGACCGGCGCGTCCAGCTCGACCTTCCCGGCCTCCACCAGTTGCATCACGGCGAGAGCGGTGAACGACTTGCTGACCGAGGCGATCGGCATCGGCGTGGTCGCGGTCACCGGGGCCCCGGACGAGTCGTGCCCGTCACCTCCGGCGTACAGCACGAGGTCACCGTGGGTGATCGCCACGGCGATCCCCGGATAGCCGGCCCGGCCGGCGAAGTCCCGCACCACCCGTTCGACGGCGTCCGGCGATGCTTGCGCCGGGCCGGTCGCCGTCGCCGGGCCGATCCCCACGAGTGCTGCCATTCCTGCGGCGCCCGTCACCACCATGCCCTGCCACCAGCGAACCCCCACCGCCTGCTCCGATCATGTCGATGAACGTCAGCAACGCTACGAATCAGCAGGGGGCCACCACCCGACCCGGTCGGCAGCGGCCACCCCTGACTTTCGTCGGGCGGAGTGCCAGCGCCGATCCGGACCGGTCGCGACCGGCGGTCGGCCACAGTGGCTCGCGTTGACACCGGTTGCCCCCGTTGGCATCCGCTGGAGGGCACACCGCGCACTCGTCGAAGATCATGCATGTCACCGCTCTGCCGGGGCCCGGGAGCCGCCGGTCGGCAGGAGCCCGCCTCGGCGGCATCCCTGCGGGGGCTTCGAACGCTGGCGAAGACGACGTCGGCCACGGCTCTGCGCCGGCCGCTGACCACGCGATCGACTTTGCCGAATCTTGGCGACCCCAGGGGGTCCTGCTGCCCACGCCTTGACCGAGAGATCGGCGAATGTGAACGTCTCATGGCTCGGGCGTGAACGTGCCGAGCCGACCGGCGAATCCCCCATTCGCCGTGGCGGCGCGGCAGCACCGCGCATTCGCCGCCCGGGCGCCTCTCAACCCCCATCGCGCACGTCCTACTGCGCAAACGAGGAGTCACCATGAGACGCAGATCCGGTACGGCCGGGCTCGCGCTGGCCGTGGTCGCCGCCGTGGCGATCGCCGCCCCGGCCGCCTCGGCTGCCCCGTCGCCGTCGCCCACCCCCGCGAGTCCGCAGTCGCGGGCGCTCGCCGCCGCCGACCTGGCCGCCGCGAGCGGCCTGGACGCCCTGGCGAAGGGCCCCTACGAACGGTACGACCGGCAGATCGTGACGCCCTGGGTGAACGGGCTCTACTCGATCGGCTACGAGCGCACCTACCGCGGCCTGCCCGTCATCGGCGGGGACGCCGTCGTGCTGGCCGACGGGCAGGGCCGGGTACGCGCCGTCCAGGGCGCCACCTCCACCCGGATCACCGTTCCGACCACCCCGACGGTCAGCGGTGACACGGCCGAGGCCACCGCCCGCAAGCAGTTGGCGAAGGTCGACCGAGTCGACTCCCGACGGCTCGTGGTTCACGTGCGCGGCGACGTCGCCCGCCTGGCCTGGGAGATCGTCCTGACCGGCGCGACCAGCAGCGGGGAGAGCCGGCCGCACGTCTTCGTCGACGCCAGGACCGGCGCGCTGCTCGCCACGAACGACGACGTGAAGCACGGCACGGGCACCGGCAAGTGGAACGGTCCGAACCCGCTGACCATCAACACGACGTCCTCCGGCGGCACGTACTCGATGCGTGATCCGAGCCGCCCCAACCTGTCCTGCGCCGACTACAGCACCGGCACGGTGTTCTCCGGGTCCGACGACAACTGGGGCAACGGGGTCGGGACCAACAAGGAGACCGGCTGCGTCGACGCCATGTTCGCGGCGCAGAAGGAATGGGACATGCTCCGCGACTGGCTCGGCCGCAACGGGCACGACGGCAACGGCGGCAGCTTCCAGACCCGGGTCGGGCTCAGCCAGGTCAACGCCACCTGGAACGGCAGCCGGGTCTCCATCGGCTACAACAACGACCGGAACTGGATCTCGTCGCTGGACGTCGTCGCCCACGAGTACGGGCACGCGATCGACCAGTACACCCCGGGCGGTGCCTCCGGCGACGAGCTGGGCGAGTTCGTCTCCGACGTCTTCGGCGCACTCACCGAGGCGTACGTGAACGAGCCGGCGCCGTACGACACGCCGGACTTCCTCGTCGGCGAGACCATCAACCTGGTCGGCAACGGCCCGATCCGCAACATGTACAACCCGTCGGCGCTGGGCGACCCGAACTGCTACAGCTCCTCGATCCCGAACACCGAGACGCACGCGGCGGCCGGTCCTGGTAACCACTGGTTCTACCTGCTCTCCGAGGGTTCGAACCCGGGCAACGGCAAGCCGAGCAGCTCTACCTGCAACGGCACCACGCTGACCGGGGTGGGCATCCAGACCGCCGGCAAGATCTTCTACGGCGGCATGCTGCTCAAGACCTCGAACATGAACTACCTGAGGTTCCGGACCGCGACGCTGACCGCGGCGAAGAACCTGGACCCGACCTGCAACCTCTACAACAAGACCAAGGCAGCGTGGAACGCGGTGAGCGTCCCGGCGCAAACCGCCGACCCGAGCTGCACCGGCACCCCGGGCAACGACTTCTCGCTGTCGGTGAGCCCGACCTCCGGCAGCGTCGCCCCCGGCGCGTCGACCAGCGCGACGGTCGGCACCGTGACCACCAGCGGCAGTGCCCAGACGGTCAGCCTGTCGGCGTCGGGCGCGCCGAGCGGGGTGACGGTCAGCTTCAGCCCTTCCTCGGTGCAGTCCGGGTCGTCGTCGACGATGACCGTCAGCGCCGCGTCGACCGCCCCGGCCGGCACCTACACCATCACCGTGACCGGGACCGGCTCCACCACGCACACCGCGACGTACACCCTGACGGTGACCGGTACGGGTGGTTGTTCGGGTGGCCAGTTGATCGGTAACGGCGGTTTCGAGTCGGGTTCGGCGCCGTGGACGGCGACGTCGGGTGTGATCACGAGTTCGTCGAGTCAGCCGGCGCGGACGGGGTCGTACAAGGCGTGGCTGGACGGGTACGGCCGCGCGCACACGGACTCGTTGTCGCAGTCGGTGAGTATTCCGGCGGGGTGCAGCAGCTACACGTTGTCGTTCTGGCTGCACATCGACACGGCGGAGACGACGTCGTCGACGGCGTACGACAAGTTGACCGTTCAGGTCGGGTCCGCGACGGTGGCGACGTACTCGAACTTGAACGCGGCGGCCGGTTACGTGCAGCGCACCTTCAACGTGGCCTCGTACGCCGGACAGACGGTGACGGTCAGGTTCACCGGCGTGGAGGACTCGTCCCTGCAGACCAGCTTCGTCATCGACGACGTGACCCTGCAGGCCAGCTAGGCGGAACGGGGGGTGGGGTGGGCCAGCGGCCCACCCCACCCGCTCACCTGACGGGCAGGCCCTCCGTGCCGGCGTCCGTCAGCGAGCAGGTCGGCGTGCGGCCGTGCGGTCAGAGGAGGCTGCACGCGCCGTGCCCGCAGGGCGGTGCGCTCAGCGCGCCCGGTTCCCGCATCGACGGGTGAATGTCCCACCTGGACTTACGGACTTCGCCCCGGCCCGCCCTGCGGGCCCGGAGCCAGGTGGCTCCGGGCCCTGGGTCTGCCGTGCTCAGGGACTGGTGCAGGTGATGTTGCTGGGCGGAGTGGCCCCGTTGCCGGTGGCGGTGAACCCGAAGGTGGTCGAGGCGTTCGGCCCCAACGTGCCGTTGTAGGGGGCGTTCCTGACGGTGACGTTGCCGGTGGTGCCCGTGTTGGTGCCGTTCCAGAGGCTGCTGATGACCTGGCCACTGGCCAGGGTCAGACGTACGGTCCAGCCGTTGACTGTGGTGGCGGTGTCGTTGGCCACGGTGACCTCACCCTGGAAGCCACCGGGCCAACTGTTGACCGTGCTGTAGGTGGCGGCGCAGTTGCCCGGCTCGCCGGTCGGCGGGGGCGTGGTCGGCGGCGTGGTCGTGGGGGGCGTGGTGGACTGGAACTGGGTGAAGAATCTCCAGATTTCCGCCGAGGTCCAGGTCCTGGAGTCGTTGGGGCTGGACGATCCGTCGACCGGACTGGGGGTGTGGTCTCCGTCGAACGCGGCCCACTGCACCGGGTAGCCGGCTCGGCAGCCAGAGTAGGTGGTGGTGATGTGGGTGAGGCTGCCTCGGCTCGGCTCGCGCGGGTCCTGTGCGGTGCAGCCGTTGTTCCTGACGAACGCGTCGCGCAGTGACCGGCCCATGGAGATGTTCAGCACGCTGTCGTAGGTGCCGTGGATGCCGAAGTAGGCGACGGGTTGGGTACCGCCGTCACATCCGCTGAGGTTGGCGCCGGACAGGACGGTGACTGCGCGGACGACGGTGGGCCGAGCGCAGGCCACCGCGTAGCTCATGGCCCCGCCGTAGCTCCAACCGAGCGCGAAGCGCTGGGTCGTGTCAACGCAGAGGTCGTTCTCGATCTGTTGGGTAATGTCGTCGAAGAGGGCCAGGTCCCGACCGTTGGTGTTGGCCCAGCCGGCGTCGATACCCTGGGGTGCGACGAAGATGGTGCTGTTGTTCGACAGCGGCGCGAGCCCGTAGTAGCCGGCTGAGGCGACGTTGCTGGCCGAGCCGTTCAGCCAGTGGAAGCCGAAGATCAGCCGGTAGGGGTGGTTTCTGTCGTACCCGTCCGGGATCCGCAGGATGTAGCTGCGATTCTGTCCGCTGCTCTGAATCGTGCGTGTCCCGCTGGTGAGCGTGGGGGCCCTGCCACAGCCTGCGGTCGTCGCGAGGGCGCCGTTCGTCGCGGCCACCGCCGCTCCGCGGAAGCCGCCGCCCAGCGCGCCGCCGGCGGTCGCCGCGAGGAGAACCGCCGCGGCCGCGATGGATGAGAGGAAGTGTCTCTGGTTCACCATTGCTCGACTCCTTGCCGTTGGTCGTCCTGTGCCGGTGGTGCTGCGCGTGGTCGACCCGGCGATCGCCGGCCGTGCCCCCGCTGGGGCAGCGGGATGCGGATGACGACTCGCACCACGCTTCTCGCCGCCGTCAGCGAGTCGCTCGGCCGGTGGGCGCGACCGTCCCAGCGCGGGCGGGACGACGGCTCTGCCGGCGGACGGGTCGGTGAGGCGTTGACGGATTTCTCAGGTGCTGCCTGGTGGCGGCATGGCGACGCCCCTTCCGTTGCGGGCCGGCGTGCTCCTGCAGACCGGTGCTGCGTACACGGGTGACGTGCGGGCCGTCCGTCGGTGCCGGGGTCGCCTGCGAGAGGGCACGGGAAGCGGGGCATGCGGCCGGAGCGAGGTCGTCCGACGACCGCCTGCGGTCGCCTGGCACCGGTGGAGCGGCCCGGACTGGTCACCGGCCGGCGAGGCGGTGGGAGGGCGTGCCCTCGGCGTGCCTCTGCCGACTGACTGAGGTGACTGGGAGCGCGCCCTTCGCTCCCGCACCGGAAGATAGCATGTTATCGATAACATGCTCAACTGACCGAACTGCGGGAGAGGCCGCAGCGGACCCCGGAACATTCCGACTTGACGCACGACATGTTATCGCTCACAGTCGATGACTGAGGACGGCGACGCCTGTGGCTTACCGGGCAAGCCTGCTTCGCCGGACCCTGGATCAGGCGTACGCCAGGACGTGCGGAGAGGTCCTGTTAGCGCTGACATTCTCCCCGCGTGTGCCTGGCCATGCGTCGCGGTGCGCCCATCCTCGGGCGGACCGTTCGGCTCTTGGTCACTGAAGGAGGATCATGTCTGCCTTTGATAGGTCTCCATCGATTGCACAACCGTCGCGGCGGCGTGGGTGGTTGCCGCGGGTCGTCTCCGCCGGCGTGACGGCCGTGCTGGTCGGTGGCGCCGCCGTCGCGGTGATGTCGACGCCCGCCGCCGCCGCGACGGTCGACACGAGCGCGTGGTACGTGTTGCTGAACCGCAACAGCGGCAAGGCGTTGGACGTCTACAACCTGGCCACGAACGACGGGGCGCGGATCACCCAGTGGACCCGGAACAACGGCAACCAGCAGCAGTGGCAGTTCGTCGACTCCGGCGGCGGCTACTACCGACTGAAGTCGCGGCTGTCCGGCAAGGTGTTGGACGTCTACAACTGGTCGACGGCCAACGGTGCCAACATCGTGCAGTGGACCGACCACAACGGGTCCAACCAGCAGTTCCGGCTGGCGGACTCGGCCGGCGGCTACGTCCGGTTGATCAACCGGAACAGCAACAAGGCGGTGGAGGTGCAGGGTGCCTCGACCGCTGACGGCGGCAACATCGTGCAGTACGACGACTGGGGTGGCAACAACCAGCAGTGGCAACTCGTCCGCGTCGACGGCGGGGGCAACCCCACCACGCCGCCGCCGGGCGGCACGTGCGCTCTTCCGTCGACATACCGCTGGTCGTCGACGGGGCCGCTGGCGCAGCCGAAGTCGGGGTGGGTCTCGCTCAAGGACTTCACCCACGCCCCCTACAACGGCAGGCACCTCGTCTACGCGACGACGCACGACACGGGTACGAGGTGGGGCTCAATGAACTTCGGGCTCTTCACGAACTGGTCAGACATGGCCTCGGCCAGCCAGAACACGATGCCCTTCTCTGCTGTCGCGCCGACCCTCTTCTACTTCGCCCCGAAGAACATCTGGGTGCTCGCCTACCAGTGGGGTGGGACCGCCTTCTCCTACCGGACGTCGAGCGACCCCAGCAATGTGAACAGTTGGTCGTCGCAGCAGACGCTGTTCACCGGAAGCATCTCCAACTCCGGCACCGGCCCCATCGACCAGGCGCTCATCGGTGACAGCACGAACATGTACCTGTTCTTCGCCGGCGACAACGGCCGGATCTACCGGGCCAGCATGCCCATCGGGAACTTCCCGGGCAACTTCGGCTCGTCCTACACGACCATCATGACCGACACCACGAACAACCTTTTCGAGGCGGTTCAGGTCTACAAGCTCGAGGGCGAGAACCGGTACCTCATGATCGTCGAGGCGATCGGCGCGCAGGGCCGCTACTTCCGCTCGTTCACGGCCACCAGCCTGAACGGCTCCTGGACACCGCAGGCCGCGACCGAGAGCAACCCCTTCGCCGGCAAGGCCAACAGCGGCGCCACCTGGACCAACGACATCAGCCACGGCGAACTGATTCGCAGCAACCCCGACCAGACCATGACCGTCAACGCCTGCAACCTGCAGTTGCTCTACCAGGGACGTTCCCCCAACTCCGGCGGCGACTACGGCCTCCTGCCCTACCGGCCGGGCCTGCTGACCCTGCAGCGCTGACAGCGGGACGCACGTCCGGCCCGGAGGTTCCTGACATTCGCCGGCAACGACGCATGCCGAACCGGGTGAGCGTCATCCCGGCCCGCGATCAGGATCAGGTGGAGCTGGAGCGGCGGGTTCGGCGCAAGCCGAGCCCGCCGCGGTCACGCAGAGAGCCCAGATCATCCTGCTGTCCGAGCCGCCCGGGCCGGTGCCGTACTCCTGGCATCGACCGCGGTCGCCGTGGCGCTGCCGGCCGGTGCGGCAGCCGCAGGCTGCTCGGTGGACTACACCGTATTGCCTTCCCGGCCTCCGCGGGAGACCTCCCGAGATCACCGTGACAGCCATGGTCGCGGACGATTCGAGCCGTCTGTCCGATCAGGACCGATGCGAGCCGCCGGGCTTGTCCGTTCCCGCAGGACGAGTGACGTCGGAGCACTAGCCATCCCCGCTGCGCTTGCGTACCTTGGCGTTCCGCGGGCTCGCCGTGGCCCGACGAATCCGCGAACTCCGGGGCGGCCGGTGCCGTCGATCACGCGGGGAGGAGCATGAACGGCTGGAGCAGGCTGTCACGTGTCGCGGAGTTGCGGACGACCAGAGCCGGCGTCGAGCGGACGTTCTCGTACCTCATCGCGGGGGTCCGCCTGGGCACGGTCGCGCAGATGATTCCGGCGGTCAACACCGGCGTGGCGACGTCACCGCATGCATCGGGGTACCTCGCCTGCTGGATCGCGGCGGCCGTCGCCTCTGTCGCGGTGAGTGTGGCGACGCTCGTACGCCGTCGCCCACTGGGGGCAGCGGCTGCCGCGGTGGACTTCGCTCTGGCCTGCACCTTGCTTGTCCTGGGACCGCTGGTACTCGAGGCGGGAGAACGGTTCGGCACCTGGGTCGCGTACCAGCCGGGCTACGCGTTGTCGATCATCATCACGGCCAGCGGTGTCCGCAGCGTCGCCCTCTGGGGAGGCGGCCTCCTCGGCGTCTCCGCCTCCTACCTGGTGTATCTCGGCGGCGAACTCGGCGGAGACATGACCTCGAGCGCGATCGGCAACATCCTCACCTACGTGGTGTACGCACTGGTCGCACGCATGCTCTTCGGGTATATCCGCCGTATCGCGCACGACGCCGACGCCTCGCGTGCCCGCGCGGCGGAGCTGGCACGGCGCGAGGAGGAACGGCGCGCCCAGGTGATGATGCACAACGGCGTCGCCGTGATGCGCCTGCTCACCGAGCCGGAGGGAGGCCTGCCGCGCTCCCGGCTCATCGACCTGGCCGAGGTGGAACTCAGGCGCATGCGCACCTACCTCCGCGGCCGGGTGCCGGGCGGGGACGAGTCCGCCACCGCCGGAGGGGATGGTTCCGGACCCTCTGTGGCGCTCGCTGCGATGATCGAGCGGGCGTGTGACCGGTTCGCCGACCTGTCCATCGACACGTTGCTCGACCTCGGCGCCGACCTGAGGCTTCCCGCCGCGCAGGCCGAAGCGCTCGAGCGCGCGTTCGAGAGCCTGCTGCTCAACGTACGGGTACACGCCCGGGCAGCTGAGGTCGTGGTCCACCTCGACCAGGCCGAGGACCGGAGCTGGACGCTGACCGTGCGCGACGACGGTGTCGGCTTCGACCCGGGGTCGGTGCAGGCCGGGGTCGGGCTGCGCGAGGTCGTCGTCGGCGAACTTCGGCGGCGAGGGCTCGACGTCCGGATCGAGTCTGCGGTGGGTGAGGGGACGACGGTGACGATCGCGTCCGGTCCCGAGGCGGCGGCCGGCCGTGTGGACGGGGACGCCTTCGTCGATGAGGCGGCATGAGGCCGGCCGTCGCCGTCGTCGAGGACGCCGCGCTGATGCGTGACTCGTTCAGCCTGCTCATGCCTGGCCTGGACGTCGTCGCCGCGGTCGCGTCGGTGGAGGAGTTGATGGACCGCCGCCCCGTGGTGGATGTCGTCCTGCTCGACCTGCACCTGGCGAACCTCGAACAGCCGGACGTCCGGCAGGGAATCGCCGCGGTCCGTGCCCTGACGGGCTGCGGCTACCGGGTCTGCGTCTACAGCCAGGAGGAGCGCCGATTCGTCCTGGCAGCGTGTGTCGCGGCGGGTGCGAGTGGGGTCGTCTCCAAGGCGCTGCCGACCGACCGGGCCCAGCAACTCTTTGTCGAGGTCGCCTCCGGTGGCACCGTCATGCCGCAGTCGGTCGTCGGGATCCTCGAGGTGCTGGTCCGGCGGGACTGCATCACCCTGCTCAGCGAGCGCCAGCGTCAGGTCCTGCACGGCCGTGCCCGGGGACTGAGCTACGCCCAGGTCGCCAGGCAGCTGTTCGTCAGCGAGTCCACGCTGCGTGGCTACTGGCTCGACCTGACCCGGTCGCTGTCCGAATCACTGCGCAGCCTCACCCCGAGCGAGATCGAACGCGCTCTCGGGCTCGCGCCCGGAGACCTCCTGGAACTCTGGCCCGCCGATGCGACCGACGTGAAGGGCTGGTGGCGTACCGCCCGGAAGCCCGGCCCCGGCCGGTGAGCTGGAGTGCGGCGCGACCCGGTCGGCCGAGCCCGACGGCGGGCAGGGCAGCCGAAAGGGGTGTGCGGGCGGCGGTCGCCGCCCGCACACCCCCGGCGTCACATCACGAACGGGTACGTGCCCCAGCCGTGACCGAGCTTGACCGGCGTCCCGAAGCCGGTCCCCCAGTGCGGGTAGTACCACAGCTCACCACTGGCGTTGACACCCAGCACGTCGGCCTGGCCGTCGCCCGAGAAGTCCGAGGCGAAGACGTGCTTGAAGGTGCCCCACCCGTTGCCGATCTGGACCGGGGAGCTGAGGCCGGTCCCGTTGTGCGGGTAGTACCACAGGTACCCGCTGGAGTCGACGCCCAGTACGTCGGCCTGCCCGTCACCGCTCCAGTCCGCGGCCATCACGTGCTTGAACGTGCCCCACCCGTTGCCGATCTTCGTCCGGGTCGACAGGCCCAGGTTGTTGTTCGGGTAGTAGTACAGGTCACCCACCGAGTCCACACCCAGCACGTCCGCCTGGCCGTCACCACTCCAGTCCGCGGCCATCACGTGCTTGAACGTGCCCCACCCGTGGCCCAGCTTCGTCCGGGTCGACAGGCCCAGGTTGTTGTTCGGGTAGTAGTACAGGTCACCCACCGAGTCGACAGCCAGCACGTCCGCGTGCCCGTCACCGCTCCAGTCGTCGGCCATCACGTGCTTGTAGGTGCTCCAGCCGTGGCCGATCTTCGTCCGGGCCGAAAGGCTGAGCTTGTTGTTCGGGTAGTAGTACAGGTCACCCACCGAGTCGACACCCAGCACGTCCGCGTACCCGTCACCACTCCAGTCGGAGATGGTCTCCGTGTCGCGCGGGGTGCTGCTGCCGCAGTTGGCGCTGGTGATCCAGCGGTCCGGGCTGCTGTCGCCGGTCATTCCGGAGCGCACCCCGTTGAAGTAGGCCTCGGTCCGGACGCCGTCGGCGTACTGGACGTAGTGCAGGTGCGGACCGGTCGAGTTTCCGGTGCTGCCGACGTACCCGAGCAGCTGGCCGATGGCCACCGACTGCCCCTGGCGGACCGCCGGGCCCGGATCGCGCATGTGCAGGTAATCGGTCTGCCAGCCGCCGCCGTGATCGATCCTGACCCACCAGCCGCCGCTGCTTCCCCAGCCGGAGAAGCTCACGGTGCCGCCGGCCGAGGCGATGATGGGCCGCCCGAGGCTGTTGCCGCTGGAGTGGGTGAAGTCGATCTTGTAGCTTCCGTGGCCGTCGTAGGTGGCCATCTTCCACGTTTCACCGCACTGGAACGGCAGCTGGAAGAGCGGTCGCGGTCCGGCTGCGGCGGCGGGAGTGGCGAGAGCGAGGGCGGCCAGCACGACCAGGGCCAGCAGTGCGCTCGCCGAATGACGAATCGAGCGTGTCGACAAGGACGGCACCTTTCTGTGGCTGTTGCAGTGCGCATTGGAATACGGGCATGAATCTGCACGCTTCGACACAGACTCGTGAATGCGTCTGACGCCGATGCAGGTGGAGAATCATGCGACGCCTGCTGATGAAATGCGGACTCGTCGATCACACCTCGTCGATCGTCGGCCGACAACCCAACGAAATCGCGGAAATCGCGGTTGGCCGGTGTGGCGGGGTCGCGGCGGTCCGCCGGTCACGCGCCTCGATGCCGTCAGTCGAGCGTGAGCTTCGGGTCGGTCTCGTCCCAGCCGTCCGAGGCACACCAGCCCTGCAACCGGCAGCGGTGCGTCCGGGAGGCGTCGACCGCCTGCGCGTACGCCTGCGCGTCGGTGACCGGGATACCGGCCCGGGTCAGATCCTCCAGTGGCGGCGCGGTCACCGGATCGTCGGCGGTCCTGATGAAGGACCCGTCGAGGGTGCGTAGTAGTTGCTGAAGTGCCCGGGACAGCGGCTCCACCGCGCCGACGTCCGGCCGGTGGCGGGGATCGGGAAACGCCAGATGCCGTTCACCCAGCCGGACGAGTTCCGGGGTCAGGCTGGTGAGGTGCTGGGTGAACATCGGGGCGAACTGCCCGTCGGCCCAGCCGCGGCGGACGATGTCGGCCGCGGCTGGGCCGAGGGCGGTGATGTGACCGGCGATCGTACGCTTGTCGACCACCGCGGACACCACCTGCATGAGGTACGTGATGCCCAGGGTGATCAGGAACAGGCCGGTGAGCACGGCGCCGGTCGTCGCGAGCTGGGCACCCGTGGTCCCCGGCCTGTAGTCACCGACGCCGAGGGTGAAGATCGAGAATCCGGTGAAGTAGAACCTGGACCAGCCGCCGGCGGGACGGCCGAACTGGTCCAGCACCGCGTCCGGGGTGGCACTGAAGACCAGTGACCAGCCGAGCCACAGTCCGGCGACCCAGGCCGCGAAGGTGGCCATGAGTACGCTGGTGCCGGACCAGCGCAACCAGCGGTGCCGTCGGGGGCCACGGCCGGCAAGCCGGCGGATCAGCCGCCACATCCCCTGCGACACGCGACGGGTGACCGGACCCGCCCGGCCCGCCAGCGACAGCGTCGTCAGCGCCGCGTCGACCAGGATCGCCCCCACCACCAGCAGGCCGACCGTCACCAGCAGCACACTCACGTTCCACCCCCGCCAGCACTGGCGCCGAGCCGACTCGACGGTCGCCGCATCTGCGCAGGTCGACTCGATCCAACCTCGGTCATTCCGCGTGCCTGCGCAACTTGTGCCGTCGTCGAGGTCGTGCCAGCAGTCGTGTGCACCACGGCAGGTCTCAGACACGCACGCCTCTCGTCAGCAGCCACGCGATGAACGACAGCTCCGCGACCGCCGCCGGGACCATGGCGAACGGTGAGATGTCTGCTCCGAGGCCGGGGGCGAGGAAGCGCGCGAACATGTCCACGAGGTGGCCGCAGCATCCGATCATCAGCAGAACGCCCAGTGCCTTGGGGAAGTAGCCGGATCTGACGACCAGGTAGCCCAGTGGCAGCAGCCACAGACCGAAGTAGACCTGGGCGATGAGGTACGCGTTCGTCTGCATGTCGGCAAACAGCATGGTCAGTTGGGCGGAGCCTGCCGGGCCGAAGGCGCGGGTGTAGTCCTCGCCCGTGACGATCGTCAGCGCCGTGTACTGGTGGAGCAGGCTCAGACTCTGGATCGCGACGCTGACCGCGACGAAGGTGACCATCGCAGCGGCAACCATCTGGTTGACGTGCTTGAGCAGCAAGTACAGGGTCATGCCCGTCAGCAGGAAGACCGCGGCCCCCGTCAACTCGCTGACGAACCCGATGCGAAACAGGGTGGCCGAGGCGACGATGTTGTCGGCCGTGGCCGCCGCGTCCCCTCGCTCGACGAGGTGCGTGTTCACCAGACCGGCGAAGATGGTGAGCACGGCGACGATCGCATACAGGGCTCCGGCGGTCCTGGCGAGCGTCTTCGGTGCGTTGCTGATCCGGCCGGCCCCGTCGGGAACGCGCGGGGCGGACGCGAGCCGGGCGGTCACGCCGGACCGCCGGCGTGGGCGATGGCCGACGGGGTCAGCCGGCCGACGATGGCCGGAGCCTCCTGGACGAGGGCGTGGTTCTCCACCGCCTCGACCATGAAACGGGCGAAGTCCACGCGACGGGTCAGGTTGCTCGCGAGGACGGGGTCACCCACGTGCCGGCTCCACACCGGCAGACCTTGGCTGTCGCCCTCCTCCAGGTCACTGCCACGTACGACCGTCCAACTGGTGTCGCTGGCGAAGATCCTCCGGCACGCCTCCACCTGGTCGTCCACGTCGACGGCACGGGCGAGCTTCGCCAGCCGCCCCAGTACGGCCGCGTACACCTTGAACTTCCAGCTGTACACGTCCTTCTCGTCGCGCGCGACGTGCCAGCCGCAGGAGAAGACCAGACGGGCGCCCGGGTCCGCGTGGTCGAGCACGGCCTGGGCGGTACCGGAGGCATAGTGGTTCACCCCCCACGGCACCAGCACCGTGAGCACGGCGTCGCATCCGCGCACCGCCCGGGCGATGACCGCCCGGTCGTCGGTCGCTCCGGGGATCACCATGATCCGTCCCTCGAACCCGGCGAGCTTGTGGACGCTCTGCTGTCGGCACACGCCCACCACCTCGTACCCCCGGTCCAACGCGTGCTGCACCATGTAGCGCCCGAGCTTCCCGGACGCACCGACGACGCACACCCTCTTGCCCGTGCCCGGGTTACTGGCGCCCAGACTGATCGGTTCCACGACTTCCTCCTCAGTACGCCCACATCAACCTTACGCCGTAAGGTTCAACCTTGCGGTGTAAGGTTGTCAAGCCGTACCAGCAGGGCAGTCGGGAGGAACCTCGTGGCACCGGAGGCGGCCGGCACGCCTGCACCCCACCGCAAACAGCTCAGCAAGGAGACGGTGCTCCGCACGGCGGTCGCGCTGGCCGACGAGGCTGGCACCGCCGCGTTGAGCATGCGCAGGCTCGCCGAGCGGCTCGGCGTCGAGGCCATGTCGCTGTACCACCACGTCCGCAACAAGGGCGCGATCCTCGACGGGATGGTCGACCTCGTCTTCGGCGAGATCGAGCTCCCGTCGGACGACACCGACTGGCGGGCCGCGATGCGACGGCGGGCAGTCTCGATGCGCGGCGCACTGATCCGCCACCCATGGGCGGTCGGCCTGATGGACTCACGGGCGAACCCTGGCCTCGCCACCCTGCGCCACCACGACGCGGTGATCGGCTGCCTGCGGTCGAACGGCTTCTCGATCGCCGGTGCGGCACACGCCCTGTCGGTGCTGGACAGTTACATCTACGGGTTCACGCTCCAGGAGCTCAGCCTCCCGCTCACGTCGTCCGCCGAGCTCGAGGACCTGGCGAACTCGGTCCTCAGGCAGATGCCCCGCGACGCACTCCCGCACCTCACCGAGATGATCGCCGATCGTGCTCTGAAACCTGGTTACGCGTACACCGAGGAGTTCGAAGTCGGACTCGATCTGATCCTCGACGGACTACGACGACAGCGCGAGAGCTGGCAATGATGCCCAGGCGACGAGTGACGACGGGCGACGCCGGGTATGGTTTGGGGTGACGGTGTCGCCGGGCGGTCGCCCGCGATCGAGACACCACCCCCTGATCGGGCGCCAGTGCGTGCGCCGACTTGTCCTCGCGCGACCGGCATGGCCGCGACCCCATGTGCTCCTCTGTCAGGAACAGGAATACGGCATGACCTCACACGACAATGATCGACCGGCGTTGTTCCTCACCACGCCGAACACGGACGGGCCCGACGGCCAGGCCGTGGCCTTCGACGGCAGTGCGGAAGCGATGCGGCGGCTACGCCATCCATTCGCGGTGAACCCGGCCGGTGAGGAGGGGCGGGCCGCGGCGGGTGACAACTCGGAGCGGCGCGGCTGACTCCCACTTGCGTGCCGCACGGCGTCCGCAGTTCTTCGGCCTGCCCGCCTGTGCCTCACTCAGCCGGCTCGCCTGGCCGCGCTGGAAGTCCTACGCGGGATGGCGTCAGCGAACGCTGCCGTCCGCCTGCGGTTCACGGGATCCGATGTCGTGCAGGTGGCGTAGCGCCTCTGCCCAGGAGCGGCTCAGGGTGGTCTCGTGGTAGTCGATGTCGTGCTCCGCGCAGAACCGCCGGATCAGCGGCCGGGCGCGACGCAGGTTGGGGCAGGGCATGCTCGGGAACAGGTGATGTTCGATCTGGTAGTTCAGACCGCCGAGCACGGTGTCGACGAACACCCCGCCGCGCACGTTGCGGGAGGTGAGGACCTGCCGCCGTAGGTAGTCGAGGTTGTCCTCGGCACCGAGGATCGGCATGCCCTTGTGGTTGGGGGCGAAGGAGCAACCGAGGTAGAGGCCGAGCACACCCTGGTTGACGAGAATGAACGCAATCGCCTGGGCGGGGCTCAGGACCAGGAGCACGGCGGCGAGGTAGCCGCCCAGGTGCAGGGCCAGCAGTCCGGCTTCGGCGGGGCGACGCGCGAGACGGCGCGGGCCGAGCAGGGCCCGCACGCTGTTGGCGTGCAGGTGCAGGCCTTCCAGCAGGAGCAGCGGGAAGAACAGGTACGCCTGGTGGCGGGCGAACAGCGCGCCGAGGCCACGGCGTCGGCTGGCCTGCTCGGTGGTGAAGGACAGGGGCGCCACGGTGATGTCGGGGTCCTTGCCTTCGGTGTTCGGGTGAGCGTGGTGCCGGTTGTGCTTGTCCACCCACCAGCCGTAGCTGATCCCGGTCAACAGGTTGCCGTGCACGATGCCGATCAGGTCGTTCGCCCGGCGCGTGCGGGCGATCTGCCGGTGCCCCGCGTCGTGGCCGACGAAGCCGGCCTGCGCGAAGACCACCGCGAGGGCCACCGCGACAGCCATCTGCCACCACGACTCGCCCAACCGGACGAACAGGACCCACAGCCCGACGAAGGCACCGACGACGAGGCCGACGCGTACCGCGTAGTGGCCTCGCCGCCGCCCGAGCAGACCCGCCGCGCGAACCTGCCGGGACAGGTCGGCGTAGTCGCTGCCCCGCTGGCGGTCGGCGTCCAGGCTGGTGTCGCTCATGATGTCTCCCGCTGGTCCACGCCCACCGGCCACCTCAGCGACGCCGACCCGACCAACCGGTCAGGCGGGCCATCAGCTGCTGAAGCTTCTGCTGCGTGCCGGGCCTCGCCGCCTGGCGGCGGCCACGCCGCATCAGGTCACGCCCCCGTGGGCTGTTGAGCAGACCCTTGATCCGTTCACTCACCGAACCCGACGTCACGGCGCACTCCCCCCTGGCCGGCGGATCGCCGGCTGACTCTCGTGCCTCGCCACCGTCAGTCTCACCCCATCGCCGAGCCGGCCGGGGCGGATTGGCGGATCCGGACGGCGAACTCCCCGGCCTCGTCCTCGCCCTGGCCGAACGCCATGGTCGGATCCGGCACGTCATCTGGGGGCGACGGCATCACCACGAGGGGCGGGGACTCCCGGGTCAGCCCGAGGCGTGAATGACCGGGCAGCCGGGCCAATGAGATCCGCCACGAATCGTGACAGAAGTCAGGGGGATCGACCGATAGGGATCACTGTACGGGACCACGCCCGTCACTGATCCTGCTCGGTTTGCGCTGCTAACTACCCTGTCTTTGATCGCGTGCCAACGCACTCCTCCACAGCGACAAGGGCTACAGATGAGCGAGAGTTACCCTCCGTACGGAGGTCAGCCGGATCCGAATGCGGCCTGGGGCACCCCGCCCGGCTCGCCGGTCGGTCAGCCGGGCTACGGCCAGCAGCCTCAGGGCTACCCTGGCCAGCCGGTGACCGCGCCGCCGTACGGTGCGCCCGTCCCACCACCGCAGAAGTCCAAGAAGGGTCTGTTCATCGGGCTGGGCATCGGTGCCGTGGTGCTGTTGCTCCTCATCACCTGCGGCGGTGTCATCGGCTTCGTCGCCTTCAACGACGACGACGACGATCCGACCCCCGGCCCGTCGACCTCCGTCGCCGCGCCCGACCCCACGGCCGCGTCGCCCTCGGTCGCGCCGCAGCCGGGTGAGCCGGAGCCGGACAACAACAACGCGGTGACCGCGCAGAGCTCCAGCGACATGTCGGCGGTCTGCGACGGCAGCCCGATCCTGAACGCCGCGCCGTACACCAGCCCGAAGGGCGCTAAGGTGCTCACCTTCTCGAACTCCCCGGAGCGGCCGTCGTCCTGGCGGAGCGAGTCGTTCGGCTACGGCAAGCCGTACTACGCCAGGTCGACCGAGTGGGCGACGGTGGGCATCGTCGGCTGCCTCACCTACATCGAGGGTAGTGAGGGTCCGGGCCGCAAGTGCGACTACAAGGACAGCTCCCAGAAGACGGTCACCATCGACTATGTCTCGTCGCGGTACACGCTGACCTTCCACAACGCCAAGACCGGCGTGAAGGTCGGCGACGGCGGCACGGTCAACGCTCCGGCCACCCGGTGCCCGAGCTTCATCTCCTACAACCGCACGACCATGAAGGCGTACGCCAGGCCGGACGACGGCGCGCTGGAGCTGGCTCTGGACAAGTTCACGGGCTGAGCGGACCGCTGGCCCACGACCGTGGGTGCCGGGTCGGCCCGGCACCCACGGTCGACCGGTGTCAGCCGGCGACGCCGGTGACGGTGCCGCCCGACCGGGTGACCCGGTAGGTCACCTGCTCACCGCTCCAGAAGTGGAACGTCAGGGTCACCTGCCTGCCATCGGTGACCTCGGCGAAGAAGTCGGACGTCAGGTTGATCACGTTGGTGCCGTAGTTCGGGGCGAACGCCCGGTCGAACTCCTTGAACGAGGTCCAGTTGTGCGGGCCGGCGTTGCTGCCGTCGGCGTACCTGGCCTCCATGGTGGCGAGCTGGTCGCCACGGAACGCGGTGGGGATGGCGAAGGAGCTTGTCGTCCCGGTGGCGTTCTGCAGGACCGGCCGGTCGTAGGTGATCACGTTGACCCGCCACGGCACGCCCGCCGAGAACCGCACGGACAGCGTCGCGTTGACCCCGTACGCCCGGGCGCCGGTCAGTCGGGTGAGCGCCGACGCGGTGAGCGTGAGCTGGTCGCCCGAGACGGTGTAGTCGGTGCCGCGGACCAGGTCGGTGGCGCCCTGGCGGAGGCCGACGAAGGACGTGCCGTTGAGGTTCAGCGTGAGGGTCTTGCTGCTGATCGGGCTGGACTTCGCGTTGAACACCAGGTCCGAGGAGGCGGTGCCGGAGCGGGTCGTCCAGCTCGACCTGATCTGCGCGAACAGCTCCGGGTCCTTCCACTGGAAGGCGGTCCGGTCGAAGTGCTGGCCGTTGTCCCAGAGCATGGTGGTGATCTGCCGGGTGCGCGCGTACCAGCCGAGGAACTCGAAGAACTTCAGCTTCTCGCCCTGCTCGATGGTGCCCGTGTGCCGGTCGAAGCCGAGCAGGCCGTACTCGCCGATGATGACCGGGATCCGCTTGGCGACGAAGGAGTGGTACACCCGGTCGAAGGAGTCGGTCAGGTCCTTCTGCGCGGTGGCGTCGAAGCGGGTGCCACCGGCGACGTTCACGCTGAACGGCCAGTATCCGTAGAAGTGCACGGTGGCGATCAGGTTCGGGTCGTTGAGGGTCTGGAACGTGGCCGCCAACTCGTCGACGCGGGCCTGCTCGGACGACGTGTGCAGGGTGGGCAGCACCAGCAGACGGGTGGCGTTGTTGCCGCCGGACTGTCGCACGATCCGGTGGAAGGACGTGTTCAGCTCGTTGAGCAGCGTGGCATTCTGGGCGTCGCCGGAACTGCCGGTGAACTGCGGCTCGTTGACGCTCTCGAAGACCAGCTTGGGCGAGGAGTTGCGGAACGTGCTCGACAGCTGGGTCCAGATCGCGTTGTACCGGTTCAGCACGTTCGTGCGGTCGGTGGGCATCGTGTTGATCCACTGCCACGAGTCGTGGTGAATGTTGATCATCACGTAGAAGCCGTCGGCGAGGGCCCAGTCGACCACCTCCTTGACCCGGTTGAGGTAGGCCGCCTCGATGGTGTGGTTCGGCGCCCCGCCCAGGTGCGCCGACCAGGTCACCGGGATGCGGATGCTCTTGAAGCCCTGCGCCCGGACGTTGTCGAGCAACGCCTCGGTGATCCGCGGGTTGCCCCAGGCGGTCTCGTCGGCGCCGACGGCGTCGAGGGAGTTGCCGAGGTTCCAGCCGGGCTGCATCGCGGCGACCGCCGCCATCGCGTCGGTGGCCGGCGGCGGCGAGGTGGGTGGCGGCGAGGTGGGTGGCGGCGAGGTGGGTGGCGGCGTGGTCGGGGGCGGGCTGCTCGGCGGCGGCGTGGTGCCGACGGAGCCGGTGCAGGTGACGCCGTTGAGTGCGAACGTCGTGGGCGCGGTGTTGGTGCCCGACCAGGAGCCGTTGAAGCCGAACGACGTGGTGGCGTTGGTGCCGAGGTTGCCGTTGTAGCTGACGTTGGCGGCGGTGACCTGGTCCCCCGAGGAGGTGATGGTGGCGTTCCACGCCTGGGTGACCCGCTGCCCGGAGGGGAAGGTCCAGGTCAGGCGCCAGCCGTCGAGCGGGTCGCCGAGGTTGGTCACGGCGACGTCCGCGCCGAAGCCGCCCTGCCACTGCGCGGTGGTGGTGTACGTGACCTTGCAGCCCACCGCCGCCTGGGCGCTGCCGGCGACCGTCATGCCGAGGCCCACCAGCAGGGTCGTGATGCCCGTCGCGGCGAGCCCCAGCCGCCATCGTGTTCTTCGCAGGGTGCCGTGCAGACCGGACATGGCTCTCCTCAGGGGACGGTGGTGGTGTTCGCCGGTGGTGGGTGGCCGTGGTGTCGTCGTGCCGAACGGGACACCCAGGCCGATCCGAGGTTAAGTTTGGATTCCAAACTTTGTCAATCGGTGGCGACCTATGCGAAGAGGCGGCGGGCCAGCACTCGACGACACACCATTCCCGGCAGGGGCAATCCGCTGGAACCGGCACCCTCCCCCACCGTCCCGGGCTAGGGTCGCGGCGTGGGCGCTCGTGCCGGCGTGATCCGGGCTCTCCAGGCCGATCCGGCGATGGCGTCGCTGCGCCGTTCCCTGGAGTCGTACTACGGCGACCCGGACCGGGAAGCAGCGATGGACGCGTTCTACGCACCCTTCGTCCGGCCGGGCGACCTCGTCTTCGACATCGGCGCGCACGTGGGCGACCGCGTCGGCAGCTTCCGCCGGCTCGGCGCCCGGGTCGTGGCGGTGGAGCCGCAACCGCTCTGCCTGCGGGCCCTGCGCGACATCTACCGCGACGACGACCGGGTCACCCTGGTCGAAGCGGCGTGTGGCGGGCGGGCCGGACGCGTCCGGTTGCACGTCAACTCCGCGAACCCCACCGTCTCCACCGCCTCCGCCGACTTCCTGCGGGCCGCCGACGGCGCAGGCGGGTGGCAGGACGAGTCCTGGGACGCGGAGCTGACCGTCGCCGCCACCACCCTCGACGCGCTGGCCGACGCGTACGGCGAGCCGACCTTCGTGAAGATCGACGTCGAGGGCTTCGAGGACGAGGTGCTGGCCGGGCTGAGCCGCCCACCGGCCGCGCTCTCCTTCGAGTTCACCACGATCGGACGCCCGGTGGCGCACCGCTGCCTCGACCGGGTGCGGACGCTCGGCTTCGACCGCTACAACCTCGCCCTCGGCGACCAGATGACACTGGCCCTCCCGGCCTGGGTGTCCGCCGACGAGTTGGCGGCCCACCTGCTCGCGCTGCCGCACGAGACGAACTCCGGTGACGTCTACTGCCTGTCCCGACCGCCACCCTGAGGACCGGCCTCCCGGCCGGCGGGCCGCACACCCAGGTCGTCCGACCGTCCCGCCCTCCGCGCCCCGGTCAGCTGAATTTCAGGCGTCGCGCGGGGCGTACATGATGACGGCGACGCCGAGCAGGCAGATCGCCGCGCCGGCCAGGTCCCACCGGTCGGGGCGGAACCCGTCCACCAGCACGCCCCAGGCGAGCGAGCCGGCGACGAACACCCCGCCGTAGGCGGCGAGGATACGGCCGAAGTTCGGATCCGGCTGGAAGGTGGCGACGAAGCCGTACGCGCCGAGGGCGATCACCCCGGCGGCGATCCACCACAGGCCCCGGTTCTCGCGCCAGCCCTGCCAGACCAGCCAGGCGCCGCCGATCTCGGCGAGCGCGGCGAGGGCGAACAGCAGCAGCGAACGGAGGACGGTCACCCTCCGGACCGTACCCCGGTCGTCCTGCCGCCACCGCACGCGCAGCAGGCCGCGCGGGCGAGGCCCGCCAGAGCGGTCAGCCCGGGCGGCAGGGTACGGCAGGCGAGCTCAACGACGCTCTCCGCCGCGGCGTCCTGGCCGCCACACAGCTCCCGCTCACCGGCCGATCCTCGCGGTGGCCCGGGCGGCCAGGGCGTCGAGCACCGCCACCTGCGCGGACGGGACCTCCACCCGCACCTCGACGTGGTCCGCCGCCGGCGCCACGGTGAACGTGAAGAACCCGCAGCACCCGGACTCCCGGGTGGTCAGGTCACGCACGCTCGCCTCGGCCGTCGGGTCGAACGTCCAGCGCAGCCGGGTGGGGCCCGGCCGCTCCTGCCGGCGCAGGGCGGTGGCGAACAGCTCGTCGAACTCGGCCACCCGCAGCGGCCGCTCGGGGGTGGGCAGGGTGCACGACGCGGGCACCCAGTCCTGCTCGTCGCTCATGGTGTCGACGGTAGGCCGGTACCGGGTACCGGAGGCAAGTCCCGGGCACGCCGCCGGCCCGTCCCGGGCGGGACGGGCCGGCGGGGTCGGTGTCAGTGGCGGCGGCGGCCGTACGCGCCGGCGGCCAGCGAGACGCCGATCGCGGCGAAGACCACCTGGATGAGCAGCTCGATCCAGTCGACGCCGGCGGTGTCGTCGACACCGAGGGCGGCGGCGACCAGGGTGCCGAGGATCGCGGCGACCACACCGATGACCAGGGTCAACCAGATCGGGATGTGCTGCTTGCCGGGCACCACCAGGCGGCCCAGCGCGCCGATGATCAGACCGATGATGATCGCGGTGAGGATGCCGGTCACTTCCACGGGAGCCGTCCTTCCGATCGTTGTCGTCGATCCCCTGCCTGCCCATTGGCGCACGCCGCCGAAACCGCGACGCCGAAATGTCACGCAACTGTCATGGATCCGCGCGGTCACCGCCAACCTGGGCCGCGACGGTAGGGGTCGACCGGGAGAAGGGAGGTACGACCATGGCGTCGCCACAGCCGCCCGCCCGGTGTACCGTCCCCCTGGTCGAGGTCTGCCTCACCGAGTTCGACCTTGCCTGCCTGCCGCAGACGGGCGCGGTCTTCGACCGGCTGCTGGCCCTGCACCCAGGGCAGGTCGTGGTGGACCTGTCCGGGTGCCGGCACATCGACGCCGCCGCCATCGGCCTGCTGCTGGACACCCACCGGCGGCTGGTCCGCGCCGGAGCGGTCCTCACCCTGCGTGATCCGAATCCGCGGATCCGACGCATCCTGGCGACCGCCCACCTGGACCGGGTCCTGCCGGTCGTGGACGCCCCGTCGGCCGGTACGACCACCGGCGCGGTGGAGGGGGAGGCGGTGCGGCCGGGTCCGGCCGCCCGCGGCAGAGCGGCGGTTCCCGCCCGGCAGTGACCACCACCGGCCCTCGCACCCGAACCGCCCACCGGGCGCCGGACCACGACCTCCGGCTCTCGTCGACGGACGTCCGCCACGTCGGCAGGCGTGGCACGGACGTAGGAAGGACAGCAGGATGACCGTCGTCCCGAACGACCACCTGATGACGCTGATCTGCGACAGCTGCGGCGACACCGTCACCGGCCCCACCTGCGTGCTCCCCGACGCCGAGGTCGTCTGGACCCTGGTGTCCGAGCACGGCTGGAGCGGCTCCCCGTTCGCCGTCGGCCCGCACCGCTGCCCCCACTGCAGCCTGCTCCCGTCCTCCGGCGGCGGGCACGTCCCGTGCGAAGGCCACGGACCCGGCGGCATCCTGGGCATCGACCACCTGGAGGACACGACGGTCGTCGCCGCCACCGGCGACATCGATCTCGACACCGGAGACACCCTGCGCACCGCGCTGCGGCACGCCGCCGACATGGGCGGTCACGTCGTGGTCGACCTCACCGACGTGCACGTCATCGACTCCACCGGCCTCGGCCTGCTCGTCCGGGCCCACCGCGAGGCCCGCGACCGCGGCGCCACGCTCTGCCTCGTCGGGCCGTCCCGGTTCGTCCGCACCGTCCTGCACACCATGCGGCTGGACCCGGTCTTCCCGATCTACGACAGCCGGGACGAGGCTCTGGCCCGGCTGGCGCCCGACCGGCCGCTCGCGGCGGCCACCCGGGCCACCGGCTCCTGAGCGCCGGCCCGCGCTCCGTCCGCACCCCCCGCGACGGGCCGGCGCTCAGGGCGCAGGGTGCGAGCCGCCCGCCGGCCGGTGCGGGGCGGACGGATGCCCGGCATCACAGGTGACGCCCTCCGGAGGTCGCTTAGGAAACGGCTACGGAGGGTAAACCGAGATCATGGGACAGCTGCGCACCTCTCCTCCCCCGCCGCAGGCCGCTGAGCTGCGGCGCTGGCAGCTGGCCGATCCGGCCGACCTGCGCAGGCTGCGCGCGTCCCTGCACGAGGCCCTGACGGGCGAGGAACTGCGCGCCGGGAGCCACCTGGACGAGGTCCCCGAGCTCGTCGCCCTGGTCGCCAGCGAGCTGGCCACCAACGCCCTGCGTCACGGCATCCCGCCCACGATCGTGCGGCTGCTGATGGCCGACGACCGGTTCATCCTGGACGTGGCCGACCACGATCTGAGCAGCATCCCGGAGCTGGCCGACACCCGGCCGATGGGCGCCGGTGGACGCGGCCTCCAGATCGCTCAGGCCGTCTCCCTGGACGTCGGCTGGTACGCCACCAGGGACACCAAGAACATCTGGGCGGCGTTCCCCCGGCGCTGAGACCCGCGCGGCCGTGCGGGAGTTCGCGGACGCGACCCGGCGGGAACCCCGTGACCCGGTCCAGCTACAGCGACACGGTGGAACGGGTACGCCGCCGCGCTCCCATGCGGCTGGCCGCCGAGATGCTCCGCGCCCAACTGCCGCCGCTGACCTTCTCCACCGGCAGCATGACCATCAGCGGCATCCTGGAGCCCAGCTACGACGTCGGCGGCGACGCCTTCGACTACGCGGTCAACGGCGACACCGCCCACCTGGCGCTCTTCGACGCGGTGGGGCACGGATCCGGCGGCGGGATGCGGGCGGTCATGCTGGCCAGCCTCGCGCTGGCGGCGTACCGCAACACCCGGCGGGCCGGTCGGGATCTGATCGCCACGTACCACCACATCGACACCGCCGTCCGCGACCACGACCGGCGGGGCCTGATCACCGGTGTCCTCGCCGAACTGGACCAGCGCACCGGCCGGCTGCGGGTGATCTCCGCGGGACACCCGAGCGGGCTGGTGCTGCGGCGGGGCAAGGTGGCCACCGTGCTGCCCACCCCGACGGCGCTGCCGGTGCCCCTCGGCGAGCACCGGGCCCCGGTGGTCGTCGAGGAGGCGCTGGAGCCCGGCGACGACGTGCTGTTCTACACCGACGGAATCATCGAGGCGCGCTCCGGCGAGGCGAGCCGTTCGGCGTCGACCGGCTGGTCGACTTCACCGTGCGGGCCCTCGCCGACGACCTGCCGCTGGCGGAGACCGCCCGGCGGCTGGTGCACGCGATCCTGGCGTACCAGGACGACCAGCTCGGCGACGACGCCACGGTGCTGCTGGTCCGCTGGCACGGTCCGCCGAGCTGGCCCCCACCGGAGCGGGCTCAGTCCTCCGCCGGGATCGGGTCGTCGTACTCGCCGGGCGGGCCGGTGTACAGCTCGCCACCGACCTGCGGCCAGGCGTTCGGGGTGCAGCCGTGCAGCCCGAGCGTCTGCTGCTGCATGACCGGGGCGAGTTCGCCCTGCCCCGGGCAGAGTTCGTGTCCCCGACCCAGCCGGTGGCCGACCTCGTGGTTGAGCACGTACGCCCGGTAGGTGGCCAGGTCGCCCCCGAACCCGGGGACGCCCCGCGCCCAGCGGGCCACGTTGATCACCACTCGGTCGCCGTTGCGGCAGGAGGTGTAGCGGTCCGCCGGGTCGCCGCAGAGCTCGCCCCGGGTGACCGGGGTGGTGAGCAGCACGGTGAAGTCCGCCGGGGTGTCCGGGCCGACCCGTTGCAGCCGCCACCGGCCGTCGGCCGTCCAGCCCTTCGGGTCGGCGAGCACCACCGCCACCTCCCGGCCGAAACGCTCCACGTCCACCTCGTCGATGCCGCGCTCGACGGCCACCCGGTAGCGCATCAGCTCACCGCCGCGCCCGGCCACCCGACCGGTGGCGGTGGCGGTGCGGAAGGTCCCCGTACCCTGCTCCGGGTAGCGCAGGATGCGCGGAGCCGGTCCGGCCGGTGCGACGGCCGGGGGCGGTGTGGCCAGGGCGGGCGCGGCGGCCGCCGCCGGCGGCGCGCCCGCGCCGGGTGCCCGCCGGACGTCACCGACCACGTCGCCGAGGTCCAGGCCGGCGCGGTGCGCGGCCACCCCGCCACCGGCCACACCGACCGCCAGGACCAGCACCGCCGTCCACCCACCGGCCCGCCTCACCAGCCGGCGTCGACCACGGTGCCGGGCCCGGCCGGTCGCCTCGGCCATGCCGCTCACGGTCAGGCTCCCCACCCTCGGCCTCCGTCCCGATCGTCCGCTCCGGGCAGGAGTACGCGGGGAAGGCCCGTGCGGATGAGTCATCCGGCCGACGATTCGACACCCGGTACCGTTGCCGGGCAGACACTCCCGACGATCCGGACAGCGCCGGCCGTCGCCCGCAGGAAGGAACACCCGTGCCGGACGCCGACGCCCTCATCGTGGCCGCGGTCACCGCGGTACGCGACACCGACGTACGCGACGCGGAGCGGAAGCTGGACCGGCTCGTGGTCGGCACCGGCGCCGCGGACGGCACGGCGGTGGTCGACGCCGCCCTGCTGGGCCGACTCGTGGGCGCGCTGGCCCGGCTCTGGCCGCGCGGCTGGCAGCCGGTCGACGTGGCCCGGATCGTCGGCCGGCGGCTCGGCCCGCGCCCGGGACGGCTGGTGGTGGACGGGCTCGCCGCCCAGCGGCGCGGCCAGGCCGGGGACGTCCCGCAGTGGTGGGACGACCAGCTCGACGCGCTGGCCGCCCGGGTCTGGTGGGACGACGACGCCCGCTGGCTGGCCCGTTGGGCCGCCCGGGAGGGTGAGGACCGGATCACCGCGCTGCGCGACGCGGTGGAGGTGCTGGCGCTGCTGGACGGCCTGCCCCCGGTCGCGGTGCTGCGCCCGCCACCGGGCGGCGGCGGCCCGAGCGTGCCCCGGCGCGGCCCGGCCGGCAGGACCGGCTCGCCGATGCTCGACCGGGTCCGGGCGCTGCTGGCCAAGGCGGAGTCGACCACCTTCCCCGCCGAGGCGGAGGCGCTGACCGGCAAGGCGCAGGAGCTGATCGCCCGGCACAGCCTGGACCGGGCGCTGGTCGAGGCGACCGCCGAACGGCCCGACCAGCCGGGCGGGGTGCGGCTGGGCACCGAGGCCCCGTACGCGGGCGCGAAGGCGCTGCTGGTGCAGGAGGTGGCGACGGCGAACCGGTGCGAGTCGGTCTGGTCGGACGATCTCGGCTTCGCCACCGTGCTCGGCTTCCCGGCCGACCTGGAGGCGGTCGAGCTGCTGTACACCTCACTGCTGGTGCAGGCCACCGCCGCGATGCTGCGCGGGCGCGGTGAGCGCAAGCGGAAGGGCCGCCGGACGAAGGCGTACGACGAGTCGTTCCTGCACGCGTTCGCGCTGCGCATCGGTGAGCGGCTGCGGGCCGCCACCGAGGCGGCGGACCGACAGGCCGCCGAGACCGCCGGCCAGCAGCGGCTGCTGCCGGTGCTGGCCGCCCGCTCGGACGCCGTCCGCGCGCGGATGGAGACCCTCTTCCCCCGGGCCACGAGCTCCCGGTTGACGATCCGGGACGCGGAAGGCTGGCACTCGGGCACCTCCGCCGCCGACCGGGCCCGGCTCGACGCCGGCGCGTCCACCCGGCCACTGTCCGGCCGCCGCTGAGAGGATCCGCGGTGCGGGTGTCGGATCCGCCGGTCCGGCTCCGACCCCCTTCCGAGAGGCCACACCGGTGGCCGTACCCGAGGAGCACCGTCGTGAAGTACATGCTGCTGATCTGGAACCGGCCCGGCTTCGTCGAGGGACTCTCCGAGCAGGAGCGCACCACGATCTTCGGCGAGGTCGACGAGATCATGAAGGAGCTGACCGAGTCCGGTGAGCTGGTCGGCGGACAGGCGCTGGCCGACCCGTCGCAGACCCGGACGGTCCGGTGCCGTGGTGAGCACCCGGAGGTGACCGACGGGCCGTTCCTGGAGAGCAAGGAGCAGTTCGCCGGCTACCTGATGGTCGACTGCGACAGTGAGGAACGGGCCGTGGAGATCGCCGCCCGCTGGCCGGACGTCCGCCTCGGCTTCGGCGTGCTGGAGGTCCGGCCGGTGATGGACGAGGCCGGGACCGAGATGTGACCGGCCGGGAGGTGGAGGACCTGCTGCGCGCGCTCACGCCGCAGGTCCTCGGCGTCCTGGTGCGTCGGCACGGTCAGTTCTCCGCCTGCGAGGACGCCGTCCAGGAGGCGCTGCTGGCCGCCGCCACCCGGTGGCCCGGCCAGGGGGTGCCGGAGAACCCGAGGGCGTGGCTGCTCACCGTCGCCGGCCGGCGGCTGACCGACGAGTGGCGCAGCGAGCGGGCCCGCCGCGACCGGGAGGTCGTCGTCGCGCTCCGGGAGCCGGCGTACGCGGCGGTGGCCCCGCCCGCCGACGAGGACCGGTCCGACTCCGACGACAGCCTCACCCTGCTCCTGCTCTGCTGCCACCCGGCACTGCCCCGGTCGGCGCAACTGGCGCTGACCCTGCGCGCGGTGGGCGGGCTCACCACCGCCCAGATCGCCCGCGCCTTCCTGGTGCCCGAGGCGACCATGAGCCAGCGCATCCGCCGGGCCAAGCAGCGGGTCGAGGCGGCCGGGGCCCGGTTCGTCATGCCGTCGCCAGCCGAACGGGACGAACGGCTGCGGACCGTGCTGCACGTGCTCTACCTGATCTTCAACGAGGGGTACACCGCGTCGAGCGGCACCGAGCTGCACCGGGCCGAGCTGACCGGGGAGGCGATCCGGCTGACCCGGCAGCTGCGCCGGGCGCTGCCCGACGACGGCGAGGTGGCCGGGCTGCTGGCGCTGATGCTGCTCACCGACGCGCACCGGGCGGCGCGTACCGGGCCGGGCGGCGAGCTGGTGCCGCTGGCCGAGCAGGACCGCGACCGGTGGGACCGGGCGGCGATCGCCGAGGGGGTGGCGCTGGTGACCGAGGCGCTGACCTGGTCACCGCCGGGTCCGTACCAGCTCCAGGCGGCGATCGCGGCGGTGCACGCCGAGGCGCCGACGGCGCCGCAGACCGACTGGCCGCAGATCATCGCGCTCTACCGGGTGCTGGCGACCCTGGCGCCCAACCCGATGGTCACCCTCAACCAGGCCGCCGCGGTGGCGATGGTCGACGGGCCGCGCGCCGGGCTGGCCCTGCTCGCCCCGCTCGACGGCGACGACCGGGTCGCCGGCCACCACCGGCTGGCCGCCGTCCGGGCACACCTGCTGGAGCTGGCCGGGGAGCCGGCGG
This sequence comes from Micromonospora halophytica, assembly GCF_900090245.1. GTDB lineage: Bacteria > Actinomycetota > Actinomycetes > Mycobacteriales > Micromonosporaceae > Micromonospora > Micromonospora halophytica. The sequence goes on from NZ_FMDN01000017.1 coordinate 47,721, forward strand.
CGGCACGCGAGGCGTACCTGCTGGCGGCCCGTCGGACGACGAGCCGGCCCGAGCAGCGCTACCTGGAACTGCGGGCCGCGCGGCTGGGGGATGGCCGATGAGTTCCGGCCGTGCCGGGAGTCCACCTCGCATGGGTACGGTGAGCTGCCAGATCTCGATGTCGTTGGACGGATACGTGGCCGGACCGGAGCAGAGCCTGACCGATCCGCTGGGCCGGGGCGGGCTGCGGCTGCACGAGTGGCTGTTCGGGCTGGACGCCTGGCGGGAACGGCACGGCCTGGCCGGCGGGGAACGGAACGTCGACGCCGAGGTGGTCGAGGAGGCGGTCCGCGACGTCGGGGCGTACGTGATGGGACGCCGGATGTTCGGCGGCGGCGACGGCCCGTGGGACCTCGACTGGCGCGGCTGGTGGGGCGAGGACCCGCCGTGGCACGCCCCTGTCTTCGTGCTCACCCACCGGCCCCGGGAGACGTTGGTGATGCGGGGCGGCACCGAGTTCCACTTCGTCACCGACGGGATCGAGGCGGCGCTGCGACGGGCCCGGGCCGCCACCGGCACCGGCGGGGTCCAGGTGACCGGCGGGGCGGACACGGTGCGGCAGTTCCTGACCGCGGGGCTGCTGGACACCCTTCAGCTGCACCTCGTGCCGATCGTGCTGGGCGCCGGTGAGCGGCTCTTCGAGGGGGTGGACGATCTTCCGCTGGAGCAGGTGTCGGTGATCGCCGGGCCGACCGTCACCCACGTGACGTACCGGGTCCGGCGCCAGCCCACCGGTCCGGGGTGGACGGCGGTGCGTCGCGGGTGCCGTCAGACGTGACAGTCGCGGCTGAGCTTCTCCGGGATGCCGACGAAGCTGCGGCTCATCCAGGTCGCCGGGCTGGCCGCGCCGGCCCCGGCGTCGAGCTGTTTCGCGGCGTCGCCGACCAGCGCCCTGATCCGCGGGTCCTCGGCCCTGGCCGCCTGGGCGCGTACGTCGTCGGCGAGCTTGGCGAGGCTGCCCTTGAGCTGGCCGTTGAGCTGCTCGGGGGTCAGCTCCCGCCGGGTGGCGGCAGCCGAGTCGGCGGTGATCTTCCGGCTTCCCTCGATGATCAGCCGGTCGACCTCGCGGCAGACCGCGACGGTGTTGGCGGCGCTCGGTCCGGTCGGCGAGGCGCTGGCCGTCGCGTCGGAGGTCGGCGCGACGGTGCCGGTGGCACCCGTCGGCGCGCTCGCGGGGTCGGCGGCCCCGTCACCGGCGTTCTGGCAGCCCGCCGTCAGGGCGCCGAGGGTGAGCAGGGCGAACACGGTGCGGGCGGTGCGGGACATCGACTTCCCCGTTCGGTCGTCGGCCGTCCCGGACGGGGGACGGCGTGGCTCGGGCGGGTGGCGCGGTGGCCTGCCGACCCGCCCGCGACCCTACCCCGGCGGGCGTCACCCGGTGGGGTGCCGACCCGGCGACGACGGTGACCTTCCGTGAGCACACCGATGGGCGGGCGGGCGGCGGCCCGGCAGGCGGAGGCGAGGCACGCACACACGCCACGCCGGGCCGGCGAGGTGGCCGGTCCGGCGTGGCGAAGGAGCGTACGTCAGCTCTTGAAGGCGTCCTTGATCTTCTCGCCGGCCTGCTTCAGGTTGGCGTTGGCCTGGTCGTTGCGGCCATCGGCCTCCAGGCGCTCGTTGTCCGTCGCCCGGCCGACGCCCTCCTTGACCTTGCCGGCGGTGTTCTCGGTCGCGTTACCGATCTTCTCGTCGTAACCCATGCGAACCTCCTGATCAGCAGTTCCTCCGACACTCAGGGGGTACCCCCGGGGCCGTCGCGGGAAACCGCCACCCGTCCCGGTGCTCACCGAGGGTGAGCACCGGGACGGCAGTCCCTCGTGGAGGGACCGGCGGAGCAGTGGGTCAGACGACCGTTCGGAACCGCCGCAGCCGCAGGCTGTTGGCCACCACGAAGACCGACGAGAAGGCCATCGCGGCCCCGGCGATCATCGGGTTGAGCAGGCCGGTGGCGGCCAGCGGCAGGGCGGCCACGTTGTAGGCGAAGGCCCAGAACAGGTTGCCCTTGATGGTGGCGAGGGTCCGGCGGGAGAGGCGGATCGCGTCCACCGCCGCGGTGAGGTCACCCCGGACCAGGGTCAGGTCGGACGCCTCGATCGCCACGTCGGTGCCGGTGCCCATCGCCAACCCCAGGTCGGCCCGGGCCAGCGCGGCGGCGTCGTTGATCCCGTCGCCCACCATGGCGACCGTCTTCCCCTCCGCCTGGAGCCGCTCGACCACGGCGACCTTGTCGGCCGGCAGCACCTCGGCGATCACCTCGTCGATGCCGACCTCGGCGGCCACCGCCTTCGCGACCGTGGCGTTGTCGCCGGTGAGCAGCACCGGGGTGAGTCCCAGCGCGCGCAGTCCGTCGATCGCCGCCCGACTGGTCGGCTTGACCACGTCGGCGACCGCCAGGACCCCCCGGGCCCGACCGTCCCAGCCGGCCAGCACCGCCGTCCGGCCGGCGGCCTCCGCGTCGGTCGCCGCCCGGACGACCTCCTCCGGTACGTCGAGACCCCGCTCGCGCAGCAGCCGGAGCCGGCCGACGACCACCGCACGGCCGTCCACCGCACCGGTGACGCCGAGCCCTTCGGCGTTGGCGAAGCCGGTGACCGGCGGCAGCGCCCCGGCCTCGGCCGCGCCGGCCGCGACGGCCCGGGCGATCGGGTGCTCGGAACCGGCCTCCAGCGCCCCGGCCAGCTGGAGCAGTTCGGCGCGCTCCTGCCCGGCGGCGGGAAGCACGTCGACCAGGGTCATCCGGCCGGTGGTGACGGTGCCGGTCTTGTCCAGCACGACCGTGTCGACCTGGCGGGTCGACTCCAGCACCTCCGGCCCCTTGATCAGGATGCCGAGCTGGGCACCGCGCCCGGTGCCGACCAGCAGCGCCGTCGGCGTGGCCAGGCCGAGCGCGCACGGGCAGGCGATGATCAGCACGGCCACGGCGGCGGTGAAGGCCGCCGTGGCGCCCGCACCGCTGCCGAGCCACCAGCCCAGCGTGCCGACCGCCAACGCGATCACGATCGGGACGAAGACCCCGGAGATCCGGTCGGCGAGGCGCTGCACCGCCGCCTTGCCGGTCTGCGCCTGCTCGACGAGCTTCGCCATCTGGGCGAGCTGGGTGTCCGCGCCGATCCGGGTGGCGGTGACCACCAGCCGGCCGCCGGCGTTGACCGTCGCGCCGACCACGGTGTCGCCGGGGCCGACCTCGACCGGCACGGACTCGCCGGTCAGCATGCTGGCGTCGACCGCCGAGGTGCCCTCGTGGACCGCCCCGTCGGTGGCGATCTTCTCACCGGGGCGGACCACGAACCGGTCTCCCACCGCGAGCTGGTCGACCGGGATCCGGGTCTCCACGCCGCCGCGCAGCACCGCGACGTCCTTCGCGCCGAGTTCCAGCAGGGCGCGCAGGGCCGCGCCGGCGGTCCGCTTGGACCGGGCCTCGAAGTAGCGCCCGGCGAGGATGAAGACGGTGACGCCGGCCGCCGCCTCCAGGTAGATGTTGCCCGCGCCGTCGGTGCGGCTGATGTCGAAGCTGAAGGGGTGGGTCATGCCCGGCGTCCCGGCGGTGCCGAGGAAGAGCGCCCAGAGCGACCAGCCGAACGCGGCCAGGGTGCCGAGCGACACCAGGGTGTCCATGGTGGCCGCGCCGTGCCGCAGGTTGATCCAGGCGGCCCGGTGGAACGGCAGCCCGCCGTAGACGACCACCGGGGCGGCCAGGGTCAGCGACAGCCACTGCCAGTGGGTGAACTGCCAGGCCGGGACCATGGCCAGCAGGATCACCGGCACGGCCAGCGCGACCGACACCCACAGCCGGGTACGCAGACCGCGCAGCTCGTCCACCGGTTCGACGACCGGCTCGGCCGCACCGGCCGGCGTGGGCGGGGGCGGCAGGACGGCGGTGTAGCCGGTTTTCTCCACCGTGGCGATCAGGTCGTCCGTGGTGACGTCGTCGGCGTACCGGACGGTGGCCTTCTCGGTGGCGTAGTTGACCGTGGCCTCGACGCCCTCCATCCGGTTGAGTTTCTTCTCGATCCGGGCGGCGCAGGACGCGCAGGTCATGCCGCCGATCGCGAGTTCGATCAGGTTCGGGGCGACCGGCAGTGACTTGGCGGTCGATGTCATCGCTGCACCTCCTGTCAGCTGTGTCCGTGGCCGGGGGTGCCGTGGTCGGCGGCGGACGGGGTGGGTGCGGCCGGAGCGGTGGGGGTGGCGGTGGCCGTCGGGGCCGCGGGGTCGCCTGCCAGCACGGTGAACTCGGCGGTGTGCACCGCGCCGCCGTGCCGGAAGTCGAGGTAGAGCCGGTAGGCGCCGGTGGAGGGCACCTCGGCGGCGAAGCTCACCGCCGGGCCGGCCGGGGTCCGCCCGTCACCGGGCGCGCCCTCCGGGTGCACGTGCAGGTACGCCAGGTCGCCCTGGCGCAGCGCCACCAGGTGCCCGTACGCCCCCAGGTAGGGCTCCAGGTCGGTGACCGGCTTCCCGTCCCGGCTGATCGTCAGGGTCAGGGTGCTGGTCCGTCCCGGCTGCGGGGTCCCGGTGAGGGTGACCGTGTAGCCGTCGACCGTGGTGCTGGTCGCCGGGGCGGGCAGCGGCCGGGGTTCCAGCGTGCCGGGCACGGCCACGTCGACCCCGAGGGTGAGCGGCTGCCCACCCGACGGGGTGAAGTCGGCGAAGGCGCGCCAGACCCCCGGCCCGGCGAGCGGCGAGTCGACCCGCCAGGTGCCGTCCGCGTCCAGTTCGGGGTGGACGTGCCGGAAGCCGGAGAGGTCGCGCCGGGCGACGATCAGGTGCATCCGCTTGTCGTGGGCGACGTCGTACCGGGTGACCGGGGTGCCGTCGGGGCCGGTGATCCGGAAGGCGAACTCCCCGGTCCCGGCGGCCACCGGTCGCAGCGTGTAGCCCTGGTCGGAGACGAGCAGGCCACCGGGGATGTGGGTGGCGGCGGTGGCCTGGTCGCCACCGCCGTGGGAGTCGTCGGAGTGGGTGCCGGCGGAGTCGTGGCGGGTGTCCGCGGCCGGGGTGACGGGGCCGGCCAGGTGGCCGACCCCGTACGCCGTGCCGAACACCGCCGCGAGGCCGAGGGCGAAACCGCTCAGCTTCGTCAGCGTGTTCATCGTGGTACCTCGGCTCTCTCCGTCGGTGACCCGGTCACGCCTCGACGAGGTCGTATCCGGCCTCGTCGACCGCGGCGCGCACGGAGTCGGTGTCCAACGGGCTGTCGCTGGTGACGGTGACCTGGCCGGTGGCCAGGTCGACCTGGACGTCCTTGACGCCCTGGATCGCGCTCACCTCGGTGCTGACCGAGTTGACGCAGTGCCCGCAGGTCATGCCCTGCACCTGGTATGTGGTGGTGACCATGGCAATTCTCCTCTCCTGAAGCCGATGCTATACCCCCCTGGGGTAGCTGGCCCAGCGACCGTAGCATACCCCCTGGGGGTACGCTATCCTTGTCGTCATGACCACACCGAGCACCCCGACCCGGGGCTACACCGCCAGCAAGGACCAACTGCTCGCGCGGCTGCGCCGCGTGGAGGGTCAGGTCCGTGGCATCGAGAAGATGGTCGACGACGACCGGTACTGCATCGACGTGCTCACCCAGATCTCCGCGATCCAGGCCGCGCTGGACAAGGTCGCCCTCGGCCTGCTCGACGGGCACGCCCGGCACTGCATGCACGAGGGCGCGGCCGAGGGGCGGGCCGACGAGATGGCCAGCGAGATGATGGCCGCCGTCGGCCGCCTGATGAAGCGCGGCTGAGTCGGGCGGGTCGGGACCTTCGGCCCAGCCACCGGTCGGTATCCGGGACTAACGTCGCAGGTGGCGACCGGGACCGGCGCCACCGGAGCACCGGACCGGCCACCCGAGTCGTGGACGGAGGGCGGCCATGATGGGGTACGGCCCGATGATGGGCGCCATGTGGGTCTGGACGCTGCTGGCGCTGGCCGTGCTGGCGGGACTGGGTTATCTGGCGTACCGCCTGACCCGGGAGCAGCCCCGGACGCCGGTGACCTCCGGAGCGCGGACGATCCTCGACGAGCGCTACGCGCGCGGCGAGATCGACGACGAGGAGTACCACCGACGCCGGGACGTGCTACGGACCGCCGGCTGACCGCTCCGCCCACGACGAGCCGACGGCCCGCCCGGGCCGTACGGCGGAGCGCCCGGGACCCCTTGAGCGGGCCCCGGGCGCCCCCGGCCGCGAGGCTCAGAGCCGGACGAGGATCTTGTTCATGGCGTCGATCTCGCCCTGCTGGGCGGTGACGATCTGCTGCGCCATGGCCTTGGCCTCAGCGCTGACGCCGTTGGCGACCTCCTCCTTGGCCATGGTGATCGCACCCTCGTGGTGGGCGATCATCATGGTGACGAACTGCCGGTCGAACTCCGTTCCGGAGGCGGCCTTCAGCTTGGCCATGTCGGCGTCCGACATCATCCCCGGCATGCCGTGGTCCATGTGACCGGCGGCCGGGCTGCCGGACGGCACGGGCCGCCCCCAGGCGGTCAGCCAGCCGGTCATGGTGGCGATCTCCGGGGCCTGCGCGGCCTTGATCTGCGCGGCGAGCTGCTTGACCTCCGGGTCCTGGGCCCGGCCGTCGGCCAGCTCGGACATCTGCACCGCCTGCTGGTGGTGCGGAATCATCATCTGCGCGAACATCACGTCGTCGTCGTCGAAGCCCGCCGCACCGGAGGCGGCGGAGGCGGAGGCACCCGTGCCGGGGGTGCCGTGGCCGGAGTCGGACGGGTGGTCGCCGCCGCCGCAGGCGGCGAGCGCGAGGACGGCGCTGACGGCCGCGCCGGCCAGGGCGGCACGGCGCGCGATGGTACGAGTAAGCATGATCTGGACCTTTCGGTGTGATGACGTACGCAACGGACGGCGGGCGCGGCGAAACCGCGCCGGGCGTCCTATCTGCGCAGCACCGACACCGTGGCGAGCCGGAGCCCGACGGGGCGACCCGGCGGCGCGCGTGACCCGGCCGACCGCCCGCCTGGGCGGCGGGCGCCGGGCACGGGTCGTCGCCACCGGAGCACCAGCGCCGCGAGCAGCAGAGTCACCGTCAGGGTGCCGAGCACCGCCAGGCAGACGCTCCACACCCCCGGGTGACCGCCCGGGTCACCGGCGGGCAGCGCCACCCCGTGTCGGCAGCCGTCATCCGGGCAACCGGCACCGGCCACCGACACGACTGGCGCACCGGCGGCGATGGTCGTGGATCCGTTGCCTGCCGCGGTCGACGTCACCGGCCGCTCGGCCCGGACCTCCTCCGCAGCGGTGCCGGCGTGGGCCGCTACGACCGCAGCCGGCAGCGCCTCCGCAGCGGCATCGGCGTGGGTCTCCCCGACGGTGAGCGGCGGCCCTACCGGGGCGGTGTCGGCGTGAACGGCCAGGAAGGCGGCCTGTCCCGGCACCACCGCGCCCTGCGCGACGGCGCGGCCGTCAAAGTGGCCGGAGCCGTGCGCGCCGTGGCCGACGGTGTGCATCGCGGCCAGTCCGAGCAGGGTGCAGGCGAGCAGCAGCAGCCGGGTCCACAACCCGGTCGTCGCCGCCGCCGTCCGCATCCGACAAAGCTAACCGACCCCGGGCACGGTCAGAGACGCACCCGCCGCAGCAGTTGCGCGTTGAGCGCCACCACGATCGTCGAGCCGGACATCAGCACCGCGGCGAGCGCCGGGCCGAGCGTCAGCCCGACCCCGGCCAGCACCCCGGCCGCCAGCGGCAGCGCCACCACGTTGTAGCCGGCCGCCCAGGCCAGGTTCTGGAGCATCTTCCGGTAGGAGGCGCGGGAGAGCCGGACCACCCCACCGACGCCGCGCGGGTCGGAGGAGGCGAGCACCACACCCGCCGACTCGATCGCCACGTCGGTGCCGGCCCCGATCGCGATGCCCACGTCCGCCCGGGCCAGGGCCGGCGCGTCGTTGACCCCGTCGCCGACCATGGCCACCCGCAGCCCCCGGCGCTGGAGTTCGGTCACCTTCTCGTCCTTGTCGGCGGGGAGCACCTCGGCGAAGACCTCGTCACCCGGGCGGAACCCGAGGTCTGCGGCGACCGCGTCGGCGACCGGGCGGGCGTCGCCGGTGATCATCGCGATGGTCCGGATCCCCTCGGCACGCAGCGTGGCGACCGCCTCCCGCGCCTCGGGTCGCACCTCGTCGGCGAGGGCGAGCAGGCCGAGGACGGTGTCCGGCAGGCGGACCAGGTGCAGCACCGCCGCTCCACGTTCCGCCCAGCGCCGGGCCTCCGGGGCCAGCGTGTCGGGCAGCGTCAGCCCCTGCTCCCGCAGGTGGGCGGGCCCACCCACGGCGTACGCCGTACCGTCGATCTCGGCGCGGACGCCGCGGCCCGGCAGGGACCGGAATCCGGTGGCCGGGGCCGGGCCGCCACGGTCGGCGGCGGCCGCGACGATCGCCCGGGCCAGCGGGTGTTCGCTCTCGGCCTCCACCCCGGCGGCGAGCCGCAGCACCTCGTCCTCGCTCGTCCCCGGCACGGCGACGACCCCGGTGACCACGTGCTCGCCCTTCGTCAGCGTGCCGGTCTTGTCGAAGAGCACCGCGTCGACGGTACGCATCCGCTCCAGCGCGAGCTGATCGCGGACCAGCACCCCGGAGCGGGCGGCGATCCCGGTGGAAAGCGCGATCACCAGCGGGATCGCCAACCCCAGCGCGTGTGGGCAGGCGATCACCAGGACCGTGACGGTACGCACCACCGCCTGGTCCCGGTCGCCGAACACGGACCAGGCCACGGCGGTCAGCACGGCGATGGCGGTGGCGATGTAGAAGAGCAGCCCCGCGAACCGGTCGGCGAGCACCTGGGCCCGCCCCCCGGACTGCTGGGCCTGCGCCACCAGGCGCTGGATCCCGGCCAGCGTGGTCTGGTCGCCGACGGCCTCGACGCGGACCCGGACCGCCGAGTCGGTGGCGACGGTGCCGGCCACCACCCGGTCCCCGACCTCGCGGGCGACCGGCCGGGACTCCCCGGTGACCATCGACTCGTCCAGCTCGGCGGCGCCCTCGACGACCCGCCCGTCGGCCGGCACCCGGCCACCGGGACGGACCAGCACGACGTCCCCGACGCCCAGCTCCGAGACCGGCACCCGCTCGACGGAGCCGCCCGGGCCGACCCGCTCGGCGTCGTCGGGCAGCAGCGCGGCCAGCGCGGCGAGCGCGCCCCGGGCCTGGCCGATCGCCTTCATCTCCTGCCAGTGCCCGAGCAGCATGATGGTGACCAGGGCCGCCAGCTCCCACCAGAAGTCCAGGTCGAACGCGCCGAGGCTGGTCGCCAGCGAGGCCACGTACGCCACCGTGATCGCCATCGCGACCAACAGCATCATGCCCGGGGCCCGGTCGCGGACCTCGCGGACGGCCCCGGCCAGGAACGGCCAGCCACCCCACCAGAAGACCACCGAGCCGAGCACCGGCCCGACCAGCGGGCGTCCCGGGAACTGCAGGGAGTAACCGAACCAGTCCATCACCATGTGGCTGGTCGCCACGATCGGCAGGGTCAGCACCAGGCAGACCCAGAACCGGCGGCGGAACATCTCCGGATCGTGGCCGGCGTGCCGGTCGTGCCCACCGTGTCGCCCGTCCCGCTGGTCGTGCCCGGCATGCTGGTCCATGCCTCCAACATGCCGCTTCAACGCGCTCCGGACAGGCGAACCGGGCGGGCCGACGGGCACCCTGGCTACCATTCACCGACGATGACGCCTGCGCCCGCCGCCGCGACCACCCCGCGTACCGCGCCGGGGCCCGTCGTCGACGCCCGCACGGGCACGCCGTCACCCGGCGGACACGCCGCCCGCTCGCGGTACGTGACGACGTCGGCACCCCTGGCTGATCCGGGGGCGCCGGCGACGACAACCGGCACCATCCGGTGAACCGACCAGCCGGCTGACACGTACCTCGCCCTGAATCGTTGGGAGACTCGCAATGGGCGCCGACCACACCCGTCCCGCTCCGTCCACCCCACCAGGGGTGCGACGGATCCTCGTCGCGACGGTGGTCCCGCTGTTCGTCGTCACGGTGATCGCCGCGCTGGTGCTCTGGCCGCGGGACACGCCGGAGAGGGACACGGGCGGTGACGTGCCGCGCTACCACGGCACGGTGACCCGGGTGGTGACCGAGCCCTGCCCGCCGACGCCGGAGAGCCCCGAGGGGTCGCCCGGCGCGGCGGAGGGTCCGTGCGGGACGGTGACCGTCAAGGTCGAGCAGGGCCCGGACGCCGGGCAGCAGGTCCAGACGCCGGTGCCGACCGGCCCGGGCGCGCCGACGGTCGCCGTGGGCGACGAGGTCGTGCTGGTGGAACTCACCGACCCGTCCGACCCGACGGTCAGCAGCTACAACATCGCCGAACACCAGCGGGGCGAACCGCTGGTCTGGCTGGTGGCGCTCTTCGCGGCCGCGATCGTGGCGTTCGGGCGGCTGCGCGGCCTCGCGGCGCTCGCCGGGCTGGCCGCGAGCTTCGCCATCCTGCTCACCTTCGTGGTGCCGGGCATCTCCGCGGGCGGCTCACCGCTGCTGATCGCGATCACCGGCTCCGCCCTGATCATGTTCGTGGTGCTGTACCTGACCCACGGGATCACCGCGCAGACGTCCGTGGCCGTCCTCGGCACCCTCGGCAGCCTGGTGCTGACCGGCGTCCTCGGCAGCCTGGCCACCGCCGCCGCCCACCTGACCGGGTTCGGCAGCGAGGAGGCCACCACGCTGTCGATGTACCAGCGCGACGTGGACCTGCACGGGCTCCTGCTGGCCGGCATCATCATCGGCTCGCTCGGCGTGCTCGACGACGTCACGGTCACCCAGGCGGCCACCGTCACCGAACTGGCGCACGCCAACCCCGGGCTGTCCCGGTTGCAGCTCTACCGGGCCGCCACCCGGGTCGGCCGGGCGCACATCGCCTCCACGGTGAACACCATCGTGCTCGCCTACGCCGGCGCCTCACTGCCGCTGCTGCTCCTGCTGACCGCCGACAGCCGGCCGGTGGGCCAGATCCTCACCAGCGAGTTCCTGGCCCAGGAGATCGTCCGCAGCGCGGTGGCGACGCTGGGTCTGATCGCCGCCGTACCGCTGACCACCGGCCTGGCCGCGCTGGTCACCACCGCCGGCCGCGCTCCGGACGCCGACCCGGCGCACGGTGCGGACCCCACGCCGAAGCCTCGCCCCGCCGTCGACCGGGACGCCGCGCTGGAGGCGCTGAGCGCTCCGCGTCACGGCGACCCGTCCACCCCGGCCCCCGCACGGTGGCCCAACCCCGAAAGGAGCACGGACACCGCATGGTGAAACTCCGCAGCGTGACCGCCGACGACGCGGAACCTGACGAACGCGTCGCCCGTCACGCACCGCCACGACGAAATAACGCTTTTAGTCGGGTTCAGGACGTAGCTCACCGGCACGACTCTCAGGTAACCTCGCTGCCGGTCACCGCCGAAGGCGCGCAGCGGCGCCTGCGGTGCCGCCGCCCAATCGCCGCGAGGCGAACCGGGGAACCAGGTACCTGGGGTGAATCCGCGACAGCGGTAGGGGCCACTTCCGTCCCGAACCCGTCAGCTAACCCGGTCGGCGGTCGACGGAAGGGAACACTGTGACGGCACCCCTGCGCCGCTGGATGACTCCGGTGGTGTCCGTGCTCGCCGCCCTGGCCATCCTCGCCGGCGCGGCCCCCGCCATTGCCGCCCCCTCGACCCCCACCCCCTCCGGGCACGAGGAGGACGACGAGCCCAAGCTGCTCACCGACGTCATCGAACTGCGCAACCGCGAGTACAGCAAGGCGAAGTCGAAGCTGGAGAAGTCGAAGAAGCGCCAGCTCGAACTCGCCATGGAGGTACGGCGGGCGCAGGACGAGCTGGAATCGCTCAAGCCGCACGTCACCCAGATCGCCGCCCAGTCGTACCGGACCGGTCGGATCGGCGCGGTGTCGATGCTGCTGGAGAGCGACGCGCCCGACTCGTTCGTCCGGCGCGCGGCCGCCCTGGACGAGCTGAACATGGTCAACGGGCAGAAGCTGGCCGAGGTGACCGCCGCCAAGAACCGCGCGGAGCAGGCCAAGCTGGCGCTCGACGCCGAGGTCCGCGAGCAGCAGAAGCTCACCAATGACATGGCCCGGGAGAGCCGGGAGGCGGAGAAGGCCCTCGCGCTCGTCGGTGGCAAGGGCTTCACCGGCGGCCTGGTGGACGCGACGTCCCCGGTCGCCCGGATCGCCCCCGGCCGGACGGCGGACGGCGGCTGGCGCTCCGAGACGTGCAGCGCGGACGACCCGACCACCTCGGGCTGCATCACGCCGCGCACCCTGCACGCCTACAAGGAGGTACGCCGGGCCGGCTTCAAGCGGTTCGTCGGCTGCTACCGCCCGGGTGGGCCGTGGGAGCACCCGAAGGGCAGGGCCTGCGACTGGTCGCTGCAGAACAGCGGCTTCGCCCCCTGGTACAACAACGACACCCGGATGTACGGCAACAACCTCACCGCCTTCCTCATCCGCAACGCGGACCGGCTGGGCATCTACTACGTCATCTGGAACCGGCAGATCTGGTTCCCGGCGACGGGTTGGAAGTCGTACAGCGGACCGTCGAACCACACCGACCACGTGCACATGTCGCTGCTCTAGGGCATGCCCGTACGGAACGAGGGCCGTCCCCACCGGGGGCGGCCCTCGTCGCGTGTCGGGGATCAGCCGGCGACCGCGGCCACCTGGTCGTGCCCGGCCCGGCCGGGTGCGCCGGCGGGCACCGCGGCCACCGTCCGGGCCTCGCCCGCGGCGAGCCGGTACGACAGGCCGACCACCGCGCACCGCCCGGCGGCCACCTCGGCGGCCAGGACGGCCGAGTTGTCGAGCAGCGCCTCGACGGTGCGCGCGATGTGGATGTCCACGATGCCGTCGACGTCGTCGACGCCCTGCGCGGCGGCCCGCCGCACACTGGGTGTCACCGCGTCGACCACGGCGCCCAGGTGACCCGGGGGCGTGGTGCCGGTGCGCGCCGCCTGCCGGGCCGCCTGCACGGCCCCGCAGGAGTCGTGGCCGAGCACCACCACCAGGGGGGTGCCGAGGACGCTGACCGCGTACTCGACGCTGCCCAGCACCTCTGGGCCGACGGTGTGCCCGGCCGTGCGGACGACGAAGAGGTCACCCAGGCCGCGGTCGAAGATGATCTCGGCGGCGAGGCGGGAGTCCGAGCAGCCGACGATCACCGCGAAGGGATGCTGGCCGTCGGCGACGGCGGCCCGGTGGACGGCGTCCTGGTTGGGGTGGCGCGGGGCGCCGGTGACGAAACGCCGGTTGCCGGCGTGCAGTTCGGCGAGCGCCTGGGTCGGATCGGTCAGGGTCATTGCCTCACCTCGGTCCTGCGCGTGATCAGCCTGGTCACACCGGCCGGCGACGGAGGCGGCCGCGCCCCCCACGGTCACACGCAGCCGAAGGTACGTCAAGGTTTACGTGATACGCATTTCATGCTTTGGTCCCCTTCCCACCGAGGGGACCGGAAAGGTTGCGGCCCGGGGAGGCCAGGGCCGAAAAGCCGAAGGAGGGGCCATACGATGGCGGGCATGGCGACGACAGCGGAGAACGGGAGCACCCGGAACTGGACGTTCCTCACCAACCACGCGCACGTCCTGCTCGCCATCGCCCGTAACCCCACCGCACGGCTGCGGGACGTGGCCGACGAGGTGGGCGTCACCGAACGGGCCGCCCAGGCGATCGTCGCCGACCTGGAGGCCGGCGGCTACCTGCGGCGGACCCGGGTCGGGCGACGCAACGAGTACACGGTCAACCCGAGCGGCCACTTCCGGCACCCGGCCGAGTCGGACCGCCAGGTCGGGGACCTGCTCGCCCTCTTCACCGGCGACTCGGCCGACTCCACCCCCTGACCGCCCTCGCCCGCCCGGGTCGCCCGTCACCGCACCACGGACACGACGGCGGTAGTCTCACCGCGTGCGCGAGAGCTTCCGGCCGGGCGGGACGGCGGTGACTGGGCCCGCCCGGCACCCGTCCCGGACGGTCCTCAGTGGAGTCGTGGCGGCCCTGCTCGCCACGCTCGTCGTACCGCCCGCCCCGGCCCGGGCCGAGCCGAAGTGCCCCGCCCCGGCCGGCGGCGCGGCCCCCACCGAGACGCCGTGGGCGCTGCGCCGGCTCGACCCGGCGTCCGCCTGGCGGATCACCCGGGGTGAACGGGTCACCGTGGCGGTGGTCGACTCCGGCGTGTCCCCGACCCACCCGCTGCTCAAGGGGCAGGTGGGCGAAGGCCGGGACTTCAACGGCCTGGCGCAGATGCAGGGCCGGTGCGACCACGCCGGGCACGGCACGATCGTCGCCGGCATCATCGCCGGCCGCGACGACACCGGCGCCCCGTACAGCGGCGTCGCGCCCGGCGCACGCATCCTGCCGGTACGCGTGCTGCCCGACACACAGCGGACCAACGATCCCGGGCTGCCCGTGCAGATCGCGGCGGCGATCAGGTGGGCGGCCGACCGGGACGTCGAGGTGATCAACCTGTCCCTCGTCACCATCGACCACCCGCAGTTGAAGGACGCCGTCCAGTACGCGCTGGACAAGGGTGTCGTGGTGGTCGCCGCCGCCGGCAACCGGGCACAGGACCAGCGGGACCTGCCGGCGTACCCGGCCGCGTACCCCGGCGTGATCGCCGTGGCGGGCGTGGACCGGGAGGGCGGCCACGTGGGCAGCTCGGTCAGCGGCAACTACGTCGACATCGCCGCCCCCGGTCTGGACATCGTCGGCCCCGCCCCCGGCGGGCAGGGGTACCTCGCCGAGCCGGAGGGCGGGACGAGCTTCGCCGCCGCCTACGTCTCCGGGGCCGCCGCGCTGCTCCGCTCCGCCCGCCCCGACCTCACCCCGCAGCAGGTGGCCTACCGGCTGACCCGGACGGCGGACAACCCGCCCGACGGCCACAACCCCCAGCTGGGGTACGGCGTGGTCAACCCGTACCGGGCGCTGACCAGCCTGCTCGGCACCCGGACCGACCCGCCGGCCGGCGCGATGCCACCCCCCGCCTCGAACGAGGACCCGCTGGGCCGGCAGTGGACCGTTGCCCTCTGGGCGGCCGGGGTGGCGACGGTGCTCGCGGCCGGGCTGCTGATCGCCCGGCCGGTCGTGGCGCTGGGCCGGCGGCGCGGTTGGCGACCCGGACGCCGCACCGAGCCCGCCGACGCCTGACCGTCCCCGGCCGCCCTCGAACAGGTCACAGCGCTCGGCGGCGACATCGTCGGACACGAGAAAGCGCCGCCCACCGACGTGGTGGGCGGCGCTTCGTCGTCCGTCAGCGCAGGATGCCGGGCGTGGCGTCGCCGTCCGCGCCCCAGACGTCCTCGTCCTCCTCCAGCCAGCTGTTGCGGGGAGCCTCCTCCTCGCCGTAGCCGGCCCCGTGGCCGCCCATGCCGGCCACACCGCCACGGCCGGCGCCCGCGGTGGCGCCCCGGACGCCCCCTGCGCCCTTGCCGGCACCGCCACGACCGGCAGCGCCACCCATGCCGGGGGCCATCGCGGCGCCCATGCCACCGAGCCGGCCGGCCCCCCGACCGCCACCGCCCCGGCCCGCGCCACCGGCACCGGCCGCGCCGCCCATCATCGGGGGCATGCCGGCGGTGACCGGCTTGCCGAGCGCGCCGCCGCCGGGGACCATGCCGCTGCCACCACCCAGGCCACCACCGCCACCGCCACCGAGGCCGGTGGTGCTGGGCAGGCCGCCACCGCCGGTGCCGGGCAGGGTGCCGAGCCCGCCGCCCGCGCCGGCCAGACCGCTGCCGTACTCCTCACCGAGGCTGCCGGTGCCCGGGAGACCTCCCACGCCACCCGGGGTGGTGGAGCCGCCGCCGTAACCGCCGGTGCCCGGGTTCAGGCCGGGGTGGGTGCCGGAACCGATGCCCGGCCCGCCCGAACCGGTGCCGGGGGGCGACCCGATGCCGCCCAGCGACGGGCTACCGCCGCCCACGCCGCCGGTCGAGGGCGACCCGCCGAGGCTCGGCACACTGCCGGCGCCACCGCCGCCACCGCCGGTGCTCAGGTCCGGCCGGCCGAGGTCCGGGTTCCGGGCGCCCTGGTCGGTCACCGTGCCGGGCGCGCGTTCCTCGATCGCGAGGTAGTTCCCGCTGACCTGTTCGTAGACCTTCGCCGCGTCCTCGGTCTTGTCGTTGACCCAGTCCATCAGCGAGCTGACCGGGTCGAGCCAGCCGAGGAAGTCGGGCTTGACCTTCATCTCGAAGAAGCCGGCGCTGATCGTCAGCTTGGCGTTGCGCGCCTCCAGCACGTCGTTCACGCAGCTCGCCGGGATGGGGAAGTTCTGCTGGGCCGCGGTGAGGTCGTTGGCGGCCTGCTTCAGCGACTGGACGATGCCGTCGTGCTTCTCGGCGTCCTCGACCACCCCACCGGTCCGCTTGGCGAGCCCCTCGACGTGCGTCTTGAACGACTCGTACGCGGGGCCCTTCCAGGTCTCGCCGAGGTCCTTGACGTTCTTCTCCAGGTTCTCCTTGACCGTGCGCAGGTTCTTCAGCAACTGCTCCCAGCCGAGAGCGGCGCTGGTGACGTCGCCGGGCCTGCCGTCGACGACGATCTGCTGGCACATCTCTTCCCAGCTCGGCATCTGTCATCCCCCCCGATCAGCTTGCCGCGCCGTTGCCCAGGGCCTGCGCCATCTGGTCGGCGGTCATCTTGTTGGCCCCTTCCGCGGTCTCGTAGTCCTCCTTGACCTTCTCGAGCGCCTTGGCGGCGTTCCAGAGGTCCTCGGCGAGGGTGCGGAGCGCGGTCTGGGTGCCGTCGTAGAGACCGGCGTGCCGCTGCGCGAGCGCGTTCGCCCGCTCGAACGACCCGAGCGGGCTCTTCCCGTCGCCGCCGCCACCGACCCCGGCCGCGCCGCCCGCCGGGTTGCGCATCCACTTCCGGATGTCCTCCTCCATCCGGTACGACTGGCTGTTGAGGAAGTCGGCGTGGTCGTTGAGCCACTTGATGGCGCCGTCGAGGCTGCTCGCGTCCCACTCGGTGGTGGCGCCGGCGCCGCCCGGGGCAGGGGTGAGGTGCGTCGGCTTGTGCGCCTTGTTGACGTTGTCGGCCGTGTAGCCGTCGAAATAGACGAACGGCGTGATGGTCGGCGCGACCGGCACGTTGACCGTGTCGACCTCGATCTGGTCCGGCTGCTTGGTCCTGTCGTCCGTCATCGGATCCTCCCCGTCGCCGACAGACTCTCTCGCTTACTGGTGGTGCCCGCCCTGGCCGGGCGGGGCCGGCGGAGGCGTCGCCCCCGGCGCCGGCCAGCCGGCGCCGGGCGGCGGCGCGGCGGGGGGCGCGTAGGGGCCGGCCGCCTGCGGCGGCACCCCGGGCGGCGTCCCGTACGGCGCCGGGGCGGGCGGGTACGGGCCGGGCGCAACGGGAGCGCCCGGGGGCGGGAAGCCGGGCCCACCGGTCGGCGGGCCCACCGGGGCGCTCGGCCGACGCCGGGAGCGGCGGACGAGCACGAAGACCAGGATCGCCACCGCCAGGGGCACGAGCAGGCACAGCGCGCCCTGGACCAGGGCGCCGGCCCGGTTGGTCACGCCGAACGAGACGGCCGGCCCGTCGTCGGACTCGGACTGCTCGGGCAGTGGCGCGGCGCTCCCGCCGGCCGGCGCCCCGGTGAGCAGCGGGTGCGCGTCGACGGCCGGCACCTGGCGGGTCAGCGCCGCGACCGGGTCGACCGCGCCGAACCCGAAGTTGTCGTCGCGGCCCGCCGGGCCACGGTCCTGGGCGGTACGGATCAGCCGGTTGACCACGTTGGCGGCGTCCAGGTCGGGATACTTGGCCCGCACCAGCGCCACCACGCCGGACATGATGGCCGCCGCCTCGCTGGTGCCGCTGCCGATGCTGTAGCCGTTGTCCATCACGGAGGTGGGGCGTGGCGAGATGATGTCCTGCATCGGCGCGGCCAGCACCGCCTCCCGCCCGCTGGCGCTGCCGGAGAACCTGGCTCCGTCTCTGCCGAGACCGGTCACCGCGATGACGCCGGGAATGTTCGCCGGCACGATGACGTCGTAGTCGCCCTGCTTGGTGTTGCCGGCGGAGGCGACCAGGACGACGTTCTTGTCCAGGGCGTAGCGGACGGCGGCGATCTCCTCGGCGGTCGCCCGCCCACGACCGCCGATCGACATGTTGATGACGTCCGCGCCGTGGTCGGCGGCCCAGCGGATGCCCGCCGCGATCTCGCCCTCGTCGACTCGGGAGCCCGTCGAGACCGGCAGGATCTTCGCCTCCGGGGCGATGCCGAGCTGGCGCATCGCGCCCCCGCCCTGCCCCGCGATGATCCCGGCCATGCCGGTGCCGTGGGCGATCTCGTCGTCGGTGCCCCGACCGTCGGCGGTGGCGGTCGAATCCAGCCCGTGGCCCGGCAGGACCCGCCCGCGCAGGTCGGGCACCGCGGGATCGACGCCGCCGTCGAGCACGGCGACGGTGACCCCGCGCCCCTTGGTGATCTTGTGGGCCTGGGGGATCTTGAGCGTGTCGAGGTACCACTGCAGGCCACGCACCGTGTCGGCGCGGGCCGGGGCCGGCGCCACCAGCGGCGCCGTGCCGGTCGCGGCCACCAGGGCCAGCACGGCCACGGTGGACCTCAGAGACTTCCCCGTACGCATGACACTCCCAGGACCTCGAGCGGCGGCAACGCAGTGCGGCTCCGGTCCGGTCTTACCGGACCGGAGCCGCGACGGCTGATTATCTCAGCCCCACACCTTGGCGTTGCTCATCTCGGTGGAGACGTAGTTCTCGCGCGCCACGCCGACCGCGCCACCGATCTCGTTGAGGATGCGGTTGATGTCGCGGACCGCGGAGTCCCACTGCGCCTGGTGCTGCTCGTAGGCGGCCCGGTCCTGACCGTCCCACTGGAGCTTCGACAGCATCGAACGCAGCGTGTCCAGCTTCTCGTCGATGGTCTTCGAGATGGACTGCATCTGCTGGTTCGCGCTCTCGAGGACCGCGTAATCGACCTTGATGCTCATTGATTCCTCCCCTGCTCGTCTCGGCGGATCACGGGTTGAGAGCAGAGTGGAACTTGTCCAGCATCTGCTGCTGCTCTTCGTCGTTGACCTGGTGCGTCGTACCCGACTTGTCGAGCAGGTCGGCGATGTTGTCCATCGCCGTCAGCAGCTTGACCGTGTCCTCGTTCCAGCGCGTCATCAGCGACTGGAAGCCGGTGGACGCCTGCCCCTTCCAGGCGATGGCCAGGTCGTCCACGACGTTCCACAGCTTCTTCAGCTCGCCGTCGACCTCGCTGCGCGTGGACCGCACGTCACTCGCGGCGGTATGCAGAGTCGCTGCTTCGACCTCGAACGCCATGCTTCACACCCTTCCGTCTTCTTGTGGCGGCGGAAACTGCCGCGCCCTCCCCCGCGGCAAGGCCGAACCCCACCGACGGACACTCATGGGAGACGGTAGCTCACCGTGTCCAAAGCTCGCAGCCCTGCCCGGGCCGGACGTGCCGCGTTCAATATCATTGTGGACAGACCTCGCGGTCCCGTCGACAGCGATCCCGCCAATCGACAAACTTCACCAATCTGCCGGCGTCCCGGCGGGTGGCCCGGGGAACCGACCCGGCCACCCGCCGTCACACCGGCTCGACCCAGGCGGTCTGGATGAGCTGTTGACCGTCCCGGCGACGCACCAGCGTGCCCCGTCCCGGCGGCTGCGGGCTGGGCCGGAGCGTGCCGAAGACGGCGCCCTCCTCCCGGTTGCCGGACATCAGCAGACCCGGCGAGTCGAGCTCGCGCAGGCGTTGCAGCACCGGCTCGTAGAGGGCCCGGGCGACGCCACCGACCCGACGGGTAACGATCAGGTGAAGCCCGATGTCGCGCGCCTGCGGCAGCAGCTCGTGCAGGGCGCTGAGCGGGTTGCTGCCACCGGAGGCGACCAGGTCGTAGTCGTCGACCAGGATGTACAGGTCCGGCCCCTTCCACCAGCTCCGGTCCCGCAGCTGCGCGGTGGTGACGTCCGGCCCCGGCAGCCGGTTCTGCAGCGCGGAGCGGATCGAGCCGAGCCCCTGGCTGAAGACCTGGTTCGACGGGGCGTAGTCGAGCAGGTGGTCCCCCTCGACCGCACCGAGCAGGCCGCGCCGGTAGTCGGCGATGACGATCCGGGCCTCGGCCGGGGTGTACCGCTCGACGATGCCCCGGGCGATCAGCCGGAGCACGTTGGTCTTGCCGCACTCGGCGTCACCGAAGACCGTGAGGTGCGGCTCGTTCGCCAGATCGAGGTGGACCGGGGCGAGCGCGGACTCGTTGACACCGATCGGCAGGCCCGGCGCGGACCGGTCGGAGATCCGCAGCAGCTCGGCGAAGGGCAGCTTGCGCGGCAGCAGCCGGACCTTCGGCGCCGGCTGGCCCGGCCACGCGTCCGCGACGTGCCGCGCCAGCTTGACCGACGCCTCGGTCAGGTCGTCGATGTCCCGGCGGTTGTCGATCCGGGAGACCGCGGCCAGGAAGTGCAGCTTGTCCCGGGTCAGGCCGCGCCCGGGCGCGCCGGTCGGCACGTTCGCCGCGGCCCGCCGGTCGATCTCCGACTCGTTCGGATCGCCGAGCCGCAGCTCCAGCTTGGTGCCGAGCAGGTCCCGCATGTTGATCCGGATCTCCGCCCAACGCACCGCGGTCAGCACCACGTGGACACCGAAACCGAGGCCACGGTTGGCCAGGTTGGTGATGGTCTGTTCCAGCTCCTCGTACTCCTGGCGCAGCGTGTTCCAGCCGTCCACCACGAGGAACACGTCGCCGAACGCGTCGTCGGCGAACTCTCCGGCCGCCCGCCGGCGCCGGTAGCTGGCCACCGAGTCGATGCCGTGCTGGGCGAAGCGGACCTCCCGGTCGTCCAGGATCGCCACCACCTCGGCCACCGTACGGCGGACCGCCTCGGTGTCCCGCCGACCGGCCACGCCGGCGACGTGCGGCAGCCCGTCCAGGCTGCGCAGCGCGCCACCGCCGAAGTCGAGGCAGAAGAACTGCGCCTCGCGCGGGGTGTGGGTGAGCGCGAGCGAGGCGATCATCGAGCGGAGCAGGGTGCTCTTGCCGCTCAGCGAGGCGCCGACGATGACCACGTTGCCGCCCGCGCCGGCCAGCTCCACCATCATCGGGTCGCGCCGCTGCTCGTACGGCCGGTCGACGACACCGACCGGGACGGTGAGCTGCCCGCGTCCCGGCCAGGTCGCGGTGCACAGGCCGAAGGTCGAGTGGACGGCCAGCGGCGGCAGCAGCTCGACGAGGCTCGGCGGCTCCGCCAGCGGCGGCAGCCACACCTGGTGGGCCGGCGCACCCCGACCCTTGATCCGGTCGATCAGCACGTCCAGCATCGCCACGGCCTTGCCGTCGGCCGGCTTCTCCTCCGCCGGCGTCGCCTCGACCGGGGTCTGCGGCACCTGCACCGGCACGAAGTTCACCCCGTACGGGACGATCCGGCGCTGCACCATCGCCCGGGACGACTGCGGGCTCTGCCCGGGCGCCCGGTACGGCCCGGAGACGTACGCGGCCCGGAACCGCAGCATGGTGCTGGTGTCGGTCTTCAGGTAGCCGTGCCCGGGCGCGTTCGGCAGTTCGTACGCGTCGGGCACGCCGAGCACGATGCGGCTCTCCACCGCCGAGAAGGTCCGCAGGCCGATCCGGTACGACAGGTGGGTGTCCAGGCCGCGCAGCTTCCCCTCCTCCAGTCGCTGCGAGGCGAGCAGCAGGTGCACGCCGAGCGACCGGCCGAGCCGGCCGATCATCACGAAGAGGTCGATGAAGTCCGGCTTGGCGGCCAGCAGCTCGCTGAACTCGTCACAGATGATCAGCAGGCTGGGCATCGGGTCGAGCGGCTCACCGGCCGCCCGGGCCTTCTCGTAGTCGAACCGGGAGACGTAGTTGCCGGCCGCCCGCAGCACCTCCTGCCGGCGGGTCATCTCACCGGCGAGCGCGTCGCGCATCCGGTCGACCAGCGGCAGCTCGTCGGCCAGGTTGGTGATCACCGCGCTGGTGTGCGGCAACGCCTCCAGCGAAGCGAAGGTGGCGCCGCCCTTGAAGTCGACCAGGACGAAGTTGAGCTCCTCCGAGGAGTGCGTCACGGCGAGCGCGCCGACGATGGTGCGCAGCAGTTCGCTCTTGCCCGACCCGGTCGCGCCGATCACCAGGCCGTGCGGGCCCATGCCCTCGTGCGCGGACTCCTTGAAGTCCAGCTCCACGACGTTGCCGTCCGGACCCACGCCGAGCGGGATGCGCAGCCGGTCCCGGTGGCTGCGCGGACGCCAGGTCTGCTGCACGTCCACCGCCGCGGCGTCGCCGACGCCGAGCAGGTCCGGCAGCTCCATGCTGCGGGCCAGCGGCTCGTCGGAGGTGGTCTGCTGCTGGGAGAGCCGGTACGGGGCGATCTGCCGGGCCAACCCCTCGGCGGCCTCGGCACTGAGCCGGTCCGGCGTGCCGAGCCGGGAGTTCGCGCTGCCCCGGACCAGCTCCAGCGAACTGCCGTCCCCGGCGTCCAGGCAGAGCAGCCAACGGCCGGCGTCGCGCGGGACGGCGCCGGAGAGGTCGATGGTGGTGACGCCGAGCAGCCCCGCCCCCATCAGCTGGCAGGTCGCCGAGACCTCCCCGCCGTCGATCACCACCACCACGTGCGGCGCGGTGGTCAGCGGCTTGGCCTCCGGGGTGAAGCGGGGCCGGCCGGCCAGCTCGGCGGAGAGCGACTCCTCGGCCTCGGCCAGGCTGGCGAAGACGAGCCGGCGGGCGCCCGCCGCGTCCGTGCGCGCGTTGTGGTGGGCGTGCGGCAGCCACTTCACCCAGTCCCACGCCGGCTGCCGGTCTCCGGCGGCGACCACCGCGAGGATCAGGTCGTCCGGGGCGTGGAAGGTGACCAGCTGGGCCAGGGCGGCCCGGGTCAGGTCGAGCACCGGGTCCCGGTCGCCGCGCAGCACGATCCGGCTGAACGCCCGCAGGGAGAGCGCGGTGGGCAGGTCGGGCACGCTGGAGTGGGCCCGGACGAACCGGCGCAGCGCGATCGCGCTCATCGGCTCCAGGTCCTCCACCGGCTTGGTCTCCGGAGGGACGATCTCCACGGCGAGACGCTGCGGGCCGGTGGCGATCCGCGCCTCGCCGAAGTCGTCCTCGGTGATCCGCCGCTCCCACATCCGCCGGGAGGCGGCGATCGACCAGAGCGCGTCCGGCTCGGGGTGCCGCCAGGCCATCGCGGCCCGCTGCTGCTCGGCGGCGCGGCGGGTGCGCTTGCGCATCTGGGCCAGGTAGCGCATGTAGTCACGCCGCTCGGCGTTCAGCTCCGCCTTGTCGTTGTTGCCGTGGCTCATGGTGCCGAGCGCCATGCCCAGCATGGAGACACCGAACAGACCACCGGCGACGTACGTCATGGTGCTGCCGCCCCGGCCGGCGTAGAGGAAGGCCATCGCGCCGACGCCGCAGAGCATCGGCAGGATCATCAGCATCTGACCGAGGCTGCGGGGTGTCTGTTCGGGCAGTTCCGGAGGAGACTCCAGCAGGACCTCGCCCCGGGGCAACGGTGGCCCCGCCTTACGTGGAAGCCGACGGAACACGACCGTGCTCACGGCTGTCTCCTCCCCAAGAGCGGCCCTGACGCGGTACGCGACCGACCGGAGTCGTCGGGTGGGCATCGTACGCGCCCGCCATCGTAGGTAATCTCCCGTGGGCGTCGTGGACCCGCGGGGGCGAGCCGCCGGCCGAGGTGGATCTGAGAGAGCACGAGGAGGCCACAGTGGCGACGAAGTCGGCGACCGGTGGACTGAGCCGGATCACCATCGTGGCACCACGGACCAGGATGGATCTGGCCCTCCCCTCCGACGTGCCGCTGGCCGACCTGCTGCCCACCCTGCTCCGGTACGCCGGGGAGGACCTGGCCGACGAGGGCGTACGGCACGGGGGTTGGAGCCTGGCCCGGCTCGGCGGGCAACCGCTCGACGGTGGCCGCACCCCCACGCAGCTCGGGGTCCGCGACGGCGAGGTGCTCTACTTCAACCCGCGCTCGGCCGCCGCCCCGGAGATCGTCTTCGACGACGTGGTGGACGCGGTGGCGACCGCCACCAACCAGCGCCCGGGCACCTGGCAGGTCGGCACCACCCGGTCGTTCTCGGTGCTGCTGGCCGCGGCGGCGCTCGGGGTCGGCGCGGCGGTGACGCTGTTCGCCGGACCGCCGCAGCTGCCCGGCGCGGTGGCCGCCCTGCTGGTGGCGGTGCTGCTGATGGTGGCCTCGGCGGTGCTGTCCCGGGCGGCCGGGGACAGCCGGACGGGGGCGGTGCTGGCGATGGCCGGCGTCGGTCACGCGGCAGTCGGCGGCCTGCTGGTGCTGGCCGGTGACCGGCGGCTCAGCGAACTGGCCGGCCCGCACGTCCTGCTCGCGGGCACCGCGGTGGTGCTGTTCGGGGCGATCGCCGGGCTGGCCGTGGGTGACCGGATGCCGCTCTTCCTCGGGGCCGTCACCGTGGGCGCGGCGACCGCCGTCGGCGCGCTGCTCTCGCTGGCGTTCGGCGTGGGCGCGGCGGCGGCCGCCGCCATCGTGGCCACCGTCGCGTTCGCCACCCTGCCAGCGCTGCCGATGACCGCCTACCGGCTGGCCCGGCTCCCGGTGCCCTCCATCCCGACCGGCCCGGACGACCTGAAGACCGACACCGAGACCGTCGACGGGCGGCGGGTGCTGCGGCAGAGCGAGCGGGCCGACCAGTTCCTGACCGGCCTGTTGTGGACGGTGTCGTTGCTGGTGCTGGGCGGCCAGGTCGTGCTGGCCGGCAACGGCCGGCTGCCGGCGGTGCTGCTCTGCCTGGTGCTGGCGCTGATGTCGCTGCTGCGCGCCCGGCCGTTCATCGGACGCGCCCAGCGCACCCCGGTGCTCTTCGCCGGCTCGGTCGGGCTGGCGCTGACCGCCTGGGCGACCTTCGCCGGCGGGTCGCTGCCGACCCGGCTCGGCGTGGTCCTGGGCGGTGTGGCGCTGACCGCGGTGATCAGCCTGATCTACGGGCTGAGCGTGGCCGGCAAGCGGATCTCACCGGTCTGGGGCCGGGTCCTGGACATCGTCGAGATCCTGCTGATCGTCGCGGTGGTGCCGCTGGCGTTCTGGGTGTGCGGCCTCTACGGGTGGATCGTCAATCTCCGACCCTGATCGTCCCGGCCGCCGTGGCGACCGGCGTGGTGGCGTAGACCCCCGGCCCGTGCTGGCCGTCCAGTGGCCGGGCCGGGATCCCGCACCGGCGGGCCACGTCGCGTACCACCTTGACCAGGGCCTCGACGTGTCCGTCGAGGGCAGCGACGCGCAGCAGCGGCGGCACCGGCCGGCCGCCGGGCACCACCACCGTCGCCACCGTGTGCGACGGGGCGGAGGTGGCGGTGACCGCGTCCACCAGCGTGCCGAGCGACGCGCCGGGCCGCTTGCGCAGGGTCAGGCAGCGCTGCGTCCAGCCGCCGCCACGCAGCCCGGTCCAGGTCTCGGCCGGGGCCGCCGGGGCCAGGTCGAGGCCGGCGGCGGAGACCACCGCGGCCCGCAGCTCGTCCCGGCCGAGCACCCGGTGACCCAGGCCGGCCGCGTTCAGGGCCTTGCCGAGGCGACCGATGCCGGCCGCCACCGTGCGGTGCACGCCGTGCATCCCGCCGCCCCGGGTCACCGCCTCGGTACGGGCGTCCGGCACCGACAGCCGCAGCGCCACCCAGACCGTACGGTGGGCCGCCGGCGGCGCCCCGGGCGCCGGGTACCAGACCAGGGTGTGCGAGACGACCTGGGTGAGGGTCACCGGGCCGGAGAAGTCCGCCAGCACGCTGAGCACCCGGTCCACCGTGGACGCCTCCACCGAGCCGGCCGGCGCGCCGGGCCGACCGGTCAGCACCACCGCCGCGAACCAGCCCCGGCCGTCCTGCCCGATCCCGAGCCGGGTACCACGCTCGGTGAGTTCGATCACACTCAGCTCGGGGGTGAGCGCGGCCAGCCGGGGGTCGACGACCTTGCCGTCCGCGACCGCGGCCCGCGCCTGGTCGCGACGGCGCCCCAACCGGCGGCGCAGCAGCAGGTCCTCGTACCACCAGCGGCCACCGCGGCGCAGGAAGGCCGCCGCCAGCACCAGCACGGCCAGGCCGCCGACGACCCCCACCAGCCAGCCAGGGCCGCCCGTCGCCGCCCAGACGGCGAGCGCACAGAGCTCCACCAGGACGAGCTGACCGACGGCGACCGGGCCGATCCGTCCGCGCCCGCGCCGGTCGGCCGGCACCACCGGACGGTCGTCGGGGACGGCCGGGGTGGTGGGCGTACGCCCGGGTGGCGCCGCAAGCTGCGTCATCGGTGAGCGTCCCTTCTGGACATCGTGGAGCATCCGCCGGCGGGTGCGCCGCCGGTGGGGCGGGCGGGGGTCCGTCGACCCGCCGACGGCCCTTATCGTAGGGAAGCCCGCGACGGAGTTGAGCCCTGATCGTCGCGGACCCGTCCCCGTCGGAGGTCAACCATGCGGACCCGCCGCGATCAGGTGCAGGCGTACCGCTTCGTCACCCGACGCATCGTCTCGGGGATGCTCTCCGGCGACCCGGAGACCACCAACCTCCCGATGCGGCGACTCGGCATGGCCGTGGTCGGCAGTGTGCTCGCCGCCACCATCGTGCTCGGCGGCGCCGGGGCGTACGGCCAGTTCACCGGCAACACCGCGCCGCTGGAGACGAACACGCTGGTGATCGAGCGGGAGACCGGGGCGACGTACGTGTTCGCCGACGGGGTGCTGCACCCGACGTTGAACTACACCTCCGCCCGGCTGATCCTCAACGAGGCCGACGCGCCCGTGCGGACGATGTCCCGCGCGTCGATCGCCGACCGGCCCCGCGGTCGTACCGTCGGCATCGTCGGCGCCCCGGACGCGTTGCCGGACCGTAAGTCGCTGGTCGGTCTCCCCTGGTCGGTCTGCGACGTGCCGGACCCGGGCGACTCCCGGCGCTCGACCACCCGGCTGGTGATCGACCGGCCGCTGGGCGGGGGCACCCCGCTGGGCGGCGAGGCGGTACTGGTCCGCGGCGGCGGGCAGCGGTTCCTGCTGGCCAACGGCATGCGGGCGCAGATCGTCGGCGGCGACCCGGCGCTCGCCGCGCTGAAGATGACCAACGCGACCACCCTCGACGTGGGCGCGCCGCTGCTCAACGCGGTACCGGCCGGCCCGGCGCTGCGGCAGCTGGGGATCGAGGGTGACGGCGCACCGAGCGGCCGGACGGTCGGCGGTCGGCAGGCCCGGGTCGGCGACGTGTTCCGGGCCGCCGGCGAGCACTACGTGCTGACCCGGGACGGCCTGGTCTCGATCGGCGAGGTCAGCGCGCTGCTGTTGCAGAGCGACGGCGGCCAGGTCACCGACATCACCCCGGACGAGGCGGGCCGGCTGCTGACCGACAAGCGGCTGGAGGCCGAGGGGACGCTCCGCACGCTGCCCCCGCTACGGGCGGTCCGTCCCGGCCAGTCGGTCGTGTGCGCGACCTACCGGCCCGGTCCGGCAGGCGGCCCGCCGACCACCACGCTGGAGGTCTTCGACCGGACGCCGGCCGAGCTCGCCGATCCTGACGGGTCGACGGCGGTACGGCAGGGCCCGCGCGACGCCGTCGAGACCGCCGACGAGGTGCTGCTGCCGGGCGGCCGGGGCGCGCTGGTGCAGGCGGCGCCGGGCGCCGGCGAGGGCACGGAGCCGGCGGCCGGCGCGACCGTCTACCTGATCACCCCGCAGGGCGTGCGGTACCCGCTGGGCAGGCGCTCCGGCGACGCGGTGGCCGCCCTCGGGTACGGCGCAGTGAAGCCGCTGGTGGTGCCGGCGTCACTGCTCTCGCTCGTGCCCACCGGCCCGACCCTGGAACGCCAGGACGCGCTGGCCTACTTCGCGCCGGACGACGAGGCGGGCAGCCCGTCGCCGACGGCGCGGGGCGAGGCTGCGGAGTCACCGGCACAGGGCGGTTGAGCGCGGCGCCGGCACATCGACGGGTCGCCCGGGCTGGCGTCGGTCGACTAACCTGAAGCCGACGGTATCGACTATGGACTACGGGGATGCTGCCATGACCGGGCGTACGACAGTCGACGTACTGTCCTTGGAAGACTTTCACCAGCGGCTGGCGGATCGGCTGACCCAGGCCGAGGCGGCCCTCAAGAAGCTGAACACCGAGTTGCAGTGCCGCCCGCCGGCCCTCGGATCGTTCGCCGACGGCACCGGCAACGCCCGCCGCTACAGCGAGATCCAGGCGAGCTACGCCGAGCGGGTGGCGCGGCTGCGCCGAGCGGTGGAGGCGTCCCGGGCCGCCACCAACACGATCATGACGAACTACCGCACGACCGAGGCGCGTAACGCGGCCAACGCCAACGACATCGCCGCCGCGCTGAACGGGGTGAACGAGGCGCTCAAGGAGCGGGGGGACCGCAGTGTCTGAGTACACCCAGCGCTACCAGCACGTGAGCCACCGCGAGCTCTACGACGCGGTGCGCGCCGGTGACCCGCAGCAGGTGGAGGGCCTGGCCAGCCAGTGGAGTTCGCTGCGGGAAACTCTCGACAACCTGGCCCGCGACCTCGACACCGACCTCGACAAGCTGGCTCCGGCCTGGACGGGGGACGCGGCCCGGGAGTTCCACGACCGGCTGTCGCTGGTCGTGCGCTATTCCACCGAGCTCGCCGAGGGCGCGGCCGACGTGCGGCAGGCGCTGAACCTGATGGCCGGCCAGCTGCGCACCGCGCAGCAGAAGGCGGAGAGCCCCGAGGCCACCGACGACCACGACAAGGCGATCGACGGGGCGACCAAGGGCGCGATGCTCGGTGTGCCGGGCATGATCGTCGGCGGCATCATGGGCCACCAGCAGGACAAGGCCGAGCAGGAGAAGGCCCACCAGCGGATGGTGGAGGTGGTCGCCGACCTGGCGGCCGGCTACGAGGTCGCCCGCTACGGGCGGATCGTCGACCCGCCGGCCCCGCCCACGCGGCTGCCCGGTGACGCCGACCGCAGCGGCGTGCCGACGCAGCACGGGCCGGCGGTGAACACGCCGGCGTCCGCGCCGACCACGGGGGCGTTCGGGCCCGGCGGCGGCGCCACCGCCACCACCGCGGGCAGCGTGTCCCAGGGCCCGGGCACCGCCTCCGGCGGTGCCGGCACGGGCGGCGAGGGCTCCGGCGGCGCCACGACGGGCGGTCCGGGCGTGATCGACGCCGGCACCGGCACCTCGCTCGCCGGCGCCGGCCCGGCGACCGGTGGGGTCGGCGGCGGCTCCGGCCTGGCCGGCGCGAGCCCCACGACGACCGGCGGGCCGGGCACCGGCTCGGGTTCGATGTTCGGGGGCGCTGCCGGGCTCGTGGCCGGCGGGGTGCTCGGCACCGGCGCGCTGGCCTCCTCGGGCAGCCGGGCGGCGGCCACCACGCCGAGCCGCCCCGGTGCCCCGACCGGCATGGAGAACCGCTCCGCCGCCGGCACCGGTCGGCTGGCCTCCGGTCAACCCGGCGCGGGCGGTAACGATGGCCGAGCGGGTGCGCGCGCCGGCTCGGCGAACCGGGCCGCCATGGCGGGCGGCGCGGGTCGCAGCGGCGTGATCGGCGGCCGGGGTCAGCACGGCGAGGACGACTCCGACGAGCGGATGACCTGGCTCACCGAGGACGAGATGGTGTGGGGTGACGGCGGCACGACCGCGCCGCCGGTGCTCGGCGGCGACCGCTGAGCTGACCTGACCACAATGGCCCACCCGGAGACGCTCCGGGTGGGCCATTGCGTCCACAGGGCACGGCGTGGCCCGGGTCACCCCGGTCGACGCCGTCGCACCGCTGCGCGGACGGCGCGGTGCCGATAGGTTGGAGTCGTGCCCGTAGCGACCTCCCGCCCGCTCTGGACGGCGACGCTGCGCGCGCTGCGCGATCTCACCCGGCTGGCGGTGACCGTCCTGGTGCTCGCCGTCGGTGTCGGCGCCTTCGCGGCCGGTCCGGCCGTCGCCGCCCCGGGCGGGCCGGGCGTGGCGTTCTCCAGGGCGGCCGAGCTGCCGCCCACCGCCTCCCGGCAGTCGATCCACGAGCAGGTCGCGGACGCCTCCGCCGCCCGGCCGCTGCCGACCCGGCGCGACATCGTGCCCGCCGACGAGTCGACCCCCTCGACGGTCCCGGCGGCGACGACGGATCCGGTCCGGGAGGCCACCGGCCGGCGCGGTCCGCCCCGGCGCTGAGCGCCGCGGCGTCCCCGGTCGCCGGCCGCCACGCATGGTGGCGACCCCGTGCGGGTACGTCGACCGCGCCCGCCCCACCTCGCCCCTGCCGGGCACCTGCTCGTCGTCCACAACGATCCCCGCCGTGAGGTGCTGGTGATGCAGACCGTCTTCTCCTCCGTCCTGCCCGACGTCCCCGCCGCCGCCGTGATCTGGCTGGTCCTGCTCACTGTCGCGGCCGTCGCCGTGGGGGCCCTGGTCGCCCGCCCCGCCTGGCTGCGTTCCGCCGTCACCGGCCGGATCCGGCAGGCGGCGCTGCCCAGCCACGTCGAGCTGGCCGAACAGGAGCGGGAACGCGCCCGGTACGCCGAGGAGATCGCCGTGGCGGCCCGGCGGGCCGGGGCCACCGCCGAGCGGTGCCGGGCCGGGTGGCTGGCCGCGCAGGAGGAGGTCGAGGCGGCCTGGGCGGCGTACGAGGCCGCTGAGGCGGATGTCCGCCGGCTCTCGGCCGCCGCCGCCATGCCGCTGCCGCACACGGCGCAGACCCCGGCCGAGTACGCCGACCGGGAGCGGTTCCTGCACCGGGCCGCGCTGGACGCGTACTGGCGCAAGGAGCTCTCGGTCGAGCAGTTGAGCGACGTCTTCGCGCACCGCAACGGCTGGGACCCCCGACGCCACCCGGTGGAGCAGGAGCTGGTGCTCCACCGGGCGATCCGGGACAACCTGGCGGCCCGGCACCGGGGGGCCGTGGATCGGGAGCGTGAGGCCTGGCGGGCGGCCGAACTGGCCGCGGCGGCGGCGCGCAGCCTGCGCGACGAGGCGTTCGCCGCGCTCGACCGCCGGTCGGAGGAAATCGAGTCGGTGGTGCCGATGCCGGAGCTCCGGCGCCCCGCCGCCGAGCCGGCCCACGAGCCGGCCTCCACCGCCCGCGGCCACGCCCCCGTCCCCGCCTACTGACCTCTGCCCCACCCCACTCCCCGCGCTGCTGTTCCCCGGTCATCGAGAGGTTTGCGTCCTGGAAAGCGCGTCGCCGCGAACCTCCTGATCACCACGCGAGGCTGGGCGAGCGGGTGGGTGGGGTGCGGGTGGGTTAGCGTGGCGGGGTGTCCCGGGAGATGGTGGTGCTCGTCGTCATCGGCGGCGTTCTGGCGCTGGCGACGCTGGTCGGCGCGGTGCTGCTGGCCGTCCGGGTGGTCCGCGCCCGGCGGATGCTCGGCACCCTCGGCGTCGGTGGCAAGGTGGCCTTCTACGGCGCGCTGATCTACACGGTCTTCCCTGTCGACGTGCTGCCCGACCCGATCTACCTGGACGACGTCGGGGTCCTCGCCGGTGCGCTGATCTACCTGACCCGGCTGGCCCGTCAGCGCCGGGCCACCGCCGCAGAGCTGCCCAGCCAGCCGGACACTCCTCCTGGCCAGGACCGGGTACGCCGTCCCGTGCCATGATCGGTCGGAGCCGGGGCGACTCCGGCACCTGTGCCGCCACGGTCGCTCGGCGTGCGCTGCGGTCGGGCGGGTGGGCGCCGGTCCGGGAAGACGGGGGGACGACATGGCAGGCGGTCATCGGCTGGACCCGCACGACGTGCGGGTGGTCGCCTTCTGCCGGGAGCGGCACCTGGCCGCCCTGACGACGCTGCGCGCGGACGGCACCCCACATGTGGTCCCGGTCGGGGTCACCTTCGACCCGGGCACCGGCACCGCCCGGGTGATCACCTCGGGCGGCTCCGCGAAGGCCCGGCAGGTGGCTGCCGCCGGCCCGGCGGGTACCCCGGTCGCCGTGTGCCACGTCGACGGCCGGCGGTGGCTCACCTTCGAGGGGCGGGCGGTGCTGCGTACCGATCCCGGATCGGTGGCCGACGCCGAACGCCGCTACGCCGAGCGCTACCGGCAGCCCCGCCCGAACCCTGAGCGGGTCGTCATCGAGATCGCCGTGACCCGCCTGATGGGCAGTCTGCCCCCGGTGTCCGGTTCCTGACCACCCGGCCCCGGCACTCCGCGCGGCGTGGCCCGTACCTCGACGTCCAGTCACGGACGGTGACCGGTGCCACCCGCCCGGCGGAATCACCGCCCACCCCCGGTCGTTACACCCTGCGTACGACCGAGCAGCACGGCGGACGGCCGGAACGGCCCGGGCCACCGGTCGTCACCTCCCCGGTGAGCGGGGCCGAGGGCCACCGCCGCCGTATCCCCTGATGATCCGAGCGCCCTGAAGGTGCTGCGTGCGCGTCCGGAGTGACGTGGGCGTCAACCCCCGAACGGAGCTTCGACATGAACCTCAGCCTCCGCAACAGCATGCTTTCCGTCGCCGGCCTGGTCATGGCGGGTGGCGCCATCGCCGGCCCCGCGATGGCCGCGCAGGCCACGCCGGCCGAGAGGGCCGCCGCGTCGGTCGTGTCCGAGCAGGGCAAGGGCGCGCGCAAGGCCGGCTACGAGTACGAGGCGCAGCCGAACTTCTACTACTGCGGCCCGGCGTCGACGCGGATCGCGCTGTCGGCCGACGGTAAGGCGGTCAGCCAGGACGAGCTGGCCGAGAAGCTCGGCACCACCGTGAACGGCACCGACTCGGCGATCGACATCACCCGGGTGCTGAACGAGTACACCGGCGGCAAGTACAAGACCACCGAGATCAGCAGTGACGAGGCCTCGAAGGAGCAGGTCGAGCGGCTGCGGGCCGACGTGAAGGCCGCGGTGGACGCCGGTGAGCCGGTCGTCGCCAACATCCTCGGCGGCGCGGTCGACGTCGACGGCAAGGAGCACAGCTACCCCGGTCACTACCTGACCGTGGTCGAGTACAAGGACGACGGCAACACGGTGAAGATCTCCGACCCGGCCGCTCCGGACGCCCCGGAGTACTGGATGGACATCACCGAGCTGGCCAACTGGATCGCGGGCCGCGGTTACAGCTCCTGATCCGACGTGTGAGCGACGAGGGCCGGTCTCCCCGAGCGGGAGACCGGCCCTCGCGTCGTCGCGACCGCGAGCGCTCGTGATCGACTCCGTGTCGGCGACGTGGCGGTGTCCGAACGGGCCAGAGACCGCCATTCACGCGACTTGGAGTCGATCAACCGCAGGCGGGCCGATCCGGGCCCGGGTCAGCGCCGGGCCACCTCGTCGATCAGGCCGGCGAGCAGCGCCACCCGGGGGACCACCGAGTCCAGGTCCAGCCACTCGGCCGGGCTGTGGTCGTCCCCGCCGATCGGGCCGAGCCCGTCGAGCACCGTCGCGCCCGCCTCGGCGAGCAGGTTGGCGTCGGCGCAGCCGCCGGTGGCGGTGTGCGAGACCGGCACCCCGAGTCCCGCGCCGACCTTGCCGGCCAGTTCGGTCAGCCAACGGTCCTCGGGGCCGGGCTCCCAGGGCGGGGTGGGCGCGTGCACGGCCAGTTCGGCGCGTACCCCGGTGACGGCCGGCTCCGCGACCAGCCGGCGGATCTCGGCGAGCGCGGCGGCGTACTCGGCGGTCCGCCAGGCCCGCAGGTCGACAAGCATCCGGGCCCGGTCGGCGACCACGTTGGGCCGGCCGCCGGCCTCCAGCACCCCGACGTTGACGGTGACCCCGGGCCAGCGCCCGTTGAGCGCGTCCAGCGCGACGGTGAGCCGGGCGGCGGCGAGCAGCGCGTTCGCCCCGCGCTCCGGTTCGATGCCCGCGTGCGCGGCCCGGCCGCGCAGCGTGATCTCCAGGTCCGCGACGCCCTTGCGGGCCGACACCAGGTCGCCGTTGTCGCGGGCGCACTCCAGGCAGAGGGCCACGTCGGCCTCGGATCCGAGGGTACGCAGCACCGGGCGGCTGCCGGGGGAACCGATCTCCTCGTCCGGGGTGCACACCAGCACCAGCTCGGCGTACTCCTCGCGGCCCAGGGCGGCCAGCACCTCGACGGCGGCGAGCCCGGCGAGCAGGCCACCCTTGTCGTCGCTGACCCCCGGCCCGTACGCCCGGCCGTCGTGCATCCGCAGCGGCCGGGCGGCGGCCGTCCCGGGTGGGAAGACGGTGTCCAGGTGACCGGCGAGCAGGATGCGCCGCCGTCCCGGCCCGCGACGGCGGGCGACGAGCACGTCGCCGAGGGGCGCTCCGGCCGGGTCGGCGACCGCCTCCCGCTCGACCGCCATGCCGGCCGCCAGGCACCAGGTCTGCACCAGGTCGGCGGCCTCCCGCAGCCCCTGCACCTGGCCCGAGCCGGTGTCCACGGCGACCAGTCGGGCCAGCCGTTCGTGGTACGCCCCGAGCCGGTCGCCGGCTGCGGTGAGCAGGGCCTCCATCAGAGCACCTTGTCCAGGAAGGCGCGGGTGCGCTCGTGCTTCGGGGCGCCGAGCACCTCGGCCGGGGTGCCGGACTCGACGACCACTCCCCCGTCGAGGAAGGCGACGTTGTCGGCGACCTCCCGGGCGAAGCCCATCTCGTGGGTCACCACCACCATGGTCATGCCGTCGGCGGCGAGTCCCTTCATCACGTCGAGCACGTCGCCGACCAGTTCCGGGTCGAGCGCCGAGGTGGGCTCGTCGAAGAGCATCAGCTTCGGGTGCATGGCGAGCGCCCGGGCGATCGCCACCCGCTGCTGCTGGCCGCCGGAGAGCTGGCCCGGGTAGTTGCCGGCCTTGTCGGCCAGGCCGACCCGCTCCAGCAGCCGTGCCGCCTCGGCCCTGGCCCGCTCCCGCGGGGTGCCGAGCACCCGCACCGGGGCCTCGATGACGTTGGCGAGGGCGGTGAGGTGCGGGAAGAGGTTGAAGCGCTGGAACACCATGCCGATGTCCCGGCGGCGGCGGGCCACCTCGCGGGCCTTCAGCTCGTACAGCTTGTCGCCGTGCCGGCGGTAGCCGACCAGTTCGCCGTCGACCCAGAGCTGTCCGCCGTCGATCCGTTCCAGGTGGTTGATGCAGCGCAGGAAGGTGGACTTGCCGGAGCCGGAGGGGCCGAGCAGGCAGGTCACTTCGCCGGGGGCGACGGTCAGGTCGATGCCCTTGAGCACCTCGACCGGGCCGTACCGCTTGGTCACGCCCTCGGCGCGCACCATGGGCCGGGTCGCGGTCCTCGTCGTCACGTCGGTCACCGTCATCGGACGCCTCCCCGGGCGAAGCCGCGGCCGAAGCGCCGCTCGATCAGCCACTGGCCGGCCGACAGCAGGCTGACCAGGGCGAGGTACCAGATGGCGGCCACCACCAGCAGCGGGATGACCTTGTAGTTGTTCTGGTAGACGGTCTGCACGGCGGTCATCAGGTCCCGGCCGGCGATGATCGACACCAGGGCGGTGGACTTCAGCATGGTGATCGTCTCGTTGCCCATCGGCGGGATGATGACCCGCATCGCCTGGGGCAGCACCACCCGGCGCAGGGTGAGCGCCGGGCTCATCCCGAGCGCGGCGGCGGCCTCGGTCTGCCCGGCGTCGACGGCGAGGATGCCGCCGCGGATCACCTCGGCGGCGTACGCCATCTCGTTGAGCGACAGGGCGAGCACGGCGGCGACCGTGCCGGTCACCACGACGCTGGTCGGCTTGTCGAACAGGACGGTGCCGGTGAACGGCACGGTCAGGGTGAGCCGCGGGATGAGCGCCCCGAGGAACCCGAAGAAGATGATCTGAACCAGCAGCGGGGTGCCCCGGAAGACCCAGATGAAGCCCCACGAGACGCCGCGCAGCACCGGGTTGGCCGACAGCCGCATCACGGCGAGCACCACCCCGCCGACGGTGCCGAGCACCATCGCCAGCAGGGTCAGCCAGAGCGTGGTGACCACGCCGTCGAGGACGTAGTCCTTGAACAGGTACTCCCGGACCGTGCCGGGTTCGAGGTTGGGGCTGTCCAGCAGCGCCCGGACGAAGAGGACGGTCAGCCCGACCACGAGCAGCGCGGTCAGCCAGCGCCCGTAGTGGCGTACGGGCACCACCCGTACGGTCTCGGTGTCGCTCGTCATTGCGGTGCCTCCTGCGGCGGGGCCCGGTGAGCGCGAGGAGTGCAGCGCAGCGGGGCCCGCGGTCGCGAACGAAAGAGGGTGTGGTGCGGCGGTCGCCGGGCGCCTCTCCGGGCCCGCCCTCACGGATTCGGAGGACGCCCGGCGACCGCGGTCTCAAGGGGTGGTGGCCCGCCGGGTCAGTCGATGGCCTGGTCGATGGTGGCCTGCTCGATGGCGATCGGGGTCTGCTTCCACTGGGCGAGGATCTTGCCGTAGGTGCCGTCGTCGATCAGGCTCTGCACGGCCGCCCGGTACGCCTCGGCCAGTTCCTTGTTCGCCTTGAGGAAACCGAACCCGTTCGGGCTGGCCAGCCAGCCGTTGGGGGCGGACGGGTCGGCCACCAGCTCGGCCTTGCCGGCGAGCGTGGCGGCGGTGTCCACCAGGTTGACCCGGGTGGCGGCGACCACCTCGACGTTGCCGGCGATCAGCGCCTGCACCGCCTGCGGGTTCTCCGGGTACTCCCTGACCTCGATCTTCCTGCCGGCGCAGCTGTCCTTGGCGTAGGTGGCGAGGTTCTTCGCCTGGTTGCTGGCCTTCTGCACGGCGACGGTCCGGCCGCAGAGGTCGGCGACGGTCTTCACGCCGGCCGGGTTGCCGGTCCTGACCAGGAATCCGGTGCCGGAGGCGGAGTAGTCGACGAAGGTGGCGACCTGCTGGCGTTCCTTCTTGTCGGTGATGCCGCCGGCGATGGCGTCGTACTTGCCGGCCTGCAGGCCGGGGACGAGGCCGTCGAAAGGCTGCTGGGTGAAGGTGGCCTTCAGGCCCAGCCGGGCGGAGGCGGCCTGGAAGAGGTCGTGGTCGAGGCCCTTGAACTCGTCGTTCTTCCCCTCGACCTTGAAGTCGATGAACGGCTGGTACGGGGCGTTGGTCGCCACGGTGATCGTGCCCCGGGCGCGCACGTCGGCCGGGACCTTCCCGGCCAGCGCGGTGTCGGTGGTGACCGCGCCGACGCCGTCGATGGTGACGGAGACCGGCGCGGCGTCGCCGCCGCCCGACTCCGAGGTGGTGGTGCCGCCGCAGGCGGCGGTGGCGACGAGGAGGGCCGTGGTCGCGCCGACCAGGGCGAAGTGGCGGATGCGCATGAGGTGTCCTTCCGGGGGCCAGAACGAACCAGCCCCCGGACTGTAACGCACGTTACGGTTTCAGCGAGGTTACGATTTTCTGTAACGCGGCTCAGGCGCTCCCGTACGTCTGCTGCGCCGCCTCCATCGCCTTGAGGCGGGTGCCGGCGACCGGCCCGAGCCGGTCGATCACGGCCGCCACCAGGGTCTCCACCAGGGCCAACGCGGGCACGAAACTGTCGTACGGCGAGGGCGACTCGACCCGGCTGGGCAGCACCACCTCGGCCAGCCCTGCCACCGGGGAGAGCCACCGGTCGGTGAACAGGACGACCTTCGCGCCCCGCGCCGTGACCTCCCGGGCCAGCGCGAGCGTCGGCTCCTCGTACCGGCGGAAGTCGAAGAGCGCGAACAGGTCCCGCCGGCCCACGTCGACCAGCATGTCGGTCCGCTCCACCGGGGTCGCCGGGAGCAGCCGGCTGCCGCCACGCACCTGCATCAGGTGCAGCACCAGGTAGTGCGCGAGCAGCCCCGAGAAGCGGCCGCCGGCCGCGGTGACCCGCGACTGCTGGTCGGCGAAGAGGCGTACCGCCGCGTCCAACTCACCCTGGGGCAACTCGGCCAGCGTGCCGGCGACCGCCTCGGGCAGGGTCGCGGCGGCGCGGGGCAACGCGCCCTCCGGCGGCGATCCGGTGCGCTCCGCCGCCCGGTACGCCGACAACGGGGAGGTCTCCCGCTCGGCCAGTTCGTCGCGCAACGCCCGTTGGAACTCCGGGTACCCACCGAAGCCGAGCCGGGCCAGGAAGCGCAGCACGGTGGGCGCGCTGACCTCGGCCCGCTCGGCGAGCGCGGCGACGGTGCCCAGACCGGCCGAGGGGTACGCGGCGAGCAGCGTCCGGGCCACCCGCCGCTCGGCGGGGCTGCACTCACCGAGCCGCTGCCGGATCAGCGCCGCGACGCCCACGCCCTGCGGCTCATCGACAAGATCGGGGTTCGACACGCGCTGAGCGTAGCCGGGCGCGGAGCGGGGCCGAGCCCGCTCCGCGCCCGCCGGGGGGTGCGAATCAGGACTTGGTGAGGGTGCAGGTGTAGTCGGCGGTACCGGAGCCGGAGTACGCCTCCACGTCGAGGTAGTACGTGCCGGTACCGGAGGTGCGCCGGGTCAGGCTGGCCGACTCGTCGACGCCCGCCCCGTCGTTCACCGAGCGGGTCACCGTGCTGCCGCCCGAGTCCAGCAGATAGATGTCGGCGTCGTACGCGGTCGGCACCGCGCAGGCCACCGTCATCTTCTGCCTGCTGTTCAGGGTGAACGCGTAGTAGTCCCGGTCGCTGCTGCTCTTCATGTCGCCGGTGACGGTCAGCGGGTAGCTGTGCCCGGAGACGTCGTTGGCGGCGCTGCGCGAGTCGTTCGGCTCCACCTCGGTGAAGCTGCCGCCACCCGGGGGCGGCGGCGGGGGCGTCGTGCAGTCGGTGACCGGGGTGCCGCTGTAGAGGTTGCTGCTCGGGATGCCGGCGTTCACGCTCTTCAGGTAGTAGCCGCAGGTCGGCCGGTTGGCGAAGTCGTACGTCTGACCGTTGGTCAACTTCCAGATCTTGAAGTTGGAGTAGGTGAGCGGCTGCCCGGCCACCGCCACCTCCGGCTGGTGGTCGCCGAGCACGACGTACGCGCTGCCGCCGCTGAGCGTGGCCAGGCCGTTGCGGTCGATGTGCAGCGAGGAGTCCCGGTCCACCCCGACACCCCACGCCTTACCGCCGCTGGTACGACCGTCCTTGATCGCCCGGGCCACGAAGGCCATCGTGCGCCCCATCCGGTCCCGCTCGACGAAGTGCGAGTCGTTGACCGTGTCGGCGTAGTGCGGCCACCGGAACATGCCGGTGGTGAAGGTCAGCGAGCGGTCGTACGGGTCGTCGAGGGCGATCGCCGAGGTGGTGCTGGCGGCACAGGCGTCGTACACGATGTCGCTGTTGACGTGGTGCCCGGCGCTGCCGCCGCCCACCCCGCCGCCCTTGGCCACCACGGACTCGACGGACGCCTCCAGCGCGGTGCCCTTCCAGGCCACGTAGTTGCACTGGTTGCCGCCGGCGAAGTAGACGAACTCAGCGTTACGGACGTCGGTGTTGACCTGTGCGTCGTTGCCGTCGCGGGTGGCGGTCAGGGTGAGCGTGGTGCAGGAGTTCACCCCGGCCAGGCCGGTGATCACGTCGCACTCCGGGGTGGTGGTGCCGGAGCCGGCGATCACCACCACGTCGATCGTGCCGGTGCCGCCCCGGATCGCGTCGATCGCCCGGGACATGGTGGCGGTGACGATGCCGCCCGAACCGTTCATCGTGTACGCCGGGCCGGACCAGGCGGCCCGGGACACGTCGGCGGCGCTGCCCTGCCGGATGCGGGTGACCTGGGCGTGGGCGGCGGTGACCCCGACCGGGGCCAGGGTGGTCAGGACAGCGGCGGCGGCCACCACCGACAGGCGGCGGCGGTTGCGGAAGGGGGACATGGGCACCTCCGAGGGGCCACGGATCGATGAAACAGAAGTTACATCTATTAAGTTCTCTGCTCAAGACGTAATTTCTGTTACAGCCAGGTGACGGCCGGCGGTGGCGCGGCGCGCAGACGACCCGATGCCGCCACGCCGGTGGTCGCCGTGTGCCGTCGACACACGGCGACCACCGGACGGTCAGGGCGTCAGCCGGCGGGGCGGATCCCGATCACCGCGTCGACGAAGGAGGTCGCCTCCCCGGACCGGTACCCCGCGAAGCGCGGGCCACGGGTCACCTCGCCCGCGAACTGCGGGTCCTTCTCGTAGGAGGTGCCGGAGGTCGAGGTGCAGCCCGCCTGGTCGACCAGCCCTTCGGCGAGCCCGACCAGGGCGTAGTCGTAGAAGACGTCGTCCGACGGCGGCACCGTGCACTCGCCCGACGCCGGCGACACCTTCTCCTTGCCTGGCGCGATCACCGGCTGCCAGCGCTCGGCCCGGTAGCGGTCACCCTCGGTCAGCCGGGTCCACCGCACACCCTCGACGCCCCAGACGCCGTCCGTGCTGGTCACCGACGCGCGACGCAGGTCGAGCACGCTCACCCCGCGCTGGCCGAGCACCCGCAACGACCGGTGCCGGCCACCGACCCCGGTCACCTCCAGCGCGGTGTTCTCGTCCAGCCCGAACACCCGGTCGTGCCCGGTGTCGGCGGCCAGCCGGATCGAGCGCGCCTCCCGTCCCCGGCGGGAGAAGTGGGTGTCCAGCAGGCCCTCGGTGAAGAAGCCGAAGCCACCCTTCGGCAGGTACCCGAGCACACCCGGGTCGTCGAAGTAGCCGGGCTTCGCCCCGTCCCGCAGCCCCGGCTCCGTCGAGCCGCCGGTGATCATGTCGCGGCCGGCCATGATCTGGGCGCCCGCGCTGGTGCCGGCGACCACCGCGCCGCCGCGCAACTTACGACGCACGGCCGCCAGGGCGGCCGAGTCCCGCTGCGCCTCGCCCCGGGTCATCGTGGTGACGTAGCGGTACTGGTCGCCGCCGCCGAAGAAGAAGCCGGTCATCGAGTCGATCTGCCGGACCACGGCCGGGTCGTCCGCAGCCGCCGGACGGTCCAGGTCGATCGGGATCCACTGCGCGTCGACCGCGCCGTACTTCTCGAACAGGGCGGCGTAGTAGTCGCCGTTGCAGACGCTGTTGTTGCAGTCCGGGGTGCCGGCGTCGGGGTCCTCCGACGGCACCGGGGCGGCGGCGGTGAAGATGCCGATCCGGGCCCTGCCGGGGCCGCCGGCCAGCCGGACGATGTCGCCGTAGATGGTCGCGTTGTCGTCGGCGAGAGCACCGCCGACGAGCACCAGGCTGCCGCCGGTGCGGTGGTGGGACGGGGCCGCCGAGGCCGGGACGGCGACCGCCGGCACGCTCAGCACGAGTGCCGCGCCCGCGCCGACCCCGAGGGTCAACAGGCGGTTCAAGGGCATGACTGCTCCTCACTGGAGACCGTGAGGGCGGGCCGAGCAGAAGCGTACGGCAGGGCGACGGTCGCGACAACGGTGCGCACGGCCCGTCCGCTGGACCCCTCCGGCCTCGATGCAGGAGCTGCGCGAGAAGCGGCGGCACTGACCGACCCGGGTACGCACGGCCACGCCCCGGCTCCACCCGGGACGTGGCCGTGCGCCGTCCGGTGCCGGGTCACGGCTCCGGCGCGATCCGGCCGCCCCCCACGTCGGACACGATGATGGCCTCCATCGGGCAGGACTCGGCGGCGTCCAGCACCTCGTCCGCCGGGTCGATCAGTTCCTTCAGCGGCCGGGAGAGCCCGTCCACCAGCACGAAGTGACCGGGAGCGGCGCCCGCGCAGATCCCCGACCCGATGCACCGGGTCGAGTCCACGAACACCCGCCAGCCGCCCGGCTCCTCCCCGCTCACCACTGCACCGGCATGGCGGTCAGGCCCCGGACCAGCAGGCCACTCTTCCAGGTCAGCTCCGACACGGGCACCGCGAGGCGCAGCCCCGGGATACGGCGCAGCAGCGTCTCGAGCACCACCTGGAGCTCCATCCGGGCGAGCTGGGCACCGACGCAGTGGTGCACGCCGTGCCCGAAGCCGAGGTGCGGGTTGTCCTCCCGGGCCAGGTCCAGCCGGTCGGGGTCGGCGAAGACCTGCTCGTCCCGGTTTGCCGAGTGCAGCGAGACGACCACCGGCTCACCCGCCCGGACCAGCACCCCGCCCAGCTCGACGTCCTCGGTGGCGTACCGGGGGAAGGCGGCGGTCGCGCCGAGCGGGATGAAGCGCATCAACTCCTCCACCGCCTTCGGGACCAGGGTCGGGTCGTTACCCAGCCGCTCCCAGCCGCCCTCCTCGGTCAGCAGGACGTACACCATGTTGGGAATCTGGGTGACGGTGGTCTCGTGGCCGGCGGCGAGCAGTCCGGCGGCGAGCCGGATCACCTCGTCCTCGGTGAGCCGGTCGGCATTCTCGTCCCGCGCCCGGACCATCGCGCCGATCAGGTCGTCGGTGGGTGTCTCCCGCCGCTGCGCGATCAGCCCCGCCATGTAGCCCAGCAGCTGGTCGATGTAGCTCTCGGCG
The DNA here is from genome assembly GCF_900090245.1 of Micromonospora halophytica. Classification (GTDB taxonomy): domain Bacteria; phylum Actinomycetota; class Actinomycetes; order Mycobacteriales; family Micromonosporaceae; genus Micromonospora; species Micromonospora halophytica. Next base: position 89,876 of record NZ_FMDN01000017.1, read on the forward strand.
GTCTCCGGGCTCAGCGAGGTGGTCGAGACGATCGCCTCCGACCAGGTGTGGAAGCGGCCCTGGTCGGCGACGGGCACGCCGAGCAGGTCGCAGATCACCCGGATCGGCAGCGGGGTGGCAAGGTGGGCGACCAGGTCGGCGGGTGGCCCGGCGGCAAGCATCCCGTCGACCAGCTCGTCGGCGACCGCCGTGGTACGCGGACGCAGCTCCTCCACCCGCCGGGCGGTGAACGCCTTCGCCACCAGCCGGCGCAACCGGGTGTGCTCCGGCGGGTCCATCGCGAGGATGCCCTCGTCGGCCTGGCGTGGGGTGTTGCGGGGCTGGTCGCGGCCGATGGAGGCGGACCGGCTGAACCGCCGGTCCGCCAGCACCGTGCGGACGTCGGCGTACCGGGTGGCGAGCCATGCCGGCTCGCCGAAGGGCATCCGGATCCGGGTCAACGGCTCGTCGCGGCGCAGCAGGGCGTACCGGGGGTCGACGTCGAGCCGATGGGGATCGCTGAACGGGTAGCGCTTCGGGATCGTGGCCTGGGAAGTGTCGGTCACCGGGGTGGCTCCCTCTCGTCGGCGGCCCGCCGCGCCGGGCAGACCGGTCCGCTGTCACACGACTCGACAGCGAGTCATGTCCCGACTGCGGATAGTAGCGAGAGTGGTCGATACGCACCAGACCCGGACACACCGCTGCCGGGCCACCTCACGGGTGACCCGGCAGCGGACGTACGAGGTCAGCGCCCCTGGTCGCCCTCACCGGTACGCGCCTGCGCCATGTCGACGCCCTTGTCGATCTGCTCGTCGTACTTGCCACCGGTACGGCGGTCGGCGTAGTCGCCGCCCTTGTCCAGGCCCTGGTCGACCTGCTTGTCGTGCTTGTCGGCGAAGTCCTTGGCCTTGTCCATGAAGTCACTCACGGGCGTCCTCCTCATCTCGTCACCTGCCTGCCTTCCCTCGGGTCGGTGGCGCAAACACCGACGGCCGACGCGTCCGGCCGTCGCCGGGAGGGCCGCAGTTCACCCGGATTCGCCCACGGAACGCGACGGGTGTCGCAACGGCCATCGTCGGGTATCGACCCGGCGACACCAAGGAGGACCGACGTGGTCGAGAACGGTGACGGGCGTACGCCCGAGGTGAGTGCGGCGGGTGCCCGGCCGGAGCCGCGACAGGCGTGGGGGGCGCTGCCCTGGCTGGTCCGCAGCGCCGTGGTGTGGAGCGCCTGCCTGGTGGTCGTGGTGGTGGGGCTCTACCTGCTGGGCAAGGTGGCGGTGCTGCTCGCGCCGCTGGCCATCGCCCTGGCGGTGACGCTCTTCCTGACCGCGCTGCTCGACCCGGTCCGGTCGGGGCTGCGCCGGCTGCGGGTGCCGGCGGCACTGGCCGCGCTACTCACCCTCCTGCTGCTGCTCGGCATCCTGGTCGGCGTCGGCGTGCTGGCGTGGAACCTGACCGCCGCGCAGTTCGGCGAGCTGAGCGAGGAACTCGGCGAGGGCCTGCAACGCAGCCGCGACTTCGTCACCACCACCCTGCCGATCAGCGACACGCAACTGGACAGGCTCATCCAGCAGGTGCGCGCCGGTTTCGGCGGCAGCTTCGACCCGGTCGGCGGGGCACGGACGGCCGCCGAGGTGGCCGGCTCCACGCTGCTCGCCCTGGTGCTGCTGTTCTTCCTGCTCAAGGACGGCCGCACGATGTGGCGCTGGGTGCTGCGCCGGCTGACCGGTCCGAACCGCGAGGTGACCGCCGAGGCGGGCCGGGCGGGCTGGCACACGCTCGGCGCGTACAGCCGGGGCACGATGATCATCGCGGCGATCGACGCGATCGGGATCGGACTGGCCCTGGTGGTGCTCCGGGTGCCGCTGGCGCTGCCGCTGGCCCTGATCACGTTCCTCGGTGGCTTCGTGCCGATCATCGGGGCGACGGTGGCCGGCACGGTCGCCGTACTGGTGGCGCTGGCCGCGAAGGGTCCGGCCACGGCACTGCTGGTGCTGGCCGCGGTGATCGCCGTACAGCAGATCGAGGGCAACCTGCTGGAACCGCTGGTCATGAAGCGGCAGGTCCAACTGCACCCCGCCGTGATCCTGGTGGTGGTCACCGCCGGCACGCTGATCGCCGGAATCGCCGGCGCCTTCGTCTCGGTGCCGATCGCCGCGGTCACCTACCGGGTGGTCGACACCGTCCAACGCCACCGGGACCGCAAGGCCACCGAACCCACCACCGAACCTCCACCCGCCGCCCCCGCCTGACCCGCCTGACCCGCAAGCGAATCCTGCTCCGGCCTGCTCCGGCCTGAGCAGGCCGGGCTGGCCGAGGCAGACCAGCCGGAGATCGCGCTGGATCCTGGTTGTAGTGGCCTCGGCCAAGGTCGACACCACTACAACCAGGATTTAGCACGATCTTGCTGCGGACAGCGCGGGAGACGCGCACAGCTCGCACAGCGCGCACAGCGCGCACAGCGCGGACAGCGGGCGGACGGTGTCAGGCGGGGACGGCACGGTGACTGGCGAACCAGTCGCCTGCCGCGTCGGCGACCTGTTCCAGGGTGCCGGGCTCCTCGAAGAGGTGGGTGGCGCCGGGCACGATCCGCAGCTCGTGCGGGGCCGTCAGCGCGGCGGCGGCCTGCTCGTTCAGGGCGATCACCTGCTCGTCGAGGCCACCGACCAACATCAGCGTCGGCGCGCGTACCGCCGACAGCGCCGAGCCGGCCAGGTCCGGACGCCCGCCCCGGGAGACCACCGCCGCCACCCGGTCGGGACGGGACGCCGCCGCGACCAGGGCCGCCGCCGCGCCGGTGCTCGCCCCGAAGAGCCCCACCGGGAGCCGCCCCAGCGACGGTTCGGCACCGAGCCAGTCGACGATCCCGGCGAGCCGGTCGGCGAGCATGCCGATGTCGAACCGCAGCTCGGCGGTCACCGCGTCGACCTCGTCCTCCTCGGCGGTGAGCAGGTCCACCAGGACGGTGGCCGACCCGCGGCGCTGGAGCGTCCGGGCCACCGCCACGTTGCGCGGGCTGTGCCGGGAGCTGCCGCTGCCGTGGGCGAAGAGCACCACCCCGGTGGCGTCGTCCGGCCCGTCGATGTCGGCCGGCAGGCCGGCCGCGCCGACCGGGATGCTCACCTGCCCGCGTGTAGCCATGCCGCGCCCTCCGATCCCGTCGCTGTCCGCCACCCGGTCGGGGTGACGGCCCGCAGTGGTTACCCGCCGCAGCGGCGCGTTATCCCCTGCCCGGACACCGGCGACCGGGCCGGTGTCACCCCGACCGGGTGGCGCTCGACCGGGCCGGTGTGACCCCGACCGGGAAGGCGCGCCCGGCGGACCTCAAGCCCCGCCCGGCGTCGACGACCAGATCCGGCAGGACTACGCCTGAAGCTCCACCTCCTCCGTCCACGCGTGCGGACCGGGCGCGGGCCGAGGAGTTCCGGGTGCGGCGGCTCGGCCTCGCGGGTCACCTGAAGTCGTGAGCGGCGTCGTTTGCGTCCGGCGCGATCGGGAAGGCCCGGGGTGACCTCAGCACCGGCGCAGCCGCGCCCCGACGGATCGCGAGGATCGCCATGGCCGAGCGGAAGTCCCGCCAGCAGACCCGTACCGCCGAGCAGGAACGTCACGAGCAGGATGCCGAGCGCAACCGTGACTGGGCGGACGAGGCGGCCGAGGCCCGTACGGCCGACGACCCGCGCGCGATGACCCCGCGCGACGCCGCCGGCCGCCCCTCGAACGGCCGCCAGTTCTGACCCACCCGGCCCACTCACTCAAGAGTTGATCATGAGGTTGGCGGCAGTCGGAGAGATCGACACCGCCGCCAACTTCATGATCAACGGCGGGGGCGGAGCAGGATCAGGTGCGGGTTTCCGGGAGGTGCATGAGGGGGGCTCGGCCGACGGGCTGCTCGGGTGTCGGGCCGGGTGGATCCGGGGTGGGGACCGGGAGGGTGACCGGGAGGGCGGAGGTCACCCGGACCAGTTCGCCGTGGTGACGCAGCTCGACCGCCGTGTCCGGACCGCCGTTGCGCACCGAGTACGTGGTCTGGTGCGGGCGGACGTCCACCTTCAGCCTGATCGACCGCCACTGCAGTGAGAACTCCAGCCGACCCAGGCGGCTCGGCAGCCGGGGCGAGAAGGACAGCGTTCCGTCGTGGTCGCGCAGCCCGCCGAACCCGGCTATCAGCGCGATCCACGCCCCGGCCAGCGAGGCCATGTGCACGCCGTCCCGGGTGTTCTCGTTCAGGTCGTGCAGGTCCATCAGCGCGGCCTCGCGCAGGTAGCGGTGGGCCAGCTCGGGATGACCGACCTCGGCGGCCACCACCGCCTGGGTACAGGCCGACAACGACGAGTCCCGGACGGTACGCCGCTCGTAGTAGAGGAAGTTGCGCAGCTTCTCGACGTCGGTGAAGGCGTCCCCCCGCCAGTGCATGGCGAGCACCAGGTCCGACTGCTTGACCACCTGCTTGCGGTACAGGTCGAAGTACGGGTAGTGCAGCAGCAGCGGGTACTTCTCCGGCGGAGTGTGCCCGAAGTCCCACTCCTGCAACCGGGTGAAGCCCTCCACCTGCTCGTGGACGCCCAGGCCCTCGTCGTACGGCAGATGCATGGCGTTCGCCGCGTCACGCCACTCGGCCGCCTCCTCCTCGGTCACCCCGAGGTCGATCGCCTCGTCCCGGAAACGCATCGCGCACTCGGCGGCGGTGAGCAGGTTCCGCTGCGCCATCAGGTTCGTGTAGATGTTGTCGTCCTTGACCGCGGTGTACTCGTCCGGACCGGTCACCCCGTCGATGTGGAACCGGCCGTGCCGATCGTGGTGGCCGAGTGACCGCCACAGCCGGGCCGTCTCCACCAGCAGTTCCAACCCGATCTCCCGCTCCAGCTGCTCGTCGCCGGTGATCAGCACGTAGCGGCGCAGCGCGTCGGCGATGCCGGCGGCGACGTGGAAGGCGGCGGTCCCCGCCGGCCAGTACGCCGACGACTCCGGACCTTCGATGGTGCGCCACGGGAAGGCTGCGCCCTTCAGGTTCAACGTCCGGGCCCGCTCGTGGGCCTGCGCCAGGGTGGCGTGCCGCCAGTGCAGGGCGTCCCGGACGGCGGACGGCTGGGTGTAGGTGAGCACCGGCAGCACGAACATCTCGGTGTCCCAGAAGGCGTGCCCGTCGTACCCGGGCCCGGTCAGGCCCTTGGCCGCGATGGGTCGCCGCTCGGCCCGGGCGCCGGCCTGGAGCACGTGGAACAGCCCGAAGCGCACTGCCTGCTGCACCTCCGGGTCACCCTCGACGCGCACGTCGGCGGCGTCCCAGAACTCGTCGAGGTACTGCCGCTGCTCGCGGCGCAGCCTCTCCCATCCGTCCAGCCGGGCCGCGGCGAGCGCCGCGCCGACCTGGTCGCGCAGCGCCGGCAGCGACCGCCGGCTCGACCAGCCGTACGTGAGGTACTTGACCACCCGCAGCTTCTCGCCGGGCTGGAGCACGCAGCCGATGGTGGTGCGTACCCAGTCCTCGTACCCCTCGGACTCGATGGTGGTCTTTCCCGGGGCGTGCACGTCGTGGCCCATCGTCGCGGCCACCCGCAGCCCGCTGACCTTGGTGCGGTGGATGAGCAGCCCGCCGTCGTCGGTGGTCAGCTCCTCCTCGGCCTGCAACGGGGACTCCAGCACGGCCGCCACCCGGGGGTCCCGGCTCTGCGCCGGCAGGGTCTCGTTGGCGACCAGCTCGGACTGCAGGATCAGCCGCAGCGGCCCGTCCACCGCTTCGACCTCGTAGTTGACGGCGGCGACCGCCCGCTGGGTGAAGGAGACCAGCCGGGTGCTGCGCACCTTGACCTGACGCCCGGCCGGAGAGCGCCAGTGCAGCTCGCGGTGCAGGGTGCCGGCGCGCAGGTCGAGGATGCGCTCGTGGGCGAGCAGTTCGCCGTACCGGACGTCGAGCGGCTCGTCGTCGACCAGCAGCCGGATCAGCTTGCCGTTGGTGACGTTGACGACGGTCTGCCCCGACTCGGGGAAACCGAAGCCGGCCTCGGCGTACGGCAGCGGGCGCAGCTCGTAGAAGGAGTTGAGGTAGGTGCCGGGCAGGCCGTGCGGTTCGCCCTCGTCGAGGTTGCCGCGCAGGCCGACGTGCCCGTTGGAGAGCGCGAAGACCGATTCGGACTGGGCCAGCACGTCCATGTCGAGCCGGGTCTCACGTACGTGCCACGGCTCGACCGGATAGGCGCGCTCGCGGATCATGCCACCGCCCCCTTCAGCAGGTCGGCGAGGTCGGTGACCACGACGTCGGCGCCGTGGGCGCGCAGCTCGTCGGCCTGGCCGACCCGGTCGACACCGACCACGTACCCGAAGCCGCCGGCCCGGCCGGCGGCCACCCCGGCGAGGGCGTCCTCGAAGACGGCGGCGGCGGCCGGTTCGACGCCGAGCAGCGTCGCGCCGGCCAGGAAGGTGTCCGGGTGCGGCTTGCCGCGCAGCCCTTCGGCGCGGGCGACCAGGCCGTCGACCCGCGCCTCCAGCAGCGGCTCCAGGCCGGCCGAGGCCACCACGTCCCGGCAGTTGGCACTGGCCGAGACGACCGCGCGGCGCAGCCCGGCGGCGACCGCCGCCCGCAGGTACGTCACCGAGCCGGGGTAGACGTCGACTCCGTCGTGGTGGATGCGGTCCAGCAGGACGACGTTCTTCCGGTTGCCGATGCCGTGGACGGTGTCGGCGTCCGGTGGGTCGTCGGGGCCCCCCTCGGGCAGCACGATGCCGCGTGAGGCGAGGAAGGTGCGGACGCCGTCGGCGCGGGGTCGGCCGTCGACGTACCGGTTGTAGTCCGGGCCGGGGTCGAACGGGCGGAACGGCTCGCCGGTGGCCGCCGCCCGACGCGCCAGGAAGGCGTCGAAGGTCTGTTTCCAGGCGGCGTTGTGCACCTTGGCGGTCTGCGTCAGCACACCGTCCAGATCGAAGAGGCAGGCGGTCACGTGAGCGGGTAGACCCAGCACACTGAGGAATCTATCCAGCGGATCGTCCGGACAAACCGCTTTCGGGGCGTGGCGTCGGGGTCAGCGGTGCGGACGCAGCGTCCAGAGCACGGTCATCGCCGAGGTCGGGGTGCCGTCCTCGGTGCCGATCTCGATCTCGACGCCGAACTCGGGGCGCCGCCCGGCGTCCAGTTCGGCGATCACCTCGGCGGGCGTACGCCCCAGCCGGGCGGTGGCCAGCACCGGCCCCATCGCCACCTTCCGGTACCCGATCTCCGCCCGGACGGCCAGCGGCACCGCCCGGTCGAGCAGGTGGCCGAAGGCGGCCATCACCACCGCCCCGGAGGCCGTCTCGCCGAGGGTGAACATCGCCCCGGCGTGCGGACCGCCGACATGGTTGTGGGTGGCCGGCGAGTCGGGCAGCCGGACGACAGCCCGGACGCCGCCCTCGGCTTCCGGCGCGACCTCGACGACCTCCAGGTCGAGCGTACGGGCGAAGGGCACGGCTTCCAGCAGCGCGGACGCCACCTGGCGTGAGTCGATGGACATGCACCGACGTTACTAGCAGGTAACTTTCCGGGCAAGGCCGGCTCGGCGAGCAGCGGAGGATCGCCCTGCATGTCGGCGGCGTGGCGGTGTCCAGGCCCGACCGATACCGCCACATCGCCGCAACGGAGTCGATCACGACCGGCACGGCCCGTCGGAGGTCGAGCACGACCGGCACGGCCCGTCGGAGGTCGAGCACGACCGGCACGGCCCGTCGGAGTCGAGCCCGGTCAGCGCCAGCCGACGTCGATCCGGTCGCCGCGCTCGTCGAAGAAGTGCAGGGCGTCCATCCGTACCGCGACCGACATCGGGTGGCCCGCGGAGATCGCCGGGTACGGAGCGAGCCGCACGGCCAGCTCGGCGGGGCGGCGGTGGTGCCGGCCCGGGTCGTTGAGCACGCTGGTCCGGTTGCCGCCCGGGGCGGGCGCGGCGGCGGCCGGCGCGGGGTCGACGGCCCGGCCGGCGAGCCGCTGCATGACCTGCCCGAAGCGCCGTAGGCCGCGCTGGCCGGACGGGCCGTCCTCGGCCGGTGCGCCCATCTCGTCCACCACGATCGCGGTGGCGCCGATGTCGAGGAAGGCCAGCGACTCGTGCCCGTGGTGCTCCAGGTACCGGACCCGGCCCTGGAGCACGTCGCCAGGGGTGTCCGGAGCGACCGGGGTGAGCGCCTCGGCCCGCATGCCGACCACGATCCGCTCGCCGTGGTAGTGCGCCACAGCGCGGCTGCGGATGTCGTCCCAGGGCAGGTAGAGCGCCTGGTCGCCGAGGGTCAGCGTGATGTACCGGTCGAGGTGGACGTAGACCGACGCCTCCAGCAGGTTCATCCGGGGGCTGCCCAGGAAGGCCGCGACGTAGAGGGTGGCCGGCCGGCCGTACACCTGGGTGGGCGTGCCCACGTCCTGGAGCACGCCCTTGCGCATGATGGCGACCCGGTCGGCCATGGTCAGCGCCTCGGCCTGGTCGTGCGTGACGTAGATGGTGGTGACGCCCAGCTCACGGGTGAGCCCGGAGATCTCCGCGCGCAGCTCGGCGCGCAGGCCGCTGTCGAGGTTGGAGAGCGGCTCGTCCATCAGGAACAGGCCCGGCCTGCGTACTATCGCCCGCCCCATCGCGACCCGCTGACGCTGGCCGCCGGAGAGCTGGCTCGGTTTGCGGCCGAGCACGTCGCCGATGCCGAGCGCGCTGGCCACGTCCTGGATCCGCTCCCCGCGCGGAAGCGGTTCGACGCCGGACAGCCGAAGCGGGAACCCGATGTTGTCCCCCACGGTCATGTGCGGGTAGAGCGCGAAGTCCTGGAAGACCATGGCGATCTTCCGCTCCCGGGGCGGCAGGTCGTTGGCCACCTCGCCGTCGAGCATCACCGCGCCGGACGTCGGATCCTCCAGACCCGCGACCATCCGCAGCACCGTGGACTTCCCGCAGCCGGACGGCCCGAGCAGCACCATGAACTCGCCGTCGTTGACGTCGAGATTGACGCTGTCGACCGCGAGTGTCCCGTCCTGGAACACCTTGGTCACATCCTTGAGCGCGACGGTGGTCACCGTCTCCTCCCCCAGCTCGGCCGAACCCCGCTTGACTGTCGCCAGGATCGCCGGTCCAGCACATCGGGTAAACGTGCCGTGTTCAGGTTATGACAGGACTATTAACCGCCCGGTAGTGAGAATGGCATGACAGCGCGTCACACCAGGTCACACCCAGGTCACGCGGGCTCGTCCAGGAAGATCCGCCGGACCACCCGCTCCGCCGCGTGACCGTCGTCGAGCGCGCAGAACCGGTCCCGGAACCGCCGCCGCGCCCGCTCCGCCTCCCCCGCCGTCTCCGCGCCGGAGCGGAACACCTCCAACAGGTCGTCGAAGGTGAGCGCCACCGCCCCCGGCGGCTCGGCGGTCACGTCGAGGTAGACGCCCCGGGCCAGCGCGTACGCGTCCCGGTCCGGGGCGTACACGACGATCGGCCGGTCCAGGACCGCGTAGTCGAACATCGCCGACGAGTAGTCGGTGACCAGCACGTCGGCGGCCAGGTACAGGTCCTCCACGCTCCGATGGTCGCTGACGTCCACCGCCCGTCCCCCGGTACGCCGCCGGGCCCGGCCCTGCCGGTCCTGGAAGTAGTGACTGCGGATCAACAGCCGACCGGCCGGTCCCAGCACGTCGAGCAGCCGCCGCGGGTCGAACGGCGGACGGTAGCGCGGCAGGTGTTCCCGGTGGGTCGGCGCGTAGAGCACCACCCGCTCGCCGGGGGCGACACCGAGCCGGTCCCGGACCTCGCGCACCTCCTCGGCGGTGGCGGTGACCAGCCGGTCGTTGCGCGGGTACCCGACCTCCAAGGTGGTGTACGACGCCGGGTAGGCCCGGTCCCACATCTGGGTGGAGAAGCTGTTCGAGGTGACGCTGAAGTCCCAGCGGTCCACCCGGCGCAGCAGCCCGGCGAAGTCCATCCCGACCGCGCCCAGCGGGTACCGCTGCTGGTCCAGCCCCATCACCTTGACCGGCGTGCCGTGGTGGGTCTGCACGAACACCGAGCCGGGCCGCTTACGGACGAAGTCGGGGAAGTTGACGTTGTTGACCAGCCACCGCGCCCGGGCCAGCGCCCGGTAGTAGGCGCGGGTGCCGGCGACGACGTACTCGGTGCCCTGCGGCAGGGTGTCCACCCGGTCCCGCCGGACGATCCACACCCCACGGACCTGCGGCGCGAGCCGCCGGGCGGCGGCGTGCACCGCGGCCGGGTTGCAGGCGTAGCCGCGGTACCAGTAGGCGGCGTAGACGGCCAGCGTCGGGTCGATCGGCCGACGCAGCTCGGCCCGGTAGTACTCGCGCAGCGCCACGTCCCGGGCCGACCGCGCGACCCGCCGGGCCACCGGCAGGGCCCGCCGGGCCGCGCCACGGGCGGTCACCCTGGCCTGGTTGGCACCGCGCAGCGCGCTGAACGTGCGCCAGCGTCCCGCCGCGACCAGCCGGTGCTTGAGCCCCTCCACGCCGTCCGGCACCGCAGCGCCGCCGGGTGGCAGGAAGCGCCGGTAATCGGCGGTGACCTGGGCGAAGAAGGCCGGCCGCAGCTCAGGGGCGATCCGCTCGCCGTTGCCGAGCACCGCCAGGTGGTGCCAGACCATCCGCTCGAAGACCGCCGGCCGCAGCGCGGCCAGGTCCGGACGGGCGTCGAGGAACCGGAACACCCGGTGCCACTGCTCGAAGACCTCGAAGTGCCGGTCCCCCCGGGTCCGGGTGATCGCGCCGGCCCGCCGCTGCCGGTAGTTGACGCAGACCCGGTCGAGCACGCCGATCCGCTCGGCGGCCAGCAGCACCGGGTAGCTGAACGAGACGTCCTCGTACCAGCCGGGGGCGAAGCGGAGCCCGAGGTCGGTCAGGTATTCCCGACGGACCAGCCGGTTCCAGGCGGTGTGCAGCAGGTGCAGGGCCTCCGGCCGGTCGGCCAGCCGGAAGGTCGCCTCGCCGGGCGGCTCCGGGAACACCTCCGCCATCGCGCTGCGGGTCGCGGTGTCGGTCCAGTGCACCCGGACGTGGTCGACGACGAGGACGTCCGGACGGGTGGCGCGGAGCCGGTCGGCCACCTCCGGCAGGCAGTCGGGGGCGAGCCAGTCGTCGCCGTCGAGGAACCAGACGTACTCCCCGACGGCCCGGTCCAGGCCGATGTTGCGGGCCGGACCGAGACCGACGTTCTCGGTGAGCCGGACCGCCCGGACCCGGGGGTCACGGGCGGCGTAGGAGTCGAGGATGTCGCCGACGGCGTCGGGCGAGGCGTCGTCGACGCCGATCACCTCGATGTCGCCGAACGGCTGCCCGAGCAGCGAGTCCAGGCATTCGCGCAGGTAGCCCTGCACCCGGTGGGCCGGGACGACGAAGCTGATCAGGGTCATCCCGGCCGCCCTCCGTCAGCCCGGCGAGCCGCCTCCGACCGGCACGGCCGTCGCCCGCGCGGCGCGGGCCGGCAGGACGACCCAGGTCAGGACGACACTCGCCACGAAAACCACGAGAAGGTACGCACCGAGTGTAGCCAGACTCATGCCCGCAAAACCGGCAATCGCCGTGAGCGCCAGCAGCACCGAACGCCCCTCCCAGCCCAGCGTCCAGCCATGCAGCGGCGGCGCGGCCTGCCGCTTCTCCAGCCGGGCGGTCAGGTCGTAGTGGTGCAGGGTGAGCACGAAGACGTACCCGAAGACCAGCCAGGCGGGCGCCCCGCCGACCACCCCGACGGTGATCGCGAAGAGGTACTCGCCGGCCCGCAACGCCGCCGGTACCAGCCAGTCCAGCGGCCCGTTGTGCGCCGCACCGGCCCCCAGCCCGCCGGCCAGCAGCACCAGCAGCGCCACCGGCAGCCACCAGCGCAGCCCGCCCGCGTCCCCGCCGTCCGCCCCGACCAGCGCCACCAGCAGCAGCACCGCCGGCCCGAACGCCCCGAACACCGCCAGCGTCAGCGGCCCCACCGGCCGCAGGACCGGCAGCCGGGCCGCGAGCGGACCGTCGTCGCGGTGCAGGGTGGCGTCGACGGTGTCCAGCACCGGCACCCACATCCAGCGGGCCCGCAGGGTACGCAGCGCCCCCGTGTACGCGAACGCCAGCGTTCCCCAGACCAGCACCGCGATCAGGCTGACCGTCGGGTTGAACAGCGCCGCCGTCAGCGCGATCAGCGCCCACCGCTCGCCGATCGGGAAGACCACCGTCCGCTTCAGCCAGTACGACACCGAGCCGGTGTCCGCCTGCACCTTCGTCGAGGCGGCGTTCAGCATCCCGCCGATGCCGCTGCCCGCGCCCGCCGCCAGGCGGGGACGCCGGGCCGCCTCGTCGTGCAGCACCCCGTACCAGGCGTCGGTCATGTGCCGGACGGTCTGCAGGGTCATCGCGGCGATCGCCAGGGCCCAGCCGTACCGGAAACCGGCAGCGGTGGCCCCGAAGCCGAGACCGGCGTAGACCACATACTCCTTGGCCCGGTCGGCCATCGTGTCCAGCCAGCCGCCCCAGGCGCTGAAGTGCCGGGTGTAGCGGGCCAACTGGCCGTCCACGCAGTCCAGCACGAACCCCAGGTAGAGCAGGACACCGCCGGCCACCAGGGCGGGCCGGCCACCGACGGCGAAGAGCACCGCCGCCGCGGCGGCGAAGAGCACCGAGACCATGGTGACCGCGGTCGGGCCGAGCCCGATCCGGGCACACGCCTTCGTCACGTACGGCGACCAGGTGCTGACGAAGTAGGTGGTGAAGAAGTCGTCCCGCTCCTTGACCGAGAGCCGCAGCTCGGTCCGGTCCTCGTCCACCCCCGACAGCGCCGCCTCGGCGGCGCGCAACCCGGTGGCGTCGCCGACCCGGTGCGCCACGAGCAGGCGTACCCGGTGGGCGAAGGTCAGCGTGCCCAGCGCGGTGAGGGCGGCGAAGAGCCGGTCCACCGCCGGCCCGGCCGCCGGCTGCGTGGCGGCGGCCCGGGCGGCGGCCGCGAGCGCCGGCAGGTCGCCCGCGCCGACCCGCAGCGCGCCGCCGAACACGCCGGTGGCGTCGGCGAGCTCCGGCCCGGCGTCGACCACCTGGCCGCGCTCCTCGCGCACCGCGACACGACCGTCGGCCGGCGGTTCGGTCAGCACCAAGGCCACCGTCGGCCCGACCGGGCTGGTCCGCAGATGCTTGAGTACGGCGGTGTGCGCGACCAGGTCCGCCCCGCTCACCACCACCGGGCCGGTGACGGCGTCCAGCAGGGCGGCCAGCTCACCCAGGTCCGCGACGGTACGGACGGCGTCCGCCCCGGCCCGGCGCCACTGGTCGGCGAGCCGGGCGTCGAGGCGCTCCCCGGTCGAGGTGGGCAGGCCCGCGGCCGGCGCACCGGCGGCGAGCACGATCGCGAGCGTCACCGCGGGACCGCGGCGTGGTACGCGTCGAGCGCCTCGGCGACCGTGCCGTCCACGGTCAGCCGCCCGCCGTCGAGGTAGAGCCCTCGACGGCAGAACCGGGTCAGGTCCTTCTCGTTGTGTGACACCAGCACCAAGGTGCGCCCCTCCGCGAGCAGTCGGTCGATCGTCGAATAGCACTTCCTGCGGAACTCCGCGTCGCCCACCGCGGTCACCTCGTCCATCAGCAGGATCGGGTGCGGCAGGTGCGAGATGATCGCGAAGCCCAGCCGGACCTTCATCCCGGACGAGTAGTGCCGGACCGAGGTGTCGATGGCCCGCTCCACCTGCTCGCCGGCGAACGACACGATGTCGTCGAAGTGCCGCTTCAGGTACGCCGACGACAGCCCGTGCAGCCCGCCGACCAGGTAGAGGTTCTCCCGCCCGGTGAGGTCGTTGGAGAAACCGGCGGAGAGCTCCAGCAGCGGCGCGACGTCACCGGAGACCCGGATCCGCCCCTCGTCGGGGATGAGCACCCCGGCGATCAGCCGCAGCAGGGTGCTCTTGCCGGTGCCGTTGCGCCCGATCACCCCGAGCGTGTCGCCCGGCTCGACGGTGAAGGAGACGTCGCGCAGCGGCCAGAACTGCCCGGCCGCCGCGCCGCGCCCGCCCCGGTGGATGAACAGCTCACGAAGCCGCAACTGCCGGCGGCGGTTGCGGACGAACCGGATGCCGAGGCCCTCCGCCTCGATGATGGGGGCCACCGTCACAGCTCCTTGAGCACGGCCGGTTCGAGCCGGCGGAACGCCCACCACCCGGCGACCAGCGCCAGCAGGCTGCCGGTGACGGTGGTGGCCAGCAGCCGGGCGTCGGGGAACTCGTCCGGGTACCAGATGGCGTGCTGGAGCTGGAAGATCCCGACCAGCGGGTTCAGCTCGTACGCCACCTTCACCCAGCCCGGCAGGCCGGACTCCCGGACCAGGCTCAACGGGTAGATGATCGGCGTGGCGTAGAAGAGCACCCGGATGATCAGCCGCATGAAGCGCTCGACGTCACGCATCAGCACGTTGACCGCCGACAGCAGCAGCGACAGGCCGACCAGCAGGGTCGCCTGCACCAGCACCGCCAGCGGCAGCGCGAGCAGCGACCAGCCGGGATCGATCCGCCCGTGGGCGAAGTAGACGGCGGCGACCGCGACCAGGATCGGCAGACCGGCGACGTACTCGGCGAAGCGGCCGGTGACCCGACCGATCGGGAAGACCTGCCGGGGCACGTTCATCGTGGTGATCAGGCGGGACTGCCCGGTCAGCGCGTTGGTCGCCTCGCTCAGCGCCGAACTCGTCCACATCCAGGCGAAGATGCCGGTGATCAGGAACAGCGGGTACGACTCCGCCGCCTGCCCCAGGTGCCGGCTGGTGTCGCCGGAGTAGAGCACGCCGAAGACGAAGAAGTAGATCGCGCCCATGCCGAGCGGCTCGATCAGCGACCAGAAGTAGCCGAGCACCGACTGCTGGTACTTCACCGCCAGGTCACGCTTGACCAGGATGCGCAGGGAGTTGCGGTGCGACCACAAGGCCGCGACGCCAGCGGTCACCGTCGCCTCCCGCCTCACCGACGGACGACAGGTTAGCAGTCGGTGAACGAACGCCCGCTCAGCACTCGATCACGTTGACGGCCAGGCCGCCGCGTGCCGTCTCCTTGTACTTGACCTTCATGTCGGCGCCCGTCTCCCGCATGGTCTTGATGACCTTGTCGAGCGAGACGGCGTGCACCCCGTCCCCGCGCAGCGCCAGCCGGGCGGCCGTGATCGCCTTGATGCTAGCCACCGCGTTCCGCTCGATGCACGGGATCTGCACCAGCCCCCCGACCGGGTCGCAGGTCAACCCCAGGTTGTGCTCCATGCCGATCTCGGCGGCGTTCTCCACCTGTGCCGGGGTGCCGCCGAGCGCCTCGGCCAGCCCGGCGGCGGCCATCGAACAGGCCGACCCGACCTCGCCCTGGCAGCCCACCTCCGCCCCGGAGATCGAGGCGTTCTCCTTGAACAGCACCCCGATCGCCCCGGCGGCCAGCAGGAACCGGACCACCCCCTGCTCGGAGGCGTCCGGCACGAAGCGGGTGTAGTAGTGCAGCACCGCCGGGATGATCCCGGCCGCACCGTTGGTGGGGGCGGTGACCACCCGCCCGCCGGCCGCGTTCTCCTCGTTGACCGCGAGGGCGAACAGCGTCACCCAGTCCATCGCACGCAGCGGGTCGGCCTCGTTCTCCGCCTCCAGGCTGCGGCGCAGTTCCGCCGCCCGGCGGCGGACCTTCAGCCCGCCCGGCAGCACGCCGTCCCGCGCGCAGCCCGCCGCGACACACTCCCGCATCACCCGCCAGATATCCAGCAGGCCGGCCCGGACATCCGCCCCGCTGCGCCAGGACAGCTCGTTGGCGAGCATCACCTCGCTGATCGACAGCCCGGTGGCGGCGGTGACCTCCAGCAGTTCCGCGCCGGTGTAGAACGGGTACCGGACCCGGGTGGTGTCCGGTTTGATCCGGTCCGCCCCGGCGGCCTCCTCGTCCACCACGAAACCGCCGCCCACCGAGTAGTACGTCCGGGCGCGGACCTCCGCGCCGGTGCGGTCGTACCCGGCGAAGGTCATCCCGTTCGGGTGGAACGGCAGCGAGCGGCGGCGGTGCAGCACCAGGTCGCGGTCCGGGTCGAAGTCGATCTCCTGGGCGCCGAGCAGGCTCAGCCGCCGACGCTCGCGGATCGCGGCGACCCGTGGGCCGACGCTGTCGGTGTCGACCGTCTCCGGGGCCTCGCCCTCCAGCCCGAGCAGCACGGCACGATCACTGCCGTGGCCGTGCCCGGTCGCGCCGAGCGACCCGAACAGCTCCGCCCGGACCTGCGTCACGTCGGCGAGCAGACCTTCGGCCTTCAGCCCGGCGACGAACGTGCGGGCGGCCCGCATCGGGCCGACGGTGTGTGAGCTGGACGGCCCGATGCCGACGCTGAAGAGGTCGAAGACACTGATCATGGCTGCACTTCCTCGCCGTCGTCCCCCGGTGGTGCGGGGTCCGGTCCGGGTGGGGGACCGTCCCGGTCGGGGCGGTCGTCGGGCGCCGTCCGGGTTGTCGACGGCGTCGACCGGCGAGCCTACCCGCCCAGCTCACCGCCCACCGCCGGTGGCTTTCCCCCGCACATTCCGGCAAACCCAGGGCCTCATCCCCCTCCCACCGCCCCCCGCACCCCGCGCCCCGCGCCACGCGCCCCGCGCCACGCACCCCGCGCCACGCGCCACGCACCCCGCGCCACGCACCTCGCGCCACGCACCTCGCGCCACGCACCTCGCGCCACGCGCCACGCGCCCCACGCCCCACGCCCCACGCCACGCGCCCCACGCCCCACGCCACGCGCCCCACGCCCCACGCCCCACGCCCCACGCCACGCGCCACGCGCCACGCGCCACGCGCCACGCGCCACGCGCCACGCGCCACGCGCCCCGCGCCAAGATCGCGCTCGATCACGGAAGTAGGGGCCTCCCCGTCGCGCGGATACCACTACTTCCCGCATCGAGCGCGATCTTGGGGAGCGAGGTACGCCGCGATCTTGGGAAGCGAGGTACGGCGTGGGCGCGGGGCTGTCGCCGGGCGGACCGGGGGCACAGGGTGGCGTAGGTGGTGAGGACGAATCCGCCGGGGCGATTCCGGTAACGGTGAGCACGGACGGGTGAGCGCGGGCGTGCGGAGGCGTCGGCCGAGGCCGACTCGGGTAACCACCTACGGGTACGGGGCCACCAGGTCCCTCTCGGGACGGAGGGCACGGTGGCCGTCGCTTCCTACCGTGGATCGTAGAGCGGCGGATCGCCGCAGAGTGGGAGTACGACGATGAGTCGCAAACTGGTCCGGCCCCGCGAGGGGCGCATGCTCGCCGGTGTCTGCGTGGGTCTGGCCCACCGTTTCAACACCTCGCCGAACCTGATCCGGCTGCTTTTTCTGCTGTCGCTGCTGCTGCCCGGCACCCAGGTGATCGTCTACCTGGTCCTGTGGATCCTGATGCCGAACGAGGACCGGTACGCCACCACCCGCTACTGACGACATCGTCGGCGTGACCGCCGCTCGCAGGGCCACCCCCGACCGGCCACCCCCGACCGGCCACCCGCAGGGCGGCCACGCGCAGGGCGGCCACGGCCGGCACGACGACGCGGGCGGGGGCGGGCGCGTGACAGCGCCCGCCCCCGCCGTCGTCCGTCAGGGCGTGGTGTACGTGATCGTCACCTTCTCGTAGCCGAGGGAGCGCAGCAGCCCCTCCAGCATCTTGCGGGTGTTCTCCTCGGCGCGCTGGTGCAGCCCGCTGTCCCGGGCCGCCGTGGTGATCCTCTCCTCGGCGAGCCGGTAGACCTGCTGCTGCCGGTTGGGGTCACCCTTGACCAGGTCGCCGACCCGGTTGAGCAGGCCGCGCTCCTCGGCGAAGACGTAGCTGGACTCCAGGTCGAGGTTGGTCTTGCCGAGCTGCGGCGCGGGCAGCTTGATCTCGACGGACTTGCCGTCCGCCGACTCCACCACCGCCCCCTCGGCGATCGTCGAGAAGTCCACGTACGCCTCGACGCTGCCCGCCCCGACGAAGAGGGTGCGCTGGTTGAGCAGCCAGTCGGGCACGTTGTTCCGGTCGTTCTGCAGGTCGACGACGACCTGGAAGTTGCCCTCGGCGGCGACGTAGCGGCTGAGGTCCTGGATCGACTTGAGCAGTGACGGCTGGCTGCGGTCGGTCTGCTCCTCGGCGAAGGGGTTACGGAAGTCGGGGAAGATGCCGGTGGTCTGGGCGCCGAGCAGCACCACCACCGCCAGCGCCGCCGCACCGAGCACCCAGAGCAGGCCCTTCACCGGCCCGCCGGCGGACCCGCGCCCGCCGGCCGGCGGCTCGGTCGGGCCGTCCGACCGGGCCGGAAGTGTGTCGGCGGTCGGGTAGCCGGGGAACTCCCTCGTGGGCTCGTTGATGTCACCGTCGCGGGCCATCGCCCTCACCGTCCTCGTCAGACACGTCGTCTTCCGACGACGGTACGTGCCTGGTGCGACACCCGCTCGGCGAGCGGCCCGAACGGGTGAACCCGTAGGTCAGGCGAAGGCGGAGAGGCCGGTGAGCTGCTGGCCGATGACCAGTTGGTGGATCTCGGAGGTGCCCTCGTAGGTCAGCACGCTCTCCAGGTTGTTGGCGTGCCGCATCACCGGGTACTCGCCCGAGACGCCGTTCGCGCCGAGGATGGTGCGGCACTGCCGGGCGATGTCCAGCGCCTCCCGGACGTTGTTGAGCTTGCCGACGCTGACCTGCGCGGGGCGCAGCTTCCCGGCGTCGGCGAGCCGGCCCAGGTGCAGCGCGAGCAGCAGCCCCTTGTTCCACTCGACGGCCATGTCGGCGAGCTTGGCCTGGGTGAGCTGGAAGCCGGCGAGGGGGCGGCCGAACTGGGTGCGGGTGGTGGCGTAGTCCAGGGCGGTCTCCAGGCAGTCGCGGGCCGCGCCGAGCGCGCCCCAGACGATGCCGTGCCGGGCCTCGGTCAGGCAGCTCAGCGGCGCCTTCAGCCCGACCGCCTCGGGCAGTCGGGCGTCCGCCGGGAGCCGGACGCCGTCGAGGACGATCTCGCCGGTGAGGGAGGCGCGCAGCGACATCTTGAGCCGAATCTCGCGCGCCGTCACCCCCGGCGTGTCCATGGGTACGGCGAACCCGCGAACTCCCTCATCGGTGCGCGCCCAGATCACCGCGACGTCGGCGATCGGCGCGTTGGTGATCCACATCTTGGCGCCGTCGAGGATCCAGTCGTCGCCGTCGCGCCGGGCACGGGTGGCCATCGAGGCCGGGTCGGAGCCGTGGTCCGGCTCGGTCAGCCCGAAGGAGCCGATCGCCTCGCCGGCCGCCATCGCGGGCAGCCAGCGCTGCTTCTGCTCCTCGCTGCCGTAACGCCAGATGGCGTACATGGCGAGCGAGCCCTGCACCGAGACCAGCGAGCGGACGCCGGAGTCGCCGGCCTCCAGCTCCAGGCAGGCCAGCCCGTACGCGACGGCCGAGGCGCCGGCGCAGCCGTACCCGGTCAGGTGCATGCCGAGCAGGCCGAGCTTGCCGAACTCGCGGGCCAGCTCGCGGGCGGGCACCTGGCCCTGCTCGTACCAGCCGGCGACGTGCGGGCGTACCCGGTCGTCGACGAGCCGGCGCACGACGGCGCGGATCTGGCGCTCCTCCTCGCTCAGCGAGGCGTCGACGTCGAGCAGGTCGAGAGGGCTCATGAAGGCCACCCTAACGAGTCTTCAGGCCGGTGGTCACTCGCCCTGACCGCTGAGCACCAGCACCCGGGCGTGGATCTGGTTGCGCTGCTGCAACGCGGCGCGCAGCGCGCGGTGCAGGCCGTCCTCCAGGTAGAGCCCGCCGTTCCACTGCACCACGTGCGGGAACAGGTCGCCGTAGAAGGTCGAGTCCTCGGCGAGGAGCTTGTCCAGCGCCAGTTCGCGCTTGGTGGTGATGAGCTGGTCCAGCCGCAGCGGGCGCGGCGGGATCTCCGCCCACTGCTTGAGCGTGAGGTTGTGCTCCGGGTAGGGACGCCCGTCCCGGACCGCTCTGAAGATCACGGCACGCTCCCCTCCCCGTGGCCGGGCCGACCGACGGCGCGGAGCCGGGTCACGCCGTGGCGCCGCACGCGCGGCACTGATGTCCGTGCCAGCCTAACCGCCGCCGCCACACCGCGTTTTACTCCCTCATGTCGCTTTCGCTACCGTCGATACCCGCCCGGGACCACCCGAATCCCACTCAACTCCACCGGCCGCGCCGGACCACCTCATCCACCGGCCTGCGCCCCCGGCGCAGCGACGGTGACCGGTGGTCGGGGGCGCGGTAACCCACGGTCAAAGCACCGATCGGTTGGTACTCCTCGGGCACCCCGAACGCCTCCCGGTAGGCGTCCAACCGGTGCGGCGGGATGCCGAAGAAGCACGCGCCCAACCCCTCGTCGACGGCGGTGAGCAGCATCAGCAGCGCGGCGAAGCCGGTGTCCACGTACCAGTACGGCACCGGCCAGCGCTCGGCCGAACGGTCCGCCCAGCCCTTGTCCGGCTCGGCGTAGCGCTCCAGGTACGCCGAGCGGTTCGCATGCGGCACCACGATCAGCGGGGCCCGGCGCATCCCGGCCAGCCAGCGTTCCCGCCCGCCGCCGGCCGGGGTGGCCGCCGTCCAGAACCGTTCCCGGTCCTGCGGGGTCTCCAGCACCAGGAAGCCCCAGCCCTGCGCGAATCCGGCCGAGGGCGCCCGGACGGCGTGGTCGAGCAGTCGGTCCACCACGTCGGGCGGGACCGGACGGTCCGGGTCGTAGTTGCGCACCATCCGACGGCGTCGTACGACCTCGGCGAACTCCATGCCGCTCAGACCCCCGGCCGGACGCCCCAGGCGCCCCGCCAGGTCGCGCCCGGCTTCAGCGTGATCACGTCCCTGCCGGAGCGGAACGCGTCCGCCGGGCAGGTCATCGGCTCCACCGCCACCGAGCGGCGCTGCCGCTGCCCGGTCAGGGTGTCCCCGGTGAAGACCTGCCACCAGCCGAACTCGCGGTCCGCCCAGACGTGCACTGCGCTGGCGCCGTCTCCGGCGGCCAGGGTCACCGCCGAACCGCCGTCGTCGTCGCGGACGACATCGCCGAAGGCCACGTCGAGCACCGCGTCGCCGATCGGGCGGGGCGCGGTGAAGTCGTACTCGGTGCCGACGACCGGGGTCGCCCCGACCGGCAGCAGCCGACTGTCCAGCAGCACCCGGGTACGCCCCGGCACGCGCAGCGAGATCTGGTCCACCGGCACGTCGGGCAGCCGCAGGTACGGGTGCACGGAGAAGCCGAACGGCGCCGGCTCGTCGCCGAGGTTGGTCGCCTCGTGCTCGGCCCGCAGCCCGTCCGCGCCCACGCTGAACCGGCTACGCAGCCGCAGCGGCCACGGGTAGCCGGGGCGCGGCGGGAGGTCGTAGCCGACGGTGACCGCGTCCGCCGCCTCCTCGATGAGGTGCCAGGAGACCCAGTTGACCAGGCCGTGCATGGCGTTGTTCCGGGCCGGCTCGGAGAGGTCGAGTTGCAGGGACCGCTCGCCGAACGTGTACGCCCCGTCCCGGATCCGGTTCGGCCACGGCGCGAGCACCTGGCCGGCCGAGCCGGGGCAGATCTCCTCCGCCTCGTACCCGTCGAGGTAGTCCACGCCGTCGTGCCGGTACGACCGCAGCCCACCGCCCACCTCGACGATGACCGCCTCGTGGCCGTCGGCGGCAATGGTCCACTGTGTACCCGAGGGCAGGCGCGACACGGCGTTCTCCATGCCGGCGACCTTAGCCGCCCCGGTCGGCCCGCGCCGGACCCGCCGCCCGCGGTCCCGGTCCGCCGGGCACCGGGGCCCGTCACCCCGCCGGCGTCCCGACGGCCCGGTCCCGGGCCGTCGCCGTGGCGGAGCGGTAGCGGATCAGCGCCGGGAAGACCACGGCCAGCACGATCGCCAGGGCGGCGGAGAGCAGCCCGCCGCCGACCCAGGCGACACCGGTGCCGAACCCGGCGGCCACCGTCCCGGCACGCAGGTCGCCCAGCCTCGGACCACCGGCGACCACCACCGTGTTCACGCCCTGGAGCCGGCCCCGCATCCGGTCCGGCGCGTACACCAGCAGCATCGACTGCCGCAGCACCGCGCTGACCAGGTCGGCCATCCCGGCGAGGGCGAGCAGCACCACCACCAGCCAGAGCTGGCGGGCCAGCCCGGCCAGCGCGATCGCCACCCCCCAGCCGACCACAGCCGCCACCAGCACCAGCCCCTGCCGGCGCAGCCGGCCGATCCAGCCGGAGGTGAGGCCGCCCAGCATCGCGCCGATCGCGATGGCGCTGTAGAGCCAGCCGACCGCCGCCCCGCCGCCGAACCGCTCCTGCGCCACCTCGGGGAAGAGCGCCCGGGGCATGGCCAGGATCATCGCGATCAGGTCGATCGCGAAGGACAGCAGCAGCACCGGCGTGGTGGCCAGGTAACGCAGCCCGTCGGCGATGCCGGCGAGACCGCCCCGGCGTGCCTCCCCCTCGGCGGGCGGCTCCGGCGGCATGGCGGGCAGCCGGACCGTGGCCACCACCAGCCCGGCGAAGAGGACCGCGTCCAGCGCGTAGGCGATCGGCAGGCCCGTGTCCGCGCCGAAGGTCGCGATGATCAGACCGGCGGCCAACGGCCCGACCACCGAGGCGGCGGTGAAGGTGGTGTAGTTCAGCGTGCTCCCGGCCGGCACCAGCTCCAGCGGCAGCAGCCGGGGCACGATCGCCGAACGGGCCGGAGAGCTGATCGCGAAGGCGATCGAGTGCACGGTGACCAGGGCCAGCAGCACCACCGGGTGGCCGCCGAGCAGCGCGTGCACCAGCAGGCCCAGCGTCGAGGCCCAGAGCAGTGCCGAGCCGGCCAGCAGCACCCGGCGACGGTCCCGGGCGTCGGCCACCGCCCCGCCCCACAGCCCGAAGACCAGCAGCGGCACGAAACCGGCGACGCCGAGCAGCCCGACCCAGAACGAGTCCCCGGTGAGCGCGTACATCTCCACCGGCACCGCGACCGCGGTGAGCTGGAAGCCGAACATGGCGAGCGTGTTGCCGAGCCAGATCCGGCGGTACGCCGGCACCGCCAGCGGGCGCAGGTCGATGGCCCAGCGACGCGATCCGCGCGACCGGGCCCTGTCGGCGTCGGTCACGGGGCCAACCGCTCCACGACCCAGTCGCCGCCGTCGGTACGCCGGAACCGCAGCCGGTCGTGCAGCCGGCTGGACCGCCCCTGCCAGAACTCCACCGTCTCGGGGCGCACCCGCAGCCCGCCCCAGTGCGGCGGGGCGGGGATCTGCCCGACGTCGGCGAAGCGCGCCGCCACCGCCTCGTACGCCGCGTCCAGCGTGGCCCGGTCGGGAATGACCCGGGACTGGGCGCTGGCCCAGGCGCCGAGCTGGGACCCGCGCGGGCGGCTGGCGAAGTACGCCTCCGTCTCCGCCCGGTCCACCCGTTCGACACGCCCGCCGACCACCACCTGCCGCTGCATCGGGAACCAGGGGAAGACCAGGCTGGCCCACGGGTTGGCGGCCGCCTCGGCACCCTTGCGCGACTCGTGGTTGGTGTAGAAGACGAAGCCCTCCGGGTCGTACCCCTTGAGCAGCACGGTGCGGCCGCTGGGGCGACCGGCGGCGTCGGCGGTGCCGACCACCATCGCGTTCGGCTCGAGCAGCCCGGCGGCGACCGCGTCGGCGAACCACCGGTCGAACTGGGTGTACCAGTCGGCGGCCAGGTCGGTCTCGGAAAGGCCCAGGTCGGCGGCGTACTCGTTACGCATGGCCGCCGGTACGGGTGTGTCGCCGGTCACGTTCCCTCTCCCCCTCGTCGGGGTGCCCGCGCCCTTCGGCGCTGGCCAGCCCTCAGCATCCAGTCTCGCCGAGCCCGTGGCGGGCTCCACCTCGGGGGATGTCGCGTGCGGCACAGTCGCACTGGGTCGCGCGCTCGGTTACCCGGCAGGCAAGATGTCACGAACACATCCCTGAGGGTCGCCTTGGGTACCGGGCAGTACGAGCCCGCGGCGGGGCGCACCGAGCCAGAAGCCAGGAGACGACATGTCCGACTTCAAACCGGGTCTGGAGGGCGTCGTAGCCTTCGAGACCGAGATCGCCGAACCGGACCGCGAGGGTGGCGCGCTGCGCTACCGGGGCGTGGACATCGAGGATCTGATCGGTCAGGTCTCCTTCGGCAACGTCTGGGCGCTGCTGGTCGACGGGCGTTTCGGCCCGGGCCTGCCGCCGGCCGAGCCGTTCCCGGTGCCGGTGCACTCCGGCGACATCCGCGTCGACGTGCAGTCCGCGGTCGCCATGCTGGCCCCGTACTGGGGGCTCCACCAGCTGCTGGACATCTCCGACGAGCAGGCCCGCGAGGACCTGGCCCGGGTGTCGGTCACCGCGCTGTCCTTCGTCGCCCAGTCCGCCCGTGGTCTGGGCCTGCCGGCCGTGCCGCAGAAGGAGATCGACAAGGCCGAGACGATCGTCGAGCGTTTCATGAAGCGCTGGCGCGGCGAGCCCGATCCGCGGCACGTCAAGGCGGTCGACGCGTACTTCATCTCGGCCGCCGAACACGGCCTGAACGCCTCCACCTTCACCACCCGGATCGTCGCCTCCACCGGCGCCGACGCCGCGGCCTGCATCTCCTCCGGCATCGGCGCCCTCTCCGGCCCGCTGCACGGCGGCGCCCCGTCCCGGGTGCTCACCATGCTGGAGGCCGTCGAGCGCAGCGGCGACGCCGAGGGGTACGTCAAGGGCGTCCTCGACCGCGGGGAGCGGCTGATGGGCTTCGGCCACCGGGTCTACCGGGCCGAGGACCCGCGCGCCCGGGTGCTCCGCCGCACCGCCCGTGAGCTGGGCGCGCCGCGCTTCGAGGTCGCCGAGGCGCTGGAGAAGGCCGCGCTGGCCGAGCTCCAGGCCCGCCGCCCGGACCGGGTGCTCGCCACCAACGTCGAGTTCTGGTCGGCCGTGGTGCTGGACTTCGCCGAGGTGCCGGCGCACATGTTCACGTCGATGTTCACCTGCGCCCGGATGGGCGGCTGGAGCGCGCACATCCTGGAGCAGAAGAAGCTCCAGCGGCTGGTCCGCCCGTCCGCCCGCTACGTCGGGCCGGGCACCCGCAAGCCGCAGGAGGTCGAGGGCTGGGACGCCATCCCACACGGCGTCTGACCACGTACCCCGCCGGAACCCCCGCCCGTCACGTCGGGCGGGGGTTCCGGCGTATCCGCCTCCGGCCGGCATCGGCCTGCGATGTCGGCGACGTGGCGGTATCCGAGCCCCTGGGACACCGCCACATCGCCGCCACCGAGTCGATCTCGTCACCCGCCGAGCCCCGGGGCGGGGCGGGGCGGACCGGGCCAACACAGAGGGCGACCCCCTGCTCTCCAAGGGCGGCGAGCTTCCCGCCCTTTGCTCTGCACCCCGATACGCACCGGTAACGCTCCGCGAGTGGCATTCCGCCGGGCGACCGGGCAAACCGAACAGTCAGCCGCAGGTGAGGTCGGTGGTGCGCCCGAGGGTGCAGAGCAAAGCTCCCGACGCGAGGAGACGAACCCTGGACCAAGGGTCACTCTCAGTGACAAAGACGTGTCGTCACCGAGAGCGATCAGACATCCCGTCGACCGCACCGGGCGTTCTGTGGCGTATGCCTCAGCAGCCGGCGGGGGACCGACGGCGGTGGCGACGGCGCGAGGTGGGAGGATGAAGGCACGGCAGTGCCGCCGGAACGGGCTCGGACCTCGGGCCCCGCGCGCCGAGGCGTGCGAGGCCGCCGTCGATCCGCGCCCGTTGTACGGGCCCGCCCTCGCCCATGCGGAAGGATCGAGACATACCGTGGCTGACGCACCGACCATCCGGATCCCTGACGACATCAAGCCCGCCGACGGGCGGTTCGGCTGCGGGCCGTCCAAGGTCCGTCCGGCGGCCGTCTCCGCCCTCGCCGACGTGGCGACCAGCTACCTGGGCACCTCGCACCGGCAGAAGACCGTCCGCGACGAGGTGGCCCGGCTGCGCCGGGGCATCGCCGAGTTCTTCTCCCTGCCCGAGGGCTACGAGGTGATCATCGGCAACGGTGGCACCACCGCCTTCTGGGAGGTCGCCACCTTCGGCCTGGTCCGAGACCGGGCCCAGTTCGCCAGCTTCGGCGAGTTCGGCGCCAAGTTCGCCAAGTCGGTCTCCGACGCGCCGTTCCTGGGCGAGCCGACCGTGCGCAAGTCGGAGCCGGGCAGCGCCCCGGCCCTGGTCGCCGAGGCCGGGGTGGACGTCTACGCCACCCCGCACAACGAGACCTCCACCGGCGTGGCCGTGCCGATCAGCCGGGTGCCGGGCGCCGACGAGGGCTCCCTGCTGCTGGTCGACGCCACCTCCGGCGCAGGCGGCCTGGACGTCAACGTCGGCGAGACCGACGTCTACTACTTCGCCCCGCAGAAGTGCTTCGGCTCCGACGGCGGCCTCTGGCTGGCCCTGATGTCGCCGGCCGCGCTGGAGCGGGCCGCCGAGATCAGGTCCTCGGGTCGCTACATCCCGGCCTTCCTCGACCTGGTCACCGCGATCGACAACTCGCGGCTGGAGCAGACGTACAACACGCCGGCGCTGGCCACCATCTTCCTGGCCGCGGAGCAGACCGACTGGATGAACTCGCAGGGCGGCCTCGCCTGGGCGGCCAAGCGCACCGCCGAGAGCGCGGGCATCGTGTACGGCTGGGCGGAGCGGTCCGCGGTGGCCACGCCGTTCGTCAGCGACCCGGCGCTACGCTCCAACGTGGTCGCCACCATCGACTTCGCCGACGGAGTGGACGCCTCGGCGATCGCCAGGGCGCTGCGCGCCAACGGCATCGTGGACACCGAGCCGTACCGGAAGCTGGGCCGCAACCAGCTGCGGGTCGCGCTCTTCCCGGCGGTCGAGCCGGCCGACGTGGAGGCGCTGACCGCCTCCATCGACTACGTGGTCGAGCGACTCTGACCCACCGTCACGGTGGGTGGCCGGGAAGCCTCCCGTTGCCACCCACCGTGACGATCGCCGCAGCTCAGTCACGACATGCGGGTGTCGCATCCCCCACCTTCGGGTAGAGGAGCGTACGGTGGTGCGAGACGCCCGGGTGGCCGGCTCGTGGCGTGACGGCCAGCGAAGCGGGACGGAGGCAACGCCATGCGCCCAGTACGCTTCGTCGCCCTCTCCGAGGACGGCCAGGCTCTGGTTCTCGCCGACGAGGTCGGGCGTCTGCTCGCCCTCCCCATCGACGACCGCGTCGCCTCGGCGCTGCACGCCGAGCCCGGCGCCGCACCACTCTCCGTGGTGCCGGCCGCCGCCGACCCGACCCCGTCGCTCTCCCCGCGGGACATCCAGGCCCGGATCCGCTCCGGCGAGTCCGCCGAGGACGTCGCGCGGATCGCCGGCGTCCCGGTCGACCGTGTCCTGCGGTACGCCGGCCCGGTGCTCCAGGAGCGGGCCATGCTCGCCCAGCACGCCCGACGCACCCGGCTCAAGGGCGCCGAGAAGCCCACCCCGCTCGCCGAGGTGGTCAACGGTCGGCTGGCCCAGCACGGGATCGACACCGAGAAGATCTCCTGGGACGCCTACCGGCGCGACGACGGCACCTGGCGGATCATCGCCACCTGGCCGTCGGGCAAGGCCACCGCGCAGGCGGTCTGGGACCTCGACAAGACCCGGCAGAACGTCGCCCCGCACGACGACATGGCGCAGTACCTGTGCGCCGAGCGTCCGACGCCGATCCTCGGTCAGGAGCCGGCGCCGGAGCGGGGCGGCCACGCGCTGCCCGGCCCGTCGCGCGGCGAGCCGAG
Organism: Micromonospora halophytica; assembly: GCF_900090245.1. Lineage (GTDB taxonomy): Bacteria > Actinomycetota > Actinomycetes > Mycobacteriales > Micromonosporaceae > Micromonospora > Micromonospora halophytica. The sequence goes on from NZ_FMDN01000017.1 coordinate 117,508, forward strand.
CCGGGGCGGGCACGGCCTGCCGGCGGCCGCCGAGCCGCGTCCGGGCCGGGACCCGATCCGGGCCGGGCGCGACGCCCTGCTCGCCTCCCTCGACCGGCCGCTCGGCGGCACCTCCGGCCGTGGGCTCGACCCGCGGTCCCCGGCCGCGCTGGCCGGTCCCGAGGCGCCCCGGCAGCGGACTGTCGGCGGGGGCGCGGCGGCGCTGCTCGGCGGGGGTCAGGGTTCCGCCTTCGACGACGACTCGGACGCGCCGAAGGAGATCCCGGCCGTACCGTCGCTGGCGGTGCTGCGGCCGCGCCGGACGGGCACCGCGGCGGCCGCTGCCGGCGGCGAGACCACCGAGGCCGGTGGCAAGCCGCGCAAGCGGCTGCCGAGCTGGGACGACGTCCTCTTCGGCAGCGGACCGGCGGCCCGCGAATCCTCCTGATCCACGACCACCCTGGCGGTCGTGGGCACGCCAGGTGCCCGCGTGCCAGGGTGGTGAGGGCACCACCGAACAGATCATCGGCCGGTCGGCGACGGCGGCCCGGGACCGGAGGCGTGGGCCTGGTGAGTCGCGCCTGACCGGTGCCGGCCGGTCAGAGGGGCCAGGCCGCCAGCCGGTCGTACGTGGGGCGGGGTCCCTGGTGGCTGCGGACCAGGACCAGCTCGGTGGCCGCCCACTCCGGGCCCCGGTACTCGTCGAGGGCGGCCCGGTCGGCCTCCACGTCGGACCGGTCGATGCGGTCGCCCGGTCGGGCGACGGTCAGGTGCGGGCGGAACGGCCTGTCGTCGTGCGGGAGGCGGTTGCGGCGCAGCCCGGACCGGATCAGCCGGCCCAGCACGTGCAGCGCCTCCACCTCGCCGAGCAGGTCGACCCAGAGGACGGTGAACCGGCCGCGCCCGAAGCGTCCGCCCCCGCCGAGGCGCAGCCGGGGTGGGCTCTCCCAGCACCCGCGGGCGGTCTCGACGGCGAGGCCCAGGGTGCTCTCCACGTCGATCAGCCGGTCGGCCTCCACCTCGCCGAGGAAGGCGAGTGTGACGTGCAGCTGTGCCGGGTCGGCGAGGCGTACGTTGATGCCGGCGGCGCTGGCCGCGCCGACCCGCAGCCCGGCGATCCGGGCGGTCAGGTCCGCGACAGCGGCCGGTGGTGGGTAGACCGCGACGAAGAGTCTCACGCCCGCCGGTCACGGGGTCGGCGGCCGGCGCGGGTGGCCGGCAGGTCCAGTCCGGCCAGGGCGAGCAGCCCTTCGACGCGTACCCGCTCGATCTCCCGGTCGACCCCGGTCAGCTCGCCCAGGTGCTCGGGGACTCCCAGCGCCCGGCAGGCGGCCCGGAGCCGCTCGTCGTACACCTCGATGACCGAACCGTGCCAGACCACCGAGCGACCGTTGGCGGCGAGCCGGTGCCCGCCGAGGCGGCGCAGGTCGGCGGCGATGAGTTCGAGTGGTCGCCGGTCCGGCCGGTCGAGCCGGCTCAGGTCGATGTCCCGGGTGAAGGCGTCCGGGCCGAGGGCGCGGTCCAGCCGGGCGATGGTACGCCGTTCGCGGCGTCGCTCCCGCCACTCCGCCCAGCCGCAGGCGACCCGGTCGGCGATCTCGTCGAAGCAGAAGAGTAGAGCGATCAGGACCGGTAGGCACGCCACGGCGAGGATCATCAGTGCCAGCGTCCACGCCCCGCTTCCGCCTCCCACGTATCGACGCTAAGGCCCACGCCGGGTGTCCGCCAGCGGATTGCCGGTATCCGGACCCAAACCTGTCCGCCTTCCCGGATGGCGGGGCTCAGCAGTCCGGGGAGGAGACGACGTAGAAGCGCGGCATGGGCAGCACCCGGAAACGGAGCCGGGCACCGTCGCGCCGCAGCTGCCAGGTGAGCGCCAGCAGCGCGGTCGCCAGGGAGACCAGCCCGCCGATCCAGATGCTCGCGCCGGCGCCGTACGTCTCGGCGACCCAGCCGATCACCGGCGCGCCGACCGGGTTGGTGCCGAGGAAGACCAGCACCCACAGCGCCATGACCCGGCCCCGGAAGGCGGCGTCGGTGCCGAGCTGGATCCGCTGGTTGGCCGCCTGGGCGAAGAACACCATGAAGAACCCGGTCGGCAGCAGCAGCGCCACCACCAGCCAGTACGCCGGCGCGAGCCCGACCAGGGTGCCGAAGGTGGCACAGGCGACCGCCGCGCCGAGCACCAGCCACACCGATGGGCGGCTGCGCCGTCCGGTGCCGGCCAGCGCCCCGGCCAGGGCGCCGACCGCGAGCGCGCTGCTGAACAGTCCGAAGGACGCCGCCCCGGTGTCGAAGACGGTCTTGGCCAGCGCGGCCAGGGTGAGCTGGAAGTTGAACAGCGAGGTGGCGATCACCGAGATCATCACCATCGGCAGCAGCAGGTCGGGGCGGCGGCGGACGTAGCGCAGCCCGTCGATCACCTTCGCTGACGCCCGCTCGTCGCGCGGTAGCAGCGCCTCCCGGTGCAGCTCAGCCGGACGCATCCGGATCACGTTTACCAGCGGGGCGATCGAGCTGAGCGCGGTGACCAGGAAGACCGGCCCGACGTCGAAGGCGGCGATGGCCAGGCCGGCGACGGCGGGCCCGACGATCCGGGCCGAGTTGAACGTGGCAGCGTTGAGGGAGAGCGCGTTGGGCAGCAGCGGCGTCCCGACCAGCTCGCTGACGAACGCCTGCCGCACCGGGGTCTCCACCGCGTTCGCCGTGCCGAGCAGGGCGGCGAAGGCGAAGACGTGCCAGAGCTGGACCAGGTCGGTAATCACCAGGGCGGCCATGCCCAACGCCAGCACCGTCCAGAAGGCGTTGGCGACGAAGAGCAGCATGCGCTTGTCGTACCGGTCGGCGAGCCGGCCGGAGAGGAGGGTGAGCAGCAGCACGGGGGTGAACTGGAGCGCGGTGACCACGCCGAGTGCGGTGGCGGAGTCGTCGGAGAGCTCGAGAACGAGCCAGTCCTGGGCGATGAACATCATCCAGACGCCGATCAGTTTGATCAGCTGCCCGGATGCGAAGAGCCGGTAGTTGCGGACCTGTAGGGACTGGAACATCGTGCTCAGCTTCGCCTGCACTCTTGGTGCGCCTCCTCGGGTCGTACGCCGTATCCACAACGGACGGCGCGGACCCGGTGGTACGGGCGCTCAGGCGCGAGCGAGCTGCTGGAGGATCTCGGCGGCCCGCCGTAGCGTGTCCCGTTCGCCCTCCGTGAGCGCGGCCAGCCGGTCGGCCAGCCACTCGTTGCGGGCCCGCTCGAACTGTTCGAGCACGGCCCGACCCCCCGCGGTCGCTGCCAGGATGACCTGGCGACCGTCGGTCGGATGGGGGGTGCGCTGCACGAGGCCGCGCTCCTCCAGCTTCGCGACGATCTTCGTCATCGTCGGCGGTTGCACCCGCTCGATGTCGGCCAGTTCCCGGGGCGTCAACGCGCCCGCCAGCTTGAGGCTGGTGAGCGCGGAGAGCTGGGTGACCGTCAGGTCTCCCACCGGGCGGGCCTGCCGGACCCTCCGGTTGAGTCGGGTTATCGCATCACGCAGCTGAGGTGCGAGCTGCGCCGGTGGCACGCGTTTCGCCGTCACCGTCCGCTCCGTCACAGTCGTTAGCTTAACTAATGAGCCTGGCTAACGACATGCGATATGACCATGCTCACGAGAAGTTCGCCCTGCTCCGGGCCGGGTATCCGGTTCGGCTCCCCGGCCCGGAGCAGGTGCTGGTGTTACAGCACGGACTCGATCGGCCCGCGCAGGAAGTACAGGATGAACAGCGCGGCGACGCCGTACAGCAGCGGGTGGATGTCGCGCGCCTTCCCCTTCGCCAGCTTGATCACCACGTACGAGACGATGCCGGCGCCGATGCCGTTGGAGATCGAGTACGTGAACGGCATGAGGGTGATGGTGAGGAACGCCGGGATGGCGATCTCGTAGTCGGTCCAGTCGATGGTGCGTACCGCGGTCATCATCAGGAAGCCGACCACCACCAGCGCCGTCGAGGCCGCCTCGAACGGCACCACCAACGACAGCGGCGCGAGGAACATCGCCAGCAGGAACAGGGCGCCGGTGACCAGGTTGGCCACCCCGGTCCGGGCGCCCTCCGCCACACCGGCGGCGCTCTCGATGTACGACGTGTTGCTGGAGACGCTCGCCGCGCCACCCGCCGCCGCGGCGATCGAGTCGACCAGCAGGATCTCCTTCGCCCGCGGCGGGGTGCCCTGCTCGTCGAGCATGCTCCCCTCCTGGCCGATCGCGACCATCGTGCCCATGGTGTCGAAGAAGTCGGTGATCAGCAGGGTGAAGACGAACATCAGCGGCACCAGCCAGCCGGCCCGGCTCCACGAGTTGAGCACGTTGAAGTTGCCCAGCAGGGACAGGTCGGGGATGTCCACGAGCTGCCGGGGCAGCTCCGGCACGTTGAGCGACCAGCCCTTGGGGTTGGGCTTGCCGTCCACGAACGACGGGCCGACGTTGGCGACCGCCTCCACGATGATCGCCAGCACGGTGGAGGCGAGGATGCCGATCAGGATCGCGCCGCGCACCCGGCGTACCACCAGCACCAGGGTCACCAGCAGGCCGACCACGAAGACCAGCATCGGCCAGCTGACGATCTTGCCGTTGATGCCCAGACCGACCGGCACGGTGGTGTTGGCCGCGTCCGGGATCCGCCGGACGAACCCGGCGTCGACCAGGCCGATGATGGTGAGGAACAGACCGATGCCGACGCCGATCGCCGTCTTCATCTGGGTCGGGACCGAGCGGAACACGGCGGTCCGCAGGCCGGTGAGCACGAGGACCGCGATGATCACACCCTCGATCACCACCAGGCCCATCGCGTCGGCCCAGGTCATCTCCGGGGCGATCTCGTACGCGACCAGCGCGTTCACGCCCAGGCCCGCGGCGAGCGCCATCGGGAAGCGGCCGACGACGCCCATCAGCATCGTCATCAGGCCGGCGACCAGCGCGGTCGCGGCGGCGATCGCGGGGATCGAGAGCTTCTTGCCGTCACCGTCGACGGCGCCGCCCAGGATCAGCGGGTTCAGGACCACGATGTACGCCATCGTGAAGAAGGTCGCAAGTCCACCCCGGACCTCGCGGCTCATCGTCGAGCCACGGGCGGAGATCTCGAAGAATCGGTCGAAACCGCTCCGCGGGTGGGCGGGATCGGACGGGGTGCCGTTGTCCGGCGGCGCAATGGCCATCAGGTCCTCGCAGGTGATCTTCCGTTGTCGCGCGCATCGTCCCAGATCAGGGGCCGGCAGGAAAAGTTGATCGCGTACGCTTTGCCCCGTGCCACAGGAGCAACCGCCGCGCCCCGAGCCGCTCGACCCGCCGATGGTGCCGTTCGCGGTCGCCGGGCTGATCGCCTGGGCCGTCGCCGGCCTCGTCCTGCTGGTCTTCTTCCGCGGTTGGCTCACCGAGCACGGGCACGAGAACTGGCTCTGGACCTGCCTGGCCGGATTCCTGTGGGGCTTTCCCGGCCTGGCCGTGATGATGCGGCACGACGCCGACCGGCGTCGCCGCCGGCAGGCCGCCCGTCAGGGCTGAGCCGGCGCAGGGCCCGGCGCGTCACGGCGCCGGACGGCGCGGTCAGGGGTGGCCGTACGGCTCACCCGGCTCGGCGGCCTCCACCGAGCCCGGCGCCCGGCTGACCGACATGGCCTCCACCGCGCTGTCGTCGTAGACCGTCGGCAGCTCCTCGACCGCGGACTCGGCGGTCTCGACCAATGTCTCGGAGTGCGCGCCGCACCCGTGGTCGGCGCTGACCACCCGGCCGTCGTCCGGGGCGTAGAAGTTGCCGCAGGCGCCGAAGGACTGCCGCAGGGCGCCGGCGAGCGGCAGGTAGAAGCCACAGGTGCCGCACCGGGCGGCGGCCGGGGCGGCGACCGAGATCGGCGCGGCCGGGCCGTGGTCGCCGTCGTACCAGCGCTGGGCCGCGTCGGCACGCCCCTCGCGGGACAGCACCCGGGGCCGGCCGAGGCCGAGCTCCCAGGAGACCTCCTCGACCGCCGGGTCGTCGGAGAGCAGGTAGCCGGGGGCGAGGCGCTCGTCGTCCGCCGGGGTGGGGAGCAGGTCGCCCGGCCCGAGGTCGCCCGGCTTGAGCCGCTCCTGCCAGGGCACCCAGCCGGGGGCGAGCAGCGCGTCCGGGCCGGGCAGCAGCACCGTCTCGCAGACGGTGACGTGCTTGCTCCGCGCCACCCGGGTGACGGTGACGGCCCAGCGCCAGCCGCGGTAACCGCCCATCCGACACTCGAAGTAGTGCGTGACGACCCGGTCGCCCTCGGCGACGGCGCGCAGATGGTCGCCGACGTCGGAGGGTTCCACCTCGGTGATGGCGTCGCGGGCCACCTCGACGGCGGCGGCGCAGACCTGGTCGAGGCGGGCGGCACGGGTGGAGGCGGGCCTGGTCACCCGACCATTGTTCCCCATGCGTGCCGCCGCCCGACAGGGACTCCCCGATGACTCCCCCGGCGGCCTCTTCCACCACTGGCGCGACGCGCGTGGAGCGGATGGGCGAGGATGGTGCACATGCCGCTGTCCTCCCGCTCCGGACGGTCCGTCCTCGGCCGGACCGTCGGCACGGGCGTCCGCGCCGTACGTCTGCTGCTCCGTGGCTCGGTCAGCAGCGGACGCTGGATGACCCGGCGGGCCGGCTCGGCCCGGGCCAGGGGAGCGGGCAACGAGGTCGGCATGGTCCGCCTCTTCGACCTGCACGCGATCTCCTGCGCGGGCGACACGCTGATCGCGATCGGGCTGGCCGGGACGATCTTCTTCGACGTCCCGCTCGGCGAGGCGCGCAGCAAGGTGGCGCTCTACCTGCTGGTCACGATGGTGCCCTTCGCCATGCTCGCGCCGGTGGTCGGGCCACTGCTCGACCACTTCCGGCACGGCCGCCGGTACGCCCTGGCCACCACCATGCTCGGCCGGGCCTTCCTGGCCTGGCTGATCTCGGACCACATCGGCGGCTTCGGGCTCTACCCGGCCGCGTTCGGCGTGCTGGCGCTCTCCCGCGCGTACGGCGTGGCCCGCTCGGCCGCCGTCCCCCGGTTGCTGCCGGAGGGCCTCGGGCTGTCCCAGGTCGGGGCCAGGGCGAGCGTCTACGGCACGGTGGCCGGCGCGTTGGTGGCCCCGATCGGGTTGGCCGCGTTCTGGTTCGGGCCGCAGTGGCCGCTCCGGGTCGCGTCGGTGATCTTCCTGGTCGGCATGGTGATCGCGCTGCGGCTGCCGCCGAAGGCGGATTCCGAGCCTCCGGAGCGGGTGCCCCGACCACTGCGTGCACTGCGCCGCGACGGCGACCGTCCGCTGGGCCGGGGCCGCCCGGCCGGCCGGCTGGTGATCGCCACCCTGATCGGGGCGGCGGCGTTGCGCGCGCTCTACGGCTTCCTGCTGCTCTTCCTGGCGTTCGCGTTGAAGAAGGGCGACCTGACCACCGACTTCTTCGGCCGGGAACTGAGCGACCAGGTGGCGCTGGGCCTGGTCGGCGGGGCCCTGGCCGTCGGCGGCTTCCTGGCCACCGCGCTCGGCACCCGGCTGCGCATCCACCGGCCGGCGGCCATCCAGTCCAGCACGATCATCATCGTGGCGGGTGTGGCGGTCCTGGCCACGGTGAAGTTCTCGCTGCCGATGGTGGCGGTGCTCTGCCTGGTCACCGCGATGAGCAGCGGGATCGCCAAGCTGGCCGTGGACGCCTCGATCCAGGAGCGGATCCCGGAACGGCTGCGGGCCAGCTCGTTCGCCCATTCCGAGACCGGTTTGATGCTCGCCTTCGTCGCCGGTGGCGGCCTCGGGCTCGTCCCCTTCGACGGGCGGATCGGCATCGCGGTGGCCGCCGGGGTCGGGGTGCTCGCCGCCGCCCGGGGGGCGCTGGTCGCCGGGCGGCTGCGCGCCGAACGCCTCATCGGCCGGCCGCTCACCGACGAGGAGCTGACCGACCGGGACCGGGAGGCGACCCGGGCGGACCAGGCCGCCGCCGCGCAGGCCGCCGCCGACCGGGCCGCCGCCGACCGGGAGGCCGGCCGGGACGGGCACCGCCGGACGCCGGACGACACCCTGGTGGACGGGACCCCGGTGGACGACGACGCGGCGGAGGCCGCGGCGCAGGCCGCGCCGACCTCGCCCGCCCCGACCGGGCAGCCGTCCGACGACGCCGGGCTGGCCCCGCCCGGGTACCACATCTACCGGCCGTCCTCGGCCGTCCCCCGTGCCGGCGGCGCCGACGACGAACGGCGGCGGGAGTCGCCGGGGCCGGTGTCGTGACCGGACTGCTGGTGCTGACCGCCGTGCCGGCCGAGGCGGAGGCGGTCCGGGCCGGTCTGACCGATCCGACGGTGACCGTCCGGCCGGTAGGGGTGGGTCCGGCGGTGGCCGGGGCCGCGACCGCCCGGCTGCTGACCCTGGCCGAGGCGGCGGGCCGGCCGTACCGTGCGGTGATCAGCGCCGGGATCGCGGGTGGCTTCGCCGGACGCGTGCCCGTCGCCGGGACGGTCCTCGGGACCCGCAGCGTGGCCGCGGACCTGGGCGCGGAGTCGCCCGACGGCTTTATCCCGATCGACGAGCTGGGCATGCCGCCGGAGCTGCTCGGCGGCGGACCGGTAGTCGACGCCGACCCGGAACTGCTCGCCGCCCTGAGCGCGGCGCTGCCCGGGGCCACCGCCGGTGAGATCCTGACCGTGAGCACCGTGACCGGCACGGCCGCGAGCACCCGCGCCCTCGCCGACCGGCACCCCACCGCGGTGGCCGAGGCCATGGAGGGGTACGGGGTGGCGGTCGCCGCCGCCCAGGCCGGCCTAGCCTTCGTCGAGCTACGGACCGTCTCCAACCCGATCGGCCCGCGTGACCGGGGATCGTGGCGGATGGCCGAGGCGTTCCGCGCCCTGACCGAGGCTGCCAGGGCGCTGCCCGAGGCGGCCGGGACGCTGGGCTGACGGCCGGACGTGACGCATCACCGGCGTCCGGTGCGTGACCTCGAAGCCGCAGCCCGCCAGCAGCCGCACCCCCGGCCACTCGGCGACCCCGGACACCAGCCGGATGCCCCGCTCGTCCATCCGGTGCAGCAGCGCCTGCACCAATCGCCGCCCGATACCCAGCCCCCGGTGCTCCGGAGCCACCAGGACGCCGTCGAGCACCAGCTCACGCGGCCACACCGACTCGTCGTCCCCGTACGCCAGGTGCGGGGTGCGCTCGTACGCCCGCAGCTCACCCACCAGCTCGCCGTCGGGCAGCTCGGCGACGAACCGCCAACCGGTGGGTGCCCGGGAGTCCTCGACCCGGCGTACTACGCACTCTCGCCGGACCCGCTCCGACCTGCGCCGCTGGTCCCGCCGTTCCCGGTCACGGTGATAGGTGATCGCGGGCAGCGGCAGCGGCCACTGCGCGGGCGGCAGGTTGAACCAGGGTGCCCACCATGCGCCCGGCCAGTCCCGTGGCTCACGCACCTCCCGCGCGTCGAGGTGGGGCGGGCAGTTCCGGTCGGCGGCGTCCCGCAGCCCTTCGTGCGGCACGGCCGGCAGGAAGCAGGTCTCCGGCCCGCCATCACTGCCCGCCCACCGATCGCTGTCTTCGCCGGCCGACCGTCCCTCGCCGTGAGGGTCACCCGCCTCGCCGTGAGGGCGGCCCGCCTCGCCGTGAGGGTCACCCGCCTCGCCGTGACGGCACCCCGGACCGGGGCCGGCAGTCCCTTCGGCGGCGTGTTCCGTGCCCGGCAGCCAGATCGCCAGCCGACCCGAGACGGCCCGTACCAGCCGCTCGACCGTCCGGAACCCGGGGTCGTCGGTCTGCCCGGACTCCAGGCGGCCGATCGTCGACTGCGGCACTCCGGACCGCGCGGCCAGCTCACGCTGGCTGAGGTCGGCAGCCCGGCGCAGGGCGCGGAGCGTGGCACCGAGGTCAACGGGAGCGGAAGGTGACAGCACGGCGACCATGCTCGCCCGCCCAACCGCCGCCATCAACACCCACCGCGTACCTGTGGACAACCCTGTGGACAAGTCGATGGCCTGGGGACAGAGTGCTTCCCTCAGGCACTACAGACCTGATCGCACGAGTGGATCGCCGACAGGTGGTCGCAGAAGCCGACACGTGATCGCAGAACCGGACCGTCCAGCTTCGCGGCCAGCGCCACCATGGCCGGAAGCGGCGGTCGGGGGCGGCGCTCGGGGGCGGCGCTCGGGGGCGGCGCTCGGGGGCGGCGCTCGGGGGCGGCGCTCGGGGGCGGCGCTCGGGGGCGGCGCTCGG